>JAFDWN010000048.1 GCA_018268465.1 Actinomycetota bacterium
GCCAAAATTGAGACACACCACTAGCTCATAACCCAGAGGTCGCAGGTTCGAATCCTGTCCCCGCTACTAGGCAAAATGGCCCCGGAGATTTCTCCGGGGGCCGTTTTCATTGGGGTGGGAACACTCTTGGGAACGTTAGGTTATGTGCGGCTTCACGCTTGTGACCCCTCCCGGCGAGTCCGGAGGCTCCCGATCTTGGGAGGATGTGAGTCACGGGATCTCTCGGCAAAATCTCTAACGCGATGAGCCCGCGTGTGTCACACTTCGAATTGCGCTGTAAAGCGCGGGTGGGCCGCATACCGTCAATCACGCCCCCTTCGGGGGATGCCGATCACGTCTCGAACACCAACTCCGACCACCAGGTGGTCCGCGTCAGTTTGCCTCCCCCTGGCTTGTCCGCGCCATCCTCGCCGTCAGCCTCCGGCTTGATGATGCGGTGGCCCTGCTTGGCGAGCTCTTCCATCAACGGCTCGTACGGGATCTTTTTCCACTGATCGACTCGGCGCCACGGCACCATTGCGTCGCCGCGGTCGGGAATCCACTCGGTGTCGACGAATGTCGGCGAGGTGGCGTTATGTGATCCGTGATGGCCAACCTTGTAGAACGCCACGTCTCTGACCAGCGACCTCCATTCGGGAGACTGGCGCGCATGATTCCACGCGCCCACCTGTGCGTCGCCAGGGAAGAGGAATTTCAGCGAGCCGACCTCGAGCACGAAGAACAGACTCGTGTTGTTGATGGACCTGTCCAGAAGCGATGCCGCTGCGAGCAGAGCACCGTCATCGAGCGTCACGTCATCGAGTCGCTGCCGCCCCACGGTCGTCGCCAGCTCATCGCCCGGGGAATCGAGCACGAACGAATCGTCGAAGAGCGCGCCGTCGGTTGATTCGTGTTCCGAATCGCCACCGGCCAGCGCAAACCAGCCGGCGCTCGCCGGTGGCCGCATCTTCTTGATCATCGCGGGGTCCCTCGACGGGCCGAGAACATGCGCGACGATCCCGAGTTCTTTGACTTCGATTCGGTTGTTGTCAGCATTCTTGTCCGGCAGGAACCGGTGTAGTGCAACCGGTTTCGCGAAACCGCTGCGGTTCGTCTCAAGGAGTCGATCCATCGCCGTGGGGTTCTCGGTTGAGTTCTCCGCCAAGTCCGACGCAAGCTTGAGCGTCTTCTTAGCGGCCGCGCCGAGTCGCGGTGTCGCCTGCCGTGACGCGATGAGCTTCGTCAGAGCGTTCGCCGATGCCTTCATCGACACGATTTGGCTCAGCGTGATCGCGTCGTCGTCGCGTTCGTTCTCGACGTAGGGCAACCACACCTCGTCGACGATGACCCCTCGCCACCGCTCGCTTGCGAAACCCGATACGTGATCCTGGTGGCGGTGGGTGGCGACCACCACATCGAAACGCGGCGGCTGCGGGTCGCACTCCTTTCTCAGGTCGTCGATGATGTTCTCGACGGAGAGTTCGATGTCTCGTGACCTGCTCACTGACTGCACCCCGCAGTCGACCAACATCCGCCAGGTCTGGTCGCCACGCCTAACGGTGACCCGAAATGCGTCGCCGAATCCGACGTTGTACATGCGAACGGCGATCGTCGTGCTGCCGGCCATCGTCAACTCCCGTCCGCAAGGCTCTGAGCGAAGTGCAGCCGGGCGAAGTCGAGTCGCTCGACAGCAGGCCGGTCGTCCCACAGGCCAAGGGAGTCCGAGCGATCGAGGTTCTTGAAATACTCGATCATCGACTGCAATCGCTCGATGCCCTGCCGGTGGAATGCGGTTGCGACGCGGTCCTCTGCAGCGGGCTCGGATGTGAACGGAAGCGGTTTGGCTATAACATATTTCACGAGACCGCCAGGGCGGACTATCAATGTGGTTCCTGCGAACAGGGCAACCTTGACGTCGTCGACACCGAGCTCCTTGCTGACTGTCGGCCGCAGGTCGCTCGCGTTCTGGTAGAGCTGAATGACGATCTCCGGCAGCGGTTGTCGGTCATTGGCGATCCTGTATGCGGCGTGTACACCGCCAATGGCGATGGTGCGCTTCGGGTCCAATCCGAGGTCGACGACATGTGCGCACGCCCAGGCATGCAGCCCCGCGTACATCTCCGGATCATGGCCGGCGTCCCCCTTGAGGTCCAAGTCCATCGTCGCGGAGTACACCAGCGCCCCGAGGGGTGCGGGCGCCCCGCCCTCATCCAGGAACGTTTGATAGAGCCGGTCCGCGAAAGCCTTGCTGCGCAATTCCTTATCCAACGAAGATGACACGATTGCATCAGTCTTATCGAGTCCACGGGCCAGAGCGGTGTATATGGTCTTGAGGTTTGACGGTCGACCCGCCTTTACGGACGTCTGGAGCAAGGCCTCCCAGGTGGATTCCCAGATACGGTCCCATGCCTTCCCCGATCTTTCTCTGACTTTGTCGGGGACTTCCTCGTCGACGGGATAGTGCTCGACGACGCCGCGGAACACTGCTTCTGCAGCGTGATAGGAGCCGTTGAGGTTCAATTCGTTTCGCGGTTCAGGCCACCTGAGTCCGTGATCGGTGAGGTTGGCGACCCGCGCCGGATAGATACCGCGTTTGCGCAATGCCTCGACCAGCGCCGCGCGCATACCGTCCGTATCCTCGGGGTTGATCGCATAGTCGGCGGTCACGATCGCTCGCAACACGTCGCCGAATGTGACATCCGCGTACGGTAGGTAGTCCAACGACGCCACAACCATTCCAAGCAGTCGGTCTGCCGTTCGCACCGCTTCATCGGTGACTCGACCAACCAGATCGGGATGCAGTCGTCCGGGCGGCAGTTCCCCTGTGCCGCTGGACGCTATCCGCACCAGGTCAGCTGTGGTGAGTTTGAAGCGGTCGACGAAGGCATCGAAGACGGCGGCGACGAAGCAGGCGCCTCTCTCATGGGGCTCGGTCGCCGCCTTGAACAGCTCTGCGGGTCGCTGGTGAACTTCCCGCTGTTTCGGATCGATCGCCTTGCGCAAGGCGCCGCCCCTCCCGGTGGACACGCCGAACTCGGATGCGAGTTCGAATAGCACACCGCCGGAATCGATTTGGCCGGACGCCTCGGTAAGAGCCTGGAAGACGACGTCACGGTAGGCGAAGTGCTGGAACAGCGCCACAAGGTCGGCGAAACCCTCGTGAATCGCGAAGACATCACTATTGGTGCTCTCGACGAGGCGTGGCCGGAGCCGGTGCACCAATGCATGGGCCATTTCGTGGGCGATGATGTCGGACGACAGACAGGTGAAGATCGTTTGTCCCGGCAGGTCTGCTTTCGGACTGGCCTTGAAGTAGCCGAACAGAATCGCTCGCCTGCCGGGATCGAAGAAGGCGTTGCTGCCCTCGAATGCATGCGGGACGAGATAGAGCTGTTTGTCCGCGCGAAACCGGAATCGCCGGCCGAGGTGGCGCTCGAAGCGTTCGATCACGCTCATCCCTACGGCGTAGACCACCTGCTGATGCGTTCGCGGATCCCCTTCGGTGGGATCGAGGCCGTCCTGGACCAGGATGAGCGGATCGTTCAGATCGACAAGCGAGTAGTACTTCTGTCGCACCGGGTCGTAGTCGATGACCTGGAGTAGCTCTCCGGCCGGACCAGGTTTCAGGTTGGGCTCGAAGGCGATGTTGACGGTCAGATACTGTCCGCTGAGCCGTGTCGATGTGGGATCGAATGCGTAGGTCTTGAGCAGTCTGCGCTCGGGCACCTGAATCGGCGGACCTGACATGTTCGTGGCGTTCACCGTTCCACCCCGGAGCATGCGGTAGTTCGCGCATGGCTTGTGGCTGCGGCGCTCACAGAGCCGGAGCTTTGATCGAGCCGAGTGACGGCACCCGATCCGGGTGATACGCAGCCATCGCAGCACCCGCGAGCCACCAGCCCCGGTAGACGAGTGCGCGGCACAAAACTGGGTCCAGTTTGTCGAACACGGTGGGCACCAGCGCGAGGTCGGCACCCTTATACGTGCGGTGTTCGGGAAATCGCTCGCGCCACTCGGCAAGCTTGCCGGGCCGCGGCTCTGGGAAGTCGGTTGCCAAGGCGAACAGGACGCCCCGGCGGGCGCCCTCGGGAACCGGGCCGGGCGGGCAGCGCTTGAACCGCCCAACCATCTCTCTGGTGCGCAACGCGGTGCTCTGGCGATAGAGCAATGAGTTGGCGCGAGCTAGATCGCGCACCAGCGGCACCTTCCCGTACGAGCCGGCGCGCAGCAGCCCGCCCGCGTTGAGCACCACCAGAAACGTCTGCCGATACTGCTCGCCGTCGAGTGCCTCAAGCCCGGTGTTGTCGTATGTGCCACCGTCGAGCAGCGCAGGCGGGTGGGTGGCGCAGGGGAAAGTCAGCTGATCCAGGACGACTGGCGCGAACGCACCCGGTACGGCCGCGGACGCGGCGACGGCCAGACTCAGCTTCACCCCGGTCTCTGCAGTCGGGATCAGCCCGATGGTGTAGTCACCGAGAACATCCCGTTCGAACGTGAATCGCACACCGGATACTTGGTTCGCCGCGCTGACGATCCAACGCACGCCCGGGTCGAGGTCCGCCATACGTCGCCCCTCAAAGAACCATGCATCGAATTGGTCGGCCAACAAGTCCGTCCTCGTCCGTGGGCCCAGCGTGCGCCACGCTCCTCGGATGAGCGCAAGCTTGAGTGAACTGGACGAGATCCGTTTCACGAGCGGAGTGACGACAAGATCGTCGACGGCCTGCGAGGTGAAGTCACGGCCACGCAATTCCGGCCACCTCACCGCGACCATCCCATTGGCTACAGACCCGCCGGACACTGAGGAGACGTAACGGAGATCCGGCAGCATGCCTAGATCGGCGAGCAGTCTCACGACACCGACAGCCGGCAGCGTTGCGCGGAAGCCGCCACCAGACATCGTGACGGCGATCGGATCGGCAGAATCAGGCGGTCTTGCCGGACGCGTGGACTTTCCGCACGGCTGCTGGAGCAGACCCGTTCCGCTAGCCGGCGAATCGGCAGCCCAGACGTCTGGTTCCCCTCGCTTATTCCGGAACATGACGCTCCACCCCCATGGCTCGATC
This sequence comes from Actinomycetota bacterium, assembly GCA_018268465.1. Taxonomy (GTDB): domain Bacteria; phylum Actinomycetota; class Actinomycetes; order Mycobacteriales; family Mycobacteriaceae; genus Mycobacterium. The sequence continues at coordinate 5,046 of JAFDWN010000048.1, forward strand.
AATCGATAGCGAAGATCTTGCCCCACTTCTCAAAGCCAGGATGGTAGTTCGGCGTCCCAAGTCCCGTTGAGGCCCCCGCCGCCGCGTGACCGGACGCGCGTACCACTACGACTCGGTGGCCGACCTGATCGCCGAACATGTCGAGAAGGTGCAGGGCCGGGTCTCGCGCAACCGGCTGCTGCCGGTCGCCCGTACCGCTGGCTACGAGGACTCGGCCCGTAACTTCCAGCGGCTGGTCGCCGAGGTGAAAGCGTTGTGGCGCAACACTAATCATTCGTATCCTGGCCCGGCGACACTTCAGCCACACCTCGTCGTCCCCACGATCAACATCGCCCACACGCGACATCCGGCTACGCGTGGAGTCGGTGAGCGGCCTGGTCCACCGCGGCGCGCAGCTTCAGCCCGATGGCATGCTTGGCGGAGGTCGAAACCCTGCTCGACGGGATCGCGGCATTGAAAACGAGTGGCGGATGTGAGCTCGACGGAGGAAAGGCGGCGGACACCGCCGTCACCTCCTTCTCGGTTTCCTCCACGCTTATCGAATAGCCCTTCTTGCGAATCTGTTTGAGGGCACTCTCCAGATCAGCCCTGGTGCGCGGACTGCGCTCGGTGGGCGGTTGGAGTTCCTGATCCGGATAGAGCGCGTACAGCTCCGCCATGGGCAGCTGCGCCAGCATGGCTCGGCCGCTCGAACTGGAACTCGCCGGCATGGACCGCCCGAGCCGAGACCCCACCTTCACTGCCCGGGGACTCTCGATCGCGTCGATGAACCGGACCGTGGCCCCGTCGAGCATCACCAGATGGACCGTCTCCTGCAGGTCCTGATTGAGGCGCTCCAGATGCGGTCGAAGGACGCGCCGAAAATCGAAGCGCTGCAGGATCGAATAGGCGACGCCGGTCAGTGCGGTACCGGGTCCGTACACCCGCGTGTCGTTGTCCTGAGTGACAAATCCCCGGTACTGCAACATCGCCAGCAGCCGGTGCGCGGTCGAGCTGGCCACGCCCAGGAATGCGCTCACCTCGCTCATCCGCAACTGCGGATGCTCACCGAGGAGCAACAGGATCCGTAGCGCATTGTCCACCGACTCGATCGGGTACTGCGGCTTGGCAGTATGAGGCGCGGGGGACTGTTCCAGAACTACCTTCTTCACAGCAGAGAGGCTACGCCGGATCGGGCATGCCTGTCGCGGGTAGCGGACGAGGCCTGGACGGCTCTGTCTCTGCACAGCAGAGAGTTTCTCTTGAACTCTTGCGGGCGGCGGGCAGGCGGGGCTCTACTGAGAGGGCCCTCACACAAGGTGACGAGACGCTCTCTCGTCACAATGGCCTGACGTTAGTCCAATAGAGGAAGTAGGCGCGTGCACTCGATTCCGGATTTCGATGTAGACATCTTCGCCGACGATGTCTTGTTGGACCCGTACCCCACCTACGCCCGGATGCGGGAGTTGGGGCCGGTCGTCCGTGTTACCGCGCACGGCTTCCTCGCAGTGAGCCGCTATGCGGATGTTCGGTCGGTGCTGCTGGACCACGAGCGATTCGTCTCCGGCGAGGGCGTGGGATTCAACGACGGATTCAACACCGTTCGCAAGAGCAGCGTGATCGCCTCCGATCCGCCACGACACGGCACATTGCGCGGAGTGTTACAGGACCGCTTGGGACCGCGGGCAATTCGCGATATCCAGCATGTCATTGCGCCGAGGGCGGACAAGCTCGTCGATGAGATGCTTGCACGCGACTCCTTCGACGCCGTCACCGACTTCGCCCAGATATTCCCTGTCGAGGTGGTCGGCGAACTGATCGGCATTCCTGCCGAGGCCCGCACTGAACTGCTGCGGTGGGCCAATGGCGCGTTCAACGCGTTCGGCCCCCCGAGTGAACGGACATCGGCGGGCCTCGACGACATCGCCGATCAGTTCGAGTTCATCCGGACAGTGGCCGCCCGCGGCAACCTGGCTCCGGGCAGCATGGGCGCCGCCGTATATGAGGCAGCGGACGCAGGCATCATTCCCGAGGAATACTGCCTGCACCTGCTTTCCGCCTACTTGACGGCCGGCATGGACACCACGGTCAACGCCATGGGCGCCATGCTGTGGCTCCTCGGTACTCACCCCGACCAGTGGGACGAGTTGCGGTCGCTGCCCCACCGGGCCGCCGCGGCGGTCAACGAAGTCCTGCGGATCGAATCTCCTGCTCAACTGTTCTCCAGAGTCGCTGCCGTCGATGCCGATATCGCCGGGGTTCCGATCGCAGCCGGTGAGCGTGTCGCTGTCCTCTACGCCAGCGGTAACCGCGACGAACGGCAGTATGCCAATCCCGATCACTTCGACATTCATCGGAACCCTGCTGGACATCTCGCGTTCGGCACAGGACTGCACGCCTGCGCGGGTCAGATCCTCGCGAGGATCGAACTGCAGACCGTCCTGGACGCCATGATCGGCAAGGTCGAGACCATCGAGGTCGGCGAGCCCGTCCGCAAGCTCAACAACGTGCTTCGCGGGTTCGCCACAGTTCCGGCGGCTTTCGGCTCCGCCGCCGGACAGAGTCGCGAGATCCTCAGGGGTGCAGTGTGATCGGACGACAATACGGGTCGATGTTCATCGACGGCGACTGGCGGACCGCGCATTCCGGCACTCGGATCGACCTGACCGATCCGGCAACCGAGCAGTGGATCGCCAGCGTCACCGACGGTGACCGCCACGACATCGCGGCGGCGGCAGCAGCAGCCCGCGCGGCCGCGCCGAAATGGGGAAGCTCCACCTCCGCCGAACGTGCCGGCCTTCTGGACGCTCTGGCGGACGCCTTCGAACGGCGGCAAGAGGAGATCGCCCGATTGGTGACGACGCAGAACGGCTCGGTGCTGTCTCGGTCGCGCCGGACCAACGGCACCCGGCCGGTGGCGCTCTACCGGCACTACGCCGACGTCGCGCGGTCCTTCCGGTCCGAGTCGCGCGGGACCGGCGGAGTCACCCGCCGCGAGCCCCTCGGCGTGGTGGGTGTGATCATCCCGTGGAACGCCCCACAATCGCTGCTGGCCAACAAGATCGGACCGGCGCTGGCATCGGGTTGCGCCGTGGTGATCAAACCCGCCGCCGAGACGTCACTGGATTCCCTGCTGCTAGCGGAGCTCGCCACCTTCGTCGGATTCCCACCGGGGGTGATCAACGTCGTGACCGGCGGCCGCGAAACCGGTTCCGCGTTGGTCGGATGTGACGAGGTGGACATGATCTCCTTCACCGGATCCACCGCCGCGGGGCGGGAGATCGCCTCTCGCTGCGGCCGCACGCTCACACCGCTGCTTGCGGAGCTCGGCGGGAAGTCGGCGGCGGTGCTGCTCGAGGACGCTGATCTCGATGTCTTCGCCGCCAACATGATCACGACGTGTCTGCCCAACACCGGTCAGGTCTGTTATGCCTGCACCCGAATCGTCGCTCCCAGATCGCGATTCGACGAAGTCGTCGACGTGGTCACGGACGTGCTGAGAGGAGCGCGCGTCGGCCAACCGTCGGACCCGGATGTCGACTTCGGCCCCGTAGTCAGCGACTCGCAGCGTCAACGAGTCGAGGCGTACATCGCCTCCGCCCGCGGCGAAGGCGCGACCGTGGCGCTCGGAGGCGGGCGGCCGCCGGGGCTGACCTCCGGCTATTTCGTCGAGCCGACCGTGCTCCTCGACGTCGACCAAACCATGCGCGTGTTCCGCGAGGAGATCTTCGGTCCGGTCGTCGTTGTGGTAGCCCACGACGGCGATGACCACGCCGTGCGGCTCGCCAATGACTCGTCGTACGGGCTCGGAGGCGCGGTCTTCAGCCGGGATATCGGCAGAGCGATGGAGGCGAGCCGGCAACTGCAGACCGGCGGCATCGCGATCAACGGCGCCGAACGCGGCGTCTCGGTGCCGTTCTACGGCTATAAAGACAGCGGTCTCGGTGGCGTCCCCGGCCTCGACGCGCATCTCGCGTTCAAGTTCATCGCGGCCGCCCGCCTCCCGGAAGAGGTGTGATGCCATGAGCCTTCACGACAAGGTGGTCGTGATCACCGGTGCGGCCCGCGGAATCGGGGCCGAGTATGCCGAGGCCTTTGCCCGGCGCGGAGCGCGACTGGTGGTGGCCGACATCGTCGATCCCGTAGCCACCGCACAGCGAGCCCGCGACTGCGGCGTCGAGGCCCTATCCGTCGTGACCGATGTGCGGTCCCGGGACCAAGCCGACGCGATGGTCGCTGCGGCAGTGGGGCGTTGGGGACGAGTCGATGTGTTGGTGAACAACGCAGCCCGTTACGCAGGTCTGTACCGAGGCCCACTGCAGGACATCCCCGCCGGGGAATGGGACGACGTGATGGCGGTCAACGTTCGGGGTGTGTGGAACGCGAGTTCGGCGGTACTGGGGGCGATGAGTCGCCGGCAATCGGGAGCGATCATCAACATCTCATCCACCACCGCACTCAAGGGGACACCGGGAAATCTCCACTACGTCGCCTCCAAAGGCGCCGTCACGGCAATGACCAGGGCCATGGCGCGTGAGCTCGGAAGATTCTCCATTCGCGTGAACTGCGTAACCCCTGGCCTGGTGGACAACGAGGCCAGCCGGGAAGGCCACGAAGAGGCATTCGCCGCCCGGGCGGTTGCCCGCGTTCAGGAACGCAGCCTGTCGCGTGACATGTTCCCGTCGGACCTCGTCGGCGCGGTACTCTTCCTCGCCTCCGACGAGAGCGCTTTCATCACGGGGCAGAGCCTGACCGTCGACGGCGGAGCCGTCCTGACGTGACCACACCATTGGCAAACACCAGCGATCACGGGCCCCAGCCCGCCCCCGTTGACCCAACCATGCCACGTTGCACCCGGATTGAGGAACCATGGCCATACACATCATCGGCATAGCCGCTCTTGTGGTGCTCTTCGTTGTCGGCACCTTGCGCCCGGTCAACATCGGTGCACTGGCACTGATCGCGACATTCCTGGTCGGAACCCTGGTGGTACACGAGGACACCGGCGGCCTGCTCGCGGGATTCCCGGCGAACCTCTTCGTACTCCTCGTCGGGGTGACGTACCTGTTCGGTCTGGCGACGGTGAACGGCACATTGGAGTGGCTGGTCGACAAGGCCACCGGCTTGGTCGGTGACCGACCGGCCCTGGTCCCCTGGATCATCTTCTGGTTCTCCGCGATACCCTCGACGCTCGGTGCGCTGGGGCCGGCGAGCGTTGCCATGTTGACGCCGCTCGCCATGCGGATGGGTGAGCGCTACGGCGTGGACCGCCGGATGACGGCGCTGATGGTGATGAACGGATCCGGCCTTGGCAACTTTTCACCCCTGAACGCTTTGGCCGCCATCGTCCGGCAAGTCTCGAACGACAACGGTCTGAACGTTTCCGCATCCGCGTTGTTCATCGGCAACGCCGCGATCAGCCTGGTGTTGGGGGTTGCGGTGTACGTGATCTTCGGCGGCCTCCAACTCATCCGGCAGGGCAGTCGCAGCTACGGCGGATCGGCCGTCAGTGTCGGACCCGGCGCTGCGGTCGATCCCGGCCCCGGGTCTTTGCATGGGCGCAGCAACGCCGCCGGGATCGCCGACTCGATGCCGGGCGGGCCGGGAACGGCGGGAACGGTTACCGCGGTGCTTCCGCGAGGTGGCCTGCGAGTCGACCAGTGGGCCACACTCCTTGTCATCGCTGGTGTGGGGGTCGGGGCATTGGTCTTCGACATCGAGATCGGCTTCCTCGCGCTGACCGCCGCAGGGATCCTGCACCTGGTTTTCCCGGGCAGGTTCGTCGGCTCCGAAAAGCACATCGTGTGGTCGGTTGTCCTACTCATCTGCGGTGTCGTCACTTTCGTAGCGCTACTGCAGCGCAACGGAACAATCGACTTCGTCGGTGAGGCCGTGGCCGGTCTCGGCACCCCACTGCTGGCAGCCTTCTTGCTCTGCCTGGCGGCGGCGGTCACCTCCGCCTTCGGCTCGAGCGCGGGTTTGCTCGGGGTGCTCATCCCGCTGTCGGTGCCGCTGCTGACCACCGGCGAGATCGGCGTGACCGGCATGATCGTCGCCCTAGCCATTTCCGCCACCGTCGTGGATGCCACGCCGTTCTCCTCGGTGGGCGCGCTCATCCTGTCCAACGCTCCCGAGGAGGAGCGCCCGACGGTCTTCCGGGCGATGTTCGGCTGGGGCATGGCAATGGTACTCATCGCCCCGCCTGTCACCTGGTTGGTCTTCATCCTCCCCACCAGTTGACGGTGTCCGCCGAGAACCCCTATATGACAACAGATTACGCAGAGTCAGGAGAGTGTTGATGACAATCAAAGTGACAGCCGACTACAGCGCCTGCCAGGGCTACGGCAATTGCGTCACCGGCGCGGTGGATGTCTTCGACATCGACGACGACGGCACGGTCGTGCTGTTGAAGGCTGAGATCCCCGACGCCGACCGCGGTCGCGTGGAGGAAGCGGCGCGCAGCTGCCCGGTGAACGCCCTCGGCGTTGACGAGACCTGAGATGGCGGCGACCACCGCGGTCGTCGTGGGCTCGTCGATCTCCGGAGTCCGTACGGCACAAGCCCTGCGCACCGAAGGCTTCGCCGGTCGGCTGGTTCTGGTGGGTGAGGAAAGTGAACTGCCCTACGACAAGCCGCCACTGTCGAAGCGGTTTCTCAGTGCCGGCAATGGTGGTACCGACAACCGCCTGCTGTCCCCTGAGAAGGCCGGCGAGCTGGGAATCGAACTCCTGCTGGGAGTATCGGCGACCGGGCTCGACATCGCGACGAAGACGCTGCAGCTTGCCGATGGCAGCACCGTCGATTGGGACATCGTGGTGCTGGCGACCAGTGCGTCGGCGCGACCCTCGCCATGGCCCGCGCGGTCAGGGGTACACGTTCTCCGGACGTTGGCCGACGCCCGGGCGCTACGTTCGGACTTGAGCCGGCATCACCCACTGGTGATCGTGGGTGGAGGTTTCATCGGCGCCGAGGTTGCGGCGGCAGCACAATCGCTCGGATGTGAAGTCACACTCGTCGATCCGCTACCGACCCCGATCGGACGAATCGTGGGTGAGGAACTGGGCGCGGTGTTCAACGAACTCCATCACCGCCACGGTGTCGCCACCGAATTCGGTGTGGGAGTGGATTCGATTTCCGGGCGGACCGGGGCTCTGAGCGTGACGTTGACCGACGGCCGCGTGCTCCGGGCCGGCACCGTCGTCGTCGGGATAGGCGCAGTGCCCAATGACGGGTGGTTATCCGCATCCGCTCTGGAAGTGGCTGACGGCGTCCTCTGTGACGAGTACTGCCGTGCAGTCAACACCACGAACGTCTACGTCGTGGGTGACTTGGCGCGTCATTTCTGCAGGAGCACTGGCCACTACATCCGCGCCGAACATTGGACGAACGCGGTGGACTCTGCGGCGACTGCCGCCCATAACATCGCACATCCGGATCGGCTGCGCTCCCACACGGCCGTCGATTACATCTGGAGCGACCAGTACGACTGGAAGATCCAGATTGTCGGTCGCCCCGCACTGGCGGCGGCGCACGAGCTGACCGGGACATTCGCCGGGGAATCGGCACGTGGTGCGGCGCTTTACTACGACGAAGCAGGTCGGTTTCGGGGTGCGGTGACCGTGAACTGGCCCCGAGCCCTCATGTTGTGCCGGCAGGTTCTGGCGGCAGAAGGAAGTCTGGCCGACGCCAGAGATCGGCTGGGACAGTTGGCAGCCGGACGGCGCTGATCGCCGGCGGGTCTACGGAGTCGTGGCGTCGGCACCCTTGTTGACGACGCCTCGAAACCATCCGGTCGAAAACTACGCCGGACGCGACGAAGCCAGGATGGCCGCCCGGAGCGCGTGTCGCATCCAGGTCCGAAACTCGTCGAGGGTGTAGCCGAGTCGGCGCACGAGTAGGTCGTAACTCTCGGGGCTGGCGATCACCCATGCGGTGTCGATGGCCTTTTGTGGTGTGAGGCCCTCGGCGAGGGCGCTGGCGGGGACGTCGCCGAGGATCCTCGAAAGCGTGCGGTGTCTTAGTCTTTGGAGTTCCTGCCAGTCCGCGGCGATCTCGGGGTCGATGGCGGCGGCATCCCGGTAGAGCTGCCAGCCGTCCGCGGCGCGTTGGGCTATTTCCGTGACGAGGGCTGCGATTTCGGTGAGCCGCTGCTCGGGTGACAAGCCGGTGAACCGCTGGCTGGCGTCCTCCGGCGATGCGAGGTCGCCGGCGATCGCCCGTTCCATGTACCCCCGGAGCAGCGCGCGCTTGCTTCCCCACGCCAGATAGAGGGTCTGGACCGAGACGCCGGCGGCCGCCGCGAGTCGGGTGACGGTCGTCGCCGCGTAGCCGTGCGCGGGAAACTCCCCGGCCGCGGCCTCGAGGAGGCGGTTGCGGGTGTCCTGGCGCAGGGCATCGCCCACTTGTTTCTGCCGGCTCATCGGTTTCGCGGCTTTCGATGGGGTCATGGACAACAGGGTAGTCATGCTTTAGAGTGGCGATCAAGTGCATTTGAGTGTCATTCAAAACCGTACGGAGAATGGATATGGCCAAGCCGCCGCTCGACCAGCCCTGGGATCGCCCCGGGAAACTCGCGTACGCATGGCAGCGGCGGCGCGCGGCCCTGCACCCGCCGGTCACGGTGTATCCGATGCCCGCCGACGTCACCAAGGACGAGGACGTCGAAGTGCGGATGCGCGACGGAGTCGTGTTGCGGCTCAACCTGTTCCGTCCGGCCGGTGAGGGACCGTTTCCGGTGATCCTGTCGGCGCATCCCTATGGCAAAGACCAGGTACCCGAGAAGAAGGGTGGCCGGTGGTCACTGAACAAGCAGTTCCGGATCATGAACCAGCCCGAACCGCTGGAGATCTCCGACCAGACCAGTTGGGAGGCACCCGATCCGGTGTGGTGGGCCCAGCAAGGGTACGCGGTGATCAACCTGGACACCCGCGGCGGCGGCCACTCCGAGGGTCGCGGCGATCTGCTGTCCGATCAGGAAGCCGACGACATCGCCGAGGTGATCTCCTGGGCCGCCGAGCAGCCCTGGTCCAATGGCCGGGTCGGGATGCTCGGGGTGTCCTATCTGGCGCTGTCGCAGTACAAGGTCGCCGCCCTCAATCCGCCTGCCTTGACGGCGATCTGCCCGTGGGAAGGGTTCACCGACGCCTACCGAGACTTCTTCACCCCCGGCGGAATCGTCGAGGACGGATTCGCCCGCGTGTGGCTGTTCCTGACCAAGCGGGTTGCCCGGCTCAACATCGACCTCGCCGCGCAGCGCCGCGAGCATCCCCTGCGCGATTCCTGGTGGGAGGCGCTGACACCGGATCTGTCCAAGATCCAGGTGCCCATGCTGGTCTGCACGAGCTTCTCCGACCACAATCTGCACAGCGTGGGATCGATGAGGGCTTTTCAGGAGACCGGGTCGACCGAGCGCCACGCCTACGCCCACCGGGGCCCGAAGTGGGCCACGTTCTACGGAGAGCACGCTCGCCAGGCTCAACTCGCGTTCTTCGACCGGCACCTGCGCGGGCGCGATGTCGCCCCGCTGCCCCCGATGCGGCTGGAGATCCGCGACCGAGCCGACCACGTCGTCGAAGTACGCGACGAGCAGGAATGGCCGCTGGCGCGCACCTGCTGGCAGCAGTTGTTCCTGCGCGCCGACGGCAGCCTCGGCGAGCGACCAGAAGTCACCGACGGCAACGTCACCTTCGACCTGCAAAACACCGCCGCCGCTTTCGAATACCGATTCTCCGAAGACACCGAACTCAGTGGGCCGATGACCCTGCGACTGCAGGTCACGGTCACCGGCACCGATGACCCCCGGTTGTTCGTCGGCGCCGAGAAGTGGTCACGCGGCGCTCCGGTGCCGTTCAACGGCTCCTACGGATACGGTCGCGACCGCGTCGCCCAAGGGCGGCTGCGACTGGCGCTGCGCGAACTCGACCCCGAACGCAGCAGACCCCACCAGCCCGAACACTCCTTCCGCACACTGCAACCGGTTCGCGCCGACGAGCAGATGGACGTCGTCATCCCGCTGAGCTCATCGGCGACCCTGTTTCACGCCGGCGACAGCCTTCGCCTCATCGTCGCCGGCCGATACACCGAACCCCGCAACCCGCTCTTCGGGCACTTCCCCACGCATTACCAGCCCAGCGCCCGCGGTAAGGCGACCATCGGTTGCGGCACCGATCAACCGTCCGCCTTGGAGATCCCCGTCATCCCAGGCAGCGAATACCGCTAGACGCCGATCGGCACGCCGCACCTCTCCGCCGACCCTGGCCCGCCGTGCACCGAAACCAGGTGTCCGTGGACATGGCCCTGTCTGCTCGCCGGATGCTCAAAACGGTTGACAGCGGCTAGATCCAGCCGCCTCCCACGTCGAGGGTGGTGCCGGTGACGTAGGACGCCTCGGGCGAAAGCAGGAAGGCGACGGCTGCGGCGATCTCGCCGGGTTCGGCGAGCCGGCCCAGCGCGTTCATCGAAGCGATCACGTCCTGCTCGGGCACGGATGCGAGCGCGGGGTGGATGTAGGACACCGCGTGCACGGTGGCCATGTCGGTGGCCGTTCCGCCCGGGGCGACCGCATTGATCGCGATGCCGCGCTCGGCCAGTTCCGGGGCCAGGTTGAGCACCATCGCCGACACCGCGGCCTTGCTGGCGGCGTACAGCGTGTGGTGGTGCACGGCGATGCGGGCGCTGATCGACGACGTCAGAGTGATGCGCCCACCCGTCCCCATCACGGCCGCTGCCGCCTGCGCGGCGAACAGCTGTCCGGCCACGTTGATCCGGAACACGCGGTCGAAGTCAGCCGCCGTGATGGATGCCAGTGTGCCGAAGTGCTCGACCCCGGCGTTGCTGGCCAGCAGGTCCAGGCCGCCGAGCCGGTCTGCCGATTGCTCGACCAGCGTGTGGATCTGGGCGGGCTCGCTCACGTCGGCCCGTACGGCGAATGCGCGGTGGCCGGCCGCGGTCAACTCGTCGACCAGCGCGTCGGCCGCCGCGGCGTCGGCCCGATAGTTGATCGCCACGTCGGCCCCGTCGTCGGCGAGTCGGCGGGCGATCGCGGCGCCGATGCCGCGGCTGCCGCCGGTGACCAAGGCCCGCTTGCCCGTCAGCCGTTGCGCGCTCATGCGGCGAACTCCATACGGAGCCAGCCGATCATGGCCGGGATCACCTGGCCCGCTGCCGACATCGCGCAGTGGCCGCTGCCCTCGACCAGCTGCACCTGGGTGTGCGGGCGTCCCTGGAACACCAGGGTGTCGGCCTGCGGGACGAAGTAGTCGTCGGCGCCGTTGATCACCAGCATGGGTGAATTCGACTGTTGGTCGAGCAGATCGTGTCGGGATAGGGGAGCCATGGAGGCGACCAGTTGCTCTTGGGTGGGTGGTGCGTCCAGATGGAGTGCGTTGCCCAGGATGTCGCGCATTCCGAACGGCAGTGCTCCGGCGTTCTGTGGGGTGAACGCGTGATCGACGGGTCCGCCGAGGTCGATGGCGGCGTCCACCGTCGCCGAGAGCCCGGAGTAGCTGGAGAAGTTGCCGCCGAATGACGCGCCGAAATGTGCGACGCGGCCGTCGCCGAGGGTGCGGGCGTAGTCGGCGATACCGCGGATCACCTCGTCGGCGCTGCGGTCCATCGCGACGGCCGATTCACCGGTGCCGGGCATGTCGAACGCCAACGTGGTGACCTCGGCGTGCTGCGTGAAGGCCACCCACCACGGGTCGAAGTCCATCTTGAAGGTGTCGACGCCGCCGCTGCCGATGAGTACGGGACGTGCGGGGTAGTTGCCGTCGGCGGAGTAGAGGTGCGTGGCCACCTCGACGGTGCCGCCCTGATAGGGCACGGTGATGATGCGTCGTTCGAACGTCACCGGCAGTTCCTTGGCGGCGAGTTCGAACTGCTCGAGCTGGTTGGCCAGTGCGGCGGCTCTCGACGGGGTGTTGATGCAGGGGAACTTGGCGCAGCCGTAGACCAGTGACGCCATCCGATGATCGCCCGCCGCGGCGTATCGGCCGGCCAGCTGCGACCATTCGTAGACCCAGCCGCCGGGCGCGTCGGCCCACATGTCGGTGACGCGGGCGCGCACCTGCTGGATCTCGTCGAGCGGGACACCGAACTTCTCGAACTGATGTGTCCGGTCATCGAACATGGCCTGGGGATTGATGTCGAAGGTGTACATGGGTTCTCGCTCCTATCGGGTGATCGCGCTGAAGAACTCGGGGACGGTCTGCGCGTCATCCAGCGCGGTGACGGCACCGATGTAGGTGTCGGGCCGGACGACAACCCGGCCGCCGTCGGTGAGTCCCAGCCGGTGCGCGGCGATCCGCTGCGGGTCGGCGATCACCACGTCGTAGCCGGGTACCGGGGTGTCGGTGTCGGCGATGAGCACCTGCTGTCCGGCCGTCCCGGCGCCCGGGGTGTGTCCGGCCGCCACGGTCACCACGGTGTGGCCCGCGCCCCACGAACTGGTGACGTGCTTGTTCAGATCCTCGTCGCCGAGGAATGGGAAGTGCTGTCCGGCAGCGATTCTGGCGCCCCGCGGTGCGCGCCCGATCGACAGGGCGCTCTCGGGGTAGGCGATGTTGACCTCGGCGGTGACATGCGCCATCAGGCGCGGGACCGCGCCGACGTGGCTCAGCGCCTTCAGCACCGCGTTGCGGATGTGCTGCGCCGGGCCGGTCAGCGTGCCGGCCTTGCTGAGCCGCTCGGTGAACTCGATCATGTTCTTGGCCACCGGATAACGCTCGGCCTGATAGGTGTCCAGCAGTGCGTCGCCGCCCTGGCCGGTGCACACCGCCGCCAGCTTCCAAGCGAGGTTGAACGCATCCTGCATGCCGGTGTTCATGCCCTGCCCGCCTGCGGGGCTGTGGATGTGGGCGGTGTCGCCGACCAGAAACACCCGGCCCCAACGGTATCGGGAAACCTGGGCGTGGTGCAGTTCGAACGAGGTCATCCAGTGCGGCCGGATCAGCCGGATGCCGCCGACGCGGGCGTCGATCACGCTCTGCAGCTCCGCGATGGTGGGGTGCATATTCATCGGTGTGCCCGGGGCGTCGTGCACCTCGGCCATCACCCGTGCTCGGCCGTTGCGCATCGGCATGAACAGCACCGGGCCGTCGGGGGAGAAGAAGGTGTACATCGAGTCGTCGTCGTAGTCGTGTTCCACCTCCACGTCGCCGAGCAGGAACCGTTCGCCGACGAAGGTGCCTTCCAGTTTGCCGCCGACCAGGTGGCGTACCGTGCTGTGCGCCCCGTCGGCACCCACGACCCAGGCCACATCGAATTCCTCGACGGTGCCGTCGGGGTGATGCAGGCTGGTGTGCACGGTGTCGCCGTCCTGGCTCAGCGCGGTGAGTTCGACGCCGCGCTCGACGGTGAGGCCCAGCGACGCCAGATGTTCGCCCAGTACGCGTTCCGTCTCGGTCTGCGGGGTGTTCAGGCTGAACGGGTAGGCGGCGTCGACGCTGTCGAGCGGTACCCGGACCAGCCGGTCGCGTCCCGAGTACAGCTGCATGCTGTTGGCTTTCACGCCGGTGGCGATCAACGCGTCGGCGACACCCATGCGCGCCAGCATGTCCAGGCTGCGGGCGTGCACGGCGATGGCGCGGGACTCGTCGGTGGGCAGGGCGAGCTTGTCGACGATGCGGACGGGAACACCGCGGCGGGCCAGCTCGGCGGCGGCGACCAGTCCGACGGGTCCTGCTCCGACGACCAGGACGGCGGGGGTGGTGGTCATGTCTGCTCCTATTTTTCACGAGTCGTTGAAACTTAGATTCACACTATGTTGAAACTGATCCGCGTGCAAGGGGCAATCTCACGCTACGATGAAATTCATGAGGAAGAGGTCGGCCACCCCGGGGCCGCGTGACGAACGGGGCGTTCTGCAGGCGCGGATATTGGCGTCGGCGCGCGCGGAGTTCGCCGCGCATGGTTGGGCCGGCACCACGATTCGGGCGGTCGCGCGCGCCGCCGACGTCGACCCCGCGCTGGTGTACCACTATTTCGGTTCGAAGGAAGCGCTGCTCGATGCGGCGACGAATCCACCGCAGCGCTGGTTGGAGGCCGTCGCCGCGACCTGGGTGACCCCCCAGGATCAGCTCGGTGCGGCGCTGCTTCGCCTGATGTTGGGTGCGTGGGTCGACGAGGAGATCGGCCCGGTGTTGCGTGCGGTGCTGCAGACCGCCGCGCATGAGGAGTCCACCCGGGAGAAGCTGCGTCGGGTGGTCGAGGCGAGCCTGATGGGGGTTTCGCAGATCGGCCGCGACGAGCAGGACAAGTTGCGGCGCAGCGGGTTGATCTCGTCGCAGCTCATGGGGCTGGCCATGATGCGCTACGTCTGGCGGATCGAGCCCGTGGCCTCGATGACCGATGACGAACTCGTCGCCGCCATCGCACCCAACCTGCAGCGTTACGTCGACGACGAATTGTGGGCGCACGAACCGGAGAAGGCTGTTAGCGCCCCCTAGCGGTATCGGAGCAGCCCCAAACGGCGGTACCGCGAAAATGGTTTCCCGCCGCCCCGCCCAGCCCCTATACTGACTGATGTATCAGTCAGTAGCAGGACGTGGCGCCCCCACGCCGGGCCGGGAGGAGTGGATGGTGACCGACCCCCAGGCCCGCTTCGCCGACGCACCCGACGATCCCGACACCCCCGGCGGGTACCGGCCGCTGTTCCGCTTCCAGGGGGTACCGCAGGTGCTCGCGTCGTCGGTGCTGGCGCGGCTGTCCCTCGGAACGACGACCGTGCTGATCGTGCTGCTGTTTCACGGGACGACCGGCTCCTTCGCACTGGCCGGTCTGGCCGTCGCCGCGAACTCGATCGGATTCGCCGTCGTGTCCCCGCTGTTCGGCAAGCTCGCCGACCGTGGCTACACCGCCCACATCCTCGTCGTCGTCGGCATCCTGCAACCCATCTCGACGACGGCCTTCGTCATCTCGGTGTCGCTGGGCTGGTCGGGGCTGGTCAGCGTCGCCCTCGCGGCCCTCAGCGGCGTCACCTATCCGCCCGTCGGCGCCATCACCCGCGCGGGCTGGGAGCGGATGCTGCCCCGCCACCTGCACAAGGTCGCATACGGCACGGACGCCCTGCTCACCGAGATGCTCTACATCCTGGGGCCGATGCTCGCGGCGCTGGCCCTGATCGTGTCCGGGCCTGCGCTCGGATTGATCGTCGGTGCCATCTGTGTGGCGGTGGGTTCGGTCCTGCTGGCACTGACACCCGACATCCGGCGATTGCGCCGCATCCCGTCGCGGGCACCCACTCAGGCCGCCTCGATGTGGTCGGTCGGCTCGGCCGCGGTGATCGCGCTCAGCACCGGCATGGGCGTTGCCTTCGGCATGCTCGAGGTCGGCATCCCGGCCTTCGCCTCCGGTTTTCCCAACGGCGACGTGCTCGGCGCCGTATTGCTCGCCGTCTGG
This sequence comes from Actinomycetota bacterium, assembly GCA_018268465.1. Taxonomy (GTDB): domain Bacteria; phylum Actinomycetota; class Actinomycetes; order Mycobacteriales; family Mycobacteriaceae; genus Mycobacterium. The sequence goes on from JAFDWN010000048.1 coordinate 20,421, forward strand.
TCGATCGCCAGCGTCGTCGGCGGGGTGGTCTACCTGAAGCTGCCGATTCGCGCGTCGCTGCAAACCCAGCTTCTGGTACTCGTGGCCGGCAACGCGATCGGGTTCGCGCTGCTCGGTGTGGCCGCCACCCCGATCATGCTCGGCCTGCTGTTGTTACTCGGTGGCCTGTTGATGGCGCCCGCCGCCACCGCCGAACTGTCCGTGCTGAGCCTCGTCGCCACGCCGGGACGGACGACCGAGACATTCACCTGGCTGGGCACCGGCGCCTACGTGGGCGGTGCCGCCGGTGCCGCCCTGGCCGGCGTACTCATCGAGCCCATCGGGGTCCGCATGACCCTGTCACTGTCCGCCGTCTTCGCCCTCACCGCGGTCGCCGCGGCCGCCGTCGCCACGGCGGCGCGCACACCGGCGACCGTCGTCAACACAGAGAAAGGCTGTCGCACATGACCGCACATCCTCCCGCCCGCGCCGACGTCGTGATCGTCGGAGGCGGTCACAACGGCCTCACCGCGGCGGCCTACCTGGCGAAGTCGGGCCGTTCCGTGGTGGTGTTGGAGCGTCTCGACGAACCGGGCGGTGCCGCCATCAGCGCGGTCGCGTTCCCCGGTTTCCCCGCCCGGTTGTCGCGTTACTCGTATCTGGTCAGCCTGCTGCCGCGCAAGATCATCGACGACCTCGGCCTGGACATCCGGTTGGCGCGCCGCCGGTATTCGTCCTACACACCGGTCCCGGGTGAGGACGTCGGACTGCTCGTCGACCGCCAGGACGGCGACGCCACCCGGGCGTCGTTCGGCCGGGTGGGCGCGGCCGCCGACGCCGACCCGTTCGCCGCGTTCTACGACGACACCACCAGGGTGGCCGAGGCGCTATGGCCGACGGTCACCGAGCCGCTGCTCACACGCAGTGCGGCGCGGGCCCGGCTGGGCGACGACCCGCTGTGGAACGCCGTATTCGAACGACCGGTCGGCGAGATGATCGAGGGGCGCCTGCGCGACGACCTGGTCCGCGGCGTCGCCGCGACCGACGCGCTGATCGGCACATTCGCCAGCGTGCACGACGCCGGCCTCGCGCAGAACCGGTGCTTCCTCTATCACGTCATCGGCGGCGGCACCGGCGACTGGGACGTTCCGATCGGCGGCATGGGACAGGTCACCGGCCGGCTCGCCGACGCCGCACGCGCGGCCGGCGCGCACATCGTGACCGGCGCCGACGTCCTGTCTGTCGACCCCGACGGGGCCGTGTCCTACGTGCTGGGTGGCGAAGAACGTTCGATCGTCGGGACGCACCTGCTCGCCAACGTCGCACCGGCGGTACTCGCCGGACTGCTCGGCGATGCGGGCGGCGGGGGACCGAAACCCGAAGGCGCCCAGGTCAAAGTCAACCTCCTGCTTCGACGTCTCCCGCAGCTGCGGGACGGAGCGGTGACGCCGCGAGCCGCATTCGGCGGCACCTTCCACATCAACGAGTCCTACGGCCAGCTGGAGAAGGCCTATTCGACGGCGGCGCACGGAGACGTCCCCGACGTCCTGCCGTGCGAGATCTACTGCCACTCGCTGACCGACCCGTCGATCCTGGGTCCGGAACTCGCTGCGGCCGGTGCGCAGACGTTGACCGTCTTCGGCCTCCACGCGCCGCATCGGCTGCTGACCCCGGAGAACAACGACGAGATGCGTGCCCGGCTGCAGCAGGCCGCACTCGCGTCGATCAATTCGGTGCTCGCCGAACCGATCGAAGACGTCCTCATGACCGACGAGCAGGGTCGGCCCTGCATCGAGACCAAGACGACCCTCGACATCGAACACGCCCTGAACATGCCCGGCGGCAACATCTTCCACGGGCCGCTGTCGTGGCCGTTCGTGGAGGACGACACACCGCTGGCCACGCCGGCGCAGCGCTGGGGTGTCGGGACCGACCACGAGCGGATCCTGCTGTGCGGTTCGGGCGCGGTCCGCGGTGGAGCGGTGAGCGGTCTGGGCGGACACAACGCCGCGATGGCCGTCCTGGAGTCCCCGGCCGGCTGACGGCCCGGCGAAACCGGCGGTGCGCTACGGGCCGCCGGTTCCCGTGCCGGTGTCGCCGCGAATCACTTCGCCGCCCTTCATGACCCAGCGCACCTCCTCGAGCAGGGTGATCTCGCCGAGCGGATCACCCTGCACGGCAACGAGATCGGCGAACGCGCCGGGCGCCACCACGCCGACCTTTCCGGTCCACCCCATCAGCGCCGCCGCATCCAGCGTCGCCGCGCGCAGGGCCTCCAGCGGGGTCTGACCCCATTTCACGTGGTAGGCCAGCTGGCGCGCGTTGAAGCCGTGCGGGTAGATGCCGACGTCGGTGCCGTACGCGATCGGCACGCCCGCCGCCACGCATTTGGCGAAGGCGTGGCGCTGTGTCAACGTGGTTTCGTCGTTCTTGCGCAAGATGTCCGGGTCCCAGCCGTTGGCCCCGCCGAACTCGGCGATGTAATCCCCGCAGTAGATGTCGGCGACCAGATAGGTGCCGCGCTCGGCCATCAGCGCGATGCCCTCGTCGTCGAGGAGTGAGCCGTGCTCGATCGAGCGCACCCCCGCCCGGATGGCGCGTTTGGCGCCCTCCGCGCCGTGCGCGTGTGCGGCGACGGGCACGCCGTAGTGGCCGGCCTCTTCGACCGCCGCCCGCATCTGCTCCTCGGTGAGCTCCGGTGCGCCCGGCACACCGCCCGCGGACATCACCGCGCCGGTGGCGATGAGTTTGATGAGATCCACACCGCGCTGAATGAGGTTCCGCACCACGTTGCGCACGTCGTCCACATTGCGTACCACGCCGAAGCGCATTTCCCGCGGCACAGCCGCATCGAAATCAGGGGCCAGACAAGCGACCTCACCGCCGCCCCCGGGGGAGGTGACATAGGCCCCCGCGACCTGCATCCGCGGTCCGATCAGCCAGCCTGCGTCGATCCCGTCGCGCAGGGCGACGTCGACGAACGCGCGGTAGGTTCCGACATCGCGAACGGTGGTGAACCCGGCCATCACGGTGTCGCGGGCGTTGCGCACGCCGAGAATCGCCTCGTGCGCCGACGTATTCGAGAACAGGGCCGCATATCCGTGGCCGCCGTCGATGTCGCCGACCAGGTGGGTGTGGCAGTCGATGAGGCCCGGCAGCACGGTGTGCTGCGGAAGTTCGATCACTCGGCCGACACCGTCGACGGCGCGCGCCTCGTGTGCGGCCATGACGGCCGAGACGCGGTCGCCCTCCACGAGGACCGCCCGCTCCGCGAGGAGTGCGCCGGACTCGACGTCCAGCAGAAAGCGCGGGAGCACCACGGTACGGGCGGCGGCGACCATGCGCCGATCCTACTCCTGATTGATGCGTCAATCAGTTAACTGCGGGAGTCGCCGGCAGCTCCGGTAGGGTTGCCCCCGTGCGGTCCCAGCGTGCGCAGATCAGACGAGTCGAAATACTCGCCGCGGCCCTGGCCGAGGTCTCCGCCAGGGGAATCTCCGCGCTGCGCGTAGCTGATGTGGCCGCCGTGCTCGGGATCAGCAGCGGACTGGTGTTCTACCACTTCGACAGCAAAGAGAAACTGATCGCCGAGACGTTTCGGTTCGCGGCAGATCACGACCTGCAGGAACTCGATGAGATCCTGCGCCGGCCCGAGCCGGTAGCAGCGCGACTCGGTTTGGCGGCAACACAATACGGCCCGTCGGGCGATGCGCACGGCTGGCGCATCTGGATCGAAGGCTGGTCGGAAGCCGAGCGCAACGACCACCTCCGCGAGACCATCGAACGGCTCAACGACGCCTGGCTCGACGGCCTCATCGGCCTGATTCACGAGGGCGTCGGCACGGGTGAGTTCACCGTGGACGACCCCGACGTCGCGGCAACCCACATCCTGGCCCTGCTCGACGGCACCGGCGTGCGTGCGGCGCTGTGGCCGGCCAACCCGCGCACCGCGGCGTTGCGCGGTCACAACGTCGCGACCATCCAGCGCGCACTCGGCATGACCGACGAGGCGGCACGCCAATTCGCCGGACACTTCGACGGCGGCGCCTACGCGGGGGACGCCGCGCCACGGCGCGCATGGTCGTAGTCGCCGCGGCGGCGTCTCAGCGACCCCCGATGAACGCCCATGTGCCGGCGGCGACCGACACCGCGATCGCGCACGCCGCGATGCCCACCCCGGCCGCGACGAGCGCGACCTCCCTGGCTCCGAACGGCGATGGTCGCGCCCACGTCCGGGTCGGGTAGGCGCCGAATCCGCGGGCCTCCATCGCCGTGGCCAACTTGGATCCCCGGCGCAATGCGAAGACCAACAGCGCGAACGCCTGCCCGAGATTGCGGCGCAGCCGGGCGTGGTCGGCCACCCCGCGTGCCCGACGGGCGTAGCCCAGATACTGCCAATCCTCACGCAGCAGGCCGACGAGGCGCATACCGGCCAGTGCTCCGACGACGAAACGTGCGGGCAGCCGCAGAATCTGACCGAGCCCGTCGGCGAGCTCTATCGGCTGCACATCGAGGAACAAGAACACCGACGGCAGCGCAATCGCCATGATGCGCAGAAACATTGCCAGCGCCAGCTCGATGGAGCCGTCGCTGACGTTGATCAGGAGGAAGTGCCAGTGCACCGTGCCGCTGGGTTCGCCGTAGAGGAGATTGGTCAACGCGGTCAACGCGGCCGCGACGGCGATGACCGCACCGCGCAGCAGGAACGGCCGCCAGCGGACACCGAGCGCGAGGAGCAGCGGCACCTCCAGGACCAGTGCCGTCAGCGCGGAAACCCAATCCACACTGAGCACCAGCGCCCCCGCGATGACGGCGGCGGCAGCCAATTTCGCGACCGGATTGATGGGGGGCGCCACCGCGTCGACCGTCGTCATGCGCGGACCGGACGGTCGGGGAGGCGCAGTTCCACCCGATGGTCGGCGAGGAGGTCGACGAAGTCGGCATCGTGGGTGATCGCCACGACGGCGGTCCCGTCGTCGGCGATGTCGGCCAGCAGGCGGATGAGTTCCTCCCAGGTGCGCCGGTCCTGCCCGAAGGTCGGCTCGTCGAGGATGATGACCCCGGGCCGGGCCATCAACACGGTCGCGACCGAAAGCCGGCGTTTCTCACCGCCGGAAAGGGTGTAGGGATTGCGGTCGGCGAGATGGCTCAGGCGCAGCCGGTCGAGCAGCGCCTCACCCAGCGCCCTGATCTCTGCCGGGTCACGTTTGAGCGCTTTCGGCCCCAGCGAGATCTCGTCCCGCACCGTGCCGGTGAGGAATTGGTGTTCGGGGTCTTGGAACACGCTGGCGATCCGGGTCAGCAGGTCCTTGGACCGCCAGCGAATCGGTTCACGATTCTTCGGCGACGGTGCGAAATCCGGGTGGGCCTCGACGGTGCCGTCTCGGGGCGGCAGGAGCCCGCCGAGTGTCAGCGCCAGCGTGGATTTGCCGGCTCCGTTGGGTCCTGTCACGGCGGTGACGCGGCCGCCGGGGATCTCGATGTCCAGTCCGCCGAGCACCGGCGGGCCCGACCGGTAACCCAGCGCCAGGCCGGTCGCCGCAAGCAGCGGTTCGCCGACCGGGGGCCGGTGGCGCACGAGATGGGGGACGGGTCCGTCGGGGACCCAGATACCGGACCGCGCGAGGTGGTCGCGCTCACGCCGGATCGTCTCGTCGGGAGCTCCGTCGGCGACGATGTCGCCCCGCTCACCCAGGACGATGACGCGATCGACGACCGGCAGCCAGACCTCGGTGCGGTGTTCGACGACGACGACGGTGGCGTTGTTCACCTCGGCGGCGGCGATCACCGCATCGCGAACCTCCAGGACTCCGGCGGGATCGAGATTCGCCGTGGGTTCGTCGAGGAGGATGAGACCGGGAGCCATCGCCAGCACACCGGCCAGGGCAAGGCGCTGCTTCTGCCCGCCGGAGAGTTGCGCGGTGTCGTGCCGCATGGGCAGTTCGAGGCCCACCGCGCGCAGTGCCGCATGGACCCGCGGCCACATCCTGTCGCGCGGGACGCCGAAATTCTCCATCCCGAACGCCACGTCGTCACCGACGCGGGAGAGGATCACCTGCGAATCCGGGTCCTGAAGCACCATTCCGATGCGTGCGCGCTGCTGGGCCGGCCGGGCGCCGTCGACGAGAACCCGTCCCGACTCCTGCCCGTCTTCGGATCCGCCGAGCAGTCCGGCGAGGCCGTGCAGCAGCGTGGACTTCCCCGATCCCGACGGCCCGAGCAGCAGCACCCGCTGCCCGGCTTCGATGCTCAGCTCCAGATTGCTGACGGCCCAACGGCTTTGCCCGGCGTGCCGCCAGCCCCAGCCCAGCGCGGACACCTCGGCGCCGCCGAGGTGAACAGCCGAACCGACCGTCATCGCGGTGCGGGACTCGACACCACCCTGCCGGAGTCGAACCGGCTGAGCGCCCCCGTCTTGGCCAGCCCTCTGACCACGAACCAGGACAGCACCCCGGCGATCAGGGCGCCGGAGACGATCGCCGACACCGTGTAGATCGCGGCGAACGCCGCCGCCGAGCCCGGGTACCAGAGGATCAGGTCGTTGACGGCCAGCGCCAGCCCGGCGACCGCCCCGGCGAGCACCGCGACAGGCAGATTCCAGCGGCGGTAGAGGAACAGCGCGAAGACGAGTTCGGCGCCGAGGCCCTGTACCAGTCCCGACTCGATGGTGAGCACGCCCCATTGATTGCCGACGAGGGCCGATACCGTCGCGGCGACCAACTCGCCGTACAGCGCCGCGCCCGGTTTGCGGATCACCAGGGCCGTCAGGACACCGGCGAACAGCCAACCGCCGCCCGCCAGTGCCTGCAAACCGGGGAGCACCGCACCCAGCGGGGCGGTGATGGGATTGGAAGCGACATTCCAGAAGACGAAGACGAGGCCCGCCGCCACGGCGAGCACGCTTGCCACCACGATGTCGACGACCCGCCACCGCATGGCGGGTCTGGGGTCAGAGATCTGCTGGTCCATGAGAATCCTTGGGTGTGATGCGGAAGATCCGTCGGGCGGATCGAGCGATGCGAGTGCGGGTGGCATGACGCCGCAGTGACAGCTGAGCGGGGAACCGTCGCGTGGTCCCGGCACCCGACACGGCGACGGGCGCACACGCGACGGTGCGATCAGATCGGTGGTACGTGGCAAACAGTGTTCACACGCATCTCCCTACGCCGGCATTACCCGGTCAGGTTCCTACGGTCGACAGCCGTTCAGCCGTCCTCTCAGCGCACTCGGTGTGCACTCCCGTGTCTTCTCCGTGTCTCAAGCTAGCGCAGGGGTGCTGACGGCGCTAGACCGGGTCGTGCTCGACGCTGGTGAAGGTCCAGGCCGTCGGTGTCGGTCCCGACCGCCCGTGCCCGGTTTCGCTGGCGACATAGTCGGCCGCCGAGCAGGGGGAGTGGCGGGCGATGTGGTCGTCTTCCTGCGCTGCCCAGCGCTCCCAGTGCGGGCGGTAGGTGTCGCCGTCGCGCTGCAGCGCGCGCCGCTTGCGAACGGCGTCGGGGGTTTCGACCCAGATGGCGAGATCGACCAGTGCCCGATGCGGGCGGGTCAACACCCCCACGCCCTCCACGATCAGGCGTTGGCGGGGTGCGACGGTACGCCAGCCGTCGGCGGTGCCGGTGGCCCAATCCCACCGGCGCCACCGCCCGGGACTGCCACCGGCGCGCGGTTTCAGCAGCTCTGTTCCGACGTGCTCGACTGCCCACGCCAGACCGTCCCAGCCGGGGTAGATGTCATCGAGACGGACCACGGCGCTCGCCGCCCACCGCTCGTGCAGTTGATCTGCCAGCGAGGATTTACCCGCACCGGAACGGCCGTCGATCAACACCGTCGTCGCATCGGTGGCGGCCAGGCCGCGAGCAAGGTCGTCGAGGTTCATCAAGACAGCTCCAACATCTCGAGGTGTACCCGCCCCGATCAGGTGGCGTGGCGCTTCGCCGCCCACCACTATGACGGGCCCCGGCTGCGCACGTGACCGTGCACCTTCCCAGCCCGGGGTAGGGTCCGCGCCATGAGCGACGCACGCCGGCGACGTCACGCCAAGGAGGCGCGACGCGATGCGCGGCGGCTGGAGGCGCGCGACCGCGAGGCGGCCGAGGACGCGCCGCTGCTCGAGGAGGTACGCCAGGCGCTCGACGGTGGGCATCCGCTGGGTCTGCTCGGCTTGGTCAGCATGCTCGTTCTGGCCGCCGCGCCGGACGACCCGATCATGGCCGCCACGCACCGGCGAACGGACGCGCCGCGGCTGGCCGACCTCGTCGCCGGATTCATCGACGTGCGGAGCCGGGAGACCACCGCCCTGCTGACGGTCCTGGCCGAACTGGTCGTCGATGACCACGACATACCGCGGCGGTGCCGGCAAGAAGTCGCCACGCGCAACGACCCGCTGCCGAGATGGCTGTCCGAACTGCCCCACTGCGAGGTCTACCGTGCCGCACGGATGACGCACGTCCTCGGTGACACCGACGACCTGCTGATCGCCGCGCGGCTGGCCGGCGGTGACCAATTGACTTGTGTGGTCTCGATCGACCACGACATCGTCTCGGACGTCAAAGACGCGTTCTTCGTGCCGGATTCGATCGATGCGGTGCTGGCCGTGGCGGTGGCGCAGAACAGCGACCCCGACACCCGTTTCGTGGAGATGGGTCGTGCCGACGCCCGGACTTGGGTTCACGATGCGATGGCGCAGTCGCCGATTCCCCGCGCGTCGGACTCCTGGCCGAGCTGCCGGGCATTGGTACGGTGGCTGATCCGGCACCTACCGGACGGAGGCGAGGGCTACCGACGCCCTGACTGGGATTCGCGGCAGCTGTCCGAGTTCCTCGGGACGTTTTTCGCCTCCCCGCAGGGAGCGCCGTTCGACAGGCGCGCTTGTCGGGACCTGCTGTCGGCGCTGGTGCGGACCGGCACGGGTGACCCGGTGCGGTGGAGCGCCACACGTATCGGTGCGATACTCGGCGCATCGGCGCCGTCCGGGACCGGCATTGCGCAGGAGCGCGCGGTCGAAGCGCCGGAGTTGCTACGCGCATACGTGCCGTTCGCCCACGCGCACAGTGGTATTCGCGACGATCTGACCGCAGAGGCGCTTGCGGTGATCGACGAGATCCAGCGTGGAGGCTGAGCCGATGATCGCCGACTCGCCGCACCGGGCGGTCCCGGTCCGAGCTCCCCGCGCATCCGCGGGGACGGCGGACTGCTGCCCGCCGCGGATCTGCGCACGGGCGCGGCAGCGCGCGATCAGGCGATCGCCATCGCGCAGGCGTGACGAAGGTGCGAATCGGGCGTGCCATCACGCTACGGTGAGTCGTCAGCGCATGGCGTTCGCCGGGGTTCGCCGTGCCTGCGTTGCTTGGGCCTGCCGCACCGGAGCTGAGGACACCTGATGGCCATCACCGATATCCCGATGTACGCCCACCTGAGCAAGGAGGACATCGACGCGCTCGGCGCCGAACTCGATTCGATCCGGCGGGAGATCGAGGCGTCCCGCGGTGCGCGTGATGCCGCCTACATCCGCAGGACGATCCGCTGCCAGCGGGCACTCGACATCGTCGCGAGGCTGCTGATCTTCTCCGACAGACCCGGCTGCCGGGTGGCGGGAACGGCGTCGTTGGCGCTGGCCAAGAGCATCGAGAATATGGAACTCGGCCACAACATCGTTCACGGCCAATGGGATTGGATGAACGATCCCGAGATCCACTCGACCACCTGGGAGTGGGACATGGCCGGGTTGATGTCGCAATGGCGTTATTCGCACAACTACACCCACCACGTGTTCACCAACGTCCTCGACACCGACGACGACCTCGGATTCGGCATCATGCGGGTGACCCGGGACGAACCCTGGCGGCCGCGGCACCTCGCACAGCCGCTGCGCAACCTGTTGCTCGCGGTGATCTTCGAATGGGGTATCGCCCTGCACGGCCTGCATTCCGCCCATGAACGCGCAACGTCCCCGGAGGAGCGGGCCGTCCAGTCCCAGGTCTTCCGCGCCAAGATCGCGCGCCAGGTCGTCAAGGATTACGTGCTCATCCCGGCACTGGGCGGGCGGCGGTGGCGTCGGGTGCTGGCCGCGAACGCGCTGGCCAACCTGTTGCGCAACCTGTGGGCCTACGTCGTCATCTTCTGCGGGCACTTTCCCGACGGGGCCGAGAAGTTCACGGTCGACGCCATGGAGCGGGAAACCAAGTCCGAGTGGTACCTGCGGCAGATGCTCGGGACGGCGAACTTCGACGCCGGCCCCGTGTTGGCGTTCACCAGCGGAAATCTGTGCTACCAGATCGAACACCATCTGTTCCCGGACCTGCCCAGCAATCGCTATCCCGAGATCGCTCAGCGCGTGCGCGCGCTCTGCGACAAGTACGACCTGCCCTACACCACCGGCCCGTTCCTGCGCCAGTTCCTGCTGACCCAGCGCACCATCCTCAAGTTGGCGCTGCCCGACAGATTCCTGACCGCGACCGTCGACGATGCGCCCGAGACCGCCTCGGAGCGACGGTTCCGATTTGTGGAAACCTGTCCGCCCGAGCCCGGGGAAGATCCCCGGCCGGGTCTGCGGACGGCGTTGCGCCGGCTGGGTGAATGGCGAAAGGCCCCGGTCGTCGGCTGACGGGACAGGGCTAACGCGGTTCCCGCAGCCGCACCATTCGAGTGGTCGAACTCTCGTCGAGTTCCACCACGTCGGAGCGCGACCGCAGAAAGTCGCTGAAAGACCGGAATCCCAGCGACTTTTCGCTGAACGACGGATCCATGCGCTTCATCTGGGCTTTGACCGTCGAATTGTGCAGCCAGTCGACATCGTCCTTTTCCAGGCCGATCCGCAGGGCGCGGGTGAGCAGTGCGGTCGCGGCATCCTGCGGGTCGGGCGGCTCGGCCTCGTCGGCGGCGGTGGTGCGCCGCGCACGGCGTTTGGGTGGCGTCGGCTCGCTCTTCTCGGCGGCGGGCTCGTATACGGGCACTCCGGGCAGCGCGTCGTAGGTGACGAACTCGTCGCAGGCCGATGCCAGCGAACGGCTCGACGAACCTGCCACACCGATGCCCACCACATACCGGCCGAGGCGTTTGCAGCGCTGGGCCAGTGCGATGTAGTCGGAATCTCCGCCGACGATCACCACGTGCGTGAGGTCGGGTAGCCGGAACATGTCCTCGACGGCATCGACGGCCAGCCTGATGTCCGCGCCGTTCTTGCCGTACGCCGCGGCGGGGAACAGCTGCACCAGATCGATCGCCCGTGCCACCAGTTGACCGCGGTAGCTGGCATTGACGTCGGCCGACCAGTCCGCGTAGGCGCGGGTGAGCACCAGCGTGCCGTACGACGACGCGAAGTCGACGACGGCGCCGACGTCGACGGTCGCGCGCTGCAGCCGGTCCGGGAACTCGTCACCGGCTTTGGTTCTGTCACGCTGGAAGGAATTGCGGCCGTTCACCTGGTCGTAGCGCGAGATCACGATGTTGTCGAAGTCGAAATACACCGCGACGCGCGTGGCCGGTTCGGTCATGGGTTCAGTCTGGCGTATGAGCTCCCCGGCAGGCCGGAATGCGGCCGTTTCCACCCGCGGAACGTCCCCCGGTGACTGCTGTTGTCGGACATTCGATGCAACACAAGATATTTCGATTCCAGCGCGGCGGCGTCGCAGCTCAGTCCGCGGGTGGGAACAGGCGTGCGAACTCCTCGGGCAGCGGCCTGGCCCGGCGGGTGGTCGAATCCACCGTCACAAGGGTCGCGACCCCGTCGACGGCGACGGTGCCGTCGGCACGTTCGATGCGCTGGGCCAGCGCGAAGCTGGTGCGACCACAACGTGCGGGTCCGGTGACGATCCGCAGCTGGTCGCCCTGATGGCACGGCTGGCGATAGTTGACGTCGAGATTCACCACGACGGTGATCGTGCCCAGTTCCTCCAGACGCTGGTAGTCGAAACCGTGGCTCTCGTACCACTCCTCACGGCCCCACTCCAGATACTCGACGAACTTGGCGTTGTTCACGTGACCGTTCACGTCGATCTCGGTACTGCGCACCACGGTCTCCACGACCGCTTCGCCGGTCTGCGCTGTCATGTTCTCCACGGTGGACATGCTCTCAGTGCGACCGTCGATGCGGAAGGCGCTTGGCGGGAACTCGATGCAACCCCGGCGAGCTCACAGGTCGGCGAGGTCGTCGGGCACGTCGACGGCATGCTCACGCAGAACGGCCAGCGCCACCACATCGAGGGCGCGTTCGTGCGTACAGGCGAGTACCACCGGTGCGGCACATCCGTCTCGATGCGCCAGCAGCCAGTTCGCGGCCGTGACGCACCAGCGGTCGCCGGGCACCAGACCGGGGAAGCGGTACGCGGGTGCCGGTGTCGACAGATCGTTGCCGATGGAGCGCTGGTGCTCCAGGAACTCCGCGGTGACGACCGCGCAGATGGTGTGGCTGCCGAGGTCCTCGGGTCCTGTCGAACAGCAGCCGTCGCGGTAGAAGCCGGTCACCGGATCGGTGCCGCATTCTTCCAGCGGGCCGCCCAGCACGTTGCGGTCTGGCATCGGACCAGTATCCCCCACACATGCCGACTGGTGGACGGTGCGGGCGCGAAGTCGTTGCGCCACAGGGGTGATCACCGGCGCGGCCGGTGTTCGGGACCTCAGCCGCGCGTTTCCTCCAGCCGGAAGCCCACCCGCAGCGTGACCTGGAAGTGTGCGACGGCGCCGTCGACCAGGTGTCCGCGCACCGACTGGACCTCGAACCAGTCCAGCCCGCGCATCGTCTCCGATGCCCGCGCGATGGCGTTGCGGATCGCCGCGTCGGAACTCTCCGCGGAAGTGCCGACGATTTCGATGACGCGATAGGTGTGGTCGCTCATGGGGCAAGTTTGCTCCCGGGGCGAAGCCGAGATTGGGGTTTTGGCCCGCTTGGCCCGCAGCCGCGTGACACAGCTCGAATCTCGGCGCCGGCACGGGCGATCTCGCCGCATCTCTGGACAGGAGGTGTTGGATGCGTCACACTGGTAGATGAATCGCATACTGTATGCAGTCGCCTGAAACGCGACCGGGAGGAGCGACGGTGTCGAACCGGCGAGACAATGTACTGATCGTGCACTGCCACGACATGGGGCGGTTCCTGGGCGCCTACGGGCCCAACGGTGTGCGGAGTCCGCGGCTGGACGAGCTGGCGGCCGAAGGCATCCTGTTCACCCGCGCCCATGCGACCGCACCGCTGTGCTCGCCCGCTCTCGGGTCGCTGTACACGGGGCGCTACCCCCACAGCAACGGTTTGATCAACCTCGTCCACCAGGGCTGGGAGTACCGGACAGGGGTCCGCACCCTGCCGCGGATCATGTCCGACGCCGGCTGGTACTCGGCACTCTTCGGAATGCAGCACGAAACCGCGCTGCCGTCGCGCCTGGGCTTCTACGAATTCGACGTGTCGAACGCCTACTGCGAGTACGTGGTGGGCCAGGCCACCGACTGGATTCGCACTCGGGCCAAGGCCAGCGAGCCGTTCCTGATGACGGCGGGTCTCTTCGAGGCGCACCGGCCCTACCCGCGCGAGCGCTACCAGCCCGCCGACCTCGACGACGTGGTGGTACCCGAGTACCTGCCCGACACCGAAGCGGTTCGCCGCGACATGGCCGATTTCTACGGTGCGATCGCCAGCGCCGACGCCGCCGTCGGCCAGCTGCTCGACGTACTCGCCGACACCGGACTGGACGCCAGCACCTGGGTGGTCTTCATGACCGATCACGGTCCGGCCTTCCCGCGGGCGATGTCGACGCTCTACGACGCCGGCACGGGCATCGCCCTGATCGTGCGCCCGCCGCGCCGGTCGGGCGTCGCGCCCCGCGTGTACGACGAGCTGTTCAGCGGCGTGGACCTGCTGCCCACCCTGCTCAGCCTGGTCGGCATCACCGTGCCCGCCGATGTCGAGGGACTCTCGCACGCCCACAACCTGCTGGCCGAGTCCGGCGCGGTGGCGACGGTGCGTGATCACGTCATCTCGGCGAAAACCCATCACGATTCGTGTGACCGCCTGCGCGCCGTGCGCACCAAGGAGTACTCCTACATCGAGGATTACGAGCACCGGCCGTCGCCGGCGTCGTCCTGGCAGGTCAACCACGATTCGCCGGTGAAGGTGTTCGTCCCCGACATCACCGCCCTGCAGCCGCGCCGCGAGCTCTACGACCTGGTCAACGATCCGCACGAAATGCGCAATCTCCTTGTCGGACAGCCGAACGACGATGTGCGTGCCGTGGCAGACCGCCTGGCGGCAACCCTGCGCGCGTGGCGTCCGAACCCCAATGACACCACCCCGTCCGAGCAGGTCGGCGCGCAGGTGACCGAACAGTATGCGGGTTTCTACTGGCAGATGTTCAACGCCGGCCGGGGGAGTGCCGCGCGCGCCCGCCGCTGAGGACGTGCCCGGCGCCTCCGAGTAGCGGGCTACCTGCCGACCCCGGCCGAATCCGCGCACGTACACATCGAATCGTCGCGGCGACAACGGTTCCCGCCCTCGCCACCCCGCCGATGACGTCGCGCCGCCGCCAATCGGGTAGCGCCCTACGCTAGGCCGCGACCCCGCCGTGCGGCGACGATAATCGGGTGGGGCGTATCCAGGTTCGTGCCCCGCGATCGGGGGACGACGATGGACGAATCTGCAGCGCGGACCGGCATTCCGAAAGAAGCATGGGCGGCCATCGGCGTCATCGGGGCCGCAGCGGTCACCGGCGCGGTGTCGCTTGTCGTCAATCTCGGTCATGCCGCAGGCGATACACCAGCCGCGCCGGCGCCGATGGCGGCCAGCGAGACGGCGGCGCCGCCGCCGAGCCCCGTCGCCGTGATCATGGGCAGCTGGCGCGGGGTCGCCGAGACCGGCGAGGGCCGCGCCCTCGACATCTCCCTGGACATCGACCGTGCATGCGAGGTCGGCGAACTCTGCGGAGCGATCGGGATTTCCACCGTGCCCTGCTACGGTCAGGTCTTCCTCGACGCCGACGAAGGCGGTGAGCTCGCGTTCCGGGTCGCCAACTTCGACGATCGAAGCGACCGCACCTGTCAGGAGGGCGGCGGGGAATTGTTCAGGCTGCGGCCCGACGGGAAACTGGCCTACCGGACGACCTACGAGCCGACCGTCACCGGTGTCCTGGAGAAGACCCGCCCGTGACGCGGGCGCGGCACGCTACTCGCTCTGCTCCCGCGTCACGTCCTTGATCCACGTCAGTCCCTTCACGGCCTGGGGCCAGCCCAGGGTGGTCGCCGCCAGCAGTGCCACGTGTTCGAGTTCGGCGGCGGACAGCCCCTCGGCAAGGCCCCGGCGGCAGTGCGAATGGACGGCGCCGCGGGAGTTGGCACCGATGGCGATCGCCAGGTGGACGAGCCGTTTGGTGTGTCCGTCGAGCGGACCGGCCTCGCCGAGCGCGGTGCCCAGCTGCTGGAGTGCGGCCCACACATCAGGGTGATCCTCGGCGATCTGGCGAGGCACCCGCGGCAGCGCGACTGCGGGGTTCTCGGACAACTCGGTGGGCAACGCTCGTTCCATCGGATACTCCCTCGTTGGTGGACGTGCAGTCCCATTCTCCGGTGTCGGGCGAGGCGGTACTGGCGAATGAGCCGTCCGGTGGCAGACAGGTTGCACCGACAGTTCCGGCGCGGCGGGTGTCGCCGAAACACGTTGCCGCCGAACGGCTCAACCGATGTTCAGTCGACGGCGCGCAGACTCGTGGCGGCGCCGGCCAGCGCCTTGCGCTCGCTCACGGGTTCGAACCGCACGAACACCCCCTTGGACGTCGGCGTGTTGCTGACCTCGGCGACGCTGTCCAGCGGCACGAGCACGTTCGTCTCCGGATAGTACGACGCCGCGGACCCCCTGGATGCGGGATAGGAGACGATCCGGAAGCTCGGTGCGCGTCGCTCCACACCGTCCTCCCAGGTGCTCACCAGATCGACCATCTGCTGATCGGCCAGACCCAGTTCCTCGATGTCCGCGGGGTTCATCAGGACGATGCGCCGCCCGTTCTTGATGCCGCGGTAGCGGTCGTTGCCGGTGTAGGGAATGGTGTTCCATTGGTCGTGCGAGCGCATTGTCTGCAGGACGAGGTGGCCTTCGGGCGCCTCGATCCGGTCGAACGTGTTGCGGGTGAACTCCGCCTTACCCGACGCCGTGGCGAACTGATACGCGTTGACGGGGTTGGGCAGCAGGAAGCCGCCCGGCACCCGCACCCGGGTGTTGAAGTCGGCGAATCCCGGCACGACGCGTGCGATCGCATCGCGGACGAGGTCGTAGTCGGCTTCGTACTCGTCCCAGGGGATCTGCGGGGTGTCGCCGAGTGTCTGCCGCGCGAGCCGGCATACGATCGCCACCTCGCTGAGCAGGTCGGGGGAGGCGGGTTTCAACCGGCCGTGCGACTGGTGGACGATGCTCATCGAATCCTCGACCGTGACGAATTGTTCGCCCGCGGCCTGGATGTCGCGGTCGCTGCGGCCCAGGGTCGGCAGGATCAGCGCGGTATCGCCGCACACCGCGTGCGACAGGTTGAGTTTGGTCGAAACATGCGCGGTCAGGCGGCAGTTGCGCATGGCCCGCTCGGTGACCTCGCTGTCGGGCGTCGCGCGGACGAAGTTGCCCGCGAAGCCCATGAAGAACTTGGCGCGCCCGTCGCGCATGGCCCGGATCGAGTCGACGGCGTCCAGTCCGTGCTTGGTCGGCGGAGTGAAGGCGAACTCACGTTCCAGCGAATCCAGGAAGGACTGAGGCATCTTCTCCCAGATGCCCATCGTGCGATCGCCCTGCACGTTGCTGTGGCCACGGACCGGACAGACACCTGTTCCCGGGCGGCCCAGGTTGCCCCGCAGCATCAGGAAGTTCACGATCTCGCGGACCGTCGGGACGCCGTACTTCTGCTGGGTCACCCCCATCGCCCAGCACACGACGATCTTCTTGCTGACGAGCACGCGTTCCATCGCGCGTTCGATCTCCTCGGACGAAAGTCCCGTCGCCTCAAGGACATCGCGCCACGCGATCTGTCGGGCGTGCTCGGTGAATTCGGCGAACCCGGAGGTGTGGGCGTTGATGAAGTCGTGGTCGAGGACCGTGCCCGGCGCGGCGGCTTCGGCCTTGAGCAGCAGCGCGTTGAAGGCCTGGAACAGGGCGAGATCACCGCACGGCTTGACGAGCATGAACTGATCGGCGAGCGCGGTGCCGCGCCCGAGCACTCCGCTGACCTTCTGCGGGTTCTTGAAGCGCTTGAGCCCGGCCTCCGGCAGCGTGTTGACGGCGATGATGTGCCCGCCGTTGCGTTTGGTCCGCTCCAGCGCCGAGAGCATCCGGGGCATATTCGTGCCGGGGTTGATCCCCACGACGAAGACGAGATCGGCGTGCTCGAGGTCGTCGAGGCTGACGCTGCCCTTGCCGACGCCCAGCGTCTGGTTCAGCCCCGATCCGCTCGACTCGTGGCACATGTTGCTGCAGTCGGGCAGGTTGTTGGTGCCGTACGCCCTGGCGAACAGCTGCAGCAGGAACGCCGCCTCATTGCTGAGCCGGCCCGACGTGTAGAACAGCGCCTCGTCGGGGGAGTCCAGGCCGCGCAGTTCGGTGGCGAGCACCTCGAACGCCTCGTCCCAGCGGATCGGTTCGTAGTGGTCCGATCCCGGCCACTTGACCATCGGCTCGGTGAGCCGGCCCTGGTCGTTGAGCCAGGTGTCGGTCTTCGTCGCCAGGGCCGAGACCGAATGCTCGCGGAAGAACTCCCGGGTGATCCGCCGGGTGGTCGCTTCGTCGTTGATGTGCTTGGCGCCGTTCTCGCAGTATTCGTTGCGAGTGCGTTTACCGGGCTCGTGTTCGGGCCACGCGCATCCGGGGCAGTCGATCCCGTTGGCCTGGTTGATGTTCAGCAGGTTGATCGCGGTGCGGCGCAACGATGTCTGGTGCAGCGAGAATTCCAGCGCATGCATGACCGCAGGTATGCCGGCGGCCCATTCCTTGGGTGGCGTGACCTCAAGGCGCTCGTCGCTGGGAACCTCGGGTGCGGTCATCGAAGCTGGCCTTTCTGCTTGTGCAGGCACATGGGCTATCGCCGCCGCCGGAGCGGTCGGCCTGTCCTGCGGTGTCGGCCTACCCATATACCCGGTATGCCAGGGGCTGTCACCTTCAATGTTCGCCCGTAACCTGGCAAAGAGTCCAACTGCCGTCGCTTACCGGCTGATAGATGAGAGTTATCACGCCTACGCGCGCCCGTCGCGAATACGGTCCGCCGCCGCCGTCGGTCGGGGCGTTTGCGGCGATGCCGGCGGGCCGCCCGGGGGTGACGAATTACGAAGCAGCGTAGCCGTAGTACCCCGCGGCGATCGCGTCGACCCATGCGTGAACCGTTGCCGCAGTGCCGTGGACTTCGGTCTTGACGTGCATTTCGGGTGTGTAGTGGGTGCCCACGAAGCGGCCCAGTTCGACGTCGACACGCAACAGGGATCCGTCGGAGAGCCGGTGGTGGCCGGTGTGCATCGGGATCGCCCGATCGGTAGTGCCGACCGGTAATCCGGGAATCTGAATGTGTCGCATCCTGATCACCACCTGCGGAGGTCCAGTAGTGAAGACAGTATACAGAATCCAGGATGTGATGCAAGACACGTCGGCGGGTGTGGTAACGCCGCCTTTCCGGATCGGATTCTCCGGGTCTCGCGTGCGGGTCATGCGATGCGCCCAGGCGTGCACGACCCCGGTGCGGACGGGGAGGGTATGGCCGGCCGCGGACCGGGCGGCGTCTCCCCCGGATGGGGGATTACGGCCGCCAGGCGTTTACTCGCCGTGATCTATCGCATACTGTATGCACCGATGGGCTCGCCCAACCGCGGTCGCAATCCGGTGGGCCCCCGCTGTTCCGGCGCATGTCAGAGTGCCGGCGGCGAGGCTGAACAGCAGATCACCAGTGCATAACTGTATGCCCTTGGAAGGGAGTGACCGTGAAGATTGCAGTCGTCGGAGCCGGAGCGATCGGCGCCTACTGGGGCGCGGCATTGCAGCGCGGCGGTGCGGAGGTGCACCTCATCGCGCGTAAGGCGCACCTGCAGGCAATGCGGGAGAACGGTGTCCGGGTGCTCAGCGACCGCGGCGATTTCACGGCCTACCCCCATGCCACGGACAACCCCCATGACATCGGGCCCGTCGACTATGTCTTCCTCGGGCTCAAGGCCCACAGCTACCCGACGTGCGGACCGCTGGTGGAGCCGCTCCTGGGCGAGCACACCGCGGTGCTCCCCGCCCAGAACGGCATTCCGTGGTGGTACTTCCACGAGCTGGACGGCCCGTACCGCGGTCACCGCATCGAGGCCGTCGACCCGGGCGGCGCCACCAGCGCCGTGCTGTCACCCGAGCGCGCGATCGGCTGCGTGGTGTATCCGGCCACGACCATCGAGGCGCCCGGGGTGATCCGTCATATCGAGGGCACCCGATTCTCGATCGGCGAACCGTCCGGCGAGATCTCCGCGCGGTGCACCGCCCTGAGCGAGGCCATGATCGCCGGCGGCCTCAAGGCGCCCGTGGAAGCCGATCTGCGCAAGGACATCTGGATCAAGCTGATGGGCAACGTCGCCTTCAACCCGCTCAGCGCCCTCACCCGCGCCACCATGGTCGAGATCTGCCAGAACCAGAACACCCGCCAGGTGGTCGTCCAGCTCATGGAAGAGACGCTGGACATCGCGGCCCGCGTCGGTTGCACCCCCGACATCTCCATCGAGAAGCGGCTGCGGGGCGCCGAGGGCGTGGGTCACCACAAGACCTCGATGCTGCAGGACCTGGAGGCCGGCAAGGAGCTCGAGCTCGGCCCCATCGTGACGGCGGTCGTCGAGATGGCCGACCTGACCGGCGCGCCCGCTCCTACCCTGCGGACCGTTCACGCCGCCACCGATCTGCTGTCGCGCACGGCGATCCCGGCCGCCGCGCCGGCCGCCACCCCCGAGCCGGCACCCGAGCCGGCGCTGCGCTGAACGAGCGAGCTGTCAGAGCCGAAAGGGACACCATGAACCGACGTGCCAAGATCGTCTGCACCCTGGGGCCGGCCACGAACACCGCGCCCCGACTGGCCGAGTTGGTCGACGCCGGAATGGATGTGGCACGGCTGAACTTCAGCCACAGCACCCAAGCCGAGCACTCGGCCGTCTACGACGCCGTGCGGCGCACCGCCGCGGAGCGGGGCCGCGTCGTCGGCATCCTGGCCGACCTGCAGGGTCCCAAGATCCGGCTGGGACGATTCGCCGCGGGCCCGGTGGTCTGGGCCACCGGCGAGCAGATCGTGATCACCACCGACGCGTGCGCCGGCGACCACGACCGCGTCTCGACGACCTACGACGGCCTGGCCTCCGATGTGAAGGCCGGCGATCGGCTGCTGGTCGACGACGGCAAGGTCGAGCTGCGGGTCACCGCCGTCGACGGCCCGGACATCACGTGCCAGGTGCTCGACGGCGGACCGGTGAGCGACAACAAGGGCATCTCGTTACCCGGCGTCGACGTCAGTGTTCCGCCGCTGTCCGAGAAGGACATCGAGGATCTGAGGTTCGCGCTTCAGCTGGGTGTCGACATGGTCGCGATGTCGTTCGTCCGCGCTCCCGAAGAGGTCAAGCTCGCCCACGCGGTGATGGACGAGGTGGGCAGGCGTGTCCCGATCATCGCCAAACTGGAGAAACCCGAGGCGGTTTCGGACCTGCAGGGCATCGTCGACGCATTCGACGGGCTGATGGTGGCGCGCGGCGACCTGGGTGTGGAGATGCCGCTTGAGCAGATCCCGGTGGTGCAGAAGCAGGCGATCCGGCTGTGCCGCGAGGCGGCCAAGCCGGTCATCGTGGCCACCCAGATGCTCGACTCGATGATCCACGACCGCCGTCCCACCCGGGCGGAGGTGTCCGACGTCGCCAACGCGGTCCTCGACGGTGCCGACGCGGTGATGCTGTCGGCCGAGACGAGCGTGGGTGCCTACCCCGCCCACACGGTCGCCACCATGGCCCGGATCGTCGCCGAAGCCGAGAAGGGCGCATCCGAGGGCGCCGCACCGCTGTGGCCGGTCAGTGCCGAGGCGCCCGACGCCGCCACCGGCGACGCGATCGCCGCGGCGGCCGGCGAGGTGGGCAGGCGCGTCGGCGCGGTGGCGCTGTGCTGCTTCACCCGAACCGGCACCACCGCGCTGAGACTGGCGCGCGAGCGTTCGCCGCTGCCCTTGCTGGCATTCGCGCACGACGAGTCGGTGCGGGCCCGGTTGGCGTTCTCGTGGGGCATCGAATCCACGGTGCTGGCGCCCGCCACCACCGCCGAGACGTTGCCCGACGAGGTGCGCCGCGGCCTGGTCGCGATGGGTATGTGCCACCCCGGCAACGTGGTCGTGGTGTCGGGCAGTCGCAGCGGCGTTCCGGGATCGACGGACTCGATCCGCGTGGTGCGCATCGACTGACGATCGTCGGGCGAAGAAGTGAGAAGGGGCCGGCGCTTCGCCGGCCCCTTCTGCGTTACCTACTTCTGGTTTGCCTACTTCGCCTCGCGTTCGAGTTCGGCCAGCCGGCTGCGCAACGCCATCTCTGCGCTGCGCCGCTCGCTCACCTCACGCATGATCGCCGAGATCCCGACGATCGTGCCGGAGTGATCGCGCAACAGCGCGACGCTGAACTCGATCGACAGGCGGTGGCCGTCGCGGTGCAGCGCGGGCACGCTGAGCAGTTTGTCCCCGTATTTGGTCGTTCCGGTGGCCATGGTGTGGTCATAGCCCTTCCAGTGTCTGGCGCGTTGTTTCTCCGGGATGATCAGGTCGAGATTCTGTCCCAGAGCGTCAGCCGCGGTGAATCCGAAGATCCGGGTCGCGCCGTCGTTCCACAGCCGGATGATGCCGTCGGGGTCGGACACCACGATGGCCTCGGGGGACTCCTTGACCACCGCGGCGGCAAGCCAATCCCCGGAGACGCCGCCCGGGCTGTCGTTCGTCTCCACCGCGCTGTCGGTGTCAACCACTGCCATGTTCGCTCCCTTCTGTGTGTCACATCACATCAGATGTCTCCACGTGACTGGACATACACCCGGTGTGCGGCTAGCCTACGGGATAACGAATACTGAATACAATGTCCGGTAGACTGCTCGACAGGCCGGCAACGGTGCGGAAGGCGAGGAGGACGACTCATGCTGCTGCGTCAGCTCGAGTATTTCGTCGCGGTCTCGCGGGAACGGCACTTCGCCCGCGCCGCCGAAACGTGCTACGTATCGCAGCCCGCGCTCTCCACGTCGATCGCCAAACTGGAACGCGAACTCAACGTCACGCTGATCAACCGCGGGCAGAACTTCGAAGGACTCACACCCGAGGGTGAGCGGCTGGTGGTGTGGGCCAAGCGGGTGCTCGCCGAGCACGACGCACTCAAGGCCGAGGCGGAAGCCATGCGGTCTGGAATCTCCGGGGTGCTGCGGCTGGGTACGGGGCCCACCGTGTCGACGACGACGGCGCTTCCCGTGGCCGCGTTCTGTGCGCTACACCCCCTGGCCCGGGTGAAAGTCTGTTCGCGGCTGTCGTCGACCGAACTGCTGCGCCAGCTCCGCGACTTCGAATTGGACGCCGCCATTGCGCATTTCGGTCCCGACGACCAGTCGGGCCTGGAGGTGGTGCCGCTCTACGAGGAGCAGTACGTGCTGCTCGTCTCGGGCGAACAGCTCGTCCCCGCCGCGCGGACCATCACGTGGGCCGAGGCCGCTCAGCTTCCGCTGGCCTTGCTGACGCCCGATATGCGATTCCGCCAGTTCATCGACAAGGCGTTCGCGAGCTCCGGGGCGGTTGCCATGCCTCAAGTGGAAACCGACTCCGTGGCTTCGCTTTACGCACACGTCGCCACCGGAGCGTGGGCAAGCGTGGTGCCACACACCTGGCTGCGGGATATGCCGGTGGCCGGCGCGGCGCGTGCGATCCGCCTGGTGGAACCCGACGCGAGGGCGCAGATCTCGATGGCCATCCACGCCGCGGGACCCGGATCGGTGGCCGCGCGGGCATTCCTCAACGTCGCGATGGCGACCGCGCTCGACGAAGTCTTCGAACTGAAACGTCAAGACCCCGTGGGCAATCGGCCGGGGTCGGGGAAATCGGTTCCCGGCGGACAGGCAGTCGACGCAATGTCGATCGTGTGACCGCATGCGTGCGGCGGGCGCTCCGGTGACTCGAACTCACGCGAAAAGAGTTGGGACATAGTGATAAACGGCAGTTATCGGGTCATTGGTGACAAGTCTTGGACGCACGTAGCCACGACCCGGAGAGTAAAGAAACAAGTTCAGGACAAGCGCTAACGCCAGGAAGGGCCCTCACCATGACCATTGCTTCCATGCCGGACACGGAGGCGGGGCACGCCGAAGAGCCGCGTACCCTCACCGATGGCATCCATCTGGTCGTCGACGCACTGAAGCTCAACGATGTCCACACCATCTACGGTGTGGTCGGCATTCCGATCACCGACCTGGCCCGGGTGGCCCAGGGTTCGGGCATTCGCTACATCGGGTTCCGCCACGAGAGCGACGCGGCACACGCCGCCGCCGCCGCCGGATTCCTCACCAAGAAGCCGGGCATCTGCCTGACGGTATCGGCCCCCGGCTTCCTCAACGGTCTGGTCGGGCTGGCCAACGCCACCACCAACTGCTTCCCGATGATCCAGATCTCCGGGTCCAGCGAGCGTCACATCGTCGACCTGCAGCGCGGTGACTACGAAGAGATGGACCAGCTCGCCGCTGCCAAGCCGTTCTGCAAGGCGGCCTACCGCATCTCGCGTGCCGAGGACATCGGCCGCGGTATCGCCCGTGCGATCCGCACGGCGGTGTCCGGCCGTCCCGGCGGCGTGTACCTCGACATCCCGGCCGCCGTGCTCGGTGAGGTCGTCGACGCGGTCGAGTACGCCAAGACCCTGTGGAAGGTCGTCGACCCCGCACCCAAGCAGCTGCCCGACACCGAATCCGTCGATCGCGCTCTGGAACTGCTCGCCGGCGCCAAGCGCCCGCTGATCGTGCTCGGCAAGGGTGCCGCCTACGCGCAGGTCGACGAGACCATCCGGGAGTTCGTCGAGTCCACCGGCCTGCCCTACGTGCCGATGTCGATGGCCAAGGGTCTGCTGCCCGACGACCATCCGCAGTCGGCCGCCACCGCTCGGTCGCTTGCGCTGAAGAAGGCCGACGTCGTCATGTTGATCGGCGCCCGCCTGAACTGGCTGCTCGGCCACGGCGACGCACCGCAGTGGAATCCGGATGCCAAGTTCATCCAGGTCGACATCGCCGCCGCCGAGATGGACAGCAACCAGCCGATCGCGGCTCCGCTGGTCGGTGACATCGGCTCGGTGCTCGAGGCGCTCAACGAGCGTGCCAAGCCCGGCCAGATCACCGCCCCGGTGGAGTGGCGCGAAGAGCTCGCCGGACGCTCGGCCCAGAACATCGGCAAGATGGCGGGCCGCCTGGAGGCCGCGCAGACCGCGCACCCGATGAAGTTCCTCGGCGCACTGCAGGCCATCCGCGACGTCCTCAAGGACAACCCGCAGGCCTACGTGGTCAACGAGGGTGCCAACGCACTCGACCTGGCACGCAACACCATCCCCATGTCGGTGCCGCGGCACCGGTTGGACAGCGGTACGTGGGGCGTGATGGGCATCGGCATGGGTTACGCGATCGCCACCGCCGTCGAGACCGGCGAGCCGGTCATCGCGATCGAGGGTGACAGCGCATTCGGCTTCAGCGGTATGGAGCTGGAGGCGGTCTGCCGCTACAACCTGCCGATCGTCACGGTGATCCTCAACAACAGCGGTGTGTACCGCGGTGACGACGCCTCGCCCAACGGCGATCCCGCGCCGACCGCGCTGCGGGCCCGGCACGAGTACATGATCAAGGCCTTCGGCGGCAAGGGCTACCAGGCGACCACCCCGCAGGAGGTGGCCGAGGCCCTGCGCGAGGCACTGGCCTCCGGACGCCCCGCGCTGATCGACTGCGTGATCGACCCGTCCGACGGCACCGAGAGCGGCAACATCGCCCACCTCAACCCCAAGGGCATCACCGTCCCTCACTGATCCGGACGCAGCGGTCGAAAACCGTTGCACCACAACAGACGACAAAAAGTGCAGACGACGAACACAAAGGAAAGGAAAAACGCGATGTCAGAACTTCCGCTCTCCGGGATCAAGGTGATCGACTTCACCGGCGTCCAGGCGGGCCCGGCGTGCACCCAGATGCTCGCCTGGTTCGGAGCCGACGTACTGAAGGTGGAGCGCCCGGGTGGGGGTGACGTCACGCGGAATCAGCTGCGCGACATCCCCGAGCTCGACGCCCTCTACTTCACGATGCTCAACAGCAACAAGCGTTCGCTGGCCATCGACACCAAGTCGCCCGAGGGCCTGGCCGTGATGGAGAAGCTGGTCCGCGAGGCCGACGTCCTGGTGGAGAACTTCGCCCCCGGCGCGATGGACCGCATGGGCCTGTCGTGGGAGCAGCTGCAGGAGTGGAACCCGCGCCTGATCTTCGGCTCGGTCAAGGGCTTCAACGACGACTCCTCGTGGAATGACCTCAAGGTCTACGAGAACGTCGCCCAGTGCGCCGGCGGCGCCGCGTCGACCACCGGTTTCTGGGACGGCCCGCCGACCGTCAGCGGTGCCGCGCTCGGTGACAGCAACACCGGCATGCACCTGCTGATCGGCCTGCTCGCCGCGATCATCCACCGCGACAAGACCGGCAAGGGCCAGCGGGTGTCGGTGTCCATGCAGGACGCCGTCCTCAACCTGTGCCGCGTCAAGCTGCGCGACCAGCAGCGTCTGGACAAGATCGGCTACCTCGAGGAGTACCCGCAGTGGCCGAACGGTGAGTTCACCGACGTCGTGCCCCGTGGCGGCAACGCCGGTGGCGGCGGCCAGCCCGGCTGGGTGGTCAAGTGCAAGGGCTGGGAGTCCGATCCCAATGCCTACATCTACTTCACCATCCAGGAGCAGAACTGGAAGCGCACCGCCGAGGCCATCGGCCGGCCGGAGTGGGTCACCGATCCCGGTTACAACACGGCTCGCGCCCGCCAGGACAAGATCTTCGACATCTTTGCCGAGATCGAGAAGTGGCTGGCCGACAAGACCAAGTACGAAGCGGTCGACATCCTGCGCAAGTGGGAGGTGCCGTGCGCGCCGGTCATGTCGATGAAGGAGATCGCCGAGGACGCCGATCTGCGCAAGTCGGGCACCGTCGCCGAGGTGGAGCAGCCGGGTCGTGGCACGTTCCTCACCGTGGGCAGCCCGGTGAAGTTCTCGTCGTTCAAGCCGGACATCAAGGCCGCGCCGCTGCTCGGTGAGCACACCGATCAGGTCCTGGCCGAGCTCGGTTACGACGCCGAGGCGATCGCCAAGCTGCACGAGAGCAAGGTCGTCGTCTAGTCGATCACTCCATGTCCGCGCTCTGCCGGCACGCCGAGGGGGAGCCCGGGCGCGTCGGCGGGATTCCCCGGCGCGGGCGAAGTGAGAACCGCCCCAGGTCCTCGACCTGGGGCGGTTTCACATCCCGGCCCCGACGCCCCGCTAGTGTGATCTACATCGCACCGAAATCCGCGCGGGCCTGGCCATCACATACTGCATACAGTATTATCGCTGTATCTATTCGGCGGGAGGAGGCGCTCATGAATCCGACATCCACGGGTGGGGCGACCACAACGACAGAGTCTCGGGTCCGGGCGATCGCCGCCTCCCATCGCGGGCAGCGCGGCGCACTGATACCCATCCTGCATTCGATCCAGGAAGATCTCGGCTACGTTCCCGCCGAGGCCATCGCGGTGCTCGCCGACGAACTCAACCTGTCCCGCGCCGACGTGCACGGCGTGGTCACCTTCTATCACGACTTCCGGTCCGAACCGGCCGGCCGCACCACCGTGCGGGTGTGCCGCGCCGAGGCCTGTCAGTCCCTGGGCGCGGGCCGACTGGTCGACCACCTGCGTGAGCGCCACGGCATGGCGCTGGGGGAGACCAGCGCCGACGGCGCGGTCACCGTCGAGCAGGTGTTCTGCCTGGGCAACTGCGCGCTGGGCCCGGCGGCGCAGGTCAACGGGCGACTGGTGGGCCGCGTCGACGAGGCGCGCCTGACTTCGATTCTCGACGAGGCGGTTGCACGATGAGCGATTCGACCACGCCGGTCACGGTCTACGTGCCCTGCGACTCCGCGGCCCGATCCGTCGGCGCCGACGCGGTGGCCGACGCCCTGGTCGGTGCGGCCGCGCGCCACGGACATCCGATCCGGGTGGTGCGCAACGGCACTCGAGGAATGCTGTGGCTCGAGCCGCTGGTCGAGGTGGAGACTCCCGAGGGGCGCGTCGGCTACGGGCCGGTGGCGGCATCGGACGTGGACGAACTCGTGGCCGCCGGCCTGCTCGGCGGCGCGGATCTGCCGTCACGGGTGGGTCTCGTCGACGAACTGCCCTGGCTGGCATCGCAGAACCGGGTGACCTTCGCCAGGGTCGGAATCACCGACCCGCTCTCCCCGGACGACTACGTGCGCCACGGCGGCCTGGCCGGGCTGACCCGCGCCCTGGAGATGACCCCTGCCGAGGTCGTCGCCGAGGTGACCGAATCGGGCTTGCGCGGGCGCGGTGGTGCGGGATTCCCCGCCGGCATCAAGTGGAAGACGGTGCTGGAGTGCACCGACCCGCTGAAGTTCGTGTGCTGCAACGCCGATGAGGGGGACAGCGGGACCTTCGCCGACCGGATCGTCATGGAGGGTGACCCCTTCATGCTCATCGAGGGCATGACGATCGCCGCGCACGCCGTCGGGGCCACCGAGGGCTACGTCTACATCCGGTCGGAATACCCCGATGCGGTGGCCGCGATGCGCACCGCCATCGAACTCGCCCGCGGCCGGGGCTGGCTCGGCGAGAACATCCTGGGCTCGTCGCTGAACTACGACATGCATGTGCGCGTCGGCGGCGGGGCCTATATCTGCGGCGAAGAGACCTCCATGCTGGAAAGCCTGGAAGGCAAACGCGGCATGGTGCGGGCGAAGCCGCCCATCCCGGCCATCAACGGCCTGTTCGGCAAGCCGACCGTCGTCAACAACGTGCTGACGCTGGCGACCGTGCCGAAGATCCTCGCCGACGGCGCGCCCGCCTACCAGAAGCTCGGCGTCGAGCGTTCGCGCGGCACCCAGGTGTTCCAGCTCGGCGGCAACATCGCCCAGGGCGGCATCGTCGAGACGGACTTCGGCATCTCGCTGGGTGAGCTCGTGAACGGGTACGGCGGCGGCACCCTCTCGGGGCGTGCGGTGCGCGCCGTGCAGGTGGGCGGTCCGCTCGGCGCGTATCTGCCGACCGCCCAGTTCGATCTCCCCATGGACTACGAGGCGTTCGTGGCCGCGGGCGCCATGGTCGGCCACGGCGGCATCGTGGTGTTCGACGACACCGTGGACATGGCCTCCCAGGCGCGGTTCGCGATGGAGTTCTGCGCGGCCGAGTCGTGCGGCAAGTGCACCCCGTGCCGGGTCGGCTCGGTGCGCGGTATGGAGGTGATCGACCGGATCGTCGCCGGCGAGAACCGCGACGAGAACCTGGCCGTGCTCGAAGACCTGTGTGACGTCATGACCGACGGATCGCTCTGCGCCATGGGCGGTCTCACACCCATGCCGGTGCGCAGCGCGATCACGCATTTCCCCGACGACTTCTTCGCCCCCAGAGCGGGCGGAACGACCATCCCCCTGAGTATCAGCGTGAGGACGGAAGGTAAGCCATGACCCTGCTTGACGAACCCGACTACGGAACCCCGGCCAAGGACGGTCCGGCCACGGTCTCGCTGGAGGTCGACGGACTTCCGGTGTCCGTCCCGGAGGGCACCTCCGTCATGCGGGCGGCCGCGCTGGCCGGCATCGACGTGCCGAAACTGTGCGCCACCGACACCCTCGAGGCGTTCGGTTCGTGCCGACTGTGCTTGGTGGAGATCGACGGTCGCCGCGGCACGCCCGCGTCGTGCACCACCCCGGTCGCCGACGGCATGGTGGTCCGCACCCAGACGCCCAAGGTGGCCAAGCTCCGCGAGAACGTCATGGAGCTCTACATTTCCGACCACCCGCTGGACTGCCTCACCTGCTCGGCCAACGGCGACTGCGAGTTGCAGGACATGGCGGGCGCGGTCGGGCTGCGGCAGGTCCGATACGGCTACGAGGGGGCCAACCACCTCGACTCGGTCAAAGACCAGAGCAACCCGTACTTCGACTTCGACCCGGCCAAGTGCATCGTGTGCTCCCGCTGTGTGCGGGCGTGCGACGAGATCCAGGGCACCTTCGCGCTGACGATCGAGGGCCGGGGTTTCTCGTCCAAGGTGTCGCCCGGCGCGGCCGAGAGTTTCATGGACTCCGAATGCGTGTCCTGCGGCGCCTGCGTGCAGGCCTGCCCGACGGCCACGCTGCAGGAGAAGTCTGTCATCGAACTCGGCATGCCCTCCCGGTCGGTGGTCACGACCTGCGCCTACTGCGGCGTGGGCTGCTCGTTCAAGGCGGAGCTGCGCGGCGACGAACTGGTCCGCATGGTCCCCCACAAGGACGGCGGCGCCAACGAGGGCCATTCCTGTGTGAAGGGCCGGTTCGCGTTCGGCTACGCCACCCATCCGGATCGGGTGTTGCGGCCCATGGTGCGCGAGAAGATCACCGATCCGTGGCGTGAAGTCGAATGGGACGAGGCCATCGGCACCGTCGCCCGCAAGATGCTCGACATCCGGGCGCGGTTCGGCTCGGAGGCCATCGGCGCCATCACATCGTCGCGCTGCACCAACGAAGAGGTCTACGTCGTCCAGAAGATGGTGCGTGCCGCCTTCGGCAGCAACAACGTGGACACGTGCGCCCGGGTGTGCCACTCGCCCACCGGATACGGCCTCAAGCAGACCTTCGGCGAATCGGCGGGCACCCAGGACTTCCGGTCGGTGGACCAGGCCGACGTCATCATGGTCATCGGGGCCAACCCCACCGACGGCCACCCGGTGTTCGCCTCCCGGATGAAGCAGCGGCTGCGCCAGGGCGCGAAGCTCATCGTCGTCGACCCCCGCCGTATCGACCTGGTGCGCTCGCCGCATATCGAGGCCGAACACCACCTGCCGCTGCGGCCGGGCACCAACGTGGCGATCGTCAACGCCATGGCCCATGTGATCGCCACCGAGGGCCTCTTCGACCAGGAGTTCGTCACCTCGCGCTGCGAGGGATTCGAGGAGTGGGTGGAGTTCATCTCCCGCCCGGAGAACAGCCCCGAGGCCGTGGAGCCGATCACCGGGGTGCCGGCCGCCGACGTGCGCGACGCGGCGCGGCTGTACGCCACGGCCGGTAACGGGGCCATCTACTACGGCCTCGGCGTCACCGAGCACAGCCAGGGTTCCACCATGGTGATGGGTATGGCCAACCTCGCGATGGCGTGCGGCAACATCGGGCGCGACGGCGTCGGGGTGAACCCCCTGCGCGGCCAGAACAACGTCCAGGGCAGCTGCGACATGGGGTCGTTCCCCCACGAACTGCCCGGCTACCGGCACATCTCCGATGACGCGGTCCGCCAGATCTTCGAGAACCTCTGGGGCACAACCCTGTTCCCCGAGCCGGGGTTGCGTATCCCGAACATGTTCGACGCCGCGATCGACGGGACCTTCCGCGGTCTTTTCGTCCACGGCGAGGACATCGCGCAATCCGATCCCAATGTGCAGCACGTGCTGGCCGCGCTGAGCTCGATGGAGCTGGTGGTGGTGCAGGACCTGTTCCTCAACGAGACCGCGCAGTTCGCGCATGTGTTCCTGCCCGGTGCGTCGTTCCTGGAGAAGGACGGCACCTTCACCAACGCCGAGCGCCGGATCAACCGGGTTCGAGCGGTGATGAAGCCGAAGAGCGGTATGCACGAATGGGATATCGTGTGCCAGATCGCCACCGCGATGGGCTACCCGATGCGCTACGACCACCCGGGCCAGATCATGGACGAGATCGCTTCGGTCACACCGACATTCGCGGGTGTGTCGTTCGAGCGGCTGGATCAGCTGGGCAGCATCCAGTGGCCGTGCGACGAGGAGGCCCCGGAGGGCACCCCGATCATGCACATCGAGACGTTCACCCGGGGCAAGGGGCATTTCATGCCGACGCCCTTCGTGCCGACCGACGAGCGCAGTACTCGGCGTTTCCCGCTCATCCTCACCACCGGCCGGATCCTGAGTCAGTACAACGTCGGTGCGCAAACGCGCCGCACCGCCAACGTCGCCTGGCACCGCGAGGACGTCCTGGAGATCCATCCCCACGACGCCGAGGACCGCGGGATCACCGACGGTGACGAGGTCACCCTGGCCAGTCGGGTCGGCGAGACCCGGTTGCGGGCGCAGATTTCCGACCGGATGCCCGCGGGGGTCGTGTACACCACGTTCCACTATCCCGGCACCGGCGCCAATGTCGTGACGACGGAAAACTCGGACTGGGCGACAAACTGCCCGGAATACAAGGTGACCGCCGTCCAGGTGTCCCTTGCCCGTCCGGTCACGCTGGATGCCGAGCAGGCCGACGGCAGTGTGTTCGCTACAGGATTGGTGGATTGACATGTCGCACGACGTGCCGACGGAGATCCGTCTGGTCAACAAGATCGCCGTTCATTTTGACTATCTGCCCACCGAGGAGGCGGCCGCCGCGGTGGCCGACCACGTCACCAAGTTCTGGAATCCGCGGATGAAGCGGCGGCTCTTCGAGCTCGTCGACGCGCAGATCGACGCACTGGTGCCGGTGGCCGCTGCCGCGGCCGCACTGCTGCGGCAGCCGGTCTGATCCTCGCACTGCTGCGGGCGGGTCCCGCAGCAGTGCTCTCCCAGTACGATCCGAACGCCGATGCGCGGGAACCGGAATCCGGTTCCCGCGCATCGGCGTTCGGGTCAGGGCAGGTGGATCGGCGGGTATCCGGGGCGGTGCAGCAGCCGCGTCAGCGCGGCCGCGCTCAGACTGACGACGCCTGCGGCGGCGAACACCACCGGGAGGTTCTGGGAGGCGATCGATGCGGCGGGCAGTCCGACACCGATGATGCCGCCGACGATCTTGGCGCTGTACACCAGCCCGAAGTTGCGAACGGAATTGCGCTCCCCGAAATAGTCGGCGACCAGGCTCGCGAACAGCGAGTAGAACGCGCCACCGGCCAGTCCGCTCAGCGCGGCGGCTGCCACGAAGGCCGCCGCCTGGTGATGTGCGGCGCAATAGACCAGGGACAGCTGCGCCACACCCTGCAGCAGCAGGGCGGCACTGAGCGTGCGGCGCCTGCCGTGGCGATCGGAGATCCGGCTGACCACGGTGCGTCCCGCGCCGTTGACCACAGCCAGCATCCCGGCCGCCGTCGCGGCGACGCCGAGGCCGAAACCGTTGGCCATGGCCATGATCGGGACGTACACGATCGCCAGGAGGGATACCGCGGCGGCGAACACCAGGATCAGATACATCGCCGCGAACGCCGAGGTGCGCGCCGCCTGCCCGGGGGAGTATTGACGCACGGCGGGCGCGTTGTTGGTCAGGCTGCGGTTCACCCGCTTGTCGACGGCCCAAAGTTTGGGATCCACCTCCGGCGGCCACCAGCCCGCCGGGGGATCGCGGAAGAAGGCGCCGGCGACGGCCACGACGGCCACGATGCCCAGGCCCACTCCGGTGAAGATCGCCGACTGGTTCTGAGGCGTCAGGCCCACGGCAAACAGCGCGATCAGCGGTACCGCCCCGTAGCCGAAGGCCCCGGTGACCAAACCGATCCGTGCTCCGCGCTGTTCGGGATACCACTTGGCGACGGTGGCGGAGCATGTTGCGTAGACGATGCCGGCCCCCGTACCCGAGAGCACGGAGTAACCGAGGATCGCGAGCGCGAGGCTGTCGGTGTGGGCGAGTGTGACCGGACCTGCACCGCACAGCAGCGCGCCGATGAGCATCGTCCGCGACGGGGAGAGGGCGAACCGGTGGTTCAGCGCCGCCGTCGGTGCGGCGGCACCGGCCTGGAACACCACCCAGAGGGCCAGCACCCACAGGGCGCCCGTGAGGCCGGCACCGTCGGGGCGCAGCGATGTCAGTGCGACGGCATACCCGAACTGCAGGACGCCGATCGCGGCCATCGCCGCCCAGGGCAGCCAGAGCATCCACGCGCGGGAGCGGCCCATGATGTCCTGAGGTCGCTCGCCGACCCGGTACGACCGCCCGTGCAGGTCTCGGATCTCCAGCACCGCGACACCGCCATCTTTACCGGACATGGCCCACCTCCGCAGGAGTGCATACAGTATGCGACTATTAAACTATGATCTGCATCACATGTCCAGCGTCCATGTGTCATGGATAACTCAGGATCTTGCAGACAGTATGCGATGTGGGTAGGCTCGCGAGTGCTCAGAAACGGGCCGACGCCGGCCCGGCATGCCGAGGGAACCGAGGTCAGGACATGGGGCGTGTCACCAGTCGACGCCGCGTCACCCGGCTCGTCGACGGTCAGGTCAGCGCGCGGCCCGACACGCTGGTCGTCGAGGAACCCCTGGAGATCCGGGTCGCCGGACGGCCGCTGACGGTGACCATGCGAACGCCGGGTCACGACTTCGACCTGGCCGCAGGCTTTCTGGTCAGCGAAGGTGTGGTGCGGCGCGGCCGCGAAGTCGCCGGCATCCGGTACTGCGCCGGCGCCACCGACGACGGAGCCAACACCTACAACGTCGTCGACGTGGTGCTCGCCGCCGACGTGCCACCGCCGGACCCCTCCCTGGAGCGCAACTTCTACACGACGTCGTCGTGCGGGCTATGCGGCAAGGCGAGCCTGGACGCGGTGCGCACCACGGCGGCATGGTCGGTGCACGACGACCCCCTGCGGGTGGATGCCGCCACGGTCGCCGCGCTGCCCGACCGCCTGCGCGCGGCCCAGCAGATCTTCTCGAGGACCGGAGGTCTGCACGCGGCGGGACTGTTCAGCGCGGATGGCGAATTGCTGTGCCTGCGTGAAGATGTCGGGCGGCACAACGCCGTCGACAAGGTCATCGGATGGGCGCTGCGCGAGGACCGGCTGCCGTTGCGCGGTACGCAGCTGCTGGTGAGTGGTCGCGCCTCGTTCGAATTGGTGCAGAAAGCCGTCATGGCGGGCATACCCCTGCTGGCTGCGGTGTCGGCGCCGTCGTCGCTGGCGGCCGATCTCGCCGCCGACAACGGGCTCACCCTCATCGGCTTCCTGCGCGGCACGACGATGAACGTCTACTGCGGCGGGCACCGGCTCGGTGTCGGGGATACGGCGCTCGTCGACGCCTGACGTCCCGTCACCCCCGGCGGCGGGCCGTTGCGCCGCCCGAAATGAGGCCGGGGAAAGCGGCGGACGGCCGCGTGCGGGCGAGGCTGCTGAGGTCGGCGAATCCGACCATTGCATACAGTATGCTATTCGCATATCCTTCTCCCAGGCCGAGAGCATCGTTGCCCGCCTGATGCCGTGCGCGCCAGCCGCGGCCGGACCGCCAACACCCAGGTCGGCGGCCCGACCAGGCTCATCACACGGGACAGGACGCTGTCCTGTTTTCACCGCCGGAAGAGGAATATGAGGCCGATCCGAGCAAGCCGGACAGTGCCGGCGATCGCAGGCGCGCCAGCGCGGCGTCCCACCCCTTCGGGGTTCGTCTCCCTCGTGACGGCCGCGGCCGAATCATCGGGCGGCGATGCCTGGCGTACCGACATGGCCTACTCGAGAAAGTAGAGGCGAACGAATCATGACAGACAAGACGACGGTCGGCGTGGTTGCCGAGTCCGGCGCCGATGAGCGGCGCGTTGCGCTGGTCCCCAAGGCGGTGGCAGCGCTGGTCGGCAGCGGTGCGGCCGTGGTGGTGGAGGCCGGTGCGGGCCTGCGGGCACTGCTGCCCGACGAGTTGTACGTGGCCGCGGGCGCGTCGATCGGGGATGCCTGGTCGGCCGACATCGTGGTGAAAGTGGCTCCGCCCAGCGCCGGTGAGGTAACGCGGTTGCGGGCTGGGCAGACGTTGATCGGGTTCCTGGCCCCGCGCAACGCCGACAACCAGATCGGCGCCCTCAAGGCGGCCGGGGTGGCGGCGTACGCGGTCGAGGCTATTCCGCGGATTTCGCGGGCCCAGGTGATGGACGCGTTGTCCTCGCAGGCCAACGTGGCCGGATACAAGGCGGTCTTGCTGGCCGCCTCGGAGTCCACCCGGTTCTTTCCGATGCTGACCACCGCGGCGGGCACGGTCAAACCGGCCACGGTGCTGGTGCTGGGCGTCGGCGTGGCGGGGTTGCAGGCATTGGCCACCGCCAAGCGGTTGGGCGGGCGGACCACGGGCTACGACGTCCGTCCCGAGGTCGCCGATCAGGTGCGGTCGGTGGGCGCGCAATGGCTCGATCTGGGGATCGACGCGGCCGGTGAAGGTGGCTATGCGCGCGAACTGTCCGAGGAAGAGCGTGCGCTGCAACAGAAGTCGCTGGAGAAGGCGATCACCGGATTCGACGTGGTGATCACGACGGCGTTGGTGCCGGGGCGTCCCGCGCCGCGGTTGGTCACCGCCTCGGCGGTGGAAGGAATGAAGCCGGGCAGCGTAATCGTGGATATGGCCGGGGAAACCGGCGGTAACTGCGAGTTGACCGAGCCGGGCCAGACAGTGGTCAAACACGGCGTGACAATCTGCTCGCCGCTGAATCTGCCCGCGACGATGCCCGAGCATTCCAGCGAGCTGTATTCGAAGAACCTCACCGCGCTGCTGGACCTGTTGGTCACCGACGGTGTGCTGGCACCAGATTTCGACGACGAAGTGATCGCGGCGTCCTGCGTGACGCGCGCCGCGAAGGAGGCGGTCTAAATGTACGACCAGTTGTTGGCCAATATCGCGATCCTGGTCCTGGCCGGGTTCGTGGGATTCGCCGTGATTTCCAAGGTGCCCAACACCTTGCACACGCCGTTGATGTCGGGCACCAACGCCATTCACGGCATCGTGGTGCTGGGCGCATTGATCGTGTTGGGCAATCTGCCCGGTGATGCGGGCTGGGGAGTGCGGATCATCGCGTTCGTGGCGTTGATCTTCGGCACGCTCAACGTGATCGGTGGCTTCCTGGTCACCGACCGCATGCTGGGTATGTTCAAGGCCAAGCCCGCCGCGGCGAAGGCGTCGAAAGCTGGAGCCGGACAATGAATTACTTCGTCAATGTGTTGTACATCGTCGCATTCGCGCTGTTCATCCTCGGCCTGTCGGGGCTGACCGGGCCCAAGACGGCGGTGCGCGGCAACTGGATCGCCGCGTTCGGCATGGGTCTGGCGGTGGTGGCCACCTTGATCAAGGTGCGCGACACCGCGGCGATCAACTGGATCCTGATCATCGCCGGTCTGGCGATCGGCGTGATCCTGGGTGTGCCGCCGGCCAAGAAGACCAAGATGACCGCGATGCCACAGCTGGTGGCGTTGTTCAACGGCGTCGGTGGTGGCACGGTCGCGTTGATCGCGTGGGCGGAATTCCTCGAGACCGACGGCTTCGCTCATTTCAAACCCGACCAGCACCCGACGGTGGCGCTGGTGGTGGGGTCGCTGTTCGCGGCGATCATCGGCTCGGTGTCGTTCTGGGGTTCGCTGGTGGCCTTCCTGAAGCTGCAGGAGATGCTGCCCAAGAATGTCGAAAAGACGTTGGTGGCCTCGGCGAAGTTCTTCCAGGCGGCCAATATCGCGCTGCTGCTCGGTGCGGTGGCGATGTCGGTGTACATCGGTGTCAACGCCGGGACGGGCACTCCGGGCTGGACGATCGTGCTGGTGCTGGTGCTGGCCGGCGTGATGGGCCTGTTCGTGGTGTTCCCCATCGGCGGCGCGGATATGCCGGTGGTCATCTCGCTGCTCAACGCGCTCACCGGGCTTTCGGCCGCGGCGGCGGGTCTGGCGCTGAACAACACCGCGATGATCGTGGCCGGCATGATCGTGGGCGCGTCGGGTTCGATCCTGACCAACCTGATGGCGGTGGCGATGAACCGGTCCATCCCGGCGATCGTGTTCGGCTCGTTCGGCGGCGGCGATGCCGGCCCCGGTGGCCCGGGTGGCGAACAGGGCACCGTCAAGGCGACCAGCGCCGCGGATGCGGCGATCCAGATGGCGTATGCCAATCAGGTGATCGTCGTGCCCGGTTACGGCCTGGCCGTGGCGCAGGCCCAGCACGCGGTCAAGGAGATGGCCGAGCTGTTGGAGAACAAGGGGGTGGAGGTCAAATACGCCATCCACCCGGTGGCCGGCCGGATGCCCGGGCATATGAACGTGCTGCTCGCCGAGGCCGACGTCGCCTACGACGCGATGAAGGAAATGGACGACATCAACGGCGAATTCAACCGCACCGACGTCACGCTGGTCATCGGCGCCAACGACGTCACCAACCCCGCGGCGCGCAACGACCCGTCCAGCCCGATTCACGGGATGCCGATCCTCAACGTCGACCAGTCCCGGTCGGTCATCGTGCTCAAGCGGTCGATGTCCTCGGGTTACGCCGGTATCGACAACCCGCTGTTCTTCGCCGACCAGACCTCCATGCTCTTCGGCGATGCCAAGAAGTCCGTCGGCGAGATGACCGAGGAGCTCAAGGCGCTCTGACCCGGCACCAACCGCAGGCAACGGCCCCCAGTTCCACCGGAACCGGGGGCCGTTCGCCGTGCGGTGCGGGACGCCACGGGCGCGGGGTGGGCACGTGCCGGCCGGGAGCCCGCCGTTGCCGGCAGCGCCGCAGCACGCCACGCCATGGCGCCGTGTCGGCCACCGGATCTTCGGTGCCGGCGATGCGAAAGGCCCCCATTTCCAATGGAAATGGGGGCCGTTCCGATCGTCGGCAAGCGGTTACCGTTCCGCGGTCCGCTCCCGGGCGCACTGTGCGTATCGGCGCTGCGCCCACTCGATGCAGAAACCCACCGAGATCACCAGCGACGTCGCGATATACGCGGCCATCAGACGGGCTGTGCCGGCTGGAGGAAGTGTGCGCGCACCAATTCGGCGCTCTCCGAAGGGGTCTTGCCGACCTTCACGCCCGCGGCTTCGAGGGCTTCCTTCTTGGCCTGTGCGGTGCCGGCGGAGCCCGACACGATGGCGCCCGCATGGCCCATGGTCTTGCCCGCGGGCGCGGTGAAGCCGGCGACGTAGCCGATGACCGGTTTGGTGACGTGCCGTTCGATGTAGGCAGCCGCACGCTCCTCGGCGTCGCCGCCGATCTCACCGATCATCACGATGACTTCGGTGTCGGGGTCTTTCTCGAAGGCCTCCAGCGCGTCGATGTGGGTGGTTCCGACGAT
The DNA here is from genome assembly GCA_018268465.1 of Actinomycetota bacterium. Classification (GTDB taxonomy): domain Bacteria; phylum Actinomycetota; class Actinomycetes; order Mycobacteriales; family Mycobacteriaceae; genus Mycobacterium. The sequence continues at coordinate 58,603 of JAFDWN010000048.1, forward strand.
CGGGTCGCCGCCGATGCCCACCGCCGTGGAGAAACCGATGTCGCGCAGTTCGTACATCATCTGATAGGTCAGGGTGCCGGATTTGGACACCAGACCGATGGGGCCCTGGCCGGTGATGTTGGCGGGGATGATGCCGGCGTTGCACTGGCCGGGGGAGATGACACCCGGGCAGTTCGGTCCGATGATCCGCGTCGCGTTGCCCTTGGCGACGGCGTGGGCCCAGAAGTAGGCCGTGTCGTGTACCGGAATGCCCTCGGTGATGACCACCGCGAGCGGGATGCCCGCATCGATGGCTTCCACCGCGGCGTCCTTGGCGAATTTCGGCGGTACGAAGATCACGCTGACGTCGGCGCCGGTCTCCTTCATGGCCTCCTCGACCGTTCCGAACACGGTGAGCTCGGAGCCGTCGATGGTGACCTTCTGTCCCGCCTTGCGGGCGTTCACGCCGCCCACGATCTGCGAACCCGCCTGCGACATCTTGGTGGCGTGTTTGGTGGCCTCGGATCCGGTGAGGCCCTGGACGATGATCCTGCTGTTGGAATCGATGAAGATCGACATGGTGATCAGGCTCCTGCTGCGGCGAGTTCGGCGGCCTTGTCTGCCGCGTTGTCCATGGAGTCCACCTGGGTGACCAGGGGGTGGTTGGCGCGGTCGAGGATCGCGCGACCCTCGTCGACGTTGTTGCCGTCGAGACGGACCACCAGCGGCTTGGTCGCCTCGTCGCCGAGGATCTTCAGCGCCTCGACGATGCCGGTCGCGACCGCATCGCAGGCGGTGATGCCGCCGAACACGTTGACGAACACCGACCGGACGGACGGGTCGTTGAGGATGACGTCCAGCCCCGCGGCCATCACCTCGGCCGAAGCCCCGCCGCCGATGTCGAGGAAGTTGGCGGGCTTCACGCCGCCGTGCTTCTCACCGGCGTAGGCAACCACGTCGAGGGTGGACATCACCAGCCCCGCGCCGTTGCCGATGATGCCGACCTGCCCGTCGAGTTTGACGTAGTTCAGATCCTTCGCCTTGGCCTTGGCCTCCAGCGGATCCTCGGACTGCTTGTCGACGAGGTCGGCGTGGCCGGGCTGGCGGAAGGCGGCGTTCTCGTCCAGGGTGACCTTGCCGTCGAGCGCGACGATGGTGTCGGCGCTGTCGCGCACGAGCGGGTTGACCTCCACCAGCGTGGCGTCCTCGGCTACGAACGTCTCCCAGAGCTTGACCAGGACCTCGGCGGCCTGGTCGCGGATCTCGGCGGGAAAGCCGGCCGCGGTGAGGATCTCAACGGCCTTGGCCGTGTCGACACCGGTGGTCGCATCCACCGGCACCTTCGCCAGGGCTTCGGGCCGTTCCACGGCGAGCTGCTCGATCTCCATGCCGCCCTCGGCGGAAGCCATCGCCAGGAACGTCCGGTTGGTGCGGTCGAGGAGGTAGGAGACGTAGTACTCCTGGGCGATGTCCGACGACTCGGTGACCAGCACCCGCCGGGCGATGTGGCCCTTGATGTCCATCCCGAGTATGGCCGCGGCCTTCTCCCTGGCGTCGGCGGCATCCGTGGCCAGCTTCACACCACCGGCCTTGCCCCGCCCGCCCGTCTTCACCTGGGCCTTGATCACGACCTTGCCGCCGAGTCGCTCGGCCACCTCCTGGGCTTCGGCCGGAGTGCTCGCGACCGCGCCGTCCAATACCGGTACCCCGTGCTCGGCGAAGAGGTCTCTCGCCTGATGTTCGAATAAGTCCATACTTGATTGTAGACAGTATGCACTTCGAAAGGGAAGAGCGAATTCCGTTCGGCGGAGGCAACTTTCGTCCTTTGTGCTCGACGGATCGACCCGAACATGAGAAGGCCCCGGGTGAGGAAACCTCACCCGGGGCCCGACTCGCGCTATACGTCCGGCGTCGATGCCTAGTCGACTACGAGCGTCTTCTCCTCGTCACGAGTCGTCTTCGGAAAAGGCGACTGCGTCGGCGCCCCCTGCCCGTGCTTGAGCTTGGGCTGCTTGAGGAAGATGGAGATGAAGGCGCAGGCCACGCCCACCGAGCCGGCGATCATGAATGCCGCACCGTAGCCCCAGTTGGCCACGACCATCGATCCCAGGCCCGCACCGACCAGACCGGAGATGACCTTCGAGCTGTACACCAGGCCGTAGTTGGTGGCGTTGTTGTTCTCGCCGAAGTAGTCGGCGGTCATCGCGGCGAACAGCGGGAAGATCGCACCGCCACCGAAGCCGGAGACCATCGAGGCCAGCAGGAACAGCGGCATGCTGCCGATGGAGCCCGACAGGTAGACCGCGTACTGCGAGAGCCCGAGGACCACGCAGACCAGGATCAGCGTCTCGCGGCGTCCGTAGCGGTCGGAGATCCAGCCGATGACGCCGCGGCCGGTGCCGTTGATGATGGCCTTGAGGCTCATGGCCAGGGCGACGATGCCACCGGCGAAGCCCATTTCCTTGCCGAACGGCACCTGCATGGCGATACCGAAGATGTTGATGCCGGCGGTGCACAGCAGGACGAACCACATGAGCGGCAGGATGCCGGTCTTGACGGCCTCCATCGGGGTGTACTGCTTGGGCGCCGGCGGGTTCTTCTTCAGTGCGCGAGCGATCCGCGGGTCGGCGCTGGCCTTCAGCGGGTCGACGTGCGCGGGCCACCAGTTCTTCGGCGGATCCTTGAAGAAGAAGCCGCTCACCGCGACCAGGCCGGCCAGGAAGAAGCCGACGGCCGTCAGCAGCCAGGTGTAGTTGCTGACATCCAGGTAGGAGGTGAACAGGAAGATGAAGGGCACCGAGCCGTAGGCGAAGCCGCCGTTGACGAAGCCGGTCTTGCCGCCCTTACGTTCCGGATACCACTTGCCCACCATGTTGACGCAGGTGGCGTAGACGAGGCCGGCCGCCGTGCCGCCGAAGAAGCCGAAGCCCAGGTAGGCGATCCACACGGTGGGCGAATAGGCCAGCGACAGGTAGCCGAGGAGGGATCCGACCGCACCGAGCATCATCGCGGCCTTGGCCGAGAGGGTGCCGTTCTCGCGCATCTTGCCGGCGGGGAAGGCGATGGCGGCCTGGAAGAACACCCACAGCCCCAGCAGCCAGAAGATGTGGCCGCTCTCCCAGCCGTGCGCCCCGACCAGCGTGTCCTCGGCGGAGGTGAACGCATACTCCGAGGAGCTGATGGCCATCATGGAGATCCATGGCAGCCATACCATCCATACCCGGGACCGGCCGAGGATGTCCTTGTCGGTCTCGCCGACCCGGTAGACCCTGCCATTGTCGTCGGTTATTTCTCGGTACTTCGGTTCTGCTGTTGTACTCATGTCGGTCGAATGCCTCCTGCTTTCCCCTGTGATACTGCGACGGATTTAGTTATGGGTGTGGGAATCCATCAGATGACTCCCTTTGCTTTGAGCGTGGCGAGCTGATCGGCCAGGCCGAGCTCGGAACCGTAGATGTCCGCGTTGTGCTCGCCGAGCAGGGGAGAGCGTTGGACGTCAACCGGTGAATCGGACAGTTTGATCGGGCAGCCGACAGTGGTGAATTCACCGCGCTCGGGGTGATCCACCTTCACGACCATGTCGTTGGCGGCCAGCGACTCGTCCTCGAAGATCTCTTTGGTCGAGAGGATCGGGCCGCACGGGATGTTGTGCTTGTTGAGCGTTTCGAGGACCTGCCATTTGCCCAGGCCCATGCTCCACTCCTCGATCAGCTGGAACATCTTGTCCAGCTTGTTGAGGCGCGCTTCCGGGGTGCTCCATTCGGGATCGGTGACCAGTTCGGGACGGCCGATCAGATTCGCGATCGGTTCCCAGCCCACGGGCTGCACGACCACGTACACGTAGTCGTTGGGCCCGCCCGGGGCGCACTTCACGGCCCAACCCGGCTGTCCGCCGCCGGATGCGTTGCCCGAGCGCGGAACCTCGTCGCCGAACTCGTCGTTCGGGTATTCGTTGAGGGGTCCGTGCTGCAGCCGCTGGTGGTCGCGAAGCTTGACCCGGCACAGGTTGAGCACCGAATCCTGCATGGCGACAGTCACCCGCTGGCCGCGGCCGGTGTGCTCACGCTGGTAGAGCGCGGCCAGGATGCCGGCGACGGCGTGGATGCCGGTGCCCGAATCACCGATCTGGGCGCCGGTGGCCATCGGCGGGCCGTCGATGAAACCGGTGGTGCTCATCGACCCGCCCATCGCCTGGGCGATGACCTCATAGGCCTTGTAGTGGGTGTAGCGGCCTTCGCCGAACCCCTTGATCGAGGCGAAGATCAGCCGGGGGTTGATCTCCTGCAGCGTGTCCCACCCGAACCCCATGCGGTCGATCGCCCCCGGACCGAAGTTCTCGGCCAGGATGTCGAACCGGGGCAGCATCTCGGTGAAGATGCGCTTCCCCTCGGGCGACTTCATGTTGAGCGTGATGCTCCGCTTGTTGCAGTTGAGCATCGTGAAGTAAAGGCTGTCGACGTTCGGGATGTCGCGCAGCTGCTTGCGCGTCACATCGCCGCCGGGTGCCTCGAGCTTGATGACGTCCGCGCCGAGCCAGGCGAGGATCTGGGTGCACGACGGTCCCGACTGGACATGTGTCATGTCGAGGACACGCACGCCTTCGAGGGCCTTTCGCAAGACATTCCCCTTCACTTGCGGATGGACAGGTCCACCGGATCCCGACGCTCCCGCGTGGGGATCAACCACAGGTTGAGTTCGTCAGTGACTTCACGCCGAACCCGGCGTAGCGTCACTGCCTACCGAATATTGCATACAGTTGATGGTCTTGTGAAGCCGCTCACTGGTTCTGTCAGAAAGTAACCGACGTCACAATGCGTACGGTATACCGCATACAATCAGAGCGCAAGACGAATCGTCGACTTTGTTTCCCCGCCTCTGCGCCTGCCCGTCGCGGGTCGCCTCCGGATCGTCGCGCGAAAGGTCCGGATATCGGACCTCGACGCCGTCGGGGTGATCCTCGGGAGGTGCGCCCCGTGCCGCGTATGAGCGGGTGCGCCAGGACGGGTAGGGCCAGTCTCCTGACGGCCCGGTTCCACATTCCTGGACGTCAGCTGTGTATCGAAACATGGTGCAGATAAAGAAGATTCACAATTTGCGCGCGGGCGAGCGGGTGAGCGCCGTTGGCGGCCAGTTCTTCTCTGTGAAAGTGCTTGGAGCTTCGCTGTGAAAACGCTTGAGGCAGTAGACGTATGGGAGTTACCGGGGTCACACTCAGCAGTACCGCATACGGTATGCAGTCGACGATTTCGGGACTGCCTCCGGTAAGCGGCTGAATCTGGCCACGCTCGCGACAAGCCGCGCGAGAAACAGGGGGTGGGTCCGTGGGACATGACCGCACAACGGTCGAAACCGATCGAACCGCCGGGCGCGCCCCGCCAGACCGGTGACGCAGCCACCTGCTGCACCGTCCGCCAACCGCCCGAAACCCCGCCGCGACCCACCCGGAGCGCAGGGGTCCGACGGCACCTCCTACCCTTCATCGGAAGTTGAGAAAGATGTCGACAATGGTCGCGAGTTATCGCGAAGTCACCGACGCGAACAACCGCGTCTACCGGGTCGGGGAGACCGACCGCGAGCTGCTCGGCAGATCCCGGGCCTGGATGGTCTGGCTGCCCTGGGCCGCCATGATGGCGGTCAGCGTGTACGAGTACGGCTACGGCGCCGCGGCGTCGTCGCTGCGGCAGGCCCACGGCTGGAGCATGTCGGAGACCTTCTGGCTGCTGTCCATCTGGGCCTTCTTCCAGGCGGGTATCGCCTTCCCCGCCGGGCGGTTGCGCGAGAAGGGCATCGTCTCGCCGAGGGCGGCCATGCTGGCCGGCGCCGTCCTGTCCGCGCTCGGGTTCGTCAGCGTCACCCAGGGCAACCTCGTGATCGCCTACCTGGGCTTCTCGGTATGCGGAGGTATCGGCGCGGGGTTGGTGTACGCGACGTGCATCAACATCGTCGGTAAGTGGTACCCGGAGCGCCGGGGCGGCAAGACGGGATTCGTCAACGGCGGGTTCGCCTACGGCGCGGTGCCGTTCATCTTCATCTTCAGCTACGCGCTGCACCCCAACACCTACGTGTGGGTGCTCGGCCTGGTCGGCGTTTACATGCTGATCGTCGTCGCAGTGTGCGGCCTGTTCTTCCGTGACCCGCCGAAGAACTGGTGGCCGGCCGACATCGACCCGGTGCAGTGGGCTGCCGGGAAGTCGGGCGCGGCGTCGCTGCGCAAGAATCCGCCTGCGGTGCGCCAGTACAGCCCGCTGGAGGCCGTCAAGACCGGCATGCTGCCCTTGATGTGGCTGTCGCTCGGCATCAGCGCCGGCGTGTCACTCTTCGGTATCAGCTACATGGTCCCGTTCGCGAAGGATCTCGGCTTCGGCCCGCTGATCGTGGCGTCCTCGGCGGGCGTGCTGTCGATCATCAACGGCACCGGGCGCACGGTCACCGGCTTCGTCTCCGACCGGATCGGGCGCAAGCAGACCCTGCTCATCGTCCTGGTGGTATCGGCGGTGTCACTGGTGGGCCTGCTCTACGCCGGCAAGGCCGGAAACGAGATCGGCTTCCTGTTCTTCGCCTTCCTCGTCGGCTTCGGCGGCGGTGCGTTCTATCCGATGTTCGCGTCCCTGACCCCGGACTACTTCGGTGAGAACAACAACGCCAGCAACTACGGGCTGGTCTACAGCAGCAAGCTGCTGGGCTCGATCGTCGGGATCGGCGTGGGCGCCAGCGTCATCGACGCCTGGGGCTACACCGGCGCCTACTGGCTGGCCGCGGCGAGCGCACTGGTATCGGCCGGGCTCGCGTGCCTGCTCAGGCAGCCGGGCCGGGGCGAGGCGACGACCGAATCGGCCACGTCCCGCGTCGCCGCCACCAGCGTGAGCCCGGAGCACACGCTGGCCGACTGATACGGCACGGAAAGAACCGCGGCCGAGGGGCGCCTGTCCGGCGATCCCCTCGGCCGCTTCTTCGTGTAGTGGGGCCCCCGTATGCAAGGCCCCGTGTGCCGGCGTCTGCGCCTCAGGCGATGCCCTCGGCGGCCACCTCGAGCGCCTCGTGGTAGAACTCGCGGGTGCGCTCGGTGTGTTCGCGCATCAAGTCGCCGGCCCGCTTCCCGTCGTGGTCGGCGATGGCCTGGATCAGCCGCGCATGCTCGTCCCAGGCGTCCTTGCCGCGGGCCCGCGCGATCGGCAGGTAGTACCACCGGACCCGGCGGCCGACCGAATCGATGAGATCGGCGAGCACGGTGTTCCCGGACATGTACACGATGTGGGCGTGCAGGGCCGCGTTGGCGGCGACAAGGCCCTCTTGATCGTCGCCGGCCAGCGCCTCCAGGCCGCTGCGCTGGATCTCCCAGAGCGCCTCCACCTGCTCCGCGGTGGCCTCGTGGGCAGCCAGCCGGGCGGACTCCGCTTCCAGCAGGGTGCGTACGGCCAGCAGCTGTCCCGCCTCGGCGTCGGTCGGTACGTGGACGAACGCGCCCAACGCGGGGCGCAGATCCACCCAGCCCTCGCTCTGCAGGCGCTGCAGCGCCTCGCGGACCGGCTGCCTGCTCACGCCGAGCTGGGCGGCCAGTTCGTTCTCCACGAGATGCTCGCCGGGCTGCAGCTCGCGGGTGATGATCATTTCGGCGAGGGCGTCGTACACCGCCTGCCGAAGTGGTGCCGGGCGCTCCAGTGGTGGTCGTACGCTCCGCGCGGTCGCCGTGGTCAGCCGCTCCGAGGCCGCGCGTGTCGATGCAAGGCTGCGCTGGCTCATGGGGAACTCCGCTCTCGTCACCTGAGATAATCGGGGCCGAAGGGCCCGGTACTTAGCATACAGTCGCCAAGATCCAATCCACAGTACGAAATGTGAGCGGATCCGCTCGTGTTGCCGAACTCGTCGGTGCCGGCTTCGCCCGGGCATCCAGCGGGCGGCCCCGCGTGCGCCGCGGCGCTGCGGCGCACGGACCTTCCCGCCGTCGTCCGGACGCGCGCGGGCGCGGGTGCTGTCTTTGCTGAACGCGCGGACCGCCGGGACCCGCGATACGCCTTGCCCGGCCTATAATTTCGTGATACGAAATTCGCAAGTCGCATTGCGGACCGCTCAATCGGAGGATTGCCATGGCAGCCGAGCAGCCCGGCAGAGGCGGCGTTCAATCGGTCGAGCGGGTCTTCGAACTGCTGGAGATCATGGCCAGCGCCGGAGGCAGTCTCGCGCTGGGGGAGCTGGCCAGCCGTGCCGACCTGCCCCAGCCCACCATCCACCGACTGGTGCGAACCCTGTTGACGATGGGCTACGTCAGGCAACTGCCCAATCGGCACTACGCCCTGGGGCCCAAGCTCATTCGCCTCGGTGAGAGTGCCGCGCAGCTCATCGGCGCCTGGTCGCGACCGCATCTGGCCGAGCTCGTCGAGCGGATCGGTGAAACCGCCAATATGGCGGTGCTGGACAACGATATGGCCGTGTACGTCGCCCAGGTGCCCTCGCCGCACTCGATGCGGATGTTCACCGAGGTCGGACGCCGGGTGTACCCCCATTGCACGGGGGTCGGAAAGGCACTGCTGATGCAGCTGCCCGACGAGGCGATCACCGCACTGGTGCGGCGCACCGGGATGCCGGTGTCCACCGAGAACTCGCTCACCACGCCCGAGGAGCTGCTCCGCGATATCGAGCTGTGCCGATCACGCGGCTACGCCGTCGACGAGGGGGAGCAGGAAGTCGGCGTGCGATGCTTCGCCGTGCCGGTGCCCGACGCCCCCTCCCCGGCGGCCATCTCGGTATCGGGTCCGGCCGCGCGTGTCACCTTGAAGTCGGCGACCAAGATCACCCCACTGCTCAAGCGGGTGGCGCGGGATCTGGCCTCCGAATTCGACAAGGAGGCAGCCGTCTAGCGACGGCTGCCTCCCTGGGTGTTCAGTTGTCGCGCGGCGTCTAGTCGAGCAGCAGCGCCGCGGCCGTCGGTGCGTCGTCGAGGGTTTCGGCGAGGTCGTTGAACTCGACGACGTTGTCGATCTCGGTGCCCATGGCGATGTTGGTGATCTTCTCCAGGAAGATCTCCACCACGACCGGGACCTTGTGCTCCTGGGCGAGCGTCTGTGCCCGGACCAGCGCGGGACCGATCTGGTCGGGTTCGACGACCTGAATCGCCTTGCAGCCCAAGCCTTCGGCCACCCGCAGGTGGTCGACACCGTAGCCCTTGGGCATGGTGCTGTTCGGCGACTCCTGGGTGTTGATGTTGTCGAAGCCCAGCGACACGTGGTAGTTCATGTCGAACCCGCGCTGCGCCTGGCGGATCAGCCCCAGGTAGGAGTTGTTCACCACCACGTGCACGTAGGGCAGGTTGAACTGGGCGCCGACGGCGAGCTCTTCGATGAGGAACTCGAAGTCGTAGTCACCGGACAGTCCCACGACGCTGGCCGTCGGATCGGCAGCCACCACACCGAGGGCGGCGGGCACCGTCCAGCCCAGGGGTCCGGCCTGGCCGCAGTTGATCCAGTGCCGCGGCTTGAACACCTGCAGGAACTGGCCACCGGCGATCTGGGACAACCCGATGGCGGTGACGTAGCGGGTGTCGCGGCCGAACGCCTTGTTCATCTCCTCATAGACGCGCTGCGGCTTGATCGGAACGTCGTCGAAGTGCGTCTTGCGGTGCATGGTCCGCTTGCGCTCCTGGCAGTCGGTCACCCACTGGCTCCAGTCCGGCACCGTGCCGGCCGTGCGCCGCTCCTTGGCGACGGACACCAGCTGCTCCAGCGCGGCCTTCGCATCGGACACGATGCCGTAGTCGGGGGCGAAGACGCGCCCGATCTGAGTCGGCTCGATGTCGATGTGCACGAAGCGACGTCCACGCGTGTAGGTGTCGAGCCCACCGGTGTGCCGGTTGGCCCAGCGGTTGCCGATCCCGATGACGAAGTCGGACTCGAGCATGGTGGCATTGCCGTACCGCTGCGAGGTCTGCAGTCCGACCATGCCCGCGGCGAGCCGGTGGTCGTCGGGGATGATGCCCCAGCCCATCAGGGTGGGCACCACGGGAATGTCCAGCAGCTCGGCGAGTTCGACGAGCAGTTCGGACGCGTCGGCGTTGATGATGCCGCCGCCCGCGACGATGAGCGGACGCTCCGCGGTCAGCAGCATGTCCAGCGCCTTGGCTGCCTGTTCGGCGGTCGCCGCCGGCTTGTACACCGGCAGGGGCTGGTAGGTGTCGGGATCGAAGTCGATCTCGGCCATCTGGACGTCGATGGGCAGGTCGATCAGGACCGGCCCGGGCCGCCCGGAGCGCATCAGGTGGAACGCCTGGGCGAACGCGCCCGGCACCTGACCCGGCTCCAGCACGGTCATGGCCATCTTGGTCACCGGTGCCGCGATCGATGCGATGTCGACCGCCTGGAAGTCCTCCTTGTGCAGCCGGGCCACCGGAGCCTGACCGGTGATCGCCAGGATCGGAATGGAGTCGGCCGAGGCCGAATACAGTCCGGTGATCATGTCGGTGCCGGCCGGGCCGGAGGTGCCGATGCACACACCGATGTTGCCCGGTGCGGCCCGGGTGAATCCCTCGGCCATGTGGCTGGCCGCTTCGACGTGGCGGGCCAGGATGTGCTTGATCCCGCCGTGCGCGCGCATCGCCGAGTAGAAGGGGTTGATCGCCGCACCCGGCAACCCGAATGCCTGTGTGGCCCCTTCGATCTCGAGAATCCTGACGGCCGCGTCGACCGTCCGCATGCGTGTCATTGCTTGGTACCGCCTTCATGTCCGGACAGCCGCTCGACACCCAGCAGCAGTCCGCTGTGGTCGAGGCCGCCGTCGCCGTTGGCCAGGGCCGACGCCATCAGCTGGGCCACCACCGCGCCGAGGGGGATGACCACACCGGCCTCCCGCGCGGCGGCGGTGACGATGCCCATGTCCTTGTGGTGCAGCGCGATGCGGAACCCGGGATCGAAGTTCCGGGACAACATCTTGCCGGCCTTCTGATCCAGCACGGCCGAACCGGCCAGTCCGCCGCCGAGCACCTTGACCGCGGCCTCGATGTCCACACCGTAGGCCTGCAGGAACGTGATCGCCTCGGCCAGCAACTCGATGTTGCCGGCGACGATCAGCTGGTTGGCGGCCTTGACGGTCTGGCCCGCGCCGTTGGGGCCGACGTGGGCGATGGTCTTGCCGACCACGTCGAGAATCGGCTTGGCCGAGGCGAAGTCCTCATCGGTGGCGCCGACCATGATCGACAGCGTCGCGTTCAGCGCACCGGGCTCGCCGCCGGAGACGGGGGCGTCGATGATCCGCAGGCCCCGCTCGCCGGCCGCCTTGGCCAGCTCTGCCGTCACGTCCGGACGGATCGAGGAGAAGTCGATGATCAGGGTGCCGGGCTGCGCATGGGCGAAAACGCCGTTCTCCGAGAGCAACACATCCTGCACATCGGGCGAGTCGGGGACCATGATCGCCACCACGTCGGCGCCCTTCACGGTCTGCTCGATGGAATCGGCTGCGGCGCCCCCGGCTTCGATGAGGGCCGCGGTGCGCTCGGGGGACCGGTCGAATCCGGTCACGGTGTGGCCGGCCCGGACCAGGTGGCGCGCCATGGGGCCGCCCATGATGCCCAGACCGATGAAACCAATGGTGCTCATGAGATCCTCGTTTCTGCTTGCTTGAAGGTGTCGGTGTTCACGCCGTCGGCGCCGCGTTCGCCGCTGGGCAGCCAGTCGAAGGTGTCCTCGCGGGTCGCCTTGTACTCAAGACCCACGTAGCCGTCGTAGCCCTGCCCGATGAGCTGGTCGAGGTAGGTGCCGAGGGCGAGGTCCCCGGTGCCGGGCTCGCCGCGGCCGGGCGCGTCGGCGATCTGGATGTGGCCGACCCGGTCGCCGTAGGCACTGATCGCCGCGGCCACGTCGTCGCCGTTGACCTGCAGGTGGTAGAGGTCTGCGAGGAAGCGGACGTTGGTGCGGCCGTATTCGCTGCTGACCCGGTCGATCACCCCGATCGCGTCGGCGGCGGTCTTGAGGGGGTAGCGAGGTGCGCCGCTCACCGGCTCGACGAGCACGGTTGCGCCGATCCGGCTGGCGGTCAGCGCGGCGAACGCCAGGTTGGCGGCGGCGATGTCGTCCTGCGTTTCCGGCGATACGTCGTCGGCGCGGTTGCCGTACAGCGCGTTGAAGGCCTTGGTGCCGAGGGTCTCGGCGATCCCGACCGCGATCTCGACGTTGTCGCGGAAGTCGCGCGTCGACTCGGGATGGGACAAGATGCCCCGATCCCCGGCGGGCATATCTCCGGCCGCGAAGTTCAGACCGGTCAATTGGACGCCGGCGTCCTCGATGGCGCGCACGAACGCCGCCACCTCCGTATCCGACGGAGTCGGGGTGGCGAAGGGCCACCAGAACTCGACCGCCGTGAAGCCCGCGTCCCGGGCCGCGCGCGGCCGGTCCAGCAGGGGCAGGTCGGTAAGCAGAATCGAGCAGTTCACCGTGTAGGTGGCGGTCACCGCTGCAGTCCTTCCTGTATTGATCTCGCCGCGGAGTTGCGGCAAGTCGCTGACGTGGGAACGGCCGGGGGTGGCGTGGTGAGCGGTAGGTGCCCGGTCCCGGGGGGCGGTTTTAGGCGGCACCCCCCGGGGAGTCTGCGCGTCGCCCGGCTATTCCGTAATGCGGAATTGAAATTTTGTGTTATGGAAGAAGTGAACCCGGTTGGGCTGGTCCTGTCAAGGGCCCGTCCGTTGAAACCGACCCAAAAGTTCGGCCCTGGCCCGCTTTCGTTCATCGCGAACGCCGCGGTGGGGTACGGGCCCAACCGCTCCGGCCGCGGGGACAAATCCACATTCGTGGATGTGGTATTCCGTGATGCGGAACAGTCCGGAGTCGTCGGCGGCGCCGCGGACGGAACACCCCGCTAGCATCGAGAGTCGATGACGCCGATCCCGCGATTGACCGACCGGGCGCTCTCGGCGCTGCTGGGGCTGGGGCCACCCACCTGTGCGCACACCATCACCCGCGAGGTCAGCGTTGCGATGCGTGACGGCGTGCCGCTGCTGGCCGACCATTACGCGCCCATCACGGCCGAGCCGGCCGGAACCATCCTGGTGCGGGGGCCGTACGGGCGGGGCGGGCCCGCGGCGCTGTCCGCACGCCTCTACGCCGCCCACGGCTATCACGTCGTCATCCAGAGCACCCGCGGCACATTCGGGTCCGGCGGCGAATTCGCGCCGGGCCGCACCGAGGTCGACGACGGCGCCGACACCGTCGCCTGGCTGCGCGGCCAACCCTGGTTCACCGGCAGCTTCGCCACGATCGGATCGTCGTATCTGGGCTTCACCCAGTGGGCGCTGCTCGTCGATCCGCCGCCCGAACTCGCGGCTGCCGTGATCACCGTCGGCCCGCACGACCTCAGCGCGACGATCTGGGACAGCGGCGCATTCGCCCTCAGCGACTTCCTCGGCTGGAGCGACGCAGTCGCCCGTCAGGAGGACCCCCGCACGACGCGGCGGCTCCTGCGTTCGGCGGCCGCCCGATGGCGGGTGCGTCCCGCGCTGAACGGACTACCGCTCGGCGCGGCCGGCCGCGCACTGCTCGGCGACGGCGCGCCGTGGTACGAGTCCTGGCTGGCGCACCCGGAGACACGCGACGAGTTCTGGGCGCCGACCCGGCTGCACGCCGCGTTGGAACGGGCGCGGATTCCGGTGCTGCTGACCACCGGCTGGCAGGACGTATTCCTCACCCAAACCCTCGAACAGTACGAGCGTCTGCATGCCCGGGGTGTCGACGTGGCGCTGACCGTCGGGCCGTGGACGCATATGCAGATCGGTGTGCAGGGGGCGCGGCGCAACGGGCGCGAGGCCCGCCGGTGGCTCGCCGCACACCTGTCGGGCCGGCCGGGGCGGCGGGCCGGCCGGGTCAGCGTCTTCGTGACCGGTGCACGGTGCTGGCGGGAGCTGTCCCAGTGGCCACCGCCGTGTGATGACACGGAGCTGTTCCTGTGGCCCGGATCGATCCTCGCCGATCGGCCGCCGTGGCCGGGCGCTGCCCCGTCGCGCTTCGTCTACGACCCGGCCGACCCCACACCGACGGTCGGTGGGCGGCTGCTGTCCCCGGAGAGCGGCTACCGCACGGGGCGGCGGCTGTCGGCGCGCCCGGACGTCCTCAATTTCACCGGTGCCAGGCTCGCCGCCGACGTCGAGATCGCCGGCACGCCCATCGTCGAGCTACACCACACGACCGACATCCCGCACGCCGACGTGTTCGTCCGCCTGGGCGAGGCCGACGATGCGGGCAGGATTCGCAACGTCAGCGACGGCTACCTGCGGCTCGGCGCCGAACGCGTGGCCCCGCTGCGACTCCGCCTCGACCCCGTCGCGCACCGGTTCCGGGCCGGGCGTCGAATCTGCCTGCTGGTCGCGGGTGGATCGCATCCGCGCTTCGCCCGCAACCTGGGCACCGGAGAACCCGCACTGACCGGATCGGGCGCCCGGCCGTCGACGCACACCGTCGCCCACGGAGCCGGGGGTGTCTCGCGGCTCGTGCTGCCGGTACTCAGCGCAGGGTGACGACGATCTTGCCGCGCGCCGTGCGATTCTCCAGCGCAGCGATGGCCTCCGCCGCGCGGTCGAGCGGATAGACCACCGGATCGGGCGGCGACACCGCGCCGGTGGCGAGCAGCGGCTGCAATTCGGCCCACTGTTCGGCCAGATATTCCGGATGGGTCAGCACCCACGCACCCCACCCGACTCCGACGACGTCGACGTTGTTGAGCAATAGGCGGTTGACCTTCACCGTCGGGATCTCGCCGCCGGTGAAACCGAGCACCAGCATCCGGCCCCCCGGCGCCAGCGAGCGCAGCGAATCGGTGAACCGGTCCCCACCCACCGGATCGACGACGATGTCCACACCCCGCCCCGCCGTCAGCTCCTTGACCGCATCCCGGAATCCCTCGACGCCCACCACATCGGTGGCGCCGGCCGCCGCGGCCGCCGCGGCCTTGGCGTCGCTGCTCACCACGGCGATGGTGCGTGCGGCGCCAAGGGCGGGCGCCAGCCGAAGCGCGGACGTGCCGACACCGCCTGCGGCGCCGTGCACCAGCACGGTCTCACCCTGCGCCAGGCGTCCCCGGGTGCGCAGCGCAGCCAGGACGGTGAGGTCGTTGAACAACAGGCCGGCACCGGCCTCGAACGACACCGAATCGGGCAGTGCGAACACCTGTCCCGCGGGAAGTGCGACGACCTCGGCCATCCCGCCGCACAGCATCGTCAGCCCGGCAACCCGGTCGCCGGGCGCGACCTGGGAACCGGCCGGTGCGCTGCGCACCACCCCGGCGATCTCGCCACCGGGGATGTATGGAAGGACCGGCTTGTACTGGTAGAGGCCACGCGTCTGCAATACGTCGGGATAGGACACCCCGGCGGCGTGCACGTCGACGACCACCTGACCGGTGCCGTCGGGCTCGTCCACCTCGGCGATCCGCGCGGCTCCCGGGCCGTCGAGTGTGGCTATCTGGATCGCGCGCATGGGTACCCCCTCGGTGGACGAGCATCATTAAACATCGACCCCGACAAGGCCGACCCACCGGTAGGTAGACTGGTCGGCCAGGCAACGGTGCCGGAACGATCGGAGTGGCCGCATGAACGAGCGACCGGTGGGGCGCCCGCGGATCGGCACACGGGGCCGCCCGCGGTTCGGTGCCCAGGTGCGCCCGCGGATCGGCACGTTCGCCGCGGCAGACGCGTTACCGCCCGGACGCGTCGTGCGTGTCCGCGCGGCGGACGGGGTGCACCTGCACGCGGAGGTGTTCGGCCCCGACGACGGGTATCCGATCGTGCTGGCCCACGGCATCACCTGTGCGCTGAAGGTGTGGGCGTACCAAATCGCCGACCTGGCCACCGATCACCGCGTCATCGCCTACGACCTGCGCGGCCACGGGCGCAGCGGCGTACCGCCGGTCCGCGGCAACTACAGTCTGGACCACCTCGCCGCCGACCTCGACGCGGTGCTCGACGCCACCCTGGCCCCCGGCGAGCGCGCCGTGATCGCCGGACACTCGATGGGCGGCATGGCAATCACCTCGTGGGCCGACCGTCACCCGGACCGGGTGGCCGCGCGCGCCGACGCGGTCGCCCTGATCAACACCAGTACCGGGGACGTACTGCGCAATGTCCGTTTCCTCGCGGTGCCGCCGCCGTTGGCGACCACCAGAGACCTGGCCGCGGGCACCTTACTTCGTACCTTCGGGGCCACGCCTCTGGTACGGGTGGCCGAACGACCCAGCCGCCGGTTCGTCCACACCCTCGCGGTCGGGCAGCAGGCCGACCCCGCGATCGCCGAATTCGTCTACGACCTGTTCGAAGCCACACCCGCCAAGGGGCGGGGCGGATGGGTCAAGGCGATCATCGACACGATGGGCCCCGAGCACATCGACCTGCGCAATCTCACCGTGCCCACGCTGGTGATCGGCAGCCACAACGATCGCATCCTGCCGATCGCCTCGTCGCGCCGGATCGCTGCTACCGCACCGAATCTCGCGCAGTTCGTGGAGCTGCCCGGCGGGCATTGCACCATCCTGGAACACCCCGACGACGTCAACAGGCACCTGCGGGACCTGATCAGATCGGTTGCCGGCGAGCAACGCGCGACATCCTGACCGCCGCAGGCGCACACGTGGGGATCATGACGGCGCTCAGCGGCGGCCGATACCAGCCCGGGCCCATCCCCGTGACCGCGCTGGCCGCGGTCGTCGACACCGTCGACCCTTCACGGCCTATCGTGGGTACGGGCTGGATCACAGGAGGTTCCCATGGCGATCCCTGATGACACGGTGGACCCGCGGACGCGCGCCGATGCCGACATCATCGATGTGTTGATCATCGGGGCCGGGATCTCGGGGATCGGGGCCGCCTACCGCATCCACGAGCAGAATCCGCACCGCAGCTACCTGGTGCTCGAACGGCGGGCGCGCATCGGCGGCACCTGGGACCTGTTCCGCTACCCCGGCGTCCGCTCCGACAGCGACATCTTCACGCTGAGCTACCCGTACGAACCGTGGCGCAGGCCCGAACTCGTCGCCGACGGTGCGCACATCCGTGAGTACCTCAGCCGCACCGCGGCCAAATACGGTATCGACGACCACATCCGGTTCAACACCCACGTCCACTCCGCGCACTGGGATTCGCGAACCGACACCTGGACAGTGCACGTCACCGAGGACGGACATCCGGCGACCCACCGGGCGCGATTCCTGTTCTTCGGCACCGGTTACTACGACTACGACGAGCCCTACACTCCCGACCTGCCCGGCATCGAGACGTTCACCGGCACCGTGGCGCATCCTCAGCACTGGCCCGAAACGCTGGACTGGCAGGGTAAACGCGTGGTCGTCATCGGCAGCGGGGCCACCGCCGTCAGCCTGATTCCGGCGCTGGCCGACCGGGCCGCCTCCGTAACGATGCTGCAGCGTTCGCCGAGCTACCTGGCCTCGATACCACACGTCGACCCGGTGACGTTGAAGATTCGGAAAGTGCTCCCCACCAAGGCATCCCATGCGGCCATCCGCGCCTACCGGCTGGTCATCATGATGGGCAGCTACTGGTTCATGCGGCTGGCACCGGCACTCGGCCGTCGCGTACTTCGCGACCACGCGGTGCGCAACCTGCCCGCCGGATACGCCGTCGACACGCACTTCAACCCGCGCTACGACCCCTGGGATCAGCGGCTGTGCCTGCAGATCGACAACGACCTGTATCGCGCGATCGCCGAAGGCCGTGCCGACGTGGTGACCGACCATATCGACCACTTCGACGCCGCGGGCATCGTGCTGGCATCGGGCCGGCGCCTCGACGCCGACGTGATCGTCACCGCCACCGGCCTGCGGCTGCAAGCCCTCGGCGGCGTCGAACTCAGCGTCGACGGGGCGCGGGTAGAACCGCGGGATCGGTTCGTCTACAAGGAATACCTGCTGGAGGACGTGCCGAACCTCGCGTGGTGCATCGGCTACGTCAACGCCTCCTGGACGTTGCGCGCCGACCTGACCGCGCGGGCAGTGGCGAAACTGTTGGCGTACATGGACTCCCGCGGATACACCCAAGCCTATCCGCATCTCGGCGGGGAGCCGATGCCGGAGAAGCCGACGTGGAACATCAACGCCGGCTACGTGCGGCGCGCCGCGCACGTGCTGCCGAAATCGGGTACGCGCCGACCGTGGAACGTGCGCCACAACTACGTGCTGGACATGATCGAGCACCGGACCGACCGCATCGAGGAATCGATGGTGTTCGGCCGCGCCCCGGTCGACGCCGCCCAGCTGGTGTAGCGCCTACGGCGCCACCCCGCCCTGATGGGTCGCCTACGGCGCCACCGAAAGCCAGTCGGTGAAACCCGAAGGGTCATGGCGGCCCAGCGCACCGTGCTCGAACAGGCCCCAGCCTTCACGGTCGGCGCCGTGGGCGTCCGTGCACACGGCGCGCCCGACGTGGTCGATCACCCCGAACCCGGCACGCGCCACGATCGCCGGGTCGGTCATGTCGTAGGTCAGCCGTTCGGTGAACTTCTCGCCTTTCCACATGCCATGCGCCCAGTCCGGGTCCCCGCCGTAGCCGCCGCCGACGTGGATCGGTGCGGGCAGCTTGGACTCGACCTGGATATGCACGGGGCTGCCGTCGGATGCGGTGGCCTCGATGGTCGCACCGGTGGCAATTCTGGTGCCGGGGCGGTAGTGGATTCGCACCCTGGGCCAGCCGAGCTGCTCGACACGGCCGTCCTTCCAGATACGGGTGCAGTCGTTGAGTGAGCGGAAGCCCGTCGGATCCTCCTGGATGATCAGCACGATGCCGAAATCGTCGAACGCCATCGGCACATACAGCCACCACATCCCCTCGAAAGGCGGGTCGTCGGGCCGTCCGGCCGGCTCGGCTTCGCCCACCGGGCGGATGCCCCACGACCGGTCCCGGGTGCCGATCCAGCGTGCCGGATCGACCTCGACGTCCGTGCCGTCGACATGCAGATGTCCACTCCAGCTGCCCACCTGGGCGAACCGCTGCGCATCCAGGGTGATGCGGTTGCCGCGGCGCATGACGTGGGGCTGTTCCTGCACTACGTCGAACAGCCCCTCCCAGGTGAGATCGGCTGCGATGCCCTCGGTTTCGTCGAGCACGATTCGCAGCTTGCGCAACGGCTCGATGACCTCGACGCGATAGCCGCCGACATGCTGGTGCAGGCGGTCCTGGTCGATCGCGTCCGAGAGGTGGACCGCGGTCTGGGTATGCGACGCCGACGCGCCGGACGTCCGCCGTGACACCAGCAGGAAGGCGTCCTTCACGCCGAGGTTGGGGTAGTAGCCGATGCCGCTGATGACGAAGATCTCGCCGGTGCGGTCATGGGCGTTGAAATACGAACGGTCGTAGAAGTTGCGGTCGCTGGAACCGGGCCAGGCGATGGGCTGCGGAACCTGGTGAACCGGGTACTCGTCGATGGGTCCGAGCATCAGGCGGTGTCTCCTTCTCCTCCGTGCCGTTGTGCCGCACCGTCATCGGCGATGAGTTTGCGCAACAGCGATGCATGGTAGAACAGCGATTCCACGTCGTCGGGCCTCTCGAGTTCACCGAAGTGCACGCGGCGGGCACCGGTGCGCATGAACACGCACGCCCACACCACACCCGAATAGACGTAGAACCAGTGCAGGTCGCCCACGTCCACGCCCGTCAGCTCGTGATAGGTGTCGCGCACCTGGTCCTCACGCAGGAAGTCCGGCATCCCGTGCAGGCCGGCCAGCCCGGCGAGCTCCTGAAAGACCATATGCGCAAAGATGATCCATGCGACGTCGAGTTGACGGGGACCGACGGTGGCCATCTCCCAGTCCAACACGGCGACCGGGCGGAAATCCTGGTACAGCACGTTGCCGATTCGCGAATCCCCCCACACCAGCACCGGTTCGGTCGCGGCGACATCGTCGGGGAAATGCTGCTCCAGCCAGGCCAGCCCGCGCTCGACAAGGGGTGAGCGTCCCAAGTCTGCCACCGCGAACTCGTACCACTGGCGCAGCCACCCGAAGTGGCGGCGCAGAGCGGATTCGCCGGGCGGATCGACATCGAGAAGAAATCCGAACGTGTTCTGGGCGTGGGGAATCGAGTGCAACGCGGCGAGTACCTCGATGGTGTTGTCCTGGAGCAGGCGCTGCTGTTCCGGTGTGGCGTCGGCGAGCCAGTTGTTGCCGAACGTGTAGGGCATGACATCGGGCGGCACGACACCGTCGACACGATCCATCAGGAAGAACGGGCGGCCGAGAACCTCCCCGCTGTCCTCCAGCCAGCGCACCGGGGGAACCCGGACGTCGGTGAGGGTGGCGGCCAGACGCATGACCTCGAACTGATGGTCCAGTCGGTAGGCGGAGAACACGGGGACGTCGTCGGCGGTGGGGGCGACCCGGGCCACCCAGTCCTGCTCAACCGGCGTGCCGTGGTCATCCCAGCGCCCGGTGAGCAGGATGGTTTCCGAGGACATGCCGTTGGAATCGACGCCGCTGTGCACGGTGACCTCGGGGGAGGCCGCGCCGGGCAGCACGGTGGCCAGCCACCGCGACATCGCGCCCGGGACGTTGGACATATCCCGGCTGGAGCGCTGCAGCCGGCCGACGTCCTCTACAGCGGGTTCACTGGTCACTGCTGGATCCTTCCCGCCCCACTAATACGATACGGTGAGTAGCGTTATGAAAGCAGACCTGCCATCCGTTGACAAGGCCCCGGGCGCCGGACGGCCCCGGGACACCCGCATCGACGCTGCCATACTGCGGGCGACCGCGGATCTTCTTGTGGAAATCGGGTATTCGAACCTCACCATGGCCGCGGTGGCCGAACGGGCGAAGACCACCAAGACGGCGCTCTACCGCCGGTGGTCCAGCAAGGCCGAGCTCGTCCACGAGGCTGCGTTCCCGGCAGCGCCGTCCGCGCTGGAGGCTCCGGAGGGCGACGTCGCCGCCGATGTGCGGGCGATGATCGCCGCGGCCCGCGACGTCTTCACCAGCCCCGTGGTGCGCGCCGCGCTGCCCGGACTGATCGCGGACATGTCCGCCGATCCCGACCTGAACGCCACGGTGATGGCACGGTTCACCGGGCTCTTCTCGGCCGTGCGCACACGGATCGCCGATGCCGTCGACCGCGGCGAAGTCCACACCGACGTCGACCCCGACCGTCTCGTCGAGATCATCGGCGGCGCCACCATGTTGCGACTGCTGCTGTGGCCGGGGCGGCCGCTCGACGAGCAGTGGGTCCTGCAGACCGCTGCCATCGTCACCCACGGCGTCGTGGCGTGACACGGGGCGAAACCCCAACGGAAGCACTGTTCGTCGGGGGCCACCGCCGACGCTGACGCGTTGCGCCGCCTCAGCGCAGGAAGTGTGCCGAGTTGTTCGCGAGGTCCAGCAGCGGTTGCGGCAGCGCCCCGAGCGCGAACGTGATCGCCGCCGTCAGCGTCACGGTCGCGGTGGTGGTCCAGCCGGGCGTCACCACCACCGGCGGATCGTCGGGCGGGTCGGTGAAGAACATCAGCACGATGACGCGTACGTAGAAGTACGCGGCGATCGCGCTGGCGATCACACCGACGACCACCAGCGGGATCGCCCCGCCCTCGCCCGCAGCCTTGAACACCGCGAACTTGCTGACGAAGCCGCTGGTCAGCGGGATACCCGCGAATGCGAGGAGGAAGAGCGAGAACACCACCCCGACAATCGGATACCGGCGGCCCAGCCCCGCCCAGCGCGCCATCGTGGTGTCCTCCCGGCCGTCGCGGTCACGCACCAGACCGACCACCGCGAATGCGCCCAGGGTCGAGAAGCCGTACGCGAACAGATAGAACAGAGTCCCGGCCAGACCGCTGTCGTTCAGCGCGATGACGCCGACCAGAATGAAGCCGGCGTGCGCGACCGCCGAATAGGCGAGCATTCGCTTGACGTCGGATTGGGTGACCGCGGTGACGGTTCCGACCGCCATGGTCAGGATCGCGATCGCCCACATCACCGGTCGCCACTCCACCCGCAGCTCGGGCACCGCGACATAGAAGATGCGCAGCATCGCGCCGAAGGCCGCCACCTTGGTGGCCGCGGCCATGAATGCGGTGACGGGCGTCGGCGCGCCCTGGTAGACGTCGGGAATCCACGCGTGGAAGGGCGCGGCGCCCACCTTGAAGAGCAGACCCACAGCGACCAGCCCGATACCGATCAGGGCCAGCGTGGTGTCGGACGAGGGATCCGACACCGCCGTGCCGATACCGGTCAGCGAGAACGTGCCGCTGTATCCGTACAGCAGGGCCACGCCGTACAGAAAGAACGCCGACGAAAAGGCACCCAGCAGAAAGTACTTGAGCGCGGCCTCCTGCGACAGCAGACGGCGATGCCGCGCCAGCCCACACATCACGTAGAGCGGCAACGACAGCACCTCGAGCGCGACGAACATCGTCAACAGGTCGTCGGCGGCCGGAAACAGCAGCATCCCGGTCACCGCGAACATCATCAGCGGAAATACCTCGGTCTGGATGGCACCCGCCCGGGTGGCCAGCTTCTCCGCGACACTGCCCTCGACGGCCGCGGCCTGGGGGGTGAACGCGTCCAGCCCGCCCGCCGTGGAGTCGTCGCCGTCCGGGCCGCCGCCGGACCCCGGAGCGGGTAAGCGGCGTTCGGCAATCAGCAGCACGCCGAGCACGGCGACCAGCAAGATGGTGCCCTGCAGGAACAGCGCGGGCGCGTCGACGGCCACCGACCCCATCACCGCGAGCTGCCCCGGACCGCCGCCCAACCCGCGGGCGACCACGACCACGGCGACGAACGCGGTGACCAGACCGCCGATCGACAGCGCCAATTGCGCGCGCAGCCGCATGCTCCGGGGCAGGAATGCCTCGGCGACCACACCGGCGACCGCGGTTGCGAAGACGATCAATGTCGGCGCGACCAGACCGTATTCGACAGTGGGAGGGGTGATTCCGGCAGCCAGATTCATTTACCCGGTCCTTCCGCCGTCGCCGGGACGGGGTCGGTTTGGTTGATGGTCGTCAAGGTGTGCGTGACGGCCGGATTGATGATGTCCAGTGCGGGTTTGGGGTAGATGCCGAGGGCCAGCAGTAGCGCCACCAGGGGTACGACGACGGCCAGTTCGCGGGGTCGCAGGTCGCCGACGTGGTTGTTGCCGTCTTTGACCGGGCCGGTCATCATGCGCTGGTAGAGCCACAGGATGTAGATCGCCGAGAGCACCAGTGCGCTGGAGGCCAGTACCGCGAAGACCGGGTAGCGGGTGAATGTGCCGATGAGGACCAGGAATTCGCTGATGAACGGCGCCAGCCCGGGCAACGACAGCGTGGCCAGTCCGGCGACCAGGAAGGTGCCGGCCAGGACGGGGGCGACTTTCTGTATGCCGCCGTAGTCGGCGATGAGGCGTGAGCCGCGCCGGGAGACGAGGAAGCCGGCGATGAGGAACAGGGCGGCGGTGGAGATGCCGTGGTTGACCATGTAGAGGGTGGAACCGGCTTGGCCTTGGCTGGTCATGACGAAGATGCCCAGGATGATGAATCCGAAGTGGGAGATGGAGGTGTAGGCGATCAGGCGCATGACGTCGGTTTGTCCGATGGCGACGACGGCGCCGTAGATGATGCCGATGACGGCCAGCG
>JAFDWN010000049.1 GCA_018268465.1 Actinomycetota bacterium
CGGCATCCACCGATCGGGGGACACCGGGAGCCGTCGACGGCAACCCTGCGTCGCGCGGGTGCGATCGCTGCGCAGCGCTTGGACGCACACGCGGGCGAGCACCCGTGTCGACGGCCGGCCGCGGGCAAGCCGGCCGCATCGCCGGCGGGCGCGTACCCGGGTCAGACTCGGTCGAGGAACCAACAGGCGCGACCGTCGTCGAAACATGCCCAGGCGGCGGACTTCGCCGGCGATGCACCCACGCGTCGCGCGGACGCGCATTAAGGTTTGCCAGGAAACCCCTCGCGCGTTCGCGGGGACGGCGCAGCGGCCGCGTCCGTCCCACCAGGACCCCCGTCGGCATCACCGGAGAAGGGCATCGCTTCCCATGGCCACCCACGCACGACCGCCGCTGGACCACCCGCGGAGACGCCGGTGCCTGGCGACGCTCGCGGCGCTCGCCACGGCGATCGCGGCCCTGGTGGCGGCGGACTTGCGTCCAGTGCGGTCGGCCGCGGAGACCATCACCGGTCCATACGCGTATTTACTCGGCGCCTCAACCGATCTCGGCGAATCGACGGCGCCGGTGGTTCAGCTCACCGCGGCGCTGCGGGACGCGCAGAAACCCGACGGTCTGATGCACTGGGCCGCCGCGGGCGGGTTGTCGGTGCGCTGGCGCACCGGAGACGGCTGGGCGGTGGTGCAGGGCAAGCCGGACGACGTCGCATCGGCGCTGGACGTGGCGGTTCACGACTACCGCGGCCGGCGGGGACAGTTGTTCTACGCCTCGCCCCAGCAGCCCGCCGTGCCGGCGTCGCTACTCGGTTCGGTCGCCGAGTTCGGCCGGATCCTCAGCTACACACCGCACCACTCGTCAATACCGCCGCTCACGCCGCCCTTCCTGCCGCGCGACGTGCCCCAGCCCGGTCTGCAACCCGCGGGTCTGCACACCACCTACAACATCGCCCCGCTCAGCGCGGCCGGCTACACCGGTAAGGGCACCACCATCGTGGTGTTCGCCTTCGACGGATTCGACCAGGCCGACCTCGACATGTTCGCCGACACATTCGCCCTGCCCCGGTTCACCCCGGAGGTCGTCGGGGATATGCCCACCCAGCGCAGCGGCGAGGCCTCCATGGACCTGCAGGTCGCCCATGCGATTGCGCCGGACGCCCGCAAGGTTCTGGTCAACGCGCGGCCGACGGTCGAGGGCGGCGGCACCTACGAGAAAATCGCGGCCCTGATGGAGTCGGTGGATCGGCGCTATCCGGGAGCGGTGTGGACGCTGTCGATCGGGTGGGGCTGCGACAAACTGATCACCGCAGCCGACTTGGCGCCGGTACGGGAGGCGATCGCCGCCGCCCAGACCCGGGGCACGACGGTGTTCGACGCCAGCGGCGACCTCGCCGGACTCGAATGCAAAGGCGGGCAGGATTGGGCGGCCCCGCCCGGGCCCGCCGACATCGGACTGGACGCGGTCGCCTCACTCCCCGAGGTGACCAATGTCGGCGGCACCACCCTGACCACCGACGCGGACTACCGCTGGCTCGACGAGCACGCGTGGTTCGACGCGCCGCTGACCCAGGGCACCGGCGGCGGGGTGTCCAATCTCTTCGAACGTCCGCAGTGGCAGGCCAACATCACCCCGCCGCAGAATTCTCAGCGCCGGCTCGTGCCCGACGTCGCGGCCGTCGCCGACAGCAACACCGGCGTCGTCATCGTCCTGAATCAGCATCGACTGCTGGGCGGGGGCACCTCCCAGGCCGCCCCGCTCTGGGCCGGGATCACCGCCGTGATGAACCAGTTCCTGCTCGACAACGGCGGGCGGCCGCCGGGCAACCTCAACGCGGTCCTCTACCGCCTCGCCGGCGGCGCGACCCGTCCGGGTTTCCGCGACATCACCCAGGGCGCCAACGCCGTTGCCCTGTCCGGGCCGGGATACGACATGGTCACCGGCTTGGGCACACCGAATGTGGACAACCTGGCGCGCAACATCCTCGACCTCCAGCGGGGCAGGTTGTGATGACCGCGGATGCTGGTTCCGCGACGACCATGCCGTGCCGGGCATGCCGGCACGACGTGCCCGCAGGAAAGTTCTGCGGCCGCTGCGGTGCGCGCCTGACACCGGAGCCCGGTGACGGCCCGAGCTGGCTCAGGATCGGTGATTACGCCGCCGCGCCCGGTGAGCACGTGCTACAGCCCTCGATCGTCAGTTCGGTCTTCCCCCACCTGCCCGAACGGTCCCAGGGTGCGTTCCGGGTCGGGCTGCTGTTCGTGGTCGTGGTGCTCGCGGCGTTCGCGGTGCTGGGCTGGCAGGTGCCGCTGGTCGCCGCAGCCATCCTGGCGCCCGTCCTGCTGTTCGCCATCTACGTGGTCGAGACCGGGGTGATCGGTGATCTGCCCCCGCGGATCTGGGTGCTGACGACCGTCGCCGCCCTCGGGATCGGGGTGGGGTGGGCGCTGGCGACGTCGTCGATCTTCGCGCAGTCCTACGCCGCATCTCTGGGCGCACGGGCTCCCGACGCCACCCTGATCCTGAAAGCGCTGATGATTCCGTTCGGCGGCGTGGTGGTCATGCAACTCGCGACGGTGCTGGTGTGGTTCACCCGGCCCCGACATCACGCCGAGGCCCTGGACGGCTTCGCCGTCGGCATCCTGGGCGCGACGTTGTTCGCGGTGGCCGCCAACGCAACCCGGCTGGTCCCGCAGCTGCGGGCGGGCGTGCTCACCCAGGCCCAGCCCCTGCAGGATCTGCTGATCGGCGGCGCAGTCCTCGGGGTGACCGCACCGTTGACCGCGGCCGCGTTCGGCGGTCTGGTGGGTGCCGGGTTGTGGTTGGCCGCCGGCCGCGGCGGTCGGCATCGCCGCCGCCTGCTCGCGTGCATCGCAGCCGTGCTCGTCACGTTCGCGGTCGCCTACGCCGGCGTCGGCCTGTCCGAACTACTCGCGCTGCCGCTGCTGCTGCAGTTCTCCGTTCACGCGGCGGTGGCCCTGGCCGCAGTGATCGCCCTGCGGATCGGCGTGCAGCTGGCACTTTTGCACGAACGGGATGGCGACACCCATCCGGAGCTGCCGATCCTGTGTCCGCACTGCGGGCACGTCGTCCCCGACATGACGTTCTGCCCGGCCTGCGGTGTTGCCGCGCACGCGTCGTCGCGGGTCTCCCGCGCGGCGCGGCGGCGGGACCGCCCCCGGCCCAGCGGGCAGGCGGTGCAGCGGTGACGAGCACGGCCGAGGCGCCCGCGCCGCCGGAGCTGTTTCCCGGCTACTCCCTGGACGCACGGTCCTACACCGCACCGCCGATTGCCTACACCCCGCTGCGCCGAATGCTGGTGATCCTCGGCGCGGGCCTCGCCGTCGTCGTCGCGCTGCTCGCCGGGGTGTCGGTGCTCGTCACCGCCCCGACGGTGCGGTACAGCTGTCCGCCCGACTGCGGGCGTCCCCCCACCGGCACACCGTTCGAATCCAATCCTCGGTTCACCGCCGAGGACGGCAGCTTCTCCGTGTCCTATCCGGCGCCGAGTTCGGCGTACAGCATCACCACCGACGCCAACGGCGTCGTGGCCGAATACCACGGCGGCGACGGAGGTGTGATGCGGCTGTTCAGCGAACCCGCCAACGGCCGGTCCGCACAGCAGGTCATCGACGACATCGTCAACGCGGCCCACCCCGACGCCACCATGGCCTATCACCTGCCCAACGCCATGGTCGGGTACCAACTCGGCTCCGGTGGCGTCTACGACGTGTTCCCGCAGAGCGCGACAAGCGATTTCACCCGTACCCGCATCGTCATCCTCGCCGCGGTGAAGAACGGGCTGGCGCTCATCGGCGGCGCCGCGGGCCCCTACCACGAATACGGCCCCGACTACGGGCCCGGGCCACCGTCGGGAGCCAACCTGGAACTCGCCCAGGATCTGGGCAAGTACGTCAACAGCTTCCGGTGGCGCGCCGGCGAACCGCGCTAACCGGTTGAGCCACGCGCAATTCGAGCCGGTACCGACCCCGTAACGATCTGATCTCCGTGCTGTCGCGCGGAACGGCACACGATTAGCCTCGCCTGGACAGGTTGTCGAATGGCCGTTCGGAGCAAGGAGTTTCGTTGACGGACGGGCTCGACGTCGTGATCGACGGCACCTTCTCCCCCGGCTTCGCCAACGTCCGTGACGCCTTCGAACGCAACTTCATCGAACGCGGCGAGGTCGGTGCCGCGGTGGCGGTGTGGGTGGAGGGCGATCTGGTGGTCAACCTCTGGGGCGGGTGGGCCGATGCGGCCCGGAGCCTCCCGTGGCGCGAGGACACTCTGGCCAGTGTGTTCTCCGGTTCCAAAGGTCTCACCGCGACGTGTGTGCACCTGCTGGCCGACCGCGGCGAGATCGACCTCGACGCTCCGGTGGCCACGTACTGGCCGGAGTTCGGCCGGGCCGGCAAACAGGACATCACCATCGCGATGGTGCTGGGTCACCGGTCGGGGGTGATCGGGCCCAGGCACCCGATGTCGGCCGAAGAGACACTGGACTGGTTCGCGGTGTGCGGGGCCATCGCCGCCGCCGAACCGTGGTGGCGGCCGGGCAGCGCGCAGGGCTACCACATGGTGACGTTCGGGTTCATCCTCGGTGAGGTGATCCGGCGCGTCACCGGCCGCACCCCGGGTCACTTTCTGCGCACCGAGATCGCCGAGCCGCTGGGCATCGACGTGCACGTCGGGCTGCCCACCGCCGAGCACCACCGCTGCGCGGAGATGATCGACAAACCGCGGGTTCGCGACGTGCTGGCGCAGATGCGTGTCCCGTCGCGACCGACACGTATCGACGAGCATCCGATGGCGGCGCTGGCCGTCGCCGCGGATTTCGTCCCCGACGACGAGGTCGCCGAGGGGACGCCGGGCCGGTGGCGCTCGGCGGAGTTTCCCGCAACCAACGCCCACGTGTCGGCGCTGGGGATGGCCACCTTCTACAACGCCTTGGCGCAGGAGAAGCTGCTGACCCGTGGCCATCTGGAGCGATGCCGGGCATCCCAAGGCGGATCGGACACCGACCTGGTGCTGGGACCGCGGGTGGCCGACCACGGCTGGGGTCTGGGTTACATGCTCAATCAACGCGGCGTCGCGGGCCCCAACGCAGGCATCTTCGGCCACGGCGGATCGGGTGGGTCGTATGCGTTCGTCGACCTCGAACACCGGATCGGATACGCCTACGTAATGAACCGGTTCGACGCCACCAAATGCAACGCCGACCCCCGCAGCCGCGTATTGTCCGACGGCGTCTACTCCGCTCTCGGCGTAACGGAAGGCTGATCAGCCACCCGGTTCCCGCCCCTTGCTGTGGGTACGCTGGACGCCATGAACGGGGTCTTGCTCGTCCTTATCGTCTTGGTCGTCGCCGCCATCGGGCTCGCCGTGTACAGCTCCTCGAAGGCATCCGGCCGGAAGTCGGCCGAATCGCTGGCGGATGCCAAAGCCGATGCCCGGCGCATCATCGAACGCCTCGGCGGGCAGGTGATCAATCTGACCGGCACCGACGAGGCCAGCAAGCAGGCGCTGGCCGACGCATCCGAGCGCTACACCGCGGCGTCGTCTCAGATCGAGCAGGCGACCTCGGCCAGGCAGGCCGAACTGGCGAAGGCCAGCGCGTTGGAAGGGCTGTACTACGTCCGCGCGGCCCGCACCGCGATGGGCATGGATCCGGGACCGGAGCTCGAATCGCTCAGTGGGCAGAATTCGGCCGGCACGGTCACCGAAGACCGGCGCGTGCAGTTCGACGGCCGGGAGATCGAGGCCTCGCCGACACCGTCGCAGCGCACGCCGAACTACTACCCGGGCGGTCGCGTCGCGGGCCGTCCGGTGCCCGCCGGCTGGTACTCCGAACCGTGGTGGAAACCTGCACTCATCGCCGGCGCCTGGGGCGTCGGCTCGGTGCTGCTGTTCGACGCGCTGTTCTCCGGCATGCACGGCTCCGGATACGAGCAGGGCTTTGCACAGGGGTATGACCAGGGCTTCGATCAGGGCCAGGACACGGGTGGCTATGACGGCGGAGGCGACGCCGGAGGCTATGACGGCGGAGGCGGCTGGGACGGTGGCGGAGGCGACGGCGGCGGCTGGGACTTCGGCGGCGGTGACTTCGGTGGCGGCGATTTCGGCGGCTTCTGAGTCGGCCTCCGCTGGGTTCGGCAGTCCCGGGCCCTTCGGTTACAGACGGTTCTCCAGGCGCGCCGACACCCCGGCCTCCTGAAGGTCGAGCCGTTCGAGCATGGCCCGCACCGCCTCGTCGTCGACCCCGCCAGCATCACGTTCACCGATCAAGGCCGCCCGCTGCGCCGACAGCACGTCGCGGTAGAGAGCCGAGAACACCTCGGCGCGCAGGGTGTGCGCCTCCGGGTCGGGCATCTCGTCGGCGTCCTGGGAGTGCCGGGCGATGGTGTTGCGGATCTCGGCGAGGACGCGGACGTCGAGTCCGTCGGGCGGGTTGGCCCGGAAATCGGCGAGCACCGCGTCGGCGGCGTCGTGCACGATCGCCTCGGCCTTGCGGGTCTCCTCGCGGTCGTAGGCGTTGTCCTGTTCCTGCGTGGACAGCCGCAACCGGCTGATCAGCAGCGGTAGCGTCCAGCCCTGCAGCAGCAGCGTGCCGACACTGACGACGAAGGCGATGGCCTGGATGGTGGCCCGCTCCGGGAAGGGTTCGCCGCTGGCCGTCGTGACCGGGATCGCCGCAGCCGCGGCCAACGTCACCATCCCCCGCATCCCGGTCCACGACACGACGACGTTCTCCTGCCAGCTCAGCGACCGGTTGTCGATCAGGCTCCGCCACTTGGGTTGTGGTTTGTCCCGTCGGCGCATGCCCAGAGCCCCGCGCCCGCCGCCGTCTGGAACCGGCACGCTGAGCCGCCGCTCGACGTGCCGCGAGAGCACTCCGCGGCCGAACATCAGGAACACCGACACCGGGCGGATGACGAGCACGATGAACAATACGATCGACGACGCGATGGCCACCTCGACCAGCGACTCGTGGGCGTCGCGGAGATCCTCCAGTACGAAGCGCAGATGCAGCCCGATGTAGGCGAACACGAACGCCTCCAGCAGCACGTCAACCGAGTTCCAGACGTAGCGTTCCTGCAACCGGGTCTGGTACCCCGCATTCAGGGTGCCGCTGCCGACCACGAAGCCGGCCACCACGACGGCGAGCACCCCGGACGCGTGCATCTCCTCCGCGGCGAGGAACGCCGCGAACGGCACGACCAGACCCTGCACGGTCTCCAGACCCGGATTGGCCAGCCGCTTGCGGATCCACAGCGTGACCCAGCCGAGTGCCGCGCCCACCAGTGGGCCGAGGACGGCGCTGTAGCTGAACAGCAGAAACGGATTCTCGATGAACGTGTGCGATCCGGCGACCTGGGCGACCGCGATGGAGAACAGCGTCAGCGCAGCCGCGTCGTTGATCAGGCTCTCCCCGGTGAGGATGGCCATCATCCGTTTCGGCAGGCCCAGCTTGCGGCCCACCGCCACCGCGGTGACCGCGTCCGGTGGTGCGACGATCGCGCCAAGCACCAGCGCGGTGGCGAACGACAGCGGCACCACCACCAGCCAGGACGACACGGCGGCGACCGCGAATGCGGTCACCACGACCAGACCCACGCCCAGGCCGAGGATCGGCTTGATGTTGCGCAAGAACGTCGGGAACGAGAAGTTCAGCGCGGCCGAATACAGCAGGGGTGGAAGCACGACGGTCAGCAGGATGTGCGAGTCGAGTTCGGGCGCTTCGAACCCCGGGATGAACGACGCCGCGATACCGACGACGACGATGATCAGCGCCGGTTCGAGGCCACGCCGGTGCGAAATCGCGGTGATGACAATCGCACACACCACTACCAAGATCAGTTCCACCCGCAGATTGTCGCGTCAAACCTGTGGACTCGCTGAGTTAGCGTCCTCAGCGTTGACAGGCCGGGCACCAGAACACGTTGCGCCCTTCGAGTTCCGCGGTACGAATCGTGGTCGCGCAGACCCGGCACGGCTCGCCCGCGCGGCGGTAGACGTAGGTGCGCGGGCGGCCAGGCGCATAGGACGGCGGCCCGTGGTCATCCTCGGGACGGACCACCACGATCACGCCCCTGCGCAGTCCGACGGCCATCAGTGCCACGAGATCGGTCCACATGAGTTCGAACTCGGGCTCGTCGAGCCGGATTCCGGGGCGGAACGGGTCGATGCGGTGTCGGTAGAGCAGCTCACTGCGGTAGACGTTGCCGACCCCGGCGATCACCGACTGGTCCATCAGCAGCGCCCCGACAGTCCTGCGTGACTTGGTGATTCGCTTCCACGCCGGACTCGGGTCGGCCCCGCGGCGAAGCGGGTCGGGGCCCAGTCTGGCGACGACGGCGGCGATCTCGGGTTCGCCGATCACCTCGCATACGGTCGGTCCGCGCAGGTCGGTGCCGTATTCGGCTCCGACCATCCGCATCCGCACCATCCCGACCGGGTCGGGCATCTCGGCGGTGACGAACTCGGTGAACGTTCCGTACAACCCGAGGTGGACATGGACGACGTGGCCGCCGTCGTAGTGGTGGAACAGGTGCTTACCCCACGCGTCGGCCTTGCGCAGCACGTGGCCGTCGACCAGGGACGCACCGTCGTGGAACCGGCCCTGCGGGCTGCCCACGCGCACGGGAGCCCGCCCGAAGCGCCGCTGATGCAGGCGGGCCAGCCGGTGCAGGGTATGCCCCTCCGGCACGGATGTCAGGCCGGCTTGCCGGGCACCGCGGGCGCGACGTGGGTCTTCTCGAACTCCGCCAGGATGTCGATGCGCCGTTGGTGGCGTTCGGCTTTCGACCACTGCGCGGACAGGAAGGCGTCGATGATGGTCAACGCCTCGGGCACGGTGTGCATACGTCCGCCGATCCCCATCAGCTGCGCGTTGTTGTGCTCGCGCGCCAGGGTTGCGGTCTCGGTGCTCCAGGCCAGTGCACATCGGGCGCCCGGCACCTTGTTGGCCGCGATCTGCTCGCCGTTGCCCGAGCCGCCGATCACGATGCCGAGGCTGTCGGGATCGGCCACAGTCTTTTCGGCGGCGGCGATGCAGAACGCCGGGTAGTCGTCCTCGGCGTCGTAGGTGTATGCCCCGCAGTCGATTGGCTCGTGTCCGGACTTCTCGAGATGCTCGATGATGGCTTGTTTGAGTTCGTAGCCGGCGTGGTCGGAGCCGAGGTAGACGCGCATGGCCGCCATTCTGGCAGACGGTCGTGGGCGTGCCCTCCCCCAACGAGGGTGCCCCGTCGGGCGGCAGTCCCAGCGAGGCATCAGTCCCGGCACAGCGGATCGCAAGTAGATACCCAGCGATCCGGTCGCGCCGGCGCGTGCCGCGCGCATTGCCCGCCACCTCCGCCACATGCGCAAAGGGCGTACGGCACCGTTGCTGGAACGGGGAGAGGTATTTTCCGTGTCATTGACATGAATACTATTGAGCAAACACCAATTGTAGTGCTACATTCAGTAATTGATTTCATCGGCAAGAGACTCCATCTCGCAAATTGCCATTGACGAGTGGCATTTCAGCAGCTCAGAGTCCTTGAATTCGCACCTACCGCTTCCTCGCCACAGGAAGTGGGCGAACAACCGAACCTTTTTGCGGAGTCAAATGCCGAATAGTGGCAAATTGTTATTTGGTGGCGGAATCCTCGAAAAGGGGATACGTTCAGGGTGCCTTTCTCAGGAAAACCTCAGGAAGGCTGCCTGCCGGCGGGGGTCAGGTATCGCGTTTCAAAAAGGGGGTCACACCATGCCGAAACACAGTCACACCGGGCCGGCCGGTCGGCGCAAATCGGCGCGCCCATACATCAGCACCGGCCTCGCGGGGGCGGCGATGGTCGGGATCGGCGTCCTCGTAGCGGCCAACCCGGGCGCACCCGCACCCTTGACGGTGCAGGCTGAGGTGCAGTTGGTCAACGACGAGGTCATCTGGCCGTGGTACGTCGGAGACAACGACACCGGCACTGGCCTGTTCGGCACGAATGGCCTGACGCCCACGCCGACCGCTTTGGCCGCCGCTGTCGGCGGTGGATTCCGGCCGATCGTCGGACCCGGCGGCTGGCTCATCGGCGACGGCTTAGACGCGCCAGCCAATTGCGAAGCGGGCACCTCTGCATGTGACGGCCAGAACGGTGGGCTCCTCTGGGGCAACGGCGGCGACGGGGCCAAGGGCGGCACCGGCGGAAACGCCGGATTCCTGTTCGGCAACGGCGGCAACGGCGGTAACGGCGAAGACGCCGAATACATGGCAGGCGTTCTCGTCACCCCCGCGACGCCGGGGGGCAACGGCGGACGCGGCGGCTTCCTGTTCGGCAACGGCGGTAACGGCGGCTTGGGCGGCTCGGATGAGAACAAGACCGACCTGGACGAAGAGGACCCGGATGCAGCGGACGCAACCGCTGCCGCAGGCGGGGCCGGCGGACAGGGCGGGCTCCTCGGCGGAAACGGCGGCTGGGGCGGTGACGGCGGGTATGCGTACTCAGCGAACGGCAATGCCACCGGAGGCGCAGGCGGCGCGGGAGGCAATGCGGTTATCGGCAATGCCGGTAGTGGCGGTTGGGGTGGCGACGCGGACGCCTATGGCGAATCTGCAGTTGCGAAGGCAGGCGCCGGCGGCGCCGGCGGCAGCGCTGTCATCGGCACCGGCGGTGACGGTGGTCTTGGCGGCTATGGGTACTCCGACGATGGCGACGCCACCGGCGGCGCAGGCGGAAGTGGCGGAGCCGCCTTGGCATTCGGCAACGGCGGTAGCGGCGGCGGCGGCGGCGAAGGGGTAACGATCGGCGGGGATGGCGCCGGCGGGGATGGCGGAGCCGGCGGAGCCGGCGGGCTACTCGGAGGCGACGGTGGTGGCGGTGGCGCGGGCGGTTTCGGCGACTCGATCGACGGAACAGGCACCGGCGGCGCTGGTGGAGCGGGCGGACGCGCGACCGTCGGTACCGGCGGAAGCGGAGGTGACGGTGGCGAAGGCGAGTCCGACGGTCTAGCAGCCGTCGGCGGAGCGGGTGGCTCCGGCGGTGGCAGCGCCCTCGGCACCGGCGGCGATGGCGGCGACGGCGGACTGGGTGACTCCTACGTCGAAGCCGATGCGGTCGGCGGCCAAGGTGGCGACGGTGGTTCGGCGATCGTCGGCACTGGCGGGACCGGCGGCACCGGCGGCACCGGCCTTTCGGAGGAGGGAGCCGCCACCGGCGGCAACGGCGGGACCGGCGGCAATAGTGTCCTGGCGGGCACCGGTGGCGGCGGCGGAGGAGGCGGCGGCGCGGAGTCGGGTGTCGAACCCGAGGGTCAGGACGAGATCGAAGGCGGTAACGCCACCGCCGGTAACGGCGGCACCGGCGGTCGTGGCGGAGCGGTGCTGGGCACCGGCGGAGGCGGCGGAGGCGGCGGCGAAGCCGCCGGTGGCGCCACCAACAAGGGCGGCAACGGGGGCGACGGCGGACCCGGCGGTGGCATTGGCGGCACCGGCGGCCCCGGCGGTGACGGCGGCAGCGCGTCCGGCGGCACCAGCAATGCTGGCGGCGGCGGGGGCTCCGGCGGTGCAGGCGGCGTCGGCGGATCGGACGGCGCGGACGGCCAAGGCGGCAGCGGCGACGACTAGGCGTCCCGCAGCGCCAGCCCGTCTACCGCAGACCGGGGACGGCGCCGACCACACGGTGGGCGCCTGTCTCCCGTCTGTGGGTCCACTGCCCACATGAATCCCAAGTTGTCTCAGAATGATTGCAGTGCAGAGCATTAGCACCGCAGTGTGGGAATTCGACGCTGCGAGAAAAGCTCTCCGGGAGAAAGGCCCGCAATAGTGACCAACAAATCTCCGGCGCCGGGAGATGCCAAATCCGCCTTGACATTTCCCACCGGCACCGGCAATGTGCCCGACGACGACCAGACGGCGGACCCCGAAGTGCCGAAGGCGAGACAGCCAAGCAGGAGTCCGTCGAACTGGGCGGCCCCTGCGGCACTGGTGATCGCGGTGCTTGCTGTGGGCCTCGCCGCCTGGACGCTCGTGCGTTCACCGAGTGAGCCTGCCGCCCAATCGCCGGCCCCGGGGGTCACCGCCCAACAGCCCGACGACGCCAAATCGAGTGTGTGCGCGGCGTTCACCACCGTGCGCGCCGCGGTATCACTCCAAACCAACGCCGATCTGGGCCCCGATCCCGTGGCCAAAGAAGCGGTGGCGGCCAACGCCCGGCTGGCGACGTTCGGAGGCGGCAGCTACCTGCTCTCCCGGATCGATCCGGCAACACCCGCGGAACTCGCCTCCGCGGTCCGCACGTTCGCGAACACCCTCCAAGACATCGGGATCAAACAACTTGTCGGCGTCCCGAACACCGACCCCGGCCTTGTGACCCAGCTGGGCGAGGCCCAGACGGCCAGCACCCAGATCGAAGGTCTCTGCACATAGTCAGAAGCGGGGTCGCTCACCCCACCGAGATGGCGTCATATCGAACAGTCTTTCTCGGAGACGTTCGGAGGGCAGTTCCGGCGACCGCTGGATTCCCGTCAGGGCAGGTGCAGCTGCTTGAGTTGCCGGCGCGAGGTGATGCCGAGTTTCCGGAAGATGTTGCGCAGGTGGGCTTCAATGGTGCGTGGGCTCAGGAACAGCTGCGCGCCGACCTCTCGAGAGGTCGCACCGGTCGCGACGAGTCGTGCGATGGTCAGCTCCTGGGCGGTGAGCGCGTCGGTGGGTTGGGCACTCCGCTTTCGTGGATATTCACCGGTGGCGCGTAGTTCGCGGGCGGCGCGGCCGGCGAACGCTTCTGCTCCCATGTCCGACAGGAGCGCGTGCGCGGTGCGGAGTTGTTCGCGGGCGTCCTGGCGGCGGCCTTCGCGGCGTAGCCATTCGCCGTAGACGAGGTGGGTGCGGGCGAGGAAGGCACCCATTCGGCAGTTTCTCAGCCGATCGATCGCTTCGCGGTAATGCTCGTCCGCATCGGGTCCGACACTTGTCAGCGCCCGTGAGCGCGCGGCCAGCCCGAGCGCCCATTCGGTGCCGCTGGCGTGGGCCCTGGAGCTGAGCTCTTTCATTGCGCGGGTGGCGGATTCCGGATCGCCGGCGCGGGCGGCCGCCTCGACGAGTTCGTGGAGCGCCTGCCAGACGATCAAGGGTTCGTACGAATCACCGGCCTGGACAGCAGCTTTCTGTGCTGCTGGATAGTTACCACGGCTGTTGTGTAACACGGCCATCGCCACCATGGCTAAGGCGGCTTCAGCGCCGCGCCGGTGTTGCAGTGCCGTGGTGACGCTGGTGGCGTACTGCTCGGTGGCTTCTGAATCTATGCCACGCCACGCATCCAGCACCGTTCGTGCGTAGCGCAGCGGCATCGCGCCGGACGCGCGCGATATCGCATCGGCCTCGTCAGCGAACTCGGCGGCGTGGGACAGATCGCCGGCGAAAACCCGCGCCCACGACGATGTGACCAGTGCAGCGGGCAGGGCGGCGAGCGCGCCGGCTTCGCGCGCGAGTCGAACGTTGCTGTCGGCCAAATGGATGAGCATCTCGTCGTCGAACAGAGCTGCTGCGGTTCGCGTGGCCAGCCACAGCCAATCGCCAGCGCGGACAGTCGCGACCGGGGGTACGCGCTGGCGGAACGCCTCGAGCGCCCGTTTCAGTGTGGGTGCGCCGGCTTGGAATCCTCGCGTGTGCACGGCCACCAGTCCGTCGAGCAGCAGATCCACCGGTCCAGGCGGCCTGGGCGCCGGAGGTGCGGCGCCAGCGGCTTCGGCTACGTCCGGCACGCCAGGTCCGACGCCCGAGTCCCCGGTGATGTTGGCTGCGTCAAGAGCGTGCAGGTAGGTCTCGCGAGCGAGCGCGGGATCCACCGGGGTGAGCATTCGGGCGGCGCCCATCAGCATCCCCGGCACCTCGCTGCCCTGGGTGAGGTGGAATGTGATTTGCGCGTAGAGCAGCTCAAGACGGGCGCGTTCCTGGCCGTCCAGATACCCGTCGTCGGTGCTCTCCAGCAGTTTTAGGGCGGCTTCGGACGCGCCGGCCTGATGGTTGGCGCTGGCCGCCTCCAGCGCGCGTCTGGCCCGCTGCGCCGGCTCGGGCGTCAGGTCGGTTGCGTGTCGCAGAAAAGCTGCCGCGGCGGCGTACCCACCTCGCTCCAATGCGCGGCCGGCCGACCGTTCCAGGTCCGCGGCGGCGCCCTCGTCGGTACCCAGGACCGATTGCGCGCGGTGCCACGCGCGCCGGTCTGGGTCGGCCTGTGGATTGGTGGCGGCGGCCAGTGCACGGTGGGCCCGGCGGTGCTCGGGTGCCGTGGCGGCGCGGTAGACCGCCGAGCGCACCAGCGGATGGCGAAAGCGTACTCGGGTGTCGATCTCCAGCAGTCCGGCCGATTCCGCAGGCCCGGCGGCCTCGCGGTCAATCCCCAGGTGTGCGGTCGCGCGCCACAGCATCGCCACGTCGCCGGTCGGCTCTGCCGCGGCAATCAGCAGCAGCTGCTGCGTCTCAGCCGGCAGGCTGCCCGAGCGACGCTGGAACTCGTCCTCGATGCGGCGCGGGACGCTCATGACGTCGGGGCGTTCGAACCCGCCGGCCAGATGCGTCGACGGCACGCTTCGCGGCAACTCCAGGAGCGCCAGCGGATTACCGCGTGCCTCGGCGACGATACGGTCGCGAACCCCACGATCGAGCGGTGCACGAAAGGCGCTGGTAATCAGTGTCCGAGCATCGGGCTCCCCCAGCCCGTTCAGACGTACCTCCGGCAAACCGGACAAGGGGACTCCGCCGGGGATTGCGCCGTTTTCGCAGGGGTCGCGCACCGCGAACATCAGCACCAGGCGTTCGGCCACCACTCGCCGCGCCACGAACGCGAGAACCTGCGCCGACGCCTGGTCCAGCCACTGGGCGTCGTCGACGAGGCAGAGCATCGGCCCCTCCTCTGCGAGGAGGTTTAGGATCGCTAGCCCGACCAGGAACCGGTCCGGGGTGGCGCCGCTGTGGCGGCCGAGCGCCACGCCCAGGGCGGCCTGCTGAGGGGCTGGCAGCGTCCCGGTGCGGTAAAGCAGCGGCGTGCACAGCTGATGCAATCCGGCAAACGCGAACTGCGTCTCGGCCTCCACGCCGACCGCGGATTCCACCCGGAACCCCAATGAGACCGCGGTGTCCCGGGCGTGTTGCAGCAGCGCAGACTTCCCGATCCCCGCTTCACCCCGCACCACAGCCACCCCGCTGCATCCCGCCGAGGCCTCGGCGAGTAGTCGGGCGACCGCGTCGCGTTCGGCGCGGCGACCCAGCAGGGCTGGGAGCTTCAACTCGGTCCGGGCTGCGCCGACGGGTCTGTCGTGCACTCCTACGGGAACCTGCTCCAGGAGCGTCACAGCGGGACATTCATCGCGGCGGCGGTGATGACCTTCGGTCGATCGATCAGTTCGATGGACACGGGATGGCTCCTCTCGGGGAGCGGAGTCGTGGTCCGCGCTGGTGGCGGAAACGATACGAGACGGTCAGCATTCAGTCAATACGGACCGGACCGTATTGCTATGGACGGCGTGTTTCGCTTACCGTCTGCGGATGCCTGCCAACCGCAACGAGCAATCCCGTCGCGCCATCCTCGATGCGTCCATCTCGATGATCGGCGAGCTCGGCTACGACAACATCTCGATCGAGGCGATCGCCAGGCA
The DNA here is from genome assembly GCA_018268465.1 of Actinomycetota bacterium. Lineage (GTDB taxonomy): Bacteria > Actinomycetota > Actinomycetes > Mycobacteriales > Mycobacteriaceae > Mycobacterium. The sequence continues at coordinate 15,620 of JAFDWN010000049.1, forward strand.
GGCGGGCGTGGGCAAACAGACGATCTACCGCTGGTGGCCATCCAAAGGCGCGGTGATACTCGAAGCGGCGACCGAACTCCTCGGTACGGTCGTCGCCCTTCCCGATACCGGCGACATCGTCGCCGACATCCGGACCCAGCTGACACGGATCCTGGAGATCATCACCACCACCGGCTTCGGACCGGCATATCGAGGTCTGATCGCCGCCGGCCAATCCGACGCCAATCTCTTGCGCACTCTCTTCGACCAGATCATCGAACCCAACGTCCGGGACTTCGGCGCCCGGGCCGCCCTGGCACAGCAGCGCGGCGAAATGCGCGCCGACGCCGACTGGCAGACCCTGCGCGATGTGCTGTACGGGGTCATCGAGTACCGGCTGTTTCATGCGATGCCACTCGAACCCGGATACATCGACGGCCTTCTTGAGATCGTCTTCCACGGAGTGCGCTGACGGTTGTTCGCCGTCGCCGCGCGGGCATGGTGATCCGGTTGGGTGTTCGAGAAAGCAAATTTCACTGATACTCGCTTGACGCCGGCTCCGACCCGCCGGCCATGCCCACGAGAGCCGATCCGCACGGCCGCGGGGTGGGCCGCAAACCCGGTGGGTGCGCACATCGGCGGGCTGGCCGCACGGTGAGATGTTCCGCCGGAACGGTAACGGCCGGTGACTGTGTAAGGGACTTTCACCGACGCGAAGGGGCAGCCGCCGCTGCGAACCTGATGGCACGGAAGAACCGGTCTCACCGACTCGATCCGCAGCACAGATCGACGCAGGCGTGCCACCGAGAAATGGAGGTCAACGACTATGGATGGGATTCCAGAGGGACTATCGGCATTCTTGGATGCGGTACATGCACGCGACGCCGCGGGCGCAGCACACAACCTCGCCGAGTATGTGATCTTCGAGAGCCCGATCGTGGCTCAGCCATTCGTCGGCCGGGACCAGGTGTCGAATGTCGTGTCTGCGCTCCTCGATATCTTCGATGAGTTCACTGTCACCGAAATCATCCCGGGTGACGGGTGTTTCGCGGTCGTTGTGAACATCAAGATCGGCATGACCGAGCTTGACGCCGTCGATCTGATCGGTATCAACGCCGAGGGCAAAGTCGCCTCGATATCAATCCACGTGCGGCCGTTGCCGGCCATCGTGGCACTCCAGAATCGCCTCGCACCGGTCCTTGGCGTGCCGGTGCTCACGTTGGCCGAAGAGCATTAGGAGATCGTCGTGACCGACCTCGAACCCGTTGCACCTCTGCACATTCAAGGACGCCTCGCGGATGTCCCGGATGAGAGCGACACCGAACTGGTGGAGCGTTTCGAACGTGACGTGATTCCTCTTCAGGATGCGCTTTTCGGCGGCGCCATGCGAATGACCCGGCAGCGCGCTGACGCCGAAGACCTGGTGCAGGAGACCATGGTGCGGGCGTACGCTGGCTTCCGGACCTTCAAACAGGGAACGAATCTGCGGGCGTGGCTCTTTCGCATCCAGGCCAATGTCCACATCACTGGCTACCGCAAGCGAATGCGACGGCCCCCCGAGCTGCCCACCGACGCGATCTACGACTGGCAGCTGGCCTCCGACGCCGGACGTTCTCCGAGGGCACTTCGCTCGGCGGAGATCGAGGTGGTGGAGTTGTTACCCGACGAGGACATCAGGAGCGCGCTGGATACCTTGCCCGTCGAGTTTCGAATGGCGGTGTTCTACGCAGACGTCGAGGGACTCGCCTACAGGGAGATCAGCGACATCATGGGCACGCCACTGGGCACCGTCATGTCGCGAATTCATCGCGGCCGATCGCAATTACGCGTCCTGCTGGCCGCGCTGGCCGCCGACCGCGGGTACTTCCGGGTTCAGCAGCGAGCGGCGTCATGACAACACAGCCAAGCCCATCCTTGTCCACCAAACGACGACCCATACAACAAGAAATGGAGCCGATGACATGACGGACGTAGACGTTGCGGTAATAGGCGCAGGGCTGAGCGGTTTGATTGCGGCCCGCGAACTTGAACAATCGGGTGCGAGCGTACTGGTCATCGAAGGTGCCGATCGCGTCGGAGGAAAGGTGCTGACCTCGAACGTCGGTTCCGATCACGTGGACCTCGGCGCCCACTGGATGGGGCCGAAACACCATCGATTGTGGTCCCTGGCCCGCCAGCTGGGCGTCCAGCGGCGGACTCAGCCGCTGCGGGGCAGGCAACTGATGAAAGTGGGGGGGCGTCAGGTCGATTTCAGGGCAGGGCTTCCCGCTCTCGGCGCGCTCACCCTCGCCGACATCGCCATCGGCCGCACCAGGTTGTGGTGGGAGTACCGGAATGCCGACTTCGATGTGCCGGCCTCGACGTCATGGTCCGACATGTCGGGAACCGATCTCGGTCGACGGCTGTTTCGCACCTCTGCCGGGCGTGACATCTTCCGGCAGACCATCGAACTCCTGCTGGGCGCTCATCCTGATGACATCTCGGCGCTGCACCTGCTGCAGTACATCAAGGCCGGGGGCGGCATACAGTTCCTGTCCGCGTTCAAAGACGGTGCACAACACGAGTTCTTCGTCGGCGGCGCCCAGCAACTCTGCATCAAGCTCGCCGAATCGTTGTCCGCAGAGGTGGTCCTCGGCCACCAGGTGGATTCGGTAAGCCAGGACTCATCCGAGGTGGTGATCCGTGCTGGAGAACGATCGTGGACATCGCGCAAGGCGATCCTCGCGGTGGCACCACCAATGCTCGCCGGCATCGCCTTCACACCCGCTCTTCCCCCGGCGATCACACACCACGCCCACAATTCCAGGCTCGGTGCCTACTCGAAATTCGTCGCGGTGTTCGATATCCCCTGGTGGCGGGACCAAGGGCTGAGCGGCAATGCGGTCCTTACTGACGGACCGCTGAGAATGATCGTCGATGGCGCAGCCGAATCCGGGCGCGGCATCCTCATCGGCTTCTCGGTGGCCAACGAGGCCGCCCACCTGAGCACCCTGCCCGAGACCGAGCGCCGATCCATCGCGCTACGGGCATTCGCTTCGGTGTTCGGACCCGCCGCCTTGGCGCCCGTCGACTTCATCGACGTTCACTGGAGCCAAGACCATTTCGCCAAAGGCGCACCCGCGGCGTTCCTACCGCCACACGCGGCCCCCTCGACATTTCCTCCGCCTCCCGATCGGCACTTGTTCTGGGCGGGCACCGACGTGGCAGTCGCCTACAACGGCTACCTCGAGGGCGCCATCGAATCCGGAATGCGCGCAGCCGAGGAAGCGCTGGCCGCACTGCCCGAGTTCGCAGCCTAGCGCGGTGAAACCCACCATCTCTGCGCGAACTCACTACCGCTAACGCACTGCGACGACGACCGCCACAGGCAGCAAAACCATCCGCAACGACATGCGTCACCACACCGCAACGGATCCGCAGTCGTGCGGGACGGCGAAATCGAAAGGTTGACAAGAAATGCCAGCATCATATGAGGTCGAGATCACGGCCAGCATCAATGCGCCCGTCACTCAGGTGTGGGACATCATCAGTGACACCGGCCGCTACGCCGAATGGGTAGGCATCGTCGACCGGGTGACCGATCACCACGGCATCGCCCGAAAAGGACAGTCCTACACCGAGATCACCCGGATCATGGGTCCGATGCGTTCCCATGTGACGTGGACCGTCCGCGAGGCATACCCACAGTCGTGGCGCCTCGACAGCGGAGCCGGTCTGGCTCCACTCAAAGATGCCTTTACGTACTTCAAGTTCGACGAATCGCCGACAGCACCAGACGGATCGGTCACCCTGCTGACATACGGATTGCGCTACAGCATCGGGTGGGGACCAATCGAGAAGCTCATCCAGCCGGCGCTGTCGCGCATTCTCAAGGCCGGGTTCAGAACATCGATCCGCAACCTGCGGCGACTGATCCACAACGAGAGGCGCCGCGTCGCCGCCTGAGAAAACACCGACCCGACAACGGCGACGGCACCCGGATGAGCAGGGCAATATCCTTTCTCACCAATGTAATTGGATGTCACTTCGACTCGGCGGAGGCCAGCAGGTCCGCACCGTCTCACATCGATATTCAAGGAGGATCGGCGATGGCCGATGTCACGTTCTTCGCGACACCCGGTTACGGCGAAACACAGCTCGACCGCATGCACTACTACCAAGCCGTGCGCATCGGCGACAGAGTGGAGATCTCGGGCCAAGGCGGGTGGGACGACAACTTCAACTTCCCCGAGGATCTGGAAGAGGAGATCGTCAGGGCCTTCGATAACGTCGAGCGCACTTTGGCGCTGGCCGGCGCGGGATGGGGTGACGTCGTGTCGGTCGACTCGTACCACCTTCCCGAAGCCGCGGACTTCATCGGCCACACGCACAACCGTGTCATGGTCGAGCAGCTCACGGCACGCATGGGCGACCGCGCTCCGATCTGGACAGAACTCGGAGTGCAGGCATTGGGGGCGCCCAAGATGAGGGTGGAAATCCGCGTAACGGCCATCCTCAGGTGACTGTTCTTGCGGTCGTGGCAGCCAGCCGCCGCGGCTCAGCCAGCACCCGATATGTCGCTCGTGATTGTTTCCGAACCTGGAGGCCGCAGTGAGGCCGTGTGAACGAGACGTTCATGACCGCACCCCAATCGATGCCCCTTCCGCCACAACGGACGGACTCGAATCCCAGACGACCATCAAGCGTCGGCTTTCCGAGACGCCTGCCGCATTGCTCGCGCTGACCGCGGCGGTCGTCATGACGGCGTGTGCACAGCCGCCGGCAGCACCTATGCCATCTGGCCTCGAACGCTTCTACGGTCAGCAGATCGCCTGAGAGACATGCGCCGGCACCAATTCCTGTGTCAACGAGATCGCCGCCGCCTATCTGATCGAACTCACGCAGCCGCCCGAAGGTACCTCATGCCCACTGTGACCGACACATCCCGGAGGACGCCGATGAACCACCGGAGTACCCCCGCCATGCTGCGCACGTTGTACCTGTTCGAGCAGTTGACCGACCCGGAGCTCCAACTCCTGTGCGAACAGGGCCGCATTGAGACGCGCCCACCTGGCGTGCTGATCACCGAGGGCGACCCCGCGACATGTTTCTACGTCATGATTGAAGGCGAGATGTTGATGTCGGGACGCCTCGGCGGCTTTGACATCCAAACTCACCGCACGACCGAGCGCGGCACGTACTGCGGGGCATGGTCGGCGTACATCCCCGAGGCGGCCCAGGTGTATGAGGTGTCGGTCAGGTTGGAGCGCCAGTCCACCTTCTTCGTGCTCGACGCCGATCGGTTCGCCGACTTCATGCGGTCAGAATTCCCCATCGCCGTCCATCTCCTCGCAGGCCACACGGTGGATAGCGTTCGGCAGCAACAGATTCTCGGACAGCGGGCCAGGCTGCTGGCGTTGGGCACAATCACCGCCGGGTTGACCCACCATCTGAACAATCCGGCGGCGGCCATCGCCCGCGCCGCCGGCGGCCTCACCGGAAGGTACGGCGGGGTCGGACGCAAGCAAGCGCTGGTGGCCGAAGCGTTGTGCACCCGCGACGCTTTGCACGCGTTGTTCGACCTGCAGCAGTATGCGGCCGACCAAATCCGGACCTCAACGATGGGATCGGCCAGCGCGTTGAAACGCGCACAGCGCGAAGAGCGGATCGATGACTGGCTCCACGAATACGGCATCGCCGGGTGGGACTGCGCATCGACGTTCGCGGAGGCCGGCCTGGATGTCGACTGGCTGCAGCAGGTGTCGTCGCTGGTCGCGACAATCGCGGATGGCCCTGATCAATTCGCCGGTACCCTGCAGCTTGCCGTGGAGTCACTGAGGGAGTCCGTCGACTCCGATCTACGTGTGCGGGAGGTCATCGAGTCGTGCAACCGTATCTCGGCGCTTCTCACCGGAGCCAAACACTACTCACAGATGGATCGCGGGACCTACCAACGTGTGGACGTTCATGAGCTACTGCAGGCCACCTTGATGATGTTCGACGGTCGAATCGGCTCGGGTAGCGGCATCAGGCTGGTCACCGAGTGGGACCGCACGCTGCCCGAGATCAACTGCTATGCAGGAGATCTGAATCAGGTGTGGACCAACATCATCGAGAATGCGGTCCATGCGCTGGCCGGCGGCGGCACCCTGACCATACGGACCATGAGTGACGGTGAGACGTTGATTCGCGTGGAGGTCTGCGACGACGGACCTGGAATCCCGCACGACATCATCGACCGCGTCTTCACCCCCTTCTTCACCACCAAACCGGTCGGCGAGGGTATCGGCCTAGGCCTGGATCTGGCGTGGCGGATCGTGGCGACCCATGCAGGCAACCTGACCGTCGAATCCGAACCCGGCGACACGCGATTCATCATCCGGTTACCACTGCACGCACCGACCCGCGAACCGCTGGCGTGAACAGCCTGAGCAAGTGGGCGGCTGTCCAACCGACGCAAACCGGCCGCCACCGGATAGGACCCCAGCAGCGTCCCGGCCCGGCCGGTCACGCCCGCGGCCGGGTCAGGCCAGCATCCGATCGAAGGCCTGCACTCGATCGGATGCGCCGCTCACCCTACTGTGATGGCGTCGAGTCGCTCCTTGATGAAGTCCGCACAGGTCACCGGCGCCAGTCCCGACACCTTGCCGATCGGCGGCTCCAGCGGGGTGACGAGTGCGTCGTGGTTGGCTTCGTAGAAGTAGATCAGCGAGACCAGGTCTTCCTCGGGGGCATGCGGCTGCGGCGGCAAGACCCGATGGCGGCCCGACGGCCAGCGCCGGCCGCTCCAGTGCTCCAGGAGATCGCCGATGTTCACCGTCAAGGCGCCCGGCTCCCACGGCGCATCCTCCCAGCCCTGTTCCTCGGAGAACACCTGCAGGCCACCGGCACCGGGTTCACGGTCGAGGATCGTCACGGTGCCGAAGTCGGTGTGCGGGCCGATGCGGAACTGGCCGGGCTGCGGCTCACCCACCACACTCACCGGTGGATAGTGGTTGATGTTCATCGTCCAGGTCGGACGATCGGCCCGCGCGGAAAACGGATTGTCGGCCAGCCGCAATGCGTGAGCGAACAACGCCAGCAGATCGTCGGCCAACCTGCGCATGGCCGCGGTGTATTCGGTGACCAGCGACTGCATCGTTGGTACTTCGGCCGGCCAGACGTTGGGGGCGAACCAGATCCGGTCCACCTCCGGATCGCCGGTGGCCGTCTCGGCACCCAGGCTGTAGCTCTCCTTGAGGTCCGGGGGCGTCTCGGTGCCCTCGGCGTAGGCGTTGGCCTCCGCGCCGGGCGCGATCCAGCCGTGTCCACCGACGGGTACCGAATACTGCCGTTTCACGGCAGCGGGCAGCGCGAAGAAATCGCGGCTGGCGGCCCGTACCGACGCCGCGAGCACAGGATCCACTCCGTGGCCCGTGACGACGATGAACCCCGCGCGCTGCAACCCGGCGTCGACGTCGGCGGCAACGGCGTCGGCGGCCGCCCCGCCGGCATACCAGCGCGAAATATCAATGGTCGCAATCACACTCACTCGGCAACTCCGATATCTTCATTCCACAGGTCCGGACGGTCGGCGATGAACCGCTGCATCATCGTCACACAGCGCTCATCGTCGAGCACCGTGACCGACACTCCGTGCTCGGCCAGCCAGTCGTGTCCGCCGTAGAAGGTGCGGGCCTCTCCGATGACCACCGAGCCGATGTTGAACTGGCGTATCAACCCGCTGCAGTACCAGCACGGCGAGAGCGTCGTGACCATTACCGTGGAGCGGTAGTCACGCTGGCGTCCGGCGTTCCGGAAGGCGTCGGTTTCGCCGTGCACACTCGGGTCGTCGTTCTGCACCCTCCGGTTGTGCCCCCGGCCCAGCACCACCCCGCCGGCGGTGAACAGCGCGGCCCCGATGGGAATACCGCCCTCGGCCAATCCCTTTCGCGCCTCCTCGACGGCGACGTCGAGCATCTCCGCGGCGTTCACACGTTACGTTCGGCGGTGATCTTGGCGCGGCACAAGGCGAGATAACAGCCACCGGCGAGCAGGAATCCGATGAAGAAGGTGATATCGCCCAGTTGGGGAACGGCTTTCGCGACGACACCGACGAACTTCTCCTGATTGGAGAATAACGCCACCGACGCGACCAGTCCGACGAGGAACGACAGTAGCCCGTTCCAGTTCGAATACGACCTGTCGTAGAGGAACCCGGCGACGGCTTGACCGCGGCGCAGATACTGGTCGGCGAACACCACACCGAGCCACGGCCCGATCCAGTAGGCGATGATCAGCAGGAACGCCTCATAACTGGCGGCGGCGTCGGCCAGCGCCCACCAGGCGATCGCGAACCCGGCGACCCCGAAGAACGCGGTGACCAGAGCCCGCGCGATGTGTGGCGGCAGCTTGATCCCGATAGTGACGAAAGCCATTGCGCCGGAGTAGATGTTGATGGAGTTGGCGGCGATGGCCCCGATCGCGATCGCCAGTAGGGTGGCCTTGGCCAGCCAGGATGACAGCTCGCTGGTGAACGAACCGGTGGGATCAGCCAGCGACGCCTCACCCACGGTCGCCGATGCGGCGCCGACGATCTCCAGCACAGCGCACGACAGGAACAATCCCGCCGCCGCGAAGAATCCGGTGCGCACCGTCGACACGGTGGCGGGCAGATAGCGGGTGTAGTCGGCGGCATACGGGGTCCACCCGGCGGCGTAACCGAACGAGGTCCCGACCGTCAACAAGAAGCCGCCCATGCCACCGACACCACCTGTCGGTGCGGGGGCACCGAAGTCGGCATGCGCGAAGATCGAAACGGATGCCAGCACGAACACCACCGCGAGGACGGGAAACGCCCAGCGCTCGAAAGCCTGGACCAGGTTGTGCCCGAAGAACGCCAGCCCGGTCTGCAGCAGGACGATGATGACCAGACCGACGATGGGCGCGAAACCGAACAACGTCGACAGCGCGAATGCCCCGCTGACACTGTTGGTGGCGAACCAGCCGACCCCGGCGGTGACCGACATCAGCACCGCGGGCACCGCATTGCCCTTGAACCCGAAGGCCAAGCGGCCCAGCACCATCTGCGGCACTCCGTGCAGCGGACCGCGCGCCGAGAGCACATAGTGGGCGACCGCGCCCAACCCGGTGCCGATCGCGATGCCCAGGGACGCCTGCCAGAAGTTCATTCCGAACGCCAGCACGGCAAGCATGCCCACGAACACGGTGGCGAATTCGAGATTCGGTGAAGTCCAGGTCCAGAACAACTGGCTCGGTTTGCCGTGCCGGTCGGCCTCGGCGATGTACTCGTTACCGCCGGGCTCGACGGCGACGATTCGATCGCGATAGGTGCCGTCAGTGGTCGGTTCAGCGACTGCCATCCGTACACCGTTCACCCGGTCCGACGTCCCCGCAACCCGAGGGAAAAACCTGCCCGTAACTGGGAAGTCGCTGTGACTCAGCCAAACTGCGGACATCCGTTGGACAACCAACCACGGCCGCGCCGCCGAAGTCGGCCGCTCGTGGCCGGCCGATTCCGCCGTCACCACTGATACGGCAGAAACTTCCCGTCGAATGTCACCACCACACGGTCGCCCTGCGGATCGCTGCGCCGCGCAAAAGCCACCGAGAAATTGATGGCACTCATGATCCCGTCGCCGAACTCCTCGTGAATCAGCTCCTTGAGGGCCGCGCCGTACACGTCGATGGCTTCGTGGAAGCGGTAGATCGTCGGATCGCTCGCCAACGCGGGATCAGCGACCCGGTAGGGCTGCCGCTGCAGCGCGACCGCGACATCGTCGCCTAGGCCGAGTAGCTCGGCGATCACCCGGGATTCCTCGGCGGGCATCGGGTGTTTGCCCAAGAGCGCCGCTGTGGTCCACACGAGCGGACGGTCGATCGCGTCTGCCAGTTGCGCCCAGGAGAGTTGCTTGGCCAAGCGGGCGTTGCACACCAAACGAACCGCTTCGGCCTTGTCGGTCGCGCTCATGAAGCGTAGTAGTCGTTGCCGCGGGAGAACTCCACGAAGGTGCATGCGACGTCACCGACGGTCCACGCGTCGTGGCCGGGCGGCAGCAGCATGACGTCTCCGGCCGAGAAACTCTCTTCGGAACCATCGGCCATGCGCACACCGAGCGTCCCGGCGATCACCAGCGCCACGTGCGGCAGTTCGCACAGTTCGGTGCCCGCGTACTCCTTGAGATCGGCAGACCAGCGGGCGCCAACGTCGAAGGTGACTTCGGTGACCGACACGCCGTCAAGTTCGGCGGCGCGTTTCGAGATCAGCCCGTGAAAATCGCTGGCGACGTCCGCGAGATGGACCTTTTGCATGGCGGGGTTGTACGTAGTCATGAGGCTCCCTGCTCGTTTGCCGGCACGCGCCGGCGGCGCGCTGACCTCGATTCCACCAGCCGGGCGCGTATCGGCACAGGGTTAAATGCGCACCGATGCCGCCGTTCTGCGCAACGGCGACCAGCGCGATCGAGCGGTAACGGGACCCCAACACACCCGAAACACTGTCGCTGCACGCTCGACGTAACACCGTGGCGCACCCCGACACTCCACCGCGACGAGGAGTCCCTTCGATGGCACAAGGCCTGGCCGAGCAGATCCTGCAGAGCCTCCCCCGACCCGTGTGGCTGATCGACGACGCCGGTTTGATCGCATTCGCCAACGAGGCGGCCGCCCATCAGCTCGGATACCGGGACGGGCGGGACCTGCTGGGCCGGCCGAGCCACGATACTGTTCACCACCGCCGACCCGACGGCTCGGCCTACCCCGCCGAGGAGTGCCCGGTGCTGCGCCCGGCCGGCACCGGCCGCGCCGTGACATCCGAGGACCAGTGGTTCATCCGTCGCGATGACAGCCAGTTTCCGATCGCCTGGTCGGCCGTGCCCATCGAACTCGACGACGGGCGTGGGATCGTGCTCTCCTTCTCCGACATCTCCCACCACCGCCAGCGTGACCGGCTTGCCTGCCAGCGACGCTGGGCTGATGCCGATATCGACCGCCACTCGCTTCCCGACCGGTTCGGCGCCGGGCGCCCCCTCGACGCGCTCACGCTCTACATCCGCGACCGGGTGACGGACCCGACGCTGTCTCCGCAGGTCCTCGCGCGCGCATTTCACGTGTCGGTCCGCACGATTCAGCTGACCTTCGCCGACGCCGGGACAAGCCCTGCCCGCTATATCCGCCAGGAGCGCCTCAACTACGCCCGCCTACTGCTGGCCGACGGACTGCCCGTCGCAGTGACGGGCCGTCGCGCCGGATTCGCCGACACCGGAACGTTCGCGCGGGCTTTCCGACGTCAGTTCGGCATATCGCCGTCGGCCTACGCCGAAACTCTCAGCCGGACGGGTCCGGAATCGTCAGTCGAACTCGGGTGACTCCGTCCTGGTCCGCTTGAGCTCCCAGAAGTGCGGATAGGACGCGAAGATCACCGAGGCGTCCCACAGCTTGCCGGCCTCCTCGCCGCGTGGGATGCGCGAGAGCACAGGGCCGAAGAACGCCACACCGTTGACGTGGATGGTGGGGGTACCTACATCCGGGCCGACCGCGTCCATGCCGGCATGGTGGCTGGCCCGCAACGCCTCGTCGTACGCGTCGGTGGTGGCCGCCTGCGCCAGTTCGGCGGGCAGGCCTACCTCGGCGAGCGCTTCGGCGATGACGACGCCGAAATCATCGACGCCCTTGTTGTGGATGCGGGTGCCCATCGCGGTGTAGAGCGGCCGCAAGATCTCGGGCCCATCGGCCTGTTCGGCGGCGATCGCCACGCGTACCGGGCCCCAGGCCTTCTTCATCATCTCCTGGTACTCCTCGGGCAGATCCCTGCCCTCGTTGAGCACGGCCAGGCTCATGACGTGGAAGTTGACCTCGATATCGCGGACCTGCTCCACCTCCAGGATCCAGCGCGAGGTGATCCAGCACCACGGGCACAGCGGGTCGAACCAGAAATCGGCAATGGACTTCTCGGGCATGGACATGTTCCTCTCGCTCGGCACAGACGGCGTTCCGTTCAGCTCAACCCCGCCTTCCCGGGCCGTGTTCCCGGCCGAGGGCTAGGGTTGACCGACGTGGCACTTCCCAATCTGACCAGAGACCAGGCCGTCGAGCGCGCCGCACTGGTGACCGTCGACAGCTATCACATCAACCTCGTACTCACCGATGGCGACACGACGTTCCGGTCGGTGACCACCGTCGAATTCGACGCCCTCGCCGGCGCCGACACCTACATCGATATCGCCGCCGAAACCGTCCGCAGCGCGACCCTCAACGGCACCGACATCGACGTGTCGGGATACGACGAGTCCACCGGCATCGCCCTGCGGGGGCTGGCCGGGCATAACGTCCTCGTCGTCGATGCCGACTGCCGGTACTCCAACACCGGCGAGGGCCTGCACCGGTTCGTCGACCCCGTCGACGGAGAGGTCTACCTTTACTCGCAGTTCGAAACCGCCGACGCCAAGCGGATGTTCGCCTGCTTCGACCAGCCGGACCTCAAGGCCACCTTCGACGTGACCGTCACCGCTCCGTCGCATTGGGAGGTCGTGTCCAACGGCGCCACCGCGGCGGCCGAACGTGACGACACCACGTCCTCGACCGTCCACACATTCGCCACCACACCGCGGATGAGCACCTACCTGGTGGCACTGATCGCCGGGCCGTACGCCGTGTGGCGCGACATCTACTCCGACGAGCACGGCGAGATCCCGCTGGGCCTGTTCTGCCGCGCGTCGCTGGCGCAGTTCATGGACTCCGAACGGCTGTTCAGCGAAACGAAGCAGGGATTCGGCTTCTACCACAACAACTTCGGCGTCGCATATGCGTTCGGCAAGTACGACCAGTTGTTCGTGCCCGAGTTCAACGCGGGCGCGATGGAGAACGCGGGCGCGGTGACTTTCCTGGAGGACTACGTCTTCCGCAGCAAGGTCACCCGCGCGTCCTACGAGCGCCGCGCCGAGACGGTGCTGCACGAGATGGCGCACATGTGGTTCGGCGACCTGGTGACGATGCAGTGGTGGGACGACCTGTGGCTCAACGAGTCGTTCGCGACGTTCGCTTCGGTGCTGTGCCAGGCGCAGGCGACCGAGTACACGCAGGCGTGGACCACCTTCGCCAACGTGGAGAAGTCCTGGGCGTACCGGCAGGACCAACTGCCCTCGACACATCCGGTGGCCGCCGACATTCCCGACCTCGCCGCGGTGGAGGTCAACTTCGACGGGATCACCTACGCCAAGGGCGCAAGCGTTCTCAAACAGCTGGTGGCGTATGTGGGTCTGGAGGAATTCCTGGCCGGTCTGCGCGACTACTTCCGGGACCATGCCTTTGCCAACGCCACGTTCGGCGATCTGCTCGGCGCCCTGGAGAAAGCGTCGGGACGCGACCTGTCCGGATGGGGCCGCCAATGGCTGAAGACGACGGGCCTCAACACGCTGCGCGCCGACTTCGACGTCGACGAACAGGGCCGCTTCACCCGCTTCGCGGTCGACCAGAGCGGGGCCGCGCCGGGGGCGGGCGAGACCCGGGTGCACCGCCTGGCCGTCGGCATCTATGACGACGACGGCTCGGGCGCGCTGGTGCGCGTGCACCGCGAAGAACTCGACGTCGACGGCGATCGCACCGAGGTCCCGGCGCTGCAGGGTGTCCCGCGGGGCAAGCTGATTCTGGTCAACGACGACGATCTCACGTATTGCTCGTTGCGGCTCGATGCCGAATCGCTGCGCACGGCGTTGACCCGCATCGCCGACATCGCCGAGCCCCTGCCCCGCACCTTGGTCTGGTCGGCTGCGTGGGAGATGACACGCGAAGCCGAACTCAAGGCCCGCGATTTCGTCGAGCTGGTGGCGGCGGGGATCCACGCCGAGACCGAGGTCGGTGTGGCCCAGCGGCTGTTGTTGCAGGCCCAGACGGCGCTGGGCGCGTACGCCGAACCGGGATGGGCTCGCGAGCACGGCTGGCCGGCGTTCGCCGACCGGCTGCTGGAGCTGGCGCGGGCAGCCGAGGCCGGCTCGGATCACCAGCTGGCGTTCGTCAACGCCCTGTGCACGTCGGTGCTGGCGACCCGCCACGTCGTCGTGCTGGCCGATGTACTCGCCGGCGACCCCGCCGACCAGGGCCTGCCCGGCCTGCAGGTCGACACCGATCTGCGCTGGCGCATCGTCACCGCGCTGGCGGCGGCGGGTGAGGTCGACGGCGACGGTCAGCCGACCCCGTTCATCGACGCGGAGGCCCAGCGCGATCCGACGGCGGCGGGACGGCGCCACGCCGCGGCGGCTTCGGCGGCCAGGCCGCAGGCCGTGGTGAAGGAGGCCGCGTGGCAGCAGGTGGTGGAGGACGACACACTGGCCAACATCACGGCGCGGTCGATCATCGGCGGATTCGTCCGGCCGGGTCAGGACACGCTGTTGACGCCGTTCACCCCGCGGTATTTCGCGGCCATCGCCGGGGTGTGGGAGCGCAGGTCCAGTGAGGTGGCGCAGACCGTCGTCATCGGGCTGTACCCGTCGTGGGATATCAGCGCCGAGGCGCTGGGCGCGGCCGACGCGTTCCTGGCCGGCGATATCCCGCCCGCGCTGCGACGGCTAGTGCTGGAGGGCCGCGCCGGGGTGGAGCGTTCACTGCGCGCCCGGGCGTTCGACGCCGGCTGACCCCCCACCATGCGCCGAACGAGAAGTCTCGGTCGCTAAATCACGCGATTAACGACCCAGACTTCTCGTTCGGCGCGGATCAAGAAGTCAGGCGGGTGAGACGCCGGCGCTGAGCACACGCACAGCGCTGATCAGCCCGTCCATCAGGTTGCCCTCGGCGAATGCCGACGCGGCCGCCGATACCCCGAGCGGTGCGGCGGTCTCGATGCCACGGCCCTTGACCTGCGAGCCGTACACCACCTCGATGGCCCGCTGGTCAGGTGAGACGGCGAGCAACACCGCGTTGTCCGGGGTCGGCACCTTGGCCAGGATCTCGCGCGCCGCGGAGGCGGTGTCCTCCCCGAGCGGGCCGACGTACACGGCGAAGCGGGCCTTGGCGGCTCGCGAACCGTACTTCAGCGCGTCGTCGAGGACGACGAGGTCCATGACCGGGAACGGATAGTGCACCGACAGCGCACCGGGTTCGGTGACCTTCGAAATCCGGCCACTGGACGTGACGGCCCAGCCGTATGGGAGTTCGGCGGGTGCAATGGTTGCGACGTCACCACTTGCCACTTGCGCCACCTCCGATCGTCACCGGGTGCGAACCGTGGCCACCGTGGTCGGCCGGTTCGTCGGCGGCCCACAGAATCGGTGGATGTGTCCACGGCTCGGACATCTTGTAGGTCTCGGGGTGCGGGCCCTTGTGGCGCCAGATCAGCAAGGCCAGCACCGTCGCGATCCCTAACGGCACAAGAACGAACAGCGAGTGCATCAACGGGGTACTCACGACGGAAACCGTAACTCAATGCCCCGCTACGCCGCGCCCTCACCCAGGTATCGCGCCCAGGCCGGGTCGAGTTCCTTGACGGTGGACAGCAGCCGCCAGTGCTGGCCCTTCGGCGGCAGCGGCACACAGCGCAGCGTCCAGCCCAACTCACTGAGCAACCGATCGGCCTTGCGGTGGTTGCACGTCGAACACGCCGCCACGCAGTTCTCCCACGAGTGGTCGCCGCCGCGGCTGCGTGGCAACACGTGGTCGACGGTGTCGGCCTTGGCCCCGCAGTAGGCACAGCGGAACCTGTCCCTGTGCATCAACGCGGCCCGCGTCATCGGGATGCGCGCCCGATAGGGCACCCGCACGAATGACCGCAGCCGAATCACCGACGGCACCATGATGGTGCGGGTCGCGGAGTGGATGACGGGTCCCGCCGGGTCGTCGTGAACGACGTCGGCCTTACCGCACATCAGCATGATCACCGCGCGCCGCAGCGGCAGAGCCGTTAACGGCTCGTAGGTGGAGTTGAGGAGCAACACCCTGCGCCGACCCCAGATCGTGCTTTCATGGCCGACCGCCGGGTGGGTGTCGACGCTGTGCAACGCACGCGGCGGCGCGGCGGCGATCACCGCACCGGAGCCTGCCGGGACAGCGTCATGTCGGTGGCCGGCCCGCCGCAGAGGGCCTTTCTTGCGATGCGCCATACGTCCTCCGATCGACAGTCCACCATGGATCGGCACCGACCGCACGGCAATTCCGCCCGTGTTCGCAGGTCAGTCCCGTGAACATCGGGTGACATCGGTTCGGAGGATCGGCGATCGCTGCTGCAGGTGCCTGGTCACCCGCGATCGATTGGCGGTGGAGGCCATGGTCCACAATGGAACCGATGAGCCAAGTCGAGCAGCAGTCGTTCTACGACGCCGTGGGCGGACACGAGACGTTCCACGCGATCGTGTCCCGGTTCTACGCCCTGGTTCGCGAGGACGAGATCCTGCGTCCGCTCTACCCCGAGGACGATTTCGACGGGGCCGAGGAGCGGCTGCGCATGTTTCTCGAGCAGTACTGGGGCGGCCCGCGCACGTATTCGGATCAGCGCGGCCATCCCCGGCTGAGGATGCGTCACGCACCGTTCCGGATCGGTTTCATCGAGCGCGACGCGTGGTTGCGCTGCATGCACACCGCCGTGGCGTCGATCGACTCCGCGACTCTCGACGACGAACACCGGGCCGAGTTGCTGCGGTATCTGGAGATGGCCGCCCAGTCGATGGTCAATTCGGCGTTCTGATCCCGCGGACGGCACGCCGGCACACGGGCGCGGCCAGGCTGCCTGCCGACGCGTTGCTGCCGAGCCTGCTGCCGTGGGCGTCAGCGCAGCACCAACGCCGGATCGCCGCGACGCCGGTACACCGAACCGAATCGGGCGTCGATCCGCAGCCAGGCGGGCAGGGCGCGCACCCGCACGATCTCGCCGGCATCCACCACACCGGGATCCACCCCCGGGGCGTCCGGCGCCGACGCCGACTGCGGGAGGAAACCCATTGCCGTCAAGGCGAATACACACCGCATGGGGATGCCGACCGACGTGGCGCCGGAACTGACGGCGAGCACCTCCTGGTCCAGCAGGGACGCGGGCGGGCCTTGCCCGCCCGTATGTTCTCTGGCCAGGGCCGATCCGCGCTGCGCCAGGTCCAGCATCACGCGCGCGGGCACGTCGTCGATGTGCGCGAAACCGGCGTCGGGGGGCAGGGCTCCCCGCCATGCCGAATCCATCGGGAAGCCCGGGTCGACGAAGCCGTCGGCGCCCATCCGGTTGAGCCCGTCGGCCAGTGCGTCGGCGCCGGCGCTGAGGTCGGCCGGGCTGATCCGCCCGCCCACCACCCGTGCGGCGAGCACGTCGAATCCGGTGGCCACCCAGGCGACCACGTGCCCGCCGGACCGGCGGCGCAGCCGGATAACCGCGGCGTCGTCGAGGCGCAACGCGTGGTCGGCGAATGCCGCCAGGTCCGCGCGATGGCGGGCGTCCTGCAACCAGATGCCGCGTTCGGGTCGGGCGTGCCCCGGATCGGCGACCTGCGGGATCATCGCGTCCAGCGCAGCAGGTATTCTCGTTGCTCCTCGGAAAGGCGTTGCAGCCGTTGTTCTTCGATGTGCACCGCGGCCAGCTGCGTCTCGGCGACGACGGACGGTTTCGCATCGGCGGGCGCGCTCACCGAGCGCACTTCGTAGCCGATGGTGAAGTCGACGGCACGTACCCGCTTCGACCACATCGTCACCTGCAGTGGTGAATCCACCAGCCGCAGCTGACCCTTGTAGACGATGTTGACCTCGGCGATCAGCAGCCCGATCGTGGTGATCTCGGCTCCGAAAGGTGCACGCAGGAACGGGATTCGGGCTTCTTCGAGGATAGTCACCATGGTGGCGTGGTTGATGTGCTGGTACATGTCGATGTCGGACCATCGGACATGCACCGGTGCGACGAAACCGCGTTCCGAGGTGTCGCTCACCCGGTGGTTCCCGTTCCACTGGTGCGTGTCATGCTGCGGATCTGCCGTGCCGCCACCGACAGTGTCGCGATGTCGCGCTCCTCGTCCTCGTAGATCTCCGTCAGGGTCCTGCGGGCCCTGCCCACCCGCGACGTATTAGTCAACTCCCACTCCGCGATCTTCTCCTCACCGTTCTCGTCGGGCTCGCCGACGGCGAGCACGTCGAAGCACAGCGAGCGTAGCGATCCATAGATGTCATCGCGAATCGCCAAGCGGGCCAGTGAGTGCCAGCGGTCGTCACGCGCCAGTTGCGACACCGCAGTGAGCAGGCCATCGGTGCCGAGATGATCCATCAGGGCGAAATAGGTGTCGGCCACCTCTGCCGGGTCACGGTCGACGATGTCGGCGATGTCGATCACGTCGAGCAGGCTGAACTGATACAGCCCGGTGGCCACGCTGTACGCGAGCTCGCGCGATGCGCCGTGGGCGATGAACTCCTCGGCCTCCTTGTTGACGATCGCCTTGTCGTCGCCACGCAGCCAGTCCGGCATCCGCGGGGTCAGCAGCTCCACCTTGCGCGCGAACCGGTTGATCTCCGCGCCGACCGCGAGTGGTTGGGGCCGGTAGTTCAACAGCCAGCGTCCCGCACGGTCGATCAGCCTGCGCAGGTCCAGCGTCATCCGGTCGGACACCGAGACCGGTAGGTCGGATTCGCGGATCTGCCGCCACACCGAACCGATCGAGAAGATCGCGTCCACGGCGACGTGACTGCGCACCGCGTCGACCGGCCCGACCCCGACGTCTTCGGTGATCCGGTAGGCGTAGGTGATACCGCTGGTGTCGACGAGATCGTTGACGAGCATGGTGGTGACGATCTCCCGCCGCAGCTGGTGCGAACGGATCTCGGTGCCGAAGGGTTCGCGCAGCTTCGCCGGGAAGTACGACGGCAGCCTCATGGCGAAGACTTCCTGATCGGGCAGGTCGCTGTCGAGGACGTCTTCTTTGAGGGCCAGTTTGACGTGCGCCATCAGCGTCGCCAGCTCCGGGGACGTCAGGCCGAGGCCTGCCTCGGTACGCCGGCGGATTTCCTTCTCCGAAGGCAGTGCTTCGAGTTCGCGGTTCAGTCCGCGTTCGGCAACGAAGTACTTGATCATGCGGGCGTGCACGGGCAGCATGCTGGTGGCATTGGCACGGCTCGTGCCCATGAGGTCGTTCTGCTCTTCGTTGTCGACGAGCACCAGCCGGCCCACTTCGTCGGTCATGGACAGCAGTAGTTCGGTCCGGTCGCTCGCTGCGACCTTGCCTGCGGTGACCAGCGAGTCGATGAGGATCTTGATGTTGACCTCGTGGTCGGAGCAGTCGACGCCAGCGGAATTGTCCAGCGCGTCGGTGTTGATGCGCCCGCCCGCCAGGTCGAACTCGACACGTCCCAGCGAGGTGACGCCGAGGTTGCCGCCTTCGCCGATCACCTTGGCCCGCACCTGGTTTCCGTTGACGCGCACCATGTCGTTGGCCCGGTCGCCGACGTCGGCATCGGATTCGGTCTCGGCCTTGACGTAGGTGCCGATGCCGCCGTTGAACAACAGGTCCACCGGCGCCTTCAGCACCGCCTTCATCAGTGCCGGCGGGGTCATCTCGTCGACGCTGTCCTCCAGGCCGAGCGCGGCGCGCACTTCCTCGCTGATCGGGATCGACTTCTGTTCGCGGCTGTACACCCCACCGCCCGCACTGATCAGGGCACGGTCGTAGTCGTCCCAGCTGGAGCGCGGCAGGTCGAACATCCGCCGGCGCTCCCGCCAGGAGCTGGCGGCGTCGGGGTCCGGGTCGAGGAAGATGTGCCGGTGGTCGAACGCGGCGATGAGCCGGATGTGCTGGGACAGCAGCATGCCGTTGCCGAACACGTCACCGCTCATGTCGCCGACGCCGACGACGGTGAAATCCTCGGTCTGGGTGTCGACGCCCATTTCGCGGAAATGCCGCTTGACCGATTCCCAGGCGCCCTTGGCGGTGATACCCATCGCCTTGTGGTCGTAACCCACCGAGCCGCCCGACGCGAACGCGTCGCCGAGCCAGAAGCCGTAGGACAGCGCGACCTCGTTGGCGATGTCGGAGAACGTGGCCGTGCCCTTGTCGGCGGCGACGACGAGGTAGGCGTCATCGCCGTCGCGGCGCACCACATCCGGCGGGGCGACCACGGCGCCGGTCGCCGTGTCGACATTGTCGGTGACGTCGAGCAGGCCGGCGATGAACAACTTGTAGCAGGCGACGCCCTCGTTGCGGTGAGCGTCGCGGTCGGCGGCCGGGTCGCCGGTGGTGAGCGGCGGGTGTTTGACCACGAATCCGCCTTTGGCGCCGACCGGAACGATGACGGCGTTCTTCACGGCCTGGGCCTTGACCAGCCCGAGGATCTCGGTGCGGAAGTCCTCACGGCGGTCTGACCAGCGCAACCCACCACGGGCGACGTTGCCGAACCGCAGGTGCACACCCTCCACCCGGGGTGAGTACACGAAGATCTCGAACTTCGGCCGCGGCAGGGGCAGCTCGCTGATGAGTCCCGGATTCAGCTTGAGCGACAACACGTTCTGGTGGCGCGCCGATTCGGGGCGCCGCACGAAGTAGTTGGTGCGCAGGGTGGCCTCGATCATCGACGCGAACGCCCGTAGCACCCGGTCGGTGTCCAGGCTGACCAGCGCATCGATGTCGGCGGCGACCGCGGCGGCAGCGCTCTGGGCGTCGCGGCGCTGCGACGCGCCGGATGCCGCGGCCGCGGCCGGGTCGAACAGGGCCTCGAACAACTCCACCAGCGAGCGTGCCGTGCGCGGGTTGTTGTTGAGGACGGACTCGATGTGGGACTGGCTGTACGGGAAGCCGGCCTGCCGCAGGTATTTCGCGTAGGCCCGCAGCACGACCACCTGTTGCCAGGTCAACGCGGCCCGCAGCACCAGCTCGTTGAACCGGTCGATCTCGATGCGACCGTGCCAGATCGCGGTGACCGCCTCGGCGAAACGGGCCGAGCTGGCCTCTTGTTCGGGTCCGGCGGGGACGTCGGGGATGCTCGGGTGCGGTGAGATCTTGAACTGGTAGATCCACACGGCCAGACCGTCGGCGCGGCGCACGGTGAACGGGCGCTCCTCCAGCACCACCACGCCCATCGACTGCAGCATCGGCAGGAGTTGGCTCAGCGACGCCGAGCGGCCACCCAGGTACCAGGTGAGCTTGCCGACGCGATCCCCGTCGAAGTCGCCGAGGACGAGTTTGACCGAATTATCCTGCAGCCCTTCGATAATCCCGATGTCGTCGATGGCATCCAGCGGCGCGACGGCCTGCTTGTAGTCTTCCGGGAACGCCGCCGCGTAGTGTTCGGCGGCGGCTTGGCCGATCGACCCGGTTCTGACCGCGCCGATCAGCCGGTCGCCCCAGGTCCGCGCCGCCTCGGTGAGCAGATTCTGGATGCGGGTCTCGTTCTCCAGCGAGGTGTCGACTTGGCCCCGGACCAGACCGTCGGGCATCTTGACCGTGAAGTGAACGACAGCCCAAGGTGATTCACTGACCCGCGCGGTGTATTCGATACCGACCCCGCCGAGTTCCCTGACCAGGATGTCCTGCATCTCCAGTCGCACCGCGGTGGTGTACCGGTCTCGGGGCAGGTACACCAGGCACGAGACGAAGTGGGCGAGTTGGTCACCTCTCAGGAACAGCAGTGCGCGGCGCCGCGAACCCAACTCGACGACCGCCATGGCCATGTCGAGCAGTTCGGTCGGGCTCAGTGCGAACAGCTCGGGCCGCGGGATGGTCTGGATGATGTCGAGCAGCAACTGCCCGGGGTGGTTGGGGTCGCGGTGGGCCATCGCGAGCGCTTCGTTGACGCGCCGCGAGATCAGCGGTATCTCCAGCACGTTGGCGTTCATGGCGGCCACCGTGAACAGGCCGACGAAGCGGTGTTCGACAGCCTCGTCCCCCGCGCCGTGCTCGCCGGTGAGGTTCTCGCGCACCACGACGATGTAGGGGAACGCGCGGTAGCGCAGGAAGCTGGGGATGGTGGCTTGGGCCAGAACCAGCAGGTCGTCGGCGTGGGTGAGCGGGGGCAACACGTCCTGGCGCAGGCGCAGGACACCGAGGCGGCTCGCCGGGTCGACGGCTGATCGACTGTCGCGCACCGCGCACTGCTGGTAGCCCAGCAGGACGAAATGTCCGTCGGCCAGCCAGCGCAACAATGCGGCCACGTCTTTGCGGTCCGAGCCCCGGAACCGGCCCTGCGGCGCTGTTTCCAGCTCGTTGGCCAGGCGGTACAGGGTGGCGTTCATCGGGCCCGAATCGGCCGCTACCTGGCGGGCGTCGGCGAAGATGTTGGGTAGCAGCTGCTGGGCCTCGGCGAGAATCCGGCGGTCGGGGGTGCCCGCCAGGGCGATGTGGATCCAGGTCTCGTCGGCACCCTGTGGCGCGGCGATGTCGGCTGCCGGCCTGATGTCCTGCAGTTCGCCGTCCGGGCCACGCCGTACCCGGAACACCGGGTTCATGATCGCCTTGTACGGCACGCCGAGCCGGTGCAGCAGCACGGTGACGGAGTCGATCAGCATCGGAGCGTGATCGGTGACGATCTGCAGCGCAGGTCCGAACCCGCCGGGATCGTCGGCCGCGTATACGCCGACCCGCGTCTCACCCGGAGACCGCCGCTGCCCCACCCGGTAGTGACCCGTCACCAGCGCCGGCGAGACCAACCGGCCGTCGGCTGTGCGATCCAGCGGACCGGTGACGGCGGCGTCAGCGCCGGGGGCGTCCCCCCGCGGCCCGTGATAGGTCTCCAGGTACGCCCTGGCCAGCCCGTGAAGCGCATCCGGCGGAAGCGACCCCGGACCACGTCGCCCATCCCCGACTGCTTCCGGATACACCGTCATGCGAACCACTCCCTGACTCACATGCGCGCCGCCCGTCGTTGGATGCTGCCGCCAGGCTGTTAACCCGGCCGCAACATGGCACGCAGGTGCGACATTAGTCCCGTGTGAGGCGCCGGTGGGTCACCCTGTGCGGTCTGGCCGCGTCGACTCCCAGACGCTCGACCTTGTTCTCCTCGTAGGCAGCGAAGTTGCCCTCGAACCAGAACCACTTGGCTTCGTTGTTGTCGCTGTCGCCCTCCCACGCCAGGATGTGCGTGCAGGTGCGGTCGAGGAACCAGCGGTCGTGGGAAATGACCACCGCACAGCCCGGGAAGTTCTCCAAAGCGTTCTCCAGCGAACTCAGCGTCTCCACGTCGAGGTCGTTGGTGGGTTCGTCGAGCAGGATCAGGTTGCCGCCGACTTTCAGGGTGAGCGCCAGGTTCAGCCTGTTGCGTTCACCGCCGGAGAGCACCCCCGCGGGCTTCTGCTGATCCGGGCCTTTGAACCCGAACGCGGAGACGTAGGCGCGCGAAGGGATCTCATTCTGCCCGACCTCGATGTAGTCCAGCTTGTCGGAGACGATCTCCCAGACGGTCTTCTTGGGGTCGATACCGCCGCGGGTTTGGTCGACGTAGCTGAGTTTGACGGTGTCGCCGATCCTGACCGTGCCGCTGTCGGGTTGTTCGAGACCGACAATGGTCTTGAACAACGTCGTCTTGCCGACGCCGTTGGGCCCGATGACGCCGACGATGCCGTTGCGGGGCAGCGTGAACGACAGATCCTTGATCAGGGTGCGGCCCTCGAAGCCCTTGTCGAGGTGTTCGACCTCGACCACCACATTGCCCAGCCGCGGGCCGGTCGGGATCTGGATCTCCTCGAAATCGAGCTTGCGGGTCTTCTCCGCTTCGGCCGCCATCTCCTCGTAACGCTGCAGGCGGGCTTTGCTCTTGGCCTGACGCGCCTTCGCGCCGGAGCGCACCCAAGCCAGCTCGTCCTTGAGGCGCTTCTGCAGCTTGGCGTCCTTGCGACCCTGCACCGCGATCCGCTCGGCCTTCTTCTCCAGGTAGGTCGAGTAGTTGCCCTCGTACGGGTAGGCGCGACCCCGGTCGAGCTCGAGGATCCACTCGGCGACGTTGTCGAGGAAGTAGCGGTCGTGGGTGACGGCGAGGATGGCGCCCTTGTAGTCGGCGAGGTGCTGTTCGAGCCACTGCACGCTTTCCGCGTCGAGGTGGTTGGTCGGCTCGTCGAGCAACAGCAGATCCGGCTTCGACAGCAGCAGTTTGCACAGGGCGACCCGCCGCCGCTCACCACCGGACAGGTTGGTGACCGGTTCGTCGGGCGGCGGGCAGCGCAGTGCATCCATGGCCTGCTCGAGCTGGGAGTCCAGATCCCACGCGTCGGCGTGGTCGAGTTCCTCCTGCAGCCGGCCCATCTCCTCCATCAACTCGTCGGTGTAGTCGGTGGCCATCAGCTCGGCGACCTCGTTGAACCGGTCGAGTTTGACCTTGATCTCGCCGAGGCCCTCCTCGACGTTGCCGCGGACGGTTTTCTCCTCGTTGAGCGCCGGCTCCTGCTGCAAGATGCCGACGCTCGCTCCCGGCGCCAGGAAGGCGTCTCCGTTGTTCGGAATGTCGAGCCCGGCCATGATCCGCAAGACGCTCGACTTGCCGGCCCCGTTGGGTCCGACGACGCCGATCTTCGCGCCCGGAAGGAAGTTCAGCGTGACGTCGTCAAGGATGACCTTGTCGCCGTGCGCCTTGCGGACCTTCCGCATCGTGTAGATGAATTCGGCCATGCCGTGGTGTTGCCTTTCTGAAGCACTTCGGTGGTGATACCCGCGGCCCATCCTAGGCGTGGCCGTTCACCCTAGGCCGACAGTGGCAGCGCATTCACCTCCGGCTCCTCCTCGGCCGCGACAGCGGGCTCCTCCCCGGCAGCGCCGGGCGCCTCCGCGGCGGTGGCGTCGGGCTGAACGGCGCCGGGGTGCCGGAAACTCTCGACACGGGCCAGGCAGCGGGACAGATCCGGCCCCACCGCCGTCGCGCGCACTTCGACCGAGGAGCGGCGGTTACCGTCGCGATCGTCGTACTCGCTGGTGTACACGTGGCCGACCACGATGACCGCATGGCCCTTCCCCAGCGTCGCCCCCACGCCGGTGACGAGCTTGCCCCAGCAGTTGACCGTGACGAACAGTGAGTTGCCGGGCTCCCACACACCGTCGGCGGTACGGCGCCGCGAGTTGCTCGCCACCCGGAACCTGAGGACTTCCTGATCGCCGACCTGGCGGCGTGCGGGGTCGTTGACGATCGTGCCGACGACAGTGAACGGTGTCTCGAACATTTCTGATTCCTTTTCTTCCATCGCGCTGAACTGCGCGGCGGTGCCGGCTCGGGTACCGGATCGCCGCTAGTGCCATTGACCGCCCCGGCACCGACGCACCGGGGTCTTCGCGACGCCGCCGACGCGCGGGGTGTGGATGAAGTGCGCATTGTGGATAGACGGCGCATAGGTTGATCGCCATGACCTCGTGGATCAGCAGACGGCCGATTCAGGAGGTCGCTGCACACCTGGCGGGCGGCCGAGGCCCGCTGGCGGGTGTGCGATTCGTACTGCGAACCGACGCAGACGATGAGCCCTCGACGCCGGGTGGGCCCCTGCTCGACGCGCTCGCCGCGGCGGGCGCGGTGCTGGTCGGGCAGACCGCGCCGGGCGCGGACACGGCCGCCGCGATCGCCGCCGGGGACGCCGACATGGTCCTCGACGTGAGCGGCGCAGCAGCCACGTGCATACCGCGCGGCGGCGTGGCGATCACACCGACGGCGGCTGTGGCACCCGTTGCCGCCGATCCGCCGGGACGAGGGTGCCCCTTGACGTTGGTCGCCTCGGGGTTGGAGCTGGCCAACCGCGCGATGCGCGTCGCCGCCGCAGGTTCGGCGCCACACTGGCCCGCCGACACGCGGCTCGCCGCCCCGCCCCGGCCGGTGGTCGCGGTGCCGCGGGAATCGATGCGGCCCGCCCGCGCACCGGAGGGGTTCGACGCGGTCCTCGCCGGACTCCGCGACCGCGGGTCACACCTCGTCGACGTCGACGTGTCGTCGTTGCCGCCCGCCGTACTCGACGGGGTGGACGTCCTCGTGGTGCCGACCGCGCAGCTGAACTCGGTATCCGGCGTCTGTTCGGTGTCAGTGCCGATTCCCGGCGGCACCGGGCAGGCGGTGAGCTTTGTCGCGCGGCCCTACGGCGACGCGCTCGCCCTCGACCTGGCCGCGCTCGCGACCGGATCGGCCGCGCCGGCGGAGATCTGGCCCGCGGCATGCGCCGAAACCGCCGAACTCGTCGTGTTCGGCGCGCATATGCGCGGCGGCCCGCTCACCCACCAACTCACCGACCTCGGCGCCCGCTTTCAGGACGAGATCACCACGTCGGCGCGCTACCGGATGACGGTGCTCGACACGGTGCCGGTCAAACCTGCCGTGACACGGGTGCGCGACGGCGTCGACGGTGTCGCGCTGACAGGTCACCGCTGGTTGCTGTCGCCGGCCGCGCTGGGCCGCTTCCTCGCCGCTCTGCCGCCGCCGATGCAACTCGGGAAGGTCGAATTCGACGACGGCACGTGGCGCACCGCGTTC
Organism: Actinomycetota bacterium; assembly: GCA_018268465.1. GTDB lineage: Bacteria > Actinomycetota > Actinomycetes > Mycobacteriales > Mycobacteriaceae > Mycobacterium. Next base: position 41,948 of record JAFDWN010000049.1, read on the forward strand.
AGCTGCGACGGCGCCGCGGCCACCGGCCGTGACATCAGCCGCTACGGGAGCTGGCCCGCCGCCGTCGCGGCCGGCGCGGTGTAATCCGCAGCGTCCGTCCCAGCAGTGGTCTCCGCGCCGATTCCCGCTCGGCGTGCCGGCCACGCCCGGGCGTGATCCGCACGCGAAACACGGTGGCAGTAATGCCACAAACAATCTCATTACTGCCACGCACCGGTCAATCCCTGCCACCCGGAATCAACACCCTGACCAGCCGGTTTAACCCATCAGACCGGCACGAAACCCTCGGAGCCGATAACGACACCAGGAGTGATCGACATGAAGAACCTCACCATCACCACCATCGCCGCCGCCGCACTCACCGCAGGCTTGTTCGGCCTGGCCGCCCCCGCCAACGCCGCCACCCCCGCCCTGGACCCCTCGGTCACCATCTCCGCCGACATCGACCACCACGGCTGGATCCAGGACATCCAACAGCAGGTCAACGTCCCCAAGGTCGACACCACCGTGCGCCACAGCGGCCGCTAACCACACCAGCCGCTAACCACACCATGACCAACGGGCACCCCACCAGGGGTGCCCGTTTCTCATACCCACACCAAACTCCCCCACACCAGCCTCACGCCGGACGCGGTCGGTACCGGCGAGTCCGCGGCGGAACCATCAGCGGGTCTGGCCGTCGCGGCGTGCCATTTCGGCGAGCATGGCGTTGTAGGCAGCCAGGTCCGCATCGTGGTCGCGTTCGGCGGCGCGGTCGAGTCGCTTGGCGGTGCGTTGATCGCTGCGCCGCCACTGGATCAGCAGCGCGAGCATGACCACGAGCAGCGGCAACTCCCCCGCCGCCCAGGCGATCGCGCCGCCCAGGCGCTGGTCGGCGATGAGGTCGGGGCGCCAGGACAGCCCCAACGAGCGATAGAAGGTCTCTCCCAGGACCGACTTCATCCCCATCAGCGCCACCCCGAAGAACGCATGCAGCGGCAGCGGCGCGAACACCATCGCCACCTTGCCCAGATGCGGAATGGGTCGCGGTGTGGGATCCACACCGATGACCACCCAGTAGAAGAGATATCCACTGAGAAGGAAGTGCAGGTTCATCAGAATGTGCGCCGCGTGTTCGTTCACCGCGGCGTCGAAGATGCCGCCGAAGTACAACCCGTAGAAGCCCGCCACGAACATCACCGTCGCCACCACCGGGTTCGTCAGGAACCGGGACAGCCGGGAATGCAGCGCGGCCAGCAGCCACTCCCGCGGCCCCGGGGGAGCACCGCGGCCCGCGACCGGCAGCGCCCGCAACGCCATCGTGATCGGGGCGCCCAGCACCAACAGGATCGGCACCAGCATCGAGAGCAGCATGTGGTTGATCATGTGCATGCTGAACATCGCGGGGGCGTACTTGCCCAGCCCGGAAGACGTCGTGAACAGCAGCAACGCGCAGCCGCCCAGCCACGCCAACGTCCGGCCCACCGGCCAGGCGTCGCCGCGCCGGCGCAATCGGCGCAGACCCGCCAGATACAGCACGGCCAGCACGACCGCGGCGGTCCCGAAGATGAGGTCGAACCGCCAGTCGACCAGCACTCGCCACGGGGTGGGGGGTCCCGCGAAGTCATAGCCAATGGCCACCTCGGTCGCACTCGGCCGGGCGGTCTGCGGTGGCGGTGGGGTCCGTCCCAGCCCGACGGCGATCCCGAACGTCACGCCGAACACCGCGGCCTCGGTCAGCGCCAGTCTGATCAGCGGCCCGCGCGCTTCGGGGTCGGCCTGCAACGCGGCGACCCCGCTGCGACGCTGCCGCCAGCCGATCACACCGAGCAGACACAGAGCGACCGCCTTGCCGAGGATCAGCCGTCCGTAATCGGTGCGGACCAGATCGGCGGGATCGATGCGCACCAAGGCGTTGACGACACCGCTGAGTGCCATGGCCACGAAGCACCACACCGCCAGCGCCGAGAACCTGCGGGCGGCGACATCGGCGTCCTCGCCACGGCGTACCGCGTGCGCGAGCAGCGCCAACAGTCCGCCGGCCCACAGCGCCCCGGCCATCAGGTGGATCATCAGGCTGTTCGTGGCGACGTCATGCGCGCCACCCGCTGATGAATGGCCGGTGAGCCCGAGTGGGACCAGCGTCAGCAGCGCACCGCCGAGCAGCACGGGCGTCCAGCCCCACCGCAGCACAGGGAGGCTCGCGACCGTCACCGCCGCCGCCAGAAAGGCCGTCCAGCGCCACGCCCCGGCGGTGTCGACCAGGCTGGCCACCGACCAGATGGTGACCGGGTCGAGGTGGTCGCGCAGTGGCTGCCCGGATACGTCGGAAATGGTCAGCGGGACGAGCAGCGCCGCGCACACGGTCCACACCGCCGACGCCGCGGTGCCCAGCCGAAGGGCCCGGTAGCCGGCCGCGTCGAGCACACCGCTGGGTTGCGGCGGCACGAGGAACGCTGCGAAGAGGAACGACCCGACCGCGAGCACCGCGGCGATCTCCCCAGCGGCGCGCACGAACGGCAAACCGTAGGTGGTCACGGGACCGGGATCGGGCAACCCCGTCGCGGTGAGTGCATCGGCGACGGATAGTGCGCCGATGGCCGCCGCCGTCGCTCCGGCCAGCAGTCCCACACCGACGAGCACCGGCCACACCGGGCTGCTGCGGGTCCTGTTCACCGCGGCCGTCGTCATGCGCCCAGCGTATGGCGTGACGCGGGTCGCACCCCGATCAGCTCGGGGCACCCAGCCGAACCGGGTGCTGCGCCGGCGCTCGGCCGTGCGCCGGTCACGCGGACGACAGCCGCCGCAACCCCGTCTCGCGCGCGGCGAACTGCTCGTGGGAGAGCTGTTCGACGGTGTTCATATCCTCGAGGACCCCCCGCAGTTCGGCGAGGAATGCGGCGCGCCGGTCGGCCAGATCGGCGGCGGGATCCAGCAGTCCCTGGTCGGCTGCGACCTGCCGGGCGGTTGAGAACAACAGCGCCGACACCGACTCGTTGCTGCGCACCCGGTCCTGCGCGATGTACTGGCGGCCGATGCCGAGCGCGAGTTTGGTGAGCTCCTTTTCCGGGATGTCGGCTGGGGCGTCGCGCAGCACGTCGGCGACGATCTCGTATGCCTCGAAGAACGGCCGCAGCATCGCCGCGGCGATCAGCGGCTGTTTGGCTCGCAGCATCGACGTGATGTGGTCACCGCCCGCGGCGACCTGGGCCTCCCAATCGTCGTGCCAGGACATCTCCTCGGCGAGGTGGTCGCGGAACGCGGCCGAATCGGCGAAGTAGAACTCGAATTTCAGCAGGTCACGCAGCCGCATCGCCCGCGACCAAAACGCCTCGAGCCGATCTCCGTCGACCCGTGCGGCGTGCGCCAGCGCGAGTTCGACGATCGAGGTCTCCAGAAACGCATGGATCAGTGAGTTGCGGTAGAAGGCGGCCTGGTGTTCGTGCTCGCGGGCGATGTACCAGACGGGTTCGCGCCCGCTGTCGACCCGGGTGACGGGGTGCCCGTTCGAAAGCGCATCGACCGCCGCACGCACACCGTCGACCGTGCGCAGCCGCAGCGCGCTGTTGGTGACGGGGGTCTTCTTGCGTTCCAGATAATCCAGCGCATCCTGCAGCGTGTGGTGCAGCTGGTGGGCGGTGAGGGCGACGCCCCGGGTGCTCAGCAGCAGCGCCGACACCAGCCCGGTCGCGCTGACCGGGGTGGCCCGCAGGATGCGCCAGGCCACCTCGAACGCCATCTTCTGCATCGCCAGCCGTTTGGCGGGTTCGTCCCCGGCGATCGGCCCCCCGGGTTCGCCGAGGTACTGGCGCATCGACACGGCCTCGGGGAAGCGCACATAGATCTTGCCGTAGCTGCGCTCACCCTGCGCTTTGATGTAGTTGTAGAGCCAGCTCAATCCCTCGGGCGTCTTCTCGCCGCCACGGGCGTAGTCGGCGTACTCGGCGATCTCGTGCAGCTGGTCGAAACTGATCGATACCGGTTGCAGCAGAATGTCTTCGCTGCGTCCGGCCAGATAGGCGTCTGCGACGTAGGCGAGCAGTCCCAGTTTGGGTGAGAGCATCTTGCCGGTGCGCGACCGGGTGCCCTCGATGGACCAGCTCAGGTTGAACCGCTTCTCGACCACGTAGCCGACGTACTCCTTGAGTACGTACTTGTACACCGGGTCGTCGGTGATGTTGCGCCGGATGAAGATCACCCCGGAGCGGCGCATCAGCGGCCCCATGAATCCGAACGACAGGTTGATCCCGGCGAACATGTGCACCGGCGGAAGCCGGTTCTCCTGCATCGCGGCGGGTACGACTGCCCCGTCGAGGTAGGAGCGGTGGGAGAAGAGCAGTACCGCGGGATGGGTCTCCAATGCGCTTCGCAGCGAGTCGATCTCGGCGTAGTCGTAGTCGATCTGAGGGTCGAAGCCGCGTTTGAAGATCAGCCTGCTCAGGTTGGGGATGAGGTCGACCGACACCCGGCTCCAGCCCGTGGCGAGTTCGTCGAGCATCGCGCCCGCGTCCTCGAGCGTCGCGCCGGGGATCTTCTTCAGCCCCTCGCGGAATCGAGACGACGCCAGGATCTCCGGTTTGACCAGCCGCGGGGACTTGTACTCCGGGCCCAGCAGCCGGTACTCCACCCGCTCGATGGCCAGGATGGCTCGGCGGATGACGAATCGCGCGAATTCCCGCGGGTTTTCGGCGACGGTGTTGTCACTCCACTGTTGGTACAGCTCGGACACCTTGGCCGGCTCACCGGCGACGACCCGTGCCCGCGACGGGTCCTTCTTGAGGATGCGGCGCTGCAGGATCTCGGGGGGACGGTAGGTGTCGCGTCCGGACACCAGGGCCACGACCTTCGACCGCGTCGGCAGGCCGCCGGGCACCCAGAAGACCCGCACCGGTACCACCGACCGATCCGGATCCTGCTGGAGCTCTTCGACCAGACGTGCCAGCACTTCCGGTGGAGGGTTGTCGCCGGCGGGCAGCGCCAACACGTCCACACGGGAGTCGGGATGGGCCGCGCGCTGTGCGGCGAGCCAGTCGTCCAACAGTTCCCGTTCGGCTGGTGAGCACACCGCGGCGAGGACCAGCGCGTCGTCGGAGGTCGTGAAGCTGTCGACGCTGTCGGCGGAGGCCTTCACGGCCTGCCCTTGGCGGTGTGGCCGGACTCGCCGCTCGCGGCCGGGTTCGGCGGGGTGACGGCCTTGCCGGTCGCGGCCTTCCTGGTGCTCTTCCTGGCCGGCGGTTTCACACGCTCGTAGACGGCGGGTACCGGCAGGGTCTTATGCGGCCACGCTTTGAGGGTGTCCAGATAGATCTGGCGTACCTCGTCCATGCGCTCCTGCAGATTCTCCAATGTCCAGTCGTCCACCGGGATCGGCGGGAACACCGCGACGTCGACCAGACCCGGGTTGAACGTGCTCGAATTGCGTGCGGCGATCACCTCGGCATTGCGGATCACGATCGGCACGATGGGTATGCCCGCCGACATTGCGATGCGGAAGGCGCCCTTCTTGAACGGGCCGACCTCGGTGGTGTCCAAGCGGGTGCCCTCGGGCGCGATCAGGATCGAGATCCCTTTGCGCGCCAGCTCTTCCACCTTCTGCAGGCTTTCCAGGGCCGCCTTGGGGTCGTCGCGGTCGATGAACGCGGCGTCCATCACCTTGCCGAGGGTCCCCACGATGGGATCCTTCTCCAGTTCCTTCTTGCCGACGCTGGTGAAGTTGTCGCGGATGAGGCTGGCCGCGATGATGGGGTCGACCTGGTTGCGGTGATTGAAGATGAATACCGCGGGACGATGCGCGGTGAGGTTCTCCGCGCCGAGGACATTCAGGTCCACGCCGGCGGACAGCAGCAGGGTCCGGCCCCAGTTGGACGTGAAGAAGTTGACGCCGTTGCGGCGGTTTCGGGTGAGCAGGCCGACTCCGATCGCCCCGGCCGCGATCGGCATCATCGACGCCACGCCGGCGATCGTGCGCAGCTGCGAAATAGGGCTGCTGCCACTGCGACTGGTGAACCGTAACACCGGCCAGCCGCGTTTGGCCGCGACGGAGGCCAGCTTGCCGGCGGGGTTGGTCGGCCGGGGGTTGCCCACCAGATACATCAGTGCGACGTCTTCCTCACCGTCGGCGTAGAAGTAGCTCTTGGTCAGGTCGACGTCGTGGTCGGCAGAAAACGCCTGCACGGCGTTGGCCTTGCCCGGGCCCCAGATGATCGGCCGCAGCACCTCGCCGGTGATCAGCCCGTCGTCGTCGGTCACGAACTTGTTGCTCAGCACATTGTCGATGCCCAGATACCGCGCGACGGGCTCCACCTGAACGGTCAGGGCCGACGAGCTGAGCACGACGGTGTGTCCGCGGGCCATGTGGGCACGCACCAGTTCACGCATCTCCGGGTAGATGCGGTTCTGGATCTTCTGCACGAACAGCCGTTCGGCCAGTTCGTCGATGTCGATCAGCGAACTGCCGCGCAGCATTCTGGCGCCCTTGCCGATGAGGTCCTCGAACTCCGAGCGGCCGAGTTGATGGTTGAGGCCGGCCTGGACCATGCCGATGAATTCTCCAACACCCATCTGCCCGCGCCGCAACCGATCTCGCGTCATGACGACGCCGGTGAATCCGGCGACGAGGGTGCCGTCGAGATCAAAGAAGGCGCCGACTTGCGGACCCGGCGGGCTGGCGTCGATCTCGGCGACGGATCCGGGGAGTCGCAAGGTGCGCGGATTGGGGTTGTGGTCGGGCTGGCCGTTTGCCGAACTCATTGTGGCGCACTCCCGTTGGATGAGGTGGAGGTGGTCTCTGCGATATCGGATCGGAACGAAGCCGGTACCGCGCGCCCGTCGCCACCCAGAGCGAGGACCTCGTCGAATCCGGCGAGCAGGCATCGGGCGAAGAGCGCGGGATCGGTGATGGACGCGCGGTCGTAGCGGGCGGTGATGGTGCAGTACCCCGACCGCGACATCAGGACCACCATCATCGCCACTCCCGGCAGAGGCCCGATTCCATACTGGCGCAGGACCTTTGCCCCGGCGATGTAGGTATCGCCGGCGTAGACGGGGACGTTGCTGGCCTGGATGTCCGAGCTGACGATCGATCCCGCCATCGCTTCGAGGACGGTGTCGGGCATGAGACTCAGCACCGGCGCCATGGCGCCGACCATGTCCAGCGCACGCTCCTCGCGTTTACGGGTCATCTGCGAACGGATCCGGCGGATGCGGGCGCTCGGGTTGACGATGCCCACCGGCGCTGCGAGGTTGATCCCGGCGAAGCGGTTCCCGCCGGCGGGGTCGGCCTCCGAGCGCAGGTTGACCGGCACCGCCATCGGCAGGGACCGGATGGGGACGCCGAGGGCTTCGTGGTAGAGCCGGAGCCCACCGCACAGGCCGGCGAGGTAGGCGTCGTTGATCGACCCGCCTGCCGCCTTGGCGGCGCGGTGCAGATCGCTGAGCGGGACGTAGATTGCCTCGGTTCGCGACGACAGACTGCGTCGCCGCAGCAGGGGCGACGGTTCGGCGACCGGGGCGATCACACGCGCACCCGACCGCGCGTAGTCCACGACCCCGCTGACGGCGCGGACGGGGTTGCTGATCAACCGCCAGTACGCCCGTCCCGCCCCGCCGACCGCGCCGCGCATTCCGCCGAGGATCGACCCGGGCAGCCGATTGATGCCCTTGCGCATGAGGTCGTTGGGTGAGAGATCCTCGGGGATGGGTAGCGGCGGCGGCGCCTGCGGGGGCGGATCGCGCTCGAGGTCGTAGAGGTTGGCGAACATCTCGACCCCGCCCACCCCGTCGGTGACGGCGTGGCTGAGGTGGACCATCGTCGCGGCGCGGCCTCCGGAAAGGCCCTCGACCAGGGTGGCCGTCCACAGCGGCCGGGAGATGTCGAGCGGGGACTGCAGGGCGACCTCGGCGAGGTCGAGGACCTCGCGCAGCGTTCCCGGTTCAGGGACGCGCACCCTGCGCACGTGGAAGTCCAGGTTGAAGTCGGGGTCGACGACCCAGCGCGGCGCCGCCGTCGGCAGCGTGGGCATCACCACTTTCTGGCGTAATCGCAGCACCTTGCGCGATGCGTTCTCGAACCTCGTGCGGAACCGTTCCCAGTCCGGGGTGACGTCGAGGATCTCGAGGGTCATGATGCCCGAACGCGTGCGCGGGTTGGCCTCGCCGCGGTGCAGTATCTGGTCGAATGCGCTGAGTTCCTCGGGCAACCCCGCCACATCCAGTTCCGGCACATCAGTCATCGCTCGTCTTGCCCCTCACAACTCACGCGGATTGCAGCCACCACGCTAGTCGGCCGATCTGGGCGGGGGGCGAGGTTTAGTCGGCGTCGCACGATGGGGTGGCCGCGGACCCGCGATACACTCCCCCTTGCGCTGCCTCCGTAGCTCAGTTGGATAGAGCAAGGGCCTTCTAATCCCTAGGTCGCAGGTTCGATTCCTGCCGGGGGCGCAGACATTTTTCGCAGCTCAGAGCTTTTGGATAGGCGTGCTAGTGACTTTGCCGGCGGCGGCGCCCTCGTCCGGCACCTATTCGTTCGGTCGGGCACCCGACGCTCGCTTGGCGTCGGCATCCTCGCCTGGCGTCATCGTCGCGGCGACAGCACGGTCGTGGACCGTTCGAGGTCGCCGACGCCGGTATTGATCGCGCCGCCATCCGGTGAAAGTCTTGGGGCTGCAGCGACCACGTCCCATGGCGTCGGTGTCGGTACGTGTAGGCGAACAGGATCCAGAGGTGGAGATGCAATTCGGAATCTCGACATTCGTCAACGACGACACCATCGATACGGTGTCCCTGGCACGCGCGATCGAGGAACGGGGCTTCGACTCGCTGGCGATCGCGGAACACACCCACATCCCGGCGAGCCGTGAATCCGCCTATCCGCTTGGTGGCGATCTGCCACCGATGTATTACCGGACTCTCGATCCGTTCGTGACGCTCGCCGCAGCGGCCGCAGTCACGTCGAGGATCGCGCTCATCACGGGAATCGCGCTGCTGATCCAGCGCGATCCGATCATCACGGCCAAGGAGGCCGCAAGCATCGACCTGATCTCCGGTGGTCGCTTCGTCTTCGGGGTGGGGGCGGGCTGGAATATCGAGGAGCTCCGCCACCACGGCACCGACCCGAAAACCCGCGGCGCGTTGCTCGACGAGCGCATCGAGGCCATCAAGGCGCTGTGGACCGACGAGCCCGCCGAATACCACGGCAAATACGTCGATTTCGACGCGTCGTATCTCAAGCCCAAGCCGGTGCAGAAACCGCACCCGCCCATCTACATCGGCGGAGATTCCGATGCCACGGTCAAGCGGGTGATCCGACACCACGCGGGCTGGATATCCAACCCCAACTCCACCGAAGCGCTCAAGAAGCGCATCGACCAATTGCAGGACGGCGCCGGCCATGACGTCCCCCTGCTGATGTTCGGCACACCCCCGAAACCCGACTATTGGAAGGCCGTCGACGACCTCGGATTCGGCCAGGTGGCACTCTTGCTGCCCACGGTGCCCAAGGATGAATCGCTCAGGCTGCTCGACGAGTACGCCGCCGCCGTCGAGCGATATCGCTCCTAGCCCCCACGCCCAGGTGCGAACTCCGTCGGCCGAGGCACCGGCGCCTCGGCCGACGAAGACCCGCGGACAGTTACCGCACCGCGGTGGCCGTCAGTTCCAACTGCTGCTCCGGGTGGATGAGTCCGGCACAGCCCACCCAGGTGCTCGTCGGCGGATGCTCGCCCACCCAGTCCCTGAGGATGGGCGCGGCCGCCGCCAGCGCCGGCATGTCGGTGGTGTAGATCGTCCAGGCGACCAGCCCGCTGCGGTGCGCCCCGACCGCCTGCAGGGAACGCTCGAGAACGCCGAGGGTGTAGACGAGTTGGTCGGTGAAGACGGTGCTGACGATGTCGAGCCCGTCGGCGCCGCCGGTCAGCGGGGCGATGCCCGAGACATAGACGGTGTCACCCGCCAGCACGGTCTGCACGATGCCCAGATCGGTGAACAGGTGCGGGTCGAGGTAGTCGATGTCGGGCACCGAACGCACGATGTCGGTGCCGGTCGATGGTGTGGTCATAGCAGTGCGGCCTCTCGGGTGTGCGGATCTGGATCGGTCGACGGATCGGGGGGTTCGGGGTCGTGGACGATGCGGTGCGGGTCGAGACGGTCGGGGCGGCGGATGGCCAGATACGCCAGGATCACCAGCCCGATACCCCACCACCCGGCCACCCAGTAACCGGCCATACTCATCGGATACGACAGCGCGGCAACGAAACTGAACACGGTGATACCCGCACCGGCGCAGAACGTGGGGAACAGGAACAGCAGCCCGAGCGCGGGCACCACCAGGTGAAGCACGATACGGAACTCCGAGCGCCGGTATCTCAAGTAGTACACGGGGCAGGCAACGCACACGGCCATGTAGATCGGCAGCACGCCGACGGTAAGGACCGTCCCCGTGAACATGAATCCCGACACCGGCCCGAACACCAGTCCCACGCCGAGGGTGACGACCACTGCGGCGGTGAACACCACAGCGATCGCGGCGATGGGCGACTTGAAGCGGGGGTGGGTCCGCTTCAGGAAGCCCGGCAGCGTCCCTGCCCTGCCCAATGCCCACGCGATTCGCGTGGACGCCATGCCCGCGCCGTTGGCTGACGCGAGACCGGAGCTGAGCAGGGTGATCAACAGGATGACCCAGCCGGCGCCCCAGAACGTCTTGGTGATCTCCATCCAGGGATCGCCGTCGCCGTACTCGAGGAATCCGGCGTACCGGTCGGGTCCGAAGTACACCGCCGATGCGTAGGTGGTGATTACGAAGAAGACACCGACGAGCACAACCGAACCGATGACCGCCCACTTGATGGTGCGGCGCGGGTCGCGTGCCTCCTCGCCCAGGGGTGCGGCGGCGTCGAACCCGATGAACGCCAGGAAGGCGTATACGGCGCCCGCGAGGATGCCGCTCATCCCTTCGAATCCGTCGACGGTGGCGTGGGTGGTCCAGAACACCGACAGCGTGTTGCGCTCACCGGCAGCAACGATCATCCACACCGAAAGGATCAGCATGACAATGATTTCCAGGGCACCGAGCATCATCCCGACGCGGGTGCCGAACTGCGCCCCGAGATAGTTCATCACCAGGGCCAGGCCGATACAGGCGACAGCACCGATGATCCACCACGCCGTGTATGCCAGGCCGAGTCGGCCGGCCAGGGACGCACCGAGCATGTTGCCGACCAGCAGCGCCAGGTACGGCAGCGCCGCGGCGTACACGAGCAGGGTTCCCCAGCCGGACAGGAATCCCGCACCGCCGTGAAACGCCGCGGCCAGATAGGACGACATACCGGCGGCGGAGGTGACCCGCTTGGCCAGCTGACCGATGGCGATCGCGACGAAAACGCAACCCAGCAAGGCGAATACGACCGATGCCGGCAGCGCTCCCCCGGCGAAGCCCGCGCCGCTGATGACCGCGAACGCCGCTCCGACACCGGGCGCCATCGTGGCGATCGAGACGAACGTCGCCTCGCCCAGCGTCACACTGTTGCGGACGAGATCGTCGCTCCTGGCCGACGTCACAGCCGGGCACCGGCGGTGTCGGAGATGGCGTTCATCAGGGTGTTGGCGGAATCCTCACGGGAGACCGCCTGCTGCATATCGTCGATCGACAAGAACTGCTCGACGTCGTCGCGCAGCACCGACATCGGGTCGGCGACGTCGCCCACATACCCGATCGCGAAGCAGCCGAGCTGGTAGCCCATCAGCTTGAGCAGGTCGTCGTCGAGGGTCCTGGCGAGTTCCAGCGGTGTGGAGAGGTACTGGTTCTCCTCCTGGCGCACCCAGCCCACCGCGTAGGTGATGTTGATGGCTTCACGCACCTTGTCCTGCGTCCTGTTGGCGCCGCCGCCGTGATAGATCTTGCCGTTGTAGAGCAGCACCGAGCCGCGCTCCATCTCGGCAGGCAACGAATCGGCCTCGGAGAACTTCTCGTTGTGGCCGAGGAGGTGGCTGCCGGGCACCACCCGGGTGGCGCCCATCTCGGCGGTGTAGTCGCTCATCGCCCAGAGGGTGTTGCATTGCACTTGGTAGTCGGCAGGGAACGGGAAGAAGTCCCAGGCCAGCTCGTCGCGATGCAGCGCCTGCGCCGGCGAGCCGGGCCCGATCGAGATGACCTGGGTCAGGTGCAACTGGAATTTCGACGCATGGCTCAGGTAGTCGCCGGCCACGGCGAGGATCGTCGGATGTGCCACCAAGTCGCGCGCGGCGACCGACCGGGCGATCAACGATCCCGTGCGTTTGGTCCGCTTACCCAGGAACTCGTCGGCGCCGTAGGCCGTGCCTTCCACGTACGGAGCGAGTTCCTCGGCCACACGGTCCATCTGCGACCCCGAGACGAGGTTGTCGATGATGACGTACCCGTCCTCCCGCAAGCAACTGGTGATCTGTTCGGGGCGGGCAGTGGCGGGCAGATGGTTGAGCTCAGACACGGTCGATGACTCCTAATTCGAAGGGGTGCCCCGCGGATGAACGGGCAATTTCCGACTCCAGTCTGAACTTGAGTCTGTTTCTAGTCGGAGTCATCGAGTAACAACGGGGTAAATCCGACTAGAGTCTGATTCGTGGCCGAAACAATGCGACGACTACCCGCACAGCGCCGCAGCCGAGAGACCGTGCAACGCATCCTGGACGCGGCCGACCAGCTGCTGGCCACCGTCGGGTACGACCGCGCCGTCGAATCGCCGGCGCTGCTCGTCGAATTGGCCGAGGTCAGTAAGGGCGCCTTCTACGCGTACTTCACCAGTCCCGAGAACGCAATGGAGACGGTCGCGCTCGGATACATGGAGCGGGCGACGGCTATGGCCGACGATTTCGCCGCAGGCAAGTACGCACGCTGGCAGGACGTCGCCGCGCGAGCCATCGCGATGTACAGCGACTACTACCGCATTCCGGCGGTGCGTGAGCTGTGGCTCAACGGCCACCTGTCACCCGTGGCCGTGGCCGCCGACGAACGCACCAACCTTTATGTCGCCACGAAACTGTACGACGCGCTGATCCGGGTGGCGCCCGAGGCCGCCGCCCGGCTCGAGGTGCGGCACGGTTCGATCGCCGTCGAGATCCTCGACTATCTGTTGCGGTTCGCGTTCCGCCACCGCGCCGACGGTGATCCGTGGCTCATCGAGCAGGCGACCGTGGCGATGAACGCCTATCTCGCCGCGGCCATGCAGCGTCCCTGACGCATTCGTCTCACCGAATGTGAACCTGTTGCGAAGAAGCGCGAAAACGTCGCACTACGTTTCACATTCGACGAGCTGGGCCTGATCCCGACCGGCACAGCGGCAGAGCGGCTACGGGCCGACGGGATGATCGGGGCACGATCCTGCGTTGTGCGGAGTTGTTCCTGGCGGAGGACTGCGCCCCGGACCCGGGGATGCGGCCCAAGCACACGCGACACGATCGGAGATCGACATGGACGCCTGGGATGCGATACGGGCCCGCCGCAACGTGCGGAGCTACCGACCCGAAGCCATCTCCGAGGACCATCTCGACCGCATCGCCGAGGCGGGGTGGCGGGCGCCGTCGGCGAAGAACAACCAGCACTGGGATTTCGTCATCGTCACCGATCCGGCACAACTCGAGCAGCTGTCCACGGTATGGCAGGGAGCACGCCACATCGCCTCGGCACCTGCGGCGATCGCCCTCGTCGTCCCGGAACCGCAGGACGAACGCACCAGACTGCTGGACCAGTACGACCTCGGCCAGGCGACGATGGCGATGACCATCGCGGCCACCGATCTGGGCATCGGCACCGGACATTCCTCGGTCGGCGACCAGGAGAAGGCGCGGGCGATCCTCGGCGTTCCCGACGACCATCTGGTGGCGTATCTGCTCGGAGTCGGCTATCCCGCCGACCGGCCGCTGGCCCCGATCCGCAGACCCGACCGGCGACCGTTCGACGCGGTGGTCCATCACGGGCAGTGGTGACGGGAATGTCAGCGCGAGTGTCGCTGTTGACACGCGAACCAAACGACAGCGTGGACCGTTTCTCGATGTACGTGGACGGGTACTTCGATGGCCTGTGCACCCGTCCGGCGGATACGCAATTATCAAGGAGAGTGAATTGACTGTTGACTATGACGCCCCGCGTCGCCGGGAGGTCGAAGACAACTCCGACGAGCCATTGGCCGATCTGGCGACGCGGCGTGGTGACGCCGCACAGACCGCGGCTGTGGACGTCGATGAGGACGCAGAAGATTTCGTCCTGCCGGACGCAGATCTCAGCGGCGAGGAACTGTCTGTTCGGGTGATCCCGATGCAGGCCAACGAGTTCACCTGCTCGAGCTGCTTCCTGGTGCACCACCGCAGCCAGCTGGCTCGCCAGGTCGGCGGCAGAATGGTCTGCGCGGACTGCGCCTGAGGACCTGCCGCCGGCCCGCACCGGCGTCGGGCCCACCGTGCACTCAGCCGGCGCGGCTCAGATCGAGCGCGACGTCGACGATCATGTCCTCCTGTCCGCCGACCAGCCCTCGACGACCCACTTCGACGAGGATGCTGCGCACATCAAGCCCATAACGGACCGCCGCTGATTCGGCATGCCGCAGGAAACTCGAGTAGACCCCGGCATAGCCCAGCGCCAACGTCTCGCGGTCAACGCGGACAGGACGATCCTGCAGCGGGCGGACCAGGTCGTCGGCGGCGTCTTGGAGCCTGAACAGATCACATCCGTGCGCAAACCCGTACAGGTCGGCCACGGCGACAAAGGCCTCCAATGGACAGTTTCCCGCGCCGGCGCCCTGCCCGGCCAGCGAAGCGTCTACCCGGTAGGCGCCCGCTTGCACGGCCACCACACTGTTCGCGACGGACAGCGAGAGGTTCTCGTGAGCATGGATGCCGATCTCCGTTGCCGCATCGAGCGCGTCGCGGTAGGCGCGAACCCGTTCACGTACCCCGTCCATGGTCAAGCGGCCACCCGAGTCGGTCACGTAAACGCATTGTGCACCATAGGATTCCATCAGCCGCGCCTGACCAGCCAAAGTCTGCGGATCAACCAGATGACTCATCATGAGAAATCCGGATACGTCCATGCCGAGCTCACGTGCCTTGGCGATGTGCTGCGCCGAGACATCCGCCTCGGTGCAGTGGGTCGCGATGCGGATCGACCGGACACCGAGCCGGTACGCGTGTTCGAGGTCGGCGATCGTGCCAATCCCGGGCAGCAGGAGCGTCGTGAGCACGGCGCGATCGACATGAGCGGCGGCGGCCTCGATCCACTCCCAGTCGGTGTTGCTGCCGGGTCCGTAGTTCAGCGACCCGCCCGCCAGTCCGTCGCCGTGGGCGACCTCGATCGCATCGACACCCGCGGCCTCCAGCGCGGCGACGATGGTGCCGACATCGGCCGGGGTGATGCGGTGGCGAACGGCGTGCATGCCGTCGCGCAATGTCACGTCCTGGACGTAGATTTCGGTGCTCATCGGGTTCCTCTGCTCTTCGCGCAAGCGCTCATCGGGTTCCTCTGCTCTTCGCGCAAGCGCTCATCGGGTTCCTCTGCTCTTCGCGCAAGCGCTCATCGTGAAACCTCCACGGGTTGGCTTCGCGACGCCACCAGCCGGCGGGCGATCGACTCCCCCGTTCGCAATGCCGCGGAGGTCATGATGTCGAGATTGCCCGCGTATGCGGGCAGGTAATGGGCGGCGCCCTCGACCTCGAGGAACACCGACACCCTGGTGGTGACCGGACCCGCACCGGCGGGCAGCAGCGTATGCACCGGTTCGTCGGCGGCCACCGGGCTGAACTGCACGTCCTGCTTGAGCCGGTATCCAGGCACGTACTGGGCGACCTGTTCGGCCATGTCGGCGACCGAGGCCCGGATGGCGTCGTGATCGGCGGCACCGATGAGGGCCAGCACGGTGTCGCGCATCAGCAGCGGCGGTTCGGCGGGGTTCAGGATGATCACGGCCTTACCGCGACCGGCCCCGCCGACATGCTCGATGGCCTCGGCGGTGGTCTCGGTGAACTCGTCGATATTGGCCCGGGTGCCGGGCCCTGCCGACTTGGACGCGATGGACGCGACGATCTCGGCGTAGGGCACCGCGGTGATTCGCGCGATGGCAGCCACGATCGGGATGGTGGCCTGTCCACCGCAGGTGACCATGTTCACGTTGCCGGCATCCCGGTCGAGCAGGGCGTCGAGGTTGACCACCGGGACACAGAACGGGCCGATCGCCGCCGGGGTGAGGTCGACGAGTTTCTTGCCGAACGGTGCCAGTTTGGCGGCGTTGGCACGATGGGCGCCGGCCGACGTCGCGTCGAAGACGATGTCGATGTCGTCGAACCCGTCCATCGCGATGAGCCCGTCGACGCCGTCGGCGGTGGTCGGCACGCGCAGCCGCGCTGCCCGGGCCAACCCGTCGGAGTTCGGGTCGATGCCGACCATGGCGCCCATCGCCAGTACGTCGGAGTTGCGCAGGACCTTGATCATCAGATCGGTGCCGATATTGCCCGAGCCGATGATCGCGACACGGGTCCGGCCGGATTCACTCATTCTGCAGTCCTTTCCTTCTCGGCGAACCGGGCCGAGACCGGCCCCAGCGTGGTCAGTTCGGCGCGCACGCTCGCGCCGGGCGGAACCGCCACCATGGGTCCCAGCGCACCGGACAGCACGATCTGCCCAGCGGTGAGCGGCTGGCCCAACTCGCGTGCCGTGCGCGCCAACCACGCCAGGGCTTCGAGCGGATCACCGAGGCAGGCCGCGCCGATGCCCTCGGAAACCAGTTCGTCGGCCCCGCCGGGGGTGCGCAGAAACATCCGCATGGTGACCGCGCGCGGTGTCAACGCGGCCAGGGGCAGCCAGGTGTCCGACACCACGAACAGGCCGCTGGAGCCGTTGTCGGCCACGGTGTCGGTAATCGTGATGTCCCATCGGGCCACCCGGCTGTCGACGATCTCGATCGCGGCCGCCGCGCCGATGACCGCGTCGGCCACCGTGGCCGCCGTGAGCGGGCCGTCGGTGAGGTCCGAGCCGAGCCGGAAGGCGATCTCGGCCTCCGCCTTGGGCTGCAGCAACCGCCCGACGGGCACTTCGGGCATCGCCGAGACGTCCATATCGTCGAGGAGCACGCCGAAATCCGGTTGGTCGACCCCGAGTTGGCGCTGCACCGCCGGCGAGGTCAATCCGATCTTGCGTCCGACGATGCGCGCCCCGGCGGCCACTCGCCGCTGGATCACAGTTTCCTGCACGGCGTAGGCGGACGCGATGTCGGTGGCCCCGAGAATGTCCCGGACCGGTGCGCAGCCGACTCCCGTCCGAGCGGCCAGTTCCAAGCGGTCGGCGGCGGCTTCGACCACGGTGTGCACGGCGGTCATGTGAGCACCGCGGTGGTGACGGCGAACCCGGCGATGTACTCCCGGATGGGACGGTAGAACTCGTAGGTCACCCGGTAGTCGCCGCAGGCACGCAAAGCGCTGTAGGCGGCGACCCAGGTCCGGATCTCATGGGACGAATGGCCCGCGGCGGCGTCCATGTCGTCGGCGGTGTAGCCATCGAAGTCCTCGATCCGGCCGGAACGGCAGACGTCGAGGAAGGCGCGGTCCCACTGCGGGTTGAGGTCCATGATGCCGGCCTCGCCGGCCGCGAAACGATGCGCGGTCTCGATGGTGCGGGCCTGCCGCGCCGCGCGCGCCTCCGCGGTCGGGTGCCGTCCGGAGACCAGGAATCGGCGTTGCTCGTCGGTGGCGGTGTCGTATTGCGGCACCGGCGGATCGTGGGACAGTCCGCCCGACCCGAGGAACAGCACGCGTTCCCCGCGGCCACGGAAGAACTCACCGATCGCCGCGCCGAATGTGCGCACCCGAGACATCGGAACGAAGGGCCGTGCAACGGAATTGACGAATACGGGTACCACCGGCCGGGCAGCCGCGTCGCCGTCGTAGAGGATCTCCATGGGTTGAACGGCGCCATGGTCGACCTCCATGCCGCGCGAGATGGCCAGGTCGATGTCACGGTCGATGACGAACTGCGCCAGCTCCTCGGTGAAGCCCGGTACGTCGAGGTCACCGGCAAACGAGTCGTAGTCTCCGGTACCCCGCGCCCGGAATCCCACACAGAACGGGGGCATCAGGTCGTAGAAAAAGCCGTTGTAGTGGTCCGGCCCGAAGTTCACCACGACATCCGGATCGAACTCGTCGACGAACGACCGGGCCTGGTCGAACGCGGCCTGGACGGCGGCGACGACGTCAGCAGGCGGATGCGAGTGGTGCAGCAGCGGACTGTGTGACATGCAGATCAGCGCTTGGGGCACGGTGATCACCGACCCGCGCCGTGCCGGGCCAGATAACTGCCGACCACCTCGTTGAACTCGGCGGCCCGCTCGACCTGAGACCAGTGTCCGCATTGACTGAAGATGTGTGCGTCGGCGTGCGGAATGACGTTGAGCAGTTCCCAGGTTCGCGACACCGGGATCACGACGTCCTGCACACCGTGGATCAGCAGCACGGGGATGTCCAAGCGGGCCAACACGTCGAAGTCCAGCGGTAGCTCGGTGCGGTCGCGGTCACGCGCGGACACGACCTGCCCCAGCCGCTCAGAGGCCGTATCGTTGAGTGCCGCCTGATAGCGAAGGGACACCAATTCCTCTGTCACAAGCGATGTGTCGACGACGAACTGCTCGAGGGTGGCGCGAACGCCCGCCTCGGTGAGGGTCGGGTTGGAATGACCCTTGAGTGCGCCCGTGAGCTTGGCGCCGCCCGTTCCCATCGAGACGATGCCGAGCAGCCGATCCGGGAAATCGATGGCGAACTGGAATGCCAGCCAGCCGCCGAGCGAGTTGCCCACGATCCAGGTCTTCTCAATGCCCAGAGCGTCGAGCATCCGGACGGCGTGGCGGACCCATTCCCTGATGCCGTACTCGGTGCCGTCGGCAACGACCGACTGGCCGTAGCCGATCGAATCGATGGCGATGCAACGCCCGTAAGCGCTCAGCACCGGCAGGTTCAGCCACCAATTGGCCGCCGCGGTGACGCCCGTCCCCGAGCCGTGCAGGAACAGAATCGGTGTTCCGGCGCCGAGTTCGTGGTAATGGGTGAGTTCGCCGTCGGCGGTCTGGATCCACTTGTCCTCCAGCGCGAAGAACGGATCGGTGCGGTAGTCGGGGATTTCGACGGTGAAGGCGGTCATGTGATGCTCCTCGGTGGGTGGGCGCTAGGCCGATACGGCGACGGTGGGGGTGAGGGCCGACGAGGCGGGGGCGGCGTCTCTGCCTGTGAACGACATGGCGGTCAGGATCGCGTCGAGCGTCGCGGGCGCATCCTGAGCGAGGCACGCACCGGCCACAAACCGGTCGGGGCGCAGGAAGATCAGCGGTGTCGGGCGGTCGTCGAACCAGCGCTTCAGCGCACCGGTGTGGTCGCCGACCACGAGGACATCGCTCTCGGGAAACTTATCGGCCCAGTGCTTTTCGACCCACACCCGCTGGTTCTCCGGGACGACGGCGACGAGTCTGGCGCCCAGCACGGCGAGTTTGTCCAGCGATGCGGCGGGCAGCAGGTC
The DNA here is from genome assembly GCA_018268465.1 of Actinomycetota bacterium. Classification (GTDB taxonomy): domain Bacteria; phylum Actinomycetota; class Actinomycetes; order Mycobacteriales; family Mycobacteriaceae; genus Mycobacterium. The sequence continues at coordinate 61,443 of JAFDWN010000049.1, forward strand.
ACAGGGATTGTTGCCCCAGGCCAGGACCGCCCACCACGGCCCGATCACGTCGTCGAAGAGCACGTCGGCCCGGTCGGCGGTGGTCACCCGGGGCTGCGGAAATTGCACCCCGACCGGCGAGACCCTCGTGGTGGCGGTGCGCACCGGTATGAGCCGGCTGGTCAGCCGGGGTCCGGCGCGTCCGGGTGCCTGGGTCGTGGGGTCGGCCAACACACCGCGGGTGTAGCGCGGCATCGGCTTGAAACGCATATCCGCGAAATAACCCTTGACCGCGGGGAACAGGTTCAGTACCGAGGAAGCGACGTCACGGGCGTACGCGGCGACCGGATTGGTGATCTTGATGAGGCGACCGAATGTCAACGACAGGTCCACCATGGCTCGCGCATGTTCGCGGCGTTCGGTGGTGTAGGTGTCCAGGAGTCCGTCGCCGGCCTGGCCGGACAGCACCGTCGCGAGTTTCCAGCCCAGGTTTGTCGCGTCGCGCATACCCGAGTTCCAGCCCTGGCCCATCCACACCGGCATCAGGTGCGCGGCGTCACCGGCGATGATCTGGCGGCCCTTGCGGAAAGACGTGGCCACCCTGCCGTGGTGGGTGAACACCCGCCTGCGGATGAACGTGATGGTACTGGGATCCGGAACATGTTCGGCGAGAAGTTCATTGACGAACGCAGCGTCCGTAACGGCATCGTCGGCCTCGCCGTCGTGCAACATGAACTCGAACCGGCGCACCCCGTGCGGCAGCCCGATGGACACGTACGGCCGACGGGGGTCGGCACCGAGGAAGACGTTGGGCGTGCCGAGCGGATCGTTGGCGACATCCACCACCAGCCAGCGGGTCGACGGTGATTCACCTTCGAAGCCGATGCCCAGCCGCTTGCGGGTCGGCGATTTGCCACCTTCGCATCCCACGAGATAGCGGGCCCGGAAGCGGCGTTCGGCGACCGACCCGTCCGGACCGTCGACGAGCGCGACGGCAGTGACGGATTCGGCGTCCTCGACCACCGTCTCGACCCGGTGGCCGAATCGGACGTGCACCCTGTCGAATCGGGCCAGTCCCTCGAAGAGTGCGCGGTCCACGGCCGGCTGGATGAATCCGTGCTTGCGTTCCCAGCCGAACTCGACGGTCTGCGGGTCGTTGACCAGGATGACCTTGCCGGCGCCGTTGACCAGTCGCATGATGTGATGCGGATTCGTATGCGGCCGAACGGCGTCCACCAGCCCGACGGCCTGGATGGTGCGGAATGATTCGTCGTCGAGACCGACGCCGCGCGGATAGTCGATGAGGTCGTCGAGCGCCTCGAGCACCGTCACCGATCGTCCGTAGCTTCCCAGGATGTTGGCAAGCATCAGTCCGACCGGACCCGCGCCGACGACGAGAACGTCGCTTACGTCAGTGGTGTCCATATGTCTCCGTATGTCTCCGTGTCTCCGTCCCGACGAGCGAAGGCCGCCCCGTGGCCCCGCCCGATCGGAGTGCAAATAGTGATGATCAACATTCGTTATTTGCACGTCTACGCGCACTATGTGAACACGAACACAGGGGGTGTTGTCAAGTGGTGGGGACAACCTCATACCGGGTCGCGGTCAAGCGAGCGGCTAAGACGCAGTTCAGCGGGCTTTGCCGCCGGTCAGTCCAGAAGCCGACCGAGATCGGCGGCCGCGGCGACCATGGCTACCACCGACGTGTCGACGACCTCTTTGGAGGCGCTGATCAAGGTCAGACATGACGCCGGTTCGGCGTCGGAGCGTCGCAGCGGTACGCCGAGTCCCCAATAGCCGCTGACGATTTCACCGAAGCTCGTCGCATACCCGACACGGCGCGCCTCGGCGACCCGGGGGTCCTCCCCTCGGCGGGCGGGAAGCGCGGCCAGCAGTGCGTATCCCGCGGCACCCCGATCAAGTGGATGGCGCGCACCCTCCCGGTAGGCGACGCGCACCGCGGCGCCGGAAGGTTCGGCCACTGTCACCGCGACGGCATCCTGCCCCTCCTCGACGAACAGCGCGACGCTTGAGCCGAGCCGGTTCGCGAGATCCTGCATCACCGGCTTTGCGACGTCACGCATGCCCGTGTAGACCTGCCGCGCCAGCGCCGTGAGCCCGCCGGCGGGCCGGTAGCGGCCGTCGGGGCCCCGGCTGACGAGGTGGAAATCGGCGATCGTGGCCACCAGCCGTGTCGCGATGCTGCGGTGCACGCCGAGGCTGTCCGCCAGATCTTGAATTGTCAGTCCGCCAGGGGAATTCGCTATCAACTCCAGTGCACGCAAACCTCGTGCGAGAGTCTGCGTACCCGCGGCACGGCCGGGCACTTCGGAAGTGGCCACGGTTCACCATAAGCCCGGCCGACCGCAGCGATCACACAACCCGCTGAGCCGGTGTGGTGCCGCGCGGCATTGACATCGACAGTGGGCCGTGTCACCGTTGTGCCGTCGCGAGCGAATCTGGAGCCCCGCCGGGCCGCCGCGGCCGTCACATTCGGAAGATGCGCGCCGATCGTTGCCGTCCCCCACATCGCCGGACGGGCCGATCCGAACCGCGCTTTCCCGATAGCGCTGTGCCACAGCGCTCTTCGAATATGTGATGCCGGCAGGCAATCAGCGTGAAAGGGCTCCCATGGACATTCGAGAAGCGATTCGAACGCAGCCGATGCGTCGCTATCAGATCCGCACCATCGTGATCTGTTTCCTGCTCTGCATGGTCGACGGATTCGAGATCCTCATCATGGCATTCGTCGCCCCGTACCTCAGCAAGGAGTGGAATCTCGACTCTGTGCAGATCGGATATCTGCTCAGCGCCGGCCTCGTCGGCATGGCGGTCGGCGCGTTCGGCCTCTCGCCGTTGGCCGATCGCTACGGCCGACGGCGGATGATCATCGCCTGCCTGGTGGTCATCACCATCGGCATGGGGCTCTCGGCTGCCGCGACAGGGCCTACCGACCTGCTGGTCTACCGCGCGTTCGCCGGACTGGGCATCGGCGGCATCGTCGCCAACCTCAACATCCTGGTCTCGGAGAACAGCAACGATCAGCGGCGCGGCCTCGCATTGGGTATCTACGGCGCGGGCCTGCCCGGCGGCGTGGCGCTCGGCGGTGCCATTTCGGGGCTGCTGATCCCGGTCTTCGGCTGGCGTTCGGCGTTCATCTTCGGGACGGCGGTGACGGCAATTCTGCTCATCGTCGTGATCCGCGCCCTGCCCGAGTCGATCGAGTTCCTGGTCGAGAAGCGGCCGCATGGGGCCCTCGGGCGCTACAACGCGATCGCCGCGCGGCTTGGCTACCCGGCGTCGGAGCGGTTGCCCGATCCCAAGGCCGACGCGCATCTGCGCAGCGTGCGCGGCGGCCTCTTCTCCGGACTGATGGGCCTCCGCACGGCACTGCTGTGGCTGGGCTATTCGTGCCTGATGGCCGCCTTCTACTTCGCGAACAGCTGGACGCCCAAACTGCTGACCGACATCACGGGCAATGCCGGAATCGGGACGACGGCGGGGGTGCTCATCAACCTCGGCGGCGTGCTCGGAGCCTTGGTCTTCGCGGCGTTGACACTGGCCATCCGGCCGCGACTGGTGAGCACCCTCCTGCTGATCTTCGGCGCCGGCATCTATGTCGCCTCAGCCAATGCCCTGCACCTCACAGCGGTGGCGATGGTCCTGTGCGTCATGCTCGGCGTCGCGGCCAACGGTGGCGTCGCGGCCTTCTACGCCATCAGCCCGTCGGTGTACCCGGCCGCCGTCCGCGCGACCGGGGTCGGATTGATGATCGGAGTGGGCAGGCTGGTATCGATCGTCGCCCCGATTCTCACCGGCTACCTGATCGGCGGGGGGTGGCACGCCGCCGACCTCTACGTGCTGTTCGGGGCAGTGCTGTTGGTCGCGGGGGCGTTCACGTACGCCCTCGACCGCACCTATCGGGGGCGCAGCGAGAATCCGGAGACCCCGACCGCGCGCAGCACGCCCGAAAGCGATTCGACTGTCGCGGTCTGACGGCATCGCCACGCCTGAGACGAGGCTCTCATATACCCCCGGTGGTATATCTCCGCTCACTGCTATACCATACCCCCTAGGGTATATAAGCGGTCATCGGAGACCCGCCAGGAAGGACGAGAGCCATGAAATTCATTCAGTACTATCTGGATTGCCTGTCCCACGCGTCATACCTCATCGGGGACGAAGCCTCGGGACGCGCCGTCGTCGTGGACCCCCAGCGCGACGTGTCGCAGTACCTCACCGACGCCGCGGAATACGGGCTGTCCATCGAACTCGTCATCGAGACGCACTTCCACGCCGACTTCCTCTCGGGACACCTGGAGCTGGCCGAGGCGACGGGCGCCAAGATCGTGTACTCGTCCGTCGCAGAACCCGAGTTCGAGGTCATGGGGGTCGCCGACGGGCAGACCTATGCGCTCGGCGGCGACGACGGGGTCCGGCTGGAGTTCCTGCACACCCCGGGACACACTCCGGAATCGCTGAGCATCGTGGTCTACGAACACGGCGGCGACGGCGTGCCCTACGGGGTGCTCACCGGCGACACGCTGTTCATCGGCGACGTGGGCAGACCGGACCTGTTGGCCTCCATCGGTTTCACCCGCGACGAGCTGGCCGACAAGCTCTATGACTCGCTGCACAACAAGTTGATGCCACTGCCCGACCCGACCCGGGTCTATCCCGCGCACGGGGCCGGATCGGCGTGCGGCAAGAACTTGTCCACCGACCTGTGGTCGACGATGGGCGACCAGAAGGAGACCAACTACGCGCTGCGCGCGGCGGACCGGGCGACGTTCATGCGGCTGGTCACCGAGGGTCAGCCTCCCGCGCCGGGCTATTTCGTCTACGACGCGATCCTCAACCGCAAAGAGCGTGAACTGCTCGACGAGCACGAGGTTCCCGCCGCGATGACCTACCGACAGGTGCAGGACGCGCTCGACGCCGGCGCGGTGCTCGTCGACGGCCGCACCCCCGAGGAGTTCGCGCAGGGCCATCTCCCCCGGGCCGTCAACATCGGGCTGGACGGCCGGTACGCCGAATTCGCCGGTTCGGTGTTGCCCTCCGACGTCGACGTCGTGCTGTTCGTCGAGCCCGGACAGGAGACCGAAGCCAAGAATCGGCTGGCCAGAATCGGCTTCGACCGCGTGATCGGCCATCTCGAACGGCCCTATGAGGCGATGCTCGCACACCGCGACGACGTCCGGGTGGCGTCGCGCCTGACCGCCAAGGCCTTCGACGAGCGGGCGGCCGCGCTGGCCGACCTGCAGATCGTCGACGTGCGCAACCCGGGCGAGGCCGACGCGGGAATGATCCCCGGCGCCGTCAACATCCCGGTTGGGCAGCTGCCCGGCCGGATCGCCGAGCTCGACCCGGCGCGACCGACGGTCGTCTACTGCGCGGGCGGCTACCGCTCGTCGGTCGCGGCAAGCCTGCTGCGCCGGCACGGCTTCTCCGATGTCAGCGACATCCTGGGCGGCTACAACGCCTGGGAGGCCACGGTCCAGAACGCCTGAGCCAGACACGATCGGGAGAGACAGCCATGATCACCGCAAAGCACCGGATCGTCATCGTCGGCGGCGGCACCGCAGGCATTACCGTCGCGGCCAGGCTGCTGCGCAAGGGATACGCCGATGTCGCCGTCATCGAACCGTCGGATAAGCACTACTACCAGGCGTTGTGGACGCTCGTCGGGGCCGGCCAGGCCACGGCGGCAGCCACCGAACGGGCCGAGGCCTCGGTCATGCCGCAGTCGGCCACGTGGATCAGGAATCGCGCCGCCGCGGTCGACCCGGCCGACAACACCGTCACCTGTGAGGACGGAGCGACGTACGGCTACGACGTCCTCGTCGTGTGTCCGGGCATCCAGCTCGACTGGAACCGCACCGAGGGGCTGGTCGACACGCTCGGCCGCAACGGCGTGTCGTCGAACTACCGTTTCGACCTCGCGCCGCGCACCTGGGATCTCATCAAGAGCACCCGATCGGGCACCGCTGTGTTCATGATGCCGTCCGGTCCGATCAAGTGTGCGGGCGCGCCGCAGAAGATCGCGTACCTGGCGGCAGATCACTGGCGGAAGGCGGGTGTACTCGGCAACATCGACGTACACCTCGTGGTCCCCACCCCGCGCATCTTCGGGATCCCCGCCATCGCGGACAGCCTGGACAAGGTCATCGCGGGCTATGGCATCCACCTGCACACCAACTCCGAGGTGACTGCGGTCGACGGCAACGCTCGCAAGGTCGTCGTGTCGAGTGTGGGCGAGGGCGGTAGTGAAACCGCACTCCCCTACGACATGCTGCACGTGGCGCCCCGACAGTCGGCGCCGGACTGGATCAAGGCCGGCCCGCTGTCCACCGGTGATGCCAATGGCTACGTCGACGTCGACAAGCACACCCTGCAGCACACCCGGTTCCCGAACGTCTTCGCCCTCGGCGACGCCGGTTCGACACCGAACTCCAAGACCGGCGCCGCAATTCGCAAACAGGCCCCGGTGGTGGTTGCCAACATCGATGCGTTCCTCAAGGGCGAACCACCGAAGGCCCGCTACGACGGTTACGCGTCCTGCCCGCTGGTCACGTCGTCACATGACATGCTGCTGGCCGAGTTCGACTACTCGTTCCAGATGACGCCCACCTTCCCGGTGTTCGACCCGGCCAAACCGCACCGGGCGTACTGGTACCTCAAGAAGTACGGGCTGCCGTTCATGTACTGGAACCTGATGCTGCGCGGCCTGGCCTGACGGGAATGGCCGGCCAGCCCCCGGCTGACCGGCCATTCCCATTGCCGTGAACACCTTTTGGCGGGCGGTCCGAGGCAATCCCGCATCGGCCGGCGTGCCGCCGCCGACGACCGGACACGCCCCAGGGAAGACAAATCCGGGTGCTCTCAAGCGATGCCGTGATCAGTGTTCTGGATCACGCGGAGTAGCCTGACCGGGTGCCGGGCGACATCCAGATCCGTCAATTGCAGTACCTCGTGGCGCTGGCGCGCGAACGTCACTTCGGCCGCGCCGCGGCGGCCTGTCACGCATCGCAACCCGCGCTGTCGGCGGCCCTACGGAAGCTGGAGACCGAGCTGGGTGTGACCATCGTCCAGCGCAAACAACGCTTCACCGGCTTTACACCCGAAGGCGAACAGGTGGTCGCCTGGGCCCATCGGATCCTCTCCGAGCGCGACGCGCTGCTCATCGACCTGGCCCGCATGCGGGAGGGGTTGACCGCGACGCTGCGAATCGGCGCCATCCCCACCGCGGTGCCGGTCGCGCCACTGTTGACGGGTCCGTTCTGCGACCGCCATCCGCTGGCGAGTGTCCGCCTCGACCTGTGCTCGTCGCGCGACATCGACCGCAGGCTGACCGAGTTCGACCTCGACGTGGCGTTGACCTATCTGACGGGCGAGGACAGCGCCGACGTACACGAGCTACCGCTCTACACCGAGACCTATCTGCTTCTCACTCCCGCCGACAGCGAACTCGCCGAACGGGATTCAGTCGGATGGGACGAAGCAGCCGACAAACGCCTGTGCGCACTCGGTCAGGAGATGCAGAGCCGGCGCATCCTCGACTCCACGATGGCCAGAGCCGGGGTGCAACTACGTCCCGTCATCGAAACCGGCACCGTCGGAGCACTTTTCGCGCACGTCGCCACGCGGCGGTTCAGCAGCATCATCGCCCACCCGTGGCTCTACGCGTTCGGCGTCCCCGACGGCATGCGGGTGGTGCGGCTGAACCCTCAGCCCCGCGGTCCCCGGGTCGGCATCCAATGGTCCGCCCAGCGCCACGAATCAGTGGTTGCGACGGCATTTTTCGAGGCGACGAGCGATGTCGACGTCGCGGGCCGACTCGACGCGGTACTCGAGAAAGCCCTCGCGCGCACCCCATGACGCGGGCTGAGGTCAGACCGCCGGCTGAGCGTAGAGGCTCTTTCCGCCGCACACGTAGAGCACCTGGCCGGTGACCGCCCCCGCCGTCGGGCCCGCCAGGAATCGCACGGCGTGCGCGACGTCGTCCGGTGAGCCCAGCGTCCCCATGGGTTGTGCGCGCAACAACCGTTGCATGACCTCGGCGGGTTCGGATCGCAGCAACGGGGTGTCGACGAGTCCGGGTGCCACACAGTTGACGGTGATGCCGTGCTTCGCGAGCTCGATCGCCAGGGCCCGCGTCGCCGACACCACACCGCCTTTCGACGAGGCATAGGACAGCTGCCCGAACCACCCCAGCCAGGCGCGCGAGGCGATGTTCACGATGCGGCCGGTCCGACGGGGCACCATGCTGCGAGCGGCCGCCTGCGAGCACAGGAACACCCCCGTCTGGTTGACCGCGATGGTCCTCTGCCAATCCTCGTCGGAGATCCGGCGTACACCGCGGTCGATGCTGATGCCCGCGTTGTTCACCATGACGTCCGCCGGCCCGAGACCCGCCTCGACCTTGCCGAACATCGCTTCGACCGCTTGGCGGTCGGTGACGTCGACGGGCACACCGATCGCGACGCCGCCGTCCTCGACGATCGCCGCGGCCGCGGCGTCGGCCGCGTCTCCGGCGATGTCGGCCACCGCCACCGCGCCGCCCCGCGCCGCGAGTCCACGCGCGATCGCCAAGCCGATGCCGCCGGCGGCTCCTGTGACGACGGCGACCTTACCCGAGAATTCCTTCGACATGCTCGTACTCCTTTGTCACACAGACAGACTCGACAGCAGGCTGGCGCCCCCGCAACAGTGCAGGATCTGGCCAGTGATGTAGCCGCTGCGCGGGTCGAGGAAGAACGCGACCGACGCGGCGATGTCCTCGGCGCTGACCGGGACACCGGACAGCGGCACGGGCTCGTAGAGATGGGTTCCGGGTGCAGGCCCGTCGTCGCGCCGGGACGCCGCGTGCGCGGACATGCCGACGACGGCGTTGACAGTGATACCGGCCTGGCCGTGGGCCAGCGCCAGGCTTCGCACTGTGGCGACCAGCGCCGCGGCTTGCGCGGCCACCCGGGGCCTGGTCGGCCAGCCCAGCCAGTCCCGGCTGCCGACCGCCACCACCCGGGCGCCGCCGTGCGCGGTCGGCGGCAGGTGCGGCCGCAGCGACCCCACCAACTGCAGCAGCGCCGTCGCCGGGTCGTAGCCGGCGTGCACCACGCCGTCGAGCAGACCGGGGACGTACACCACACCGTGCACCGGACGGTGCATCTCGGGCAGCGCGTCCGCAGCCGCATCGGCCTGCCCGCGTTCCAGCACGACGCCCCAGCCGTCGGCTTCGAGCGTGCGCACCACCGCGTCGGTGACGGCCGCGTCGCCGTGTGACAGCACGAAGACGCGGCCAACGCTGTCGTTGGACATCTGATTCTCCTATCGGGTGGTGAGGATGTGGACCGAGCAGGCACCGTTGTCGACGCCGAAGATGCCGCCGCCGGTGACGTGCGTCAGGGCGACCCGCGCGCCGGGCACCTGCAGCGCTCCGGCCTGACCGGTGAGTTGCCAATAGCTTTCGCAGATCTGTGCGACACCGGTCGCCCCGACCGGATGTCCTCGGGACAGCAGGCCCCCGCTGGGGCTCACCGCGACCCGTCCGTCGCGGTCGAACTGACCGCCGGCGAGGGCCACATGGGCCTTGCCGCGCTCACTGATTCCCAGCGCTTCGGCATGCAACAATTCGGCGACGGCGAACGCATCGTGCAGTTCGACCAGGTCGAGATCGTCGGGGCCGAAACCCGACTGCCGATAAGCGGCGGCCGCCGTCCGCTCGGTGATCTCCGGCCACGCCATATCCCGGTATCCCGTCGAGAACCGTCCCGATGTGACGACGCTGGCTGCGATCCGGACATGCGGCCCGGCCAGCCGCCCGGCGAACCGCTCGGTGCACAGCAGCACGGCGGCGGCCCCGTCGCTGTTGGGGCAGCAGTGCAGCAGGCGTAGCGGATCGGCCACCGGGCGTGAGACCTCGACCTGTTCCGCGGTGATCCCGCTCTGGAAATGTGCGCGCGGGTTGTCGGCGCCGTTGCGCCGGTTCTTGATCGACACGTTGGTGAGGTCGTCGACCGAGGCGCCCCAGTCGTGCAGATACCGCTGGGCGCGCATGGCGTATGCGGCGGGCATGACCATGCCCTGCCCGATCTCGACGTCGGCGGTGGTCAGCGGAAGGGTGCCCCCGCCGAACGACGACAGGTTCTCCGCGCCGAATGCCACGACACACTCGGCGAATCCGCCGGCGACGGCCTGCCAGGCCAGGTGGACCGCCGATGCCCCACTGGCGCAAGCATTCTCGACGGTGTACACCGGTTGGCCGGAGACCCCTGCGGCTTGCATAACCCGCTGCGCCAGCAACGACCCGCCGTAGACGGAGCCGCCGAAACCCGCGTCGACGTCCCCCGGGGCGATACCCGCGGTGGTCATCAGCTCGCTGACCGCGCGGTACCCGAGTTCGCCGGCCGGCGTGTCGCGGTGTTTGCCGAACGGGTGCACGGCCGCTGCGGCCAGGAACACCTCCCTCATCGGTTGGCTCCCTGCGTGGTCGGCGCGACGCCGTAGGACATCACGGGGCCGTTGTCGTCGGAGCCGATGACGGTCAGGCGAAGCTGCACGGGTGTGCCCGGCGCCGGCGCCGAATCGCCTGCATAGTGCGCCAGTACGCGGATGTCGCCGATGTCGGTGTAGGTCAACACATAGGGTGCGCTGAAGCGGGCCGGCCCGATCCGCACGAGGGTCGAGGCGTACACGGTTCCCGTGTCGGCGCTCGGTTCCGGCGTCATATCGCCGGATGCGCATGCGGCGCATTGCGTGCGGGCGGGGAACCATGCGGTTCCGCAGGCGCGGCAGCGGGTGGTGTTGAGCACCGCGCGGATGCCGTCGGTGCGGAAGTCGCCGGCGCCGACGACATTGCCCGTCGGCTCGGTGAACGGGGTCATTTGGGGTCCTTTGCTCTCGCGGGTCATCGACCCTGGTATTGCGGTGTGCGGCGTTCGGCGAACGCCGTCCGTCCCTCGACGCGGTCGCGGGTGTCGCGCAGGACACCCCACAACAGCTGTTCGAGTTCGACCGACCGGCTCAGCGGTAGGTCCTCGGTGCGGTGCGCGAGGGTCGTGATGCTGCGCACGGCCAGCGGCCCGTTGGATGCGATGCGGTGGGCGATCTGGTGTGCGCGGGCCATGAGGTCCTGCGGCGCGACGACCTCGCTGACCAGGCCGACCCGGTGGGCCTCGGTGGCGTCGACACGGTCGCCGGTGAGCAGCAGCTGCATGGCCACCGAACGGGGAACGGCCCGTAGCAGTTTGGACACTCCCCCGACTGCGGGGACGCTGGCCCAGCGCGCCTCGGGCAGGCCGAACGTCGCGGTGGTGCTGGCGATGCGAATATCGCAGTCCAGGGCGATCTCGGCGCCCCCGCCGAGCGCATGCCCGTTCACCGCCGCGATCAGCGGCTTGTCGATGCCCAGTTCTCCGAGAGTGATGGCGCGGACGTACAAGCCGGCGTCGACGCTGTGGGCGTAGGGCTGGAAGTACGTTTCGGCGAACCCGGACTCGGCGGGCATGGTGCGTTTCAGGTCGGCTCCGGTGCAGAAGGCCCGTTCGCCTGTCCCGGTGATGATCGCGACGAACAGGTCGGGGTCGTCGCGGAATTCGCGCATGGCCGCGTTCAGCGCGGCCATCGAATCGACGTCGAGCGCGTTGAGCGCGTCGGGCCGGTTGATCCGTACCACGAATATCCTTGACTCACGCTGGGTTTCGATGGTGTCCATATCAGCCAACTGCTCCTTCCAGTTCCAGGGCTTCATAGGCGGCCTCGGGGACGCCGAGGAGGTCGACGCAGACGTCGCGGGTGTCGGCGCCGAGCAGCGGTGCCGGCGAACGCAGCCTGCCGGGGGTTCGCGACAATCGGTAGGGAATGCCGTCGTAGACACTGCGGCCCATGACGGGATGGTCGAGGGTGACCCAGTGCCGACGTGCGCCGAGTTGGGGATCGCTGCGCAGCAGCGTGTCGGCGGTCATCACGGCCGAGGCCGCAACGCCGCGTCGGGTCAGCTCGTCGGCCAGCCGGCCGGCGTCCCACGCCCGGGCGGCGGCAGCCACCAGGTCGTCGACCAACCCGGCGCACCGCCGTCGGCCGTCGGCGGTGTCCAGCTCCGGATAGCGATCCCAGGCCTGCGACCGGAGTACGGATCGTATTGCGGCCCATTGCTCGTCGCCGAAGACCGCGATCGCGCACCACTGGTCGTCGCCGGCGCAGCGGTACACCCCGTGCGGAGCCGCCGCCGCGTCGGCATTGCCGTTGCGGGTCGGCGCCGCCCCGGCGGCCGCAGCCACGACAGCGGGGCCGATCGCGTTGACCGTCGACTCCAGCTGAGCCAGCTCGATGTATTCGCCCTGGCCTGTCCTCTTACGCTTGCGCAGCGCGGCCAGCACCGCCACCGCACCGTGCAGCGGGTTGGGCACGTGGTCGGGATAGTTGGTTCCGGTACCGACCGGGGGCAGGTCGGGGTACCCGGTGAGGCCGAGCATCCCGCCGGCCGCGGCGATCGTCAGGCCGTACCCGCGGCAGTCGCGATGCGGTCCTTCGGTTCCCATCATCGGCATCTCGAGGTAGATCACGTCGGGGCGGACGGCCCGCGCGGCGTCGTAGCCCAGGCCGAGCCGGTCCATGGTGCCAGGGCTGAAGTTGTTCACCACGATGTCGCTGACTTCGATGAGGCGCAGTGCGAGCGCACGGCCGCGCGGATGTTTCAGGTCGAGGCAGATGGAGCGCTTGCTCGAATTCCGGTTGGCGAAGTATCCGCTGCGCTCCACACCGGTGACGCCGTCGCGGAACGGTGCCATCGACCGGACCGGGTCGGCGCGCCGGCGGGACTCGACCTTCACGACGTCGGCGCCGTGATCGGCCAGTGGTTTGGTGAGGAACGGACCGGCCCCGACCCAGGAGAAGTCGGCGACGCGGATTCCGCTCAGGGGTAGCGATGCGGTCATGATCGGCTCCGGTTCGTCTCGTGGGGCGTCGGCCTCGGACCGACGTCGGAGGTGCGGAATCGGTACGGCGGTCCGGGCAGCGTGACCTCCTGCCCGTCGATGTCGACGGTGCGGAAGTAGTCGCGCGCCACGAGTTGGGGGTCGTTGATCAGGTCGTCGGGTGTGGCCACCGGCGCGACGCTGATTCCGCGTTTCTGGCCCGATGCGAACAGTTCGGATTTGTCCCTGCGCCCGGCGAATTCGTCGAACAGCTCCCGGAATCGCCGTCCGGCCTCCGGCGATCGGCGCCACTGGGGATCGTGCCAGACCGCGGCGCCGAGTTCGGCGGCTTCGGCTATCCCGCCGTCGACGAGCCAGGCGACGATGTCGGCCCAGGCAAGTGGGCTGCCGCCGAGGCCGCCGACGAGGTAGATCCACCCGTCTTCGCAGCGGAACAGGCCGGTGCCGGCCTCCCGTGGGCCGGCCCCGCCGCGGCGGCGTACGACGCCCTCGAGGTCGGCGTACTGGGCGGCGTTCTCCAGCGAATGCGCGACGGCCTCCTGCGCCGACAGGTCGACGATCTGCCCGCCGCCGTCGGTTTCGAGGACGTGCAGCGCAATCAGCGCTGCGACGGCGGCGTGTGCGCCGGCGATTATCGCGGTCTGCTCACCCCAGGCCCGGACCGGCTCCCGGTCGGGTTCTCCGGCCAGCGCCAGCAACCCCCCCGCGGCCAGCAGGGTGAGATCGCTGGCCGGCCGGTCCGCGTAGGGCCCGGTCAGGCCGAACGGGCTGATCGACACATGGACGAGCCCGGGGTGCGCCGTCGTGACGTCCGCGGGGTGCAGGCCCCGCGCCCGTAGGGCGGCGGGCCCCTCGCTGGTGAGCAGCAGGTCGGCACCGCCGAGCGACACGGCAACCGCGTCGTCGCCGGAGGCGACCGGGTGGATCTGCTTGCCTGCGTTCATGAATGCCCGGCGGTGCGGGTCGGTATGGTCCGGACGACCGAATCGGGTGACCTCGGCGCCGAGGTCGGCCAGCAAGCGCCCGGTGTACTCACCCAACGCGGTGGTGGCGTCCAGGACGATGACACCCGAGAGCGGAGCGCTCCGATCGACTGTGGTGGTCATCGTGTCACCAACCCGGCAGGACGAAGAGCGCCCAGGTGATCAGCGGCGCGGCAGCGACCAGGCTGAAGCCCCAGATCATCAGGCCGCGGTACACCATGAGGTCTTTGCCCTTGGGTGCGTTGGCGACGACGAGCGCGCCGTTGGTGGAGAACGGACTCGAGTCGACCACCGAGGACGAAATCGACAGCGCGGCAACCAGTGCGACCGCGCCGAGCTCTCCGGCAGCCAGCAGCGGCACCGCCAATGGGATCAGCGCACCCAGGATTCCGGTGGTGGACGCGAACGCCGACACGACCGCGCCGACGAACAGCAGCACCAGGGCCGCCAGCAGCGGTGAGGACACCGACGCGATTCCCTCACCGATGTAGTCGACGGTGCCCATCGCCTCCAGCAGCCCGACGTAGGTGACGATGCCGCAGATGAGAAGGACGACACCCCAACTGATTTCCGCGGTGGCGGCTTTGGCGGTAGCCGGTGACATGAGGGCGAGGACACCTGCGACGGCCATCGCGGTGAGGCCGATGTTGAGATCGAAGACCAGTGCCCCGACGGCGAGCAGTGCCAGCCCGGTGACCGTCGCCACGCGGTCGCGCTGTTCGATCCGGCTCGTGACGCCGGGCGCACGGGTCTTGACCGCCACACCGCCGGTACCTTCGGTCGGCTCGTCGGCCGGCGCAGCCTCCTCGGCCGCGCACCGTCCGCCCGCCCGCAGCAGGCGCAGACCGCCGAAGGCGACGTAGATGACAACGGCCAGCGCGACGTTGAACGCGAGGTTGGCCAGGAACAGGGTGGTGGGGCTGCCGGGAAGTCCGCTGCGGTCCACGATGCCGTTGGTGATCACGCCGAGCACACCCAGCGGTGAGAAGTTCCCGGCCGCCGACCCGTGGATCACCATCAAGCCCATCAGCAGCGGATTGATCCCGTACCGCGCGGCGAACGCCATGCCGATCGGTGCGATGATCGCCACCGCCGCCGGGCTCAACGCGCCGAGCGCCACCAGGGCCGCGCTGAGGACGAACATCACCCACGGGAGCGCGGCAACGCGGCCCCGCACCGCCCGGACCGCACCGCCGACCAGCCAGTCGACCGTGCCGTTTCGTTTGGCGATGGCGAACAGGAATGTGACCCCGACCAGGATCACGAACAGATCCGCGGGGAAGTCGGCGAGCACGTCGGCGGTCGAGACGCCGAAGACCCACGTCCCCACCCCGAACGCCCCGACGAGGGCGAGAACGCCCAGGTTGACCGAGCGCACGGTGCCCAGCAGGAAGACGCCGACAAGAACGAGTATCGCGATGAGATGAGGTGACATGCCGTCTCCCGGGTCGACACAACTTCGCAGTTGCGATGTGAGCTTCGTATTTCCGAAACCATAGGGTGGCTGCGGTCACACCGTCAAGTCCATCTTTCAGATTTGCGAAATTAACTCCGCATTTTCGTGGCACCATGCAGGTATGAATCCCGCACGCCTCGATCGGGCTCTCAAGATCCTCGAGTACCTGGCCAGTCACCAGGAGGGCAGTGCACTCAAGCCCATGTGCGAGCAGCTGGGGATGCCGATGAGCAGCGCGCACGACCTCGTCAGCGCGTTGCTGGAGCTCGACGCGGTCCGGCAGAACGATGCGAAGACCTACGTGCTGGGGCCACGGTCGCTGGTGATGGCGCTGTCGATCATCGACTCGGTCGACCTGCGCCAGGTCAGCCGCCCGTTCCTGCTGCAACTCTGCGAAACGGTCAACGAGAACACCTACCTGGCGCTGCGCAGCGGTAACACCGTCACCTATGCCGACCGCTACGAGGCCGGCCAGAACCTGTCGGTGGTGATGAAACTGGGCGGCTCACGCCCGCTGCACGGCACCAGCATCGGCAAACTGTTCTCGGCGTTCAACCCGGACCTGGAGGCACGAGTCCTCGGCGCGGACACCCTCGATCCGCTGACACCGCTCACCCTGACCGACCGGGACAACCTGGCGCGCGAATTCGAGGCCATCCGCGACCGCGGCTACAGCGTCAGCGACGGCGAAAGCGTGGAGGGCATCGTCGCCCTGGCAACCCCGATTTTCGACGCGACCGATACCGTGCAAGCCGCCGTGCACATTTCGGCTCCGCGGGGCCGCCTCTCCCCCGAACGGCGCCCGATCGTCCTGACCGAGATGCTGCGCACCGGGGCGGCGATCTCCGAACAACTAGGTGCCACCGGCAGCTCGATCACCGTCCGATCCCTGGACGAGATCGTCGCGCTGGAGAACACCCGCCGGTAGCTACGCTGGCGGAAGATGACACGAGTATTCGAAAGCCACAGTGACCTGATCGTCGCCGGCGGACCGGTACGCATGTACCGATCCGGCAACTACGGACCACCCGTGCTGCTGCTGCACGGCGGTGCGCTCGATACCGCCGAAGGTGTTTGGCACGACGTCGTCCCCGCCCTGTCGGCGGACTTCCGGGTGTACGCGATCGACTTCCCGCGCCATGGCGCCAGCCGGCCCTGGCCAGCCGGGCCGGGGTGCGAGAACCGGCGCGTTCGCCTCGACGCCGAGTTCTTCGACGGCTTCCTCGACGAGTTGCTCGACCGCCTCGCGCTACCGCAGACGGCGATCGTCGGTCTGTCCATGGGGGCAGGAGTCGGCATCGGCTACGCCCTGCTGCGGCCCCACCGGGTCAGCGCGCTCGTTGCGATCGGCCCCGGTGGAATCGGCGCCAAACGCAAAGCGCAGTTCGCGACCTGGCTGATGCTGCGGACGCCGGGGCTGTTGCGGCTCGCCAGCGGCTATCTGGCCCGCCGCCCGCAGGCATTGCGAAAATCGCTGAGCCGCAACCTCACCGCCGGCGAGGCGACCGAAGGATTCGAGAGGATCCTGACGCAGACCAGGGCGGAGGCGAAAGCCAAAGCCGCACACCGTGAACGGATCCTCGACGATTGGATGATCGAGGCGTACGGCCCGTTACGCATGCGGCTGAACTATCTCCCTGCACTGCCCGGACTTCGAGTGCGCAGCCTATGGATCCGCGGCGAACAGGACCCACTCGTCGGTCGTGCGGAGGTCGCCGCCGCGGCAGCGGCCGCACGCGCACCAGTGGTCACCATCCCCGACGCAGGACACGTCGTCACCCTCGATCAGCCCGCGGATGTCGCACGGGTGGCGCGTCGTTTTCTGTCGACGAGCGGCGAGGCGCCCGCCCGCTGACGACCGGGGCGGCGACTCGGGCCGAACGGTGCCTCCGGCAGTGCGGCGGCACGACGGCCGGCGACTGGGTATGACAAAGAGGCGAGGGCGCAGGGGGAACGCTGCGCCCTCGCCGTAATCCGGTGTCAGCCGACCTTGAACTTCGCGGCCTCTTCCGAACCGCCGGTGGCATTGCCCTCGCTGTAGGAGTGCGCGCCGACACCGGCCAACGCTCCACCCTGGACGATGAGGTACTCGTCGCGGATCGGCGTGCCGTCGAAGAAGGCTTCGAGGATTTCGCGCGTACCCGCGGCATAACGCGCCTGCGCCGACAAGGACGTGCCGGAGATGTGCGGCGTCATCGCGTTGTGCGGCGCCGTACGCCACGGGTGGTCCTTCGGTGCCGGCTGCGGGAACCAGACGTCCCCGCCGTAACCGGCGAGCTGCCCGCTCTCCAGCGCCCGAACGATCGCATCCCGGTCGGTCAGCTTGCCGCGGGCCGTGTTGACCAGGTACGCGCCCCGCTTGAACAGCTTGAGCGTGTCCTCGTTGACCATGTGCTCGGTCTCGGGGTGCAGCGGGCAGTTGAGCGTGACCACGTCGCAGACCGGGTACATGTCCTGCGGGGTCTCGTGCCAGATGAGGTCCAACTCCCGTTCGACCTCGAGCGGCAGCCGGTGCCGATCGGTGTAGTGCAGGTGCGTGCCGAACGGCTTGAGCCGACGAAGCACCGCCAGGCCGATACGACCCGCCGCGACGGTGCCCACGTGCATACCCTCGAGGTCGTAGGACCGGGTGACGCAGTCGGCGATGTTCCAGCCGCCATTGATCGCCCACTCGTGCGACGGGACGAAGTTGCGCACCAGGTCCAGGATCGTCATCACCACGTGCTCGGCGACGCTGATCGAGTTGCAGAAGGTGACCTCGGCGACGGTGATGCCCCGGTCGATTGCGGCCTGCAGGTCGACATGGTCCGAACCAATGCCCGCAGTCAGCGCCAGCTTGAGGTTCTCCGCCTTGGCAATCCGCTCCGGCGTCAGGTATGCGGGCCAGAACGGCTGGGAGATCACGACATCGGCGTCTACCAGCTCGCGCTCGAACTCGGAGTCCTCGCCATCCTTGTCGGAGGTCACCACGAGGGTATGACCGTTCGACTCAAGGTATTTGCGCAGCCCGAGTTCGCCGGACACACTGCCGAGCAGGGTGCCGGGCACGAAGTCGATCGCCTTCGGCGTCGGCAGAGTCTGCCCGTCGCCGTAGCCCTCGATAACGGGCAGGTCGTCACGAGCGTAGGACGTCGGCATACCGTCGACCGGGTCGTCGTAGAGAACACACAGGACCTTGGCCATGGGAGATTCCTTTCGATGTGGTGCTGACGGTCCGGCGATGGACCGCAGCGGTAAGTGAGATGGCACTGCTGACCGGAACTTCCGAGTCCGATGCCGAGAGTGTCTGCCGAACAACGCTTCTCAAGGTCGGACCGGACTTGCTGCTGACTCCTTTCTGCGCACGCAGCGATCAATGGATGCGTGTGGTGGCGCACGACCGCGCGCCAACTGATTCGGCAACGTCGCTCCAGCACCCCGATCAACCCGGGACCTCGCCAGGCGAGGCAGCGCGGAGGTGATGCAAAGACCGCGCCGGACCCTGGTCCAGACAGCGCGGTCGTTGCGCAACTCCGCATTTGCGGTCGGCGACGGTCGCCGTGAACTGAATCTAAGGAGATGTGTGATCGGGGTCAAAGAGTGATAATCGATTGCCCGATAAGCGACGTCGATCAACTCCTGACTGCCTCGGCCGCGTCAAGGCGGTCCGTCCGCGACCGTGATGGATCACAGGTCGAGCAGTGCCCGCTCCGGGGATTCGATGAGATCACGCAACTCACCGAGGAACGCCGCGACGTGCGCGCCGTCGGCGATGCGGTGGTCGAAGGCGCACGTCAGCGACATCGTCGGGCGAGCAACCACGGCGTCGTCGACCACCACCGGGCGCGGTTTGAGCGAACCGAGTCCCAGGATCGCGGCCTCCGGATAGTTGATCACCGGCACGCCCTCGTCGACGCCGAGCGCGCCGAAGTTGGACACGGTGAACGTCGACCCGGTGAGGTCCGCGGGCACGAGTGTGCCGGCCCGAGCGCCGGCGATCAGCGTGGACACCGCCACCGCCAGATCGCGGGTCGACTTGTCCTGGGCATCCTTGACGACGGGCACCAACAGCCCACGGGGTGCCGCTACCCCGAACCCGAGGTGGACGGCGGCATGCCGGTGGATCTGCGGCCCGGCAGGGGTGTCCACCCAGGTCGAGTTGAGCAGTGGATGGTGACGCAGGGCGATCGTCAGCAGGCGCAGGGTCAGCACGAACGGGGTAACCGGCACTCCCTCCCCCACGGCGCCGGCCGCGACGTCGCGCCATCGCAGCAGCCCGGTACCGTCGACCTGCACCGACGCGTGAGCATCGGGGATCTCCCTGCGCGACAAAGCCATTCGGCGGGCCATCGCCGCGTGCACGCCACGCACCGGCATCGTGTCGGCGCCGGGAGCCGCCGCTCCGAAGGCCAGTACGTCGTCGCGGGTGATGATTCCGTCCGGCCCGGATCCCGGTGTGAGGGCGGTCAGCTCCACGTTGAGTTCAGCGGCCAGTTTGCGGACCGCCGGTTTCGCCCGCGGCCGAGCCGACGGCGCGCCGGGAACTCTTCTGCTGGCGTCCATTCCGTCGTCGGTTCCGTAGCCGACCAGCACCGGCTTGCGGATGGGAGCGGGGGCATCCGCCGAATCGGGTACGTCCGCAACAGAATGGCCTGCCGCGCTGGTTGATTCCGCCTCCGTTGCGATGCGCACCAACACCGCGCCGACGGCCAGCGTCTCGCCCTCGGCCCCACCGAGTTCCACGATACGACCGGCATACGGACTCGGAATGTCGACTTGGGCCTTGTTCGTCTCCACCGTGCAAAGGGTCTGGTTCAGTTCGACCACGTCGCCCGGGGCGACGTTCCAGCTGGTTATCGTCGCGTCTTCCAGGCCTTCGCCCAGGTCGGGAACGAGGAAGTCCCTCACGGCTGTTCCATCGTCCGCTCGACGCAGTCCAGCAGCCGGTCCGGCCCCGGCAGCCACAATTTCTCCAGCCGCGCGGGCGGATAGGGTGTGTCGAAACCGGTGGCGCGCAACACCGGTGCCTCCAGGTCGTAGAACAGCTCCTCCTGGATACGCGCGGCGAGCTCGGCGCCGAATCCGAGGGTGCGCGGCCCCTCGTGCATCACCACGGCGCGGCCCGTCTTGCGCACCGACGCGGCGACGGTGTCGAAGTCCAGCGGGTTGAGCGAACGCAGATCGACAACCTCGAGATCCCACCCGAACCGGTCGGCGGCCAGGCCGGCCGCACTCAGCGCGGTGGCGACGAGCGAACCGTAGGTCAGTACCGTGACGTGCTCTCCGGTGCGCCGCACCGCGGCCCGCCCGATCGGCAGACCACGCACGGTGGTGTCGACGACCTCGCGCGCCCAGTAACGCCGCTTGGGCTCCAGGTAGATCACCGGGTCGGGGCTGGCTATGGCCTCGCGCAGCAGCCAGTACGCATCCGATGCGCTCGCGGGCACCACCACTTTGAGCCCCGCGGTGTGCACCCAGTAGCTCTCGGTGGACTCCGAATGGTGTTCCACCGCACCGATTCCGCCGAACGACGGGATACGCACCGTCACCGGCATATCCACGTCACCGTGGGTGCGCATACGGTACTTGGCCAGGTGGCTGACCATCTGGTCGAACGCCGGGGCGGCAAAGCCGTCGAACTGGATCTCGGGAACCGGAACGAATCCCCGGATCGCCATACCGACCGCGATGCCGATGATGGCCGACTCCGCCAGCGGAGTGTCGAAACACCGCTGGCTGCCGAAGGCGCCGGACAGCCCGTCGGTGACCCGGAAGACACCACCGAGAGTGGCGACATCCTCACCGAAGACGAGAACGCGGTCGTCTGCGGCCATCGCGTCGTGCAGCGCGAGGTTGATCGCCTGCGCCATCGTCAGCTCGGCCACCCTCGGCGGGACGACGCGCGGGGGGCCGGGTTCGGGGGCATCGTCGCCGTGGGTGGGTGGCCGTTCGATGAGTTGGGTCATGTCACGCCTCCTTGGCCAACTCGGCGAGCAACTGCTCACGCTGCGCCGCCAAGTCCGGTGTGATGTCGTGGTAGACGGTGTCGAACACCTCGGCCACGTCGAAGTCCGCCGCGCCGACGATGGCGTCACGCAACTCGGTGCGCAGCCGCTGCGACTTCGCCGCGACCCGCTCCTCGAGACGGTCGTTCCACACCTGCTCGGCCTGCAGGTACGCGCGGAACCGCGGAATCGGATCCAGCTCGAGCCAGTGCTCCACTTCGTCTCGGCTGCGATACCGCGTCGGGTCGTCGGAGGTCGTGTGGGGGCCGAGCCGGTAGGTGATCGCTTCGATGAGTGTCGGGCCACCGCCCTCCCGCGCCCGCTCGGCGGCCTGCGCCATCACCGCGTAGCAGGCCAGCACGTCGTTGCCATCCACCCTGATCCCGGGCATCCCGTAGCCGACGGCGCGGTGCGCGATCGACGGGGCCGCGAGCTGGTTGCGCACCGGCACCGATATCGCCCACTGGTTGTTCTGAACGAAGAACACACACGGCGCGTTGAACACCGCCGCCAGATTCATCGCCTCATGCGCGTCGCCCTCGCTGGTGGCGCCGTCACCGAGGAATGCCACCGTCACCGAATCCTCACCGAGTCGCTGCGCGGCCACGGCCGCGCCGACCGCGTGCAATCCGTGCGTCCCGATGGGGATCGCGATCGGCGCGCAGCACCTGCGGGTGAACTCCAGTCCGCCGTGCCACGCGCCGCGCCACACCGCACCCATCTGCGCGGGGGTGATGCCCCGCAGCAGGAACGCACCGATCTCGCGGTACTGCGGGAACAGCCAGTCCGTCTTACGCAGGCAGGCGACCGCCCCGATCTGGGCGGCTTCCTGGCCGCGGCACGACGCGTACAGCGCCAACTCACCCTGGCGCTGCAGGTTGACGAATTCGGTGTCGAGGTCGCGGGTGACGACCATCATTTCGTAGAGCCAGCCCAGCGTCTCGGGCGGCAGATCACGGCTGAACCGGTCCTCGGATGTCGGTGCGCCGTCCGCACGGACGAGTTGCACCGGTTCCAGGTCGACGGTCCACGCACGCGGAACCTCAGCCATCGGGCCTCCTTACAGGTCACGTTGAGGCATGTTCCGCCTCGAGACCTCCAGGTCTGCCCCAGCACGGGACGAGTAGCGCCAACCCCTGGGTAAGGGGCTTCGGCTAGTCACCCGGGTCAGGTGCCAGCCGAACGATCCGCTCCGCTCGTCGTAGCACTGGTGCATCCACCATTATGCCCTCGAACTGGAACACCCCCCGTTGATCGCGGGCGGCGGCAAGAACGTGTCGCGCCCACAGGGCCTGCTCGGCGGACGGCCGGTGGGCCGCGCGGATGACGGCCACCTGGACGGGATGGATGGCGACCTTGGCGTCGAAGCCGACCGCGACCGCGTCGTCGGCTTCGGCCCGTAAACCCTCGAGGTCCGTGATGTCGAGGTACACCGAGTCCAGCGCCATCCGCCCGTGCGCCTTCGCGGCGAGCAGGGCCTGGGAGCGGACGTGGCGCGCCACATCGCGATAGCTGCCGTCGGCATGGCGGTTGGCGGTTCCGCCCAGCGCGGCGAACAGGTCCTCGGCCCCCCACATCACCGCGACCGTGTTGTCCGCGCCCGCGGCATCGGCCACCGCCAGCGCGCCACGCGGAGTTTCGACGAGGACGACGACAGCCAGGGGTGCCAGCGCACGAACCTGCTGTGCGGATTCGGCTTTGGGCAGCATCACGGTCGTGTAGGCCGTACGCGCCAGCGCCCGTAGATCGAGGTCATGGTCGCCCGTTCCGGAGGGATTGACCCGCACCACCGTTCGCTGCGGATCCAGCGGGGTGCTCACCAACGCGGTCCGTGCGGCGTCGCGGTCGGCGGCCGCGACGCCGTCCTCGAGGTCGAGGATCACCGTGTCGGCGACCGCGGCCGCCTTGGCGAACCGCTCGGGTCGATCAGCCGGGCAGAACAGCCACGCCGGACCGGCCGATCCCGGCGCTGTCACCCCTGCCCCACGGGCCGCATCCGCACCATCGTCTTGCGAACCGCCGTGGCGACCACATCGCCGTGTTGGTTGCGGCCGGTGTGGGCCAGTGTCACCACACCCGCACCGGGCCGGCTGCGCGATTCGCGCTTTCCGGTGACCAGCGTCTCGGCGTACAGGGTGTCGCCGTGGAAAAGCGGTTTCGGGAAGGCGATCTCGCCGAATCCGAGGTTGGCCACGATGGTGCCCTGGGTGAGCTGGGCGACCGACAGACCCACCAGGGTGGACAGGGTGAGCATCGAGTTGACCAGGCGCCGGTGAAACGGCGCCTGAGCGTCGGCGAATGCCGCATCGAGGTGTAGCGCTTGGGTGTTCATCGTCAGCGTGGTGAACAGCACGTTGTCGGCCTCGGTGAGGGTCCGGCCCGGCCGGTGCACGTACGTGGTGCCCGGCTCGAACTCCTCGAACCACAGTCCGCGCTGTTCGACCACCGCGCCCGCTTCGCTCCCTCCACTCACAGAAGCCCGATCGTTCGTGTCGCTCGCTCCACTCACAGAAGCCCGATCGTTCGTGTCGCTCGCTTCGCTCCCTCCACTCACAGGCCGGCCTCCCTGGCAATCAGCATCAGCTGCACTTCCGTTGTGCCCTCGCCGATCTCGAGGATCTTGCTGTCCCGGTAGTGCCGGGCCACGGTGTACTCGTTCATGAAGCCGTAGCCGCCGAAGACCTGGGTGGCGTCACGGGCGTTGTCCATCGCGGCCTCGCTGGCGACTAGCTTGGCGATCGCCGCCTGCTTCTTGAACGGCTTACCCGCCAGCATCAGCGCGGCCGCGTCGTAATAGGCGGTGCGCGCGACGTGGGCCCGTGCCTCCATCCTGGCGATCTTGAACGCGACGGCCTGATTGGCGCCGATCGGTCTGCCGAAGGCCTCCCTCTCCTTGGCGTAGCGCACGCTCTCGTCCACGCAACCCTGCGCCGCGCCGACCGACAGGGCAGCGATCGCAATGCGTCCCTCGTCGAGAATGCGCAGGAAATTGGCGTAGCCGCGGCCCCGCTCGCCCAGCAGGTTGTCCTCGGGCACCCGCACGTCGTCGAAACTCAGCGGGTGGGTGTCCGACGCATTCCAGCCGACCTTGTTGTAGGCCGGTTCCGCGGTGAAACCCGGTGTGGGGACGGGCACGAGGATCGTCGAGATCTCTTTGCGGCCGGCGTTCTCCCCCGTCACCGCCGTGACCGTCACCAGCCGAGTGATGTCGGTGCCCGAGTTGGTGATGAACTGTTTGCTCCCGTTGATCACCCAGTGCTCGTCGTCCAGGCGTGCCGTCGTCCTGGTCGCCCCCGCGTCGCTGCCGCCGCCGGCCTCGGTCAGCCCGAACGCCGCCAACGCCGTGCCGCCGGTCAACTGCGGTAGCCATTGCTGTTTCTGGGTCTCGCTGCCGAAGCGGTACACCGGCATCGCACCCAGCGACACGCCGGCCTCCAGCGTGATCGCCACGCTCTGGTCGACCTTGCCGAGCTCCTCCAGCGCGAGGCACAGCGCGAAGTAGTCACCGCCCATCCCGCCGTACTCCTCGGGGAACGGCAGGCCGAACAGGCCCATGTCTGCCATCCCCGCGACCACCTCGTACGGGAAGGTGTGCTCGGCGTCGTGAACCGCCGCCACCGGCGCCACGACACTGCGCGCGAAGTCGCGCACCGTCTTGGCCAGCTGCTCATAGTGGTCGGGCAGTACACCCGTGGCTAGGAAATCTGTCATGGTCGGGGCTCCTCGGTAGCGGTAATCCGGGCCAGCACCTGGCCCACCTTGACTTGCTCGCCCGGACGCGCAATCAGCTCCACGACACCGTCGATCGGCGCGGAGAGTGTGTGCTCCATCTTCATCGCCTCCACCGTCACCACGACGGTGCCCGCCGTGACCGTCGCGCCGTCCTCGACACCGACCGCGACCACCACGCCGGGCATCGGGCTGGTCAGTTCGGCATCGCCGCTGTGCGCGTCGTCGGGCCGCACCGGCGCTTCCTGCACCTCGTCGATGCGCAGGACACGTTCGTCACCCGCCAGCCATATGTGGGTGCCGGCATCGCCCACCGTGTAGCAGGTGCGCAGACCGTCGACGACGACGGTCAGCAGATCGCCATCCAGCGTTGCGGCCAACGTTCTGGGAGCGCCGCCCTCCACAGCCGCCGTCGCCCGCTGCGGGGTGCCGCAGAGCAGGACGTGGTCGGTGCGCTCACCCGAGCGCAACCGCACGGGGATCGGCGCGTGCCCGGCGACACGCCACCCCGACGGCACCGCCCAGAGGCTCGACGGTGCCGCCGGCCAGGACCGCATCCAGCGATACGCGGCGGCGGCGATCAGGGCATCGTCACCGGCCGGGGCCGGTGCGAAGTCCGGGGTGCGGCGATCCAGCAGCCCGGTATCGAGGCGGCCGGCCCGCACGTCGGGGTCGGCAAGCAGGAAACGCAGGAATTCGACGTTGGTGGTCACCCCGAGTACCGCGAAACCGGCCAACGCCGTGTCGATCCTGCGCAGCGCCCCTTCGCGATCCGCCGCATGGGCGATGACCTTGGCGAGCATCGGGTCGTAATCGCTTCCGACGACGACGCCTCTGTCCAGCCCGGAATCCACCCGCACCCCTGGGCCGTGCGGATGCGAAAGATTCAGCACGGTCCCGCCGGTCGGCAGAAAACCGCGGGCGGGATCCTCTGCGTACACCCGCGCCTCGATGGCGTGGCCATCCAGGTGAACATCGTCCTGCCCCAACGGCAGTCGCTCCCCCGCGGCGATGCGGACCTGAAGCTCGACAAGGTCCAATCCGGTAACCATCTCGGTGACCGGGTGTTCCACCTGCAGACGGGTGTTCATCTCCATGAAGAAGAATTCGTCGGGACGGTCGGCGGAGACGATGAACTCGACGGTCCCTGCGCCGGTGTAGTCGACACTGCGCGCGGTGTCACACGCGGCCGCGCCGATGCGGGCCCGGGTCGCGGTGTCCAGCAGCGGCGACGGCGCCTCCTCGATCACCTTCTGGTGGCGTCGCTGCAGACTGCACTCGCGTTCGCCGAGGTGAATGACATTGCCATGGGCGTCGCCAAGCACCTGCACCTCGATGTGCCGGGGGTTCGCCACGAACCGCTCCAGGAACAGCGCGTCGTCACCGAACGCCGACGCGGCCTCACGACGCGCCGAGACCAGGGCAGCCGGAAGCCCCGAGGCGTCGTGTACGACGCGCATCCCCTTGCCGCCGCCGCCCGCCGAGGGCTTGACGAGCACCGGGAACCCGACCTCGGATGCACCGTCGATCAGGTCCCGGTCGGTGAGGCCGGGTCGCGAGACGCCGGGGACGACGGGAACTCCGAACGCAGCGACGGTGTCCTTGGCGGCGATCTTGTCACCCATCGTCTGGATGGCCTTGACCGGCGGGCCGATGAACACCACGCCCGCGTCCTCCAGAGCTCCGGCGAATTGTGCGTTCTCCGAGAGGAATCCGTAGCCGGGATGCACCGCTTGCGCCCCGGTTCGCGCGACCGCGGCCAGCACGGCGTCGATCGACAGGTAGCTCTGCCGGGCGGGCGCCGGCCCGAGGCGGACGGCGGCGTCGGCGTATTTGACGTGCCGGGCGTCGGCGTCGGCGTCGCTGAACACTGCCACCGAGCGGATCCCCATCGCCCGTAGGCTGCGGATGACGCGGACCGCGATCTCCCCGCGGTTGGCGACCAGGACGGTGTCGAAGAGTTGTGTCATATCCCGTCACATCCTGAACACGCCGTAGGACACCGCTTCCAGTGGCGCCTGCGCTGTCACCGAGAGCGCCAGCCCGACAACGGTTCTGGTATCGGCCGGATCGATGACACCGTCATCCCACAGCCGCGCGGTCGAGTAGTACGGATTGCCCTGCGCCTCGTACTGCGCACGGATCGGCGCCTTGAACGCCTCACCCTCCTCGGCTGTCATCTCCCCGCGAACCGTCGCGAGCACCGACGCGGCCTGCTCACCGCCCATCACCGAGATCCTGGCGTTCGGCCACATCCACAGGAATCGCGGCGAATACGCCCGGCCGCACATCGAGTAGTTGCCGGCACCGTAGGAGCCGCCGATCACCACGGTCAGTTTCGGCACCCTGGCACAGGCGACCGCCGTGACCATCTTGGCGCCGTGTTTGGCGATGCCCGCCGCCTCGTAGTCCCGACCCACCATGAACCCGGAAATGTTCTGCAGGAACAACAACGGCGTCACGCGCTGATCGCACAGTTCGATGAAGTGTGCACCTTTGAGGGCGGATTCGCCGAACAGCACACCGTTGTTGGCGACGATGCCGACAGGATGTCCGTGGATGCGCGCGAACCCGGTGACCAGCGTGGCGCCGTATTCTGCTTTGAACTCGGCGAATTCACCACCGTCGACGATGCGGGTAATCACCTCGTGGACGTCGTAGGGGACCCGCGGGTCCACCGGCACCACGTCGTACAGCTCGGACTGATCCGCCGCCTCGACGGTCGGCGCCACATCCCACGGCGGTGCGCTGCGCGGGCCGAAAGTGGCGACGATCCGGCGCACAATGCGCAGCGCGTCGCGATCGTCGTGCGCGAGATGGTCAGTCACACCGGACTTTCGGGAGTGCAGGTCACCGCCGCCCAGCTCCTCGGCGCTGACCACTTCGCCGGTCGCGGCCTTCACCAGCGGCGGCCCTCCGAGGAATATCGTGCCCTGGTTGCGCACGATCACGGCCTCGTCGCTCATGGCGGGCACATAGGCACCGCCGGCCGTGCACGAGCCGAGCACGGCTGCGATCTGTGGGATTCCCCTGGCGCTGAGGGTGGCCTGGTTGTAGAAGATGCGGCCGAAGTGCTCGCGGTCGGGGAACACCTCGTCCTGGCGCGGCAGGAAGGCCCCGCCCGAGTCCACCAGATACAGGCATGGCAGTCGGTTCTGGCCCGCAATCTCCTGGGCACGGAGGTGCTTCTTGACCGTGATCGGGTAGTACGTACCGCCTTTGACCGTCGCGTCATTGGCCACGATCATGCATTCGCGTCCAGAGACCCGGCCGATTCCGGCGATCAGGCCCGCGCCGGGCGACTCGTCGTCATACATCCCGTTCGCGGCCAGCGGCGCCAGCTCCAAGAACGGGCTGCCGGGATCGAGCAGCCCGTCGACCCGGGCCCGAGGCAGCAATTTGCCCCGGCTCATGTGCCGCTCCCGCGCGGCGGCAGGGCCGCCCAACGCGGCGACGGCGAGTTTCTCCCGCAATTGCCCCACCAGCGTGAGGTGCTCGTCGCGATGCGACGCCCGCGGTGCCATCGTTACGCCCGTCCTAATTTGAGTTAATGACGACTAACTCATGGTAGGTTAGTCACCATTAACCGAAATGTCCACCACGGTTCTCGAGAGGCGCCATGACCTCGGCGACGCCGAAACCCGCAGCCACACGCCGCAGCCGGGCCAAGTCGGACCGGCGCTCACAGCTGGTCGCCGCCGCCGAGCGGCTCATTGCCGAGCGGGGGTACCTCGCCGTGCGCCTGGAGGACATCGGGTCGGCGGCAGGCGTGAGCGGGCCGGCGATCTACCGGCACTTCCCGAACAAGGAAGCCCTGCTGGTCGACTTGCTGGTGGGGATCAGCACGAGGTTGCTCGACGGCGCACGCGGCGTCGTCGACGCCGGCGCCGACCCGGAATCGGCGCTCGACGACCTCATCGATTTCCACCTCGACTTCGCCCTCGGGGAGTCCGACCTCATCCGGATCCAGGACCGCGATCTGGGCTACCTGCCCGATGCGGCGAAACGCCAGGTCCGCCGGGCCCAGCGGCAGTACGTGGAACTCTGGGTCGACGTGCTGTGCCGGGTGCACGAACGTCTGCCGGATGGCGAAGCCCGGCTGATGGCCCACGCGGTGTTCGGGCTGCTCAACTCCACGCCGCACAGCGTCAAGTCGTCCGCGCCAACAAAACCGGCCGAGGCCAGCTCGCGTGCCGTCCTGCGAAAGATGACGGTCGCCGCGCTGGCCTCGGCCGGCGGAAACTAGCCCAGAGGGCTAGTACCAGACTTTGCGGCCGCCGATGGGGCGTCCGGCCGCACCCAGCACCCAGAACACGGCGCCGATGACCAGAAGGATCACGCCGATATAGGTGAGGATCGAGATTCCGAGGATCAACCCGAGGATGAGCAGGATTGCTCCGAGGACAATCATGGCCACTCCATTTCTCTACTGTGTGAATTGTTTACCGCCAGTAGGTCACTGGCTGGGCTCCGGAAGGTTGCAGTCGGTCACCTTCGGGTTGACTCCCGCGTAGTTCAGCGGCCCGACGACCACGGTCAGCGCAATGCTCCCCGCTGTGGCGCAGTTGGTTTCGTTGCTGGTGAAGTAATCGCGCTGGTACGCAGCGAACACGCCGATAAGCAGCCAGACGAGCACAATGACTCCGAGAATCCCTCGCATGCCACGCCTCCATCTCTCGTTGCGCCGCGTCGGCGCCACACGGGTTTACCCGGAGGGCAATATCTCCAAACCTGCCCCGCGGGGGGCGTTTCAGACGCTCGGCGAAGCGGCGAACGCGGAGGTGAGCCACCGCTGCATGGCGGTGACCAGGGCGGCACGGTTCTCCCGCTTGACGATCTCGTGACCGTCGTCGTCGAACACCAGCAGGTCGGCGGTCCGGCCGGCGGCACGGACCGCGTCGTACATCTGCCGGGATTCACTGGGCGGGACATTCGTGTCGTTGCCGCCGTGCACCAGCAGAAGTGGCCCGGTGACCGCGGCGGCGTACGTCAAGGGTGACAACCGCTCCAGCAGGTCGCGGTCACCGACGGGGTGCCCGTACTTGGGGTAGGCAGCGGCGGCGATCCAGGGTTCGGTGTTGCGGTAAAAGGAGTTCAGATCGCTCATCCCGCAGATGCTGATGCCCGCGGCGAACAGGTCCGGATGGAACGCCAGGGCGGCCTGGGTGAGGTAACCACCGTACGACCAACCGCTGCAAGCGATCCGGCCGGGCCGAGACAGCCCGCGGTCGACGAGGAAGTGCACGCAGTCGGCGACGTCGTCGATGGCGCCGAACCTCAACTCCCGGTCGTCGGCGTGCATGAAGCGCCGCCCGAAACCGCCCGAACCGCGAACGTTGGGCGCCAGCACCACGATCCCCGCCTCCAGCAACGGCGGGAAGAACTCGCTGTGCCCCGGCCTGGACTGGCCTTCCGGTCCACCGTGCAGGTAGATCAGCGCCCCCATCGGCGTAACGCCCGGCGGCGGGCAGTAGAGCCACGCCGTGAACTCCAGTCCGTCGCGGGCGGTGATCCGTTCCAGCGACGGCGCACCGGCGTGTGGTCCGTGACTGGGCTCGCGATCGATCCGTTCCCACTGCCCCGTGCGCGGGTCGACGAGTTCGACGGTCGGCGGCAACGCGGGACCTTCGACGGTCATCGCCACCAGCGATCCGCCCGCGCTGATGCTGAGTTGACTGGCCACCGGGCCCGGCAGCGGGATGGGCTCATCCAGCGTTCCGTCCACGTACCGCAAGATCTGCAGTTCGCTGCGGCCGTCGATGTTCCACAACAGCGCCACCGTGGACAGGTCGTCGCTGACGGCGAATTCGTCAAGATCGTGACCGGGCCGCTCGGCGACGACGTGATACGAGACGCCTTCGGGGGTGGCGCTCACCTCCAGGAGACGGGCGTGTTCGGCGCCGTTGTCGCTGCGGATGAGGGCCCGGACGTAGCCCTCGTTGCTGTTGACGCCGTGGGTCTTGCCCGGGTGGTAGAGCGCGGGCTCCCCGTCGATTCCGGCACGTACCCGCCTGGATTGGTGGTCGTCGAGAATCACCCCCGCGTCCGTGGTAGACCCGGGATCGTATGGCAGCAAGGCGAATTCGGTCAATCCACGCAACATGATCAGGTCGCGGTAGCCGCGGGGGCCGACCCTGACCAGCGACGCCCCTGCCCACGCGTCGACCAGTCGGCCGCCGGTCCTGCGGTCCAGCACCACAACGTCCCCGCCGGCCGGGTCGATCAGGCAGGAACTGCCCACACCGTCCTCGCCCGTGAGGATCGCCGCCACCCGGGCGCCGTCCCAGCCGATCAGTTCTGCAGTGCCCTCCGGCGTACCCGGGGGCCAGTAGTCGACGCGGCGGGCGTCGCGGTCGTCGGGATCGGTCGTCACCATCCAGATCTGGCTGCGCGTCCCACCCTCCGGGGCGACCTCGCACGCCAGCCAATGACCGTCCGCAGAGTGGATCACCCGCGTGACGGGGCCCTCCACGGGAAGTTCGACGTCACGCGACAGGCTCGCCCGCCGGCCCCGCAGGAAGCGCTGAACCGCGCGCGGATAACCGCCGTCGTCGACCAGGTGTGCGAACGCCGTCGCGTCCGGGGACAGCGACGCACCATAGTTGACCCGTACGTGCCCTCCCACGGCTCAATTCTGCACATCGGGCCAACGCGGCGTCCCGCGGGCGGCCACGCCGTCACGCTGCGCCCCGAGCCCTGGCAGAGGCCGTGCCGGGTACCCTCGCAGCCATGAGGCGGGTATGACCGATTCACCGCGGCGTGACGGAAGCGAGCCAACCCAGCCATTGGGCAACGGCTATTCCGGCTATCCGGGCACCGATCCCGCGTACGCCAGCCAGGCGCCCTATGGGCAGGCATACCGGGCCCCCGGCGCGATGAACCCCACCGAGCAGCTCCCCGCGTACGCCCCCTACGGCTACGACCCCTACTCGCCGTACACCACCGGCCAGCACGGCCAGGGCGGACCGCCCCCGCCCCCGGGAGGGCCCCGCACACCCCGGTGGTTGTGGCTGGTCGCCGGGGTGGCCGTGGTGGTCGTCATCGCCCTGATCATCGCTTTGGTGATCGTCAACAGCTCACAACAGGACACCCTCGTGGCGCCGCCTCCGTCAGCGCCCGAACCGACCTTGAGTACCCCCACCACCACTGCACCGACCACCACGCCCAGGCCGACCCCGACGACCACTCCGTCACCGGCGCCGATCGTGCCCGCCCCCACCACCACCGCGCCGACCGAATCGGCGACGCCCGGCGCGACGGACACCGTCGTCTACACCGTGGAGGGCAGGGGCAGGGCCATCAACCTCACCTACGTGGCCGACGGTCCCGTGATGCAGACCGAGTTCAACGTGATGCTGCCGTGGAGCAAGGAGGTGGAGTTGCCCCGGCCCGCGACGGGCAGCGCCAGCATCAGCATTCTCAACGTCGGCCGCGAAGTCACCTGCACGGTGACGGTCAACGGCGTCGTCGTGCAGCAGAGTTCCGGCACGGGCATGACGATCTGCGTCGGTTCCCGCTAAACGTCGGGGCTCGGCGCCGGCGACGACGCGGCATGCGGTCCGGCTGCTCCGCCGGCCCGCGCCGGCGGGCGCACCGGAAGCATCGCCGCCAGGCCCACCGCCAGCACCACACACAGCCCGCCCATACCCGCGCGGTCGGTGCCGAACACGTCGATGAAGGTGAAGAACAGCCACGGAGCCAGGAACGACACCGCCCGGCCCGTCGTCGTGTAGAGGCCGAACGCCACCCCCTCCTTACCGTCGGCGGCCATCCGCAGCATCAACGTCCGCGCCGCCGACTGCGTGGGCCCGATGAACAGCGACAGCATCAGCCCACACACCCAGAACGCCGCGGGACCCGACAGCGTGAGCAGCGTCAGGCCGACCACGATCATCGTCGCCAATGAGCCCACGATGACGGGTTTGGGCCCCAGCCGGTCGTCGGCGAGGCCGCCCGCGATCGCTCCGAGGGCGGCCACCAGGCTGGCGCTGACACCGAACAGCAGCACATCGGCCTCGGACACCCCGTAGACACCGACCCCGAGCACCGCCCCGAACGCGAACACCCCGGCCAGCCCGTCGCGGAACACCGCGCTGGCCATCAGGTAGTAGACGACATTGCGGTCACGGCGCCATTCGGCGCGGATCTCGGTCCACAGTTTGCGGTACGCGCCGAGGAGCCCCAGGGGCTGCCCGGGCGGGTCGGCCGCATCCACCCGCGGTGGGGCCACCAGCAGCGGCAGCGCGAACAGCGTGAACCATGCGGCGGCCAGCAGCATCACCGCCCGCACGTTCTGGCCGTTGTCCACCGGGATGCCCAACAGCCCCCGGGTGTCGCCGTCGCCGGAGATGAATCCGACGAACACCACCAGCAGGAGGAACACGCTGCCGAAATAGCCCATGGCCCAGCCGAATCCGGACACCCGGCCGGAGTTGTGCGGGTTGGACAGCTGCCGCAGCATCGCGTTGTAGGGGACGGTGGCCAACTCGCTGCACGCGGCGGTGCAGGCCAGCAGCACCAGACCGGGCAGCAAGTAGTGGTAGTCGTCGGCGATCAGACTCATCGCCGAGGTCTGCAGCACCACCAGCCCGGTGAGCACCGCAAGCACCCGGCGGCGCCGTCGGGGGGCCTCTACCCACACCCCGGTGACCGGGGCCAACAGCGCCACCACGAGCCCGGATGCGGCCAGCGCACGTCCCAGCCAGCTCGCCGGTGTGATGTCGCCAGGTAAATCGGCTCCGACGGTGCCCGTCAGATATACCGAGAACACGAAGGTGACGACGATCGCGTTCAGGCCTGTCGAACCGCAGTCCCACAGCGCCCACGCCAGCACCCGCGAGCGCGGGGGGTTGGTCATGACCGACACCCTACGATGGCCCCATGCCAGTACCAGCTCCCAGCCCGGACGCCCGTGCCGTCGTCACCGGCGCCTCGCAGAACATCGGCGAGGCGCTCGCCACCGAGCTCGCCGCGCGGGGACACCACCTGATCGTCACCGCCAGGCGCGAGGACGTACTGACCTCCCTGGCGTCTCGGCTGACCGACCGGTACGGGGTGACCGTCGAGGTCCGCGCCGTCGACCTCGTCGATCCGGCCCAACGTGCTACTCTCGCCGGCGAACTCGCGTCGCGGACCATCTCCGTGCTGTGCGCCAACGCAGGCACGGCGACCTTCGGCCCGGTCTCGTCGCTGGATCCGGCCGCCGAGAAGGCCCAGGTTCAGCTGAATGTCCTTGGCGTGCATGACCTCGTGCTGGCGGTGCTGCCCGGGATGGTCGCGCGACGCGCCGGGGGCATCCTCATTTCCGGTTCGGTGGCCGGTAATTCGCCCATCCCCAACAATGCGACCTATGCGGCGACCAAAGCGTTCGCCAACACCTTCAGCGAGTCGCTGCGAGGTGAGCTGAAGGGGTCCGGTGTCCACGTGACCGTGCTGGCGCCCGGGCCGGTGCGCACCGAACTGCCCGATCCTTCCGAACAGTCCCTGGTGGAGAAGCTGATCCCGGATTTCCTCTGGATCTCCACCGAACACACCGCCAAGCTGTCGCTGGAAGGCTTGGAGCACAACAAGATGCGCGTCGTGCCCGGCGTCACCTCCAAGGCGATGTCGGTGGCCAGCGGCTACCCTCCCCGCGCCATCGTGACCCCGATCGTCGGAGCTGTCTACAAGCGCCTCGGCGGCGGCTGAGCCCTCCTTCCCGCCGAACGAGAAGTCTGGGTCGCTGCGCGCGGTGTTTGGCAGCCAAGACTTCTGGTTCGGCGCGGCTTTGGTCCGGCGCGCGGTCAGCGGCGGCGGCGACCCGTGCCGAAGATACTGCGGGTGATCTCACGGCCGATGACGGTGCCCGCCGACCGCATCGCACTCTTGAACGCGGGATTGGCCATCATCTTGTCGAAGATGCCCGGCTCGGGCGGCGCCGCGGGTGCGGGCATCGGCGGCACCTCGATCTGCTGCGGGACGGGTGGCAGGCCGGCGGGCGGGGGCGGCACCGCGGGGGGCGGCGCCAGCCGCGCGGCCAACCGCTCGTACGCCGAATCGCGGTCGATGGTCTGGCCGTACTCGGCCTGCAGCGGACTGGCTTTGGCCGCGGCGGCGATCGCCTCGGGGCCGATGGTGTCCATCAGCGATCGCGGCGCCCGCATGCGCGTCCACGCCACCGGTGTCGGCGCACCCCGCTCGGAGAGCACCGTGACGATCGCCTCCCCCGTCCCCAGCGACGTCAGCGCCGACTCGAGTTCGTAGACAGCGGTTTTCGGGTAGGTGCGCACCGTCCTGGACAGCGCCTTCTGGTCGTCGGGGGTGAAGGCCCGCAGCGCGTGCTGGATGCGGGCCCCGAGTTGGCTCAGCACATTGTTGGGGACGTCGGTGGGCAGCTGGGTGCAGAAGAACACGCCGACGCCCTTGGAGCGGATCAGTTTGACGGTCTGCTCGACCTGCTCGAGGAACGCCTTCGAGGCGTCGGTGAACAACAGATGTGCCTCGTCGAAGAAGAACACCAGCTTGGGTTTGTCCAGATCGCCGACTTCGGGAAGCGTGGTGAACAGGTCGGCGAGCACCCACATCAGGAAGGTCGAGAACATCACCGGGCGGGCGGCCTGGGTGCCGAGCTCCAACAGGGTGACGACGCCGCGGCCGTCGGCAGCCACCCGCAGCAGATCCTTGGGTTCCAATTCGGGTTCACCGAAGAATGTGTCGGCACCCTCGGCCTCCAGATTGACCAGCGCCCGCAGGATCACCCCGGCGGTGGTCGGCGACACGGCGCCGAGGGCTTTGAGTTCGGGCTTACCTTCGTCACCGGTGAGGAACTGGATGACCGACCGCAGATCCTTAAGATCCAGCAGCGGCAGCCCCTTCTGGTCGGCCCAGTGGAAGATCAGGCCCAGGGTCGACTCCTGAGTCGCGTTCAGCCCCAACACTTTCGACAACAGGATCGGGCCGAAGCTGGAGATCGTGGCCCGCACCGGAACGCCGATACCGTCGGTGCCCAAGGACAGGAACTCCACCGGATAGGCCGTCGGCGTCCACGTGTCGCCGGTGTCGGCCGCGCGCTGGGCGACCTTGTCGTTGGTCGCGCCCGGCCGTGACAGGCCGGAAAGATCGCCCTTCACGTCGGCCATCAGCACCGGCACCCCCGCGGCCGACAGCTGTTCGGCGATCACCTGCAGAGATTTGGTCTTGCCGGTGCCCGTCGCCCCCGCGACCAGTCCGTGACGGTTGACGGTGGCCAGCGGAATCCGCACCACCGCGGACGGGTCGACGGCGCCGTCGACCACGACGGTGCCCAATTCCAGCGCCTGCCCCTCGACGGCGTAGCCCGCCGCGATCTCCTGCGCGGGCGTGGGGGTCGCTTCGGTGGTCATCCCGATCCTCTCTGGCGCACACGGGTCATCCGTCTCGGCCGCGCGGCCGGGCACATTGAGACCCTACTGGCCGGTCACCCTCGTGGAGGGTTACCGCGGCCGGTTGGCGACGGTACGCATACTGTGGACACCTGTGCGGGACGAACTGGTGTGGATTGACTGTGAGATGACGGGCCTGGATCTCAAGTCCGACCGACTCATCGAGATCGCGGCGCTGGTCACCGACGCGGACCTGAACATCCTCGGCGAGGGCATCGACGTGGTCATCCACGCCCCCGACGACGCGCTGTCCTCGATGATCGAGGTGGTGGCGCGGATGCACGCCCGCTCCGGGCTGGTCGAGGAAGTGCGGGCGTCGACGGTCGACCTGGCAACGGCCGAGCAGATGGTGCTCGACTACATCCGCGGCCATGTGAAGGCGGCCAAGACGGCACCGCTCGCCGGCAACTCGATCGCCACTGACCGCGGCTTCATCGCCAGGGACATGCCCAAGCTGGACGACTTCCTGCACTACCGAATGATCGACGTGAGTTCGATCAAGGAGCTGTGCCGGCGGTGGTACCCGCGGATCTACTTCGGGCAGCCGGAGAAGGGGCTGGCGCACCGCGCGCTGGCCGACATCGTCGAGTCCATCCGGGAGTTGAAGTACTACCGCCAGACGGCGTTCGTGACCCCGCCCGGGCCGTCGACCAGCGAAATCGCCGCAATCGCGGTCGGCCTGGCGGGTTCGGCGGAAACGCCGGAGGAAACCGATTCGGCTGCGGAGCGTTCGAGCGGCTAGTATCGACGACGCCGCTAATGTCTTCGGGCCAGGCGGCGATGGTGGCTGTAGTTCAGTTGGTAGAGCACCAGGTTGTGATCCTGGCTGTCGCGGGTTCGAGTCCCGTCAGCCACCCCGCAGGTGGGAGGGCTTTTTGGCCCTCCCACCTTTCTTTCTCATTCGTTTTGGTGCTTACACCCTTAGCGCAACCTTGAACTGTGCCCGCAGAAGCCGCCGCGCCACCGGCGCGGAGACAAACGCACTCGCGACTCAATACCACGCCGCCGGCAAGCCGACCGCCGTGGCCAATCGTCCCGTAGGGTGAGCTCCGGCATTGCGATCGCCACAAGCAGCACATGGGGGGGAAAATGGCGATATTCGACGTCGAACACCTTACATGGCCGTTCATATTCTTTCCCGGTGTGTGCGTCGCTGCTTTGATCGCTATTGACAATAAATTCCGTGGACCGTATTTCGCCTTGCCAAATGCTGTGTTCGGCGATATTGATAGCGGACTTTCGCTTCTGGATATGCAGATTATTCGCGCGCTCGGCCGCCGTGCTATATACCTCTTCGGTACCGGCATGTTTCTAAAAGTACTCGACTATCAGAATTTGGACATTGTTGCCGTTCTTTCTATTGGTGGATTCCTAGTAATCTGGCCAACGTTCTTCAAGCCGTTGCCCCAATACGTAAAACGTTCAGATTGGGAGGTGATGTGCCTCTACCTTTTATACATCGTGAGCTTCCCACTCTTCGGAGTTATCGGGGCTGCAACGCCGCGATTGGTGCTCGCCGCCACAAGGCAAACAGTCCCCGAGCTCATGAGAGACAACCTCGCGACTCTGATCGTTTGGGCACCAATCGGCGTCCTTGCTCTTACGATGCTGTTCTTCATTAAGAAGATGCTCAGGAACAAGATCGACCAGCGGGCGACAGAACTAGGCACGGAATTGTTGTGAGTGACCGCCGGCGCCTCACCGATGACGACATTGCTTCGCGGCTCGGTTGCTTATCCTTGTCGAGGTCGTACCAGAGAAAACTTCGGGCTATCCTTGAGAAAGAGCTCTCGTTCGACGCCTGCGCGAAAGTCGACGCATCTGTTTTGATAGGCGCGATACTCTTGGTCGAGATGCATGAACGCCCCGGTCCAGTTAGGGCGGTAGAGTGGCTCGTTTCGCTTCTTGTTCCGCGAGCGGTGCGATCGCCTCTCACACGTGGACCCCTGCAGATAGCCGATGGGCCTTGGCACTTCGCCGACGCAATTGACATCGCACATCACGTACTGGGCATCGCAGTGCGTGATGCAACGACCCATGCCACCGCAATTCGTCACGCTTCCGCATGTTGGAGCGGGGCGGCGAATCGCCAACCGGGATCGATGTACGGCTACTCGGAGGTACTGCGCGAATCATACTTGATCGCCCATCGAGGGCTCACAAAATTGCGGCTTGCGTCTGGCGCTTAGCGCAATTGTGGCCCGCCCCGAGGGCAGCCTGTTGACGACGGACGCGTACATCTAGCCAAGCGCGATTGCATACCGTCACACTTGCGTAAAGGCCCCAACCCTGGCGAGTGACACTCTTAGGCCCCACGCTCTGTGGGAATCATCTTTCATCCGACGCTCGAACATCTGAAGGCTCGATCGCAAGGTTTGATTTGGGCCTCACGTTGAGCGTCGCATGCCTTTTCAACGTCTGTCCCCAAGGCTCGGTGCTGATGACCGCCACGCGGATGACGATGACGAGTCCCACTATCAACAATTCGAACGACTTGGCAGTTCCGGGGTTCAAGCCCCGCAACTACACGGCGAAACCGTAAGGCGCTTGCTGACCGCGTCACGCGGCCGCCTTATGGCAGCCACTTGACGTTAGCTGGCGACCGGAGTCGCGTATAGGGGTGGCGGTGCCGACTGAGCCGGTGGCGGTGGTGACCTCACACGTCGGTGGCGGTGGTGACCTGTCAGGCGATCGGCCCAGTGACTGCCGCCCAATAACCCGAGTTCCCATCGCGGCCCGGCGACGGATACCACCCCGGCAGCGTCCAGTCCTCCCCACATCGGCCGGAGCATATTTGCAGCGGAAGTCAAGATCGTCATCAATTCGCTCCGCGAATCAAATGTCCCGAGTTTGCCGAGATCTCTAGCATAACCGGCCTTGACGTGGGCGTATAGCATTTTCTACTTAAAACAGTGATCCTGGCTGTCGCGGGTTCGAGTCCCGTCAGCCACCCCGAACAAGTCAGGGGGCCCATTCCGGGCCCCCTGACTTTTTGGTTGGTGCGGACAGCGCTCAGATGCTGGCGTTGCCGGCTTTCCACTGCTCCCACGGGATGTTCCAATCGCCGAGCCCGTCGGTGCCCGGCAGCGTGGAGCCGACCGTGTTGACGACCTCGACGATGTCGCCGCGCTTGCTGTTGTCGTAGAACCAGCGGCCGTTGCTCGTGCTCACGTTGATGCAGCCGTGGCTGACGTTGCTGTAGCCCTGGCTGCCGACCGACCACGGCGCGGCGTGCACGTAGATGCCGCTGTACGAGATCTGGGTGGCCCATTCGACCTCGGTGCGATAGCCGTTGGGCGAGTTGACGGGCACCCCGTAGGTCGACGAATCCATCACCATCTCCGAACGGCGATCCCCGACGATGTAGGTGCCGACGTTGGTCGGGGTGCTGTTCTTGCCCATCGACACCGGCATGGTCTTGATGACCTCGCCGTTGCGTTTGACGGTCAGCGTCTTGGTGTTGTCGTCGACGGTCGTGACGACGGCGTCGCCGATGGTGAAGTGGGTGGTGACGTTGTCCTGGCCGAACAGTCCGTCACCCAGGTCGACGCCGTAGGTGTTGATCTCGACCTCGACCTTGGTTCCGGGTTTCCAGTACTCGGCGGGCCGCCAGCGCACCTCGCGGTTGCTCAGCCAGTAGAACGCTCCCTCGACGGGCGGTTCGGTAGTGATCGTGATGGCCTTCTGGGCGGCCAGGCGGTTGGGGATGCTCTCGTCGAACCGGATCGCCACCGGCTGGCCGATGCCGACGACCTCACCCTCGCTGGGCACGACGTAGGGCATCGTCAGGTTGTCGGGCGAATGCGTCTGGAACGTCATCTGGCGGGTGGTCACGCCGCCTAGACCCAACGACTGGGCATTCAGCGTGTAGCGCTCGTTGTACCCGAGCGGATCCGTCGTCGACCAGGTCAGGCCGTCCTTGCTCAGCTCGCCGGCTACCGGGGCGCCGTCCTCGTCGACCATCGTCACGGCGCCGAGCACGCCGTCCTCGGCACTGACCGTGACCGGTGCGGCAACGGCGACACCCACGGCGCCGTCGGTCACCGATGCGGTCAGCTTGGGCACCAACAGGTCGCCGAACGGCGTGCCCTTGTCGGCGATGACCGCCGGCTGAGGCGATGCGGAGTTAGCGGAGCAC
The DNA here is from genome assembly GCA_018268465.1 of Actinomycetota bacterium. GTDB lineage: Bacteria > Actinomycetota > Actinomycetes > Mycobacteriales > Mycobacteriaceae > Mycobacterium. The sequence goes on from JAFDWN010000049.1 coordinate 102,046, forward strand.
GCGCTCAGCGCGAGTACGGCAGCGGGAACCAGCGCCAGCGCGGCCCACCGGCTCTGGTTCCGACGCGGACGGGCCACCGAACGGACCTGCCACATAACTTTGCTCCCACCCTCACGACATCTGCTGACCGACGAACGGTTTTCTTGGCAACAGTCTAAGGGCTTCTCCGACACCGGGCGCGCCACCGCAAACGCGCCCCGGAACCGGCGGCACACGGATTTCACTGTCGGCGGTGGGGCCTGTTATCGTCTCACACGCGCGCCGTTAGCTCAGTTGGTAGAGCAGCTGACTCTTAATCAGCGGGTCCGGGGTTCGAAACCCTGACGGCGCACCACACATCGATAGCAGGCGATCGGGTCGGAAACGGCCCGATTTCGTCGTTTCCGGGGCAGTTGGGGTTGGCCGCACGCCCCGAGTCCCAGCCAACAACGGCGGGTTTCGGCAACATCTCCGCCGTTGCAGGTGACGTTTGCGACAATTTTTCGCCGGATGCGCCACCGATTTCGTTGTTGTGTGCTGTGGGCCCGTGCGGCGCGGACGTGGCCGTTTCGCCCGTCGACCCCTTTTCGGGTTGCGAGCAGCGATCAGCACTTCGGTTCAAGCTGCATAGATGCGCGCAGCCATGTTAGAGTCGAGTTAGCTGTACATCCCCGGCGGCAGGCCGGGACCGGCGTCTGAGATAAGGAACGAGGCGTAGCTGATGTTGACCGGAGGCGCATCACGCTCGACGGGTTCATCCGGCACCGATCGCCACGACGCCGTTACTGCGCAATCTCCGATCGCGGTCCGCAGCTGTAATCGACTCGGACGCAGCGCCAACCCGCCGCGATTGACGCTGACGGACTGGCTGCTGTTCGGGCGGCGGGGCTGACCCGAGTCAGCGCCGCCTGATCCGGCGGACCGTCACGACGATGACGAGCAGGCCGACTCCCGCCAGCGACACCGCCACCACCGGCTGTTGAACGAACCGCACGACCGCAGCCCTGGCGTCGTCGGCGATTCGTTGAGGGTTGGCCCGCTCGGCGAGGGAATCGACCGTCGACGCCAACTGGTCGCGCGCCTGATCGATGTCCCGCTTGATGGTCTCGGGGTCCCTGTCCGCCACTGCGCCCTCCACGGCCGTCCACGTCGCTCGCGTCACCCCACGCTGTGCGGGGCGGCCGCCTTGCCGAACTACCCTAGTTCAGCCGGGTTCCATCGGAGGGCCCCGGTCGACGAGAAGGGAAGACAACGGTGGCACAGACCCCACGCCTGGAGGTCGGCGACAACGCCCCCGCGTTCAGCCTGCCCGATGCCGACGGCAATACGGTGACGCTGTCGGATTACCGGGGCCGCAAGGTCATCGTGTACTTCTACCCCGCCGCCTCCACCCCGGGCTGCACGAAACAGGCGTGCGACTTCCGCGACAACCTCAGCGCACTCAACGACGCGGGGCTCGCCGTCATCGGCATCTCGCCCGACAAACCCGCCAAACTCGCCAAATTCCGCGACGATCAGGGCCTGACGTTTCCGTTGCTGTCCGACTCGGACAAATCGGTGCTCACCGCGTGGGGCGCCTTCGGCGAGAAGACGATGTACGGCAAGACGGTGCAGGGCGTGATCCGCTCGACGTTCGTGGTCGATGAGGAGGGCAAGATCGCCGAGGCACAGTACAACGTCAAGGCTGCACACACGACAACAAAGATCCAGAAGTTGCTGACGGCTTTCGGGCCTTAGCGACCTCCCCCCGGATAGGAGAGATACGTGAACGTAGGTTCGCTGCCCTTTGAAGTTGCCCGTCCCTGCTGGCTCATCGCAACCGGAGGCCCCGAGCGCGTAGAGGTGTCTCGGAGTCCGCTCGTAGGCGACACGGACAAGTGGTATCAGCCGGTTCGCCGGTACATCGCGGATCACGGTCTCGTGCTGGCGTCCCGCGAGACGTTCGATGATGCGGATTGGATGTTCGGCGCAGTCGAGATGTCCGTATACGTGGCGGCGTAACCCGCGCGCCTACTCCCCCGGCAGAACCCCCGCTGAGTTGATCAGCGGGGGTTTTGTCGTGCCAGGGGGTTGCTAGTCAGTCCTGTTGCAGGTTGTCTAGGTAGTCCTCGGGAAAGGTAGGTGTGTGCCACTTTTGCGGGGGCGCAACCGGTGTGTTCAGCAACACTAGTGTCGCGGCGTCGGGACCTCCGCGTGTGTATGCGCTGACGTTAGGTGAGGTACGTCACACAGCAGACAATTCCGGTAAAAGATACATCTACTACTAAGTGGGAGAGGGATTAATGCTTTACGGCCTTTTCTTCGAATTGAAGAAGAGCACTCAGCGTCTGTACGCAACGCAGAGGCACGAACGAGCACTACCGGGCACGTCCGTACCCCCTAAACGCTCTACGGTCTTCTCAGCCCGTGTTGCATGTAAAGGTGAAGTACGTCACACTAGTGGGGTTTTCTTGCCAATACTAATCTACTACTGGTGGGAGAGGGAGACGTAAATCGCTCCCCCGATTCTTTTGCAGGCTTGAGAGCGCACCGGTTGCTGCAACTCGCCGCGAGAGAGTGAAGTGCGTCACACGTCACGTAGTTTCCCGACAATTCGCATCTACTACTGAGGGGGAGGGCACTCCTCCCAATCTGAGACTTTGCGTGTTTGAGCGCCGCATACGTTGAATGCGCCTCACACGCAAGCGGGTGGCTACTCTCCTGCCGCCCGGTACGGTCGGTTGTTTGCTCCTCCCGACCGTAAGACTTCCGTTGGCAGTCAGCAACCAGCGGTGAGCCGTCCGATAGAGATACCGGATGGATAAGGGATGCCTTGGCCGGTGTCCCGACCTTTTGGTTATTTGAGTCCCCTCGGTTCGGAGCCCATGAGGCCCGGCTGGGGGGTCTCTTTTTCAACCTGAATCGGATCAACTACAGCCCAACCAAGAAAAACGAAATCTCGTCTGTGGCGAGATGCCATCTCAAGATGAGGAGTCGTCTGTGGCGATTCCAGAAGGTAGACAACCAAATGCACGGGAATTCCTGCACACGACACGACCGGCGGCACGTGCGGCCCGATGGCCGCTGCGGAGAATGCCGCCGAGCCTCCGCACGCCGTTACGCGGCCAAGTGCCGAGCGGAACTACGGCAATACCGCGAGATACAGCGGCTAATAGGTGCCGCGTGAACGTCATCAAGGGGATCGATGACGGCGGACAGGAGTTCTGGTCTGCGCGGGACCTGATGAAGGCCGTCGAGTACGACAACTGGCAGAACTTTGAGAAGGCCATCATCCGAGCAAGGACATCAGCGGACAACATCGGTGCAGGTCACGGCGCGTTTACTGACGTCAGTGAGCGCGTACCGGCTGGGATTGGGTACACCACCAGAAATGACGTCCTCCTGACGCGCTTCGGTGCTTACCTCGTCGTGATGAACGGCGACCCGCGCTCGTAGCGTAAGCGCGGGCCAGAGCAAAACAGACTTTCCCCTAGGCAATCCGCTTGGGGGACAACAGAAGCGCGGATAGATGCCGCGTCCATTACCCAAAGGGAGGAACACCCATGATCGACCAGACCGCACAGCTCCACGAGCTGCCTGACTACTGGCAGGCTCAGATACGAAAACTCCGGTCGGAGAATTACGAATTGCGTTCGCGGCTGAAAGGCAACGGCATCAGCGCCTCTGCCGATCTGGACGAGCTACCCAATTACTGGCGAAAGACGATTGTCGACCTCCGCAAGGAGAACGGAAAATACCGCACCGACCGCCGAGAACTACAGACCGAGGTCGAAGCTCTCCGCACTGAGCTTGGTGCTCAGGACAAGTGACTGCCCAACTGGACTACTGCGAGCACTGCGACCGGATGCCGTGCGAGTGCGACTCAATGGAAGTCAATCCGCGGTTCCTGCAAGGCAACGTCGACCACGAATCGCTGAACGGGTTCAACACGCCGTACTGGGCCGATGCCGTCCTGGCCGATGGCCCGATCCGAGTGGACCCGGTGTCTGACGCCTTCTGGTCGTATGACGGCGGTGTGTGGCGCGAAGACCGCAAGGTGGTATCGCGTCGACTTCCCGTGAAGATGGGGCGCACGTTCCGAAACGGGAACATCGCACACGTCAGCGCCTACCTATACGCGCGACTGCTCCGAGATGGCAAGACCATCCGGCCCGACGAGCCCGAGACCAGATTCGTGTCCGTGCCGTCAGGTCTGTTCGACGTATCCGCCGGCGAGATAGTCCCGCACGATCCCGACGTGTTGACCACCTACCAACTTCAAGTAGATCCCGAGTTCGACAGTCCGACAACGGAATTTAACGACTTCGTGAACAGCGTCGTCCACCACGACGACCGAGCGCGAGTGCTAGACATACTCGCTTATCTGCTGCTGCCAGGGAATCCCGAACAGCGAGCGGTCATGTTGTGCGGCGCAGGCCGCAACGGCAAGGGCGTGTTGCTCTCCGTAGTTGAGTCCATCATCGGCACCCAGAACGCAGCGCACGTCTCGTTGCAAGAGATGTCTCGGCAGTTCGCCGCTGCGGAGATCTACGGTAAGCCTGTCAACATCGTCGGGGACATCGACGGTGATCACATCGCCCACACTGGCAAGTTCAAGCAGATGACCGGCGACGACACCGTGAGAATGGACGTCAAGCACGCAACCGCCTTCGCCGCCAAGGTCTGGGCAGTTCCCGTGTTCTCCGCCAATCAAATCCCGACCTCGGCGGACACCTCACACGGCTACCTGCGCCGATGGGAAGTTGTTGAGTTCCCGAACACGTTCGACGGGTCCGACACCGGGCTACGGGACCGGCTCAGGGCGGAGCTGCCCGCCATCGCGGGGAGGCTGCTGCGCCGAGCGCATGAGCACCCTTACCGGATTTCGACATCGGAATCGGGCACCCGCGCACACGACATGTTCGCCCGCAGATCTGACCCGGTGCGAACCTGGCTGGACGAGACCGAGTTGACCGGATTCGCGGAGCGCAAAGACGCATACGCCGACTATCGCGACTGGATCGAGGACGGCAACGGCAAGACCGCGTTGACCAAAGGCAACTTCTACACCCGCGTTACTGCGGTGATGGGAGACCCGAAGACCGTCAAGGGCACCCGAGGGTGGCAGTTCGGAAACTGAGTTTTGCACCCTGCAGGGGCAGTTTTGCACCCTGATTGGTGAGTTTTGCACCCCCATTTGCACCCCGTTTCTAGGTATACACGCAGGTCGCGGATAGCCAGGGTGCAAAAGGTGCAATTCTCGCCAACTTGGCTAGGGGTATGGACGGTCTGCCGCCCCGAGCGAAGCGAGGGGTTAGAGGAGAACAACAAGATATTTCCCGAGCCGCGCAGCGGTGAGGGGTTACACCGGCCTCAGCCAACCGGCTGGGGCCTTTTCCATGTCACGACCGGCAACCACCGGATCAAGAGGAGCAAAACACATGAGCGACCGTATTTCCGATGCCATCGAACGAGCTGCCACGGACGGCGCACCCCCGAAAACCTGGCTCGTCGGCCCTGACGCCGATGTGGATTTCGGCGCGGCGGGTCAGGGACATCCTTTCGATGGCCTGACGATCACCCACTGGACCCGCGATTGAGCGACAAAGTCTGCAAGGATTGCCGCTCACGGCAGCCGGTCACCGAGTTCCCCACCGACAAGTGGGGCCGGCCCGACACGCGCCAGTGCCTGCAATGCGTGGATGAGCACACACCCCTACTGATGACCCGCGCCGAGGCTGCTAGGCACCTCGGCATCACACAGAACGAGTTCGACCGTCTGAGCCTGCCGGTGGTGGGCACATACAGCCCGCCGAACGGCGTTTCGGTTGCACTGTTCGCACGAACCAATTTCCCCACACAGAAAGCGCAGGTAGAGGCTGCATGAGTTCCGAAACCACCCCGGCAGGATCGACAGTGACCGGCACCGCGATAGACGTGCCCGCCGACGAGCCGCAGAACGGCTCTGAGCCTGCCCCGAAGGGCAACCGCGAAGCTCGGTACCGAGTGGAACGGAACGAGGCACGCGACCAGCTCTCTGCGGCGAACGCTCGCATCGAACGGATGCAGCGGGCCGAGGTTCAACGGCTCGCCTCAGATGGTCTGAGCCATCCGGAAGACCTGTTCAGCCTCAGCGGCAACGACGTAGCCGACTACCTGACCGAGACCGGGGACATAGACGCCGCGAAGGTGGCCGCCGATGTCGCTGAGATCCTGGCCGAGCGGCCGGGTCTGCGGAAGAACGCCCCGGCGTTCGATCCGTCGCAGGGTCGTGGCGGTAAAACACCCCCTCCGCAGCGTGAACCGTCGTGGTCGGACCTTCTTAAGAGCTAGGCGCAAGCCTTGAGCCAGACGGTCGTCTGTGTCGACTGACTGGCTCACCAACGCCTCAGCGAGGCACACAAGATCCGAGCCCGTGGCTCGGGTCACGCTAGGCCCTCTCGGGTCTGCTTCGGCGGGCTACTTCACCGCCCGCTCACCTATCCACTCAGGGCCCCTGACGCCGCGTCAGGGGCCTTTCTCATCGCTAGGCACGGTCCTAGCCCAGTCCATAGGAGGACAAACACATGGCTATGAATCATCCGGGTACTAACGACGCCTTCACGCCGGTCGAGTTCGGCAAGCTCCTGAACAAGGCGCTTCAGTCCGAGTCTGTGGCCTTGCAGGCCACGACCGTCGTTCAGACTGACAAGGTCGGTGTGACGTTCCCGCTCTGGGAGTCTGACCCGGCAGTGAACTGGCTTGCCGAGCTTGCGACGATCACGGCGACGGACGGCGCTACCTCCGGTGTGCCGGTGACCCCGAGCAAGGTAGGCGGCATCACCCGTCTGTCCAACGAGCTGGCCGAGGACTCCAGCCCCGCTGTCGCAGAGTTGGCGGTCGGCGGTCTGGTGAATCAGATTGCTCACGCGATCGATACCGCGTTCGTCGGCAACACCGTCACCAACGGCCCATCGGGTCTGCTCAGCACCGCCTACTCGGCGGTTGACACCGGCGCCAGCATCTCCAGCTTGGACCCGTTTATCGCTGCGGTCTACAAGGCCCGGTCGGTCGGGGCAAAGCTGACTTCGTGGGTCATGGACCCGTCTGTCGCCGAAGCTGTGCAGAAGATCAAGCGGGCTACCGGATCGAATGAGACCTTGATCGACTTCACCGCCAACGGCGATTTGTCTGTCCGTGGCCATGAAAAAGTACC
>JAFDWN010000004.1:0-18419 GCA_018268465.1 Actinomycetota bacterium
ACCCGAGTTCGAACTGATCGATCAGGGTGGGAACGGGCAGTGTCGAGGTCATCGGCGGACCGCCGCATGGTGGGTCACGTGTTCTCCTTGGGGACAATCATGTTCGAGCCGGCCAGCACCTCCAGCGCGTGCAGGTAGGGTCCCTGCGCGTCGTCGTCGATTCCCGCGGCGCGGCATGCGGCACGCGCGTCGGAATGTTCGGCCAGCGTTTGGACGACCGCCACGACGGTGCGGTTCTTCAGAAAGGACAGCTTGCGGGTCCCGAAGTGGTACAGCAGCGCTCCGAACGGTTCGGGCCGCACCGCCACCTGCGGATGCACACACCACCCGCGATCCGGGTCGAACGGCACGGGCCGTCGCGACCCGGACGCGGCAGGCGCACCACTCATGGTCAGTAGACCCCGCACATCCCGTCGATCGACACCTCTTCGACCAGCGACTCGCTCACCAGAGCGCTCGGCGAGGTCTCGGTCTGCGCGTCGTGCTGATTCGGCTCCATGGCAGCTACCTTTCATCGTGGAACATCTCGACAAGTGTGATCGAGATCGCAAGAATATGGCATTGAGTGCCAGAAGGCTAGAGGGTCGAGGGAGGCCGTGATGGGATCTGGTGGCGCCGGCGCAGAGCCCCGGGTGGGCCGTCGCCGATCCACCACACAGGACCGGATCGCCGAGGTCGCGCTCGACTTGTTCGCCGCCCGCGGATTCGACGAGGTGAGCGTCGACGACGTCGCCGCGGCAGCCGGAATCGCCCGCCGGTCCCTGTTTCGCTACTACGCCTCGAAGAACGCCATTCCCTGGGGTGATTTCGACGCCTACCTCGACCGGATGCGTGACCTGCTGGATGCCGTGGCGCCCGGCGTGTCCGTCGTCGATGCCCTGCGCGACGCGCTGCTGGCATTCAACACATTCGGCGAACGCGAGCTCGAACGGCACCGTGAGCGCATGCGATTGATCCTGCAAACCGATGCGCTGCAGGCATATTCGATGACGATGTACGCGGGCTGGCGCGCGGTCGTGGCCACCTTCGTCGCGCGCAGGCTCGGCGTCGCCGACACACATCTGGCGCCGCAGACCGTCGCGTGGACGCTGCTGGGTGTGTCGCTGTCGGCCTACGAGCACTGGCTCGCCGACGAATCCGCGTCGCTCGCGCAGTCCCTGGAGAGCGCGTTCGACCTGGTCAGCGATGGCTTGCAAGGATTGGAGACATCCGCGGGTCGGACGGATCTGTGATCGGGGTGTCGGAGTTCGGGCCCCGACGGCGACGATAGGGGTATGAGCGCCGAGCGCGATCGCGTGGGCCCATCGGGGGCTGCCCAGCGACTGCTGACTCTGTACGACGAGACGCTTCCCGTCGTATACGGGTACTTTGTCCGGCGCTGCGGCGACCGCGCAACAGCAGAGGACCTGACATCGGAGACCTTCCTGGCGGCCATGGACGCAGCCAGAAGGCAGGACCCGCCTCCCATCACGGTGCCGTGGCTACTCGGAGTGGCCCGGCACAAACTCGCCGACCACTACCGGCGCGGGCACGGCAGGTTCTCCGTGCCGGTCCCCGAGGTGCCCGAGACGGCGGATCCCGGCGACGATTGGGATGCCGCGCTGGATCGAATCGTCGCCGAGAGCGTCCTGGCCAGATTGCCCGAACACCACCGGACGGTGCTGACGCTGCGTTACATGGACGACTGCTCCGTACCCGAATGCGCCGAGATGATCGGCCGGACGGTCCACGCCACCGAGGCCCTGCTGGTGCGCGCGCGCCGCGCGTTCAGAGCCAACTATCCCCAACCGGAAGGAGGAGCGTCGTGATCGACCGTCATGATCCGCTGAGCGTGCTGCACGGCGACGACCTTCCGGTACAGCCCGATCCGCAGTTCGCCGCCCGGTTGAAGTCCCGGCTGGAATCGGCTCTGTCCCTACCGAATCGAACAGGAGACGTCACCATGAGTGGTACCGACACCGCGATCAGCGAACTCAAGGCGACCGGCTCGCCGCGTCCCGCGGCACCCGCCCAATTGCCGCGTCCCGCGGCACCCGCCCAATTGCCGCGTCCCGCGGCGGTCCCCTACCTGACCGTCGCCCGCGCACGTGACGCCATCGCCTGGTACGTCGACGCATTCGGGGCCACCGTCGACGGCGAACCGATCGTGATGGGCGACGGCCGGATCGGCCACGCGGAGTTGACCCTGGCGGGCGGCGTCCTGTACCTGGCCGACGAATTCCCCGAGGCGGGCCTCACCGCCCCCGCAGCCGGGGCGACATCGGTGAGCCTCATGTTGCCCGTGGCCGACACCGACGCCACACTCGAGCGGGCCCGCGCGTACGGCGCCAGGGTGGAACGCGACGTCTACGAAGACCACGGCACCCGCAACGCCACCCTGTACGACCCGTTCGGCCACCGCTGGATGCTCTCGGGCCCGGTGACCGGGGAGGCCACCCCCATCCGCCACGGTGACGTCGGCTACGTATCACTGTCGACTCCCGACGCCGCACGGGCCGCGGTGTTCTACGGCCACGTGCTGGGCTGGACGGTAGACCCGGTCACCCATCGGGTCACCAACACCGATCAGCCCATCGACATCGTCGGGGCGGCCGATCGCAGCACGCTGTTCTGCTGCTATGCCGTGACGGATCTCGACGGCGCACGCCAGGCGATCCTCACCGGCGGCGGGCGGCCCGGCGCGGTCCGCGAGTTCGAGTTCGGCACCGTCCTCGACGCCACCGATCCCCAGGGGACGGCGTTCGCGGTCTACACGCCCGCCGGCCCGCGGCCGAGGCCGGAACTCAACGGCACTGGGCCGGGCGAACTTTCGTACATCACGTATGAAGTCGCGGACACCGCGGCATTCCGAGCGTTCTACCGCCACGTTCTGTACTGGACGTTCGAGCCGGGCCGCGTCCAGGACGGCTGGCAGATCGTGGGCAGCCATCCGATGGCGGGCGCGGCGGGGGGCAGCGACCGTCCCACGACCACGCCGATGTGGACCGTCGCCGATCTCGACGGAGCGGTCGCGCGGGTCGTCGAGGCCGGCGGCACCGTGCTCGACGGACCGTCCCTGCAGTCCTACGGATCGATGGCCGAGTGCACCGACGACCAAGGCGGCCGCTTCTACCTGGGTCAGTTCTAGGCATCCCGGCGACCCGGCAGCCCCTCGGCGCCGAACCAGAATCCTCGGTCGTCAAGCAGACGCGGCAGCGACCCTGGATTCGGGTTCGAACAGGCCTCAGCTCAGCACGTCGGAGATGGGCGCGTGCGCGGCGATCTTGGCCCTGGTCTTCATCACCTTGCCGGGCATCCCGCCGCCGACCACCCCGGAGACGACGCCGTCGCGCTCGTAGAAGGCCAGGAACTTACGCCCGTCATCCTCGACCAGGTGGACGTTGTCACCGGCCTCCGGCTCACCGAGGCACTGGATCTTCACGTCGTACTGGTCGCTCCAGAAATAGGGCACCGTCACAGCGGGGGTGACCTGCCGACCCAGGATCGTCGGGACCAGGACTCTGGCCTGTTCGGCGACGTTACTCCAATGCTCCACGCGCACTTGGTCTCCGACGCTGTTGCGCCAGGACGCGACGTCGCCGATCGCCCACACGTGCGGCGCGCGGGAACGACCGAACTCGTCGCACACCACACCGTTGTCGAGTTCGACGCCGCTGCCTTCCAGCCATCCGGTCGCGGGATCGGAGCCGATACCGACAACCACCAGATCGGTGTCGATCTCCGTGCCATCGCTCAGCAACACCGTCTCCACACTCTGGTAGCCCGCAACCTCGGCCACCCCGACACCGGTACGCACGTCGACCCCCTCGGCACGGTGGAGCCTGGCGACCAGTGCACCGATCCGCTCGCCCAGCACCGAGGCCAATGGTTGTGGCTGCGGTTCCACGAGAACGACGTCGACGCCGAGCTGACGCAGACTGGCCGCCACCTCGCAACCGATGAACCCCGCACCGACGATCACGGCACGCTCCACCGCGCCCGCATGCTCGCGCAGCGCCACGCTATCACCGAACGACCGCAGCACCCGGATCCCGTCCAGGTCGGGGAACGACCGAATCCGCCTGGGCACCAATCCCGTTGCGATGACGAGCTCGTCGTAGCCGAGTTCGCGCCCGTCGGCGAGCGCGAGCGTGGCCGCCGCGGTGTCCACGCTCACCGCCGCGGCGCCGAGCAACACGGCGATGTCGTTGTCGGCGTAGAACGTCTCCGGCTTGAGCGTGACCACGTCGCTCTCGCCGCGCAGCACCTCCTTGGACAGCGGCGGGCGGTCGTAGGGCAGATGGTCCTCATCGCTGACGATGGTGATGGATCCGGCGTACTCGCCGCGGCGCAGATGTTCGGCAGTGCGCGCCGCCGCCAGCCCACCACCGACGATGACGATGCCCGCAGTTTCCGCAGTTGAGGTCACCTGGGGTTTTCTACACGACGCCGCCACACCGATGTGCGCCACCTCACCCCGACCTCCCTCGTCGCGGGTCAGGACGGTGCGCGCTCGATGAGGTTCGACAGCACCACGATGCTCTCGCTGCGCTCGATGTCGGCGCTGGCTCGGATCCGCTCCAGCGCCTCCTCCAGATGGCGCATATCGCGTGCCAGCACGTGCAGGATGGCATCGGAGGTCCCCGTCACCGTCGCGGCGCTGACGACCTCGGGGATGCCCACCCAGGCCGCCCGCAACTCGGCGGGGGCGATGGTGCCGTGGCAGAACACCTGCACGTATGCCTCGGTATTCCACCCGAGCGCGTTGCGGTCGATCACGGTGGTGAAACCGCGGATGACACCGCTGTCGAGCAGCCGGTCCACCCGCCGTTTCACCGCCGGCGCGGACAGGTTCACCCGTTGCCCGATCTCGGCGAATGTGGCCCTGGCGTGCTCGGCCAGCTCGGCCAGAATGCGCTCATCGGTATCGTCCAGCCGATCCATCGTCACGTCCTTTGCAACAGATCGATGCATTTGCGTCTCACAACGACGATATCGTGCGTCGACACGCAATATTCGGCGATTGATTGCACGATTAATCGTTCATATCGTTATTTCATGACGTCCACCCGCCGCGCCCGCACGCGCCACTATGCCATGACGCCCCCGACGTTCTTTGCCGTCGAGTACGCCATCAACCCGTGGATGGACACCTCGGCGACCGTCGACGCGCACGTCGCGATGAACCAGTGGGAGACCCTGCGGCAGACCTACAAGGAACTGGGCCACACCGTCGAACTCGTCGAACCGCTCGCCGGGCTGCCCGATATGGTCTACGCCGCCAATGGCGGACTGGTGGTGAACGGCCGCGCGATCATCGCCCGCTTCGCCTATCCCCAGCGCGCCGGAGAGGCCGCCGGCTACGCCGAGTGGGCAGCACGCCACGGCTACCAGCCGGCACAGACCGAACACATCAACGAGGGCCAGGGCGACCTACTGGTCGTCGGCTCGACCATCCTGGCCGGCTACGGATTCCGCACCGACCGCAGGGCACACGACGAGATCGCCGCCATCGTCGAGATGCCCGTGGTCAGCCTGGAGCTCGTCGACCCGCGTTTCTATCACCTCGACACCGCGCTGGCGGTCCTCGACGACACCACGATCGCCTACTATCCGCCCGCCTTCAGCGACGAATCCCGCGCCCGGCTGCTCGAGCTGTTCCCCGACGCGATCGTGGTCGCCGACGCCGACGCCGACGTGCTCGGCCTCAACGTCGTCTCCGACGGGTACCACGTCGTACTGCCCGCGGCGGCCACCGGATTCGCCGACCAGTTGCGCGCGGCGGGCTTCGCACCGATCGGCGTCGACCTCGCCGAATTGCTCAAGGGTGGCGGATCTGTCAAATGCTGCACGCTCGAGGTACATCCGTGACCATCCTGGACAACGTGGACACGACCGGCGACACCGCGACCGACCAGGCGATCGCACTGGACGCCGGCCATGTCGCGCACAACTATTCGCCCCTGCCCGTCGTTGCCGTGACCGCCGAGGGTTCCTGGATCACCGACGTCGAGGGTCGGCGCTACCTGGACTGCCTGGCCGCGTACTCCGCAGTCAACTTCGGCCACCGCAACCCGGAGATCATCGCGACCGCTCACGCACAGCTGGACAACCTGACCCTGGTCAGCCGGGCGTTCCACTCCGACCGGCTGGGGCCGTTCTGCGCGGCGCTGGCCGAAATGTGCGGCAAAGACCTGGTTTTGCCGATGAACAGCGGTGCCGAAGCCGTCGAAAGCGGAATCAAGGTGGCCCGCAAGTGGGGTACCGATGTCAAGGGCGTGCCCGCCGGGCGCGCGAACATCATCGTGGCGCGTAACAACTTCCACGGGCGCACCACGACGATCATCAGCTTCTCCGACGACGACGCCGCCCGGCGCGGATTCGGCCCCTACACCCCCGGATTCCGCTCGGTCCCCTTCGGCGACACCGCCGCGATGGCCGACGCGATGGACGCCGACACCGTCGCCGTCCTCATCGAGCCGATCCAGGGCGAGGCCGGCGTCATCGTGCCCCCCGACGACTACCTCGCCTCGGTGCGGATGCTCTGCTCCGAACACGGCGTGCTGATGATCGCCGACGAGATCCAGTCCGGGCTGGCCCGCACCGGGCGGACATTCGCCTGCGACCACTGGGGTGTGGTTCCCGACATCTACCTGCTCGGCAAGGCCCTGGGCGGTGGCGTGGTCCCGCTGTCGGCCGTCGTGGCCGACCGGGATGTGCTCGGGGTGCTGCACCCCGGCGAGCACGGCTCCACCTTCGGCGGCAACCCGCTCGCCGCCGCCATCGGGTCGACCGTGGTGGCGATGCTGCGTCGCGGCGAATACCAAACGCGCTCAGCCGAACTCGGTGAGCGCATGCACGCCCGGCTACGGGCGCTGATCGGCCACGGCGTCGTCGCCGTACGGGGCAGGGGTCTGTGGGCGGGCGTCGACGTCGACCCGCGGATCGGAACCGGCAAGCAGGTCAGCATGGCGCTGGCCCAGCGGGGCGTCCTGGTCAAAGACACCCACGGCTCCACCCTGCGCTTCGCCCCTCCGATCGTCATCACCGCCGAGGAGATCGATTGGGCGATCGGTCAGTTCGCCGACGTTTTGGCCGACACGGGTTCACACTTGTCCCGGAGTTCAATCTAGGTTCCAGGTTCCCCAGGAGGCACCATGACCGCTCCTCATATAAGCCTCTCCGAACAGTTGCTTCGGCGCCGTCCGGTGATCGGTGCGCCCGTCGCGCACGGTGCATCCGATCACCTCAAACGAAGTATCGGCACGTTCCAGCTCACCCTCTTCGGCGTCGGCGCGACCGTCGGCACCGGTATCTTCTTCGTGCTCTCGGCCGCAGTGCCCGAGGCGGGCCCGGCGGTGCTCATCTCGTTCGTCCTTGCCGCCGTCGCCGCCGGCCTGTCCGCCATCTGCTACGCCGAGATGGCGTCGTCGGTGCCGGTGTCGGGCTCCACCTACTCCTACGCCTACACGACGATGGGCGAATTCGTCGCCATGGGCGTGGCGGCCTGCCTGCTGCTCGAATACGGCGTATCCATCTCCGCCGTCGCCGTCGGGTGGAGCGGCTACCTGAACAAGTTGCTGGACAACCTATTCGGCTGGCAACTCCCCCAGTCGCTGACGTCCGCCCCGTGGGACGCCACCCCCGGCATCGTCAACCTGCCCGCCGTCCTGCTCATCATCATGTGTGCGCTGCTGCTGATCCGCGGCGCCAGTGAGTCGGCCACGGTCAACACGATCATGGTGCTGATCAAACTGGGCGTGCTGGCCATGTTCATCATCATCGCGCTCACCGCATTCAACGCCGATCACTTCCACGGCTTCTGGGACAAGGGTTTCACCGGCATCACCGCCGCGGCGAGCATGATCTTCTTCTCGTTCATCGGCCTGGACGCGGTGTCGACAGCCGGCGACGAGGTCAAGAACCCGCAGAAGACCATGCCGCGGGCGATCATCGCCGCACTGATTGTCGTCACCACCTTCTACATCCTGGTGGCCTTCGCCGGCCTCGGCACGCAGGACGCCGCCGAGTTCGGATCCGACGAGCAGGCCGAGGCAGGGCTGTCGGTCATCCTCGAGCACATCACCGGAGGGACCTGGGCGAGCACGATCCTGGCCGCGGGAGCGGTGATCTCCATCTTCTCGGTGACCCTGGTCGTCATGTACGGCCAGACCCGCATCCTCTTCGCCATGGGTCGCGACGGTCTGCTGCCGTCGATGTTCGCAAAGGTCAACCCGCGCAGCATGACTCCCGTCGGCAACACGGTGATCGTGGCCGTCGCCACCGGAATCCTGGCCGGGTTCATCCCACTGAACTGGCTACTGGACGCCGTGTCGATCGGCACCCTCGTCGCCTTCATCACGGTGTCGATCGGCGTCATCGTCCTGCGGGTACGAGAACCCGATCTCCCCCGCCCCTTCAAGGTTCCCGGTTATCCCGTCACCCCTGTCCTGTCCATCCTCGCCTGCATCGCCGTGCTGTACGGCCTGCGCTGGCAGACCTGGCTGGTGTTCGGCGGGTGCGTTGCCGCGGTACTGGTGTTCTACCTGCTCTGGGGTCGCCGCCACAGCGCGCTGAACGACGGCGGTGACGGGATCATCGCCACGGCCGCACCCGGCGTGGAGGACGTCACCGTCGTACATCCGCCGAAGGACCGAGGGTGACGGTCGCCGTCGGGTATCTGGCCGGCAAATGCGGCCATGCACCGCTGAAGCTGGCGGTCGAGGCAGCACGCGTACTGGACACCTCGCTGACAGTCGTCGCCGTGGTGCCCCGGCCGTGGATGACCCCCTCCCCCGCGCGCGTCGACGCCGAATTCGCCGCCTACGCCGAGAAACTCGGCGCCGACTCGACCAGGGAGGCGCGCGACTACCTGTCCACCCTCGCCGACGGCCTCGACGTCGGCTACCGGCAGGTCGCCGCGCGGACCGTCGGTGACGGCCTGTTGGAGGCGGCCGAGGAGCTGAATGCCGATCTGCTGGTCGTCGGTTCGACCTCGAACGGCGCGCTCGGCCAGGTGGTGCTGGGCTCGACGACCGACTGGCTGCTGCACGCGTCGCCGGTTCCGGTCGCGATCAGTCCGCGCGGATACCGCGGGGCCCGCAGCGGCAAACTCACCCGGATCACCTGCGCCTACTCGGGGACTCCCGAGTCGGTGCGGGTGGTCGAACGGGTCGCCGCCCTCACCGCACAACTGGATGTGGCGATGCGAGTCGTCAGTTTCGCCATCCGCGGCCGGACGATGTTCCCACCCGAAGTGGGTCTCCGGACCGAGGATTCGCTGTTGGACGCCTGGGCGGAGGAGCTGCGCGGCGTGCTGGGCCGGCTCAGGGATGACGGCACCGTCGGCGATGACGTTGTGCTACAGGTCATCACCGGCAACGGATGGGATCAAGCCCTCGACGCGACGGACTGGGAAGACGGCGAGTTGCTGGCCCTGGGCACCACGTCGCGCCGCAGCATCACCGGGGTGTTCCTGGGCTCGCACGGAGCGAAGATCATCCGCCACAGCCCCGTCCCGGTCCTCGTACTGCCCGCCTGAGCGGGCTCAGTACTTCATCACGCCGCGGTCGACGGCGATCTGGCTCCCCGACAAGGTCGCCGACCCGTCGCCGGCCAGCCAAGCCACCACATCGGCGACCTCGGCCGGCTCCATGAAGTCGCTGAGCTTACGGGTCGGATCCTTGGCCACCGCGTGGTAGGGCATCGGCGCGAAACTGTGCAGGTAGCTCGGATGCTTGCGCAGGATGCCCATCATCGAGTCGTTCTCGATCATCGGGGTGGCCACCGAATACGGGTGGATGGAGTTCACCCTGATCCCGAACTCGCCCGCCTCCAGCGCCAGCGAGTTCGTCAGCGCCGTCAGTCCGTGTTTGGACGCGGAGTAGTGCCCGTTGCCCGGTGTCGCCCTCACTCCGGCCGACGAGCTGACGATGACGATCGACCCGCCGTTTCCGGCGGCGATCATGGCCGGAACGACGGCGCGAATCGTCCGCCACGTGCCGGTGAGGTTGACGTCGATCACGGTGTTCCACTGCTCGTCGGTCAACTCCCACAACCGTCCCCAGCTGAGCACACCGGCGTTGGCGACCAGGATGTCCAGCCGGCCGAATTGTTCGACACCGTCGGCCACCAGCCGGTGCAGCGCGGCGTCGTCGCGGATGTCGACCTCGCGGGCCAGCACCTTGCGACCCTGCGCCTCCACCGCCTGCGCCGTCTCGCGGAGGTCGTCGGACGTGGCGGCGGCATAGGGAACCGAGTCCGAAACCGGTCGGCAGATGTCGAGCGCGATGATGTGGGCGCCCTCGGCGGCCAGCCGAATCGCATGCGCCCTGCCCTGTCCGCGGGCGGCACCGGTGATAAGTGCCACCCGCCCGTCCAGAGGTCCGCCGGATTCCGCCACCGCTGCTCCCTTCGCCACTCCGGGCGTGCGCGTCCGCACCGCGCCGGACGTCCTGTCGACAGGCTAACAGCAGAATTGAAACGTGTTCTAGATCGTTACCACTCCAGTGGCTCCCGAATGATGGGACACGTCATGCAGTGGCCGCCGCCGCGTCCCCGCCCCAGTTCCGCGCCGACGATGGTGATGACCTCGACCCCGGCCTTGCGCAGCAGCGAGTTGGTGTGGGTGTTGCGGTCGTAGGCGAACACCACGCCGGGCGCCACGGCCACCAGGTTGTTACCGCTGTCCCACTGCTGACGCTCGGAGTCGTATTTCGTGCCCCCGGTCTCCACGACCCGCAGTTCGGGCAGCCCCAGCGCGGCGGCCACCACCTCCACGAAGGGTTTCGTCTCCTCGACGACGTCGACACCGACGTCGTTGTCACTGGGCAGCAAGGTGAACGGTGCGATGTTGTCCACGATCTCGGGGTAGGTCGTCACCACGTCGCGGTCGGCGAAGGTGAAGACGGTGTCCAGATGCATCGCGGCCCGCAGCTTCGGCATACCCGCGACGACGACCCGTTCGGCCGCGTTGCGGGCGAACAACTCCGCGGCCACCTGGGTGATGGCTTGGCGCGAGGTGCGTTCGCTCATCCCGATCAGCACCACACCGTTGCCGGGGACCAGCACGTCGCCACCCTCGATGGTGGCCATACCCCACGAACGCTCAGGATCGCCCCACCACACCGTCGAACCCACATAGTCGGGATGGAATTCGTAGATCGCCTTCATGAGCAGCGTCTCGTCATGGCGTGCGGGCCAGAACAGCGGATTGAGTGTCAGGCCACCGTAGATCCAGCAGGTGGTGTCGCGGGTGTAGAGGGTGTTGGGCAGCGGCGGCATCAGGTATTCGGTGACTCCGGTGTCCTCGCGAGCCAGCGCGCGGTACCCACCGCCGAGTTCGACCGGCAGATCCCGGGTGGACATGCCGCCGATCAACAGTTCGGCCAGCCGCCGCGGTTGCAGCGAGTCGAGGAATCCGCGGGTGTCGTCGAGCAGGCCGAGCCCGACCTCGTTGGCCACGATCTTGCGGTCCAGCAGCCACGCCTTGGCCTCCGGGATGGCCATCGTCTCGGTGAGCAGGTTGTGCAGCTCGACGACCTCGACGTCGTGATCGCGCATCTTGTCCATGAAGTCGAAGTGGTCGCGGCGCGCGTTCTGCACCCACAGGACATCGTCGAACAGCAGGTCGTCGCAGTTACTGGGGGTCAGCCGCTCGTGAGCCAGGCCCGGTGAGCATACGAGCACCTTGTGCAGCGTGCCCACCTCCGAATGGACACCGTAGGTGGCCGACGAAGCTGAGGATGTTGTCATGAGGGCCCTTTCTGACTAGATCCGGATCGCACCGGTGGCCGGCGACATCACACCGGCGATCGCACCGAGCACAATGATCCCGAACAGCACCGCCTCCGCGCGGGTGAACACAGTAAGACGGCGTTCTCTGCGGGCCCTGATGGACAAGAACGCGCCCGGCGCGTAGAGGATGCACGACTGCAGTAGGTGATCCCACCCGGCGGCGTAGACCAGGAACAGGGTGTACACCGTTGCCAACGCGCCGATCGCCATGTCGGGCACCAGCGATCGCCGATCACGCGATGTTGCCGATCCGGCCGAATGTCGTATGGGCGATGGACTTTTCAGTACGACACCACCGCCGAGGGCCGTACCGTGAAGATGTTGAACGTGATCGACGAGTTCACCCGCGAAGCCCTCGCGATCGACGTTGATCGCTCCATCGACGCCGACAGTGTCGTCGATGTCCTGGATCGCCTCGCGCTCACCCACGGGGCGCCGCACTACGTGCGTTTCGACAACGGTCCGGAGTTCGTGGCGCACGCGGTGAGTGATTGGTGCCGATTCACCGGTGCTGGTTCGCTTTTCATCGATCCTGGCTCACCGTGGCAGAAACGCCTGGGTCGAGTCGTTCAACGGTCGGCTCCGTGACGAACTACTCAACTCCTGGCGCTTCGATTCGCTGTTGGAAGCCCGCGTGATCATCGAGGATTGGCGCCGCGATTACAACGCGAACAGGCCCCACTCCGCGCACGGCGAACTCACCCCGACCGAGTTTGCCCTACAGTTGGGCCACGACCCATCACCCCCAAGCCGGATAGCGCCTGGACCACCAGAAGGACGCGCATATCTTATCGAAATCACCTCGACACCAACAGTGTATGGCGGCCGCACGTTGGCTATCGGCTTGCTTCGGCTAGCGCGAGAATGGTTTTCACACATCCCATAGGGTGTGCGGTCAGGGTTGCGGCAGGCCGGTGTTGCGGTAGGTGGTGGGGTTGGTGTTGAACCAGCGTCGGCAGGATCGGGTCAGGACGCTTTGCTCGGAGTAGCCGAGGATGCGGGAAAGGTGATCGAGGCCGACGTTGGTGTCGCGCAGGTAGTGCTGTGCGGTGTCGCGGCGGATGTTGTCGACGAGTGTGGCGAATGTGGTGCCTTCGGCGGCCAACCGGCGTTGCAGGGTCCGGGGGTGCATGTTGAGGTGTCGTGCGACCAGCACGAGGGTGAGCGCCCCGGTGGGTAGGAGGGTGCGTGCGACGTCGGTAGTGGTGTGCGAAAGCCGGGGTTGTCGATCGTCGATTTGAATGGCGAGCTGGTGCACTGTCCGGCGGTGAGTGTGATCGTCGCGGCGCAGCGGGCGGCGCAGATCGGCGGCGCGCAGCGTGAATCCCGCGGCGGGTTGCGCGAAATACGTTGTGCATCCGAAGTATCGGACGTAGTCCGAAGAGGGCCCCAGCGCCGTGTGCGGGAGGTGCGCCGACAGTGGTGAGTAGGAAGCGCCCAGGATGGCGCGCAGGATCTGCAGGGCGGCACCGAGTCCGAGTTCAATGGCCTGGCGTTGCCGCGGAGCCGGATCGAGCAGGATGCGGAATTCGAAGAACTCCCTGTCGTCGGCGTCGGCGCCCGGGGTCAGTCGCACCAGCAGTCCTGGACTGTGCGCACCGATGAACGTGCTGAAGATGGAGAACGCCGCTTGCAAGGTGGGCGCGGTTTGAGCGGCTAAGCCGATTGCCCCGACGGTCTCGATGCCGCGGCGGGCTGCGAGGCGGCGCCCGAAGTCTGGAGCCGAGGTGACCTCGGCGGCGGACTCCAGGGCCGCCGCCACGGCCCGCAGGGAGATGAAGCGGTCGGCCCGACCGGCGTCCTGGGGAGGCAACCCGGCCTCGCGCAGAATCGATTGAGGGTCACCGCCGAGTTCGTGCACCAACTCGCGGTATTGCAGCAGACAGGTGGCGCGGATCGCGTGCACCAGAAGTGTCTACGGCCGCTTGTCGCGTAATGTCAAGCCGCGAGCGCGACGGAGGTGCACACTCTGCACCGTGTCGACTGAGTCACCCGGATTGTGGGGTCCCGCGCTGGATACCCTGCAAGGCTGGGACCCGTTGTGGGCAGCGGCGTTCAGCACGATGAGCGTGGATCCATGGCGTGCCGGGGTTCTCGATCACCGGTTGCTGGAGTTGGTCTGCGTCGCGCTGAATGCCTCGTGCACGACCTTGGATGCGGCCGCTGTGCGCCGGCATATCCGGGCTGCGTTGATCGCCGGCGCGACGCGGGAGGAGGTGCTGTTCGTCATCAAATGCGCCGCGGTGGTTTCCGTGCATTCCCTCAGCGTCGCGGCCCCTATCCTCGCCGAGGCGTTGAGCGCCGACGATCAGACGGCGGAATCCGTGACAGCACCACCCACGCCGTCGTGCGACGCGATGCGCGCGGCGGGTCAGTGGAACGCCGCGTGGGACCCATTCCTGCAGCTCGATACCGGCTGGACCGAACAGTTCATGTCCGTCAGCGTGAGCCTCTATACCGCGGATGTGCTGTCGCCTCTGGAGATCGAGTTGCTCAGCATTGCCTTGGATGCGTCGGTCACGCACCTGTACACGCCCGGAATCCGTCGGCACATTCGGCACGCGTTGGCGGCGGGAGCCACGCCGGCACAGATTTTGACAGTGCTGCACCTGTGTGTCGGGCAGGGTGGGCAATCGATCAATCTCGCAGTGCCGATCCTCGATGAGGAGTTCGCTCTCTTCAATGAAAACCAATCCACGACACTAGATTTGGAGATCTGATGTACTTCACCGACCGGTCACTGCTGCCGGAGAACCAGCCACCGTTGATCATCACCGCGGCGCCCTACGGGCCGGTATGGACGCCATCGGACTTTCCCGGGCAGGTTCCGTTGACCTGGGACGAGCAGGTGCAGGCCGCCGTCGACTGCTACGAGGCCGGTGCCCGCATCCTGCACATCCACGTCCGCGACCCGAAGACCGGCAAGATCTCGAAGAACTTCGCCGAGTACGGCGCGCAGATCGCACGACTGCGCGAGGCGGTTCCCGACATGGTGCTTCAGGTCGGTGGGTCGATCTCGTTCGCGCCGGAAGGCGACGGCGTCGCTCACTGGCAGAGCTACGACACCCGTCACATGCTCACCGAACTCGACCCCAAGCCCGATCAGGTGACGGTGGCGATCGGCTCCTGCCAGTACGACCTGACGTCGATGCTCACCATGGACGACGTGGAGGGCACGCACATGGACGACCCGAAGGTCATCTGGCAGTACTCCCAGATGGTGATCGACGCCACGCCCGAGTTCTACATCGAGAACCTTCGGCGGCTGCGGGAGAACGGTATCCAGGCCTACTTCGCGCTGACGCACGTGCACTCACTGGAGATCGTCGAACGGTTGATTCGGCAGGGGCTGTACGCCGGCCCGGTCAACGGCTTCTACAGCATGGTCGGCGGCGGAGCGGCTGGGTCCAACCCGTTCGACCTGATGGAGCTGATTCGGCGTGCGCCTCACGGGTCGTCGTTCACCTACCAGTCCGTGTTCCGGTTGGTGTATCCGATCTCCGCCATGTGCATCGCGCTGGGCCAACACGTTCGCGCCGGTATCGAAGAGAACCTGTGGGGCCCGGTTAAGGGTCAGCGCTACACCAGCGTGGAGATGATCCGGAAGATGGTGAGGTTCGCCGAGGAACTCGGCAGGCCGATCGCCACGCCTGAGGAAACACGGCAGATCCTCAAACTCGGCACCTGGTACGACTCGCCCGAGGAAACCTTGTTCAACCTCGGCCTGCCACCCAATCGACAGGACGGCGAACGCGGCTTCCTGACCTACGAGGGATTCCGCTCCTTCCGGGACGCCGGCGGGATGCGCACCACGCCCGTCGAGGGCGCTGCCAACCCCCTCGACATCATGTAAGTCATCCGCTGCACACGCGTGATGGCAAAGCGCGGATCGTCATGAGCGCCCGCACACCGAACAGGCCAACTTTCTCGGAACCTAGATCACAGTTCGGCGATGATCTGCTGCCTCTTGGCGGTGTACTCGGCCTCGGATACCACCCCGGTGGCCCGAAGGGTCTCCAGTTCCTGCAGACGCTGCGCCGTGGACGGGGCGGGCGGCGCCGGCAGCACAGGCGACGTGGGCGCCGGCGAGGGCGGCGCGGCCGGCGGGCCCGACTGCCGAGCGGCCTGTCGAACGATGGCTTGGACCTGTTGACGCGCCGTCGGATTCGACCTCAAGTCGACCATGGTGTCCAGGCCGATTCCGTTGGCCTTGAGCACCCCGAGGATGTCCATCAACGGACCCGTCTGCCCGGTGAGATCGTGCGTACTGTTGTCCTCGGCCAGGGTGAAAGTCGCCGGCATCATTCCGCTGACCAAAGCGCTTCGGCGCCAATCGATCTCGTATTCATTGGTGGCAACGTCGACCAGCGCGACGAGTTTGCGGCTGGTGATCATCGGCAGCCGGTCGATCGACGCGATGACGCGGTCCTGAGTGACGAACGGCGCCACGCCCGGCCCGGAGATGTGCAGATCCAGCTTCACCAGCGGCCGGTCGTTGATGCGGGTGTTGGTCTCCTCGATCCCCGTCACCTGCGCCAGAGCCAGCACACCGCGCTCCTCCAGCGCCTGCGACTTCGCCGCGGCCTTCGCGCCGTACCCGGCCAGCGCCAAGGCGACGAGCACGTCGGCGGCGGTCACCACCAACCCCACCCAGAACATCCACTTCAGCAGGTCGCCCTGCCCGAGGGCGAAGTACACGATGAGGAAGATGGGTCCGACCAGGCCACCGCACAACAACACCATGGCCTGGGCCTTCACGTAACGCCACAACATACGTCCTGCTCCCGTGGTCCGAGCGTTATCGCGTGCCAGAGTAACGCCGACCGGCGCCTTCCGATGGCCGAGTTCACGGCCGGGGCTCGGTCAGAGCCGGACCACCGTCGCTTCGGTGTGCTCTGAGGACGGCGCGAGGTGCGCGCGCAATCGCTTTACCGCGCGCAGTATCACACTGCCCCCGTGCGGATCTCCGAAATGCAGCAGCAGAGTGGCTCTGACCGTGCCGGGGGCACAGGGCAAGTTTCCGTGCAGGGTGCGGTATCCCCAGAACAGGTAGGCGTTTCCCGGCCTCAGCACGACGGCGGCCCGGCCGGGATCGCGATCGAATTCCCGCGCTAACCGCTTGCGCCGGAACGGGTTCTGCACCCAGATCTTCTCGGCGATGTTCACCAGTACCGAACGCCGGAACGGGCGCCTGTTCGGGAAGACCACCAACTCCCCCGAACGTCCCGCGCCCACGGACGGAATAGCAAGCGGCACAAGCATCGTCACCACTGCAGCGTCGTAGTGGAAAGCGAATGACGTGGCAGCGCGGTCCGGGCCGGCGAGCACTCGCAACACGCTGTAGATCGGTTCGCGGTCGGATACGCCGCGCGGGCAGCGCGCACGGGCCAGCTGCTCCATCAGCGCCCGTACCTCCGGCGCGGTGACGAATCGCTGCGCCGGACTGCCCGCCCGCGAATCCGGATGAATGATGCAGAAGTCGTTCTCGCCGTATCGAGCCAGGTTGTCGCGCACGTCCTCCCGGGCGTCGGACAACCAGTCGTCGGACACCACGTCCTCCACGCACACGAACCCGTTCCGGTCCAACTCCTCCACGAGCTCGTCGATCGACAGCCCGAGATCAGGACGCAGCGCCCCCGGCATCGCTACACCGTACACCCGGCCGGTTGACGGAAAACGGGGTTGAACCAGACGACGAAAGCGGCGCCCATCCTCGCGGATGAGCGCCGCTTTTGCGACGGTATGTCAGATCATCACTTGATGATCTTGATGACCCGGCCGGCGCCGACGGTGCGGCCACCCTCGCGGATCGCGAACCGCAGACCCTCGTCCATGGCGACGGGCTGGATCAGCTTGACGGAGATGTCGGTGTTGTCACCGGGCATCACCATCTCGGTGCCTTCCGGCAGCGTCACCACACCGGTCACGTCGGTGGTGCGGAAGTAGAACTGCGGACGGTAGTTGTTGAAGAACGGCGTGTGGCGGCCACCCTCGTCCTTGGACAGGATGTAGACCTGACCCTCGAACTCGGTGTGCGGGGTGGTGGTGCCGGGCTTCACGACGACCTGGCCACGCTCGACATCCTCACGCTTGATGCCGCGCAGCAGCAGACCGA
Source organism: Actinomycetota bacterium (assembly GCA_018268465.1). Taxonomy (GTDB): domain Bacteria; phylum Actinomycetota; class Actinomycetes; order Mycobacteriales; family Mycobacteriaceae; genus Mycobacterium. The sequence continues at coordinate 17,891 of JAFDWN010000004.1, forward strand.
CGTTGTCGCCGGCCTGGCCCTGGTCGAGCAGCTTGCGGAACATCTCGACACCGGTGACGGTGGTCTTGGTGGTCGACGGGCGAATGCCGACGATCTCGACTTCCTCGTTCACATTGACCACGCCGCGCTCCACACGACCGGTGACCACGGTGCCGCGGCCGGTGATGGTGAACACGTCTTCGACGGGCATCAGGAACGGCTTGTCGGTGTCGCGGACCGGATCCGGGATCGACTCGTCGACGGCGTCCATCAGCTCCACGATCGAGGCGACCCACTTCTCGTCACCCTCGAGCGCCTTCAGCGCCGATACGCGGACGACCGGGGCCTCCTCGTCGAACTCCTGGGCGGCCAGCAGTTCGCGGACCTCCAGCTCGACGAGCTCCAGCAGCTCCTCGTCGTCGACCGCGTCGGCCTTGTTCAGGGCGACCAGGATGTAGGGCACACCGACCTGACGGGCCAGCAGCACGTGCTCGCGGGTCTGCGGCATCGGGCCGTCGGTGGCCGCCACGACCAGGATCGCGCCGTCCAT
>JAFDWN010000004.1:18428-41457 GCA_018268465.1 Actinomycetota bacterium
CATGTTCTTGATGTAGTCGGCGTGGCCGGGGGCGTCGACGTGGGCGTAGTGACGCTTCTCGGTCTGGTACTCCACGTGGGAGATGTTGATGGTGATACCGCGCTGACGCTCCTCAGGCGCATTGTCGATCTGGTCGAATGCGCGCGACTCGTTCAGCGTCGGGTACTTGTCGTGCAGAACCTTGGTGATTGCTGCGGTCAGCGTGGTCTTGCCGTGGTCAACGTGACCGATGGTCCCGATGTTGACGTGCGGCTTCGTCCGCTCGAACTTCGCCTTCGCCACTTCTGTGTCCTCCTGGACTGTGTTGGTGCTTTGGTTAAAGCAGGTTTGTTCTGTTGAGTTGTGGTACTGCGACCGACTCCGGGTCTACTGCCCCGTCGCCTTCGCGATGATCTCCTTCGACACGTTCGCCGGAACCTCGGCGTACGAGTCGAACACCATGGAGTAGTTCGCCCGGCCCTGGGTCTTCGACCGGAGGTCGCCGACGTAGCCGAACATCTCCGACAGCGGCACGTGCGCCTTGACGACGCGGGCACCACTGCGCTCCTCCATGGCCTGGATCTGACCACGGCGGGAGTTCAGGTCGCCGATCACGTCACCCATGTAGTCCTCGGGCGTGGTGACCTCCACGGCCATGATCGGCTCCAGGATCACCGGCTGCGCCTGCCCGGCGGCCTTCTTGAGCACCTGGGAACCGGCGATCTTGAATGCCATTTCCGACGAGTCGACCTCGTGGTACGCACCGTCGAGCAGCGTCACCTTCAGGTTCACCAACGGATAGCCGGCCAGCACGCCGTATTGCATGGCGTCCTGCGCACCGGCATCCACTGACGGGATGTACTCACGCGGGATGCGTCCGCCGGTGACCTTGTTCTCGAACTCGTAGGTCGCCCCGTCCTCGCCGGTGAACGGCTCCAGATCGATCAGCACCTTCGCGAACTGGCCCGAGCCACCCGTCTGCTTCTTGTGGGTGAACTCGACCTTCTCGACCTTACGGCGGATGGTCTCCTTATAGGCGACCTGCGGCTTGCCGACGTTCGCTTCGACCTTGAACTCGCGGCGCATGCGGTCGACCAGGATGTCGAGGTGGAGCTCGCCCATCCCGCCGATCACGGTCTGCCCGGTCTCCTGATCCAGGTGCACCTTGAAGGTCGGATCCTCTTCGGCGAGCTTCTGGATCGACAGCGACAACTTCTCCTGGTCGCTCTTCGTCTTGGGCTCGATCGCGACCTCGATCACCGGATCCGGGAACGTCATCGATTCCAGCACGACCTGGTTGTTCGGATCGCTCAAGGTGTCACCGGTGGTGGTGTCCTTGAGGCCGATGACCGCGTAGATGTGGCCGGCCGCGGCCGTCTCCACCGGGTTCTCCTTGTTGGAGTGCATCTGGAACAGCTTGCCCAGCCGCTCCTTCTTACCCTTGGTGGCGTTGATGACCTGCGCACCGGACTCAACCTTGCCGGAGTACACGCGGACATAGGTGAGCTTGCCGAAGAACGGGTGCGTGGCGACCTTGAATGCCAGCGCCGAGAACGGCTCGTCGGTCGACGGCTTGCGGACGATCTCCTCGTCCTCCTTGCCGGGGGCGTGTCCGATCGCGGCCGCGACGTCCAGCGGAGAGGGCAGGTAGTCGATCACGGCGTCGAGCATGGGCTGTACGCCCTTGTTCTTGAACGCGCTGCCGCACAGCACCGGGTACGCCGCCGAGCTGATGGTCAGCTTGCGGATGGCGCCCTTGATCTCGTCGACGGACAGCTCCTCGCCGCCGAAGTACTTCTCCAGCAGCACCTCGTCGGACTCGGCGACCGCTTCGAGCAGCTTGGTACGGTATTCGTCGGCCTTCTCCTGAAGGTCCGCCGGGATGTCGATGGTCTCGTAGGTCTCGCCGAGTTTGGTCTCACCGCGCCAGACCTTGGCGTTCATCTCGACCAGGTCGACGACACCCTCGAAGTCACCTTCGGCGCCGATCGGGATCTGGATCGGGATGACGTTGGCGCCGAGGCGATCCTCCATCGTCTTGACCGAGAAGTAGAAGTCGGCGCCGATCTTGTCCATCTTGTTGACGAAACAGATGCGCGGGACGTCGTACTTGTCGGCCTGCCGCCAGACCTGCTCGGACTGCGGCTCCACACCCTCTTTACCGTCGAATACGGCCACGGCGCCATCAAGAACACGCAGGCTGCGCTCGACTTCCACGGTGAAGTCGACGTGCCCGGGGGTGTCGATGATGTTGATCTGGTTGCCGTTCCAGAAACAGGTGGTGGCAGCCGAGGTGATGGTGATACCCCGCTCCTGCTCCTGCTCCATCCAGTCCATCGTGGCCGCGCCGTCGTGGACTTCACCGATCTTGTAGCTGATACCGGTGTAGTAGAGGATGCGCTCGGTCGTCGTCGTCTTGCCGGCGTCGATGTGCGCCATGATGCCGATATTGCGGACCTTCGTGAGGTCGGTCAGCACGTCCTGTGCCACGGCTAGATTCCCACTCTTTCGATTGCTAGTTCATCTGTGTTCGTACGTCCGGCGGCCCGCGTCATTGCGTATCGACTCCGGCGACCCGCCGGCGGCAATCACCAGCGGTAGTGCGCGAAGGCCCGGTTCGCCTCGGCCATCTTGTGGGTGTCCTCGCGTCGCTTGACGGCAGCACCCAGGCCATTGCTGGCATCGAGGATTTCGTTGGCCAGGCGCTCGACCATGGTCTTCTCGCGACGAGCCTTGGAGAAGCTCACCAGCCAGCGCAGTGCGAGCGTGGTCGAACGCTCGGGGCGGACCTCGACGGGCACCTGGTAGGTGGCGCCACCGACACGGCGGCTGCGAACCTCGAGCGACGGCTTCACGTTGTCCATGGCACGCTTCAGCGTCACCACCGGATCGGTGCCGGTCTTCTCGCGAGCCTGTTCCAGCGCACCATAAACAATGCGTTCTGCCAGCGATTTCTTCCCGTCCAGCAGGACCTTGTTGACCAGCTGGGTGACCAGCTGCGACCCGTAGACCGGATCGTTGACCAGCGGACGCTTGGGTGCGGGGCCCTTGCGCGGCATCAGCTCTTCTCCTTCTTCGCGCCGTAGCGGCTGCGGGCTTGCTTGCGGTTCTTCACACCCTGGGTGTCCAGCGAGCCGCGGATGATCTTGTAGCGCACACCGGGAAGGTCCTTCACACGGCCGCCGCGCACCAGCACCATGGAGTGCTCCTGCAGGTTGTGGCCCTCGCCCGGGATGTAGGCGGTCACCTCAACCTGGCTGGTCAGCTTGACGCGGGCGACCTTGCGAAGCGCCGAGTTCGGCTTCTTCGGGGTCGTCGTGTACACGCGAGTGCACACGCCACGACGCTGCGGGCTGCCCTTGAGGGCCGCGGTCTTCACCTTGGCGATCTTGTCGCGGCGACCCTTGCGGACCAGCTGCTGGATGGTTGGCATTTACCGGCTTCCTGTGTTGCTTCTTTGTTCTTCGGCGGCTTATAAGTCTTCTGTACTGCAGTTATGACGCGATTGCCCACCCCGCGTCCGGGCGTGTCGCATGCGCCCGGCACCGTGTCGAATCTTCGATGCGCGATAGACATGCGAATTGGCCCGGCGTGCGGGCATGCTGGCATCTGACGATGCCGCATACGCCTCAACGGCCAGGCACGAGCCACCACAATACCAGGGTCGCCCGCGCCGATACAAAAGCCGTTTGCGGTCGCCTTACCGCAGGTCAGCGTGCCCGCCGCAAGCGCTCATCGGGATCTTCCGCTCTTCGCGCAAGCGCTCATCGGGATCTTCTGCTCTTCGCGCAAGCGCTCATCGGGATCTTCCGCTCTTCGCGCAAGCGCTCATCGCCTCTCCATGCCGGAGGCGAGCCGCAGCACCATGTCCGTGAACACCGCGTCGGTGTCGACCTCGCCCATGACACCGGTCATCTCCAGCAGCACGAATCCGTGCAGCGCCGACCAGAACTCCAGCGCGGCGAAGAACGCATCCTCACCGTCGAGGCCGTAGGACGCCAGCACCGCGATCACCGGCCCGGCGGCCGCGCGCGTGGCGGCGGTGTACTCGGGATCGTCGCCGGCGAGCGGCATCCGCGTGAAGGCCGAGTACCGCCCGGGATGGTGGTGGGCGTAACTGCGGTAGGCGCCGGCCATCGCCATCACCGCGTCGTCGCGGGTGCGACCCTGCCCGACGGTGTTGAGCATCTCGATGATGTCGTCGATCACCCGCATCCGGACGGTGCGACGCAGGTCGTCGAGGCTGTCGACGTGGTTGTACAGCGACGGACCCTTGGTGCCGAGCTGGATCGCCAGTGCGTTGATCGTCAGGGCGTCCCAGCCCTCCCGGTCCAGGAACGTCAGTGCGGAGTTGACGATGGCGTCACGGCTGAGCCGGTTCGGTCGCGCGGCAGGACGCGATCGGCCTGCGGCCGATTGCTGCTGCTCCGGGCGAGCCGCCATATGCGGTCAATCCTTCGGTCGTGGCACCACCCACCCGCCGTGGGTCGGCCAAAAACTGTAACCCGCCCGGCGCGGCTACGGTCAGTTCACGCGGTTCTGGCTGAGTTCGGCGAGTTGCTCAGTGACGGTGCACAGATCGGGCAGCATCGCGGGGTTCATCGTCTGGATCGACCAGGTGATGACATCGCTGTCCTTGGCGACGTAGATGCTGCACGCATTGGCGTCGTAGGCCTTGAATCCCTTATTGCCGTCGATCGACAGTTCGGTCAGGGTGCGCCCCGCCCGCTGCTCGAGCGAGCGCTCGGTGTCCATATCGCTGCCGCGATACCACCAGGTCGAGATCCCCATACCCGCTCCGACCGTGCCGAAGACCGTGTTCTCCTGCCAGAAGCACCCGGAGTTGTTCACCAGCACCTTGGTGAACATCGCCGAGCCGACGGCCCTTTCGATATCCGCGTCGGTGATGCCGTTGCATTCTCCGCTGCGGAAACCCGTGCCCGACGCATCCGGGACGGCCGTGGTCTGCGGCTGTTCGGCCGAGCCGCACGCGCTCAGCGTCACCCAGCAGGCGATGCCGCCGGCCAGCCAGCAGGATGTGACGATCGTTTTCGGCGTTCGCCGCGCCCGGGCGCTCATATCGGCATCACAGGTCCGACGACAGCGTGCTCGACAACAGTTTCTCGGCGTCCTTGCACGGGTCGGACGTGGTGTGGCCGCGATACTGCACCCACCAGCTGAGCACCCCCTGACCTGCTGCGGCGGTGGCCGCGCAGGCCGCTCCGGTCGGCGAGCGCCGCGCCAGGAACGCCTGATGACGCTCCACGACGGTCTCGGTGACCTGCTCGCCGCGGTCCTGGGCCAGCGCCTGTTCGCGCTGCAGGCTGCCGCTCTCGAACCAGGAGAAGGTCACGTCGATCATCGACGACTGCCGCGACAACACGTACTGACATACCGCGCCGCTGTAGGGACGCACGACGTTGTCGGCCCCGAGCGCTTCCTGCACGGTGCTGTCCAGGAGCAGCCCACAGCGGTCGTCGACGTAGCCGTAGTCGCGATTGGCGTCGTCGGCATCCGGTCTGGCCCGCTCCGCCGAACCGGCGACAGTCTGGGAACACCCCGTGGCGGTCACCGCCGCGGCGACCGCCAGAACACCGAATCTCGTGACACGCCCACGCATCGAACAACACGCTACCCAGCGCCGACACCGGTGGCGAGCCATCCCCGCCACCGGCGGTCCGGCCGCGGGACACCGTCGCGCCCCGGCATCGCCGCCGCAGCGGCACGTAGTCTTTCAGGCATCTGTTCTACGGCGGCCGCGCCCACTGCGACACCATGAAGGGCACGACGGTGACACGACGTACCGCGGGCCGGTCGTCGGGGACCGTGACCGCCAACCGGGGTATGACCAACAGTCTGGACCGGGTGCCGGCGTAGCCGGCTGGCGCCAGCCTCACCATCACGAAAGCGAGCAAGCATGCCTGCGCACACCACCCGGCTCATCGGATCGGTCGCCGTCGCGGTCGCGGCGCTCGGCCTGGCCGGCTGCGGATCCGAACGCCAGGGCACCAACGCCCCGACAGCGACCGCCGGAACGTCGGGCGCACAGGTCGAGATCGGCAACACCATCAACTACGGGTCGTTCGGCACCACCGCGGACATCGATTGCGCCGAAGGGAAATCGCTGAACGTCGGCGGGTCGAACAACACCCTGACTGTCAAGGGTGCGTGCGCCAACGTCAACGTCGGCGGCGCCGACAACAAGATCAGTTTCGAACGCGTCGACACCGCGATCACCGTTGTGGGCCTGAACAACACCGTCACCTACCGGGACGGTGATCCGAAGGTCGACGATCTCGGGTCCGGGAACAAGATCAGCAAGGGCTGATTCTCCCGACGGCGCCCCCGGACGGCCGGGCGCTGCGTTCGTCGGTCCGTAACAGACAACCGTCGCGTCAGGGTTGTCTTGACGCGATCGCCGGCGTCAGGTAAACCTTGACGCATGGCCGTCCAGTCGATCACCCTGTACGCATTCCGCGAGGACGTTCCCGGCCCCAGGTGGCGGGCACTGTTCGACGCGACGTGGCCGGGCTACCGCGCGTGGTACACGCGACCGGGCACCGGCCGCAGGCCGACCGCGCGCGAAGCCGAGGCCGCTCTCATCCGGCATATGCCGGAACTCCACCCCGCTTGGCAGACGCTGGTGAAGCTAACCGGCGGCGACGACACGGCGGCGGCGATGCTCACACACTGGAATATGCCCGCATTCACGCCGGCATGTTCGCAGGCGGTGGTGGGTACCGGCCCGCGGGCGCTGATCCGCAACTACGACTACCACCCCGACCTCTTCGAGCAGGTCGTCATGTCCACCCGGCTGGCCGACCGGCAGGTCATCGGCACCAGCGACTGCCTGTGGGGGTTGCTGGACGGAATGAACTCCGACGGCCTGGCCGTCTCGCTGACCTTCGGCGGCGCCCGGGGCTGCGGGCCCGGTTTCGGTATTCCCCTGGTCGTCCGCTACCTGCTTGAGGTCGCCGGCACGGTGGCCGAAGCGTTGGACGCCCTCGCTCACGTGCCGGTGTCCATGTCCTACAACCTCACCCTCACCGACCGAACCGGGGACACCCGCACCGCCTATGTGGCGCCGGGCCGAACTCCGGAGGTGCGGGACTTTCCCCTGGCCACCAATCACCGGTTCGACCACCTCGACGACGCCGCACGGGCACGGTTCCGCAGCGGCGAACGCATGACCCATCTGCTCGGCCTGCTGACGTCCGATCCCCACCCCGATCAGCTGGCCGCAGAGTTCCTGCGGCATCCGCTGCGCAGCACCGACTACTCCGACGGCTTCGGCACGCTCTACACCGCCGACTACCGGCCCGACGCCGGCGAGGTCCACTATCGGTGGCCGGGAACCACGTGGACAAGGACCTTCGATTCGACGGACGCCGAATTGCGGATCGACGTCCCCACCGGGTGAGCGCCGTAAAATTGCCGCTATGACTGCGGATTCCGGCCAATCACTCGGTGATCTGACCGACCATGAGCTCGCCGAGCTGGCGTGCCGCGCCGCCGCCGAGCTGAGTTCGCGCGGCACCCGAGAGGGATTCGCCGAGATGCTGCGTGTCGTGGCCTACGTCGGCGAACGGGTCGGCGACGCGGCCCGCCTGATGGCCACCTCCCATTCGTGGAGTCAGGTGGCCGAGGTGTCGGGAACCTCCAGACAGGCCGCGTGGGAACGCTGGCGCACGGTCTGACCGCCGCCGCCCCGGCGTCAGCTCAGACAGCTGCCCCGTGGCGGCCCGCACCTCCGGCGAAGCGGGCCGCACCACGGCGCGCCTCGTCCTTGACCCGGGCAATACTGGCGAATTCGTAGTCCAGCGCCTCGGATTCGGGCACTCCCCACTGCTGCAGCACCGACAGCCGGTCCGAACGCAAGCACTGTTGCGGCAGTTCGGCCAGTTCGGCGGCCAGCTCCTCCGCATGCCGGCGCGCCTGTCCGGCGGGCACCACACGATTGGCCAGGCCGATCGCGTAGGCCTCGTTCGCGTCGACGGCGCGACCGGTGAGGATCAAGTCCATCGCGCGGCTGTGGCCGATCAGCCGCGGCAACCGGATGGTGCCGCCGTCGATCAACGGAACACCCCACCTCCGGCAGAACACCCCCATGACCGCGTCCTCCTCGACGACACGCAGATCGCACCACAGCGCCAGTTCCAGGCCACCCGCCACCGCGTGTCCACTGATCGCGGCAATCACCGGTTTGGACAGCACCATCCGTGTCGGCCCCATCGGGCCCGGACCGTCGCGACGCACCGGGTTGGCCCGGGGAGTACCGAACGCCTTGAGATCGGCTCCCGCACAGAATGTTCCGTTGTCACCCCAGAGCACCGCCACGGACGCCGAGTCGTCACGGTCGAACTCCTCGAACGCGGCGAACAGCTCCGCTGCCGTCGGCCCGTCGACGGCGTTGCGCGCCTCGGGCCGGTTCATGACGACCGTCGTGACCGCACCGCTGCGTTCGACTCGCACGCTCATGTCGCCTCCATCAGTTCGAAGCCGTCTCGCCTCGCCACCAGATCGGCAGCGAAATCATGGTAGGCGCTGCGCAATTCGGATCCCGGCCAATCACCCGGCAGCAGACTCTCCGGCAGCACCGGATCACTGAGCAGGTGCCGCACCATCGCCGCGGCGACCACGAATCGGCCGGGGACGCCGTCGGCCTCGGCCATGTCCGCCAGCAGGCCCCGGCCCGCACCGGCCCACGCGGGCAGATCCCACAACCGTGCAGCCAGTTCCGCCGGGTCGTCGTCATGGGCGCGCAGTACCCGTGCGCGCCCGGTGACCTCCCGGTCCAGGACAATCTCGACATTGTCGGGCCGCATCCACACGCCCTCGCGCAGCTCGGCGAACCTGTTGTCCTGCAGGATATTCCGCAGTGCCGCCCGGGTTCGCGCCTCCGTGCCGACGCTGGTGACCACGACCGTCGTCCACGTCCCGTCCCACGTTCGCAGCCGCGGATTGATCGCGGCGTCCTGGCGCTGCTGGCGCATCAGCAGCCGATCGGACAACCGGTATCCGTCTTCGGAGCGCACCAGGTCGCCAGCGCCGACCATACGGGTCAGTGCCACCCGCACGGTGGCTTCCCGGATACCGAAGTCGCTCGTGAGCCGGACCAGGTCACCCGCGGTCGCCCACGCCGGGTGCGCACCGAGCAGCACACTGAGCACCACCGAGCGTGCCGTCATCCGCGCCGGTGTCGACATCCTCACACCCCCGACGTCGTCCGGCCGTGGTCGCCGAACGGCTCGTCGCGGCTCCGGACCGCCTCACGGAAACCGGATGTCCTGGCCTGCTCGACGAAGGCATGCCCTTCCGGCGTGTGACGCGCGATGCCGTCGAAGACCGTGGACACCATTGCGCTGGTGGCCACCCCCTGTCCGTAGAGGACGCTGTTCATCGCGAGCTTGACCATGATGAGCTGGTTCACCGGGACCGCGGCGATACGCGCCACCAGACGTTCGGTGCGTTCGTCCAGTTCCGCCGGATCCGGCGCCTCGACGGCCAACCCCCATTCCGCGGCCTGCGCACCGCTTATGCAATCACCGGTCAGCAGAAGGCGTTTGGCGCGCTGGTCGCCAAGACGGTGCGCCCACATGCCGGCGGCGGGCACACCCCAGACCCGGGTGGGCGGATATCCGATCTTGGCGTCGGAGGCCGCGATCACCTGGTCGGCGTGCAGTGCGATGTCCGTGCCGCCGGCCACGCAATACCCGTGGATCTTCACCACGGTGGGTTTGTCGGCGCGCATGAGGCTGGAGAATCCGCGGACGAACCGGCTCATCATCTGGTAGTCGATCATCGGGTCCCACGGCTGGTCCGGCAAGTGGTTGACGGCCTGGGTCCGCCCGTCCAGCACGGTTCCCCGGTAGGCGTTCGAGCCACCCGCCGAGGCGGATCCCTCGGCGTAGGCCGACAGATCGAATCCCGCGCAGAAGCCTTCGCCGCGGCCGGAGACCAAGATGACGTGGACGCCGGGGTCGAGGTCGGCCCGTTCCACCAGGGCCGCGAGCTCCAGCGGGGTGTCGGCGACGATCGCGTTGCCCTTGTCCGGCCGATTGAACGTGATGCGGGCGACCCGGCCGGTGACCTCGTAGGTCATCGTCTTCAGGTTGGCGAAGTCGACGGGCCGAATCGCGTGTGTCATCAGGCTTTGACCATGGCGCGCTCGAGTATCGGCGCCAGATCCAGGCCGGTGGGCAGCGTCCCGAACGCGCCACCCCACTCACCGCCGAGGCGGCTGGCCAGAAACGCCTCGGCGACCGCGGGATGTCCGTGGCGCACCAACAGCGAGCCCTGCAGCGCCAGACAGATGTCCTCGGCGACCCGGCGGGCCCGGTACTGGATGGTCTCGAGGGCCGACAGCTCCGCCCGCAGCGCCGCAACGTGGGCATCCAGGCGACGGTCCGCGCCGGTGGTGGCTCCCAGCTCGGCGAAGAGGACGTCGACGGACTCCGGGCGGGTTGCCATGGCGCGCAACGTATCCAGCGCGCTGACATTGCCCGAACCTTCCCAGATGCCCATCAGTGGGGCTTCGCGGTACAGTCGCGGCATACCGGATTCCTCGGCGTAACCGTTACCGCCCAGGCATTCCATCGCCTCGGCCGCATGCGGGGTGGCGCGTTTGCAGACCCAGTACTTGCTCGCCGCCAAACCGATGCGCCGCAACAGCGCCTCGGTGGCGTCGCCGCGCACCGCGTTGTCGGTGGCGCCGGCCATCCGCATGGCGACGATCGTGGCGGCCTCGGCCTCGACGGCCAGATCCGCGAGGACATTGCGCATCAGCGGCTGGTCGATCAGGTAGGCGCCGAACGCCTTTCGGTGCTGGGCGTGGTGGATCGCGCGTGTCAGCCCGGTGCGCATGCTGGTCGCGCTGCCCAGTGTGCAGTCGAGGCGGGTGAGGTTGACCATCTCGATGATGGTGGGCACCCCACGGCCCTCCTCGCCGACGAGCCAGGCGGTGGCGCCGTCGTACTCGACTTCACTCGACGCGTTGGCATGGTTGCCGAGCTTGTCCTTGAGTCGCTGCAGGAACATACGGTTGCGGCTGCCGTCGGGAAGTACGCGCGGCAGGAAGAAGCACGAGAGCCCGCCGGGGGCATGCGCGAGTACCAGGAAGACGTCACTCATCGGCGCCGACGTGAACCATTTGTGGCCGGTGAGGGTGTAGCTGCCGTCGGGGCCGGGGACGGCCGCGGTGGTTCCCGCCCGCACGTCGGAGCCGCCCTGTTTCTCGGTCATCGACATTCCGGCGGTGATACCGGCCTTCGACGCGGGTACGGCCAACTCCGGGTCGTATTCACGACTGCACAGCAGCGGCTCGTACACGGCGGCCAGTTCCGGGTTGGCGCGCAACGCGGGGACGACGGCGTAGGTCATCGAGATCGGGCAGATGTGACCCGGTTCGGGAGTCCACACCGAGGTCTTGGCCGCCCGCACGACGTGGGCGCCGGGCCGGTCGTCGGCCCACGGCGCCGCGTGCAGCCCGTGGCCGACGGCCACCGTCATCAGTTCGTGATAGGCGGGATCGTATTCGACTTCGTCGACACGGTGCCCGTAGCGGTCGTGGGTGTGCAGGATCGGTGCGTTGCGGTCGGCCAGCTCGCCCCAGCGCTGCGCGGTCCGGCTTCCGGACAGCGCGCCGAGTTCGGTCACTTCGTCGACGCCCCATCCCCCACCCTCGCGGATGAGCGCCTCGATGAGAACCGCCGACGACGCGGGGTTGAAATCCTCAAGTGGCGGGACCTGGTTGCTGACCACGTGAGTGTCCGGCATACCGCCAATGTTACATATCTACGACAACCGCACAAGGTTATGTAATAGCGGGCGTCGGCTCATCAGACCGTGGGAACGCTCACTTGCACAGTTCGGCGATCTGCGTGCGGCGGGCTTCGCCGGCGTTGAGCCGCGCGGCCTGCGCAGGCTCGCTGGCCGGCACCTCCGCCAACGCGTTCATGCCGATGGTGACCAGATCGTTCGCGAACGAGCGGACCGCGTCGGCGAGTTCGGGCGGCGTTGCGGGGCCCAGGCGATTCAGCAGGTAGTCACCTCCGCCGATCATCGCCAGGCGCGCGTTGGCCGCGACGGCCTTCTGGGCGACCGGATCAGGCCCCAGATCCGCGTGGGTTTGGACACTGACGGCATTGGCCACCGTGTTGAACGCCGCGCAGATCTCCGTCTTGGGGTCGCCGTCCTGCCCGGCGACCGAATGCGCCCCGGACGGCGGGGCCACCAGCGCCCAGATGGCGACGCCGATCGCCGCGAGGGCGACCACCAGCGCGGCGATCGGAACGAACGGAGACATCTTCTGCGCCAGTGTCGGGGGCGCGGGCTTTGCATGCGATGCAGCACGCGACTCTTCGACCGACTCCGTCATGGGGCGATGATAGCGACCACGCATGTGACATCGACGAGATTACCGTGGAGAGTGCACGACAATTCAATAACGACAGGGTATCTCGCAGCCTCTGCGGTGCGACAACGCCCGATTCCCGAGGCCACCGGGACATTTGCTGGCATTTGGTGCGATTCGCCGCGGCGGGAAGCTCATTTGGTGTACAAGGAACCTGATGGAGATTCCGCCCACGGGGCCGGCCGGGCCGGCGCCGACGCGCGAGGCGTTGACACGGCGGCTGTATCGCCGATCGGTGGTCAACGGACAGATCTCCCTGCCTGCGGTGCCGGGACTGCTCGATGAGTATGTAGCCATGTGCGACAACATCTTTGCCGCGGTGGGACGGCGATTCAGCGCCGAACAGCTCGGCGCCGCCAGAGCCGCGCTCAAGGGCCAGCTGGCGGAGGCGTTTACGGCCTCGCAGCGGTCGAACATCGTCATATCGTTCAACGCACCGATCGGCACCGTCCTCAATTACCACGTCAAACCCGAATGGTTCAGCGTCGAGGCCGTCTACGAGAACTGGATCGCCACTCGGGAACCGCCCCTGTTCGGAACGGAGCCCGACGCCCGCGTATGGGCGCTGGCCGGCGCGGCGCCGGATCCGGGCGGATGCCCGGTCCTCGACATCGGCGCGGGCACCGGACGCAACGCGCTGGCCCTGGCCCGCCGCGGCCATCCGGTGGACGCGGTGGAGTTGACCGCGAAGTTCGGCGACGCGATTCGCGCGGCCTGCCGGCGCGAATCCCTCGATGTGCGCGTCCTGGTCCGCGACGTCTTCGCCACGATGGACGATCTGCGGCACGACTACCGGCTGATCGTGCTCTCCGAGGTGGTGTCGGATTTCCGCACGACACACGACCTGCGAGCGATGTTCGAGTTGGCGGACCGCTGCCTCGCCCCTGGCGGGCACCTGGTGTTCAACGCCTTCCTGGCCCGCGACGGCTACATCCCGGACGACGCCGCACGCGAACTGGGTCAGCAGACCTACACCAGCATGTTCACCAGGCCGGAAATGTCCACTGCGGCAGACGGACTGCGGCTTGAGCTGGAGACCGACGATTCGGTGTACGAGTACGAGAAGTCGCACCTGCCCGCGGGCTCGTGGCCGCCGACTGGGTGGTACGCCGAGTGGGTCAGCGGCCAGGACCTGTTCGACGTCGAGCGTGAGCGCAGCCCGATCGAGTTGCGCTGGCTCGTCTACCGGAGGACGGATTGAGCTCGATGCCGAACAGGGTGGGCACGCGCCCGGCCATCTGCCTGAACATGATCGTCCGCAACGAGGCCCACATCGTCCACGAAGTGCTCGATTCCGTCGCACCCCACATCGCCTCGTGGGTGATCGTGGACACCGGCTCCGACGACGGCACCCAGGAGGTCATCCGCCGCCACATGGCCCGTCTGGGCATCCCGGGCGAACTGCACGACCGACCGTGGCTCAACTTCGGCCACAACCGATCCGAGGCACTCGCCCTCGCTCAGGGACATGGCGACTACATCTGGGTCATGGACGCCGACGACATCGTCGCGGGCACCCCGGACTTTCGCGGGTTGGGCGCCGGCGTCTACGCGATGCGCATCAGCGACAGCTTCACCTCGTGCACATACTGGCGCAGACAGTTGTTCAAAGACGGAATCCGCTGGTATTACCGGGGAGTCGTGCACGAATACGCCCATTGTGACGATCCGTTCACCGAGGAGCGACTCGAGGGCGAGTACCACATCGAGTCACGTCGCCTCGGCGGCCGCAACCTCGACCCCCGCAAGTATGAGCGGGACCGCGATCTGCTGCTCGCCGAGGTGCAACGCCATCCCGAGGACGAGCGGTCGATGTTCTACCTGGGGCAGACGTACTTCAACCTGGGCGAATACCCCGCTGCCATCGACTGTTTCGAGCGGCGACTGGAGATGGGCGGCTGGGACGAGGAGATCTACTACTCGAGAATCCAGATCGCCGAGGCCATGGGTCGCCTCGACGCACCGTGGGCCGACGTCCAGGACGCCTTCCTGCGGGCGTGGGAGTTCCGGCCCACGCGCGCCGAGCCTCTGCACGCGATCGCCGCGCGGTACCGCGCCGATCAGCGCTACCACCTGGGTTACCTGTTCGCCGAGCGGGCTGCTGCCATCCCGATGCCCGACGAGGACATCCTCTTCGTCGGCGCCGACGTCTACAACTGGCGAGCGCGCGACGAGCAGGCGGTGTGCGCATCGTGGATCGGCAGGCAGTCCGAATCGTTCGCGGTGTGCCGGCAGTTGCTGGCTCGCCCCGACCTCCCGGCCGACGACCGCATCCGAATCGCGGGTAACCGCGATATCGCGGTCCCATCGATGATCGATGCGGCGGCATCCCACCCGGATGGGGTGGTCCACAGCCTCACGGCTGGCCCGCGGGATACCGAGGTGACCGTCAGCCTGGTCGCCGGACCGGACCGCGCCGTCACCGAGCGGACCCTCGACTCGTTCCTGAACTGCTGCCTGGACGTATCGCGTATCGGGCGCTTCGTCGTGGTCGGCGCCGGCCTGTCCGACTGGGATCGCATGGCGTTGCGCGAGCGGTACGGATTCCTCGATTTCGGCGCAGGGCCGGATGACGAGTTCGCTGCTCGGCTGGCGAGGATCCGGGATGAGGTCGGCGGCAGGTTCTGGCTGCACCTGGGCCACAGTTGGCGGTTTTTCGCCCCGGAACGGCTCGTCGGCCGCCTGACCGCCGTCCTCGATGCCGAGCCCGACGTATTCCAGGTGGCGATCAACGTCGGTGACGCGGAGAAACTCACCGGGTTGTCCGCCGCGGAGTCCGAGGTGCGACGGGCTGGTGCCACCGGGCGCTACGTGGTCACCGACACCGTCGCCGGCGGGCCGGCGATGTTCGACACCGTCCGGCTCGATCGGACAGGGGCCATCGGTCTCACCGGGACGAGCGACGAGCTTGGGCAGCGGGCCGCCGCCGCCGGGTTGCGCACTGCGAGCCTCGACGAAGTCCTCTGCGTCGCCGGAGACTGATCGCAGGGGGTGCCGACCCGCGCCATCTGCCCAACTATTGTTCGCGAAATCGCCAGTGCCACATCAGCTTTGACAGACGAAATCGGCCCCCTTCCGAAGGGAAGGGGGCCGATTCTCGGATCTAGCGGGCCCCGGGTCCGGGGACCGGCGTCGCAGCGCTGCTAGTTCGATCCACCGGGGCCGCCGGTGCCACCACCACCACCGTCGCCACCAGGGCCGCCGTCGCCACCGGAACCACCGGCGGCACCACCGGCTCCTCCGCCGCCGCCCGCGCCACCGGGGCCGCCGGCACCGCCTCCACCACCGGAACCACCGACTGAACCGCTGGGGTTGCCGCCGGCGCCGCCACCACCGCCGCCACCACCGCTGGATCCGGTCGCGCCGGTCGCGCCGGCCGAACCACTCCCACCAGCACTGCCGGCCTCGCCGGCCTTACCAGCATCGCCGGCCTTACCCTGGGCACCCGTCGCGCCTCCGGCTCCGGTCGCGCCGGCAGCGCCCGTAGCACCGGTCGCACCGGATGCGCCGGTACTACCCGCGCCGCCGGAGCTACCAAAGATGCCGCCCGAACCGCCGGCGCCCGCGGCACCACCGGCACCGCCGGAACCACCCTGACCACCGCCACCGCCGGCACCTCCGACACCACCCGTGCCACCCGTACCACCAGTGCCACCCGTACCACCCGCGCCACCGGTACCACCGGTGCCACCTTGGCCGCCCGCACCTGCGGCGCCACCGGCACCACCCGTGCCACCGGTGCCACCGATGCCGCCGGTGCCACCCTTACCGCCGTCACCGTCAGAAAATAGGATGCCGATCCCGCCGGCACCGCCCGTCCCGCCGGTGCCACCTGTACCACCCGTGCCACCGGTCCCGCCTACACCACCGGTACCGCCAATGCCACCGGTACCGCCCGTGCCACCGGTACCGCCCGTGCCACCGGTACCGCCCTTCCCGCCCGTGCCACCGATGCCGCCCGTGCCACCGGTACCGCCCGTGCCACCGGTACCGCCTGTGGCGCCGATGCCGCCGCTTCCGCCCAGCCCGCCATTGCCGAACAGCGAGAAGGCGCCTGCGGAGCCGCCATTGCCGCCCGCGCCGCCGGCGGTGCCGGGGCTGCCCGTGCCACCTGTGCTGCCAGTACCACCCGTACCACCGGGGTTACCGAAGTTTCCTTCATTGCCGACACTCCCGGGGCTGCCCGCACCGCCGGTCCCGCCGGTCCCGCCGGTACCGCCGGTAGCTCCTGTCTGACCGACGCCGCCGGTCCCGCCGGCGCCACCGGTGCCACCAGTGCCACCGTCGCCTCCGAAGAAGAGGCTGTTGGATCCGGCCTTACCTACGGATCCGGTAGCGCCAGTCGTACCTGCGGCGCCCGCGGCACCTGCCGCGCCGGTCCCACCCGTCGAGCCCACGGTGCCCGCGGTACCCGCCGTCCCCGCTGGACCTGCCGGACCTGCCGGACCTGCAATACCCGTGGCGCCGGTACTACCCACGGTTCCCGCCGTGCCGGAGGTGCCCACGAAGCCGTTGCCACCGTTACCACCGGCGCCGCCGCTGCCGAAGAGCGCGAACTTACCGCCGTTACCGCCGTTACCGCCGTCACTACCGGCCAGCAGGGCGCTGCTGCTGTTGGCGCCGTTACCGCCCTTGCCGCCGTTACCGCCGAACCAGCCGGCATTGCCGCCGTTACCACCGGCAACGGTGGGATCGTCGCTGTTCCAGCCGTTGCCACCACTGCCGAACAGGATGCCGCCGTTCTGGCCGTTGGGGTTCGCCTCGGTGCCGTCAGCGCCGTTGCAGACCAGGCCGCAGGTGTTGGCGAAGAGTCCGCCGAGCGAGCCGCCGACACCACTCGCCGACAACAACGCGTTGGGCGCGGGCGCCTGGAAGGTAGATCCGACCGGGCCGTGCCCGTCGAGCAGCCACCAAGGATCATCCGACGCGGGACTCAACGGTGGCGGCGCCAGTAGTGGCGATCCGACCGACGCCAGCTCGATCGCCGTCGTCACCGGCCCCGGCGCTCCTGGAGGGGCTGCCAGCATGAGGCCGGCCCCGACCATCGCCGCTCCCGCAAACCCCGTTGTGACAAACGGGCCGACCGTCTTTTTCGACGCGCGGGACTTGGACTTGCTGTGTTTGGACATGGGCACGAACCCCCTCTAAAAACCCGCAGAATTGCCTGCGTTCCACAGACGGCGGCAAACGTAACACCGGGGTAACGGCCGAGAACCAGTTTCACGGAACGCGTGAATCCAATAGTTTCATACGCAAATGTCTGTACTTTCATATGCAAACAAACCTGAATGTCGGGTGAACACGTCCACTGCGAATCAGCCGGCGCGATCGATCCGAGATCTTCTCTATATCCGCAGGTTATCGGTCTGTGACATTGCCGTGATGATCGAGTCGGGACGTGGCGACAAAGTACTTATTGGTACGGACTTACAGTTTTCTCAGTCCAGGCTCAGGTTGGTATTGCGGTCAAAATTCATCCGACATGCCCTGTCGTGACGTTGCGACGGACGCGCGGGGCGCTCGGACGGCGAATGGTCAGCAAGTCCGGCCCGGCGACTCCGACGGCCATACGTACAGGACGGGACAAGAAGGTGAAATAACGGTGAAAAACGTGCGGATCATATACCGCCGAGTATCCGGCTAGCAATGTGATTCGATCTTCTAATCAAACGCACTTTTCATATGTTTGTGATGGGGATCACTATAGTCAGCAATCCTCGTGTCGCGGCGTCGTTTCGTCCCGATCCGGTCAGGACTCACACGCCGCCCGGTTCGGCGGCTGGCGCGCGCCTCTCCTGGAGGCGGCTGAGCGCCGCGAGGACCACCCCAGCAAGCGCCCAGCCGAGCAGGACGTCGACGACATAGTGCTCGGCGGTGTAGATGAGCGTGAACGCCATCACGAGCGGATAGGCCACCAGGAGTGGCCGCCATCTGCGCCCGACACGACTCCACAGGAACACCGCCACGGCCGCGGACAGACCCGAGTGCAATGACGGGATCGCCGCCACCAGGTTGACGCTCGCCTGCCCCTGGTCGATCAACGCGGTCGCCGAGTGCAGATTCAGCTTGCCCCAACCCCGCGCGACGATCCGCTCCACCCAATCGTTGGCCCCGTCCTGCGTCGTCTGCATGGCACCGAGCAGCCCGCCGTCCGGCACTCCCCTGGCGGGGCGGAACATGCAGCCGGGATCCGACGGTCCGCCCGCGACGTCGTCGGCGGTACACCGGGCCGCCGCCCACGGCGGTGCGGCCGGCAGCAGCGCGTAGATGACCAGAGCCGCGAACGACAGCCCGACGAACAGGCGTACGAATGCCTTCCATTCCTCGCGGTCGCGCAGCCACAACACCGCGGCCACCACGTAGGGCAGGATGAAAAACGACATGTAGACGGTGCTGATCACCACCTCCCACCAGGGCGGGTGAGGCATCTTGAGACGCTCCTGCAGCCACACCGTCGGCACCGTTCCGAAGAACAGCCAGCGGTCGGCGTCGACCTGCCAATGCCACATCGTCGGCCGGCCGATCAGGGTCGCCGCGCCGCGACTGAGGTCGTAGGCGACGAGCACGAGCGCGAACGGCAACCAGTCGCGCACCACATAGAGCACCCGGCGCCCCTGACCGATGCTGGCGGCGGCCAGACCGGTGCAGATGTAGAGCAGCAACAGCTCGCGGTTGAAGGCGAATCCGTCGGTGGCGGTCCGGTAGACCACGAACACCGCCCAGGTCGTGATCGCCACCCACCGCGCGACCCGCAGCCATCTGTCGCGCGTTGATGTGTCGGTCGGCGGCGGCTCTACTACTGCGATCGACGGTTCGTCAATGGCCGACACAGGAGCCTTTCGACATGTCGGCTGCGCTCGCCGACCGGAATTTCCGGGTGCCGACGAGTTTAGTTCACCCCGGCGTCACCCGAGGTTCGAGCGCTGTTCAGCCGAGCTGTTCAGCCACCCACGTGTTCGCGCAGAAAGGCGATGTCATCCTTGCGGCCGTCGTCAGCCGTCTCACAAATGACCGGTGCGCCGGCGGCGCTGACGACGGCGACGAGCAACTGGGGATCGATCTGCCCGGTGCCGAAGTTGGCGTGGCGGTCGGCACCCGAACCGGCCGCGTCGCGCGAGTCGTTGCAGTGCACCAGGTCGATCCGCCCGGTGATGCCCTTGATGCGGTCCACGGCGCCGACAAGCGCCTCACCGGCCGCCCACGCGTGGCAGGTGTCCAGGCAGAATCCGATGCCGGTGTCACCGATCCGATCCCACAGCCGGGCGATCACATCGAAATGCCGGGCCATGGCGTGGTCGCCACCCGCGGTGTTCTCCAGGTACACCGGCACGTCGGTCTGGAGTTGATCGAGCGCCTTGCGCCACCGCTCGAACCCCGCCTCCATGTCGTCGTCGTCGGCGTGACCGCCGTGCACGATCACCGCGGTGGCCGCGATCTCCGCGGCGGCGTCGCACGTGTCCTGCAGGATCTTGCGCGACGGGATCCGCACCCGGTTGTTGGCGGACGCCACGTTGATCAGGTACGGGGCGTGGACGTACAGCGGCACGTCCGACCCCTTGAGCGCCTCCGCGTCGTCACGGGGCTTGGGTTTCTTCCAGCTCTGCGGGTTGCCGAGGAAGAACTGCACCACGTCGGCGCCGTCGGCAGCAGCCCCGGCAAGAGGATCGTCGGTGTGTACGTGGGAACCGATCAGCACCCGCCCAGTCTAGGCGGGCAGACCGACGCAACCAGGGTTGTGGTGCCACCCGATAGGTGCGGGTCCCTGCGCGTCGAGATCCACGAAATGCAGTCGACGTCTCGCACTTCCCCTGCAAAACGTGGATTTCGCGGTGAATCCGCGCGGGACCAACACGCCGAAAGGGCCCCCGAGCACATCGGCTCGGGGGCCCTTCTCGTCACTGCCTACAGCTGGATCGTCCGGCTCCTCAGCGGCTCGTACCTCGCCGCATCGTCGTCGAACTAGCGGTAGTCGCTGTAGCCGTAATCGT
Organism: Actinomycetota bacterium; assembly: GCA_018268465.1. GTDB lineage: Bacteria > Actinomycetota > Actinomycetes > Mycobacteriales > Mycobacteriaceae > Mycobacterium. The sequence continues at coordinate 38,808 of JAFDWN010000004.1, forward strand.
CCAGCGGCACCGCGGCACCGGTCGCCTGACCGAAGTCGGGGCTGTAGTACTGATCCTCGTAGGAGGGGATCGTGTACGCGGCGGCCCGGGCCTCCTCGGTCGGCTGCACCTGGATATTGCGGTACCGGTTGATGCCGGTACCGGCCGGGATCAGCTTGCCGATGATCACGTTCTCCTTCAGACCCTGCAGCTTGTCGCTGCGGCAGTTGATCGCCGCATCGGTGAGCACACGCGTGGTCTCCTGGAACGACGCCGCCGACAGCCACGAATCGGTGGCCAGCGACGCCTTGGTGATACCCATCAGCACCGGACGGCCGGCCGCGGGCTCGCCGCCCTCGGCAACCACCCGACGGTTCTCCGACTCGAACTCGCTGCGCTCGGTCAGCGATCCGGGCAGGAACTCCGTCGAACCCGAATCGATGATCGTGACGCGGCGCAACATCTGGCGAACGATCACCTCGATGTGCTTGTCGTGGATCGACACACCCTGCGCGCGGTACACCTCCTGCACCTCGTGGACCAGGTGGATCTGCACCTCGCGCGGGCCCTGCACACGCAGCACCTCGTGCGGATCGGCCGAACCCTCCATGAGCTGGTCACCGACCTCGACGTGGTCGCCTTCGGACAGCACACCCTCGGAGCCGTCGGCGTGGGTGATCACCTTCAGCCGCTGACGCTTGGAGAGCTTGTCGTAGACCACTTCCTCGCCACCGTCGTCGGGAACGATGGTGATCTTGAAGAACTTGTCGGTCTCTTCCAGACGCACCCGTCCGGCGACATCGGCGATCGGGGCACGGTTGCGCGGAATGCGGGCCTCGAACAGCTCCTGCACGCGGGGCAGACCACCGACGATGTCGGCGCCGCCCGTGACACCACCCTGGTGGAAGGTGCGCATGGTCAGCTGCGTACCGGGCTCACCGATGGACTGCGCGGCGACGATGCCGACCGCCTCACCGATGTCGACCAGCTTGCCGGTGGCCATCGAGCGGCCGTAGCACTTCGCGCACACACCGGTGCCGCTGGCGCAGGTGAGCACCGAGCGCACCTTCACCGTGGCGATACCCGCGGCCAGCAATGCGTCGATCGCCGGGTCGCCCAGGTCGTGGCCGCGCTCGACGACGACGTTGCCGTTCGCGTCCACCGCGTCGGTGGCCAGGGTCCGCGCGTACGCCGAGGTCTCGACGTGCGGATGCCGGATCAGGCTGCCGTCGGCCTGCCGCTCGGCCAGCGTGACGACGATGCCACGCTCGGTCTCGCAGTCGTGCTCGCGGACGATGACGTCCTGGCTGACGTCGACCAGACGACGAGTCAGGTAACCCGAGTCCGCAGTACGCAGGGCCGTGTCGGCCAGACCCTTACGAGCGCCGTGGGTGTTGATGAAGTACTCCAGCACCGTCAGACCCTCGCGGAACGAGGACTTGATCGGGCGCGGGATGAACTCACCCTTAGGGTTGGTCACCAGACCCTTCATGCCGGCCAGCGTCCGGGTCTGGGTGAAGTTACCCGTCGCACCGGAGTCCACGATCGTGATGATCGGGTTGTCCTGCGGGTAGTGGTCCCGCAGCGCCTTACCGACCTCTTCGGTCGCGTCCTGCCAGATCTTGACCAGCGAGTCGTTGCGCTCCTTGTGGTTCAGGGCGCCACGCTGGTACTTGCGCTCGATCGCGTCGGCTTCCTTCTCGTAGCGCTCCAGGATCTCCTGCTTCTCCGGGGGCACGATGACGTCGGCCATCGACACCGTCACACCCGAACGGGTGGCCCAATGGAAACCGGCGTCCTTGAGCTTGTCCACCGTCTGCGCGACGACGATCATCGGGTAGCGCTCGGCCAGATCGTTGATGATCCGCGCCTGCACCTTCTTGTGCATCTGCTCGTTGATGAACGGGTAGCGCTGCGGCAGCAGCTCGTTGAACAGCACCCGGCCCAACGTGCTCTCCGCGGTCCAGGCGTCGCCCGGCTTCCAGCCGCCTTCGCCGAACAGCTCGGCCTCGATATCGGCAGGCGGACGCAACTGGGTCAGCCGAACCTTGATCTTGGCGCGCGCCGAGAGCGCCCCGCGGTCCATCGCCATGATGGCCTCGGCAGGCGAGCTGTACACGCCGGTCTCCGGGGAGTCGGCGGTGGCCGGACGGTATTCGCCGGTGTCGCCGGGCACCATCGTGGTCAGGAAGTACAGCCCCGTCACCATGTCCAGACGCGGCATGGCCAGCGGCTTACCCGACGCGGGCGACAGGATGTTGTTGCTCGACAGCATCAGCACACGCGCCTCGGCCTGAGCTTCCGCGGACAGCGGCAGGTGCACGGCCATCTGGTCACCGTCGAAGTCGGCGTTGAACGCCTCGCAAACGAGCGGGTGCAGCTGGATGGCCTTACCCTCGACCAGCTGCGGCTCGAAGGCCTGGATGCCCAGCCGGTGCAGCGTGGGTGCGCGGTTGAGCAGCACGGGGTGCTCACCGATGACCTCTTCGAGCACATCCCACACCTGCGGACGCTGCCGCTCCACCATGCGCTTGGCGCTCTTGATGTTCTGCGCGTGATTCAGGTCGACGAGACGCTTCATCACGAACGGCTTGAACAGTTCGAGTGCCATCAGCTTGGGCAGACCGCACTGGTGCAGCTTGAGCTGCGGACCCACGACGATGACCGAACG
>JAFDWN010000004.1:41473-207877 GCA_018268465.1 Actinomycetota bacterium
CGGCCCTGCTTGCCCTTGAGCAGATCCGACAGCGACTTCAGCGGACGGTTGCCGGGTCCCGTGACCGGACGGCCGCGACGACCGTTGTCGAAGAGCGCGTCCACGGACTCCTGCAGCATCCGCTTCTCGTTGTTGACGATGATCTCGGGCGCGCCGAGGTCGATCAGCCTCTTGAGGCGGTTGTTGCGGTTGATGACGCGGCGGTACAGGTCGTTGAGGTCGCTCGTGGCGAAGCGGCCACCGTCGAGCTGCACCATCGGACGCAGTTCCGGCGGGATCACCGGGACAGCGTCGAGCACCATGCCCATCGGGGAGTTGCTGTTCATCTGGAACGCCGCGACCACCTTGAGCCGCTTGAGAGCACGGAGCTTCTTCTGGCCCTTGCCGTTGCGGATCGTGTCGCGCAACGACTCGGCCTCGGCGTCGATGTCGAAGTTCTCGATGAGCTTCTTGATCGACTCCGCGCCCATGGCGCCGGTGAAGTACTCGCCGTAGCGGTCCTGCAGCTCGCGGTAGAGGACCTCGTCGACGATCAGCTGCTTGGGAGCCAGCTTGGTGAAGGTGCTCCAGATCTCCTCCAACCGGTCCAGCTCACGCTGTGCCCGGTCACGGAGCTGACGCATCTCACGCTCACCGCCGTCGCGCACCTTGCGGCGCACGTCGGACTTGGCGCCTTCGGCCTCCAACTCGGCCATGTCGGCCTCGAGCTTCTGAGCCCGGGCCTCCAGGTCGGAGTCGCGCTGATCCTCGACCGCCTTGCGCTCGACAGCCATCTCGGCCTCGAGCGTGGACAGCTCGTTGTGGCGCATCTCGTCGTCGACCGCGGTGATGACGTAGGCGGCGAAGTAGATGATCTTCTCGAGATCCTTCGGCGCCAGGTCGAGCAGGTAGCCGAGCCGGCTCGGCACACCCTTGAAGTACCAGATGTGCGTCACCGGTGCGGCCAGTTCGATGTGGCCCATCCGCTCACGACGCACCTTGGCGCGGGTCACCTCGACGCCGCAGCGCTCACAGATGATGCCCTTGAAGCGGACGCGCTTGTACTTGCCGCAGTAGCACTCCCAGTCGCGAGTGGGTCCGAAGATCTTCTCGCAGAACAGGCCGTCCTTCTCCGGCTTCAGCGTGCGGTAGTTGATGGTCTCCGGCTTCTTGACCTCGCCGTAGGACCACGCACGGATGTCGTCGGCGGTGGCCAGGCCGATGCGGAGCTCATCGAAGAAGTTGACGTCGAGCACGTAACTCCCTTTCCCCTTGCGGGTGTTGAAACTTTTTGTGTTGTCGGCTCATCGCGCGAGCGCCCAGGGCGCAGGCAGCAGTCAGGCGAGGGCTATGCAAGGTCCTCAACAGACGCGGATTCGTTGCGGGACAGGTTGATTCCGAGGTTGGCCGCAGCGCGTTCCAAATCCTCGTCGTCGCCGTCACGCATCTCGATCGCGGCGCCGTCGCTGGAGAGCACCTCGACGTTGAGGCACAGCGACTGGAGTTCCTTGAGCAACACCTTGAACGACTCCGGGATGCCCGGTTCGGGGATGTTCTCGCCCTTGACGATCGCCTCGTACACCTTGACGCGACCGACCGTGTCGTCGGACTTGATGGTCAGCAGCTCCTGCAGCGTGTACGCCGCGCCGTAGGCCTGCATGGCCCAACACTCCATCTCGCCGAACCGCTGGCCACCGAACTGCGCCTTACCGCCCAGCGGCTGCTGGGTGATCATCGAGTACGGGCCGGTCGAACGCGCGTGGATCTTGTCGTCGACCAGGTGGTGCAGCTTGAGGATGTACATGTAGCCGACCGTCACCGGGTACGGGAACGGTTCGCCGCTGCGCCCGTCGTAGAGCACGGCCTTGCCGTCCTCGTTGACCATGACCTCACCGTCGCGGTTGGGCAGGGTCGAACCGAGCAGACCCTGCAGCTCCGCCTCGCGGGCACCGTCGAACACCGGGGTGGACACAATGCTGTTCGGCTCGGCCGACAGCAGGTCCGAGGGCAGGTTGGACGCCCACTCGGGCACCTCGGAGGTTCCCTCGGCCACCTGGATGTTCCAGCCGGCCTTGGCCACCCACCCGAGGTGGGTCTCCAGGATCTGGCCGATGTTCATCCGTCGCGGCACACCGTGGGTGTTCAGGATGATGTCCACCGGCGTGCCGTCCGGCAGGAACGGCATGTCCTCGACGGGCAGGATCTTGCCGATGACGCCCTTGTTGCCGTGGCGTCCGGCCAGCTTGTCGCCGTCGGAGATCTTGCGCTTCTGGGCCACGTACACGCGGACCAGCTCGTTGACACCGGCGGGCAGCTCGTCGTCGTCCTCGCGGGAGAACACCCGGATGCCGATGACCTTGCCGGACTCGCCGTGCGGCACCTTCAGCGAGGTGTCGCGCACTTCGCGCGCCTTCTCGCCGAAGATGGCGCGCAGCAGGCGCTCCTCGGGCGTCAGCTCGGTCTCACCCTTCGGGGTGACCTTGCCGACCAGGATGTCGCCGTCGCGGACCTCGGCGCCGATGCGGACGATGCCGCGCTCGTCGAGGTCCGCCAGCACCTCATCGGAGACGTTCGGGATGTCCCGGGTGATCTCCTCGGCGCCCAGCTTGGTGTCGCGGGCGTCGATCTCGTGTTCCTCGATGTGAATCGAGGTGAGCACGTCCTCTTCCACCAGACGGTTGGAGAGGATGATCGCGTCCTCGTAGTTGTGGCCCTCCCACGGCATGATCGCCACGAGCAGGTTCTTGCCGAGGGCCATCTCACCGTTCTCGGTGCACGGACCGTCGGCAATCACCTGGCCGGCCTCGACACGCTGCCCGGCGTCCACGATGGGGCGCTGGTTGGCGCAGGTGCCGTGGTTGGACCGGGCGAATTTGCGCATCCGGTAGGTGCGGCGGGTGCCGTCGTCGGCCATCACCGTGGCGTAGTCGGCGCTGACCTCCTCGATGACACCGGCCTTCTCGGCCACCACGACGTCACCGGCGTCGATCGCGGCACGCAGCTCCATACCGGTGCCCACCAGGGGTGCCTCGCTGCGCACCAGCGGAACCGCCTGGCGCTGCATGTTGGCACCCATCAGGGCGCGGTTGGCGTCGTCGTGCTCGAGGAACGGGATCATCGCCGTCGCGACCGACACCATCTGGCGCGGCGAGACGTCCATGTAGTCGACCTCGGCGGACGACACGTACTCGACCTCACCACCCTTACGGCGGACGAGCACGCGCGCCTCGGTGAAGCGGCCGTCGTCGTCGGTCGGCGAGTTGGCCTGCGCCACGACGTGGCGGTCCTCCTCGTCGGCGGTCAGGTAGTGGATCTCGTCGGTGACGACACCCTCGGTCACCTTTCGGTACGGCGTCTCGATGAAGCCGAACGGGTTCACCCTGGCGTACACCGACAGCGAGCCGATCAGACCGATGTTCGGACCCTCGGGGGTCTCGATCGGGCACATCCGGCCGTAGTGGCTGGAGTGCACGTCGCGGACCTCGAGGCCGGCGCGCTCACGGGACAGACCGCCGGGGCCCAGCGCCGAAAGGCGACGCTTGTGGGTCAGGCCGGACAGCGGGTTGTTCTGGTCCATGAACTGGCTCAGCTGGCTGGTGCCGAAGAACTCCTTGATCGCCGCCACGACGGGACGGATGTTGATCAGGGTCTGCGGCGTGATCGCCTCGACATCCTGGGTGGTCATGCGCTCACGCACGACGCGCTCCATACGCGACAGGCCGACCCGGATCTGGTTCTGGATCAGCTCACCCACGGTGCGCAGGCGGCGGTTGCCGAAGTGGTCGATGTCATCGACCTCGACGGGGACCTCGACGCCGCCGGGGGCGGTCATCGGAGTGGCCAGGCCGGTCTGCGAGTTCTGGTGCAGGCGTACCAGGTACTCGATGGTGGCCGCGATGTCCTCTTCGGTCAGCGTCGAGCTGGTGATCGGCTGGCCGGCGTTGAGGCCCAGCTTCTTGTTCACCTTGTAGCGACCGACGCGGGCCAGGTCGTAGCGCTTCTCCTTGAAGAACAGGTTCTCCAGCAGGGTCTGCGCGGACTCCTTGGTGGGGGGTTCGCCCGGACGCAGTTTGCGGTAGATGTCCAGCAGCGCTTCGTCGGTGCCCGCGGTGCTGTCCTTCTCCAGCGTGCCCATCATGATCTCGGAGAAGCCGTAGCGCTCGACGATCTGCTCGGTGGTCCAGCCCAGCGCCTTGAGCAGTACGGTGACGGGCTGGCGGCGCTTGCGGTCGATGCGCACGCCGACGGTGTCGCGCTTGTCGACGTCGAACTCCAGCCACGCGCCGCGGCCGGGGATGACCTTGACGCTGTGCAGCGTCTTCTCGGTGGACTTGTCGATGCTCTCGTCGAAGTACACACCGGGCGAACGGACCAGCTGGCTCACCACGACGCGCTCGGTGCCGTTGATGATGAAGGTGCCCTTCTCCGTCATCATCGGGAAGTCACCCATGAACACCGTCTGGCTCTTTATCTCGCCGGTGTTGTTGTTGATGAACTCGGCCGTGACGAACAGCGGGGCCGCGTACGTCATGTCCTTGTCTTTGCACTCGTCGACGGGCGCCTTGACTTCGTCGAAGCGCGGGTCGGAGAAGCTCAGCGACATCGAGCCGGAGAAGTCCTCGATCGGCGACAGCTCGGCGAGGACCTCTTCGAGGCCACCCACCGGGTGGACGTCACCGCGGGCGACGGCGTTCTCGCGCCAGCGCTCCGAGCCGATCAGCCACTCGAACGAGTCGGTCTGCACGTCGAGAAGCCCCGGAACCTCAAGAGGCTCACGGAGCTTGGCGAAGGAAACTCGGTTTGGTGCCCCGGGAACGGAGCTATTGGTGATAGCGTTTGCTGACTTGCTCTGGCTAGAGACTGCCAAGATGCATCCTTCCAGCACCTCATGCGACGAATCGGTGCCGGCCTGAAACCGTTCCGAGTGCCGCTTTATCTGCGTCGGTTCGGCTGGCGTCATCGTGCCCGCTTGTCTCCCGGACGCACGGCACGCGACCAGATGCTGAACCGAACGGCTCAGGCGAGGTCCACGATGTCAGTACGGGTGAGGTGGGCAGGATGCAGCCAGCGCAACGTCCAACACTAGCGCAGGACGGCGCATTCCTCAACCACGACTATCAATCGCATGGAAAATCTGGCTGGGCGCTGGCTGGCGTCCTGAACCCGTTTACACATGCTGCCCAACAGACTGACCCGTTTGCGCCCGTCAGTCAAGGGTTCACACGCTGTTTGGGCTGATTGGTGCACAGATTCCCGCGCATGTTCCCCCGGCATTCCCGCGCGACGAAGGATGACCGAACCGCCGTCGTACGCGTACGGATATGTGAGGGCATTCACATTCCACCGGTCGTAGTGACGTGGCACGGATTATGCTCGGAACTGGCTGGCAACGACGCCACCAGGCCCGCAAGGCGCGGTGAAGTTTCGAGGCGGAACCATGGCCGACAGCGCTTCCCACAGGATTCCTGCAGGAGAGCCCCGCCGCGAACCCCTGCCGACGCAACGGGATCTCCCGGGCGGCATCGCCGCCGAACTGGCCGCCGCGGGTTTCGACGAACCCGAGCAGATCGGGCGGGGCGGGTTCGGCGTGGTCTACCGGTGCACCCAGCCCGCCCTGGATCGCACTGTCGCGGTGAAGGTGCTCACCGCCGACCTACAACCGGACAACCTCGAGCGCTTCGTCCGCGAGCAGGTGGCGATGGGGAAGCTCTCCGGGCACCCGCACATCGTCACCATCTTCCAGGTCGGCACCACCGGCAACGGCCGGCCCTACATCGTCATGCAGTACCACCCGCACGGTTCGCTGGAGGCCCAGATCCATGACAGCGGTCCGCTGGACTGGCGGGACACCCTGCGGGTCGGCGTCAAGATGGCCGGCGCTCTGGAGACGGCGCACCGGCTGGGCACTCTGCACCGCGATGTGAAGCCGGCCAACATCCTGCTCACCGAGTACGGCGAGCCGCAGCTGACGGATTTCGGCATCGCCAGGATCAGCGGCGGATTCGAAACCGCCGACGGGCTGATCACCGGCTCGCCGGCCTATACCGCCCCCGAGGTGCTGCACGGCGAGACGCCCCAGGCCGCGTCGGATGTCTACAGCCTGGCCTCGACACTGTTCTGCGCCGGAACCGGGCACGCGGTCTTCGAGCGCCGCAAGGGTGAGCAGGTGCTCGCCCAGTTCCTGCGGATCACCCGGCATCCGATGCCCGATCTGCGCGACTCGGGTCTGCCCGCCGACGTCTGCGCGGTGATCGAACAGGCGATGGCGCGTGATCCGAAGGAGCGTCCCGCGACGGCGGCGGAATTCGGCGAACAGCTCCGTGACGTGCAGCGCCGGCACGGCACACCGATCGACGACATGCCCATACCCATCGCGGCACCCGCGAGCCCGCCGGATCCGTCGGCGCCCACCCGGACGTCGGGCGCGTTGCGGGGCGACTATCCCGCGCGGTTGATCACTCCCCCCGCACCGGCCACCCGGTTCCGCTTGCCCGCGACCAACCGGGCCCTGGTCGACCGCAACCGGCTCATCGAGATCCTCCGCGCCGGACAGGACAAGAAGCTGACCGTGATCCACGGTCCGACCGGCTTCGGCAAGAGCACCCTGGCCGCACAGTGGGCCAAGCTCCTGGCCGCGGACGGCGTATCGGTCGCCTGGCTGACCGTCGACCACGACGACAACAATCTGGTGTGGTTCCTGTCGCACCTGATCGAGGCCATCCGCACGGTGACTCCCGTACTGGCCGGCGAACTCGGCGAGGTGCTCGAGGAGCACGGCGACGAAGCGGAACGGTATGTGCTCACGTCGCTGATCAACGAGATCCACCAGAGCGACACCCGGATGACGCTGGTCATCGACGATTGGCACCTGATCACCGACGCGGCAACCATTCGGGCGATGCGGTATCTGCTGGAAAACGTCGGCTCCGGCCTGACCGTCGTGGTGACCGGACGCCACCAGCGCGGGCTGCCGATGAGCAGGATGCGCATGCAGGACGACTTGGTCGAAATCGACACCACCGCACTGCGTTTCGACCTCGCGGAGTCGTCCAGTTTCCTCCTCGGCTGCGGCGGTCTCGAGCTGGACAGCGGCGAGGTCGAGGAGCTGGCCAGCAAGACCGACGGCTGGGTGGCGGCGCTGCAGCTCGCCTCGTTGTCCCTGCGCGGCAGCGACGACCCGTCCCGGCTGATCGGCACGATGACGGGCCGTCACCACGCGATCAGCGAGTTCCTGGCCGAGAACGTGTTCGGCACCCTGGAATCGTCGATGCTCGATTTCCTGCTGGCGACCTCGATCACCGACCGGATCAGCGGGCCGCTGGCGTCGGCGCTGTCCGGTGTGCCCGACGGGCAGGCGATGCTGGATCAGGTCGAGGAGCGGGATCTGTTCCTGCGACGGGTCGACGACCAGTGGTTCCGCTACCACCAGCTGTTCCGCGAGTTCCTGCGCCATCGCCTGGAGCGCGACGATCCCGACCGGGTCGCCGAACTGCACCGGGTGGCATCCCAGTGGTTCGCCGATCACCGGTTCGTCAGTGAGGCGGTCGACCACGCCCTTGCCGCCGGCGACCAGCAGCGGGCGGTCTGCATCGTCGAGCGGGACGGCATCTTCCTGGTGGCCAATTCCCAGATGGCGTCGCTGATCGCGCTCGTCGGCAAACTCCCATCCGCCGTCGTGGCGGCGCGGCCGCGGCTGCAACTCGCCCTGGCCTGGGCGAACATCGTGCTGCATCGGATCCCCGCCGCCGAGGAGGCACTGGCCCGGGTGGAGTCGACGCTGCACGACTGCGACCTGAGCACCGAGGAGGCCGACGACGTCCGGGTGGAGGCCGGTGTGGTGCGGGGCGTGGTATCGCTGCGTTCGGACCGGCTCGCCGGCATCGACGAACACATCGCGCCGTGTCTGGCGCATCCGGACCGGCTGCGTCCGTTCGTGGTGGCCTCGGCAGCCAACGTCGCGACATTCGCCGCCGCCTACCGCTACGACCTGCCCGCGGTCAAGCGCATCCAGGCGTGGGCGGCACCGTTCTACGAGCGCAGCGGCGATTCGTTCACCCTGGTCAACGGTTTGTGTTTCACGGGTATCGCCTACCGGCTACTCCTCGACATGCCCGCGGCGGAGGACTGTTTCCGCAAGGCACTCAAAGTGGCCCGGCGTGCGGGCGGCAGCCACTCCTACACCGCGCGGCTGGCCAGCTCGCTGCTCGGTGAACTGCTCTACGAGCAGGACGAGCTCGATGAGGCCGAACGACTGCTCGACGAGGGCTACAAACTCGGACCCGAGGGCGGTTCGGTGGATTTCAAGATCGCCCGCTATGTGACGGGCGCACGGATCAAGGCGGTCCGGGGCGACCGGCAATCCGCGGTCCGGCGCCTCGACGAGGCCGCCCGGGTGGCGCGCACCCTGTCGCTGGACCGGCTGCAGTCATTGGTGGACAACGAGCGCTACCGGCTCGGCCTGCCGCCGCATCCCGAGTACCCGTCGAGGCCGACGCTGGCCTACGACGCGCGCCGCCAACCCGTCGATGCCATCGACGAGATCACTGTGCAGAACGAGGAGGCGACCGCGATCCGGATGCTGCTGACCGACGACGACTCGGACAGCCTGGCGCTCGCCTGCCGGTGGGCGAGCGAATGGGTGGATCGGCTTTCGGCGCAGAACCGGCCGAGGCCGCTGTTGCAGGCCCGACGGCTGCTGGCCGGATGCCTGGCGGCGGCGGGGCACCGGGACAAGGCGAAGGAAACCCTGGCGACGGCCGCGGCGCAGTGCGCTCAGCTCGGCATGCGCCGCTACCTGCTCGACGGCGGTCCGCATGTGGTGGCGGTGCTGTCGGACCTGTACGCCGACCAGCAGGCCGGCTGGTGGCGCCACGACTGGCCCGAAGTACCTGACCAGTTCCTCGATGGGGCGGCCAACGTCGAAGCCGCGCAACGCATTTGACGCACGCCGGGGTGAGTTCACCCCGGGTTGGTCGCGCCGCTACCCTTCCCGGCTGACGGGGATGGAGGCGGTGGGGGCCTCGTCCTCGGGGCGGTTGCGCGTGGTGGTCTCGCTGGCGAACTCGTGGACGGCGTATTTGTGTGTGCCCTCGAGGTCGTCGCGGATGGCGGCCTGCGCGGCCGGCGGCAGGGTGTGGATGATCTCGCGGACGCGGGCCTGGCGGCGTGCGACCGCCTTACGCTCGGGCATCCCCGGCGTCGCGGTGACCTGGGGTGGCACCCCTTCGATCTCCTCGACGCCGCCGTCGTGGTGTCCGGCGTCGATGAGGGCCTGCTCCTCGGCCATCGTCGACTCGTCCTTCTCCTCGGACATGCCGATCGGCCCGATGCGCCGCCCGTTGAGGAACTGCTTGACCACGGGCTCTTCGCTGGTCAACAGCACCTCGCGGGGCCCGAACATGACCAGGTGTTTGCGGAACAGCATGCCCATGTTGTCGGGCACGGTGCGGGCGATATTGATGTTGTGCGTGACGATGAGGATTGTGCAGTCGATCTGGGCGTTGATGTCGATGAGCAGCTGCGACAGATACGCCGTGCGCACGGGATCCAGACCCGAGTCGGGCTCGTCGCACAGGATGATCTGCGGGTCGAGCACGAGCGAGCGCGCCAGGCCCGCACGCTTGCGCATACCGCCGGAGATCTCGCCGGGGAACTTGGTCTCGTCACCGGCCAGACCCACCAGGTCCAGCTTCTCCATGACGATCTGGCGGATCTCGCCTTCCTTCTTCTTGGTGTGCTCGCGCAACGGGAAAGCGGTGTTGTCGAACAGGTTCATCGAACCGAACAGCGCGCCGTCCTGGAACATCACACCGAACAGGGTGCGGATCTCGTAGAGCTCTTTGGCCGAGCACTCGATGATGTTGGTGCCGTCGACGATGATCTTGCCGCGCTCCGGGCGTAGCAGGCCGATCAGGGACTTGAGGAAGACCGACTTGCCGGTGCCTGACGGGCCCAGCAGCACGCTCACCTCACCGGCGGGAAGATCGAAGGTGACATCCTCCCAGATTCGCTGGGCCCCGAAGGACTTCGTCAGCCCCTCAATCTGAATCCCGATGCCCACGCGCGATCCTTCCGCCAATGCTCAACCGCGCCACCTGATAAACGCTTGTGGCTTGAGTCACTGTAACCCACGCCCGATAGTGGCAACACTCGTCTGCGATCACGGCTTGGCCCCCATACCCGTGCGGTCGCAACGACCACCTGTTTGCCAGAACGGGGTCAGGGCCGGCCGTGCGCGGCCGTCCGCTCACCGGGACGCGACGGCGCCCGGACGATGCAGAATGGGGCCGGCCCAGCGGGCCGGCCCCATTTCTGTGGTGCTCGGAACTACTTGACGGTGACGGTCGCGCCGGCGGCCTCGAGCTTGCCCTTGGCGTCGTCGGCGGCGTCCTTGTTCACCTTCTCCAGCAGCGGCTTCGGGGCGCCGTCGACGAGGTCCTTGGCTTCCTTGAGGCCCAGGCCGGAGACGATCTCACGGACGACCTTGATGACGCCGATCTTCTTGTCGCCGGCGGCCTCGAGGATGACGTCGAACTCGGTCTGCTCTTCGGCGGCCTCAGCGGCCGGGGCGGCAGCGCCGACCGCGGCAACGGCGACCGGAGCAGCGGCGGTGACCTCGAAGGTCTCCTCGAACTGCTTCACGAACTCCGAGAGCTCCAGCAGCGTCATTTCCTTGAAAGCGTCGAGCAGTTCGTCGGTGCTGAGCTTGGCCATGGTGATGGTCCTTTCTGGGTTTGTTCTGGGCTAGTGGGGGTGGTCAGGCGGCGGACTCTGAGTTGTCCGCGTTCGCGGCCTTCTTCTCCTGCAGCGCGGCGGCGAGCCGTGCGACCTGCGAAGCGGGCGCATTGAACAGGCCGGCGGCCTTGGACAGATTGCCCTTCATCGCGCCGGCCAGCTTGGCCAGCAGCACCTCGCGCGACTCCAGGTCGGCGATCCGCTCGACCTCGGCCACGCTCAGCGCCTTGCCGTCCATGTAGCCGCCCTTGATGACGAGCGCCTTGTGATCCTTGGCGAACGTCTTGATCGCCTTGGCGGCGTCGACCGGCTCGCCCGTGACGAACGCGATCGCGGTGGGACCGGCGAACAGTTCGTCGAGGCCTTCGATGCCTGCCTCCGACGCGGCCCGCTTGACCAGGGTGTTCTTCGCGACGGTGTACGTCGCGGAGTCGCCCAGGGACCGGCGGAGGTCGGCGAGGTCGGCGACCTTCAGACCGCGATACTCGGTGACGACGGTGGCCGTCGCCTCCCGGAACGCCTCGGCAATGTCGGCAACCGCGGTGGCCTTGTCAGCCTTGGCCATGCATGCCTCCTTGTGGGTGGGTATCGGATGTTCCGCCCGCACCGCCGAAGGCCGAGAAACGACGAACGCCCCGACGCAGACAGGTCGGGGCGCGAAAGCTACGGATTTGTGATCCGCAGTACGTAACCTCGTCCTCCTGCGTGGGTCGCCGGGTAAACCCGGACCTTCAACCGATTGCTCGGTGACCGACGGTCTTCGGTGGAACGCCGACCAGGATAGCGTGCCGCCCCCCGATCAGCCAAAACGCGCACCCCCACCCCCGGCGAGCACCCCCACCCCCCGGCGAGCGTGCGAGTCTGCGGGCGACACGCCGGGCGGGTAACGGAGTTCACGCACGCTCGCGGACGAGATGGGTGCCCCGTCGGGCAGGTCCGCCTGGGCAGATGCCTGGGGCTCAGCCCAGCAGCCTGGCCTTCTGTGCGGCGAACTCGGCGTCGGTGAGCACTCCGCTGTCGCGCAGCTTGCCCAGCCGTTCGAGCTGGTTGAGGAGTTCGTCGGTATCGAGCGGCGCGGCGGCGGGCGCCGCTGGGGCGGGCGCAGGCGGCGCAGGGACGGGTGCCTGCGCCGGGGGCGCTGCGACGCGCGCCTGGTCGGCGGCGGCCCACCGCTCGTGCTGGCGACGCTGGATCCTGCCGTGCACCGAGCTGGCGACGGCGGTGCGGGCAGCAGTCTTGAACAGGCTCATCGGTGTTTTCCCCTCTTCGCGCAAGCGCTCATCGGTGTGTTCTCCTCTTCGCGCAAGCGCTCATCGAGTCTCGTTTCCTCTTCGCGCAAGCGCTCATCGGTGCCATTTCCTCTTCGCGCAAGCGCTCATCGGTCCTCCCCGTCGGATCCGACTGCCTCCGCCAGGTCCTCCACGTCGACCGGGCCCTCCGCGACCACCGACGCACCGCCGGACTCCCAGGCCTCGATCACGCCGAGCATGGGCAGGTCCTCGTACACCAACACCGCTGCTGTCGTCCCATGCGCCATTCCCGCGGCCACGGTGTCCAGGTCGTCGCGGTCGAGCAGGCCCGATGCCGCCCCGTCGAACTGGGCGAGTTCCGGGGACAGCCGGCTCGCCTGCACGGTGCTGGCCACACCGTTGATCGAATGGACGAACTCGAGGTCCAGCACTCGGATGGCATGGCTGTCCACGAGCTGAAGAAGCCTCTCGAAACCTGCCTTCACCGATGCGGGATCGGTGAACTCGACGACGACGTAATCCACGGGGCCGAACCGGTCTTCTTGCACGGCTCGTTCATACCACCGCCGGGTTACTGGCTGTGACGCACCAGCGCCGCCGCCCCGACGAGACCCGCGTCGCCGCCGAGTTCGGCGGGTACGACGCGAAGACCACGCAGGAAGTCCAGGCCGGCGTAAAGGTCGAGTGCCTCGCGCAGCGGCCCGAAGAGCAGGTCCCCGGACCGGGCCACACCACCGCCCACCACGACGAGGTCGATGTCGCACACCGCGCCGACCGACGCGATCATCGCCGCCACCGCCGTGGCCCCCCGCCGAAAGGCACGTACCGCGACGGGGTCTCCCGCGGCGGCGGCGGCGGCCAGCTCCTTGGCGTCGGCGTGCGGTGGCGCCGCCCAGCCATGGTCGCGGGCCCACCGGGCCATCCGGGGACCGCCGGCGATCGTCTCGACGCACCCGCGTCCGCCGCACGAGCACGGCCCGCCGTCGGTGTCCACGACGATATGGCCGACGTGACCCGCGTTGCCCGTACGGCCGTCATAGGGCGCGCCGTCGAGAACCAGCCCGCCGCCGACGCCGGTGGACACCACCATGCCGAGCATGAAGCGCGCACCTTGCCCGGCTCCGCGCCACCGTTCGCCCAACGCCATACACAGTCCGTCACCGCCGAGCCGGACCGGGGCACCCACCAGCCCGGCGACCCTGTCGACGATCGGAAACCGTTGCCATGCGGTGATATTGATCGGACTGACGGTACCGCCCGGTACGTCGATCGGTCCCGCCGACGCGATTCCCGCGCCGTGCACCCTACCGCCGGCGACGCCGAGCGCCTCGCCGATCAGCGTCTCCGCGACCTCCCAGAGCGCCTCCGCGTCACCGTCAGGGGTGGGCCGTGCGGCGTCGTGCACCAACGTGCCGTCGGGATCGACCAGGCCGGCGGCGACCTTCGTGCCGCCGATGTCGAGTGCGAGTGTCAGATCAGTCATCAGTGCCTGTGTGTGTTGTCGGGCTGGCGGGGATCACCGGGGTGTTCGTAACCCGGCGCCAGTACCACGCACGCCGCGCAGCGGGCGTCCAGCCAGTGCCGGAAGGCCCGGCGCCGGGCCGCCGACAGCAGGTGCCGGGTGATCGCTGGTCGTACCCGTTCCAGCACAGGCGGTTCAACGGCAGGTATCTGCCAGCCTCCACCGGCGGCAGGACGCTCGGCGAATCGCCACGGGTACCGGGCGTGGTAGGTGGCGATCTGCTCCTCGCCGACGGTCACCGCTGCGGTGACATAGGCGAAAACCGCCCTGGCCAGCGGGTCCGCCAGCACCGCGGCGGCCACACTGCCGATGTCGTGTCGGGCCGCGGCGTCCGCTAGGACGTCGCTTTCGCTGGGCGCCGCGTCGACGGGCACGCCCATCGCGGCGGCCTCGGCCGCGATGACGTGTTCGGTCGTCACCAACTGGGTCAGCCAGCGGCGCAGCTGACGACCTTCGCTCGTATTCGGATGCGGCAGTGCCGATGCCGCCGCGGACCCGCGCAGCCGGGCCTCTCGTGCGTCGATCTCCGCAACCGGCACGGCGACACCGGCGACCGTGGCCGCGATCGCCGATTTCACCGGACCACCATCGTCACCGCCGGGGTGTACAGGAGCCGGCCCGCGCAGCCGATGCGGATCAGCGCCCACCAACGGCCTGGTGGCTGCCAGACGGGCGGTGCGACGTCGAAGGTCACCGTCGCCGCGCCCCGAGCGGGGAGCGTCACGCCGAGCGCCGGTGGGCCTGCCCACTCCCAGGTACCCCACGGGCTGATCAAATGCGCCTCCGCGGACAGCGCAGCATGCGATTCTGTTCCGATGACGGCCGAAATCGACGTCGTTGCACCGGCTTTGACGTCGACATCGGACGGCTGTTCGAGAATTCGCACCAGCTCTTCGCCTTCGGGCTCGCCCACCGAGACGACGCACACGTCCTCGACGAGCTGGCGCCAGGCCGGTGGGATCGCCGAATCTCCTCCGGTGACCGCAATCTCGGCGCGCACCGGATACAGTCCCGGTACGGTCGCCGGGGGCGCGGTCAGCACGATATCGGCGTCGAGATGGCCCCCGGGCGGCAGCACGAACGGCAATTCGCCGGGCTCGGCCGTCCAGCCGGACGGACAAATCAGGCGAACCATGCCGCGCAATGCCGTGTCCGCACAGTCACTGGCCGCGCTGAGACGCAACACCGCTCGCGAATCCGGATGCACCGTCAGCTGCTGCGGCCGAAGGTGAGCGACGGCGGGCAGCCCGCCCATGGGCGCGGGACCCCGGTTGTGCAGCCAGTACCTGGCGTAGAGCGGCTGCGCGGCCTCCGCGTCGGGCGCCAGCGCGGCGTGGTCGGCGTCGAGCACACGCGGCATGTTCAATCGGGCATGCAGGGTTGCGATCTCGTATCCGTGTATGGTCTGGCCGGTCGCGTACGGCACCGCCCCCGGCTCTTCGAGCAGATTCGTCCGCGACGTCGTCACCTGTTGCAGTCCCGACCGGATCACGATATCGGTTGCAGCACCGACAGTTTCGACGAGACGAAGGGTAACCCCGTAGTCGGGGTGCATTTGTCGGCCGCTGCCCGCCGCCATCGGATTGCCCGCCGCCTTGAGCGCGCCGATCTGTACGGTGCCGGCGGGCTCGACGTCCAGCAGCGCGCCGGAGGCCGGCAGTCCCCCGGCCCCTGCGCCCGCGGTGGGTACTGCCGGCAGCGGGCTGCCGAACTCCGCACTGCGCGCCGGCAGCTCGTTGTCACGCCAATCCCCCACCCCGGATGTCAGCGCGTAATCGAAGGTGTGTGTCCAGTGCTGCAGCTGGAAGTTCGAACCGTCGGGTGCGGTGCGCCGGGGCGGGTCGATCCAGGTGCCCGAGGGCCAGCCGGTGCAGGAGCGCATCAGCGAGCTGTGCAATGTGCCGTCGGGGTCGACGGCGAATCCGGGGACACCGCGGTTCAGCAGGGCCACCGTGTAGGCCTCGAAGGGTTCCGGTGCCGACGGCACATCCTGGTCGACGGTGACCTCCGCGTCGGCGACGTCGGCGATCAGGGCCGAGATCGCATCCCGGCCTGCGATCACCAGAACGGGCAGGGCCCGTACGCCGGTGAGATCGGTGCCCGGCGTCCAGTGGTCGGCCAGCGGCGCCGTCGCGGGCACCCAGACCCGCGCGGTACCGCGGGCGTCGAGCTGGCGGGCGAGCTCCTGCGCATAGGTGGCCCCCGCGTCGTCCAGCACCGCTGCTGTGAAGGGATTTTCGTTCGGGCCGCCGATCGCGATCCGCGCGTCGGGCAAGTTGGAATCGACCGACAGGTCGCCGTAGCGCGGTTTGCCGGCACTTCCGCATGTCGCGGTGACCCCGGCGCGGACCAGCGCCACCATCAGGTCGCGGATGAGCGCGTCTGGCGCAGTGCCCGCGGGCACGACCTCGGCGACCGACACCGCGCGCACCCCGGCACCGGTGCGGATCCGCAGCGCGGACGACAACCCGAACCACCCGTATGCCGGATTGTCCAGCGTCCACGGGTGTTTGGCCGAATCCACCGCGGTGGCGGGGTCACGGTCGTGCATCAGGCCGAAACCCCGCCCGACGACCGCGTCGCCGACCTCGCTCACCGGCAGCGCCCCGACGACCGGACACGGCCAGCGCAGCCGCACCAACTGGTCGGCGCCGGTGAACTCGTCGATCGTGGTCTGGCAGTCGATGCGGCCAAGCCCCCGCCACAACGTGACCGTCTGCGTGTAGCGCACGCACTCGCCCACCCGGCCGCGAACCTCGATCCGCTGCGCCGCCGGACTCCCCAACACGCGCACCGAATCCGCTGCGGTGGCCGACGACACGTCCACCATCCCTGTGGGCAGCAGATGCCAGGGACCCTCCCCGGCCTGCGGATGTGCGGGATGCTCCGCGTAGACGGCCAGTTCGTTGCCGACCCTGCCGTTCGCGATCAGCTCCCGGCCCGAACTCGAGTCGACGACGGAGGAAATACCGCCTCCGCGAGTGGGATCGACGCGGACGCGGAAGTACTCGTTCCCGATCGCGTCACCGGATATCGCCGCCCAGCCCGCATCGCCTGTCACCGCGACGAGGCGGTAGGCGCGCCACCCGAGGGACGGTACGTCGCGCGCCACCCAGCTGACCGTGTGTCCACCGTGCTCGACAACGGCGGGGATCTCCGCACCGTCGGGATCGATGGCGCGCACACCGCCGGTCACGGGTGCGGTCAGCCGGACGGTGACGACGTCGGTGCGGTTGTGCGCCAGTGAATTCCACACCACCACGGACGTCACATCGGGCCCGGCCGGGGCGGCTCCGGTACCCGATGTCGCCGCCGGGGCGGCTCCGGTACCCGATGTCGCCGCCGGGGCGGCTCCGGTCACCGCGCGGGAGAGCAGCTGCAGCGCCCTGTCCCGCGCCCCCGTCCCCAGCGCCCAGGCATCCCGCCAACCGGTCAGCAGATCCAGATACACCTGATCGGACTCCGAACCCGTGATGGCGTCGTGGTGGGCACCGTAGGCCAGTTGCACCCACGCCTTCGCCATCGCCGCCTGGGGGTAATCGGCGCCCGTCAGCAGTCCGGCGAACACCGCGAAGCGCTCGGCATCGAGTACGGCGTTCTCGGCGGCGCGGTTGGCCTGCTTGGTGTCGATGTAGGAGACGTCCTTGCCGGTGTAGATCGGGTTCATATCCCGGGTCTGCGGCGACGGCACCGCTCCGCGCGCACGCAATTCGGCACGCACCGCGGCGAAGAACTCCCGCGGGAGCGCGCACACGAACCGCGGCCACGTGTAGCGCGCATTCCAGTCCCGGTGAATCTCGGTAACCCACTTGTTGGGCGGTGTGTAGTCGGTGCCGACGGGCAGCAAGACGTTGCGCGTCAACGCGACCCGTTTGAGCCTGCGGAACAGGGTGTGAGTCGCCTCTTCGGCCTGCGCCAGCGACGGTGCGGAATCCATCCACCACCCCGCGGCGTAGTGCGCCGGCATGTAGTGCGTGAGCAATCCCCGGCCCGACGGTGCGATCCACTCGAATTCGCTGCAGAACTGCATACGTTCGGGATCGCCGTCGCCGGCCATGGGGCCCCACTGGTGATGCGGCCCCCTGGCCCAGGAACTGGACGTCAACCCGGCGTCGGCGGCCATGCCAGGGAACTGCGGGTCGTGGCCGAAGACGTCGAGCTGCCACGCCGTTGCCGGGCTTGCGCCCAGGACGTCACGCTGAAAACCGATGCCGTGCACGAAGTTCCGGATGGTCGTTTCCGGGCTGGTGAGGTTCGTGTTGGGCTCGTTGTAGGTACCACCCATCACCTCGATCCGCCCCTCGGCGATCAACCGGCGCAGATCGGCGCGGTCCTCGGGGTGGGTGTCCCAGTACGGCTTGAGGTAGTCGACCTCGGCGAGGACGAACTTGTACACCGGTTCACGCCGCGCCGTCTCCAGATGCGCGCTCACCAGGTCGAACCCGTTCCTCTGCCGGCATTGCCCCGGCGGGTCCTCGGTCCAGACGCTGGTGTAGGCGGCCTGGGTGTTCCACCAGACCGGGTCGTAGTGGAAATGGCTGACCATGTACATCGTCCAGCCCGGTTCGGCGACGATGAAGGTGAACGGCAGCGTCTGTTGGCCGACGACGGCCCGCGCCGCGCGCTGCTCCCCCGGCCCGCCCTGGTCGACACCGACAGATACTTCGACGACTCCGTCGCCTGGCCGGACGCAGGCCTCTCCCACCGTGGTGAGCCCGACACCGTCCACCCGGACCGGTGTCGTGTCCGTCGCATGCCGGTATGTCACGCGGACCACCTGTTGCGGAGCGTCCGGGGGGCCCGTGAACAGGTCCGTCGAGTCGGCTGCGATCACCTCGACCGGCATGTCCGCACTGTAGTGCGCGCCCGTTGATCGGCACACGAACTCGCCGTGACCACGGACACGTCACGATGCCCTGGGAGCCGACTCGTGCCACAGTGGAGTCATTGTGAAAGAGACGCCCCAAAGTCCCCACCGCGGCGCCGCCGGTTGGCGCGATCCCCTGTCGCTGGGGTTCGAGGCCCATCGCGGACTGTTGCTGCTGCGGCTGCGCTGGCATGCCGCGTCGCCGCCGCGACTGTTGCGCAGTACGCGCGAGGACGCGCCGGCCAAGACACAACGACGGCTCCGCGGCGGCCGCCGGCGCGAGACGTGACCGCCGCTCCGTGAGCGAGCACAGGTCTCAGGGGGCCGCACCGCGGCAGGCGCTCCTCAGGCGGTCGGCGACGACGGAGATCGCCCGGGTGAGTTCCGGCGGGTCGATAACCTCGAAGTCGGTGCCGACGGACGCCAGGTAGAGCGCGATCCTCTCGGGATCGTCCCCTCCCGCCACGACCAGACAGGTGTCGGTGCCCTCGGGTTCGACCGTCGCCGACGCCGGCGAGAAGTGTTGTGCGACGACATCTGCCGGGGCGAAGTAGCGAACCCGCGCGATGTGGCGATACGGCGACACGCTGATCGACCGGCGTACGAAGCCGGCCGCGTCGGGGGCCGGCCGCGGCGTGAAGGTGCTGCCGAGTGCCGCGACGTCGCTCATGCGGTCCAGCCGCAGGCTGCGCCAGTCCTGGCGGTCGCGGTCATACGTCATCAGGTACCAGCGCCGGCCTGTGGTCACGAGCTGATAGGGCTCCAGCCGACGGTCGGTGCGGCGGCCCGCCTTGTCGACATACCGGGCGGTGACGTGTTCGTGGTCGCGGCATGCCCGCGCGAGTGTCATGAGCACGTCGGGCTCCACCGGGGTGTCGGGGGCGTTGGGTCCCAGGGTCACGGTCGCATCGTGCACCGCCGACACCTGCGAACGCAGCCTGGCCGGGAGCACCTGGTCGAGTTTGCTCAGCGCGCGTAGCGCGGATTCGCCCACACCGGCAACGCTGCCACCGGCGGCCAGCCGCAGGCAGACAGCCATCGCCACGGCCTCGTCGGGATCGAGCAGCAGCGGCGGCAGCGCAGCGCCGGCGCCGAGCTGGTAGCCGCCGCCATGACCCCGGCTGGCATGGACCGGGTAGCCGAGGTCACGGAGGCGGTCGACGTCACGGCGCACACAGCGTCCGGTGACGCCCAGCCGCTCGGCCAACTCGTCGCCCGTCCACACCCGCCGCGACTGCAGGAGGCCGAGCAGCTGCAGCACCCGGCTGGTCGTCTCGGACACGGCTCCATCCTCGCGCACTCATAGGACTGGAACAGTCCTATATTGCTGTGAGGCTGATGCCATGTCACCGACAACCAGCCTGACCACGCAGTTGGCCGACCAGCTCGACTTCCACTGGACCCACCAGTTGCGGCCCCGGCTGGACGGCCTCACCGACGCGGAGTATCGATGGGAACCGGTTCCCGGCTGCTGGACGGTGCACGCCGACGGGGGCGTGGATTTCTCGTATCCCCCGCCTCAACCGGAGCCGTTCACGACGATCGCGTGGCGGCTCGCCCACGTGATCGTGGGTGTGTTCGCCGCGCGCAACCACTCGCACTTCGGGGGTCCGCCCGCCGACTACCTGTCGTGGCGTTACGCCACCGACGCCGCGACCGCGCTCGGCCAGCTCGACGAGCAGTATGGGGTCTGGACCGCCGGCGTCCGCACGCTCGACGACGATGCGCTGGCGCGGCCGTGCGGGCCGGCCGAGGGTCAGTGGTCCGAGTACCCGATGATGGCGCTGGTGCTGCACATCAATCGCGAGGTCATCCATCACGGCGCCGAAATCGCCTGCATCCGAGATCTTTACGTCCATTCCACCGACGAGAAGGAGAAGTGACATGCCAGGTTTGCCCCCGCCGGTGACCGGCGAACGTCAGTCGCTGATCGAGTTCCTGCGGTTCAACCAGAACGCATTCGTCGCGGTGGCCTACGGACTCACCGACGAGCAGGCCCGCGCGACGCCGACGGTGAGCAATCTGTCGATCGGCGGCCTGGTCAAACACGCCACCCGCGTGCAGAAGGGATGGGTGAGCCGGGTCGCGTCCGCTCCGGATTTCCCGCCCGCGGACACCCGGCCGATGGAGGAACAGATGGCCGCCTACCGCGACGAACACGTCATGGGTGCCGACGAGACGCTCGCCGAACTCGTGGAGCGGCTGCGGAACCAGAATGAGGCGACCCTCGCCGTCTTCGCCGACAAGGATCTGGACACACCGGTGCCGGTGCCGTCGGACGTCCCGTGGTTTCCCAAGGACGTCGCCCACTGGACGGTGCGCTGGGTGGCGCTGCACCTGCTCGAGGAGCTGACCAGGCACGCCGGTCACGCCGACATCATCCGGGAGTCACTGGACGGCGCGACGATGTACGAATTGATGGCCGCGGTGGAGGGCTGGCCCGAGACCGACTGGCTCAAACGCTGGCGACCGCGCGATTGACCGGGCGCCCGCAGGTCGGCCCGTCGCCGGTGTGACCCGGTCCACACTTTTTTCGGCCCCCCGGGGCCTTTGAGACACTGCAGGGATGAGTACACGGCCGAACGCCAAGCACCGCGAGGGGGCCAAGCTCGACCGGGTGCCGATCCCGGTGGAGGCCGCGCGCGTGGGTGCGACGGGTTGGCAGGTCACCCGGACGGGCGCGCGAGTCGTCTCCAACCTCGGCGGCCGCGGTTCGTTGCAGCACAAGATCCTCAAGGAGGTCCCGCGGACGTTCGCCGATCTGGGACCCACCTACGTCAAGTTCGGCCAGATCATCGCGTCCAGCCCGGGTGCGTTCGGCGAACCGCTGTCGCGCGAGTTCCGTGGGCTGCTCGACCGGGTGCCCCCGGCCGACACGCGGGAAGTCCACAAACTCTTCCGCCAGGAATTGGGCGACGACCCGGCCAATCTGTTCGCCAGTTTCGACGAGGAGCCGTTCGCCTCCGCGTCCATCGCACAGGTCCACTACGCCACCCTGCACAGCGGTGAGGAGGTGGTGGTGAAGATCCAGCGTCCGGGTATCCGCCGTCGAGTCGCCGCCGATCTTCAGATCCTCAAACGCGGCGCGCAGTTGGTCGAACTGGCGAAGCTGGGCAGGCGGCTCTCGGCGCGGGATGTGGTCGCCGACTTCGCCGACAACCTCGCCGAGGAACTCGATTTCCGCCTCGAGGCGCAGTCGATGGACGCGTGGGTGGCCCATATGCACGCCTCGCCACTTGGTCGCAACATCCGGGTTCCGCAGGTCTACTGGGATCACACCAGCGAGCGCGTGCTGACCATGGAGCGGGTGCACGGCATCCGCATCGACGATGCCCCCGCCATCCGCAAGGCCGGCTTCGACGGTGTCGAACTGGTCAAAGCGCTGCTCTTCAGCGTTTTCGAGGGCGGCCTGCGCCACGGGCTGTTCCACGGTGACCTGCACGCGGGCAACCTGTATGTCGACCGCGACGGCAAGATCGTGTTCTTCGACTTCGGCATCATGGGCCGTATCGATCCCCGGACCCGCTGGCTGTTGCGGGAGCTGGTCTATGCGCTGCTGGTCAAGAAGGACCACGCCGCGGCGGGCAAGATCGTCGTCCTGATGGGCGCGGTGGGGAATGTGAAACCCGAGGGCCAGGCGGCCAGGGATCTGGAGGCGTTCGCGACACCGCTGACCATGAAATCGCTGGGCGACCTGTCCTACGCCGAGATCGGCAGACAGCTCGCCACGCTGGCCGACGCCTACGACGTCAAGCTGCCGCGTGAGCTCGTCCTGATCGGAAAGCAGTTCCTCTACGTCGAGCGCTATATGAAACTGCTCGCACCCAGGTGGCAGATGATGTCCGATCCCCAGCTGACCGGGTACTTCGCGAACTTCATGGTCGAGGTGAGCCGCGAGCACACCACGACCGGCGATCATCCGGCAAACGACGAAGTGGAGGCCTGACCGACTGTGGAGATGCGCACGGGAACCGCTCGTTCGGGTGAGCTGGACATCCACTACGAGGACATGGGCAACCCCGACGACCCCGCGGTGTTGTTGGTGATGGGTCTGGGCGCGCAGTTGCTGCTGTGGCGCGAAGCCTTCTGCGAGAAGCTCGTCGACCAGGGCCTGCGCGTCATCCGCTACGACAACCGCGATGTGGGTCTGTCGTCGAAATTGAACGGGGCGCACACCGGGGCCGCACTCGTCCCTCGCCTGTTGCGCTCCTTCGTCGGTATGCGCAGCCAGGCCGTCTACACCCTGGAGGACATGGCCGACGACGCCGTGGCGCTGCTGGACCATCTGGGTATCGAGCAGGCTCACGTCGTGGGTGCGTCGATGGGCGGCATGATCGCGCAGATCTTCGCCGCGCGCCACCACAAGCGCACCAACACGCTCGCGGTGATCTTCTCCAGCAACAACCAGCCGCTGCTGCCGCCGCCCGGCCCCAAACAGCTGATGGCGATCCTGCAGCGCCCGAAGGACGGCTCCCGCGAGGCGATCATCGAGAACGCGGTCCGGGTGAACAGAATCATCGGCAGTCCTGGCTATCCCGCGCCCCAGGACCGGGTGCGCGCCGACGCCGTCGAGGGGTTCGACCGCTCCTACTATCCCGCTGGAGTGGGTCGCCACTTCGCCGCCGTACTCGGCAGCGGCAGTCTGCTGCACTACAACCGGCAGGTCACGGCGCCGACGGTGGTTCTGCACGGCCGCGCCGACAAGCTGATGCGTCCCTCCGGCGGCCGCGCCATCGCGCGCGCGATACCCGGCGCGAAGCTGGTCCTGTTCGACGGAATGGGCCACGAACTGCCCGAGCCGCTCTGGGACGACATCGTCGGCGAACTCCGGTCGAACTTCGCTTTGCGCGCCTGAGGGCGCAGAGCGGCGTGGGCCTGTCAACGCCGGCATGGTCTAGCATTCACGAAGGGGTGCAGGGGGCACTCACAGCGTCACTGACGAACCAGGACAGTGCCCTGCACCGTCAGGAAAGGCATCCGCCATGGCCCACTCCAAGGGCAAACTGAAGCCGCATTTCGAAGACGTCCAGGCCCACTACGACCTGTCCGACGAGTTCTTTCGGCTGTTTCTGGACCCCTCCCGCACGTACAGCTGCGCGTATTTCGAACGCGACGACATGACTCTGCACGAGGCGCAGCTCGCCAAGATCGACCTCGCGCTGGGCAAGCTCGACCTGCAACCCGGGATGACGCTGCTGGATATCGGCTGCGGTTGGGGTTCGACGATGGTGCGCGCACTGGAGCGCTACGACGTCAACGTCATCGGCCTGACGCTCAGCGAGAACCAGAAGGCGCACGTCGAGCGGGTATTCGCCGAACTGGACGAGAAGGCCGGCACCGACGGGCCGGTCCGGTCCAAGCGGGTGCTGCTGCAGGGTTGGGAGCAGTTCCACGAACCGGTCGACCGGATCGTCTCGATCGGGGCGTTCGAACACTTCGGGTTCGACCGCTATGACGACTTCTTCACGATGACCCAGGAGGTGTTGCCCGACGACGGCGTGATGCTCCTGCACACCATCACGGCGTTGACGCTGCCGCAGATGGCCGATCGCGGCATTCCCCTGACCTTCGAGGTCGCCCGCTTTGTCAAGTTCATCCTGACCGAGATCTTCCCGGGCGGGCGGCTGCCGTCGATCGAGAAGGTGACGGAGCATTCGGACAAGGCCGGATTCACCCTTACGCGGCGGCAGTCGCTGCAGCCGCACTACGCACGCACGCTGGACATGTGGGCCGAGGCGTTGCAGGCACACAAGGACGAGGCCATCGCCGTCCAGTCCCAGGAGGTGTACGACCGCTACATGCACTACTTGACGGGCTGCGCGAAGGGCTTCCGGGTCGGCTACATCGACGTCAACCAGTTCACCTTGGCTAAGGGGAGGTAGCCGACCGGTGGAGCAAACCCTCACACCATAGCTGAACGGGCCGGCTGGAGCTCCAGGGCCGGAACAGACAGTGTGACACGTTGTATGTTCGCGGGTCGTCGATCGGAAAGGCAGGTAGGGTGCCGGTCACGATACGACCAGAACGCGGTGAACAGCGGTTACCCATCGCGAGAAAGGCCAAGTAGGAACACCATGTCTGACAACTCAACGGGGACCACGGAGATGCGGCCGCACTTCGAGGACATCCAGGCCCACTACGACCTGTCGGACGACTTCTTCGGCCTGTTCCAGGATCCGACACGCAAGTACAGCTGCGCCTACTTCACCGGCCCGAACGCCACGCTGTCGGAGGCCCAGATCGCCAACGTGGACCTCAATCTGGACCGGCTGGATCTCAAGCCCGGGATGACGCTGCTGGAGATCGGTTGCGGATGGGGTCTGACGCTGCAGCGCGCCATGCAGAAGTACGACGTGAACGTCATCGGTTTGACGCTGTCGAAGAACCAGCAGGCGTACTGCAACCAGCTGCTCGACTCGGTCGACAGTTCCCGGTCTCACAAGGTCCTGCTGCGCGGCTGGGAACAGTTCCACGACCCGGTTGACCGGATCGTGTCGATCGAGGCGTTCGAACACTTCGGTTTCGAGCGCTACGACGACTTCTTCAAGAACTGCTACGACATGCTGCCCGAGGATGGCCGGATGACGATCCAGAGCAGTGTCAGCTACCACCCCTACGACCTGCATGCCCGGGGTAAGAAACTGACCTTCGAGCTGGCCCGGTTCATCAAGTTCATGATCACCGAGATCTTCCCCGGTGGCCGCATTCCCACGACCGAGATGATGGTGCAACACGGCGAGAAGGCCGGGTTCGTCGTGCCTGAGACGCTGTCGTTGCGCAACCACTACATCAAGACACTGGGTATGTGGGCCGACGCTCTCGAACACAACAAGGACAAGGCCATCGAGGTCACCGACGAGGTCAACTACCTCCGCTACATGCGGTACCTCAAGGGTTGCCAGTACTACTTCATCGACGAGAGCATCGACGTCAGCCTGGTGACGTACCTCAAGCCGGGCGCCGCGGCGTAACCGCGAACAGACGCAAAGAGTCCCCGGCACGTCGTGTGCCGGGGACTCTTGCGTCTGTTCGCCCTCGGGCGCGTGTCGGATTGCGGCCGCGCCGTTCGTCGGACAGGTGGAGAGTGGAACGCAGGGTTCCGCTCACTATCGGAGGTCACCACGATGCACTACTTCGCCTTGCTGCTCACCGCGGAGCGCGCCCGCTCGTCGGACCCTGACGAGCAGGCCGCCGAGATGGCGGCCTACCAGAGTTTCCACGCCAAAGCGGCGGATGCGATCCGCGCCGGCGATGCATTGCTGCCGACTGCGGTGGGTGCGCGCATCACCGGTGGGCCGGACGCCCCCACCGTCACCGACGGCCCGTTCGCCGAGTCGGCGGAGGTGGCCAACGGGTACTACGTGTTCGAGGCCGACGATCTCGACCAGGCGCTGGCGCTGGCACGGGATATCCCCGCGGCGAAGTACGGCGCCGTGGAGGTGTGGCCGATGGTGCACTGGGGCGCCCCGGGGGCGCCGGTGTCCGACGACTGGATGGCCCTGTTGTTGGAGCCGCCGGAGAAAGCCTGCCCGCCGGGCACCGCGGAATGGGAGACCGGGCTGCGTGCACACGCCGAATTCGGCAAGGCCGCAAGTGAACACATTCTCGGCGGCGCCCCTCTTCAGCTGCCGAGTACGGCCACGACGGTCCGTGTTCGTGACGGTGAGGTGGTGCTCACCGATGGGCCGTTCGCGGAGGGCGCCGAGGTGGCCAACGGTTTCTACCTGTTGCGTGCCGAAAACCGGGACGAGGCGGTCAAACTCGCGTCGATGATTCCCGCCACCACGGTGGAACTGCGCAGACTGGCCGGCGTCTCCGGCCTGTAGCATCTTGAATGGCCAACTTGGACAGCGTCTTTCGGCGCGAATGGGGCCCGGTCGTGGCCGCACTGGCGCGGTGGTCGGGTGATCTCACCGTCGCCGAGGACGCTGTCCAGGAGGCGTGTGCCGAAGCGCTGCGCACCTGGCCGCGCGACGGCGCCCCGGACAATGCGGGGGCATGGCTGACGGCGGTGGCCCGCAACCGGGCGTTGGACCGGCTGCGGCGCGAATCCGCGCGCCCCGGAAAGGAACTCGCAGCCGTGGTGGATGAGATCAGGGCGCGCACAGCCGACCGGGAGATCCACCCGGTGCGTGACGACGAGTTACGCATGATGTTCACCTGTGCCCATCCGGCGCTGGACCGCTCCTCACAGTTGGCCCTGACGCTGCGGCTGATCTCCGGGCTGACGGTGGCCGAGATCGCCAGGGCTCTGCTGCAGTCGGACGCGGCGGTCGGCCAGCGGATCACCCGCGCCAAGAACAAGATCAGATGTGCCAACATCCCGCTGCGGGTGCCGTCGGCCGAGTTGCTGGCCGAACGCGTGCCGCATGTCCTCAACTGCATCTACTCGGTGTTCACCGAGGGTTACTGGTCGACCGGGGGCCCGTCGGCGATCCGCGACGAGCTCTGCGACGAGGGTATCCGGCTGGCCGCGGAGCTTGGCGCGCTGATGCCCGCCGACCGCGACGCGCATGCGTTGTCGGCGCTGATGCTGCTGCACGACTCACGGCGGCGGACACGGGTGGACGGCACCGGCGCACTGGTCCCGCTCGACGAACAAGACCGCCGACTCTGGGACCGGAGCCGGATCGCGCGCGGGATCGAACAGTTGGGCCTGGCGGCCGGCGCGACGGGCCCCTATTTGCCGCAGGCCGTCATCGCCGCCGTCCATGCCACGGCGCGACGATGGGATGAGACCGACTGGAACACCATCTGCACCGCCTATGACCGACTGTTGGCCATCGGCGACTCTCCGGTGGCACGGGCCAACCGGGCGTTGGCCATCGGGTTTCGCGACGGGTTCGCGGCGGGACTGGCCGAACTGGAGCTCGTGGCCGAGGATTCACGGCTGGCGCGCACGAACACCGTGGCGTCGATACGGGCCGACCTGCTGCGGCGCGCCGGCATGCCGGCCGAGGCTGCCCACTGGTACCGGGTGGCACTCGAGGCCAACACCTCGGAGCCGGGCGCGGCGTTTCTGCGCCGCCGGATCGCCGAATGCGGCGCCTGACAGGCCCCGGCCCGCTATCCGCGCCCAGTCAGCTTGGCGAGGAGCTGGCGAAGCTTGCTCGCGGGCCGAAAGGCCGCACATTGTCCAGGCGGGCAAACCGAGCACTCTGTGCCCTTTCGGTAATGCTCGTGGGCGGATCGGTCATGCTTGCACACGCAGTAGTCGGGCACAGGGCACAAGATTACTTGAGCGGAAATTTACCCGGGAAAAGTTCGCAAACTCCACGCCGCGCAGGAGCGCCGCCCGGGATGTCGCCGGTTGCCGAGTGCGTCTGATGCGCCGGTCAGGCGGGAAGTGTCGCCGACCGAACCGATTGCGGCGACGCGTGACGATCGGTGCCGACGCGGCGGCGGCGATACACCACGACCCGTCCGCCCCGGCCGGGGAAGGACACCACGCCGTTGCTCTTGATCGGTTCGTCGCGCGCGTCGGTCGGAACGAGCCGGAGTTCGCGCAGGACCGTTCGCAGCACCACGGTCATCTCCTGGTTGGCGAACGCCGCCCCCGGGCAGCGCCGCGCGCCACCGCCGAACGGCAGCCACGAGTACATCTCCGGCGTGGCCCCCAGGAATCGGTCGACGTCGAATTCTCGGGCGTCGCGAAAGACTTCCTCGTTCTCGTGTACCAGGCCGATACCCACGGTGACGGTGTGGCCTTCGGGGATGGTCCACGGCCCCAGCGCAATCGACGGCGCGACGACCTGGCGGGACACGGCGTCGATGATGGGACGGGTCCGCAGCACCTCATGGACCGTCGCTTGGAGCAGGTCTGACCGTCCCGCATCCACCTCGGACACCACCCGTTCGAGCGCACGTGGGTGCCGCCGCAACCGTTCGAACGCCCACGCGAGGGAGGTCGCGGTGGTCTCATGACCGGCGACCACGAGGGTGAACAGTTCATCGCCGATGTCGCTGTGCGACATCGGCTCACCGTCGTCGTAGCGCGCCTGTAGCAGCAACGACAGAATGTCCGAACGCCGGTCCGGCGCGGGATCGGCCTGGGCACGGGCGATCAACGAGGCGAAGATGGCGTCGAGTTCGGCGCGCATCGAGGTCATCCGCCGCCACGGGCTCAACGGGCCGAAGTCGCGGTGCAGCGCAGGCACCAACGCGAGCTTGGATCCGAGTTTGATCATGCGGGGCATCAACGTTCGCAGCGCATCGAATTCGGCACCCTCGGCCCCGAAGATGCCCCGCAGGATCGTGTTGAGGGTGATGCGCATCATCGCGGGCTGGACGGGAAACTCGCGCGCTTCGGGCCACTGCGCGATCTCTTCCATCGTCTCCGCTTCGATGAGGCTCTCGTAAGCCCGCATCCGGTCGCCGTGGAATTGCGGCAGGATGAGTTTGCGGTGCCGCCGGTGTTTTTCGCCTTGCAGGCCGAACGACGAGCCCGGCCCCAAGACCAGACCGAGGTTCGGCTCGGCGCCGCGCACCGCCTCGACCGGCTGCCGGAACAGTTCCTTGACCAACGCCGGATCGCTGATCACCACGGCAGGCCCGTAGAACGGCAGGCGTATCGAGAACGCCGTGCCGAACCGGCGGTAGAGCGCATGCATGAAGCTGCGCCCGCGGGTCAGATACGCAACATCCTGCACCACCTGGGGCCAACGAGGCTCAGGGGGTAGTCGGAACACGGCATCGGTCGAGTCGCTCACGGTGTGATCCCCCCATTGGCGGCTGCCACACGGCTTCGGCCACCTTTGACACGGATCGTACCGACCATTGGTGTGTGACGCGCGTTCACACCGGCGACTTCGACCAGCTCACCCGATACGCAAATAGTCAGTGCGGCAAGACAATGCCGCCATCCAGGCTATTCAGCGTGCGCGCAGAAACACCGCTACGCGACCTTGATCACAGGCCCCGAATCGCCGGTGCGGGAGTCGCGCTGCTCCGGCCGGTGGGTCAGCCGGGCGATCCATTCGGGAAGCCGTGACGCCGAGCGGTAGCGCCGGCACTCCCCCTGAGCGCACAGTGCACAGTCTGAACCCCGCCGGTGGTGTTCATGGGCGGAGCGGTCGTGGGCGCAAACACACGTCGAATTCATGCCACGACCCTATGGCGGCAATGTCGCCCAATGCTTAAGTCCGGCTTAGAAGTCCCTGATAAGTGCCACGTGCGGCAGCAGAGCAAACAATGCCGAAGCCTAGAGCAGCCCCGACATCCACTCCTCGACGTCGGTACCTCGATAGCACGACGAGTCGACGTGCCCACCCGAACAGTTCACGATCTCCACCGTCGCCGTGCCGCCGAAGCGGGCCGCGAAGTCCTCGCCGGTCGCCCCCGCGGGGATGACGGTGTCGTTGTCGGGGAGGTAGAAGCGGAACGTCCGGCCCGCGAAAACATCCGACGGCCACGACATGGGGTCGGCCTTGTCGGGGACGGTTCCGCCCCACGGCACCTTGATGAAACTGGCGGCCCGCGCGTTCGACGGCAGCCCGATCAGCGGAGAGATACCCACCATGCCGAGAACGCTGCGGTCATGACTCTCACCCAGGAGTGCCAGTGCGGCCAACGCGCCCATCGATTCGGCGACGAAGAACATCGGCCGAAGTCCGTACTTCTGGCGCGCGGCAAGGATCAGTTGCCGGTACTCGTCGCGCGATGACGGGTTCCCGAAGGCATTGCCCCCC
This sequence comes from Actinomycetota bacterium, assembly GCA_018268465.1. GTDB lineage: Bacteria > Actinomycetota > Actinomycetes > Mycobacteriales > Mycobacteriaceae > Mycobacterium. The sequence continues at coordinate 71,513 of JAFDWN010000004.1, forward strand.
GCGTCGGCGGCCACGACGGCATAACCCTGGCGCAGCAGCGGGTCGAACAGATTCCTGTGCTTCTCGTCATCGCGGATGACCCGCGCGGTCTGATCGGCACCGTGAAAGTAGACGACGATCGCCTTGACGGGCCGTTCGGCCACCGACAGTCCCAGCGTCCCAGAGCCGTTCACCTCGGCCTCGTCCAAGGTCAACGAGTAGTCCTTGTTGCCCCCTGAACACGCGACGAGCGCGAACGTCATCACGACGACGAGAAGGAATCTCACCCTCACACAGCCTCCAACTGCGGCAGACCGCACATAGCCCTGAGCACGTGCACGTTTCGCACGGCCTGATCGCTGAGCCGGTGGTGCGCGACGACGTGTGCGCGCGCCGCGGCCCCCATATCGGCCCGCAACCCCGGATCGCGGGTAAGTCTACCGAGGCCTCGGCTCAGACCCGTGACATCGCGCGCCTCGAAAAGGAGTCCGGTTTTGCCGTCGACCACGGCCTCCGGAACACCGGCAACATCGTATGCGACAACAGGTTTGCCACATGATTGCGCCTCGATGAGGCCGAGCGGCATCCCCTCGATCAATCCGGCGTGGATGACGAGGTCACATGACCGGAAAAGTGCCGGCATATCGCCGCGATGGCCACAGAACGTGATCCGCTCACAACCTGATTCGGCGTTTTCAGCAACGATTCGCTGTTCGTACTCCGGGTAGCCACTGGTCGAGCCAGCGACGACCAGGTGCAGGTGCGGATCGTCGACCAATCGGACTGCGGCGACGAGGTCCTCGATGCGCTTCGACGGATCCAGGCGCGTCGCGGCCAGTGCCATCACGTCGGCGTCGCCGATGCCGAGTCCGGCGCGGATGCGCCGCACCTCGGCGGCGTCGTGCGGCAGCGCCGGCGACAACTCCTCGGTGTCCACACCGTTGGGGATGACACAGACACGTCGTGAGGCTGGCCATGGAACGCCCTCTTGCACTGTCTTACTCACCGCGACGGCCGATCTGGCGAACATCACCGCGGCCGCTCTCAACCACCGTCCCAGCCCGGGTACCGATTCTTCGTGCAGGTGCAGAACCACCGGGGTCGCGGTCATGCGCCCTGCCAGCGCGGCCTCGGCGTGAACCCAGTGAGCGTTACCCCACACGGCGTCGAACTCGCCGTCGCGGATCACCCCGGCGATCGAGCGGGCGGTTCGGACTCCGGCGGCGACCTCACGCACGAGCCCCCTGACCGTCGGGCGTCCAGCAGCCCGAATACTGCGTTCCACCGGGAGGTCGAGCGCGATCACCTCCATGCCCGCGGCGCGCCACGCGTCGTACATCTCGAGATGACGGGGCACCGCGAGCACCAGTTCGATTCCGTGGCCCCGCAGCAGCGGAGCCAGGCGCAGTAGGTAGCGTTGAGCTCCCCACACTCCGCGGCACTGGTCGAGCACCAGTACCCGCATCTGGCGCTGGATCACGACGCGGCCCCCCATGTCATGCCACAAGGCTATCCGCGCCTCCACTCTCGCGCGATGCGGCGCGGAACCGCTTGCACACCAAGGTGAGCGGGCTCGGCAATGTCGATGTGGCACAGCCCGCAGCGACACGGCGAGTCGGATGGTGGCCGCTCGGCTAGAGTCGCCGTATCGACACCTCTCGAACATCGCCGACACGGCGCCGCCACCTTGCCGGGCTGATCAAGGTCGCAGTCACCATCCTCGGAGCACTCGCGTTCCTGCTCGCCGCAGTCGGTCTCGGCGCACGCCATCTGCCCGTCGACCGCCATCTCGTGGTGGTGGCAGCGGCCTTCGCGCCCTATCTGATGCTCGGCGCGCCGGTCGCCGCGGTGGCCTTCTGGCTCGCGAAGCGGCGGTGGCCCGCGGCCGCCGCGGTCCTGCTGACGGCAGCAGCCTTAGCGGTCGAGTCGCCGATGTTCGTGGCGCAGTCTCGACCGCAGGACACCCGATCCTTGCGGATTGTCACCGCGAATCTCTTTCTCGGCCAAGCTGATCCACAATCGATCGTCGAACTCGCCGAGCGGGACGCCGACGTGATTGCGTTTCAGGAACTCACCCCCGAGGCGGCGACGGCGCTGTCGGCCGCCGGGTTGGATCGCACATTCCCGTATCAGTTCCTCGACGCCCGCGCCTACGCGTCCGGAGTCGGAATGTGGAGCAGGTACCCGATTTCGGGCTCCGACACCATTTCGGGGTTCGAACTGGCGATGATCAGTGCCCGGATCCGCGTCGACGGGATCCAGGCCGACCCGACGGTGATCGTGGCTCACGTATCCGGGCCGTGGCCACAGCCTGTCGACGACTGGCGACGGGATATGGAGCGCCTGCCCGCGACAATGCGTGCCGCCGCGGACGCAGCCGACGGCGGATGCGTCGTTGTCGCAGGCGATTTCAACGCCACCCACGACATGCGGACCTTCCGCGAACTCCTTGTCGACGGCTTCCGGGATGGCGCCGAACAAGCCGGGGCGGGGATCACCCGAACGTATCCGGGCAATATGCCGGTGCCGCCACTGATCGCCATCGACCACGTCCTGACCCGACAGTGCACGGCGACGGCCGTCGAGACCGTACCCCTGCCCGGCTCCGACCATCGGGCGCTGGTGTCCACCATCGAGGTGCCTCGCCGACCCGCCCCAATCTGAGCCCGGTCGGCGAGGCCGACAAGCCCGATCAGATCGGGTACTCACGCACCCAGTCCACGATCTGCTGTCCACCCTGGCTGATGTCGCCGCCGAAATTGTCCAACTGGATCGCCAGGTGCATCGGCGTGGTCGGGATGTGGCGGTCGACTTCGAACCACTCGTTGCCGTCCACGTAACCGCGGATGCGATCCGGGGCCCATTCCACCGCCCACGCCCGCCACTGTGTCGCGTCGATCGTGATCTTTCGGTAGTCGTTCGGATCGGCCTTCAGCGCGGGGTCACCGGGCTTGAGGTGCAGGACCGAGGCGGTCACCACCTGCCGCGTGGGTTCGAGGATCTCCATGAAGTCGATCTCACCGTCGGCCGGCCAGTTCTCCGAATCCGGCCACAGGAGTACGACGGAGTGATAATTCTCCGAACCCGGAGGTGACTTCATACACACCTCCCAGCGGCCGTAGAGCTGACCCGGCATCCAGGCCATACCTCCGGAATTGCCCTCACTGTCGCCGGTGATTGTCAGCAGTCCATCCGAGACGGACATCGCATCCGGTGTGCGCCGGCCGTTGCCGACATGTCCCACCGTGTCGTACACCTTCCAGCCGTTCAGCGACGACGGAGAATCGAAGTCGTCCGACCTGTTCGGCTCTCCCCAACCGAAGGTGCTTGCTGCCGTGGTTGTGCACTTGCCATCCACATCAACGGATTCCGCCGACGCTACGGGTACCACGGTGGAAACCGGAAGCAGGAACACCAAGCCGAGACCGAGCGCAATGCGCCTCCGTCCACGGCGTGCGAACGCTCGAGGCACAGCCGAATTCTCCTTTTCAACACTCCAACTCCGGACAGGAACTCGGCACATTTCTCCAGCGGCTGCGCCGATGCAGTCATCCCCCGGCCTACGCCTCGATTTCGCGTCCGCCGGACCGCGACGCAGTGGCATCACCGGGCAACACGTCCCAGACTAGGTGACGAAGACGCGCGGTGACATGCCGCAATCGCATGGCGACTGCCCTGGCGAAACAGCGCTTCGGTGCCCGAATCCCGTTGTCGCGTGCGTGAATAATGCGTGTGTCGTACAGTCGACCGGTAGTCCGGTCCACCGGGGGAATGGACTCGCGGTTCGGGGGAATTTGATGGAATTCGATCATTGGTCGGCTATCTGGGAAATACGACCGCCGCGACAGTCTGAGCAAACAACTTAGTAAACCGCGCAGCGCCTGCGCCCTGTCGGGAAAGCCGACTCACTCGCAGTGATCTTTATCACTCGCGCAATCGAGAGGGAACGCGAATCCAATGAACGAGTTTCGACACGGCGGCGCGGGACCGCAGCAAGCCACCGGCGACGACAAACCCGACAGCATGCGCACCCTCGGGTTCGGCTGCGCCAGCCTTTTCGGCCTGCCGTCGAAGCGCGATCGCCGTGCCGTCCTGGAGGCAGCCTACGGCTGCGGCATCCGGCACTTCGACGTGGCGCCGATGTACGGCCTCGGCCTGGCGGAGCGGGAACTCGCCGAATTCATCGGAACCCGAACGGATGTCATCGTCGCGACCAAGTTCGGAATCCGCCCAACGAGGGCCGGCCGGGCGGCGGGTCGCATCCAACCTCCCGTCCGCCATCTGATGCGGTCCTTCCCCGCCGTCAAGTCCACGGTGAAACGCTCGGGCAGTAAGCGGGACGCCGGCCTGGTCGGCCGCATCCTGTACTCCGACCACGACTACTCGGTGGCCAACGCCCGCCGCGCCCTGGTCGCCAGCCTGCGCACGCTGGGTGTGGGGCGTATCAACTATTTCCTGCTCCACGAGCCGGCCCGAATGCTTCAGGCAAACTACCCCGAGCTTGTCGAATTTCTCGACAGCGAAGTGCGGCGGGGCACGATCGAGCATTGGGGACCGGCCGGAGAATTGGCCGACGCCGATGACAATCTGTCCGGCCTCATCAGTCGCGCACCGGCCCTGCAGATTCCGTATGACCTGATAAACGGTCATGCCGGTCCGCACGGCGGCCCGGAACGGCCCACCATCGTCTTCGGTTTCATCTCCGCAACGCTGCCTCGGGTGGCGGCGGCATTGGCGACGGACCCGCAGTTTCGGCAACAATGCGGTGAATTGCTGGATGTCGACCTACGCGACCAACGGGCGCTGGTTCACCTGCTCGTGCGTAACGCGGTGACGCACAACAGGTTCGGAACGGTGCTGCTATCGTCGACGGACAGGAATCACTTGCAGGCGATATGCGCTGCGGCGTGTGTCCCACTCCCCAATGAGGCGGAAGTTGCCAGAATGATCCGGCAGAAATGCCTCGATACGCGGGTTGAACGATGATTACTTCCGGGAATGACATCGCGCACGGGGCGCGCCTGCGCACACGACTCGTCGTGATCGGCGCCGGGCCGGCCGGAATCGTGTCCGCCCTCGAGGCGAGTCGCCGCGGCGTGGACGTGATCCTGATCGAAACGGGCAACCGTAAACCGCGGTCCGACTACCAGCAGCTCTCCGTTGCCCACCGGCAGCAGCCCGACGTGCACGCCCCGGTCGAGCTGACGGTCAGCCGCCAGATCGGCGGTACGTCGGCGATCTGGGGCGGGCGGTGCGTGCCCTACGACCGCGTCGACTTCGTCGAGCGGGACATCGCACCGGACTCGGCGTGGCCCGTGTCGTATCAAGACGTCGCGATGTACTTCGGCAGAGCCTGCGAGTGGATGTTGTGCGGGCGTCCGGTTTTCGACGTCCATGAGCTCGACCATCTGCCGGCGAGCATGATCCCCGGCGCCGAGGATGGTGCGGTCTCGACGTCGGCGCTCGAACGATGGTCTTTGCCAACTGATTTCGGCCGCGTGTACTACGACGAACTCCTCGAGTCGGCCAGTTTGCGGGTCATCACCGACTCCACCTGCGTACGGATCAATCTCGATGAGGACCATGCGGCGGCGGCCGACGTCGAGTGCCGCACGCTCTCGGGCCGGACGTTCTCCGTCGCGGCCGACGATGTCGTGATCGCGACCGGCGGCCTGGAGGCCACCAGGTTGCTGATGTGCTCGCCAGGACGCGGCGGACGCAGCGTCGGCGACCACTCCGGCCATCTCGGCCGGTGGTATATGGCGCACCTGGAAGGTGTCATCGCCGATCTCGTGCTCACCACTCCCGCTTCCCAGACCGTCTACCAGTACGAGCGCGATGTCGACGGGTCCTATGTCAGGCGGCGGTTCACGTTCGCCGATGACTACCAGATCGAACACAATCTGCCCAACATCGCGGGCTGGATCGCCAATCCCGAACTTGCCGACGCGTCACACCGGGACCCGCAACTCTCGCTGACGTATCTCGCGCTCATCTCTCCGCTCGGGCGGCTGTTGGCGCCTCCCGCGCAACGCCTTTCCCTGACCGGCACAAAGGTTCCCGGCACGCCGTACGGGATGACGCACAAGTCGCCCGTGTGGGCGCACCTGCGCAACCTGCTACGCCATCCCGTCGAGACGATCCGGTTTGCCTTCGACTTCGGCGTCAAACGGGTGTTCGCGAAGGGGCGTAAACCGCCGGGATTCTTCGTGTCCAATCCGGACAATCGTTATCCCTTCCAGTACCACGCCGAGCATCTTCCGCACTACGACAGCCGGGTGACGCTCACCGAGGACACCGACGACGTCGGCATGCCCAAGCTGGACATCGACATCCTGTTCACCGACGAGGACATCGAGGGAGTCATCGCGGCGCACCGGCACTGGGATCAGTACCTGCGTGCCAGCGGGGTGGGCCGCCTCGAGTACCTGTCCGGCGACCTGACCACCGCGGTCCGCGAGCGCACGGGCGGTGGGTTCCACCAGGTGGGCACGACCCGGATGTCGAAGGCGCCCGAGGACGGGGTGGTCAACGAAAACCTCTCCGTTCACGGGGTTCCCAACCTGCATGTGGTCAGCAGCTCCGCCTTCGTCACCTCCGGCCAGGCGAATTCGACGTTCATGGTCGTCGTCTTCGCCGTCAGACTCATCGACCGACTGTACGGACCGCCGAATGGCGCGGACTGAGCGACGTCCCGCCCTACGGCGACATCGGATGCAACCGGACTTGGGGGATTCGTGCAATTGATCGAGCGCGGCGCATTGCGAGCGCCGGCACGGGTGTTCGACATCGACGTGGCGCACCGCTACGGCGGTCACGACACCGTGGACACCACGCGGTTCAACACGGCATGGTGCTTGGTCCGCCGACATGGCGTGGCCGAGGCGGTCCGGTTCCTCGATATCGAGAGCGAGGGGGAGATCGGCCTGGCGGCGCTCCGCGACGTGCTCGACGATTCGGTGAAACCGCTGACGACCCTGCCCGTCGCGGCTGTCGATGGGCCCACGCTCACCGTGGTGATCTGCACCCGCGATCGCCGGGAGGGCCTGCTGCAGACGCTTCGCAGCCTCGCGGGCCAGTCGGATCGCGCCTTCGACGTTCTGGTGGTCGACAATTCACACGACGGCGCCGTAGCACACGCCGGGCTGGACATCGAAGGCCTGATCGTCCGGTGCTGCCATGAGCCGATGCCGGGGCTGTCCCGGGCGCGTAACCGCGGCCTGGCCGAAGTCACCAGCGACATCATCGCCTGGATCGACGACGACGAGGTCGCCGACCCCGACTGGATCGCCTGGCTCAAGCGCGGATTCGCCACCCCGGGCGCGCCCGATGCGGTGGCCGGTGTGATGTTGCCGGCAGAGCTGGAGACCCCCGCACAGGTGAACTTCGAGCGTTACGGCGGATTCAACAAGGGCCGCGGGATGACACCCGAACGGCTGCGCGCCGGCACACCCTCGGTACCCGACCCGCTGTACCCGCTGCCGGGATTCGGCGCCGGCGGCAATATGGCGTTCAGAACCGCCGCCCTGCGCGCTGTCGGAGGCTTCGACAACCGCCTCGGCGCGGGCACCCTGACCCACGGCGGCGAGGAAACGCGCGCACTCGCACTCATCCTCGAATCGGGTGCCACCGTGCTGCATTGGCCGCCGGCTGTCACCTGGCACTATCACCGCCGCAGCGACGAAGCGCTCGAGAAGCAGTTCTTCGGCTACTCCGCGGGCCTGACCGCGTTCTACATGAGCATGCTGATGTCGTCGCCCGCCTACGCCTGGCGGATCGTGCGGTTCATCCCCCCCGGTGTGCGCAGGGTGCTGGCCAACCGCGGGTCCGGTGCGCCGGACGGACCTCCCCCGGGCTTTCCCGACCACCTCTTGCAGGCGGGACGGCGGGGGTTGCTCAGAGGTGCGTGGTTGTACGTCGGCGAAGTGCGGCGGCAACGCCGTGCCGTGCCGGCGCGGGCGGAGGTGGTCAGTGCCTGACGTCGTGCGGACCGACGCGGTGTGCCGCCTGCCGCACGGTGACCAGTGCCGCTGATCAAGCTCGGGCTGACCGTTGCGCTGTCAGCATCGCTGTTGTCCGTCGTCACCACCGCACCGGCGAATGCCGCGGTACCACCGCCGGTGTGCGTCGCGCACGACGCCCCCCCGCCGTGGCCGATGGCGGCCACGGTGTCGGCGGAGACCGAGTCGACGACCATCCCCGGCGGCATCACCGTCGCCTCGACACCGTCGGACAAGCTCTCGGCCATCGGCGGCCGCAATCTCGTACCCGACGTCGCGGCCGCGGGCAATTACCTGTTCAACTGGAAGTACCCGCCGTACGGAACTGCGCCGACGACATACCCCAATCCGCGTGGCTGGGCCGTCCAATTCGCCGTCAAAGGCACGCAGAACATCGAATTCGAGGTCTACGCCCGACAGAAGGCCGCCTGGACCATGTCGGTGGACGGCCGGCCGACCTCCGCCGTGCCCGACACCGAACCCGCGATCACCGACGGTCGGTATCTGATCCGTTACCCGTTGCCCGACACCGGCGAGCACCGGATCCGCTTCTCGATGAACAACCTGTCGCTGGGCAGAGTGTTCGCCGACCCGGCGGCCGAGGCCGAGGTCTGGCCGGTCGGCGGCCCGCGGGTGTTCTTTCTCGGGGATTCCCTCACCCAGGGCGGAGCTCAGTCCACCGGCGGTGAAATCGGTTCGTGGATATGGGCTTTTGCACAGATGTGCGGATTCGACGATGCCTGGAACGGCGGTATCGGCGGCACCGGCTCGATAGCGACCGGCAGGGACGGACTGTGGGCCGACTACGGGACCCGCGCCGCCACCGACGTCGCTCCCGCCGCCCCGGACCTGGTGTTCATCACGTCGTACTACGGCGATCGGACGCACCCGCCGGGTGAGATCGCCGCGGCGTTCACCCGGACCATCGAAACGATCCGGGCGTTGCCGTCCCAGCCGGCGATAGTCGTCACGGGGACCTACGATCCCGACGGACGAAACGGCTCTCCGTACACCCAGATCGACGGCGCGCTGGCCGCGGCCTGCGCATCGCTGGGTGTGCCGTACATCGAACCGCGTACCGGGCTGGTCTACGACGCCGCGGGGGCACCACTGGCGCCTGCCGGTGCCGCAGGACCGTGGATCACTCCCGATAACAAGGGCACCCTCATCGGGCCCGACGGAGTCCATCAGTCCGACGCCGGCCAGGCCTACACGGCCCAGCGCATGTACGACGCCTACCGGGCGCTATCCGCGGGCGGCGTGTGACGATTCCGGGCCGCCGGAGCGGGGCGCCGGCGAACCGGCGCCCGCCGCCACAGATCAGACCGTGACCGCGCCGCGCCCGAGCGCGTACACCTGCCACCCCGCGTTGGTCCAGAATTCGGAATCCACCGCATTTCTCGTGTCGAGCAGCCGGGGGGTCCGCACCACCGACCGGAACGCGACAGGATCAATCGCGCGGTAGTCCTCCCATTCCGTCGCGAGCACGATCAGATCCGCGTTCGCGCAGGCAGCCGTGACGGTCTCGCAATAGGTCAGCGTCGGGAACTGCGCCCGTGCGTTCGGGACCGCCTTGGGATCGTGCACGCGAACCGACGCGCCCTTGAGATGAATCGCCGCTGCGACATTCAGTGCGGGAGAGTCGCGCACGTCATCGCTGTTCGGTTTGAACGCCGCGCCGAGCACCGCGACGTTGACGCCGAGGAAGCTCCCGCCGACCAGACGCGCGGCCACCGTCACCGCTTTCTCGCGCCGCCGCATGTTGATCTTGTCGACTTCCCGCAGGAAGCTCACCGCGTCAGACGCTCCGAGTTCGCCGGCCCTCGCTCCGAACGCCCGGATGTCCTTAGGCAGGCATCCACCGCCGAAACCCAGTCCCGCGTTGAGAAATCGGCGCCCGATGCGATCGTCGTAGCCCAACGCACGGCTGAGCGTGACGACATCGGCGTCGGCGATCTCACAGATCTCCGCCATCGCGTTGATGAACGAGATCTTGGTCGCCAGAAAAGAATTCGCTGCTACCTTCACCATCTCCGAGGTCGGCAGGTTGGTGGTGAGGTAGGGCACGCCGCCGTCGATCAAGCTCGAGTACACATCCAGGAGAAGCTTCTCGCCGTACTCGGACTCCACGCCGAAGATCAGCCGGTCCGGCCGCAGCGTGTCCTCGATCGCCGTTCCCTCCCTGAGAAACTCAGGATTCCAGGCAACCTCCAGCTGGCTGGACGCCGGCCCGGAACTCACGGCGGACTGCAGGCGCTGGGCCGTGCCGACGGGCACCGTCGATTTTCCGACCACCAGGCCGTCGCAGTTCGCATGATCCAGCACGAGCTGGAATGCCGAGTTCACGTACTTCAGGTCCGCTGCTTCGGATCCCGGTTGCTGCGGCGTGCCCACACAGATGAAGTGGACGGCGGCATCCGCGATGGCCTCTTCGGCGTAGTTGGTGAACTTAAGACGCCCGGTGGCCAGCACCGAGGTGAGCAGATCTTCCAGGCCCGGCTCGTAGAACGGCGCGGTACCGTTCGACAATGCCTCGATGCGGGCCGGGTTCGTGTCGAAAGCCACGACGTCGTGCCCGATCTTGGCCATGCACGCGGCGTGCACCGCGCCCAGGTAACCCGTCCCGATGACACTGATCTTCACGAGTTCCCGCCCGAACTATCCAAAGTCTCACCGCAGTACATGTGGTTACTTTCTGCCTCACGCTGCCGGCAACAGGCTCCGGCGCTGTTCCGTTTGCAGCCTCACAAAATGAAATCCGGACCACTCGGCTTCGGGCGCAACTACGCTGTCGTCGGGCAACGGATCGGCCGCGCCCCAACCCCTTCGGTCCGCACACCCCCCAGTCGCGGTATGTCCGGCGCTCTCGGCTGGCGAACGCTCCAAGCGTGGCATAACGGCTATTGCGCCGCAACCTCTCAACCGTTCGGCCGCGGGGTGCGCTCCACCATTTCCCGCTGCCCCGCGAGAGGTGTCGGACGCGCATAAAGTCCAGGCCACCTTGTTAATTCGGTTGCCATGATCTGGTCTTGCCGTTACACACGCGCGACGCCGACGGATGACGTGCGGCAGGTCGCGCAAATACGGCAATCGCCCTGAACGCCAGGATGCGCCGACGATCCTCGGCTTTCACCTGCAGACAACCGCTCATAGCGAACTCGCCGTGGCTCGTGGGATGCGGTGTCGCGCGATAGGCGAAATATGCTGGTAGCAATGGGAAAAGGTTGCACGTCCCGGCACTCCCCCAGGTCCGCGGTGCGGCGGGCGCGCCCGCCAACCCGGTGTGGCCCGGATACGTCACTGGTGGACTCGTGGCAGCAGTGCCACGACGTGACGACCGACACCCACCGCTGCCGCTATCGACGACGAATATGCAATGACAGCAATAGCCGCGGTGAGCCACGGTGTGCGGATTCTTCGGACATCCACACGGCAGGTCGTCTTCCAGCGAATTCCAAATGCACGCGACCGTCGCGCGAATTGTCCATTCACGCGCCGAGTTCCGCTGGAATTCGCCGTCGCCGAGTTGAAGTATGGGCATGCTGGCGTCACGATAGGGCAGGGGAGAAATACAGCGTGCAGAGTCGCGCGACCCGATCGATTGCGTCCACATCGGATGGTGTGTGGTTCGGCTTCGGAGTTGGAGCAGTAGGGGGAATGTGGCAGACAAGTCGATCGAGATCATCATCCCGGTAAGGAATATGGGCCAGCAGCTCGCCAAGGCGTTGCAGACCCTGACTCCACAGCTCACCGAGGCCGACACGTTGACCGTGGTCGACGACGCATCCGGCGACGACACCGCACGGGTGGCGGCCGGGGCCGGTGCGAACGTGATCACACTGCGAGACAGCCGCGGCCCCTACTTCGCCAGGCAGGTCGCGGCGATGAGGTCGTCGGCCGACGTCCTCCTGTTCATCGACGGCCGGTGCCGCGCACTGCCGGGGCTCCTCGATGCGCACCGCCGTCTGCACGCGGACGCCGGTACCGCGTTGTCCTGCACCGATGTCCGCACCGCGGGGGGACCGACCCTCGCTGCGCGGGTGGCCGCGCTGCAGCAGCCGTTCAGCCTGGCCGGCAAGATCGGAACCCCGGGACGTCCCGACTTCTATCCCACCGCCAATCTGGGTGTCAGCGCCACGGCCTTCGCGGCAGTGGAGGGCTTCCGCGCGATGAGAAGCGGCGCGGACGCCGACATCTGCTGGCGCATCCAGAACGAGTCGCACGGCCGTATGGCCGTGGACACCAGGACGCTGATGGAGTGGGAACCCCGCGCCACGATGCGGGACCTGGCCAGTCAGTGGAAGCGCTACGGTGCGAGCACGGCCTACCTGGAGTGGCTCTACGGCGACATCTCGCCATCCACGTTCGGAACCCCGCGCCCGTTGCCGCAACGACTGTGGCTGCGGATCAGAAGTGCACGCGACACCGCGGGCGCCACCGTGCCCGAGTCGATGGCCCGGCTGGCGATCACCGCCGTCTACCAGTACGGCTACACGTCCGCCAAGCGAAAGAGCCGGGAGTTCGTTCCCCCGGCGCCTTATCGGACAGACGAACTGGGGGCGATGGCCCGATGACCGTCGTCCGGCGTCGTGCGCGCCCAGCGGGTCACCGCACGCAGACAGCGGGGGCAGACGTGCGGCGCAGGACCGGCTGACCATCCCGCGGGCGAGCGCCCATCCATGACACCGGACACCGAAACGAGAAGGGCGGCTGCACATGCCTGTCAGGACGCAGGTCGACAGGACGACGTCGGCGGATCGGCAGCGGCGGGCCAATGCGCTCGGGGTGCTGCTTTCACCACGGGCGTGGAGGCACATCGCCGCCGCGATCGGCATGTTGGGCTTCGACACCATCGAGCAGGACAACATCCACAAGGACAAGAGCGTCCGGATGTCGCCGTCGGTGTCGGTGCGTAACGGCACACGGATTTCGATCGGTGCCGGATCGGAGATCGGCCAGGGCTGTCATCTGTGGGCGGGTGACACCGTCGGCCGTATCGATATCGGCAGCCATGCCCTGTTCGCGCCAAACGTGTTCGTGACGTCGTCCAACTACCGTTTCGACGACGGTTCCGGACCGGTCATGCACCAGGCGCGCGAGGAACGCGACGTCTGGATCGGGGACAACACCTGGCTGGGCGCCGGTGTCGTCGTCGTTGCCGGCGCCCGGATCGGGCACGGTGCCATCGTCGCGGCCGGCGCCGTGGTGACCGGGGATATCCCCGACTTCAGCGTCGCCGCGGGCATTCCCGCACGTGTCGTGAGGATGCGGAATGAAGAGCCGATCGCGTCGCGCTGATGCGGCGACGGTCGGTCTGATACCGGACGGCGGCGAGCATTTCCGCCGACAGACATTGAACGCGAGGACTGTGTTGTGTCCGAAAATCCCCTGAAAGTACGTGATCTCGGCGACTTTCTGTCCAGAGCCCGCCGCTACGCCTGGCGGCAGCGGCACCGGCTGGCCGGCACTGCGCTCGGCCGTGAACGCCGATATGTCAGACGCGGCATCCGCGCCTACGAGCACTCCGTCGGCAGCGGCTCGGACGTCTACCTGCTCCGACGCAACGTGCACCGCATCGAGAAGGGCCTCACGATGCGGCCGGTTCGCCAACAGTTCGCCGGCGGCTACATCGGCGAGACCGTCGACGCATTCCATCACGCCGTGACGACCGGTGCCCTGACGGCCGAGCACCCCGAGTTCAACTGGATGTACTCGGTCCTGGCCTCGTATTTCGAGGCAACGGCCGCCTCGGACCATCCGGCGATCACACGTTCGCGACAGACCTTCGGCGACGCGCTGGCCACCGGCGATCCCGGCAACCCCACCAGTGGACCCCATCTCGCCTTCCCGCTGGTGCCCACGGTCAAGATCGACGATCTGGAGGCGCTGGCGAGCGGACGGCGGTCGGTGCGTTGGTTCACGTCCCAATCGGTGTCGCGCGAACTGGTCGATCGAGCCGTCGAGATCGCCGCCGAATCACCGACGGCATGCAACCGTCAGCCCTACCGTTTCGAGATCTTCGACGATCCGGCCAGCACCTCGAAAGTCGCCGCCATCCCGATGGGAACCGACGGTTACGAACATCAGATCCCGGGCCTCATCGTCATCATCGGTAATCTGGCCGCATTCTTCGACCGGCGGGACCGGCACCTGATCTACATCGACGGATGTCTGGCCGCCATGGGCCTTATCTACGGGCTGGAGGCCCAGGGCGTCAACAGCTGCTGTATCAACTGGCCGGATCTGCCCGACCGGGATGCCGAGATGCGAAAGCTGCTTGGCCTGAAGCCTTATGAACGCGTCGTCATGCTCGTCGCCTACGGCTATGCCGATCCCGACGCGCTCGTGCCCTACTCCGCCAAACGACTGGTCAACGAGATTCGGAGGTATCGGTCCCTGTGATCGTCGACATCCGCGGTACGAACACCCGCAACAAGGGCGCCCAGCTGATGCTCCAGGCTATCTGCCTGCGTCTGGGCGACCGGTTCGAACTCTCCCTTCCACCGGCAGCCACCGACTACGCCGTACGATCCCGGCTCGGCCTGCGCCAGACCCTCTACGAACCCGCACTTCCCCGGGTGAGCACACTGCTCAGCAATGCGATTCCGGCGCGATTGCGTGCCGAGTACGGCCTGACCAGCAATCGGGAGATCGGCGGCGTGCTCGACGCCTCGGGCTTCCATTACACCGATCAGTTCGATGCATCACTGCCACGCCGGGAAGCCCTCGCGGGGCGCGCGTGGGCACGCCGGGGCGTTCCGAAGGTCCTGCTGCCCCAGGCATTCGGGCCATTCGAGAACCCTGACACCCGACGCTGGTCACGAGAGGCGCTCGAACAGGCGCGGGTCATCTTCGTCCGCGACGGTGTGAGCGAAGGCTATGTCCGGCAGCTGAACCTGTCCACGCCGGCGGTGCGCAGCCCCGATTTCACCATCGGACTCAAGGCCCCGTCCATCGACCTCGTGTGCGATCAGCCCTTCCTGGCTTTGATCCCCAACACGAAACTCTTCACCCACGGCAAGCTGGATCGCGCACGCTACCTCGAGCTGCTCAGCGGGTACAGCGCCGCCGCCGCCGCCAGTGGGCTGTCATCCGTCGTCGTCGTCCACGAGGAGACCGACCACGACGTCGCCGCCGAGCTTGCCGACCGGATCGCCGCGCCCCTGTTCAGCGACCCCGACCCACTTGTGCTGAAGGCGGCACTCGGGCAGGCGTCCGCCGCCGTGGCCAGCCGATTCCACGCCGTCGTCGGCTGTCTGTCCCAGTCGGTTCCGACGCTGGCATTCGGCTGGTCGCACAAGTACCGGGAACTCCTCGACGACTTCGGGGTTGCCGATCGATTGATCACGCCCGAGAGCGACCCGGCGACCGCGATCGCGGGTCTGCTCTCCGACAGCGCGGGCAACATGCGGCAGAAGGACCGACTTCCCGAACTCGTCGAGAAGGTCGACTCGATGTGGGACCGGACGGTCGAGGCGCTCACGGGCGCATGACAGACCGGGCCACCGTCGAGGCGCCGGCAGATTCCGATCGGCTCGATCCCGACGACCGTCGCAGTATCCGCCAGAACTCCATCTGGAACGCGCTCCAACAAGTCGCGAATCTGGCCAGCGGCTCGGTCTTCGCGATCGTGCTCGCCTGGGTCCTGCCCCTCGATGAATACGGCGTCTACTCCTACGCGATCACACTGAGCACGGTGGGGCTGGCCGTCACCACGGCCGGCCTCAACGGGCTTGGCATCAAATACATCTACGCCGAGGGAAGGCGGGGCAGCCGATCGGTCGCCGCCATCCTGCTCATTCGTGAATTCTTCTGTGTCGCCACATTCCTCGTCCTCGGCGCCATCAGCTTCACCAGCAACGACCGCTTGACCACGGTTGCCACCCTCGTCGCGCTGACATCGTTGTTCTTCCGCGCGCTCGACGCACCCGAGCTCTGGTACATGGCCCATATGCGCAGCCGCCGCGCGGCAACGGTCCGGATCGTCTGCGTGACCGCCATGCTCGCGATCCGTGTGGTGAGCATGCTGGTGCTGCCGAATCTATGGTTGTTCATCGGCATTTTCGTGCTGGAGGCCGCGGTGACCAGCCTGTGGATCCTGTGGCGGTTCATCCGCGAACCCGGAGTGCCCGCGATGGCGAAACCGCCCGCAGCCGAGGTCCGCTCGATGCTGCGCGATTCCAGTCCGCTGGCCCTGTCCGGCATCGCCAACCAGATCAACCTCCGTGCGGACATCGTGATCATCCAGCCGATCATGGGATCGGTTGCCGTCGGCGTGTACTCGCTGGCCACCAGGGCCAGCGAACTCGCGTACTTCCTGCCGATGGTGATCATGAACTCGACGCTGCCGGTTCTGTTGCGGGCGTTGGAGGAATCCCGGGAAACGGGATCGGATGCCCGCTATCGCCGCATGCTGCAGGTCGCCTACAACCGCGCATTCCAGGGTGGCGTCCTCGTCGCCCTGGTCGTTACCGCGGTGTGCCTGAGTCCGGTCAAACAGCTCTTCAGCGCCGACCTGCAGCCGGTGTTCGGTGTTCTGCTGATCCACATCTGGGCATCGCCATTCGTTTTCATGGGCGCGGTCTACTCGAAGTGGATCATCGCCGAGGGCTACCTGTGGTCATCCTTCCTGCGCCACGGTATCGGCGCTCTGACCAAGATCGGACTTGTCTTCGCGCTCATCCACTACTGGGGCCTCAACGGCGCAGCCGTGGCTACTGTGGTGTCCTACGCGGTGGCGAACTACTTCGCCGCCTTCCTGGGCAAGGAATCCCGCACCCAGGGCTATGCGATGACGCGGGCCTTCATCAGCCCGCTGGTGGAGGCGGTGCAGCTGGCGCGGCGGCCGATGTTCCGGCGCAAGGCCCGCAGCGACGGCTGAGGGCCGCCGCGACGTCGGCGCGGCACGCGCGGTGGTTCATCCCAACGCGGTGAACCATTTCACGATGTCCTCACCCTGCACGCAGGAGGACTCGGCGCCACCGTCCGTGCAGGAGACGACCGAAATGTCGGCGGTCGGACCGAATCGCTGCTCGAACTCGGTGATCCGGGTGGATTCCGACGGCGACGCGTCGTCGTTCACATAGAACCTCATGCTCCTGCCGTCCAGCGACTCGGCGGGCAGCGCCAGCGGAGCGGTCATCTTCTGCAGGGTGGGAGCGCCCTGTCCGGCCTGCGACGCCCACATTCCGGCTTCGCCGCCGGCGTCGAGTGCGGGCCGGATGGCCGCCAACCCCCGCACGGGCGTGAAGCTCGACGCCAGGAGGTTGATCGCGGCAATGCTCCCCTGCGACTCGGCGAGGAAGTACATGTTCTCGATGCGATAGTGCTGCAACGCCATCGAACCGAGTTCGCGATAGTTCTGCAGCGTGGCGGGGTCGGTGAACGCATTACCGCCCGCTCTGCTCGCCACCACGGCGAACCCGGCGTTGACCAGGTGGTCGGTCATGCTCTGGCGCGCATCGTCGGAGGTGAGCGCGAACTCGTCCTCGTCGGCGCCGTGGAAGTAGACGACCACACCCCGGATGAACACGTCCTTCTTCGTGATGGCCAGCGTGGGCTGACCGTCCACCTGCAGGCGCAGATACTCGAATCCGGAGTTCTCGCTCGCGCAGGACACGATCGCCGACAGCACCGCCGCCAGGCCGAGCGCCAGAATTGTGCGGTACCACCGCACGATGGGCTGACGGGGCCGCGGCGGCGCGGTTCCAAGTACCGATTCCACTACCTAACATCCCTCCTGGCGCAGCTTCCCTCCGTCACCGACAGTCCACTGGCCGAGAACTTTCCGAGCGTTCGGGTCAGTCCGCCCGGGCCAGCGATTCGTTGAGCAGTCCGACCGGATCCGATCGTGCGCATGTCAGTGCCGCGAGGATCAGTTCCGGATCGACGACGTTGTCGTGAAATGTCGCGTTCAGCGACATGATCTGGGGGCTCTCGCCGAGCAGGAAGGTGATACCCAGGGGTCCTTCTGGCGGCACACTTCCGGTGTACACCGCGGGCAGATCCGTTCTGAACGGCAGGCATTCGATCTCGGGCGAACGCCCCATGTTGGTGAAGGTGGCACGGGGCAACGCGTTGCGATCGAACGACGACGGCGGCTCCATCCGGAGCAGTGCACCTTGCCGCACGGCCGTGGCGATCTGGTTGGCGAGCGGGCGGCCCGACGACATGGTGGCCTTGATAGTGGCGGACAGTTCCTCCGGCCTCATCCCCGGGCGGAGTCTCATCGGAACACCGGCGACGAAATTCCCGTCGACGTAGCGCCAGCCGAGGTAACGCCGGAGGTCGACGATCACCCTGGTGTCGGCGGCGACCTCCAGACCGACGCGGTTCATCGCGCGAAGAATCAGTGAGACCTGCAGTGCGAAACGACTCGCCCCGGGGGCGAACGCCTTTCCCCAGGCGATGACCTCGTCGGCCTCGGCGCGCGGCAACGCCACGTGGACCGTCCGGCGCGACGGCGTCCACGACCGCAGGTCGGGCGGCGCCTGCCGCTCGTCCCCGGTGTCGGCGACACGGTCCGCCATGGCACGCCGGATCAGCGCCGGATGGCGGATGAACGTCGCCAGGGCGGCCTGGCCCAGCGGTGAGCGACGGGCCGGTTCCGGAAGCCAATCGCACACCTCGCCGCTCATCGCCGTCCTGAGCACGGCCGAGATGATCGACAGGAAGAGCCTGCCGTCACCCACTCCGTGCGACATCTTCAGGCCGATGTAGTCGGGGTACCGCACGAGCGTCAACGGTGGGCTGAGCGAATCGTCACGCGCCATATCGTCGAGAACCGTTCCGGCGTCGACGTTGGCGTCCCAGTGACGTTCCACGACGATGTCCTCGGCGCGACGGTCGTTTCGCCATGACACGCCGGAGGGAGCAAGGCGCCACGTCAACCTGCTTGCGGGGTTGCGCTGCGCGAGCGCCTCCACCGCGGCGCGGAGAGCATCGATCCCCGGCATCGGCAGCGGCCCGCACAGCACCGTGACGTAATCGCCCAGCCACGGCCGGTCCCGCCGCTGCACCGGGATGTCCGCGGATCGGACGCTAACTGCTGCCATCGAGCACACTCGTATCCACGCGGTGCAGGAACACGGTAATGCCCTGGCCGTCGTAGAAGGGTTCCCAGTTCACGGTGTCCCGTTTGAGCCGTTCCTTGAGGTTCGGCAGCGCATCCCACGGCAGGATGCCGAAATACCACGAATAGACCCGCATCTGGTCGGTGATGATGAGGTACGTGGACGCATCGGGCCGGCTCTCCAGGGCCTTGATGAACACCGCGTAGTCCTCGTCGGTGTCGAAGTGCCGGCCGGCGAGGTATGCCGCGTTGATCATCAGGCCGTCGAAACGGTTGTCGAAGCGCGCGTAGTCGACGTAGCGCCAGGTACTGCGTTCCGGCCACACCGGCGCAACGGCAGTCAGGTATGCCGGCAATTCGGCCTGGCCCAGCACCACCTTGGAGGTATCCACCTGGATCTTGGGCATGACGTTGGCATACCAGGACCCGGTGTAACCCTGTGCGGACAGTGCGGTGGCTCCGAGCAGGATGGCCAGTGCCGCACAGAACGTGCGGGTGCCTCGTTCCAGGGCGGCGGTCAACACCGGTGCCAGGACGATGCAGCATCCGATGATCGAGTAGAGGAACACCCGGAAGATCGCCTCGCCGCCGTAACTCTGCCCGCCCAGGATCAGCATCGGGCTCAGCGAAAGCACGCCCAGCGCCCAGAAGGACTTTCGGCGCCACATCCGGTACAGCAGAACGAGTCCCGTCGTCACCCAGATGGACGCCGACAGGATGCGGACACCGCCGCTGGTGACGCGCTGCCCCATCACACCTACGGTCGGAATGTTGGATTCGGCATTCTTGATGACGTCCGAGGAGAACAGCGTGTACTCGTTGGCCTGCTCCCAGTTGTACATCAAATAGCAGACGAGGATGACGCCGAGCGGTAGCACGATCCACCACGGCCGCATCTGCCGTGCAAGGACGAGCAGCCCGATCGCGCCGAAGACCCAGTACGGCGTCAGCTGGTGGGTCACGGTCGCGGCCGTGAACAGGACGATGAGCAGCAATGTGGCGACCGGTTTGTCCCGCGACAGCCCGACCAGCATGAAGATGCCCGCGACCAGCAGCATGGTGGTCGCCTGCGGCGAGTAGTAGTCCTGTTCCACCCAGTTCAGCGTCACCACCAGGAAGGTGGCGGTGATGGCGACCTTCGGTCCGAGCCGCCAGGCCCGCGCGACCCCGTACACCAGACCGGCAAGGAAGACATGGAAAACCGGTGTGTACCAATGTGCGAGGGTCGTCGCGGAGATCCCGGTCAGGTTGGAGAACCACGCCGTGAGCGCGAACAGGCCGGGCCAGCCGTTGTAGATGTCGACATCTCGCGCGAGTGTCTGCGCGTGCTGGATGTAGTCCACCACACCGAGGTGTTTGTAGGTCCAGGCGTACATCGGCATGTCCGTCGTGATCGTCCGCGGCAACCGCTGCACGATGATCATCAGGATCGTCGCGGCGACTGCCGCTTTGAGGTTCGACTTGCGGATCGCGAATGCGAACCCCACGGCCGTCAGCAGGATCGAGATCGCGTAGGCCGGTGAGGCCACGGCGAGCAGCCCCCACTGGGAGGCACCGGCCGACGGAATGGTGGGCAGACCGAGGAGGAACAGTGCGGCTGCCAAACCTATTGTTGCCCATGGCAGCCAGATGAATCGCGGCGGTGGAGGCCCGGCCTCCATCACCTCGGTGGGCGCTTCTGCCTCACGCTCGAGCGGGTGCAGGGCTGTCATGTTCGGTCACCTCCCCGGGTTGCGGCAGGTAGCTGCATCGGAACAGGCCACCGACGATGGTCACGGAGGTCATACCCAGCAAGGCGGCAACGGGGCTGTAGATGTCGATCATCAACAGCCCCGTCATCACGATGATGCACACGGCGACACTGGTCACCGGTATCAACGGCACCAGAGCGTACCGGGGCAGATGGGTGTACCAGGACAGCAGTAGGCTGCCCGGACCCGCCAACATGAACGCGCCGACGGCGAAGAACAGGACGAAGCTCGGCAGGAATCGCACCGCGCCTGCGGAGCCGATCAGGCCCAGCACCACCGCCGTCATCGCGAGGCGTCCGGCCAGGATGGTATTGCCGGGGTCGCCCCACATCTGGTCGCGCCGGAAGTCCAGCGCCCGCATCAGTTTGGATGATCGCGTGCGCAACGGCGCCGCCTCGCGTCCGGACAGCCGTGCCCGGGTCATCGCGACCGGACCCTCGAGTACGCCCCTCAGTTCACGCTTGTACAGCCCCTCGAGTGCCGGTTCGTTGTCGACGGTGTCGGACTGGTCGACGACGGTGATCCCTCTGAGGTGGCGGATGCCCGGCGCCAGTCGCCGCACCACCATCCCGAGGGTCTGTGGCCGGGTGAGCAGTTTGGCGATCCATCCGCCAAGGCCGAGGCCGTAGTTGTGGATCTGCAGTTCGAGTTCGGCGGCGGTCCGCCGATGCCGGTGCCACACCACGGCGGACGGCTCGCGCCCGAGGCGCCAGCCCGCAAGCAGAACCCGGACGAACAGGTCGATATCCTCACCGCCGCCGGTGGGCGACCCGATACCCAATCCTTCGTCGAAGCCGCCCATCTCCACGACCGCGTCGCGACGCACGGCGAAGTTGGCTCCGGTGCCGAACTGCGCGACCCGCAGCGGGAACAGACGATCGTCTTCCGGCGGTTCGGCAAGGTCGTACGTCGCGGGATCACAGCGCCGGGCCCAGCCGACGCGCCGGTCGAAGTACGACTGCGCCGGGGTGACCAGTTCGGCACTGGGCACCATCCCGCACACACAAGCCAGGCGCTCGTCCGCCACGAATCGGTGCGCCAAGTTGGTCAGCCACGCCGGATCGACGAGCACGTCGTCGTCGGTGAACGCGACGATGTCATGACTGGCGTTCTTCAGTGCGACATTCCGGGCAATCGAAAGACCCTGCCCTGCAGCCTCTATCACCCGGATCGGGATATCGGCGAACTCCTCCACGACGGGAGGTGTCAGTCCACTGCGCGGATTGTTGTCCACCACGATGAATTCGACATTCGGATAGACGAGCTGACTGAGGTGTTCGAGCATGTCGCGCAGATGGTCGGGGCGATCCCGGGTGCACACGACGACGGAGATCGGCGGGAACTCACGCAACGGGGCGCGGGGTTCGACCGGGGGCAATTCGGCGATCCGGGCCAGCAG
Source organism: Actinomycetota bacterium (assembly GCA_018268465.1). Lineage (GTDB taxonomy): Bacteria > Actinomycetota > Actinomycetes > Mycobacteriales > Mycobacteriaceae > Mycobacterium. Next base: position 93,713 of record JAFDWN010000004.1, read on the forward strand.
TTCGGCCCCGTCGACCACGCCGTTGGTCACCTCCGCTTCGACGAACCCCCGTGGCTGGCCTTCCCACCAGACGAGAAGTCTTGCGCGCGTGAATTTCTCACCGCCGATCAGGCGGATCCGGCCGCCATCGAGGTCGGCTTCATCGACCTGACCGATCCAAGTCGCGCCGGCCCAGATTTCGAGATCGGTATCGGCTGACGTAATGGGATCCAGAACGCCGATCATGTCACCTCCGCTTGCGGCGAGTGTTGTGGTTCTCCGCGTTTCCGCGGATGCGACGTCACGAGGACGTGTACGCCGATTGCCGCGACCAGACCCAGCCCGACGTAGAGCAGGGCCAGACTGCCGCCCAGTGCGCCCCGAGACGAGCACAGTACGGGCATGATGCTGAATAGCGCCACCGCGCAGGCGAAGTTCAGCAACAAGGGCAGAGTCATATTTCGGCGAGCCCGCTGCAGACCCGCCCATACCATGTAGGTGCACCGCAGCACCGTTCCCGCGGCTAGTACCGCGATCACGCTCGTGGCGTTCATCTCACGGTAGTGCTGATTGAGCATGCCCAGTACCGCCGGCGCGACGATCACGAGCAGCAGGCCGCCGACGCTGGCGAAGAGCACCGTCCGGACCAGAATCGCGCGCGCCATGGCGCCGGCCTGGTCCGGGGTGCTCGACGCATGCACGACCAGCGAGACCACCAGCGCGGCGGCGATGAAGTCCAGAGCCTGCGCCAGCGAGAGTGAGAGCGCGAAGAGCGCGCCCTCCTCGGGGCCGGCGAACACCGTGACGAGGAACGGCGTCACGTTCACCAGACCCATGCTCAGCGCCGAGGACAGTGTGGTCTGGACGACGAACCTGTCGAACTTGCGGGTGGTGATGCCGTCCCTGATCGCCGATTCCGGCAGTTCGTCGCCGGTGTCGATCATCTTCGCGATCACCGGGCGGAGCACCGCCACGATCACCACGGCTGTCAGCACATTGGCCAGTTCCAGGGAATGCCACTGCAACGACAACGCCAGCAACGGCAGGAGGGCGATCTTGCCGAGGCTCGCGACGATATTGACGGCGGGCAGCCAGCGCGCCCGGCCCAGGGCCACGAGCGTGGAGTTCTGCAGGGTCAGCGCCGACCAGGCCAGGATGCCGACCACCACGAGCGCGGCCACGGCGAGGGAACCGCGGACCTCGTCGAGCCAATTGACGGTGGCCACTGCCGCGCACAGTCCCGTGACCGAGGCCAGGCCGAGGAAGTAGCGCTGCCCTCGACGGTAGAGCCGCGGACGGTCCGGTCCGGCAGCGGGCAGTAGGGCGGTGTAGGCGTCACCGACCCCGGCGGCCACCACCACACCGACGGAGACGATGACCGCGAGGACCGCCGTCATGACGCCGAGTTGCTCCGGCGCGAACATCTTGGCGGCCACCGCCCAGAACGCCATCCCGAGTAGCGCGTTGGCCAGCGCCGACGATGCCATGGAACCTGCATCGCGGTACAGCCGCGCCGGCCCGAATCGGGATAGCGCCTCGTGTTGCTGCGCTTTGGTACGCAGCATCAGGCGGCGACGCCGTCTGCAGACAGGGGTGCCGCCATACCCCGCACGTAACCGGCTCCGGCGCTGGCCAGCCCGACCAGCATCACCGCGCCCTGCCTGCCGGCTGCACGATGGCGTTTGGTCAACCGCGCCAGTGCGGCCATGAAGACAGTTCGCGCGTAGGCGTGTTCGTCATCTGTGGCCGTCTCGACGGCCAGATGCCGCTGCATGACGGCTTTACCGGCACCTTCGGCGAAGCACCGTCTGACGAAGAACCGCAGGGACGCGCGGTCGGCGGGGACGTCGTGGTAGATGACCGAAGCCGGAACATACATCCAGTGACCGCCGCCGGCAGCGGCCATCCTGATACACAAGTCCGTGTCCTCTGGCTGCGGAATCGAACCCCGCTTGCCGAAGTCGGTGCGAAACCCTGATACGAGGCGAAAGGTCTCGGTTCGCACGGCCATATTGCCCGACCACACGTTGCGCACCCGTTCCGTCGTGGTCGGCAGGCCCTCGTAGGACCCGCCCACCACCCAGGCGAACTCGTCGGGGAACCACGCCGGTTTGGGCGCGTGCCACGACGGCTCGTACTTGCCGCCGGTGCCCACGACTCCCGGATCCGCGAACGGCGTCACGAGGAGGCGCAGCCAGTCCGGGTCGGCCGTCTCGTCGTCATCGAGGAATGCGGTCAACGGCGTCCGCACCGCGGTGACTCCGCGGTTGCGGGTCGCCGAGGCGCCCCGGTCTCCGGAATTGAGCACAACGGTCGCCCAGCCGAACTCCTCGGCGAGGATACCGGCCAACTTCTCGTTGTTGTCCACCGCGACGATCACCCTGTCGGGGCGCAGGCTCTGCTCCTGCAGTGAGTTCAGCGCGGCGCGTATGCTGGGCAGCCGGCGCTCGGTATAGCACGCGAGCACCACCGATACCGCGGCAGAATCCGCGAAAGCGTCTTCGCAGCCGTGTTTTTCATTCATGCTGTCCCTTCGGCACGCCCCGACTGCGGTGCGCGCAGCGTCCAATCACGGCATGGGGTGAACCCGCCACGCCGTGATCAGGACGCCTGCTCGGTTCCCAACTGGTCGATCGGGTGCGGCGCCCACTGGCGCTGACCATGGCGCCGCCGTTCGACCCTGGCCGCCTTCTTGATCAGGAAGAACTCCCGGCGGATTGTTCGCAGCACGCGGGTGCCGTCGCGGACCGCGTTGAGGTTGCTTGTGCCGTGGATCCGGTTGGCCTCATAGCTGCACACCTCGGCGATCTTGAGCCGACTGGCTGCTACGCGCACGTTGATCAGGGTTTCGATCTCGAACCCGTCGCCCCACTGCGGCGCCGTGCGATGGATGTCCGGCAGGCGCATCACGTCGAGGCAGCTCCGCCAGAATGCGTTGTAGCCGTAGCACAGGTCGGTGTACTTGGTGGTGAACAGTGTGTTCACCATGACGTTGAGGCCCCAGTTGCCGACCCGCCGAAATGCGGTGATGTCGGCGCTTCCGCCGCCCTGGATGAAGCGCGATCCCTTGGCGAAGTCCGCGCCGGAAACCAACGCGCCGACGAAGCTCGGGATCTCCATCGGATCGGTGCTGCCGTCGGCGTCGATCATCACGATGATGTCGCCGGTGGCGGCCTTGAAACCACATGCAAGTGCGTTGCCTTTGCCCTTGCGGGTCTGCGAGACGTGGATCCCGTCGGGCCACAACTCGCGGGCGACCACGGCGGTGTTGTCGACGCTGTTGCCGTTGACGAACACGATCTCGTCCACATCCGACGGCATCTTGGCCGCCACGAACGGAAGATTCCGTTCCTCGTTGAGCGCCGGGATGACCACGGAAACGCGTGGACGTTCGGTGTGCGGTGTGCCGTCCCAGATCGTGGCTAGTTTAGCCATCTGACCGACCTCTCCACCGGACGCGCGCCAAGCGATGTACGCATCAGAACTATTCCCCCTCATTGACTAGAAATTGCGCGAATCAGTCGCTTTCGAGTGTTATTTCTGACGATCCTGAATTTGCCTCGTTCGACTTCCACAGGACGCTGCGTCGCGCCGCTTCCCAATCCCTGTGCCGGCTCGGTCTTTCCATCGGACCCCGGCATCGACGGTGAGTCAGTGACATCCTGACGTGCCATTACCGTCGCACACCGCGGATGCCACTGCAACCGGTGATGTACCCCTCGATCGTCGCACTACAAAGGGTCTTCACCGGTGGCGACAATGGGGCCGCAGACTTCGTTAATGACACCGCACCCCGCACCGAAATTTGCCGTGCCGGTAGGAAATTGCAGCTTTTCGAATTTCCGGATGCGGAAATTTCCCGAGTTCGACGACGTCAGCAATCGGGTATGTGTTCGCCACCTCGGCGACAGGTGGCGACTCCGCACTGGTCAACGCGCCGGACATGCTCTCAACCTGATCGCGATGGCGATCGTCGGCGAGAGATGGTGAGCGACATAGTCGCTGCCGTCGTGACAGCGTGGCGCGCCAGCGCGCTTTCGCCATTTCGGAGGTTCGGTACATCTGTCGCGCATGCCGGCAATGACCCGGCCTGCGTCCGGAAGCAACCGGGAATAGCGGAATTTCATCCGGTATGTGATCAAACACCCTCACCGGCCGAGTGTCCCGCCCGAGGCGTGCTGGTGAACACCGCGGAGCGGCGGCACGAACTGCACCGTCGATGAGGCACTGCGACAATGATTCCGGCACCGCGCAAAGCGCTGCGGGACGGCGCATCTGGGGGCTGTACGTACGCTGTGTTCAATGCAGTCGACGAAGGGAACGCGGGTGACACGGGCTGGTATCGCGATCGGATCGGCGTGAGGGGCGCTCATCCGCGGCGTGCGCTCGTCGCCGCCCTCGCGTCGACCCTGCTCGCCAGCTGCGGGATCCCCGGACCGGTCAGTGCCGCCCCGCCGGAGGAGGCGGCGCGGTGCACGACGACCGCGGCGGCCGTAAACGGCTGGGGCACACCGAATCGTCAGGACGACTTCAACGACCCGCGGCTGCCGGGCTGGCATCTGTACGACGGTCCCGGCCATGACGGTAACGGCAGGCGTACACCCGCGGCTGTTTCGGTCACCGAGGGAACTCTCACGATAACCGGTGCACCGAATGGAGATTCGGGCGGCATGGGGTGGGATTCAGGTCAGATGTACGGACGCTGGGAGGTGTGCGCACGGTCGCCTCAGGCCGCACCCGGGTATCACTCGGTGCTACTGCTGTGGCCGGATGCCGAAGACTGGCCGATCGGTGGCGAGGTCGACTTCATGGAGGCCATCGATCCCACCCGGCAGTCGGTGGAAGGGTGGCTGCATTACGGGGCGGAGGACCACCGGGTCGGCGGTGCGGTGAATGTCGATGCGACACAGTGGCACTCCTGGGCGGTCGAGTGGACTCCCAAGATGATCACGATGTATCTGAACGGCAACCCTTGGTGGACGACCACCGACATCGCGACGTTTCCCCCGCGTGCGCTCCATCTGTGCCTGCAGGTCGACAACTTCGGCGGCGACATCGCCGCGGGCGGTCAGCAGTTGGTGGACTGGGTTCGCCAGTACCCGCTTACCTGATATCGGCGGCCGGCCGCCGATGTCACACACCGGGGCAGGTCAGAGGAATCCGAGGTCGGAGCGTCCCGATCCCAGCGACGGCTCGGGGTCGGTGCCCACCGTCTTCGTCAACAGCTCGTGGTAGATATCGCGAAAGTCGATGCCTCCTTTGAGGTCTCCGTCGTCCAGATCGGTCAGGCTGGGCTCCTCGCCGTAGAACCCGCCCTTCACCGGCGTTCCGGCGAGGAACACCGGGCCCGCCGTTCCGTGGTCGGTTCCGAAAGAGGCGTTCGCGACGACGCGCCGCCCGAACTCCGAATACACCATCACGACGACGTTCTTCCCATACCGGTCAGCGCTCATATCCCGCAGGAAGGGCGTGAGCCCCCGGTCGAGGACGGCCAGAAGATCCTGCTGTGTCTGGCGTTCGTCGGCGTGGGTGTCGAATCCCCCAAGAGCCACCATGTACACCCGGGTCGGCAGCCCCGCTTTTACGCACTTGCTGACCACGTTGAGCTGGCTCGTCAGCGGGTTGGGCGCGTCGGCGGACGCCGCTTTGAAGGTGAGCCCGCCGGCGAGCGGGTCGATCGACACCGTGGGTTCACCGGTGCCGAGGACGGGACCGATCACATCCCCGAACCTGCTGGTCGAGCGGTAGGCGGTGCACACCGCCGACATCGCGCGCGTATCGTTCGGGTCGCTGGCACCCAACGCCGTCAGCGACTCGCTGACCTGGTTCGACACCGGCGACGAATCTCCGGAAAGCGCCGAGGCCGTTTGTTTCTCACCCACCGCCATGAGTGGCAGGACCGCGCCGATGTTGATCGCCCGCAGGGGGTCCTCGCCGGTGGCATCCAGCCAACGGCCCAACCAGCCCGTGTACACCGGTGCGTCCGGCGAGGCGGTCTGCCAGATGTCCATCGACTTGAAGTGACTGCGATCGGGCTTCGGATAGGTCACGCCCCGCACGATCGCCAGATTGCGGTCCGCCCACAGCTGGGAGAACCCGGTCATCGCAGGGTTGAGGCCGAGCTGCGCATCGAGCGGAAGGACGTCCTCGGGGGCGTACGCGAGGTCGGGACGCGCGTCGTGGTAGGCGCTGTCGGTGGCCGGGATGACCGTGCTCAAACCGTCGTTGCCGCCATAGAGGGTGACGATCACCAGGACCCCGGCGCCGTCGTCGAGCTTCGCGTCGCTCTCCCCCAACGGAAGGTCGTTCAGCGTGCAGCCGGCGACGCCTGCGAGCAGGCCCGCGGCGCCGACACCCGCCCCGGCGATCAAGAACTGACGGCGATTCATCTCAGGCATGATTCGATCCCATTACGAGGTGAGGTATTCCGGGGTGTTGACGGCCGCGGTGAACAATTGCGGCGGGCTCTTGACGAATGCCTGCAGCGCAGCGGCGGATCTGTCCGACCACGCACCCACGCCGATCAGGTACCCGGCGGCGTCGACTCGGTCGTTGGCGCCCGCGCTCTCCACGATCGAGAGGTCGCCGCGTTTGGCGAGTTCACTTGCCGCCCAGACCTGGCCCGCCGTGCTGGCCGTGGACACCCAGACCCGCCCGTGCGGCCAACCCGAGACATCAGGTGGATAGAACGGCTTCTGGCCCAGTCCCGTGAGAATGCCGTCGATCGCGTACGCCATCTCGGGAGAGTCCACCGGCACCCGCAACGTCCGGATGACACCGATCAGCCATTCGGCGGGCATCGTGACCGAACTGCCGGACGAGAACGCAGGATCCATCAGAATGGCCTTGGTGAGTGCTTTGAGGTCACGATTCGGGCCGTACGCCGCGACGAGGCGCCCGCTGGTCTCCCCGCTCGGATCGGCGTCCGAAGCGAGTTGTCGCCACAGTCTGGTCGAGATGTACTGCGCAGAACCCGGCTGACTGAGCACCGCGTCACAGAACTCCGGCGCGCCCAGGTCACCCGTCACGCCGAGCACCGTTTTCTCGCCGCCGTCATGGCGTGCCGGCCGCACGGAGGTCTGCCCCTTGAGGTCACTGACCCAACCCGTGAGTGCCCTGGCACCCTCGCGGACGTCGGACTCCGTGTAGCCGTTTCCGTGCCCGAGGGCGAACAGTTCCATGAATTCCCGCGACAGGTTCTCGTTCGGGGATCCCGCGACGTTGTCCTTGCCGTCCAGCCACGACAGCATTGCGGCGTCCGTGAGCATCGCGTAACCCAGTGTCCTGAAGTCGCCGAGCTTGAGAGTGCGCAGCTTCTGATTCTGCGCACCCATGTAGGTGGCGAACCTCGTCTTGAGAGCCGAGGTCGCGAAGTGGTTGTGCCACAGGAGGGTCAACTTCTCGTGGACGGGTTCGCGGACGGTGACCATTCGCCGCAGCCACCACCGGGTGAGATCCATCATCTGGCCGTCGACGAGTTGGTTCCATTCGTCCTTGGCCGCGCCGCTCGCGTTCTGACCCGGGTACTTCGGCACATCCGGAAAGGCCGGCATCGGGGTCGCCTGCGCGCCGGGGTCGGCTTCCGGGTCGGCGCCGAGGACACCGTCGAGGTACTGCCCCCAGTCCTGACCCGCGAGCGCGTCCACCGCCGGACCGGTGGTTCCGAAGCCCGTTCGGCGCAGAAGCCGCGCCGTAGCGACCCATCGCGACGATTGTGTCGACATCCTCACTCCTGGTTTCGCACGTTAGCTGGAAAGCCGCCTCCGTGCCTAAGGGCGAGAAACCCGGCGAGGACGCCGCTCCGCGTCTTTTGCCATATCTGCGACGCATCGACTTGATCCTCAGCCGGCGCCCGATTGCCCTCTGTTGACGAATTCGCAAGCGCGCCACGGTGAACGCTCGCAGGTGGATATAACGATAAGTGATGAGCGTAGAGCACGCTGAGCGGAGCGTTTACTGATTTCGGGGTGAACAAGGGCATTTCACCGAATGTCACTTCGATATCCCTGATTTGTAGATGATCTCGCTGCGGCAGATGTTCTACTGCGCGTCGCAGGAGCACGCGCTCCACCGTGATCTTCGCCACACCGGTCGTTTTTCGGGCGCGGGAGATTTGCTGGGCAGGCTCAGTGCGCGGGTTTGCTGGCGGCACGGCCCACGCCACGGCAGCAAGTTCTCGTGCACGCCCGCCCGTCATCGCCTGCGCCGGCCGGCGCGCCGCCCCGGCTTCCACGGCACGACCGGAGCGTGCACCGCCATCCGATGTATTTCGAAAGCACGACAACACATTTGATTCGAGGCGAGATCCACGCTGCCCATTCCTTTCGGCGCCGCCGTTAGCCACATCGGCCCCGAGGCGTCCAGCCGTACCCGGAACGGTCAGGACAGCAAAGGCCGAAGCGAATTGTTCGGCCATTGTGCCGCTCGGGACCAGGAGGACATCGAATCCCTTTTGTAAAGAACGTATTTCGCCTACGATTCGCCCGTACCGGCAATCCGACCGACGATTGGCGGGTCCACCGCCCAGGTACCGAGAGGATGCGAGTGCATGCGAAGCGCTGCTGAGGGGTACGCATCCTCCGTCGATGCCGTGGTGCTGGTGGGCGGGAAGGGCACCCGGCTGCGGCCGTTGACACTGTCGGCCCCCAAACCGATGCTGCCAACGGCCGGGTTCCCCTTCCTGACCCATCTGCTCTCGCGGATAGCCGAAGCGGGTATCGAGCACGTCATCCTCGGCACCGCGTACCAGGCTGCGGTGTTCGAGTCCGAGTTCGGAGACGGTTCCAAGCTGGGCCTGGAGATCGAATACGTCTACGAAGAGACTCCGTTGGGCACCGGCGGAGGCATTGCCAACGTGGCGCCCAAACTCCGGCACGACACCGCGCTGGTATTCAACGGCGACGTGCTGTCGGCGGCTGATCTGGGTCAGCTACTGGACAGCCACCACAGCCGGGACGCGGATGTGACGCTGCACCTCGTACGGGTCGGCGATCCGCGGGCGTTCGGCTGCGTGCCCACCGACGCCGACGGCGGGGTGACGGCATTTCTGGAGAAGACACAGGATCCGCCGACCGACCAGATCAACGCCGGATGCTACGTCTTCAAGCGCGAGATTATCGAGTCCCTCCCCATGGGCAGGGAACTGTCGGTCGAACGCGAGGTGTTCCCGCAACTGCTCGCCGACGGTGCCAAGGTCTGCGGCTACGTCGACGCCACCTACTGGCGCGATATGGGCACTCCGGAGGATTTTGTCCGCGGGTCCGCGGACCTGGTCCGCGGCATCGCACCGTCACCCGCGCTGGGCGGCCGATCCGGCGAGTCGCTGGTGCATGACGGTGCCTCGGTCGCGCCGGGAGCGGTACTCGTCGGCGGTACCGTCGTCGGGCGCGGCGCCGAGATCGGGCCGGGCGTCCGGCTCGACGGGGCCGTCATCTTCGACGGCGCGAAGGTGGAGGCGGGTTCGGTCATCGAGCGCTCCATCATCGGGTTCGGCGCCCGCATCGGTCCACGGGCACTCATCCGGGACGGAATCATCGGTGACGGTGCGGATATCGGTGCCCGTTGCGAACTCCTGCGTGGGGCGCGCGTTTGGCCCGGCGTCCTCCTGCCTGACCACGGGATCCGCTACTCCAGCGACGTGTAACGCCGCAATCCGACCCGACCGAGAGGCACAGATATGCGAAGCACCATCCGCAAGGCCGTGATACCGGCCGCGGGGATCGGTTCCCGGCTGCTCCCGCTGACCAAGGCGATACCCAAGGAGATGCTGCCCGTCGGCGACAAGCCGGTCATCGAGCACACGGTTCGCGAGCTGGTCAGCTCGGGTATCACCGATATCACGATTGTCGTGTCGGGCGGAAAATCGCTGATACAGGAACACTTTCGCCCGAACCCCGGATTGGTCGAGCAACTGCGCGCCGACGGGAAGGCAGCGTATGCCGATGCGGTCGAAGAGGTCGGCGAGCTGTCCCACCGCGGCCACATCACCTACCTGGATCAGCACGGTCCCTACGGCAACGGCACACCGGTGCTCAACGCCGCGAGGTCGTTCGGCGACGAGCCCGTGCTCGTGCTGTGGCCCGACGACGTCTTCGTCGCCGACGTGCCCCGAGCGCAACAACTCATCCGGGCTTACGAGCAGACCTCCTGCCCCGTCCTGGCGTTGATGCCGATGGCCCCCGAGCATTCCCGCAGATACGGCGTCCCCATCGTCAAGGAGGACCTCGACGGCGGTCTGCTGAGGATCACCGGCCTCGTCGAGAAGCCCAAACCCGAGGATGCACCGTCGGAGTTCGCGGCCATCGGCGGGTACGTGGTCACCCCTGGTGTCGTCGACGAACTGCGGGAGCAGACAAAACGGTGGTATGAGCACCGCACCGGTGAGATCTACCTGACCGACGCGATCAACGCCTTCGCGAAGGGCCGTGCCGTGTACGGCCAAGTGATTCAAGGCCATTGGTACGACACCGGTAACCCGGCCGACTATCTCGTCGCCCAGTTCGCGTTCGCGCTGGCCCATCCGACCTACGGCCCGGTGCTTCGCGGGCTCGCCGACACGATCGACGGGGATCACGGTATGTCGCCCGGCGTGACGTAACGAGCCTGGGGATCATTGATGGAACTGCTGCGCGGAGCGATACGACAGTATGCGTGGGGATCGCACACGGCTCTGGCCGAACTGACCGGGCGACCGGTGCCCAGCCCGCATCCGGAAGCCGAACTCTGGCTGGGCGCCCACCCCGGCGACCCGGCGCGGCTGATCACGGCCGAGGGCGAACGTTCGTTACTGGACGTTCTGCGCGACGACGGACCCGATCAATTGGGCCGGACCGTCGCATCCCGGTTCGGAAGCGAACTGCCCTTCCTCATGAAAGTGATCGCGGCCGACCAGCCCCTGTCGTTGCAGGCCCATCCGGATGCGGCCCAGGCGGTGTCGGGATTCGAGCGGGAAGACGCCACAGGCATTGCCGTCACCGCGCCCCACCGGAATTATCGCGACCGGCGGCATAAACCCGAGATCGTGGTCGCTCTGGAACCTTTCGAAGCGCTCGCGGGATTCCGGCCACTGGCCGATACGCGTCGGCTGCTGCAGGCGTTCGGAATCGACAGCCTGGTGTGGCGAGCCCGCCTGAACATGGAGCCCGCGTCCAAAGGTCTGCGCGCCCTGCTGCGCTCGTGGATGACACTACCGGCGGAGCTACTCAGCACAACGGTGTCGGCTGCCATGAGAGGAGCCGAACGGTATCTCACATCGGGCGGGGTCCTTTTCGTCCCCGAAGCCAAGACCCTGTTGGAGCTCGGTGCACGCTATCCCGAGGATGCGGGCGTCCTCGTGGCTCTGCTGCTCAATCGCATCACCCTGCAGCCCGGTGAGGCGCTCTTCCTGCCCGCGGGCAACCTGCACGCCTACCTCCGCGGAGTGGCCGTCGAGGTGATGGCCAACTCCGACAACGTCCTGCGCGGTGGTCTCACCTCGAAACACGTCGACGTCGCAGAACTCGAACACATCCTCGACTTCACCCCTGTCGAAGTCAGCAGCCTGCAGCCGGCACCACTGCGCGACGGCGCCAGGATCCGCTACTCGCCACCGGTCGACGAGTTCTGCGTATCGGTGTGGAAACTCGATGGCGCACAGTTGGACCGGGACGTGCCGGCCATTCCCGCCGGCGGCGGCCCCCACATCCTGCTGTGCACGCAAGGATCGCTGACCATCGACAGCGCGGACTGCTCGGTGCCGTTGAAGCGAGGCGAAGCCGCCTGGATACCCGACCGCGACCGCGCGATCAGCCTGCGGGCACACGAGAACGCAGTCGTATTCGCGGCAGGCGTGCCGGATGCGCGCCTCCGCCATGCGGGTTGAGTGATATGGCGCCCCGGAAGACAAGTTCCGAACGACACCCAGCCACGCGTATTCCCCACCCTCACAGCACAGTCCGAGAAGCGGACGTGACCCGGGACACCACGGTCGACTGCCGGCGTTTTCGGGGTGCGGCACCCGGTCATCACCAACTCGCGAATCCGGTTCACACGGAACTCGTTTCGACGCACAGTCCGCCGGGGTGCGTGAAACTCAGGTACGACAAGGATGAAAGGCCATGATGTTCAGGCGTCTCGGTGCGATGTTCTGGTTCGCGCGGGTAGGTTCCACCTCGCTCATCGCCGCGGCGGTCCTTGCGGGGACCATCCTGCACTCCACGCCGCGCCAGCCGGTGATGTCGGCCGAAACGCGGCTCAGCTCGGCCGGCATGTCACTGGCATGGAGCGACGAATTCAACGGATCCGCAGGGAGCGAAGTCAATCGCACATTCTGGGGATACGACCACGGCCCCGGAGGGTGGGGGAACAACGAGCTACAGACGTACACGATGAACCGCGAGAACTCGCGGCTCGACGGCGCCGGCAACCTTCAGATCAGGGCGATCAAGGACGGCGACTCCTATACCTCGGCGCGTCTGGTCACCCGCAACAGAGTGGAGTTCCAGTCCGGCCTACTGGAGGTCCGTGCCAAACTTCCTGAAGGCCAAGGCATCTGGCCGGCGATCTGGCTTCTCGGCGCCAACGTCGCCGAGGTGGGTTACCCCGCTTCCGGCGAGATCGACGTGATGGAGCTGGTCAATACGGGCACCATGATCCACAACGCCATTCACGGACCGAAGACGGGCGCACCCGATCAGAAGTGGAAACTCAGCTTCGACTTCTGGGCGGGGCGCAATCTGTCCGACGACTACCACGTGTACCAGGTCTATCGATCGCCTGGCGTCATCGTGATCGGAATCGACGGTATCCCGGTGGGCGTCTACAGCAGGTACGCGACCCCGCCCGGTTCGGATTGGGTTTTCGACGCACCCATGTATCTGATTCTGAACGTCGCGGTGGGCGGCGACTGGCCCGGAAATCCGAATGCGTCGACCGCATTTCCGGCGACCATGCTCGTCGACTACGTCCGGCACTGGCAGTAGCCCACCTCCACCACAGACGACGATGGTCCCCGCAGGGTGCGGGGACCATCGTCGTTCGATGTGTCGGCTGGCGCCTACGCCTCGGTGCTCATGCTCGGCTCCGGCTGTGGCGCCTACGCCTCGGTGCTCATGCTCGGCTCCGGCTGTGGCGCCTACGCCTCGGTGCCCATGCTCGGCTCCGGCTGGCGCCTACGCCTCGGCGAAGTTCCGGGTGATCGCCGGGTCCACCGGGATGCCGGGGCCCGTCGTCGTCGAGACGGTGACCTTCTTGAGGTAGCGGCCCTTCGACGCCGACGGCTTGGCCCGCAAGATCTCGTCCAGCGCAGCTCCGTAGTTCTCGGCCAGCTTCGTGTCGTCGAACGAGGCCTTACCGATCACGAAGTGCAGGTTAGCCTGCTTGTCCACGCGGAAGTTGATCTTGCCGCCCTTGATGTCCTGCACGGCCTTGGTCACGTCGGGGGTGACGGTGCCGGTCTTCGGGTTCGGCATCAGTCCGCGCGGCCCGAGGATGCGCGCGATACGGCCGACCTTGGCCATCTGGTCCGGGGTGGCGATCGCGGCGTCGAAGTCCAGGAAGCCGCCCTGGATCTTCTCGATCAGGTCGTCGCTGCCCACGATGTCCGCACCGGCGGCGATGGCCTCTTCGGCCTTGTCGCCGACCGCGAACACCGCGACGCGGGCGGTCTTACCGGTGCCGTGCGGCAGGTTCACGGTGCCACGCACCATCTGGTCGGCCTTGCGCGGGTCCACGCCGAGGCGGATGGCCACCTCGACGGTGGCGTCCTGCTTCTTCGACGAGGTCTCCTTGGCCAGCTTGGCCGCCTCCAGCGGGGTGTACAGACGTTCCTTGTCGACCTTCTCGGCCGCTTCGCGGTATGCCTTGCTTGTCTTGCTCATGTCCTACTTCCAATCTGTTTCGTTGGAGTCGTGGTCCTGCGAGCCGATGCCAGCTCTGCCACGCGCGTGATTATTCGACCGTGATCCCCATCGACCGGGCGGTGCCGGCGATGATCTTGGCGGCGGCGTCGATGTCGTTGGCGTTCAGATCGGCCTTCTTGGTCTCGGCGATCTCGCGCACCTGATCCCAGCTGACCTTGGCGACCTTGGTCTTGTGGGGCTCGCCCGAACCCTTCGGCACACCGGCAGCCTTCAATAGCAGCCTGGCGGCGGGCGGGGTCTTCAGCGCGAACGTGAAGCTGCGGTCCTCGTAGACGGTGATCTCCACGGGGATGACGTTGCCGCGCTGACTCTCCGTCGCGGCGTTGTACGCCTTGCAGAACTCCATGATGTTGACGCCGTGCTGGCCGAGCGCGGGACCGACCGGCGGGGCGGGGTTGGCCTGCCCGGCCTGGATCTGCAACTTGATCAGCCCGACGACCTTTTTCTTCTTCGGGGCCATGGGGTGTGGTGTTCCTTTCTCGGGTATTCGGCGATTCGGCGCGTTCAGCGGACGTCAGCGCACCGAAATCGCTTAGATCTTGGCGACCTGGGTGAAGGTCAACTCAACGGGTGTCTCGCGGCCGAAGATGGACACCAGCACCTTGAGCTTCTGTTGTTCTGCGTTGACCTCGCTGATCGAGGCGGGCAGCGTCGCGAACGGCCCGTCCATGACGGTGACGGACTCGCCGACCTCGAAGTCGACCTCGATCGGCGTGCGTTCCAGACCGCCGGTCTCCGCAGCCGCCGTGGCCGCCGCAGCGGCCTTGCCCGGCTTCTTCGGCTGACCCTGGGGAAGCAGGAACTTCACCACGTCGTCCAGTGACAGCGGTGAGGGTTTGGACGTCGCCCCGACGAAACCGGTGACACCCGGGGTGTTGCGGACCGCCGACCAGGACTCGTCGGTCAGGTCCATCCGCACCAGGATGTACCCGGGCAGCACCTTCCGGTTGACCTGCTTGCGCTGGCCGTTCTTGATCTCGGTGACCTCTTCGGTGGGCACCTCGACCTGGAAGATGTAGTCGCCGACGTCCAGGTTCTGCACGCGGGTCTCGAGGTTGGCCTTCACCTTGTTCTCATAGCCGGCATACGAGTGGATGACATACCAGTCACCGGGCCGGGTGCGCAGGTCCTTCTTCAGAGCGACGGCCGGATCGACGTCCTCGTCTTCGACGTCTTCGACGGGCGCGTCGGTGGCCGCCTCGTCGGTGGCCTCCTCGTCGGTGGCCGGCAGATCCTCGACGACGGTCTCGCCGTCGTCGACGAGTTCCTCCGCGGCGTCATCCGCGACGACGTCCTCACCGAGGGTCTCGTCGGTGTCGACCGATGTCGCGAACTCGGCGGCTTCGGTGTCGACGGCGTCAGCCGAAGGCGCTTCGCCTTCGAAGCTAGTCACGGTACTCGTCCTCTCATCTACTTCTGTCTGCTCTTCGTGCACGCTCAGCCGAACACCAGCATCACCAGCTTGGCCAGGCCAAGGTCCACGAGACCGATCAGGGTCACCATGAAAGCCAGGAAGATCAGCACCACGGTGGTGTAGCTGACCATCTGCTTACGGTTCGGCCAGATCACCTTGCGCAGCTCGGCAACGACCTGCTGCAGGTAGGTCCAGACGAACAGGAACGGGTTGCGCCCGCCCTTCTTGGGACCCTTGCCGTCCTTGGCGGTCTTGGCCGCGGTGCCCGCGCCGTTCTTGGTCGACGTGGTGTCGGTCGCCGTATCGCCGTCGACGGGCTCGGTGTCGGTGTCGCCGCCGCGGCGCGACCGCTTACCGGTGGGCCGCTGCGGCCGTGTCACCACTGCGGTCTGGCCGCGCGTGTCGCTGCCGTCCGCGGTGTCGTCGCCGTCGCCTGCGGAGCCGGCACTATCGCGCTCGTCGCTCACCGCATGCTCCCTTGTGTCTGGTGGCCTGGTTCTGCTCGGTCACTATCCAGTGTCCACACTTTTCGAGTATTCAGTTGAGCAGGGGCGACAGGACTTGAACCTGCAACCTGCGGTTTTGGAGACCGCTGCTCTGCCAGTTGAGCTACGCCCCTTCGTGGCCGGCGCACCGGCCAACGCATCGGGGCTCACACAATTCGCGCGCTCCCCGTTCGGTCGATCGAAAGCCGACGGACAGCGCGCTGTAATGGGCAAACCCCGAGGACCGAGTGTACATCGGCCCTGTTGTGAGTTACTAATCCGGTTTCCGCCACGGCTTCGCAACTGCCCCGCCTCGGCCAGAACCGAACCGGTCTACTCGCCTGCGGCCTTCCGCATGACCTGACCCGACTCCGGATCCCACCTGACGGAGACCGAATTGTCGCCCTCGTGGCCCATCATCGTGGTGAAGGCCTCCAGCACGACCTCGCCGTGCTGGTTGGTGCAGACATTGCGGGTGACGACGATGTCGGCGCCGAACCGCTCGTCCACCGAATGGACATGCATGGCGCCGTGCAGGGTGTCGCCTGCCTTGATCGGCTTGTGGTAGACGAACTTCTGGTCGACCTGGATGATCTGCATGGTTTCCATGCCGACGTCGACGTTCTTGAAGAAGTGCTGCTGGATCAGCAGCGCGAAAATCGCCACGAACGTCGGCGGCGCGATCAGCGCGTCGTGGCCCAACTCGGCCGCGGCGTCTTCGTCGAAGCTGGCGGCGTCCTCGGCCTTGACGGCCCTGGCGTAGGCCCGCAACTGTTCGCGGCCCACGACGAAGCTGTCGGGGTACTTCCAGACCATCCCGCGGATGTCAGTCTTGAGCGCCATCTGTCAGGCCAACTTCGCGGTGGCGACCGCGCGGCCGAAGATCTTCTTCCCGCCCGTGGTCGCCGACAGGGCGATCGTCACCGTCTTGGTCTCGGGTTCCAGCGACTTGACCCGCCCGTTGAACACGATCTCCGCGCCGACCCCGTCGTTGGGCACCGGCACGACCGCGGTGAATCGGACGTTGTACTCGGTGACCGCGGCCGGGTCGCCGACCCAGGACGTGACGTAGCCGCCGCCCAGACCCATGGTGAGCATGCCGTGGGCGATCGCGGTGTCGAGCCCGACCTGCTGGGCGATCTCGTCGTCCCAGTGGATCGGGTTCAGATCACCGGACACCCCGGCGTAGTTCACCAGGTCCTGCCGTGTCAGCGGGATGACCTTTTCGGGGAGCTCGTCGCCCACTTTGACGGAAATGAACTCACGAAGACTCATCAGAAAAACCCTCTTCTCCATCGCCGGACCGGCCCGCCAGAGTCGTGTACGACTCCTGAACCACGCCACCGGCCTCGTTGGTGATGATGTTCTTGGTGACGATGATGTCCGTACCGTGCGCCTGGCGCACGGAGTCCACCGAGACGTCGCAGTACAGCTTGTCGCCGGCCTTGATCGGCGCCAAGAACTTCAGCACCTGGTCGACCTGCACGATCTGGGCATCGGTGATGCCGATGTTGGCGCTGGCGAAGAACGCGGACTGTGCCCGGTAGCCGAACACCGAGATGAACGTCAGCGGGGCCAGGAGCGCGTCGTGGCCGAGGTCGGCCGCGGCGCCCTCGTCGAAGCAGGCGGCATCGTCATTCTTGACCGCGATCGCGTACTCGCGGATCTTCTCGCGCCCGACGACGTAATGGTCCGGGTAGCGGTAGTGCATCCCGACGATTTTCGAAGACAGCGACACGAACTGTGAACCTACCTAGTCAGCCTCGGCAACCACGCAGGGGTCGGAAGATTACCGCGATTCCTTGTGCGCGCGATGAGTGCCGCAGTTCGGGCAGAACTTCTTCAGCTCCAGCCGGTCCGGGTCGTTGCGGCGGTTCTTCTTGGTGATGTAGTTGCGGTGTTTGCACACCTCGCACGCCAAAGTGATCTTTGGCCGGACGTCGGTACTCTTGGCGGCCACGTCGGTAGTCCTCTTTCGTCTGGTTGCGTTCGATCTGTAGCGGTGGGGGGGCTCGATCCCCCGACCTCACGATTATGAGTCGTGCGCTCTAACCAGCTGAGCTACACCGCCATTCCAGGCATCCACCGTCGGTTCGCTCGCCCGGCGTCCACCGAGCCCCCTAACGGAATCGAACCGTTGACCTTTTCCTTACCATGGAAACGCTCTACCGACTGAGCTAAGGGGGCCTTGCCCACTGCACGACATTCGCGCGGAGGCTATCCGTGCGGTGGGCCTTAAAGAGGGTACAGCCTGCCGAGCGAGGTCACCAAACCGCTGGTCACCACCGGTCCAAACGCTCCGTTCCCGCCACGGACAGCCCATGGCGGGAACGGCGGCGGCGACTGGTCAGTGGCCCTTCTTGCCCGGGTCGTCGGTGTGCTCGTGTTCGGGGAACGGCACCGGTGCGACGATCGGCGGGACGACCGGGTACTCGCCGGTGTAGCCGACCCGGCTCTGCGCCATCGCCATCACCTTGCCGCGAACGGCGTACCAACCGCCGATCAGCGCGGGCACGATAACCAGGAGCGCCACCAGGTTCCAGTAGTTCTCGTAACACATCAGCACCGTGACCGCGCCGAGGAAGACCAACGTCGCGTAGCCGGTGTAGGGCGCGCCGGGCAGGCGGAACGACGGGCGGGTCAGCAGGCCCTTCTTCTCCCAGCGGTGCAGCTGGAGCTGGCAGAGCACGATCATGCCCCAGGTCGAGATGATGCCCAGCGCCGAGAGGTCCAGCGCGATGTTGAACGCCTCGGAGGGCACCACCAGGTTCAGCCCGACGCCGGCGAGGGTGAGCAGGCCCGTCAGCGCGATACCGCCGAACGGAACACCGTTGCGATTCATCTTGGCCGTGAACGCCGGCGCGCTGCCGTTCATCGCCAGCGACCGCAGGATCCGCCCGGTCGAGTACAACCCGGCGTTGAGGCTCGACAGCGCCGCGGTGAACACCACCAGGTTCATGATCCCGCCCGCGGCCGGTACGCCGATCTTGGAGAAGAACGTCACGAACGGACTCTCCCCGGCCTTGTAGGTGGTGTAGGGCAGCAGGAGCGCCAGCAGGATCAGCGAACCGACGTAGAACACCGCGATCCGCACGATCACCGAGTTGATGGCGCGCGGCATGATCTTGGCGGGGTTCTCGGTCTCACCCGCGGCAATGCCGACGAGTTCGACGGCCGCGTAGGCGAAGATCACGCCCGACGTCACGATGACCAGGGCGAACATTCCCTGCGGGAACAGCCCGCCGTTGTCGGAGATGACACTCAACCCGGTGGCGGCGCCCTCGACCTCGAACCGGCCCGCGAGGAACACCGTTCCGACCACGAGGAAGGTCACCAGCGCCAGCACCTTGATCAGCGCGGCCCAGAACTCGAGTTCGCCGAACAACTTGACCGAGATCATGTTGAACGCGAGCACCACGGCCAGCGCCACGAGTGCGATCAGCCACTGCGGCACCGCCTTGAAGACGCTCCAGTAGTGGCAATACAGCGCGATCGCCGTCACATCGACGATTGCGGTCATCGCCCAGTTGAAGAAGTACATCCATCCGGTGACGTAGGCGGTCTTCTCGCCGAAGAACTCGCGCGCATAGGAGACGAACGAACCCGACGATGGCCGGTGCAGCACCAACTCGCCGAGGGCTCGCAGGATGAAGAAGACGAATACACCGCAGAAGGCATAGACCAGGAAGAGGCCCGGCCCGGCGTTGTGCAGACGACTGCCCGCTCCCATGAACAGACCGGTGCCGATGGCGCCACCGATCGCGATCATCTGAATCTGGCGAGGTTTGAGCCCCTTGTGGTAACCCTCGTCCTCATGACTGAGGGCGGAGTTGTCGTACCCGGACTCGGCCGCCGGCGTGGTTCCCATGGTGTCCCCCTGCTCGTGAGCGCTTCGGCTAGTAACATCGAAGTCGGTGTCAAACCTTTGATAAGACAGACTTTTCGAAAGTTAACCGCGCCCGCATTGCCACGCCAACGGAAGAACGTAAACAGTGCGTAACAGGTCCACCGAAGGCGACATCCACAGATCCGGGGTGCACCGCCTGGGGCGGGCCATCCGGGGGCTGCGCCGGGACCGTGGCCTGACGCTCACCCAGCTCAGCGAGGACAGCGGGTTGTCCGTCGCGTTCCTCTCCCAGGTGGAGAACAACCGAGCCCAGCCCTCGCCCCAGTCGCTCAACGCCATCGCGAATGCGTTGAACTGCACCACGGTCGACATCGTCGGCGCCGCACGTGCCGGGCGTGTGGTCGACGTCGAGCGGGCCGACAACGCCACCCCCGAGGACCGGTGTTTGGGGCGTATCTCACAAGTCGAGCTGACCGAACTGCATCGGCCCGCCGGCGGCGGGGAAGACCCGCAGACTCATGTGCACGACGCCGTGCTCTACGTGGTGCGCGGGCGGATCTCGGTACAGACCAGCGACATGTCGGCCGACGACGAACACACTCTGGCCGCCGGGGACCGCATCCGGTGCGGCGGCGGGGTCGCCTACCGCTGGCATGCGCTCGAGGACGCCGTGGTGGTCGCCGCACGGGTGGACGACGACGCACCTACGCCGCCGGACTGACTCCGCGCCCGCCTCACCGATCGAGCGCGTCGACAGCTCCGCCGAGGTGGCGCTCCATCGCTCGCCTGACCGGGCCCGGGTCGGCGTCGACCAGCCCGGCGATCACCTCACCCAGGGACACTTCCGCCCACCCGCGCACCGGCCACAGTCTCGCGGCGACGTCCCACGACGGGCCGGCGGCGATGAGCACCTGCCACAGCTCGTAGACGAGCGCTTCGTAGGCACGATTCCCGCTCGCCTCGGCGATCCCGACGTAGATCGCTGCCAGGAGGGACTCCCAATCGCGTGCGTCCTCCTGTCCCGCCAGTTCCGCGAAAAGCACCCGCAGGGAACGGATCTGTGCGGGATCGGCCCGCGAAGCGGCATCCACCGCCGCCTGGGTCGCGACCAACGACCATGCCGCCCAGACGTCACTGCACCAGATATCCGGATAACCGGCTGTCATGCTGTCAGACAACTGCACAGACACATCCTCCCTCAGGTACCGGGAGGCGTCAACAGATGCGCCGAACTACCCAACCAGGCGGACGTGACGTGCAGGTATAGTGACGACCATGACCCTGTCTGACAGCTGGACGGATAGACAGCCACGGACCGTGCGGATGGGTGCGGCCGAGGCCGTACTCGCCGACCTGCGGACGTCGATCGAAGACAAGGACCTACCGGTCGGGACGAAGCTCCCCGCCGAGGCCGCGCTGGCGAGCCGGTACGGCGTCAGCAGATCGGTGATTCGCGAGGCACTGCGGTCGACGAACGCGCTGGGCCTGACCGAGACGAGAACCGGTCTCGGCACCTATGTCGTCGCCGACCGGGCGCACGCCGAGCCGCTGGCGGGCCGCTTCACGGTGCAGGCGCTGCGGGAGGCGCGGCCGCATATCGAGGTGCCCGCCGCCGGGTTGGCCGCGCTGCGGCGCACCGACGAGCAGCTGGAACGGATGCGGGCCCTTGTCGCGGCCATGGATGTGGTCAACGACCCCACCGAGTGGGTGCGCCTCGATGGTGAGTTCCACCTGTGCATCGCCCAGTCGAGCGGGAACGCGGTGTTCGCGTCCGTCGTCGGCGACCTCCGGGAAGCGTTGTCGGAGCAGTCGAAGATGCTCAACACGATGCCTCATCGCAAGGAAGCTTCCGCCGACGAGCACAGGGCGATCCTCGAGGCGATCGCCGAGGGCTCGGAGAATCGCGCCTGTGCTGCCATGGCCACGCATCTGCGGATCGTCGAAGACGCGGTGACGACCCTGCTGAGATGACCGCTACCGGCGGCGCCCGCCCGACAGGGCGGTCAGGACAGCAGCCAGTCGTTGGGCGCGAACAACTCGCAGTGCACCCGCGCGGGCTGCACACCGCGTGAGGTCAGTTGGCCTCGCACCGCCTGGACGAACCCGTTGCTGCCGCAGAGGTAGATGTCGGCGTCGTCGGGCAGGTCGACGCCGGCGAGGTCGAGCAGCCCCGCATGCACCCCGGCGCGGTGGCCGGTCAGACCGTCCTCGTACCAGACGTCCAGCGTGGCCGACGGCAGCGCGTCGATCAGTTCCTCCTGGCGCTCGCGCAGCGGATGGCTCTCGTCGCCGCGATCGGCGTGCAACACCTGGACCCGGGTGCCCGGCTGTTCCGCGGCGAGATATTCGAGAATGCCGACCATCGGCGTGATGCCGATACCCGCAGAGATGAGCACCAGGGGTGCACCCGTGGCGCCGGGCATCGGCAGGTCGCCGAACGGGACGGTGATGTCGAGCAGATCGCCCACGCAGAGGTTGGCGTGGATCCAGGTGGACACCTCGCCCGCCGGCGCGTTGTCCGCGGCGGCCACCGGCTTGACCGCGAAGGTGAGCTCGCCTGTCCCGCTCGCGTTCACCAGACTGTACTGACGGATCTGGCGGGCACCGTCGGGCATCGTGATGCCCACCGAGATGTACTGCCCCGGAAGGAAATCGGGGATGGCACCATGGGTGGGCAGGACGGTGACGAGCACGACGCCCGAGGGGTCCTCAACGCGTGAAACGACGCGGGCCCGGCGGTAGACGTCACCGTCGGGCACCCCGGCGGCCTGGTAGAGGTCGTGCTCCAGCGCGATCAGTGTGTCGGCCATGATCCAGTAGACCCGGTCCCATGCCGCGGCGACCTCTGCGGTGACGGTGTCGGCACCCAGCACCGCGACGATCGCGGCGAACAGATTCTCGTGCACGATCGGGTACTGATCGGCGGTGACGCCCAGCGACGCGTGTTTGTGGCCGATCCGCGACAGCAGTTCGGCCGGATGCGGCAGGTCGGGGCTCACCAGATGGGTTGCGAAGGTCGCGATCGACGCCGCCAGCGCGCGCTGCTGGGCGCCCTGGGCCTGATTGCCCCGGTTGAACAGATTGCGCAGCAGTTCGGGATGGTGGCCGAACATCCGCCGGTAGAACTCCGAGGTGATCTCGTCGATGTGCGCGCCGACGAGCGGCAGTGTCGCCGTGATGATCTCGGCGTGGTGCGGCTCGAGTTCCTGGCGGGTGTCCGCGGGCTCGGGCGTGGTGACGGTCATTGGACGGTCCTCTCTCGGGTCGATCGGAGTTGCAGAATCAACGGAAGGCTGTTCCCGTTGGTCAGGTCGGAGACTGTGTAGCGGTCGAGTTCGCGGTAGAACGCCTCCTTGGCTTCGGCCAGGGCTCGCCGCAGCCGGCACGCCGGTATGAGCGGGCACGGGTTGTCGCCACCGCATTCGACGACTTCCCGATCCCCCTCCAGCTGACGGACCAGCCAGCCGATGGCAGCATCGCGTCCGGCGGGGGTGAGTGCCAGCCCGCCGACGCGCCCGCGGCGCGCGTGCACCATCCCGAGCTCGACGAGCCGGGACACCGCTTTGGAGATGTGGTTCTCCGACGCACCGGCACCCACCGCAATGGTGCGGGTGGTCACCCGGCGGTCGTCGGACTCCCCCGCCGCGAGCAACATCATCGTGCGCAGGCCCAGGTCCGTGAACCGCGTCAGTTGCATGGGGCAACCGTACAAATTGCGCATCCAGAATGCGACTTTTAGCGGTGTGCGGTTAAACACCTCACGACGTGCGGTTTTTGTACCTCGCGCGATGCCGGCGCAGGCGCACTCCATACTCTTGATCCATGACCGCCCCGGGCACGCAGGACCGCCTCTACTTTCGCCAGCTGTTGTCCGGCCGCGACTTCGCCGCCGGCGACGTGATCGCCCAGCAGATGCGCAACTTCGCCTACCTGATCGGCGACCGCCAGACCGGCGACTGCCTGGTCGTCGACCCGGCATACGCCGCGCCCGACCTCGTCGACACCATCGAATCCGACGGCCTGCGCCTGTCCGGGGTGCTCGTGACCCACCATCACCCCGACCACGTCGGCGGGTCGATGCTGGGTTTCGAACTCAAGGGACTCGCCGAGCTGCTGGACCGGGTCAGCGTCCCCGTGCACGTCAATGCCCTTGAAGCCGACTGGGTTTCCCGCGTGACGGGTATCGCGCGCAGCGAACTGACGCCGCACACCCACGGCGACACGGTCAGCGTCGGCGATATCGCGATCGAACTGCTGCACACACCCGGTCACACCCCGGGCAGTCAGTGCTTCCTGCTCGACGGCCGGCTCGTCGCGGGCGACACGCTGTTCCTGGAAGGCTGCGGACGCACCGACTTTCCCGGCGGCGACGTCGACGATATGTACCGCAGCCTCCAGGCGCTGGCCGCCCTCCCCGGCAATCCGACCGTCTTTCCCGGACATTGGTACTCCACTGCGCCCAGCGCCGCCCTGTCCGACGTCCGGCGCACGAACTACGTCTACCGCGCCACCGATCTGGACCAGTGGCGCGCGTTGATGGGCGGCTGACCGCTCGTTTGCCGTGGCGCCGCGGCCGCGGCGCCGCCACGCCGGGACCCAAGCCGTGGCCGCAGTCCCGACCGGCCCCGCCATTCCGCCCGCAGTGGCCGACCCCGGCAACGGAATCCGCATCTACTCGGCACTGATCCCGACGAATCCGTCGTCACCCGATTCGAGTAGTGCGATACTCAGGACAGGGTCAGGGTCGCCCGGCAAAGTCTTCAATCACGTACGTCGCTTCGTCAGCCCGGGGGTTGCTGTGAAGAACATCGTGTTGTGCTTCGACCATGCCCATGGTCAGCCTGGCACACATGACGCCACCAATGCGGCGGCGCTGCTGCGCCTGCTTGCCCAGACCGACGAGCAACTGATCTGGTACGACCCTGGCACGCGGGCGCGGCCGGTCCGCAGCGGCCTACCGGCGGTCGGGGGGGCCGACGCCGGCGAATCCCGCACGGCGATCGCCGAGGCCTACGGGTTCCTCATGCGCCACTGGCGGCCCGGCGACGGCATCTTCGTGTTGGGCGTGGGACCGAGCGGCATCCGCGCACGCGAGTTGTGCAGACTGCTGGCCACCTTCGGCGTGGCCGACGACCGGTCGCGCCACCTGCTCGACTACGCGCTCGCCACCTACGTCCTGCCGCGTACCCAGCGCACGCGACAGGACTGGGCCCGGGTCAGCAGACTGGCGGCGCGGCTGGCCGGTCGCCGCGAGATCGGTGTCGCCGTCCGCTATCTGGGCCTGTGGAACACCACCGTGGCGGCCGGTCTGTCCTCATCACACCCCGCCGAACCACTGCGTAACACCCGCAGCGGCAGACATGCCGTCGCCATCGACGGCGGGCTGTTCCCCACGCAGCTGGTGACCCCGGCTGACGACGGGCTCGAGACGGTGTGGTTCCGCGGTACCCATCGCGACGTCACCGGCGGACCGGGCGCCTGCTGGCCATTGGCCGACATCGCGCTGGACTGGGTGCTCGACGGGGCCGTCGCCGCTGGGGTAATCCTGCGCGACGGCGCCGGGGAATGCGCCCCGGCACCCGGTGAGCAAGACGCCCTGGCGGGGACCGCACCCGCGGTGTCGCGCCGGCGCCTGCCTGCCGACGCCGTGGTGCACGCCAGTGTCGAGGTGTACCTGCGGGCCCATCCCCAGTACTGGCGCCGCCTGCCCGCGCGCGTGGTATGGGCCGATCCGGACTGGCTGGCCCGAGGTGAACGCTTGGTGCCGATGGCAGGACAAGCGCCGCACGTGGTGCGGCACACCGGGCGTGCGGCACTCACTGCCGCATCCTGACATCCCCTGACCGGAGAGAATCGCAATGACACTGGCCGACAGGCTGATTGAGATATGACGTGGCGTCCCGCCCCGCCGGTGGTGCACCGATGAGCGCTGCGCCGTGGAACCAAACCCGGGCACCTCGACCGCGTCCCGTTGGGGCAAGTACTGCAACCCCTCACCTGGAAGTAGTAAAGTCCCAGGTCATGGCCCAAACCTGGCCGGTGGTCCGTCGCGACCTGGAATATACGACCATCCACAGCGCGCTGGTAGACCAACCCGGGGTATGCGGCATCGTGCTGATCGGCGACGCCGGCGTCGGCAAGACGACGCTGGCACGCCTGGTGACGCAGTCACTGCCGTCCAGGGTGCAGTGGGTCGCAGGCACGGAATCGGCGCGCAGCATTCCGTTGGGCGTCTTCGCCCACCTGGTCGGCAGCGCGACCTCCCGCGACCCCGTGGCATTCCTGTCCGCGGCCAGGGAAACCATTCTCGCCGAGGGCCATTCGGTCATCGGCGTCGACGATGCGCATTTGCTGGATCAGCTGTCGGCAACGCTGCTGCATCAGCTGGCACTCGACGGTTCGGTGCGCATCGTCGCCACGGTGCGCTCGGGCGAGACCGTGCCCGATGCGATCACCTCGCTGTGGAAGGACGGCTACCTGCAGCGCCTGCACCTCATGCCGTTCACCAAGGCGCAGTGCGTCGCGCTCATCGAGGAAGCTCTCGGCGGGCGGGTCGAGGGTCTCAGCGCAGACCTCATGTGGGAGGCCTCCGGAGGCAACGCGCTGTTCGTCAAACACCTGGTCGAGGGCGCCCTCGAAGCGGGTACCCTGCGCCAGGTCCGCGGTGTGTGGCAATTGCGCGGCCGCACCGCCGTCACGTCCGAGTTGGCATCGCTGCTGGACTCCCGGGTCGACCAGTTGCCCGAAGACGTCCTGCACACACTGCGGCTGCTCACCTTCTGCGAACCGCTCGACCTCGACACCCTCAACGACATCGTCGGATCCGAGGCTGTCGAAGAATCCGAGAACCGGGGGCTGGTGCGGGTCGTCGAGGAGCACAACGGGATCGAGGTCCGGTTCAACCATCCGCTGTTCGGCGAGGTGATCCGCCGCAGACTGGGCATCGCCGCGGCCCGGCGGTTGCGCGGTGAGGTGGTGCGCGCGTTGCACGGCCGTCCGATGCACGGACCCGCGGCACGAATCAGGCTGGCGGAGTTGACGCTCGACAGCGACCAGTCGCCGGAGCTCGAGCTGCTCGTCAGTGCCGCGCGGGACGCGATCGCACTGACCAACGTCACCCTCGGCGAGCGGCTGGCTCGCGCGGCGGTCAATCGCGGCGGCGGCCTGGTGGCCAGCGAACTATTGGCGCGCTCACTGCTGTGGCAGGGCAAGGCCGCCGAGGCCGAGGAGACACTCAGTTCGTTCGACCCGGACGGGCTAAACGAATTGGACCTGGCGCGTTGGGGTTTGGCGCGTATCGCGAACCTGCACTGGTCGATGGGAGATGCCGAGAGCGCGGACGACGTGCTGGAGTTGCTGCGCGCGCGGATCACCCACGAGGGTCTCCGACTGCTGGTCGACGGGGTCGCCTCGGCGTCGCGGACTTTCGAGAACCAGCTCGAGGAGGCCGTCGCCCTGTCACAACCCGTACTCGCCCACACCGATGCACAACCCGTGGCAGCGGTGTGGGCGGCGTTCGGCGGCGGTCTGGCGTACGCACTGATGGGCCGCAGCGATGCGGCCATCGCGGTGGCCGAACGCGGCCACCGGGTCGACCGGGACGTCGACGGCCTGCTGCGCTATCTGGCGGCGTTCGGCGAAATTCGCGCGATGACCCTCATCGGCGATTTCGACTCCGCCACCAAACAGTCCGCCGACATGATCCGGATCACCTCGGCCGGTCAGTATCTCGCCTGGGGTATGGCCAATGTTCTGGCCGGGACCGTCGGCCTGGCCCGCGGCGACTTCAGCGACACCGTGTCCCGCATGGAGCAGACCGTCGCCGCGCTCACCTCGGAATCGGCGGCTTCGTGGAGTTTCCCCGCCCGTCTGCTGCTCGCCCAGGCGTACTGCGCGCTCGGCCGCGCCCAGGCGGGCGCCAAGATGGTGGCCGAACTGAAGACCCGATTCGGCAGGCATGTCGCGGTCTTCGGCCCCCAACTCAAGATCGCCGAATCGTGGCTGGCCGCGTCCGAGGGCAACGTCAGCGCCGCAATCGATCTCGCACTCCAAGCCGCCGACCTTGCCAAGGATTCGGGCCAGCGGGCCATCGAGATGATGGCCCTGCACGACGCCGTTCGTTTCGGCGATCAGACCAGCCTCGACCGAATGGTCGACGTGGCCACCGCCACCGGCGGGCAGCTGGCCGCCACTCACGCTGCGCACGCCAAAGCCGTCCGGGACCGCGACCCCGGCGCCATCATGGCCACCGCGCAGCTGTACGAACAGATCGGCGCACTGTTGTCCGCCGCCGACGCCGCCGCACAGGCCGCGGTGGCCTTCGAATCCGGCGACGACCGCCGCCACGCCGTGGAAGCGTCCGCCGCGGCCAACCGCCTGGCCGCCCTGTGCGGCGGTATACGCACGCCTGCATTGGATCTGGCTGCACATCCGCTGCCGCTGACAGTGCGCGAACGGGAGATCGCCAACCTCGTGGCCGCGGGCCTGAGCAACCGGGAGATCGCCGATCGCCTCACCGTGTCGGTACGCACCGTCGAGGGCCACCTCTACCGTGCGTGCATCAAACTCGACATCTCCGACCGCGAAGAGCTCGCCAAACTGATCCGTGAAGGCGGGGCGGGTTAGGCACCCCCATCCGGGGCCCGTTGCGGACCGGACCCGGCCGCTGCGGGGCACCGCAGGGCGGACGCCGGGAATCGAGTAGTCGGCTACTCTACTGCCGCCACCGCAGCCAGGGGACACTACCGGTAGTGGCAGCCGCGGCGCCGTCCGGGCCGGATGCCACCGGCCGCGCCGGCAACCGTTCTGATCGACGCAGCGCGAATATGGCTGAGCCCCAGCACAACAGCGGGCCGGGCTCGGGGGTGGACACAGGAAATACTGCTTCGTTTCGGAGGGGCGACGATGAGGCTTATCGATTTTGCGGCACGCACGATTTCACCTGAGGCGATCAGGGCAGCAGGCTTTGACGGCGTCGTCGCCTATGTGTCCCGGTCCAGGCCGGGTGCGAACCTCGGCGCGAAGCCGCTCACCCGCGACTATGCCGACGCGCTGCGCGCCGCGGGACTACATATCGTGAGCAATTACCAGTTCGGCAAACCGGGTTCGGCCGCGGCGCCGTCGGACTTCCGGCGCGGATTCGACGGCGGAGTCGCCGACGCCAGGACCGCTCTGCAGCTGCACGAGGCCGCAGGGGGGCCGGATACGGCGCCGATCATCTTCAGCATCGACGAGGACATCGACCTCGCCACCTGGAACCGCACCGCGGTCCAGTGGTTCAGGGGGATCACGTCCGTGCTCGGTGTCGAGCGCACCGGAATCTACGGTCACTCCCGCGCGTGCGCGTGGGCGATCCAGGACGGAGTGGTGGGCCATTCGAGCACGCCGGGGCGGCGATGGGCGTGGCAGACCAGGGCATGGTCGTTCGGCGTGACCGAACCGGCGGCCGTACTCTTCCAGCGCGTGATCGACACGCCGTCGAATCCCGGCCCGCTCGTGGGAGGCATCCGCGTGGACGTCAACGACGTGCTGGCCGCCGACTTCGGCCAGTGGGACCGCTCCGCGTCGCCGACTGCTGCCCTCGCGTCCGCGTCCGCCGCGGCCGTGGCGATGCCGCCGTTCACCGAAAGCACCGAGATTCGCAGCCCGTACCACAGCTCGCGGGGCGGTACCAGGGTGCTGTGGTTCGCTCTGCACACCGAAGACGGCAACAGCGGCTCGGCACGCAATCTCGCCAGGTATCTGTCCGACAACGAGCGACGGGTGTCCTACCACTACACCGTCGATGACGACGGCAAGGTCTTCAACATCGTCGACACCGACCGCACCGCCAATTCCGTCCTGGATCCCGGCAACCCGAAGACGATCAACCTCGCCTTCGCCGGCTCGTGGGCGAACTGGTCCCGCGAGCGGTGGTTCGACCGGATGCGGCACGGCATCGACGTGGCCGCGTGGATCGCGGTGCGCGACGCGCGGCGCTACGGGCTGCAACCACGGGTCATCAGCCCCGACGAGGCCAGGCGGGGAATCACGGGCATCACCGACCACAACGGTGTGCGTATCGCCACCGGCCGCGGTACCCACACCGATGTGGGACCGGGATTCGACTGGGGGTATTTCATCGAGAAGGTCAACGCCTTCGCCGCGATGACCGCCCCTCAGCCGACACCCCCTGGCGCCGCGCCGCACCCCGGGTTCACCGTGGCCAGCGGCGAAACCGGACCGGAGGTCGCCCTGATCCAGGACCGGTTGAACACCGCGGCCGGCGCGGGTCTACTCGTCGACGGCGAGTTCCACTCGGTGACCGAACGCGCCGTCACGGACTACCAGCGCAGCCGCGGGCTGCGGCCCGACGGCCGGGTCGGGGCGCGCACCTGGGCGATCTTATTCGACGGCAGCGACGCGACCGCCCCTTCCGACGGCCGGCGTGACGGAGGTGTCGTGGACTTCGGTGCGTACTACCTCGTCGGTGGGTCCTGCTCGGGCGGGCCGGAGGGCCTGGCGAGCGCGGAGGCCGCCGCGGCGCAGGACGAGGCGGCGTCCGTTCCGGCTACTGCCTAGTGGCTGCCGGCGCGCCACGATTCATCCGACCGGGATGGCGATCTCGATCCACAGATCGCCGTCGCGGGTGACGTCCGCGGCGTCGTGCGGCACCTCATCCGAACGCACCAACCTGCGCTGCTGCCCGCCCAACGCGGTGAGTAGCGACGCACGCGGTATCGAGGGCCAGCGCTGCATGGGCCCCAGCGACACCAGCGACAACGCGTCGGCGGGCAGCACATCGTCGACGAAGGGTTTCGGCGTGCCGTTGTAGGACCCGTGATGGGACACCTTGTACGCGCGGGTTCGTGCCAGCAGTTGCCTGCGCACCGGGTCGTCGAGGATCTTCGACCAGGTGCCCCACTCGGCATCGCCGGCGAAAAGCACACAGTCGTCCCCGAATTCCAGCGCGAACACCAGGCTGGTCCCGTTGATCGCGTCTTCCAGGCCCGCGGCGGCGGCCAGCATGTCGACGGTGGACCGCCCGTCGAGCGCCGCGGCGTCGGTGTGCTCGGCGAGCGTGGCGTACCTCGCCCCGAAACTAGCGCCATCCCAACGGTATTGCGGGCCGAAGAGGTGCGGGAACGCGACGGCGACGGTGGTGTCCTCAGGGGTTGCCGGTGCGGCGGCCTCCCCCGGTTTCACCGGGTCGTCGGGGAAGTACATTCCCGCGGGGGGATCCATCAACGCGATCACGTCGCGGTCATGGGATGGCCCGAGCACGTGCACCCGCACCCCCGGCAGCGCATCGGTGGTGAACATCTGCGCTCCCTCGCCGTCGCTCGGCAGGTACCGGCGCCGCGGCTGCCCGGCGAATCCGGTGCGCAGCCGCTTCTCGGCGTCCTTGTTGGACAACGAGTTCAGCGCGAGCGCGCCGACAGGGGTGTCGGCGGAGGCGAATCGCTGCGCCAGCGCCATGGCGATGCGGTTCTGGCTGTGCCGGATCGCGTCGGCGGCCGGGTTACCCACCTCCTCGGTCCACGGCATCCACACCTCGCCGACCTCCACGTCGTTCCACAGGTTCAGCGCGTACCCGCTGATGTGGTCGTAGTGGCGGTGGGTGGCGACGACGACGTCGAGCCGGGCCCTGCCGTCCCTGCTGACCGTCGCCACGATGTCGCGGGCGGCGTCGCTGACACTCCGGCCGGTCTTGCTGGACATGTGTTTTCCGCAGTCGAGGAGCAGGGTGCGCTCACCGGCGCTGGTCGGCACGAACAGCAGGAAGCAGTCCCCGAATCCGACGTTGTACATCCGGATCCGCAGCGCGGCCGCGGCGTCACCGCCGGCCATCGAGAGACCTCAGGTTGAGCCGATCGACGATGCGGCGGTTGCGGTCCGGACTCCACGCGATCGAGGTGAGCCGATGCTCCACCGACGCGGCGAAGTCGGCGAGGTCCTTCATCCTCGCGGGGTCGGCGCTGGGCAGGGGTTTCCCAATCGCATAGCGCACATAACCCTCGCCGTCGGCGACCACGGTGACCCCACCCATCGGCACCAGTCCGCCGAGGTCCTCGAAACGACGTTTGTCGCGCTGCACGAACTGAACGGTGATCTGCGACTGCAGATAGCCATCGGCGTCGACACGCTGGCTGGTGAAGAAGCCGTCGACCGCGATCTGCCAGTGCGGTGCGGGTGCGGCCAATCCCAGCGCCCCGTGGTGTTCGGTCGCCCAGGTGTGCAGTTTCTTGGCCCACAACGTCTGGTCCTCGCGGCGCGCCCACTCCGCGGCCTGCTTGCCGACCGTCGGATGCTGCGACTCGTCGTCGTCGTCCTCGTCGGTGAGGAGCGCGGAATTGGATCGCCTGCGCCGGTCGAATTCCCGGGCGGCGTCGAGCAGCCGGTCGCGCACGAACGGCAGCCGGGTGAACTCGTTGGGGTCGACGGGCTCGATTCGCAGCGACCGTTCGGCGAGGGAGGCCACCCCGGAGGGGTAGATCCCGCGAGCCCGGAAGCCCTCGATGAGGTTGGCCCGCAAGTGAATCGAGTCGTCCGGGAAGAGATCGATGTCGGCGGTGACCAGCGCCCGCAGATAGTCGCTGAACGTGACGTCGACCGGCGGCAGATAGTCGAAGGCCCGGATGCAGATCTGGGTGATGCGGTCGGCGGTGAAACACGCGACCGCGGCGACCCGATCCACCAGGTCGGGATGCAGCGCCCCCGGCTGCAGTACGCCCGTGCCAGCGGTGGCGATCCGGACCAGATCCTCGATCCCTTCGTGGTAGGAGCGCAGGAATCCGTCCATGACCGCGGCCACCAGGACGGCGCCGCGCGCGTGCTCCTCTCGGGCATTGGCGTAGGCATTCTTGTCGGGCTTCATCAACGCGGTCCGCAGCGGACCCTGATCGCCCACCGCGTAACCGAATTGACTGGCCAGGCTGAGGAGCGGACTGCTCTCTGTGATCGCGCGGTCGTTGAGGTCACCGCGGGTGGCGGCGAGGTGTTCGGCCACGACCTCGCGGTAGGTGAAATGCTGCAGTATCGCCACGATGTCGGAAAACCCCTCGTGGAACGCCAGCACGTCGGGGTTGGTGGGGTTCGAGTAGTGCTTGCGCAGCCGGTGCAGCACCGCGTGCGTCGTCTCGTGGGCGATGATGTCGTGCGAGAGCGCGGTGAACACCACCTGCCCGGGCAGGTTGGGCCCCGGGTCGAACTGGGTCGCGGAGAAATACCCGAAGAGCAGGGCGAACAGATCCTCGTCGAAGTAGGCGTTCTCGCCGACGAAGGCATGCGGGTACACCCGCAGCCGCCGCTTGCCCCGCCAGCGAAAGGGCCGGCCCAGCGCGCGCTCGAACGTCTCGAGCACCCGCATGACCACCGCGTACACCATCTGCTGGTGAAAACGCGGGTCGGACTCGGCGACATCGATACCGCTGTCGAGCAGCACGGCCGCGTCATCGAGATCGATTGGTTCATACCAGCATTGGTGCACCGGGTCGTAGTCGATGACCTCGACCAGCCGGCCCGCGGGGCCGGGACCGGTCTGTTCGTAGATGACGTCGGCGATGACGGACCGCCCCGCGCGGTCCACCATGGGGTCGAACGGTATGACCCGCAGGGGCCTGCGACGGGCCCGGATGTCCCCGTCGCGGTCCGTCGGCGTCCGCAGACCCGCCGCGCCGCCGGCCACCGGCGGGCACACCCGCGGCTGCGATGTCAGTTCCTCGGCGAGCCGCTCGCGATCGGCGCTCGTCGGCGTGGCGCGCCTGCGGGGCCGCGGGGCGGGTTTGCCTCCGATGAGGTACTGGATCGCACCCACCGAATCGCACACCAGTGTCACTCCGAGCGGCCGTTTTCCGCCGTCGCGCTGGGCGAGGTTGACGAATGTCCGCGCGACCAGGTTGCCCACGCTGTCGATCTGGTTGGAACTCTGGAAGCCGACAACCTCCACGGGCCTGCCCGAATCCAGCCGCAGCTTGGCCAGCCGCGCCCCGGCGAACTCCTCGACGGATGTGCGCCAGACACCGGCATTCTGCTCGCGCTGGACGTCCAGGGCGGCCCGCACCTGGTCCACCCGGGACGGCTGGACCATGAACTGCCTGCGGTACTCGCCGGCGGTGACGGTGTAGAGCAGTCCGTCGCCGGCATGTTCCATGACCTCGTTGCGCAGTGGGTTGCTGTGGTTCAGGATCAACGCTTCGATGGCCAGTGATCCCGGATCCCTTGGGATGAGTCCGCGGGTGTGGAACGCCTCGACGAGCCGGGACCGGTACTCCGACTGTGATTTACCGACCAGCATGGTGTCGGTGGCCAGGAATGCGCGCAGGAAGTCGTAGAACGTGATGTTCAGGGGTGGCAGGTAATCCAGCGCCGCGATCGCCGAGCGGGCGACCCGGGCGGCGAGGAACGATGCCTCCGCGGCCAGTCTGGCGACGAGGTCGGGATGGACGTAACCCGGTTGGGGCGCACCGCCGTTCATCCGCAGCAGATCGGCCGTGCGGCGATCGTGGGCGGCGAGGAACGCCTCGAGGAACGCCGACGTCAGTATGCCGGCCCGGCGGATCGGATCGCCGCCGTCCCGATAGTCCGCCGGGTCGGGCGCCTCCGGGAACGACCGCAGCGCGGCTCCGTCGCCGCTGGCCACGCCGAACTGGGTGGCGATTTTGAACAGCGCGGTGCCCGCCAGGCTCGCGCCGTTGGCACGGATGGTCCTGGCGACGACATCGGGCTCGAAGAACCGCACCAGAATGGCGATCAGGTCGGC
Organism: Actinomycetota bacterium; assembly: GCA_018268465.1. Lineage (GTDB taxonomy): Bacteria > Actinomycetota > Actinomycetes > Mycobacteriales > Mycobacteriaceae > Mycobacterium. The sequence goes on from JAFDWN010000004.1 coordinate 128,076, forward strand.
GAAACCGTGATCGAATGCGTGGTTGTCGACGGGACGGTCATCGTCCGGCTGTGCACCCGCCGGTCGCAGCCGCGCCATCACCGCGTTGCACACCAGATGAGCGATGACGTCGTAGGACAGGCACGTGAAGATGTGCTGGCCCCGCAGGACCCCACTGGCGGCATCGGGTCGGTCGGCGGCGAAATACCCGAACATCACGGCGAACTTGCCGGGGTCGAACGCGGCGTTCTCCCAGCCGCCGAAGGCGTGCGGCAGGATGCGCAGCCGGTCCGGCCAGTCGAACGGTCGGCCCAGGCCGCGCTCGAAGGTCTCCAGGACGCGCATGGCCACGGCGTAGACCATCTGCTGATGTGACCGCAGGTCCGTTTCCGACGGGGTCAGACCCTGACCGATGAGGACCGCGGGCGCATCGAGGTCCAGCGGCGGATGCCACTGCCGGGCGCCGATATCGAAATCGACGACGTCGACCAGCCTGCCCGCCGGCCCGGGGCAGACCCGCTCATAGGGCACCCTGCAGACGATGGGGTCCAGGAATCGGTCGGACAGCGGGTCGAAGGGAAAGATCCGCAGCGGGCGGCGGAACGATTCCCGCACACTCGTCGATACGGTGTTCGCCCTTGGCTTTTCACCCTGGCCGCGGTTGTCGGTGCGTTCGCCCATCTGTCCCCTCCGTCTCCTGCAGATGGCGCTGACGAGTCGGTTCCGCGGATGCAACTCTAGTCGGCGACCATGCCGATGCGTCGCGTTATGAACGTGCCGGTGCGGGTCGTTTCCTCCGGCCGGCCCGAGCTCGGCACCTCCCTCTTTGTTTTCGTAACATCGTTACGTAACATCGGTATGGATTCCGGCCACGCTCAACGAGGAGAGTCGAATGACCAGCCCCGTGACCTACCAGCTCGACGACGCCGTCGCCACCATCACCCTCGACGACGGCAAGGTCAACGTGCTCGGCCCGGCGATGCAGCAGGCGATCAACGACGCACTCGACACCGCCGAGAAGGATGGCGCCAAGGCCGTCGTCCTGGCGGGCAATGCGCGGGTGTTCAGCGGCGGGTTCGACCTGGCGGTATTCCAGTCGGGGGATCCGCAGGCCGCGCTCGCCATGCTGGCGGGCGGATTCGAACTGGCCCTGCGAACGCTGACATTCCCCGTTCCCGTCATCATCGCCGCCACCGGTCCCGCGATCGCGATGGGTTCGTTCCTGCTGCTCAGCGGCGATCACCGCGTGGGTCAGCCCAAGTCGCGCTGCCAGGCCATCGAGGTGGCCATCGGGATGACGATCCCCATCTCGGCGATCGAGATCATGCGCATGCGGCTCTCACCTCCAGCGTTCCAGCGGGGTGTGTCGTTGGCCGCCACCTTCGTGGGCGACGATGCGGTGACCGCGGGCTGGCTCGACGAGATCGTCGACGCCGACAGGGTGCTTTCCCGCGCGCAGGAGGTCGCCGCCGACGCCGTGGCGACGGTGCACGCAGGTGCACACCTGGCCAGCAAGCTCAAAGCGCGCGATGGCGCGCTGACGGCGATCCGAGCCGGAATCGACGGACTGGCCACCGAGTTCACCTTCGGCTGAAGGCCGCGCGGTGCCGAGGGCGAAGCAACGCACGCCCGAACTGCGCGATCGACTGCTCAACGTCGCGATCGCCACCCTGACCGAGGAAGGGCTCGCGCAGTTCACCACCCGGCGGGTGGCCCAACGCGCCGGCACGTCGGTGCCCGCGGTGTACGAGCTCTTCGAGGACAAGGCCGGGCTGCTGCGCGCGGTGTTCTTCGAGGGGTTCCGCATGCTCGGCCGCGACCTCGCCCGGGTGCCGGCCACCGATGACCCGCTGGCAGACCTCGAGCGGCTGGTTCCCGTATTCCGCCGATTCTGCCGGTCCTACCCCCGGCTGGCGCAGGTGATGTTCTCGCGGCCGTTCGCGGATTTCGAACCGGGCCCCGACGAACTCGCAGCCGGAGCGTCGGTGCGCGACGTGTTCATCGGGCGGATCAGGCGCTGTATCGACGAGGGACTGCTGCGCGGCGACCCCACCGACATCGCCCACGTATTGCTTGCTCTCGCACAAGGTCTGGCCGTTCAGGAGGCGGGCCGCTGGCTCGGTACGTCGCCGGGCGCGGTCGAGCGGCGCTGGCGCCTCGGGGTGCGCTCGGTGCTGGCCGGACTCCGCTGAACCTGGGGATGCCACCGCAACGTTACGGGCGCATTTCCGGCGTGAGCGACCGGTAATAGATTCGTATTCCGTACCTAACCACTGGGAAACAGAAGACCTCTGTAATCGAAGCAGCCGAAGTTCTTCTCGGCCCGCCCGGGACCCCTGCCCCGGGTGAACCGCACGAACACGAACTGTGGAGACCCCCATGCCTTTTGACGATTCCATCGCCGAGAACATCAAGACCTCCCTCGCCGAGATCCCCCACCCCGCACTGCCCAAGGGGTCGAACATCTACGGCGGCACCAAGATCTTCCCCGACTACAAGGCCGAGAACGGCGAGAGCTACTTCACGCTGGTCCACGGCATTGCGCACGAGTCGTCGGTCAGCTTCGTTGCCGTACTCCAGGCGACGCGCGCGCTGCGCAAGGGTTTCGAGTCGGCGATCTACTTCTACGGCCCCGGTGCCATCAACTGCCTTGCCACACGCGGCTTTCCGAAAACGGGCGACTCGGGGTTCCCCGGCGAACAAAACATCAACGATGCGCTCGCGACGTTCATCGGCGAAGGCGGAACCGTGTTCTGCTGCCGGTTCGGACTCGCCCTGCACGGCGGGCGGGAAGAGGATCTGATCGAAGGCGTGATTCCGGCCCATCCTCTCGACGTCCAGGACGCGCTGATCCACTACGCGCGCAAGGGCGCGATCATCAACTCGACCTACATGGTCTAGAACCTCTTCGGCACAATCGGATTCAGTCAAACCATGACAACACTTGCTGCCGTCGCGGCGAACTTCACCCGCGACCTCGAACAGAACTACGCCGTGATCACCTCGCTGGCCGAGGAGGCGCGTGACCGGGGTGTCGATCTCCTCGTGCTGCCCGAAGCCGCGATCGGCGGGTATCTCTCGTCGCTGGGCAACCACGGCGACACGGTCAAGACCACCACCCGCTCACTTCCACCGGCCATCCGCGTGGACGGACCCGAGATCGCCCGCGTCCAGCAGATCGTCGGCGACCTGGTGATCGCCATCGGGTTCTGCGAACTGGACGCGGACGGCGAGACCCGCTACAACGCCGCGGCGGTGCTGGACGGCGGCACCGTGTACGGAACCTACCGCAAGGTCCACCAGCCGCTCGGGGAGGGTATGTCCTACTCGGCAGGCTCGACGTACGGCGTATTCGACACCCCGGTGGGCCGCGTCGGCCTGCAAATCTGCTACGACAAAGCCTTTCCCGAGGCGGCACGCATCATGGCCCTCGACGGGGCACAGATCATCGCGAGCCTGTCGGCCTGGCCGGCGGCCCGCACGGCGACCGCCGAAAATCTGCAGGACGACCGCTGGACCTATCGGTTCAACCAGTTCGACGTCGCCCGTGCGCTGGACAACCAGGTGTTCTGGGTGGCGTCCAACCAGAGCGGGACGTTCGGCTCGCTGCGCTACGTCGGCAACGCCAAGGTGGTCGACCCGGGCGGGAACATCCTGGCGACCACACTTCTCGGCGGCGGGATGGCCGTCGCCGACGTCGACATCGACACCACCTTCCGAGCCATGCGGGCCGGCATGTTCCACCTTCGCGACCGTAGGCCCGACGTGTACGGCCCGGTGTCACAGGCCGACGACCCGGCCACGGCGAAGTGGCGGGAGCTGGCCCATGCCTGAGATGACGTTCGAGGTGCGCTGGCCGGACGGCAGCGCGGCCCGGTACTACTCCCCCAGCCTGGTCATGCACGACTATCTCGTCGCGGGCACGTCCTACACCGTCGCCGACTTCGCCGACAGATCGGACCGCGCACTCATCGAAGCCGGCGAGCGGGTGCGGGCGAAGTTCGGATTCGCCTGCACGTCGGCGGCCGCAACCAACGCGCAGATCGCCGACACCGCATGCCGATACCCCTCCGACGCGCTGATCGACGTCATCGCGATGCAACCCGGCCTGGAGACGATATGAGCACCACCGAACACATCCCCGTCGTGATCATCGGCGGCGGTCAGGCCGGCCTGTCGGTCAGCTGGTATCTCGGACGCGCCGGCGTCGACCACGTCGTGCTGGAGGCGCACACCCCCGTGCACGCCTGGGCGGACAGCCGCTGGGACAATTTCACCCTCGTCACCCCGAACTGGCACTGCCGCCTGCCCGGCTACTCCTACGACGGCCCCGAGCCCGACGGATTCATGACCCGCGACGAGGTGGTGGACTGGCTGGCCGGCTGGCTGGATACGTTCAGCCCGCCGGTGCGCGACCACACCCGCGTGACCCGGCTACGTCCGTCGCGCGACGGGGGTTTCGAACTCACCGTCGAACAGCACGGCGCCGTGCGGACAATGACCTGCGAGCATGCGGTGATCGCCACGGGCGGCTACCCGCTGCCGGTGCTGCCCCCGTTCGCCGGCTCGCTGGACCCTGCGGTCACCCAGATCCACTCGGAGCAGTACCGCAACGCCGGCCAACTTCCCGAGGGCGCAGTACTGGTCGTGGGATCGGGTCAGTCGGGCGCCCAGATCGCCGAGGACCTCCACCTGGCCGGGCGGCAGGTCCACCTGGCCGTCGGCAACGCCCCGCGCGTGGCACGCTTCTACCGTGGCCGCGACTGTATGACGTGGCTCGCCGATATGGGGCTCTACGACAAGGCCGCCCAGGAGTATCCCGGCGGCAAGGCGGCCATTGAGAAGACGAACCACTACGTCACCGGACGCGACGGCGGGCGCGACGTCGACCTGCGGCAATTCGCCGTGGAGGGTATGCGGCTCTACGGCGTGCTCAGCGACGGCAAAGACGCGACGCTGCGGTTCGAGCCGACCCTCGGCGGTGCGCTCGACCACGCCGATTCGGTGTACAACTCGATCTGCGCCGACATCGATGCCCACATCACCAGGGCGGGCGTCGACGCCCCGCCGGCGTCGCGCTATGAACCGGTGTGGGCTCCGGAGGCCGAACTCACCTCATTGGACCTGGTGGCGGAGGGCATTTCCAGCATCGTGTGGGCCATCGGTTATCGGCCCGACTACCGCTGGATCGAAGCGAGTGCGTTCGACGGCGGCGGCAGGCCGATGCAGAACCGCGGCGTCACCGGGGTCACCGGTCTGAGTTTCGTCGGTCTGCCCTGGATGCACACCTGGGGTTCGGGACGGTTCCTCGGCATCGACCGCGATGCCTCGCACATCGCGGCGACCATCATCAGCAGCTACCACGAGTCGGTGCTGCGGCTGGCCGTGGGTCACTAGCGCCCGGATGGATCGACGTAAATGACTGTACGACAGACATTCTCGCGGATCATTACCGCGCGTGCACAGCGCAACCCGCACGAGGTCGTGGTACGTAGCGACCACGAAGGGGTGGATGTCACCGCCGCCGAACTCGACGCGCACAGCAACCGGCTGGCCCGCGAGTACCTGGCGCGCGGCGTCGGCCGTGACGACCTGGTCGCGGTCGGGTTGCCCACGGGGGCCGAGTTCGTGGCGGCGTGCGTGGCGATCTGGAAGCTGGGCGCCACCCCGCACCCGCTGTCCCCGGCGCTGTCGCGCACCGACCGCGCGGCGCTGGAGGAGTCGGGCCGCCCCGCGCTGGCACTCGGCGCCCGCCCCGTCGAACCGTCGATCCCCTGGCTGCCTTCCGGATTCGTCCCGACGGCCGCCGGCACGATACTCCCCGACGCGTGGGCACACAGCTGGAAGGCACCCACGTCGTCGGGCAGTACCGGACGCCCCAAGATCGTCACATCCACCGCTCCCGCGCTGCTCGACCCCGACCGGCCGGTCGCGCCGTTCCTGCCGAGACGGGCCGTACAACTGGTGACCGCGCCGCTGTGGCACTCCGCGGCCTTCACGTATGCCTTCCGCGGGCTGCTCACCGGGCACCGGCTGGTGCTGACCGGCGGATTCGAGGAACACCGCTTCGCCGAGCTGGTCTCGCGGCACCGAATCACCTGGACCCTGCTGTCTCCCAGCATGATTCGCCGCCTGGTCCGGCTGACCGGACGCCCGTCGCTGGATTCACTGGAATCGGTGCTGCACATGGGTGCCCCGTGCGCCCCTGCCGACAAACGCGCCCTGATCGATCTGCTCGGCCCCTCGCGGGTCGTCGAAGTCTACGCGGGCAGCGAATCCAACGGCCTGACCATGATCACCGGTGCGGAGTGGCTGGCCAAGCCGGGTAGCGTCGGAAAACCCATCGGCGGCACGCAGATCGCCATCCGGCGCGCCGATGGTTCCGCCGCGGCGCCGCACGAGGTCGGTCAGGTGTGGATGCACCGCGGCAACCTCCCCGCCTACCGCTATCTCGGCGCGGCCACCAGGCGGACCGGCGACGGCTGGGACACCCTGGGCGACCTCGGGATGCTCGACGAGGACGGCTATCTCACCATCGTGGAACGCGCCGACGACGTGATCGTGTCGGACGGGGTCACCGTCTATCCGTCCCGCGTCGAACACGCACTGGCGGCCCATCCGGCGGTACGCGACGCGGTCGTGTATCCGGCGCGCACCGGCCCCGGACACACCCGGGTGGCCGCCGTCGTCGAGGTGGCCGACGACGGCGTCGACGCCGCCGCCGTGCTGGCATACGCCGGCAGACGCCTGACGCCGGCGGAGCTGCCGTCCCTGATCGACATCACGCGCCACCCGCTGCGCAACGAAGCGGGGAAGGTCCGTCGCAGCACCTTCCGGCCCGCCGCATACACCGCCCGTGTCCCCGAAAGCGCCTAGGAGAATCGTCATGCCCGCTGCGTCCGCTTCCACCCGCGTCGACCTGGCCCTGCTGGGCATCAGGGGGCGACCACCGGTCAGCCGCGACGCCGGCGCCGGACCCAGCGACGACGGCCATCTGGTGGTCGACGGGCTCAACGCGGCGATCCCCCGCAACCCGTCGAGCCCGTTCGTCTTCGACGGTGACCGGGTACTGTTCGACGGCACGGACACCGGACTGGACGTCGAGGTCGTCGAGCGGCCCGCGTTCTATGACCTGGCCACTGCCGACGGGGTGCCCTACGAGAAGCTGGCGCGCCTGCACGGACGCAACGTGCTGGCCACGACGGTGGTGCAGACCTGTGTGCGCTACGCCGAGGACCAGCGTTGCCGGTTCTGTTCGATCGAGGAGTCGCTGCGCAGCGGCGCGACGACGGCGGTGAAGCGACCGGCCGAACTCGCGGAGGTGGCCGAGGCCGCCGTCCGGCTCGACGGTGTCACCCAGATGGTGATGACCACCGGCACGTCGGCGGGCAGCGATCGGGGTGCGCGGCATCTGGCACGGTGTGTGCGGGCCGTCAAAGAGGCGGTGCCGCAGCTGCCGGTCCAGGTGCAATGCGAACCGCCCGCCGACCTGAAGATCATCACCGAGCTGCGTGATGCGGGCGCGGATTCCATTGGGATCCACGTCGAATCGCTCGACGACGCGGTGCGGCGGCGCTGGATGCCCGGCAAGGCCACGGTGCCGCTCGCGCAGTACCGCGCAGCCTGGCGCGAAGCGGTGCGGGTGTTCGGCCGCAACCAGGTGTCGACGTATCTTCTCGTCGGACTCGGCGAGGAGCCCGACGATCTGATCGCCGGCGCCGCCGATCTGATCGCCATGGGGGTCTACCCGTTCGTGGTGCCGTTCCGCCCGCATCGCGGCACGCTGGCGGTCGATGTCGACGGGGCCGGGGCCCCCGATGCCGCGGTGCTGGAGAAGGTCTCCCGAGAGGTGGCGGCCCTGCTTCGGATGTCGGGGATGGCGGGCGCCGACCAGCGGGCGGGTTGCGCGTCCTGCGGGGCGTGCGGCGTCCTGCAGAGCCTGGGCGGGTGAGGTGATGCGCGACATGATCGGGCCGCAGCGGGGCCATGAGTTGTCCATTTTGTCCGGCACCCGGCGGATCGATGCACCCGCGGGGTTTCTCATCCACCCCGCCGACGGCCGCGACGAGATCGAGCAGTACCGCCGGCTGCGCCGCGCGGCGTTCGTCGTCGACCAGGGCCTATTCCGCGGCAGCGACCATGACGACCTCGATGACGATCCGCGCACCGTCGTGCTGGTGGCGACCGCATCCGACGGGACGGTGCTCGGCGGCGTCCGGTTGGCGCCGCGCACCACCACAGATATCGGCTGGTGGACCGGAAGCCGCCTGGTCACCGACACCGCGGTGCGCGCATCGGGGCTGGGTCCCGCCCTGGTCCGTGCGGCGTGCGCGCACGCCGAATCCGCCGGGGTGCTGCGTTTCGAAGCCACGGTGCAGCGCCGGTACCTGGCCATGTTCACCGCGCTGGGCTGGGAGATGCTCGGCGACTGCCTGCTGGGTGAGCGTCCGCACGTGCGGATGCGCTGGCCGATCCACCGGGTCCAGCGGTCCGCGAACGCCACGAAGTCGTTCCTCGGTGACGTGCTGCGCCCGCTGTCCGGAGTTGCCGGCGGGCTCGGACCTGCAGGTTTCGTCGGCGACGACGGCGTACCCGTGCCCGGCAGCGACGTCGTCGCCGCATGTGATGCAATCATCCCGTCCATGGTGGAACGCGATCCGGAGTGGGCGGGGTGGTGTTCGGTGCTGGTCAACGTCAACGACCTGACGGCGATGGGCGCGTCGCCCACCGGCCTGCTCGACGCCGTGGGCGCGCCGACACGCTCACTGCTGACCCGGATCGTCCGCGGCATCGCCAAGGCTTCCCACTCCTGGCAGGTGCCGGTGCTGGGCGGCCATACTCAGCTCGGCGTGCCGGCGTCGCTGTCGGTGACGGCACTGGGCCGGACCCGCCGACCCGTACCTGCCGGTGGCGGCGCCGCCGGCGACGAGGTGCGGATCACCGCCGACCTGTCCGGCGGTTGGCGCCCGGGTTACCATGGCCGCCAATGGGATTCGACCAGCGGCCGGCGCCGCGACGAGCTCGCCCGCATGACTTCCCTGGTCGCCGAGATGCGCCCGCACGCGGCCAAGGACGTCAGTATGGCGGGGACGGTGGGCACGCTCGGGATGCTGGCCGAGGCCAGCGGCACGGGCGCCGAGATCGACGTCGCAGCGGTGCCGCGTCCGGCCGGCGCCGACATGGGCGCATGGCTGACCTGCTTTCCGGGCTTCGCGATGCTCACCGCCGGTGACGGCGGCGCGGCCGTCCCGGCCATGCCCGCAGGTGTGGTGAGCGAGGTGTGTGGCCGGCTCACCTCCCGGCCCGGTGTGCGGCTGCGCTGGCCCGACGGGGAGCTCACCGACGCGCTGACACCGGAGGTGACGGGGTTGGGGAGGGCATGAATTGGCACCGATAACGATAGCGGCGGTGGCCGCCCACTTCGGCCGGGACGTCGACCGCGGGGTCAGCAAGGTCGTCGGCATCGTCGATGCGGCGACCCGGGAGGGCGTGCAGCTTCTCGTGTTTCCAGACGCCTGCCTGGGCGGCTACATCGGCGATCTGCGCGCACCCGACCCCGATGATCCGCCACCGGCGCTCGACCCCGACGGCCCGGAGATCGCGGCCGTCATCGCCGCCGCCGGGCCGATGACGGTGTGTCTGGGCTACGCGGAGGCCGCGATCGGGGGCCGGTACAACTCGGCGATCTGTGTATCGGGCGAGGGGGTGCTGGGCGCGCACCGCAAGGTCCACCAGCCCGCCGGTGAAGGTCTGACCTATCTGGCGGGTGATTCGTTCTCGGCGTTCGACACCCCGGTGGGCCGGATCGGGATGCTCATCGACTACGACAAAACCTTCCCCGAGTCCGCGCGGGCGCTGGCGCTCGACGGCGCGATGATCATCGCCGCGTTGTCGGCGTGGCCCGCCAGCGTCACGGACCGAGCGTCGCGGCTGCCGGCCGACCGCCAATCACGGCTGTTCGACCTCTACGACTGCGCCCGCGCGGCGGAGAACCAGGTGGTGCTGGTGTCGTCGAATCAGACGGGGATCATGGGTTCTCTGCGCTTCCTCGGCCAGGCCAAGGTGGTCGGGCCCGGCGGTGAGATCCTGGCGACCACCCGCTCCAAGGGTGGCCTGGCCAAGGTGGATATCGATGTGGACGCCGAGATCGGCCGCGCCAGAAGGGTATTGAACCATCTGACGGAACGCCGGCTGGACGCCTACCACACCACGGCACCGGGGCGGTAGCCGTGCGGGTCGCATTGATCACGTATTCCACCAAACCCCGCGGCGGTGTGGTGCACACGCTCGATCTCGCCGAGGCGCTGGCGGCGATCGGCGTCGAGGTGACCGTCTGGTCACTGGCCCGGCAGGGCGACCGGGGGTTCTTCCGGCCCGTGGACAGCCGGGTGGCATTGCGGCTCATCGAGTTTCCCGACCGCCCGGACGAATCGGTGACCGATCGGATCGTGCGCTCGATCGACGCGATGCGCCGCGCATTCACCCCGGATCGCTACGACATCGTGCACGCTCAGGACTGCATCAGCGCCAATGCCGTCGGGACATGTATCCGCACCATCCACCATCTCGACCAGTTCACCACCCCGATCCTGGTCGAATGCCACGAGAAGGCCGTCGTGGAACCGTACGCGCGCATCTGCGTCTCGGCGGCGGTGGCCGCCGAAGTGGCCGCGGGCTGGGGACTGCGGCCGACCGTGATCCCCAATGGCGTTCGTGCGCAGCGTTTCACCGCGGCGGCCGCCGATCCGGCAGCACAACGGCGGTGGACGGACGAGCTGGGGAGCTACGTGCTGACGGTCGGCGGTATCGAGCCCCGCAAGGGCACCGTCGACCTGGTCGAGGCGTACCACCTTTTCCGGCAGCGTGTTCCGGACGTCGCGTTGGTGATCGCCGGGGGCGAAACACTTTTCGACTACCGCGATTACCGGGCGGAGTTCGAACGCCGGTGCGCACGTCTCGGCGTCGAACCCGTCATCCTGGGCGCGGTGGCCGACGGCGAACTGCCCGGCCTCGTCGCGGCCGCCGCGGTGTTCGCGTTCCCGTCCACCAAGGAGGGTTTCGGGCTCGCGGCGATGGAGGCGCTGGCGGCCGGCCGGCCCGTCGTCGCGCGGGATCTGCCCGTCCTGCGTGAGGTGTTCGGCGACACCGTGCGGTATGCGTCGGATGTGCGGGGACTCGCCGACGGGCTGGTTTCCGCGGTCGGAGACCGCAATCCGGCACCAGCGGTCGGAGACCGCAATCCGGCACCAGCGGTCGGAGACCGCAATCCGGCACCAGCGGTCGGAGACCGCAATCCGGCACCAGCGGTGGCAGGCGCCAGGGCGGAGGCGGGGCGCGCGCTGGCGGAGTCGATGACCTGGGCGGCCGCGGCGCGGGCGCACGTCGCGTTCTACCGGGACCATCCGAAACCGGCGCATTGACCTTCGCCAGATGGGGCAGATGCCCCATGTGGCGAAGCCCCCGGTCGTCGCAGCATGACGACATGACACATTTCACCAACCCCCGGGCCGCCGCGACCGCCACCGCCCACCTCGACCTGCCGCCGGGAGACGATGAGCGGGTCGTCGGCTTCGGCGTGATGGGCCTGCCGTTCGCCACGGGCCACTATCTGGCTTTCCGCGATTTCCCCGCGACGTCGTTCTCGCCCGCGTATCTGTCGGTGTGGCACCGCGATCCCGGCGGCGTGTGGACCTTCTACGCCACCACACCGGGTCAGCAGAGCTGTTCGCGGTACTTCAGCTCGGCCACACCGGTCGCTCCGGTCCAATGCGACATCCGCACCGAGTGGCCCACCCCGTGGTCGTTGCGGATCTCGATCGACGGCCTGCTGGATTGGCGGCTCAACATCGGCACCACGGCGGCCACCCGCATGATGACCGCGATCGGCACCCGACTGCCGTCCACGGCCTGGAACAGCCGCACCGCCCTGGCGGTGCTGAGCCGTGCGGTCGGTCCTCTGCTCGGCCTTGGCAGCGTCCAGCTCACCGGAAAGCTGCCCAACGGGCAGGGCTATCGCATCGCACCCAAGCGGGTGTGGGCGGTGACCGACGCGACGGCCGTCGTGTGGGGTGAGGATCTCGGCGCGGTGGCGCCGCTGCCCGTCCAGGCCCGTCTGGAGGACTTCCGCCTGCCCCAACGCGGCATTTGCGTGGTCGGACACGGGCGCTTCGAATCGTTCGACCCGGCGCGCCACCGTGAGGACCATCTCGGGCGATCGTGCTGACCCGGCCGCCGGGACGGCGCAGAATCTTGGGGTGACGTCGGGCGCGACGCGAGGACCCGGGGCCGGGGCCGGGGCCACCACCCGGGCAGAGGTCCTCGCCGCCCTGTCGGTGGCCATCGACCTCGGCCTCGGCCAGCCCGCTGAGCACATGCTGCGCTCGGCGCTGATCGCCACGCGGCTCGCCGATCGCCTCGGTTTGACTCGCGCACAACGTGATTGCGTCTACTACGCCACACTGATCATGTGGATCGGCTGTCACGCCGATTCGCACGAATTCGCCCGGTGGTTCGGTGACGACATCGCGGTCCGCCGCGATGCCTACCTCGTGGACTGGTCCGGGTTGCCGTACCAGCGGTTCCTGCTGACCAACATCGGACACGGCGAGTCACTGCTGCAACGGTTGCGCACGACGACCGTGCTGTACGCGAACGCTCGCGGTCACATCTCCCGGCTCATCCATTCGCACTGCACCTCGGCGGCACTGCTCGCCGAGCGGGTCGGCCTGGACCCGGATGTCCAGACCGCGCTGCGGTTCACCTTCGAACGCTTCGACGGCGGCGGCCTGCCCGGCGGCGCCGGGGGCGATGCCATCCCGATCGAGATGCGCGTCGCTCAGCTCGCCGACATGGTGGAGGTCCATCAGCGCGAGTTCGGCGTCGAGGGGGCGGTGGCGATGGCGCGCAGCCGCCGCGGCGGCCAGTTCGATCCGGCGGTCGTCGACGCGTTCGTCGCCGATCCGCACGCACTGCTCGGCGTGCCCGCGACGGGTGATGTGTGGGCGGCGGCGCTGGCGCACGCCCCCGACCGGCACACCACACTCGACGCCGCCGCGCTGGACGCCCTGATTGTTGCGCTCGGAGACTTCGTCGACCTCAAATGCCCCTTCACTCTGGGGCATTCACGTGAGACCGCACGGCTGGCCGCCGACGCCGCGGACGCCGTCGGCCTGGATTCGGACACGGTGACCCTCACGCGCCGGGCGGCGCACCTCCACGACATCGGCAGGATCGGGGTCTCCAACCGGATCTGGTCCAAACCGTCGGGCCTGACGATGGCGGAGTTCGAACGCGTGCGGCTGCATCCGTACCTGACCGAGCGCATTCTGCAGCGGGTGCCCGGTCTGCGCCAGGTCGGGATGACCGCCGCGAATCATCACGAGCGTCTGGACGGGTCGGGATATCCCCGCGGCGTCGCCGCACCCCAGCTCGCCATGCCCGACCGGCTGCTGGCGGCCGCGGTCGACTACCGGTCGGCCCTCGAGACCCGGCCGTATCGCGAAGCGATGCCCCATGCCGCGGCGGCGCGCCGGCTGCGCGAACGGGTCCGCGCCGGCGGACTGGATCCGGTGGCCGCCGAGGCCGTCCTGCACGCCGCAGGGCACACCACGCAGCGACCCAAACCCCGGCCCGACGGGCTCACGGCACGCGAGGTCGAGGTCCTCGGACTGGTGGCGCGCGGCGCGAGCAACAAGGAGATCGCCGCCCGTCTGGTGATCAGCACGAAGACGGTGCGCAACCATGTGGAGCGCGCGTACGCCAAGATCGGGGTGTCGAACCGGATCGGGGCGAGTATGTACGCCCTGGAACGGGGACTGGCGCCGCCTACGACGAGCTGACGTCGATGGCGCTGCCGGCGCCGTGGGTCGCTGCCATGATGACCGGGTGACCGCGGTACACGGCCGGGTGTGGCGAGCCGGCAAACCCCAGGACGACTTCGAGTTCTCCGCCATCTCCGACTACCTCGCCGAACCGGACACCCTGGTGTGGGCCGACATCTACGACCCCGATCACGCGGTGCTCACCGACCTGGCCAAGGAGATCGGACTGAACACGTGGGCGGTGGAGGATGCGATCGCGGAATCGGAGCGCACGAAGGCCGTCGTCTACCACACGCACACGTTCTTCACGGTGTACGCCGTGGACACCGTCGAGGCGCCGGCCGACGACGACACGATCCCGCGGCTGTCCGTGCATCGCATTTCGGGATTCGTGCTGCCGCAGGGGTTGATCACCGTGCGGCTGTCACCGTGTATCGACATCGACACGGTGTCGGAGCGGTTCGACGAACTCGGCGGCCAGCAGTTCGGCGTCGGGTCACTGGTGCACGGTCTGCTCGACGTGGTGGTGGACGGTCACTTCGCGGCCGTGCAGTGTCTCGACGACAACATCGAGGCCATCGAGGACGGGTTGTTCGACGACTCGGGTCCGCGGCGCGGCCTGCAGCGTCAGATGTTCCGGTTGCGCAAGGATCTGGTCCAGCTGCGCCGGGTGGTGCTGCCGATGCGCGAGGTCATCAACGCCATCCAGCACCGCAGACTCGACGCCAAGACCGCACCGGAGCTCGACCCGCTCTACGCCGACCTCTACGACCATGTCCTGCGGGCGTCGGAGTGGACGGAGTCCCTGCGCGACATGGTCACCACGGTGTTCGAGACCAACCTGTCGTTGCAGGACGCGCGGCTGAACAATGTGATGAAGAAACTCAGCGGCTGGGCCGCCATTATCGCCGTGCCCACCGCGATCACCGGCTTCTACGGCCAGAACGTGCTCTACCCGGGCTTCAACACCGTGGCCGGGTTCCTCGTCAGCAGCGTGGTCATCGTGCTGTTGGTGGCCGCGCTCTACGTCATGTTCCGGCGCAACGACTGGTTGTGAAGATGGCCTAGGGTGGCCTTCGATGGTGCTTCACCTCCACCGTGCCGAGCGCACCGACCGCCTCGCCGACGGACTCGGCGCACTGCTGTCCGACCCGCTGCCCGACCCGTTCGCCGTCGAACTGGTGCTGGTCTCGGCGCGCGGCATGGAACGATGGCTCAGCCAGCGGCTGTCCCATGTGCTCGGGGGCGCCGACGGTGTGTGCGCGGGAGTGCAGTTCCGGTCGCCGGCGTCGCTGATCGCCGAGATCACCGGCACCGCCGACAGCGACCCGTGGTCACCCGAGGCGCTGACTTGGCCGTTGCTGGAGGCAATCGACGCCGGCCTCGACGAGCCGTGGTGCCGCACGCTCGCACAGCATCTGGGCCATTTCGCCGGCGGCGACGAGGCCGAGCTGCGCCGCGGGCGGCGCTACGCCGTCGCACGCCGGCTGGCCGGCCTGTTCGCCTCCTACGCCAGACAACGCCCGGCGATGCTCGTCGACTGGCTCGACGGAGAATCGTCCGACGGCACCGGGGCACGTCTGGACGCCGACCTGGATTGGCAGCCGCACCTGTGGCGCGCGGTGGTCGGCAGGGTCGCCGCCGAGCCCCCGCACATCCGGCACGAGAACGCACTCGCCCGGCTGTGCGCCGGACCCGCGGACCTGCCCACCCGGCTGTCCCTCTTCGGTCACACCCGGCTGGCAGCCTCGGAGATCGACCTGCTGGGCGCCCTGGCCGTCCACCACGACCTTCACCTCTGGTTGCCGCATCCCAGCGACGCGCTGTGGAACGCATTGCGTGGCACCTCCGGCCGGATCGCACGCCGTGCGGACACCAGCCACCGCGCGGTCGGGCATCCGCTGCTGGCGACCCTGGCCCGCGACGTTCGGGAACTTCAGGGCGGGCTGCCCGGCGATCACACTGACGAATTCCTCGGTACCGCCACCCATCCCGACACCCTGCTCGGCTGGCTGCAGTCCGACATCGCCGCGAACACCGTGCGGCCGCGGGGACGTATCCACCGTCACGACGACCGTTCGCTGCAGGTGCACAGTTGTCACGGACCGGCCCGGCAGATCGACGTGCTGCGCGAGGTACTACTCGGACTTCTTGCCGACGACCAGACGCTGGAACCCCGCGACATCCTGGTGATGTGTCCCGACATCGAGACCTACGCACCGCTGATCGTCGCCGACTTCGGCCTGGGCGATGTGCTCACCGAGGGTCATCCCGCACATCGATTGCGCGTGCGCCTGGCCGACCGGTCACTGATCCAGACCAATCCGCTGCTCGGCGTGGCCGCGTCGCTGCTCGTGCTGGCGGGCGGGCGGGCGACCGCCAGCGAGGTGCTCGACTTCGCCCAATCACCGCCCGTCCGTGCCCGATTCGGATTCGACGACGACGATTTGGACGTCATCACCCGCTGGGTCCGCCAGGCGAATGTGCGGTGGGGGTTCGACCAGCGGCACCGGCAGCCCTACGGCGTGGATTTCGTGCACAACACCTGGCGTTTCGGCATCGACCGGGTGCTCGCGGGTGTCGCGGTCTCCGCCGATGCGCACTCCTGGATCGATTCCACGCTGCCGCTGGACGACGTCGGCAGCAACCGCGTCGAACTGGCGGGCCGGCTGGCGGAGTTCGTCGACCGGCTGCACCGGGTCACTACTTCGCTGAACGGTGTTCTGCCGCTGCGTGACTGGCTGTCCCGGCTCGCCGACGGGGTGGACCTGCTGACCCGCGTCGCCGACGCCGACGCCTGGCAGCGCAGCCAGCTCCGGCGGGAGTTCGCCGATGTGGTCGACGACGCGGCGCAGCGTTGCGAGACGCCGATGCGGCTGTCCGACATCCGGGCGCTCCTCGACCGCCGCCTCGGCGGCCGGCCGACCCGCGCGAACTTCCGTACCGGCACCCTGACGGTGTGCACGATGGTGCCGATGCGTTCGGTGCCGCACCGGGTGGTGTGCCTGGTGGGTCTGGACGACGGTGTATTCCCGCGACTGGGCGTCGTCGACGGCGACGACGCGCTGGCCCGCAACCCACTGACCGGTGAACGCGACATCCGCTCCGAGGACCGGCAACTGCTGCTCGACGCGGTCAGCGCAGCCACCGAAACACTGGTCATCAGTTATACCGGGGCCAACGAGTACTCGGGTCAGCCGCGACCGCCCGCGGTGCCGTTGGCCGAACTGCTCGACTCCATCGATGCCACCACGGAAACCGCCGTACGCGACCGCGTCGTCATCAGCCATCCGTTGCAGCCCTTCGATATTCGCAACGTTCGACCGGGCGCCCTGGTGCCGGGCGTGGCGTTCAGCTTCGACCCCACGGCGTTGCGGGCGGCCCGCGCCGCGAGCGAGCCGCGCCGCGCCCGGCCGCCGTTCGTCGCCGGACCGCTGCCGCCGCTACCCGCCCACGATGTGGGTCTCGACGAGCTCGCGGACTTCTTCAGGGATCCGGTGAAGGGTTTCTTCCGCGCGCTCGACTACACGCTGCCCTGGGACGTCGACGGCGTGACCGACGCCATGCCGGTCGATATCGACGCACTCGAGGAATGGACCGTCGGCGACCGGATGCTCTCCGACATGGTGCGCGGGATGACACCGGACGACGCCAGGCAGGCCGAATGGCGCCGCGGCACACTGCCTCCCGGCCAGCTGGGCTGGCGCCGCGCGACCGAGATCCGCGATCAGGCCCAGCAGTTGGCCGCCGCGGCCGCGCGGCTGCGTCAGCCGGTGTCGCACGCGCACGACGTGGACATCGACCTGGGTGCCGGACGGCGGCTGACGGGCACCGTGTCACCGGTTTTCGGTGACCGGCTGGTGTCCGTCACCTATTCCCGGCTCAGCGGCAAGCACCTGCTCGAAGCGTGGATTCCGTTGCTGGCCTTGACCGGAGCCTATCCTGGCCGGCCCTGGTCGGCCAGCTGCATCGGCAGGCACCGGCGCGGCCCCGCGCCCCGGCGGGTGGAACTCGCCGCTCCCGCGGACACCGCGGTCGAACTCCTGCGGGATCTGGTGGCGATCTACGACGCCGGCAGGCGCGAACCGCTGCCATTGCCCGTCAAGACGTCGTTCGCCTGGGCGGAGGCCCGCCACAGCGGCGACGACCCCGAACAGGCCGCGGGGTACCGGTGGCGATCCACCGATCGGTTCCCCGGCGAGGAGCGCGAGCCCGCGCATATGCGCGCCTGGGGTCCCGACGCACGATTGGGCGACCTGATGGCGCCGGTGCGCCCGGGTGAGGAGTACGACGGCGAGGCACACCGGCTGGGCGCGTATGCAGCCCGGCTCTGGCTACCCCTGCTGCGGGCCGAACAGAGCGGGCCGTGATGGACCGTTTCGACCTGCTCGGACCGCTGCCCGCGGCCGGATCCACGACGGTACTCGAGGCCAGCGCCGGGACCGGCAAGACCTTCGCGCTGGCCGGGCTGGTGACCCGCTACGTCGCCGAAGGCGTTGCGACCCTGGACGATATGCTGCTGATCACCTTCAGCCGCGCCGCCAGCCAGGAGCTTCGTGACCGGGTGCGCGGTCAGATCGCCTCCGCGTACCGCGCGTTCGAGACTCCACCCGATGGCGAGAACGAACTGCTCACCCACCTGCTCGCGGGCACCGCGGCGCAGCGCGCGGCACGCCGCGAGCGCCTCGGTGACGCACTGGCCGGGTTCGACGCGGCGACCATCGCCACCACCCATCAGTTCTGCCAACTGGTGCTGAAGTCACTCGGGGTGGCCGGTGACACCGACGCCGGCGTCACCCTGGCCGAAAGCCTCGACCCGTTGGTGACCGAGATCGTCGACGACCTGTACCTGGCGCATTTCGGGCGCGAACGCGACAACCCCGTCCTCACCTATCGCGACGGCCTGCGGCTGGCGCGCGACGTGCTGGCCAATCCGGCCGCCGCGCTGCGGCCGGTCGCGCCGGAACCCGGATCCCGCGCCGACGTGTGCGTGCGGTTCGCCAGAGACGTTCTGACCGAACTGGATACCCGCAAGCGGCGGATGGGAGTCCTCGGCTACGACGATCTGCTGAGCCGGCTGGCCTCGGCTCTGGCCACCGAGGACTCCCCCGCGCGGCTGAGGATCCGGCGGCGCTGGCCCATCGTGATGGTCGACGAGTTCCAGGACACCGACCCCGTGCAGTGGCAGGTGATCGACCGGGCGTTCAGCGGCCACTGCACCCTGATCCTCATCGGCGACCCCAAACAGGCCATCTATGCGTTCCGCGGCGGCGATATCGTCACCTACCTCCGAGCCGCCGACACTGCGGGGGAAAAGAAGACCCTCGCCACGAACTGGCGCAGCGACGGCGCTCTGGTGCAGCGGCTGCAGGCGGTGCTGCGCGGCGCGGAGCTGGGCGATCGCGCGATCGTCGTGCACGATGTGCAGGCCCGCCACGAGGGTTCACGGCTGGCGGGGGCGCCGAGCACAGACCCCTTCCGGCTGCGGGTGGTGAAGCGAACGACGTTCGGGCGCCGGGGAATCCAGAACCTCCCCATCGCCGATCTGCGCGAGCACATCGGCAGGGATCTCGCCGCCGACATCGCGGCGCTGCTGTCGAGCGCCGCGACCTTCGCCGGCAGGAGGCTGGCGGCACCCGACATCGCGGTGATCGTCGAGACCCACAGGGATGCCCGCATCTGCTACCGGGCACTGTCGGACGCGGGCGTCCCCGCGGTGTACACCGGGGATTCGGATGTGTTCGGTTCGGCGGCCGCCGACGACTGGCTGTCGCTTCTCGAGGCGTTCGACCAACCGCACCGCGCCGGGGTGGTGCGCGCCGCCGCGGCGACGATGTTCTTCGGTGAGACCGCCGAAACCTTGTCCGCAGGCGGTGATTCGCTCACCGACCGGTACGCAGAAACCCTGCGGGAGTGGGCCGGCCATGCCCGCGAACGCGGTATCGCAGCGGTCTTCGAAGCCGCACAGTTGACCGGGATGGGCGATCGGGTGCTGTCGTGGCAGGGCGGCGAACGTCATATGACGGATCTGGCGCACCTGACCCAACTGCTCCAGGACGCCGCGCACCGCGACCACCTCAACCTGCCCGCACTGCGGGACTGGCTGCGCACCCAACGCGACACGCGCGGCGGTGCCGTCGAACACAGCCGCCGGCTGGACAGTGACGCCGCGGCCGTGCAGATCATGACGGTGTGGGCGAGCAAGGGGCTGCAGTTCCCCGTCGTCTACCTACCCTTCGCGTTCAATCGGCATGCGCAGGAACGTGATCTGGTGCTGTTTCACGACGATGCGGGTACCCGTTGTCTGCATGTGGGTGGGCCGGACAGCCCGGATTTCACCGACGTGCAGCGACGCGGCCGCCAGGAAGCCGCCGGCGACGACAGCAGGCTCATGTACGTGGCGTTGACGCGGGCGCAGGCGCAGGTCGTGGCGTGGTGGTCACCGGCCTTCCACGAACCCAACGGCGGGCTGTCGCGGCTGTTGCGCGGCAGGCGGCCCGGTGAACCCCGGGTACCCGACCGCGCGCAGCCGGCAAAGGTCAGCGACGACGCTGCACTGGCCCGGCTGCGGGAATGGGAGCTGGCGGGCGGACCGGTGATCGAGGATTCCGTCGTGGCGGCGGTCCCACCGGTGGCGCCGCCGCATCCCACACCCGCGGGCTTGTCCGTCCGCCACTTCCACCGGCGCGTGGACACCACCTGGCGCCGGACGTCGTACTCGGGCCTGATCAAGGCCGCCGAAACGACCGGAGTCGGCAGTGAACCGGAGGCGGTACAACTCGACGACGAGGTCGACGATATTCCTGAGATCCCGGTGAGCCGAACCCCTTCGGGTCCCGACGTCGTCTCCCCGATGGCACTGCTGCCGGCGGGTGCGACGTTCGGCACGCTCGTGCACGCCGTCCTGGAGACTGCCGACCCGATGGCGACCGACCTGCGCGGTGAGCTGGAGTCCCATATCCGGGCGCATGCGGTGTGGTCGCCGGTCGACGTGCCCCCGCCCGACCTCGCCGCCGCGTTGGTGCCGATGCACGACACCCCGCTGGGGCCGTTGGCGGGCGGGATGACGCTGCGACGCATCGGTCTGCGGGATCGGCTGCGCGAGATGGATTTCGAATTCCCACTGGATGGCGGGGACCAACGCGCCACGGCCGGGGACCTCCGGCTGCACGAGGTGGGATCGCTGGTGGCCGAGTTGCTCCCGCGTGACGACGTGCTCGCGCCCTACGCGCAACGGCTGCGGGACGGTGCGCTGGCGGGTCAGACGCTGCGCGGGTACCTCGCCGGTTCGGTGGACGCGGTGCTGCGCATTCCCGACGGGCAGGGGCACCGCTACCTGGTGGTGGATTACAAGACCAACAGGCTCGGTGTCGCCGGACGGGCGCTGACCGCCGCCGACTATGTCCGCCCGCGGCTGGTCGAGGCGATGCTGCACACCGACTATCCGCTGCAGGCGCTGCTGTACAGCGTTGTGCTGCACCGATTTCTGCGGTGGCGGCTGGCCGGTTACGATCCGCAGCGGCACCTCGGCGGTGTGCTCTACCTGTTCGTCCGGGGAATGTGCGGCGAGCACACCCCAATCGTGGACGGACATCCCGCCGGTGTGTTCAGTTGGTCTCCCCCGGCGGCCCTGGTGACCGGTCTGTCCGATCTGCTCGGCGGGGACAGGACCGTCCGATGACGACGAACGAGCGCGCGGGCCAGGAGCATCCGGCTACCGACGACGCGGTCGATCCGCTGAGCTGTGGGCAGGCCCGCGGCGCGACGGGTCTGCTCGCGACGTTCAACCGGGCCGGCGTCCTCGACGCCGCCGATGTCCACGTGGCCCAACGACTGACGACGATGGCCGCAGAGCCCGACCAGCGGGTGGCCCTGGCCGTGGCGCTGGCGGTGCGCGCGCTGCGGGCCGGATCGGTGTGTGTCGACCTGAGAGCCGCCGAAACCCACATCGGGACAACCGGTCTGCCGTGGCCGGTCGCCGACGACTGGTTGGCAGCCGTGCGCGCGAGCCCGCTGACCGGGAACCCGCCGGTGCTGAGGCTGCGCGATGACCTGCTCTACCTGGACCGCTACTGGCGCGAGGAACAGCAGGTCGCCGACGACGTGCTGGCGATGCTGGGGACACGCCCGCCCGATCCGGTGCCTGATTTCGGCGGGCTGTTTCCCCCGGGCTTCGACGAGCAACGCCGCGCCGCGCAGATCGCGTCGACCCAGCGACTGACCGTACTCACCGGAGGTCCGGGCACGGGCAAGACCACCACGGTCGCGCGGCTTCTGGCGCTGTTGGCCGAACAGGCCGAGTTGAGCGGCCGCGCCCGGCTGCGCATCGCGCTCGCAGCGCCGACGGGTAAGGCGGCCGCCCGGCTGCACGACGCGGTGCTGGGGGAGCTCGACGCGCTCGACGGGCAGCACCGGCGCCGGCTGGACGGCCTGCGGGCGACGACCTTGCACCGGCTGCTGGGCAGCCGGTCGGACAGCTCGTCGCGATTTCGCCATCACCGCGAGAACCGGCTGCCGCACGATGTGGTGGTCGTCGACGAGACGTCGATGGTTTCGCTGACCATGATGGCGCGCCTGCTGGAGGCGGTGCGGCCGGACACCCGGCTGCTCCTGGTCGGCGACGCCGACCAGCTGGCCTCGGTTGAGGCGGGTGCGGTGCTGGCCGACCTCGTCGACGGGCTGGGAACGCGTGGCGACGCGGTGATCGCCTCGCTGCGGACATCGCACCGCTTCGGCCGCTCGATCGGCCGGTTGGCGACCGCGATCCGTGCCGGGGATGCCGACCGCGTCGTCGAACTCCTCAGGGCGGGCGACGAGCACGTCGAATGGGTCCACGCCGGCGAACCGCAGGACTTCCTGCGGGCCGTACTCGTGCCGCAGGCTCTCGAACTCAGAGGTGCGGCGCTGCGTGGCGACGTCGCGGCCGCGCTGAGCGCCCTGGCCGAGCACCGGCTGCTGTGCGCACACCGGCGCGGCCCGTTCGGCGTCACCCACTGGAACCGGCAGATCGAGCGCTGGGTCAGCGAGGCGACCGGCGAGGCCGTCCGGTCGGCGTGGTATCCCGGCCGACCGGTGCTGGTCACCAGCAACGAGCACGGCCTCGGGCTCTACAACGGCGACGCAGGGGTGACGATGGTCGTCGACGGTGAGCTGCGGGTGGTCATCGCCGGTGCGGGCGGCGCGATGGAGTTCACCCCGGGGCGGCTGGCCGACGTCGAGACGATGCACGCGATGACGATCCACAAGAGTCAGGGCAGTCAGGCGGACGACATCACTGTGCTGCTGCCGCCGGAGGATTCGCGGCTGTTGACACGGGAGCTGTTCTACACCGCGGTGACGCGTGCCAAGAACCGTGTTCGTGTCGTCGCCGCCGAGGCGGCGGTGCGCGCGGCGGTGGACCGGCGCGCGATGCGGGCATCGGGTCTGCGGGGCCGGTTGCGGGCCTGACCGCGGCGGCAGGCGCAGGGACTTTGGTCCCCGGATCGGCCCATCGGCTTGCGCACCCCGGCACCGCCACGGACGATCGGAACATGGCCGACCGATACACAGTAAATTGACAGCTACATCACAGTTGGCGATCGAGGACGCCGAATTCGCCGGGCTCGTACACGCGCGCAGCCGCGCGGAGATCCTTGCCACGCTGGACACCACGACGAGCGGGCTGAGTTCGGCCGAAGCGGCCAACCGGCTCGAACTCAACGGTCCCAACCGGCTGCCCGAACCCGGCCATCGGCCGGCGATCGTCCGATTCGCGGCGCAGTTCAACAACGTCCTCATCTACATCCTCGTCGCCGCGGGTGTGCTCAAGGCGATCCTTGGCCAGTGGGTGGACTTCGCGGTGATCATCGCCGCGGCGGTGATCAACGCGGTGATCGGCTACCTGCAGGAGGGCAAGGCCGAACGCGCGCTGGACAGCATCCGCTCCATGCTCTCGGTCAGCGCGCAGGTGCGTCGCGACGGCGACTGGGTGAACGTCGACGCCGAAACCCTGGTCCCCGGTGACATCGTGCGCATCGGCTCCGGCGACCGCATCCCGGCCGATATGCGCCTGCTCGACGTGAGCAACCTGCGGGTCGAGGAGTCGGCGCTGACCGGCGAGTCGGTGCCCGCGGCCAAACAGGTGACCCACGTCGAGTCCGACGCCGGATTGGGCGACCGCACCTCGATGGTGTACTCGGGCACCATCGCCTCGGCGGGCACCGGTGTCGGCGTGGTGACCGCGACGGGCAGCGCCACCGAGATCGGCCGCATCCAGTCGCTGATCGCCGACGTCGAGGGTATCGACACTCCCCTTACCCGCAAGCTCGCCCAGTTCGGCAGCCGGCTGTCGGTGGTGATCCTGGGTATGGCCGCGGTGATGCTGGTGGTCGGGCGGCTGCTGCACGAGTTCTCCGTCGACGAGTTGATATCGGCGGCAATCGGTTTCGCGGTGGCCGCGGTACCGGAGGGGTTGCCGGCGGTGGTGACCGTGACACTGGCGCTCGGCGTGCAGCAGATGGCACGGCGCAACGCGATCACCCGCAAACTGCCCGCGGTCGAAGCGCTCGGTTCGGTGAACGTCATCTGTTCGGACAAGACCGGGACCCTGACGCAGAACGAGATGACGGTCCGCACCGTGGTCACCGCGCGGCACCGGTTCGCAGTCGCGGGGACCGGCTACCGCCCGCACGGCGACATCGATCTCGACGGCGTGCCCGCCACCCCCGGCGACCACCCCGACCTGGCGGCGCTGCTGACCACCATGGCGGTGTGCAACGACGCGCGGCTGACCGAGACCGACGGGCATTGGCATATCGTCGGCGAGCCGACCGAAGGTGCGTTGCGCACGCTGGCCCAGAAAGCCGGGGTGGACGGCGCCGACCATCCGCGGCTGGCGTCGGTGCCGTTCGAATCGGCGAACAAGTTCATGGTGACACTCAACGACGGTCCGCTCGGCGAACGGTTCCTGCACGTCAAGGGTGCGCCGGACCGTCTGCTCGACCGCTGCCGCACCCAACTACGCGGCGGCGTCGCCGAACCACTCGAACGCACCTTCTGGGAAGGGCAGATCGACGACCTCAGCGGTCAGGGGCTGCGGGTGCTCGCCGCCGCCCGCCGCCCCGCACCGGGTGTCGACGATGTCGAGATCGACGACGTCGCAGCCGATCTCGAGTTCCTCGGCGTCGTCGGGATCGTGGACCCACCCCGCCCGGAAGCCATCCGCGCGATCACGAAATGCCACAGCGCCGGCATCCAGGTCAAGATGATCACCGGCGACCATGCGGGCACCGCCCGCGCCATCGCCCACGAGATGGGCATCACCACCGCGCCCGATGCGGCCGTACTGACCGGCGCCGACCTGCAGTCGATGAGCCAGCCCCGGCTGCGGGAGGTGGTCGGCGACGTCGACGTCTACGCCCGCACGAGCCCTGAACACAAGCTGCGGATCGTCAGCGCGCTGCAGGCCGAAGGCAAGGTCGCGGCGATGACCGGCGACGGTGTCAACGACGCCCCGGCGCTGGCCAGGGCCGACATCGGTGTCGCGATGGGGATCAAAGGCACGGAGGCCACCAAGGAGGCCGCCGACATCGTCCTGGCCGACGATAATTTCGCCACCATCGAACGCGCGGTCGAGGAAGGCAGGAGGATCTTCGACAACATCCGCAAGTCGGTGCTCTTCCTGCTGCCCACCAACGGATCTCAATCGCTGGTGATCCTGGTGGCGATTCTGTTCGGGCTGGCGATGCCGCTGCAGCCCGTGCAGATCCTGTGGGTCAACATGGTCACGGGTGTCACGCTGTCGCTGGCGCTGGTCTTCGAGAAGGCCGAGGACGACGTGATGTCCCGGCCGCCGCGGCGAAGCAACCGTGCGTTGGTGGAGCCGGCCGACCTGGCGATGATCGCGATGGTCTCGATCCTGGTCGCCGGGGCCACCATCGCGGTGTTCTTCGTCGCACGGGCCGGCGGCCATTCGCTGGCGGTCGCGCAGACGGCCGCGGTGAACATGCTGGCACTGGGCCAGCTGGCGTACCTGTTCAACTGCCGGTTCCGCAACGCGTCGAGTCTGCGTCCCGCCGTGCTGCACGGCAATCGGTGGGTGTGGTGGATGGCGGGCGCGCTGGTAGTGCTGCAGCTGATCTTCGTCTACACGCCGTTCATGAACACCTGGTTCCACTCCGCACCAATCACCTGGATCGGCTGGACGGCGGCCGCCGTGTTGTCCGTGGCGATCTTCCTCGTCGTCGAGTTGGCGAAGTGGGTGGGCCGCCGGCTGGGGTACTGAAGGTGTTTCGCGTTCCGCGTCAGTCGTAGACGATGTCGAGTCCGCGTCGCGCCAGGTCGGCCATGGTGTCGCGCATACCTTGCAGCTGTTCGGGTGTGTGCCCGACCCAGTCCGTCAGCTCTCCGACGATCCGCACCGGTGCGCGGGTGCGGTACGAGCGAGTCGGATTGCCCGGAAATCGCTTGTCCGTCACATTCGGGTCGTCTTCGAGAGGTCCTGGCGCCTCGACGATGTACACGCGGCCGGGACCGTCACCCGAAGCCAGCTCGGCTCCCCACACGGCGGCGTCCACGGTGTAGGTGACGTACACGTGGTTGGCGATGCGGTTCTTGTCGTAGTTCATCGGCCGGCCCGGCACCAGCAGGTCACCCGTCGCGAGGTCTGCCTTGGTGCCGTGCAGCAGCGCACCCGATTCATGGGCCTGGAACGGTATCGGGGCACTCATCTGATCCCCCTCGAACTCTCAATTGTGTTGTCCTGGTTGGCCGGACGATTGTGCGGCACGACCAGGGGCTTGCCGCAAGACCCCCGTGCCGGGTTAGGCTGTGAATATCGGCGCGGCGGTCTACGGCCGGACCGGATGCCTGCTGAGGATGGACACCCGGTTGAACGCGCCGATCGCGATCGCCACCCACACCACCGCGGAAACCTCGTCGTCGGTGAGCACGGCGCGGGCCCTGGCATATTCGCGTTCGGCCGTGTCGTGGTCGGGCAGCGTGGCGGTGATCTCGGCCAGCCGCAGCGCCGCCTGCTCACGGTCGTCGAACAGGTCCGTCTCGCGCCATTGCGACAGCGTCGCCAGTTGCCGCGACGTGACCCCCGCCGCGTCAGCCTTGCGCACGTGGACGTCCAGACACGTCGCACACCCGCTGATCTGCGAGACCCGCACGTTGATCAGCTCGACCAGACCCCGCGTCAAGCCGGCATCCCTGGCCAGCGCCGTCGCCGAAGTGGCGACACCGATCATCGCCTTGTAGACCGCGGGCGACTGTTTGTCGACATGGACGTGCTGGATCTCCATCGCGCTCCCGGATTCATCCCGCGCCGGCGCGGGTACTGTCGGTCTATCGCGGACGATCGTACGCAGCGGGGGTGAAAGCAATCAGCAATCTCGAGACCGCGCCGGCCGAGTTCGGCTGCGCGGCCGGCCCCGCGCACCGCATCGAGATCCTGGAACCGCGCGACGTTCCCCTCGGCGGCCCGCGTGCGATGAAGGTGCGCCGCACGCTGCCGTCCCGGCAGCGCTCCCTGATCGGCGCATGGTGCTTCGCCGACCATTACGGCCCCGAGGACGTGCGGACCCGACCCGGTATGGACGTTCCGCCGCATCCGCACACCGGCCTTCAGACGGTCAGCTGGCTGTTCAGCGGCGAGATCGAACACCGCGACAGCAACGGCGTGCGTGCGATGGTGCGCCCGGGCGAGCTGAACCTGATGACCGCGGGCCGCGGCATCTGCCACTCGGAGGTGTCCACGCCGGCCACAACCCTCCTGCACGGGGTGCAACTGTGGGTGGCACTGCCCGGCACCGACCGCGACACCGCCCGCGACTTCGCGCATTACGCCCCCGTGCCGGTGCCGTTCGGAGCGGCGGAGGTGACGGTCTTCCTCGGCGCCCTGGCCGGGCAGCGGTCACCGGTACACACGTTCACCCCGCTGCTCGGGGCGCAGATCGACCTGCCCGAGGGGGCGGCCGTGGAACTGGACGTCGACCCCGACTTCGAACACGGCGTACTCCTCGACCGCGGATCACTCGAGATGGCAGGCACCGGCGTCGAATCCGGCGAACTGGCCTACCAGGGCCCCGGCGAACACACGATCGGGCTGTGCAACACCGGCACGGCCCCGGCACGGGCGGTGCTGCTGGGCGGCACCCCGTTCACCGAGGAACTCGTGATGTGGTGGAACTTCGTGGGCCGCAGCCACGAGGACATCGTCGAGTACCGCCGACAGTGGCAGGCCGAATCCGATCGGTTCGGCGCGGTCGACGGCTATCGGGACACACCGGGGCGGCTGCCCGCTCCCCCGCTGCCGGCGACCCGGCTCAAACCGCGCCAACCACCATCAGGAAGGAACACCCCGTGACACTCACCGACAAGACCGGCGCCCCGGTCGCGGTCACCAAGGAGTCCGGCGAATTCACCATCGGCGTCGACGGAAAAGCCGTGGGCAAAACCGAATTCGCCGAACGGGACGGGCAGCGGATCTTCTACCACACCGAGGTGGACGAGGCGTTCGGCGGGCGCGGCCTGGCAACCATCCTCATCGGGGAGGCACTGGCGCACACCCGCGACGACGGCCTGCGGATCGTGCCGGTGTGTCCGATGGTCGCCGCGGTGGTCCGCAAACGCGACGACATCGCCGACGCCGTGGACGCCCCGACGCAGGACTTGCTGCGGTGGGTGCGGCAGACCACGGGCTCACCGCACGTCGAGTCGTGACCCGACCGCTCCCGGGACACCGGAGCCCCGGGGGCCAGCCCGCGGCGTGCCGCTAGACGTTCAGATGTGGCTGGTCGGGGTGGTCGGCCAGCCAGCGTCGCTCGACGCGCTTGACGCGCTGATGCTCCAGCGCGATCGCCAGCGCACCGGCGGTGACCAGGGCTCCGGCGACCAGACCCAGGATCAGCGACACTTCGGTGTTGCCGTAGGCGGTGGCCGCGACGGTGCCGGCGATCAGGACGATGCCGACGGCGATCAACAGCAGGCCGGGCAACCACAACGTGTCGGTGAACGATTCACCGGCATGCGGCTGGGTGGTGCGAGAGTGATCAAGCGGGTCGTGATGCGCACCCTTCATCGGTATCTCCCTCCGTTGCGAGACACCTCCAGGCTACGCCCGTTGTGAACTACATCACACCATCTCGCCGGTGTCCGCGCACCGACTCACTGGTGGACGTGCAGCGGGCTGCCCGCCATCGCCAGCAGCGCTTCGCCGATCGCCTCCCCCTGCGTGGGGTGGGCATGCACCAGGCGCGCCGCATCGGCCACCGGTACTCCGAGGCCGTAGAGGATCTGCGCCTCGCCGATCAGCTCACTGACCCGGTCGCCCACCATGTGCATCCCCGCCACCGTGCCGCTGGGGTCCTGAATCAGTTTGACCGCGCCCGCGGTGCCCAGGATCTGGCTCTTCCCGTTGCCCGCCAGGTCGTACACCACCGTCCGCACCCCGTCACCGAAGCGCTCCCGCGCCCTGGCCTCGGTCAACCCGACGGAGGCCACCTCGGGATGGGAGTACGTGACCCGGGGAACGGCGTCGTCGTCGACGGGGACCGGATCGAGACCGGCGATGTCCTCGGCGACGAAGATGCCGTGCGCGAAGCCGCGGTGGGCCAACTGCGGGCCCGCGACGATGTCACCGACGGCGTACACGTGCGGCACCGTGGTACGCAGCCGCGCGTCGGTCCGGACGAAGCCGCGGTCGAGTCCGACGGGCGTCTCGGCGAAGTCCTCGGTGTTGGGCTGACGACCGACTGCCACGAGCAGGACCTCGGCCTCCAGCGCAGCTCCTGAACCGAGTTCGACGATGATGCCGTCGTCGTCCTGTTTGACGCCGGTGACGGTGACACCCGTCTTGGCGGTGACGCCGCGTTTGCGCAGTCCCCGCGCGAGGTGTTTGGAGCAGAACTCGTCCTCGCCGGCCACCAACCGGTCCAGCGCCTCCAGCACCGTGACCTTGACCCCCAGCGACGCCCAGATGCTGGCGAACTCCACACCGATGACACCGCCGCCCAGCACCACGGCGTCCTCGGGTATGCGGTCGAGTGTCAGCGCATCGTCACTGGAGAGCACGTTGCCGCCGATCTCGATCCCCGACAGCGCCCGCGGCCGCGACCCCGTCGCGAGCACCAGGTGCTCGCCGGTGTAGAGGTCGGATCCGACGGTCACCGTGGTCGCCTCGACGAAACGGCCGCGGCCACGGACGATCTCGATGTCGTGGGCGTCGAGCAGACCCTGCAGGCCCTTGTGCAACCTGCCGACCACTGCGTCCTTGTAGGCGTGCACCGCCGCGGGGTCCACCCCGGTCAGGGCGGCGCCGACACCGAACTTGGCCGCCCCGCGCACGGTGTCGGCGACCTCCGCGGCGTGCAGCAGCGCCTTGGTCGGGATGCACCCACGATGCAGACACGTGCCGCCGACCTTCTCCTCCTCGATCAGGACGACCGACTTGCCGAGTTCGGCGGCGCGGATCGCGGCGGCATAGCCGCCGGACCCGCCGCCGAGGACCACCACGTCGGCGCGGTGCTCGCTCACCCGCCCGTCGCTTCCCGGATCGCCGCGATCACGTCGTGCGGCTTCTCCATATGCGCCATGTGACCGGCGCCGTCGACGATGTGCACGGTGACCGAGCCGCCGAGTCCGTCGGCGTTGGAGGCGGGGACGATCTTGTCCTCGCGTCCCCACACCGCCACCACCGGGCCGCCGAAACCGGCGGCGTCGGCGGTCACGTCGACCGCGGACTTGTCACCCTCGAGGAGCCCGTCCGCCAGCGTGCGCAGCGCCTGGTCGACACCGTCGAGGCGTTTGTATTTGAGCAGGTCGTCGATGAGCTGGCGGTTGACCAGCCCCGGGTCGGCGAACAGGTTCAGCAGATGCGGTTTGAGGTCCCTGCGCGACTCCGCCTCGGCGAATCCGCGCAGATATCCGGCGTTGATGTCCGGCCCGTATCCGGCCGGTGAGATCAGCGTCAGCGACGCGACTTTCCCCGACCCGTCGGGGTCGGCCGCCGCCGCGGTCGCCACCGCGCCGCCCATCGAATGCCCGACCAGATGCGCGCGGGAGATACCGACCGCGTCGAGGAAGCCGAGCAGGGTCTTGGCCAGCGACGCCACCGTGCCGTCCCCGACGTCCTTGGACGACAACCCGTGACCGGGCAGGTCCAGCGCATAGGTGACCCGGTCGGCCGAGATCGGCTCCTGGACGAACAGCCAGGAGTTCTTGTCGCCGCCGTACCCGTGCACGAACACCACGGGGATGTCGTCGCCCTCGCCGAGCACCGCGTAGGACAGCGACAGCCCGCCGACCTCGGCGGTCTGCAGCTTCGGACCCGAATCATCTTCGATCGCACCGGATTCCAGCTGTTCGCGGGCTTCGGCGACGACGGCGTCGATATCCTCCTGCGATACGTCGGCGGGTGCGACGACGGCGATGGTCCCGCCCACCGGCACACTCTCGTTGACCTCGACGACGAGTGCGCGCACCACGCCCGTCCAGGTGGACTCGAGCTCACCGGCGATCTTGTCGGTGTCGATCTCGCAGATCTCGGTGCCGTCCTCGATCTCGTCGCCGACGGAAACCAGCCAGTCGGTGACCTTGCCCGCTTCCATGGACAGGCCCCATTTGGGCATGGTCACCCGCTGGATGCGCTCATCGGTCATTGTGTCCGCCATCGGTCATCTGCTCCATTCGGTGACGGTCTTGGCCGCGTTGACGATGTCCTGCACGGACGGGATGTACAGATCCTCCAGCGGTTCGGCGAACGGGACCGGCACATGCGGCGGACTGACCATCTTGATGGGCGCCTTCAGATCCCCGAACGCCTCGGAGACGACCTGAGCAGAGATGTCGGTGGCCAGGTTGCAGCGCGGACTGGCCTCGTCGACGACCACCAGCCGGCCCGTGTTCTCCACGGATTCCAGGATGATGTCCAGGTCGAGCGGACTTACCGTCCTCGGGTCGATGACTTCCGCCGATACACCGGATGATTCGAGTTCGTCGGCGGCCTGCTGGGCGAAGGACACCATGCGGCCCAACGCGACGATGGTCACGTCATCGCCCTCACGCACGACGTTGGCCTCCCCGAACGGAATGGTGTAGCTCTCCTCGGGGACGTCGCCGGTCACGTCGTACATCGCCTTGTGCTCACAGAAGATCACCGGGTCGTTGTCCCGGATCGCCTGGATGAGAAGACCTTTGGCTTCGTACGGACTCGACGGCAGCACCACCTTCAGGCCAGGCAGGTGGGTGAACACCGGGTAGAACGCCTGCGAATGCTGCGCGGCGGCCCGTAGTCCGGCACCGTACATGGTGCGGATGACCACCGGCGTGACGGCCTTGCCACCGAACATGTAGCGGAACTTGGCCGCCTGGTTCATGATCTGGTCCAGGCAGACTCCGGCGAAATCGATGAACATCAGCTCCGCCACGGGCCGCAGGCCCCGGGTCGCCGCGCCGACCGCCGCACCCACGAAGGCGGATTCGGTGATCGGGGTGTCCAGTACCCGGCCGGGGAATTTGTCGTAGAGGCCCTTGGTGACGCCGAGCACGCCGCCCCAGGCGTCGTCCTCACCGGGCGCTCCGGCGCCTCCCGCGTTGTCCTCGCCCATCACGATGACCGAGAGGTCGCGCTCCATCTCCTGGCTTAGTGCTTCGTTGATCGCTTCGCGATAGCTGAGCTTGCGAGTAGCCATGATTCGTTCGTTCTCCTGGGTCTGGGGTGGTCAGTACTTGACGTAGACGTCGGTGAGCAGGTCTTCGGGGCTGGGCACCGGTGCGGCCTTGGCCTCGTCGACGGCCGCGTCGATGAGCGCGCCGACCTGGGCGTCCACCTGATCGAGCTGAGCGTCGGTGAGCCGGCCGGATTCCACGACGCGGGCGCGGAATCGCTTGAGGCAGTCCTGGTTCTCCTTGACGTTGGCGACCTCGTTCGGTCCGCGGTACTTCTGCTGATCGCCCTCGAAGTGGCCGTAGTAGCGCGTGAACTTGACCTCCAGCAGAGTGGGCCCGCCACCCTGGCGGGCGCGTTTGATCGCCTCACCGGCGGCTTCGTAGACGGCGAAGAAGTCGAATCCGTCCACGATCACGCCGGGCATGCCGAAGCCGGCGGCGCGGTCGGCGATGTTGTCGGCGGCCACCGACCAGGTGGAGCTGGTGGCCTCGGCGTAGCCGTTGTTCTCCGCGACGAAGATCGCGGGCAGGTTCCACACCGACGCCAGGTTCATCGCCTCCAGGGTGGTGCCCTGATTGGAGGCGCCGTCCCCGAAGAAGGCGACACCCACGCCGCCGTCACCCTTGATCTTGGCCGCCAGCGCCGTCCCGCAGATCAGCGGCGGTCCCCCGCCGACGATCCCGTTGGCGCCGAGCATTCCCTTGGACAGGTCGGCGATGTGCATCGAGCCGCCCTTGCCGCGGCAGGATCCCGTGCTCTTGCCGAAGATCTCGGCCATCATGGGTTTGATGTCCACCCCCTTGGCGATGCAATGCCCGTGGCCGCGGTGGGTGGAGGCGATGGTGTCGCGGTCGGGGTCGAGGTGTGCGCAGACGCCCGTCGCCGACGCCTCCTCACCGGCGTAGAGATGCACGAAGCCGGGGATGTCGCCGGTGGCGAACTCGTCGTGCACGCGGTCCTCGAACGCCCGGATGGACCGCATGGTGCGGTACACGTCGAGCAGCTGGGTCTCGTTGAGTACCGACGCGTCGGGTGCGTCGGCCCCGAGCGAGGACAGGGTTTGCGTCATCGGATCTCCTCTGCGATTGAACTGATCAATTCCTCTGAACTGCTTGCATGTTCGTCGGCGAGCGTGGCGGGAACGTCGATCACCCGGGGACCGTCGTGTTGCAGCGTGACGGTGATGCGGTCGTCGGGACCGAACTCCAGTTCGCGTTCCCCGTCCAGCGCCACGGTGCCGCCGGCGAGCCGGACGCGCACGGGCACGCCGGGCATCAGGACGTCGCACGCCGTGAGCCCGACCGGTTCGAGCAGACCCGGTGCGATAGGTGCCAGGACGGTGCGGCTGGGTTCGGGGCCGAGGCGGACCGCGACCCCCGTGGGCGCCGACCGGGCGGTCGGCAGGATACGGCCGGGGATCGACGACAGCCCGATGGCGGCCGGTTCGGCGAATGTGCAGTAGAGCTCGCGCAGGGTGTCGGTTCTCCAGACCGCGCGCGAGCCGATCTCGCCGACGGTGTTGACGCAGACGTCCACGAGCGCGATCTCCCGACGGCGGGTGCCGTCGGTGCGGACGACCTCGACATGCAAGGTCTTGGCCCGCGCGGTGGGCGCGGGCACCCGGCCGGTGGCGATGAGCCCGAGGGCCATGCCCGCGACGGTGGCCTCCATCATGATCGGGAAGGCGTTGTTGGTTCCGGTGCTCAGCGCCAGCATCGGGGTGTCGCCGAGGCCCGGAGTGGCCGCCCGCATCGTGCCGTCGCCGCCCAGCAGTACGACCGCCGCCGCGCAGCGTTCGGCGATCATCCGGGCGTAGCCGGTGGTGTCGGCCGCGGTGCCGGTCGGGTGGGGCAGGGTCAGGAATTCGATCTCGGGCAGCGATACCCGCACGTCGGGCGGGGCGGCCTGCAATCTGCCGATCTCCCGCAGCACACCCGCCGCGATCCCGAAGGTGTCGGTGGACAGCAGCACGCGCTCGACACCCATGGCACCGACCGCACGGATGATCCGCAACACCATCGAGGTCTTCTCGGTGTTGGGGAACACCGATGCCTGCGCGACCACACGGCGAATGTCCCTACCCGACATCGGGTTCGGAATGATCCCCACTGCGCTGCCGGGGATCACCTGAGGTTCGGACACTGCCACTCCCGCGTCGGGGTGGGCCGGATTACCCACACCAGCAGTATGTGGTGACGGTCACATAGACGGTCAAGAGTTGCAGGGAGTTGCGCGGGTGTGCCGGCAATCGCGGCGCACGGGTCGCCGGGTCCGGCGCCAGGGTCGTGCCACCCGCGCGAGACCATGAACCGCACGCGGAGTTCGGTGCGGATGTCCCAATTCGCCGCAGCTCAGGCGGGCAGTGCGCTGCCTTTGCGCCACTGCGCCCACGGCACACTCCAGTCGCCGTTCTGCCAGAGCTGCAGGGGCGCCCCGCCGGTGTTGCGCACCTCGACGACGTCGCCGGGCACCGAGAAATCGTAGAACCACCTGGCGTTGGCACCGTTGAGGTTCAGGCAGCCGTGGCTGGTGTCGGTGTTGCCCTGCGCCCACACCGTCGAATCCAGCTGGTGCAGGTAGATGCCGTCGGTGCTGATGCGGGTCGCGTAGTTGATCGCCTCCCGATAGCCGAGGCGGCTGCCGATCGGCAGACCGAAGGTCGAGGAGTCCATGATCACCGGGTTGGCTTTGTCCATCACGGTGTAGACGCCCGGCGGCGTCCAGAAGCTGATGGTCGTGGCGCCGATCGTCTCGGTGCCACCCATCCCCATCGAGGTCGGCATGGTGCGGACCAGTTTGCCGTTGTCGAAGACGCTGACCTGCTTGGTGGTGTCGTCGGCGATCGACACATGGGAGTCCCCGACGGTGAAGGTCACCTTCTCGTCCTGCTGGCCGTACAGTCCGTCACCCAGGCGCACACCGTAGACGTCGGCCGCGACGGTAACCGAAGTGCCTGGTGTGTAGTACTTCTCGGGACGCCAGTGGGCGGTCTGATCGTCGATCCAGTTCCACGAGCCCGCCACCTTCGGGGTGGTGCTCACGACCAGATGGCGCTCGGCGGCCGCTTTGTCGGTGACCGGCTCGTCGAAACGCGCGACGACGACGATGCCCACGCCGTAGGTTGCGCCGTCATGCAGCTCGGTACCGCCGGTGGTGCCGAGCGTCACCGTGGTCTGGTCCTGCGGGGTGACGGTGCTGAAGCTCGATGTCTGCCGCGAGACGACGTCGCCCGGGCCGACGCTGACGATCGACATCGTGTAGGTGCGTCCGTAACCGAGCGGGACGGTGGGCCGCCACGACGTGCCGTCGGCACCCAGGACGCCGGGGACCGGTTTGCCCGCGTCGTTGACCATGGTGACGCCGGTGATCTCACCCGACCGTGCGCGCACGTCGACGCCGGCCACCGGGTCGACGTCCCGGGCGTCCGGCACCGGTGCGACGGTCAGCGCGGCGGGCCGCGGCGACGGCGGGTCGGCCTGCGGCACCGATCCCGCGGCCAGCGTCTGGCACTCCCCGGGACAGTCGGGGGCGGCCGAGATCACGGTCCCGCCCAACACGGCCAGTATCGCCAGCACGGCGGCAAGGCAGGCACCACGGACACGGCGATCAGTCGTCAACGAAGCTCCATTGCGGGGTCGGCAGGTGCCGGGACGACCGGTGGACCGATCGGGCGCTTCGATCGTAGAGAGTGATCGGGCGCCGCGCGCGCAGCGCCGCGGCACCGTGGGGCATTCGTGACGGTGCCGTTGCTCACCTGTTCTGCCGAGGGCGCCGATCCCGTGCGACGCGGCGTGGGCCGGGGGTGCGTCCTAGGCACCGTCGGTGCGGTCGCGCAAGGAGCGGATCATCCGCTGCAGGATCCCGAACGCGCAGGCCTGCTCGGTCTCGGTGACGCCGGCCAGCATCGTCGCCTCGACGGACCGTACCGCGACGGTTGCCTTCGCGAGGCTCCGTCGGCCGCGAGGGGTGAGTCGCGCGGGAAGGACCTTCCCGACGGGCGCCTCCGCGGGCCTGGTGACGTAGCCCTCGCGTTCCAGGGTCTGGAGCAGCACATTCATCGACTGCCGAGTCACGAACGCACCCCGGGCGAGTTCGGAGTTCGA
Organism: Actinomycetota bacterium; assembly: GCA_018268465.1. GTDB lineage: Bacteria > Actinomycetota > Actinomycetes > Mycobacteriales > Mycobacteriaceae > Mycobacterium. The sequence continues at coordinate 164,627 of JAFDWN010000004.1, forward strand.
CAGGCCCGGCAGACGAACAACCGTTTCCGCACATCCAGATCCGCTATGAGTAGTGACGATCCCCGAAAAATCAGATGAGATCGGCTTGATAGTCCGACAATTCCATTTACTTAAAATTCCATTCTGGAACAAATTGCCAGAATACGATTCGGATGAATTGGCAATACGCGCACCCGGACGCCACCGCGATCCTCCCCGTGTAATTTGCTGAAAATGGCCGACGGGAGGCGACGGCGATGAGAGACTTCGGGGCGTCGGCGATTCGAACGGAAACGGTGGACCGAATGAGCGACTCTTCCTTCGAGATGTCCAGTGTCGGATCGGGCGACGCCAAGGCCCGCCTCAACACGGCGCTGGCCGCCGCGGAGAAACAAGCCAAATCCCTTTCGTCCATAAAGGGCAAGTTGAGCGACGTCGAGAAGCAGGTCAAGGCCACGTTGCAGGCGTCGGCGGAACTGTTGATCGCGGACGTGAAAAAACACCTCGCCAAGGGCGGCTACTCCACCGTCGCCAAAGCGGTCAAGAGCTGGCGCCAGCAGCGCGCGGCGGAACTCCAGACACTCGAAAACCTGGTCGAGGGTGGAAATCTCAACCTCGTATCCGTCGTGGCGCTCGTCGGTTACCTCGACGACGTCGGCGCCATTGCCGGCAAACTGTAGCCGCCACGCGCCCATCGAACTCGTCGGCGTGGAGCTGGACCACGTCGCCGACATCCAGGCGTTCACAAGAAAGACGGAGACCACCGATGCCGCGCGTATGCAATCTGACCCCCATCGAATTGGCAGTGAGCGCGCAGCGGCACGGAGCCCCGGCATCCGATGCCGGACCATTCGCCACCGTCGACATCCCCCCGCCCGCCGACCGCATCTACGTGCAGCGGCGCGGAGGCGACCTGACATACCCGATCGCCGCGATTCCGGCGACCGCGCCCGATCAGACGGTGTCCATCACGGTCGACCGGCTGCGCAGCAGTACGGACCCCACCCGTGGTTTCAGCCGCACGAGGACCTTCCGGAACTGCACCGCCGAGGTGGTGGATGTGATCCTCGCGGCAGATAGCCCGTCACGGGTGGCGACCCTGTTCCCCGGCGGTCAGCACGTCGACGACAACCCCTACCCGCAGGTCTGGGTCGTGCGCTGCGCGTTCACCGACGAGGTCGTCACCGCATTCGCCGATGACGATGATCAGGCGCACCGCGCGATCACCTACGAGATCACCGACGACTTCCGTCAGCGGCTCGCCCGGCACAACGCGCTGCCGTCACCCCTGCCCGGGAACCGGCCGGTGGTGCTCATCGGCGGTGCACGGGAGACCCCGCCACCAGAGGACCGCACGTACATCTCCATCGACAATCGGGACGGGCGTCTCAAACCCGAATTCAACGGCGTCAAGAACGTGATACCGCGCCGGGTGAAAATAGTTGGCGCCAAAGTGATCTGGGATAAGAACAACGACACGGCGGGGTTGATGTCGCTGCAGGGCGACAAGGTCCTGGACCTGGAAAGCCTGGAGATCGTCGCCGACGAAGTGATCATCGCCTCCCCCCTTCGGTTTCCCGGGACGAACGTCTCGATCTACGCGCGCCGCGTGGAGTTCGGTGAGGACGGTGTGAACGACGGGATCATCGATACCACCCCTCCCGAGCTGCCGCCGGTCGAATACATCCCCCGGCAGCCGCGGCCGAAAACCCCTCCCAAGGTCACCGACGGCGCCGCAGGGCCGCCGGGCGGATCGGTGACACTGGTCGCACACACGCTGGTGACCGGCGACCCCACCACGATCCGGGTCCGAACCCGCGGCGGCAAGGGCGGCAAGGCGGAACCCGGCGACAAACTGGCCTACACCCGCCGGGACACGCGCCTGGCCAATACGGTGGCGCCGGAAGAGACGGCCAACTGCACCGTGGTCAAACAGAGCGACATCGCCAACCGGCTGCCGGGATGGTTCCAGACCGCCGGCTCCGACGCGAAGTACCTCAGCGGGTGGCTGTGGCCGGGCGGGCATTCCGAGCCGGGCCGCTGCGTGTACAACGGCAAACCACTCGGCCTGGGCGACAAGGACAATGCGGTCACCAGCCTCGTGGTGAGCGCCCACGACAACCGGTTCTTCGGTCTGGACATGAACTGGTTCCAGTTCCCTGCCGCCACCGGCCAGGACGGGCGCTGGCACCGCGACGAGGTCTATTGGGACGCAGGCCAGTTCGAAAGCTACACCAGGGTGATCCCCACCCCGGTGATCCACCGGGTGCCCGGGGACGGCGCCGACGCATACGCCGGCGGTCAGCCCGGCAACGGCGGTGCGGGCGGGACGGTGTGGACGACAGCGGAATTCAGGGATGTCGTCGCGCGGATCTCGCAGACCCCAGGCGGAGAAGCGGGACCACCCACCGAGAAAGTCGACGGGGCCCCGCCCGGCACACCGGAGGTGGCGCTGCTGGTCGATATGGCGATCGTCCGCACCGGCTCACCCCGGCCGGAACCGCGGATGTGGGTGCGGGAGTACCGCGCTCAGCCGGGTAAACCGGGCGAGGCCAAAACGGCCACACCCGGCGCGGACGGCTCGGTGCAGGTGGGCGGGGGATCGTGGGTGCGGGCCGAGGCCATCGACGCGGTACTCGCCTATGCACGGGCCGCGTTCCGCGACGGCAACCGCGACGACGCCCAGCGTGCCATCGCGCCCTACTACGCCCTGTTCCGCAGCCCACTGATCACCCGGAACAATCGGTTCGCCGCCCAGGTCATCGCGGTCAACGCGATGCGCGAGAACCTCCTCGCCAACGTCGACTACTACGGCAACCCGCCGGGATGGCTGCCGCGGTTACGCCTGTCGACCAACCTCGAACTGTTCGAGGCGGTCCGCAAGGCGTCCTACCAGCTGCTCTATTTCGCCACCACGACCGAAGAGAAGTTCGACGACCTCGCCCACCGCCGCACGCTCGCCTCCGAGGTCAGATCGGCGCTCAACCACGAGACCGCCGCCTGCCGCAAGGCCATCGCCGCCGCCGCCACGCAACTGGCAGACGCCCGGCTGGAGCTGGCGAAGATCGTCGACGCCATGGCCTACGCGCAGCAGGATATCGACAAGCTCAAGAACTTCGCCGAGCAGGACGCGGTCGCCGCGCACGAGCGACAGCGCATCTTCAAGGGCGTCATGGCGGTGGTGGGTGGCGCGATGCAGGCCATCCCGGTCGGGCAGCCCTATCTCGGCGCGGGCGGAGGTCTCATCAGTGGTATCGGCGAGATCGACTTCTTCACATCGGACAAACCGGCCGAACGCGCGGCCGAGGCCCTGACGAAACTCGGTGAAGCGACCGACAGCTTCCTCGACGAGAACATCGACCTGATCGCCGCCGACCGGGTCGCGACACTTCGCGACGAGTTCAACCTCGGTAAGAAGAACGTCAAGAAGCTCAAGGACCAGGTGGACCAGGCCACCGGTGAAGCGGCGCGGATCGAGCAGGACGTCGAGCAGTACACGAAACCCATCCAGGACAAACGGATCGAGGACCTCACCGCGCGGCGCGACAAACTGGTGCTCGACAAGGAAACCGTCGAGGAAGCGATCGCCGCGTACGGCAGTGGGGAGAAGGCCGAAGACGTCGTCAAGGAGGTTCCCGTTCCGAAGACGCCGAAAGCGGCTGCCCTGGACCGTGATCTGCAAGGGTTGACGAACCGCATCCGCGCGGTGGACACCGAGATGAAGGAGCTCGAGGCGGGCGACGCCAAACGCAACGCGAAGCGGCTGGTCCGGCTCAGGCTGGAGCGAAACGCCCTCACCGACGCCGAGGTCCGTGCCGAGAAGTTGCAGGCGAGCAAGGACGCCGCCGAGGCCAAAGTGGAGGAGATCGAAGAGGAGGCCGACGCCAAGCAGCAGCGTTACACCGAGGCGATGGGCCGGCTCAAGACGATGGGCAAGGGTATCGGAAGCATCGGGGCCGGGATCGCCACGTTGGCCACTCCGGTCGCCAGGGACGACCAGGCCGTCCAGGACCTGGCGGCGAACCTGCTGAAATCCGTGGATCCGGTCCAGTACCAGAAGCTCCTGAAGGATATGGCCGCACTCGGCAAGAGGCAGACCACGGCGATGGAGCAACTGACCAGAGCACAGTCGATCATCAACACCAACGTCGCGCGGATGGCCGAAAGCCTCACCGCCCAAAGCGGTCTCGGGCGCCAATTGCACAGCCTGGACACCGCCCTGGACGCCCGGGCCAAACAGTACCTGCGGGGTATGCGTCAGCGGGCCGAGGACATGCTGCACTCGTCGATGTACTACCTCGTGATGTCCTACCGGTACGAGGCATTGCAGGACCTGCCCGACAGCTTCGTGAACTACGACCGGGTCGTCGCCGCGCTGCAGGCGCTGGAGAAGGCCTCGGCGCCCGCCGGCAGCGGGGACGACAAGCCGACCACCCTGCAGGAGGCGGCGGAACGACTCACCATCGATATGACCAATCCCTCGGACGGGGATCTGAAGCGGCTCGACGACATCGTGCTCAAATTCGAGTTCCTCAAGCTCGGCCTGGACGTTGCGCAAAAGCGTCAGTACCGCGCCGCCAGCAAGACTCACATCATCAAACTCGCACTCAAGGAGGATCAGCTCCGCCAGCTCAACAACCTGGGTGCGGTCACGTTCAATCTCGTCGAGCACTTCAGTCAGGGCGAGAACTACACCGTGGCAGACGGGCGGATCGCGGGTATCACGCTCAAGAAGGTCGTCGTCGACAGCGACAACGACGCTCTCAACATGCGTGTCGACTTCCTGCACTCGGGAGAGTCGATCATCAACGAACCGAACCGCTCGGGCCAGCCGGTCTACTACTACTTCCGCGCGGCGCACACCGATGATCCGGTGGCATGGAGCTTCCAGGCCACCACCCCGGAGGACGAGGACCAGGTGAGCGGCTCCACACAGGAATTGGACATCGTGGCCGACAAGAAGGTCGACGGCGACCTGGAGGAATTCCTGGCCAAGGGTCTCGACGAGGCCAAGGTCGAGTTGAACGAATACTGGCCCTCGCTGTTCTCCGACATCACATTGGCCGTCGGATGGGAGGACCAGGCGCCGACCGAGAAGATCACCGAGCTCAGGTTCGACGTCAAACTTTCCCAGCGCCTGACGGGAAAGCCCGGTGTCCGGCCGGATAAGCGCAGGCCGAAAGACCAGCCCGTCGACGAAGACACCTGAACCCCGACACTGCGACCACACCGGCGACATCGGAGAGGGCTCATGACCTACTACGCGCAACTCACACCGGATATCAAGGGGAACTTCGGATCCGGTGTCACGAAGCAGTCGATCATCTCCTCGCTGCAGAACGAGGGAGTCAGCAAATCCGCCGATCTCCACAAGCTGGACCTCAAGCAGAAAGGTGACAAAGCCCTCTTCGACGGCAAGCTCGCCCTCCTGCTCGGCAGCGACGAGCAGTCCCGTCACAAGATCGCCACCGACCTGATGGCCCATCTGGGCGACCAGATCGACGAGATCGGCCTGCTGGTACCGAAATACAAGGAATGGCTGGCGTGCGTCACGCTGATCGACACCGACGGCAAGTCGAAGCCGGGATTCCAGGTGGTCGCCCTGGTGGGCGCGGGGGCTCTGAAGACGAACGGTGTGAACTGGACCGTCGAGCACAAGCCACCCCAGCTGTGGAAGACCCATGCCGAGGAACCCGCGGATACGAAGATGATTCGCGACGTCAAATCCTTCACCGGCCTGGGCTGGTGGAAGTGACGGAAATGCCGCTGCTTCAACTACTCTGATCGCGAGGATAATGATGGATGGCCTCAACGCGCAGTTCATGGCCTCACCCGAGGATTTCCTGCGCCGCAATCCTGTGGGCTTCAAGAACAACTCGCCGCTGGAGAACGCGTTGTCCGAGCCCGAACCCAGAGTGGAGTACCTCGATCTGAGCCGGGCGAAGTCCGGCGACGGCGTCGAACTCGAGTTGTTCAGCAGCCGTGGCAAACCTGCCAGTTGGTTCAGCAACAAGATCAAGGCCTATTGGCTGCCGTGGAACGAGGGACACACCACCGAAGTCCAACTTGGAGACGACGCGCCGTACTTCTTCACCAGCGAGCTCGTCGGCTGCCGCATCCAGATCGCGGGCGACAACGCTTCACCGACGGTCTTGCACATTGCCGGGAACATCGGAACCAGCAGCCAATCACGCGACCGGCAAGCCAGGGAGAGATTGGGAGATGCTGTTGAGGGCTCCCGCCGGTACTCGAGGGGCAAGGAAGACGGCTACTCCACGATCGCCTTCGTCTGCGGCTACTGGGACGACGCCTCGGACCGCTGGCGGATCCTCGCGCAGGAAACCAGCTACGCCAACAGGAAGACCAGCATCAAGAAGGTGCGCTATCTGTGACGGTATCCACGGGAAAAGGGTTGGGCCACTACAGCTTTGAGGCCATCTCCGGGCAGTAGGCCTGAATCGCGGCACTGCCGAACGACAACATCTGGTCGTTGCTGTAGCCGGTGTTGCTCTGCAAGTACCGCGCCGCTTCCTCGATCCCCGAACCGATGCGGTTACAGACCCCCTTGGCGTTACTGATCGCGGCCTCGGGGGACGAATAGCTCAACCCGCGCGCGTCGAGTTCCGAGATGAACGCGTCGTCGGTGGGGCTGGCGTTGGCGTGCGCGGCGAAATCGACGTTGACCCCGAAGAGTACGGCCCCCACCGCGCAGACGCCGGCGGCGACTGCAGCAATCCTCATGGCTGAAGTATCCGCCACCGCGCGGGTTGTCGCGACCCGAGAACACCTCGTGCCGGATATCCATATCCGCCCGAAACGCCTACCCAGACACGATAATTCATTTCCAGCAATGCCGGCGGCGGGCGGGCCCGGCCGCCGCGCCAGCACATTCAGCGGATGCGGCGCCGCTCAGCATCGCGGCGTGGGCCGCCGATCACGGATACGGATACTGCGGTTCGTGGAACCGGTTGATGATCGGGATACGTTCGATGATGCGGTCGCGAAGCCGCGGCTGCGGGGGCGGCGGTGGCGGGACGTTGGCGGGCGGCACATACGCCGGCGGGGCCGGCGCCGGCGGAACGTACACCGGCGGCGGGGCGACGGCGATGGTCTGCGCGACGGGCGGCTCGGCTGCGGGCGGCGGGACCACCACCGGCGCGGGCGCGGCGGGCGGCGGGACCACCGGCGCGGGCGCGGCGGGCGGCGGGACCACCGGCACGGGCGCGGCGGGCGGCGGCTTCGGGACCGCCCGCGGGGCGGACGGGAGATTCGCCACCCCGGCCGCCTCCCCCGCGTTGGCGACCTCAGCATTCTGCGGGCCGGCGTCGGGCGTGATCCGCAGGCCGACGGCGACGGATACGGAGACGACGAACGTCACCACGGCGGCCGCCAGGACGGACGCCAGCGCACCCACCCGCGACGCCGCACGGCGTCGCGGGTGCGCGGCACCGGCCGCCATGGCGGTCATCGCCCGCGCCGACGCCAGCGCCGCCCCGCGTGCCATCGCCAGGTCGGCTTCCGCGGCGGAGATGACCGGTACCGGACCGCCCGTCGCCAGGGCCGACACGATGTCGTCGAGTGCGGCCGAGCCGACCACGAACAGGGCGTCCGGGTGACGTCCGTCGGCTGCGGTCAGTGCCGTCACCGCAGCGACGACGTCCGCGGCCGGCATCGGCTCCCCCGGACGGTCCACCAGGTCGACCGTCACGCCGGACGGGCGCACAGTGGCGACGACGGCGACGTCCGGTTCGACGACGCACACCGCCACGTCGCGGTACCCGGCGATGGCCGCGATACCGCCGGCCAGCGCCTCGGCGGCCTCGACCGTCGACACCGCGACGACGCTGCGCAGATCCCACGCCGCCAGCGCGTCCAAGACGGCGTCGGCCGCCGACCGCGCCTCCTCGGCCCAGGTGACACCGATCGCATGCATCCGGCCGCCGGCGGCCGCCGAATCGGCACCCAACAGCCCGTCGAGCAGCGCGCCGGCGTCGAAGTCGTCTTCGATGGCGGTGTGCCCGCGCTCGACGGGGGCACCCTCACCCGAGGTGCCCTCGACCACCACCCAGCGAACGGCCGTCGACGTTATCGATATGGCCAGTACAAGGTCCGTCGGCACAGCCACGAAGTCCATCGGCACAGCCACGATCCGCCTCTCACGTCGGTCTGAGGGTACCGTCGCCGCGGCACCACGGTAGCCCGACCGTCGCACCTGCAGCATCTAGATGCCGACCGCCTGACCGTCCCGGCGCGGATCGCTGGCCGCGACGTAGCCGTGGTCCAGCCGCCAGATCGCCTGGCAACTGCCGAACTGGTTGTAGTCCCCAACGGTCACCAGCTGATGCCCACGCTCCCGCAGCCCGTCCAGCGTGGCTGCCGGGAAACCCCGTTCGACACTCACCTGCAACCCCTCCAGCCAGCGGAAACGCGGCCCGTCGCAGGCGGCCTGCGGATTCTGGCCGTAGTCGGCGATCCGGACGACGACCTGCACATGCCCCTGCGGCTGCATCGTGCCGCCCATTACCCCGAAACTCATCACCGGTGCCCCGTCCCTGCACAGGAACCCGGGGATGATGGTGTGAAACGGGCGCTTGCCTGGGCCCACCCGGTTCGGATGCCCCGGGGCGGCCACGAAGCCCGTCCCCCGGTTCTGCAGCGAAATGCCGGTGCCGGGCACCACCACCCCCGATCCGAAGCCCATGTAGTTGGACTGGATCATCGACACCATCATCCCGCCGGCGTCGGCGGCGGTCAGGTACACGGTGCCGCCCTGCGGGGTGCCGGCGGTGGCGGCTGCCGCCCGGGACGGGTCGATGAGCTTGGCCCGCTCGGCCAGGTAGGCCGGATCGAGGAGCTGCTCGACCCCCACCGCCATCCAGTCGCCATCGGCCAGATACGCCTGCGCATCGGCGAATGCAAGCTTGACGGCCTCGATCTGCAGGTGCACGCTCTCGGCGGAATCCACCGGCCGGGCGCTCATGTCGAATGCGCGCAGGATCCCCAGCGCGATGAGCGCGACGATGCCCTGCCCGTTGGGCGGGATCTCGTGCACGGTGTAGCCGCGGTAGTCCGCAGCGATCGTGCCCACCCACTCGGCGCGGTGATCCGCCAGGTCCGCGGCGCGCATCGCGCCGCCGGTGGCCACCGCGTGGGCCTCCATCGCCGCCGCGAGTTCCCCACGGTAGAACGCCTCACCGCGGGTCGCGGCGATGGTCTCCAGTGTCGCCGCATGTGCGGGGAGTCTGAACAGCTCCCCGGCGCGTGGCGCACGGCCGTCGGGCAGGAACGCCTCGGCGAATCCCGGCTGGGAGGCGAACACCGGCACCTGATCGGCCCACTGCGCCGCCACCACGGTGGACACCAGGAAACCGTTCCGGCCGTAGGCGATCGCCGGCTCGAACAGCTTCTCGAACGGCAACCGGCCGAAACGGGCGTGCAGTTCCGCCCATGCCGACACGGCGCCGGGCACCGTCACGGAGTTCCAGCCCACCATCGGCACCTCGCCGCCGCCGAAGAACTCCGGCGTCCACGCCGCGGGTGAGCGGCCGGACGCGTTGAGCCCGTGCAGCCGCGTGCCGTCCCAGACGATGGCGAAGGCATCCGATCCGATGCCGTTGGATACCGGCTCCACCAGGGTCAGGGTGATGGCGGTGGCCACGATCGCGTCGACGGCGTTGCCACCGTCGGCGATCATCCGCAGCCCGGCTTGGGCGGCCAGCGGCTGCGAGGTGGCGACGATGTTGGCGGCCAGCACGGGCTTGCGCGGCCACGCATAGGGCAACCGCCACGAAAAGGCGTCACTCACCTCACGACTGTAAGCCCCGAAACCGGGCGGCCCAACGCCGGCGACGTGCGCTCACACCCCGGTGTCGCCCACCGCGAGGATCGGCCACGAGTCGGGCACACCCTTGAGTTGGTGACTGCCGCGGTCGTGGAAGGTGATGCGGGAGCCGAGGACCAGCGGCGGGATCGCTCCCGAGACCAGCACCTCGCCGGGCTGCGCGAACCCCATGATGCGGGCGGCGATGTGCACGGCGATGCCGTGGATGTCGCCGTCGGCCATCTCGACCTCCCCGGTGTGCAGGCCGGCCCGGATGGTCAGCCCGAGTTCGTCCAGCGCGTCGCGGATCGCGCAGGCGCAGACGATCGCCCGCGCCGGGCCGTCGAACGTCGCCAGCGCACCGTCGCCGGTGAATTTGACGACGACTCCCCGCGCGCCGGCGACATGACGGTCGATGACGTCGTTGTGGGCGGCGAGCGCCCGCGTCCACGCCTCGTCACCCAGGCGCGCCGCCCGTTCCGTCGATCCGACGATGTCGGTGAACAGCACGGTGGACAGCACCCGGTTGGTGGGCACCGCGCCGCGCCCACCGGTGAGGAACGACTCGACCTCGTCGAGAAGGCGATCGGTGTCGCCGGCCAGCCACAGGTGGTCGGCGCCGTCGAGTTCGACCGACCGCGCATGGGGTATCCGCTCGGCGAGATACCGGGCATGGCCGTCCACCACGTGCCGATCCCCGCGCCGGTGCAGGATCAGCGTCGGCGCCTGGATACTCTCGAGGACCGGACGAATGTCGGTGCGCAGGAACACATCGAGGATCGCCCGAAAGTACCCGGGCCCGCCGCCGAGGCGCTCGCCGCGGGCGAACCAGCGCCGCTTCGCCGCGTCGGCACTCCAGCTCGGCGCGAGAATCTCGACGGACCCACCGGTTCCCACCGCCGCCTCGAACACGTCCAGGTACTTCGTGACGACCGCCTCGGGCATCGCGAACGGCTGTTCGGGAGCGCGCAGGAAGTAGGCGAACGGGCTGACCAGGACCAGTGAGCACACGCGGTGCGGATGCGTCGCGGCCAGCAGCATGGCCGGCAGCGCCGACTCCCCCATCGCAATCACCGAGGTTCGTTGGCTCCCAACGGCGTCGAGCACGGTGATCAGTCCGTCGGTCCACACCTGCATCGCCGGACTGTCGTGGATGGCGACGGTGTCCGAACTGCCGCACCCGAGGAGGTCGGTCAGGATCAGCCGGCTGAACGACGCCAGCCTGCGGAGGTGGCCGGCGACCGACGGCTCGTCCCACAGCAGGTCGATGGGGAACGTCGCGGTGGGCACGAACAGCAGATCGGCGCCCCGATGGCCCGCGATCTGGTAGGCGAGGTGGATGTCGCCGTCCCGCGCATAGACCGTCTCGGGGACCACAGCCACGACACGAGCATGCCATCGCCGTCGGGATCACCGGACGGAAACGGATTTTCGGGGTACCCCCGCAACAACCCGACTTTGCCCGCCGCCGGAACCGATTCGGGAGATCCTTGACGACATGCGAGTCGATTCTGCGGAAACCGCCGTGCCCGCCGGCACGGCGCACACCCTGCGCCTTGCCGTGGTGGTCACCGCATTGGGCGTGGTGTTCGGCGACATCGGCACGAGCCCGATCTACACCATCCAAACGGTGTTCAACCCGAGGGACCCGCACCCCGTACCGATCTCGGAGCACAGCGTCTTCGGCATCGTGTCGCTGATCTTCTGGTCGGTGATGCTGATCGTCACCCTGACCTACGTCACGCTGGTGATGCGCGTCAACAACCACGGCGAGGGCGGCATCATGGCGCTGATCACCCTCGTCCGCCAAGGCCGCAGCACCAGGGGAACACGCGCTGGGGCCACCCTGGCAGCACTCGGAATCTTCGGCGCCGCACTGTTTTTCGGCGACAGCATGATCACACCGGCAATATCGGTGCTGTCGGCAGTCGAAGGGCTCAAGATCATCGACCCCGGCCTGGAGGACTGGATCGTGCCGATCACGGCGGTCATCATCGTGACGCTGTTCGCCGTTCAGCGCAAAGGCACGGCCGCGGTGGGCCGATTCTTCGGCCCCGTCATGATCCTGTGGTTCGTCGCCATCGGCGCGAGTGGAGCCGCGGGCGTCGCGAAGCACCCGCAGATCCTCGAGGCGCTGTCGCCGACCTATGCGCTGGGTTTCATGACAGACCACTTCCACTACGCGTTCTTCGCGCTGGCCGCGGTGGTACTGGCGGTGACCGGCGCCGAAGCGCTCTACGCCGACATGGGTCATTTCGGCCGCAAGGCGATCGTCTTCGGCTGGCTGGGCCTGGTGTTGCCCGCCTGCACGCTGAGCTACTTCGGCCAGGGCGCGCTGCTGCTGGGCGACGAGAAGGCGATCAGTGCGCCGTTTTTCCTCCTCACCCCCGAATGGGCGCGCCTGCCGATGATCCTGCTGGCCACCGCGGCGACGGTGATCGCATCGCAGGCGGTGATCACGGGCGCGTTCTCGGTCGCGTCCCAGGCGGCCCAGCTCGGATACCTGCCGCGGCTGCGCATCGCGCACACGTCGGCCTCGACAATGGGCCAGATCTACGTGCCGTGGATCAACGGCATGCTGATGGTCGCCGTGCTCATCCTGGTGTTCGCGTTCCGCAGCTCCGAGGCACTGGCATACGCATTCGGTATGGCCGTCACGGGCACCATCACGATCACCACCCTGCTGTTCCTCTACCTCGCCCGCGTCCGCTGGCACACCCCGTTGTGGCTGGTGACGATCGGCGGCGGGGCGCTGCTGGTGGTCGATCTGCTGTTCCTGGCCGCCAACATGACCAAACTCGTGCACGGCGCCTGGCTACCGCTGCTCATCGGCGTCACGGCCTTCACCGTGATGACCACATGGCAGCGCGGCCGTCAGATCGTCACCGCCGAGCGGACCCGCGTCGAAGGCCCGCTTCGCGAGTTCGTCACCGAAATCGGCCACAGCGAACCGCCGCTGGCCGTCATCCCCGGCACCGCGGTGTACCTCAACCGGACCAGCGACACCGCGCCGCTGTCGCTGCGGGCCAACGTCCGACACAACCACGTGCGCCACGAACAGGTGGTGATCATGTCGCTCGAGACGATGCCGGTACCCAGAATTAACGAATCCCAACGACTCTCGGTCGACGACCTGTGCCACGCCGACGACGGGATCATTCAGGTCAACGCCTACTTCGGCTACATGGAACGACCGAACGTGCCTGCGGCGTTGCGCCTACTCGACCCCGCACTGTGCGAGGGTCCGCTATCCCTCGACGACGCGTCCTACTTCCTGTCCAAACTGGAACTGACGGCCGGGGATGCCCCAACGATGGCGCCCTGGCGCAAGCGGCTGTTCATCGCGACGTCCTACATCACCTCCGACGCGGCGGCGTACTTCTGCCTCCCGCTGGACCGCACCGTCGTCATCGGCTCGCGTATCGAGGTGTGAGCACCGCAACCGCGCCAGGGTTTGCTGACCCGGCCCGCCGCCGGTGCCGGGCCGCGCATGCCACCGCCCACGACGGTGCGGCACACGTTTGCCGGTGCGGCGTGACGGGGGTACGCGCACCGATGGCGCGCGCATGACGGCCCGCCGGGCACGGGCGCCGTTCAGCAGGTCGCCGCGCCGACCGGGATGGCCACGCTCAACGTGGTCCCGCCACCGGGCGGACTGACGATGTCCAGTTCACCCGAGACCGCCGCCACCCGGTCCTTGAGGCCGATAAGGCCCGAACCCGCGCCCGATATCGCACCCCCGATCCCGTCATCGCCGATCGACACCCGCAGCCACTCGCCGTCGACGGCCATCCGCACCGTCGCCCCGGACGCGCGCGCATGTTTGGCGGTGTTCGTCAACGCCTCGGCGACCACGTAATACGCCGCCACCTCGACCGGTTCGGGCAGCCGCCGATCCACCTCGACGTCGAGCTCCACCGGCACCTTCGACCGCCGGGCAATCGTCTTGATGGCCGGTCCCAACCCACCCCGGGACAGGATCGCCGGGTGCATACCCCGGGACAGCTCCTGCAGGTCGGTGTGCAGACCGGTCAGCCCGGCGATCACCCGGTCGAGCAGCCGCCGGGTGTCGTCCGGGTCGGCGGGCATCGATGCCTCGAACGCCCTGAGCTCCAGGCCCAGGGACACGATGCGCTGCTGCGCACCGTCGTGCAGATCCCGTTCGAACCCGCGCCGCGCCTGATCGGCCGCCGCGACAATGCGCGCACGGGAAGCCGTGAGTTCCGCACGGGTTTCGGCGTTGTAGATCGCCGTCGCGATCAGATCGGCGAAATCACCGACACGGTCTTCGGTTTCGGGTGGCAGGGGTTCGGCGGCCGACGACCCGGCGAGCAGTGCGCCGCGTACCCGGCCCCCGACGATGACCGGCGCACCCACCCCCGAAGCGACCCCGAGGTCGCGCAGGCGTGCGCCGATCGGCCCCTCGATGCTGCCGTAGTCGTCGATGCGGGCTGGTTCTCCGGTCCGCAGGATACGGGCGCTGATGCTGTCTCCGTCGAGCGGAAACCGTTCGCCCACGGGCATCGTCGCACGCTCCCCGGAGTCCCGCGCCGCCAGCACCACGCAGGTGCCGGCCGTATCGAAGCCCACCAGCGTCACGTGCTCCACCTCGAGCCCGCGGGTCAGCTCGGCGATGGCCGCGGGGTACACATCGGCCGGATCGGCGCCGCGGGCCACCACCGTCGCGACACGGCGCAGCGCGGCCTGCTGTTTGGCCAGTGCGGTGACCTCCGCGTGGCTGGCTTCCAGCGCAGCGGCGCGCAGCCTGGCCTGGCCGGCGAGGATGTTGGCCAGCAGCGCGACGGGCAGGAACACGAACAGCGCGGGCACCAGGCTGTCGGCGCCTTCGAGGTGAAAGTAGACGTACACCAGCGCGCTGGCCAGCGACGTGGCGACGGCCAATCCGAAACCCCACCCCGCCGACACCACGAGGACGCCGAGCAGGAAGACCGCACCGAACGCGTTCTCCGGCGCCACCCGCTTCAGCTGCAGCACAGCAATGGTCTCGGCCAGGATGAAACCCACCGCGACCGCGATACCCAGCCACAGCGGGCGAGCCGTCGGCCGCAACACCAGTGTCAGCAGTCGGCCGTACAGCCCGTGCCATCGGGAACTCGCAGGCGACATCGGGCTGATGCTAATGCGCGCCCGGATGTTTCACACGTTCGCGTCCGCGCTGCACGAGCGCCGACATCCCCGCGGGGCGATCGACGTGCCGCACCGCTAGGCCACGACCGCCAATTCGCTCTCGTGCTGGCCCGGCAGTTCGGTCGCTTCCCGCGCCGTGGGCAGACTGAGACCGACGCTCTTGACGTCGATGACGCCGTACTGGGTGAAGTTGAGGTACGGCGTCGCCGAGGTGACGATCTGCAACTCCAGGTTGCTGCCGCTGCCCGGCTGCCCGGGAGTGTCGGGGGTCGTGGTGAAGGTGATGGCCTCCATCGGGACGACCACCGTGTGCTCCTTGCCGTCGAGCGTCACCGGGATCGGCGTGACGATGTTGCCGACCACCAGTCCGGTGTCCTTGTCCACGATCTGGGCGTACACGTGGCGGCTGGTGCCGACGCCCGAGTAGGTCATGGTGAGCTGCGGGGCGCCGACGATGTGGGTGACCTCGTCGGGATTCTCGATCGGCACGTTCACCGCGTTCTTGGCGTCCGAACCGAGCCCGAGTGAATACGGCAGCGGGACCAGCGACTGCGGGCCGGATCCCCCGAGCAGTGGGATGATCGGCAGCAGGCCGCCGGCGGCGACGGGGTTGACGACGTCCGGACCGTAGAAGCCGTTCGCGTCGGTCTTGGGGTCGGACGGCAGATCGTCGGCGTACCAGAAGGTTCCGTTCTGGTCGACCCAGGTGAACGTCGGCGTCAGCAGATCCGGGTCCGGCTCCTCACCCTTGAGATACAGATCGAGCCAGGCGATGGTCCGGTCCATGAGGAGGTCTTCCTGGAACGCGGCCGCGTCGGCGTCGTTGGTCAGGCACACCCCGTGCCCGCCGCAGAACCAGATGACCTGGAGGTCCTCGGTGGGCACGGAGCCGATGTTGTTGACGGACTGCTGCAGCGGGAAGAGCACGTCGACGGTGCCCTGCAGCACGAGCACCGGGATGTCGATATTGCCCAGGAGGAAATTCGGGCCGCTGTTGGCCAGCAGGAGTTGCTGGCTCGGGGTGAGGATGCCCAGCAAGGCGCCGGTGAAGATGCCCGCGTAGATCTGCGGGTTGATCCGCGCACCCGTCTCGACCAGTCCGAGCAGCAGCAACGCCGAGTAGGAGGTCTTGAACGCCTCGTTGGTGTAGAGCGAGGACGGCAGGGTGTTCCACGAGATTCCCGGCACGATCGCGTCGACCCGGGGGTCGATGCCGGCGGTCACCCACTGGATCCCGCCGCCGTAGGAGCCGCCCACCATGCCGATGAGCGGATCGGCACCCGTCGGGTCGTCGCTGTCGAACTCCACGCCGGGCTGGGTGGCGAGCCAGTCGATGATGTACGTGACGTCCTGCCCCTCGAACGCCGGCGAATCCAGTTGCAGCACACCGCCGGACGCGAACTCCCCGCGCGGATCCCAGGTCACCACGTTGTACCCGGCATCCCGGAGCGGTGCGAGACCGGGGACGATGCCGTCGACGATCGTCAGCGAGTTAGGGTCGATGTTGCCGGCGGTGGCGAGGCCGGGACCGTTGAGAATGGTGGGGTACAGGCCGTCTTCGTCGTCGGGGTCGGGCACGGCGGGGAAGAAGTTGACGCTGATCTGCGTGCCGTCGAACGATGTCACGAACGTGGTGAACGCGACGGGTTGGCCTGCCGGCACGAGCTGGCTGGCGTTGACCGTGATGTCCTCGGTGACCGCACGGCCGATGATCGGCTGCAACAGCACGCCCAGGACCGGAATCTGGTGCAACTGGACGATGATCGGCTGCACCAGGTCGCCGAGCAGCGGAATGCCCTCCAGCGCCGTCACGAACGGAGTCGTCTCGCTGATGAGCACCGTGAACGTCTCGGACTGGCCGTTGTTCAGCGCCCCCAGATCGGGCAGATACGCGTAGTTGCCCGTCGCGTCGATGAATACCTTGCCGCCCAGGCTCGGATCGTCGATCACGGTGTAGGTCAGCGGATTCGGCGACGTGGCTGTGACACTGCCCTGGATGACGCCGTTCTGGAACACCGGAGCGACGGGATCGACGACGATCTCCCCGCCGGAGAAGTCGCGGCGCGCGAAGGCCGCCACCATCCAGTCGGTGGGTGAATCCGTCGGTGCGACAGGAGAATTGCCGGCGAACGGGTCGAACACCGGACCGATCAGACCGGCGACGACGGAGGTCAGCGTGCGGACCGGGGTGGCGATGGCCCTGGCGGGTGACTGGATAGTGCTCAACGCCGTCGACGTCACGAGTCCGGCCGGCGCGGTCGGCAGGGACAGCAGCGCCGGGCTCGCGGCGGGCCCGGGTGCCGCGGTGCGACCCGCCGCCACCTGCGGACTCGACAGCCACGCCCTGGCGAGCGGCGAACGGACGACCGTGGTGGCCGAGACCGAACTGTCCGGTGCGTCCTGACCGGCGAAGGGCAACGAGAAGGTGCGCGCATTCGTGCGACCCGACCCCGTCGACGGCTGCACCGCACCGAGATTCTCGACGACGTCGACGTCGACGTCGACGTCGACGTTGGCGCCGGCCCGATCCTGCGCGCCGGCCGAATCCATGTCGCCGGCGTCCTGATCGCCGCCGTCGACGTCGTCCAGCGCGTCGTCCTTGTTCTCGTCCTTCGTCTCGTCCCGGGTGTCGTCCCGGGTGTCGTCCCTGGCGCCCCTACCCGGCGAGGTGATGGTGCGCCGATCGGTCAACGAGCGTCGGGTCGCCGGATCGGCAAGCGACGCCAGCTTGGACAGCGGGCCGTTCTTACGGAGGGAGGGGAGCCGCGAGATCGGCGTCCCCGGCGTGGACGCACCGGTCCTGGATGCCCCGGTGCCCGACGCACCTGGCGTTCCGCCGGGCGGCGGATCCGAGGCTTCCGACGAGGGCGGGCCCTCGGACGCGGGTTCGGCCGAGGCCACCCCCGTCGCGACGGCCGCGCCCACCCCAAGCGCGACCGCGAGTCCCCCGATCCGACCGACGTATTTGGCAGCGCCCATAGCTTCCTCCAGGGGAAGGCCGACCAGCAACGGGCCAGACTCTATCCCCGGTCGATCCTGAGCATTGGCTGTTCAATGGATAAGTAAAGTTCTTAGTTTTGTTTGCAAGAACAGGATCGGATCGGTCGGCGCGACGAGCCGCGGGCCGGCACGCGAGGTTGCCCGCACCGCCGCGGGCCCGTCGTCGCGCGTCCGGCGCCGCGCCCCGGGCACCGCATGTCGCCGATGGCGGCGCGCACGGCGATCGCAGGGATGTTTGCCACGATGCCGACCATCCGGACATTTCCGCTGTCGCGCCGGGCGCGGCGACACGTTGCCCGCACGCCACCTCGTCGTATCACCGCCGATGGCAGCACGGCCCGGACGCGATGGCGTCCGGGCCGTGGATCGGGTCGCGCCTACCAGGCGTGGTGGTGGCGCTGGTGGTGATGGTGCACCGAGGTTCCCGGCTGTGGCGTGTTGTGCTGATTCGGGAACGCCGGATGGCTGATCGACGGGGTGGTGTTGACCGGCGCGGTCTGCGCCGAGCTGATAGCGGCACCGCCCAGGGCGATCAGTGCGGGCGCCGCGGCCAGCGCGAGTCCGGCGGCAATCCGTCGAGTAATGGTGTTCATGGTGATTCTCCTTGTGCAAGTGAGCGTTTCGCTCTTTTCAGCCGATGTTCTCCGGCGATGAACCAAGAATGCCCGGTATTCCGGCGCGCGTCTGTCGGGCATCCGGCCCCCACCGCGGGGGATTCGGGTGTCCACCGATCAGCGGACACACAGGCACCACGGCGCGCCGATCATGCGGTGACCGGGCCCGGGGTGTGCGAAGCTCGCAGTGTGCACAGGGCGGTACCGAAGTGACCGACAGGATTCGAGTCGTGGTGGGCGACGACCACCCTCTGTTCAGGGACGGCGTGGTGCGCGCGCTGCAGTCCAGCGGCGAGATCGAGGTGGTCGCCGAGGCCGAGGACGGCCCGTCCGCGCTGGAGGCCATCAAGAAGCACAAGCCGCAGGTCGCCCTGCTGGACTATCGGATGCCCGGACTGGACGGTACTCAGGTGGCGGCGGCAGTGCAGCGCGATCAGCTGCCCACCAGGGTGCTGCTGATCTCCGCGCACGACGACTCGGCGATCGTCTACCACGCCATCCAGGAGGGGGCGGCGGGGTTCCTGCCCAAGGAATCCACCCGCATGGAGATCATCTCGGCGGTGATGAACTGTGCGCGCGGCCGCGACATCCTGTCCCCTGGCCTCGCCGCGGGTCTGGCCGGCGAGATCCGCCGGCGCGCAGAGCCCTCCGGCCCCACGCTCAGCGCCAGGGAACGTGAGGTCCTCGACCTGATCGCGGCCGGACTCACCATTCCGGCGATCGCCTCCCAGCTGTACCTGGCACCGTCGACCGTGAAGACCCACGTGCAGCGGCTCTACGAGAAACTCGGCGTCAGCGACCGGGCCGCCGCCGTGGCCGAGGCCATGCGCCGCAAACTCCTGGAGTAGCGATGTCCCCGGTGTCTTCGTGGACCAAGGCGGCGGACTACCTCGCGGCCGAACCCGTGCGGGTGGCCGCGATCCTGCGCCCGCCCATGATCGGGCTGATCGTCATGATCGTCGATGTCGGCGACATCGACCACTGGCTTCCGGTCGTCTACAACAGTGCGATCATCGGCTATCTCGCCGCCGCAGTGGCGTGGGTGGTCATCGTGCTGTGGTTCCGGGTGCCGCCGTGGGCGGGCTGGGTGTCCACCACGGTCGACGTCGTTGCGGTGGTGACGTTGTGCCTGTCCTCGGGAGGCGCGACGGCCTGGCTGCTGCCGGTGTTCTTCCTGCTGCCGATCTCGGTCGCATTCCAGGACAAGCCTTGGCTCACAGGCGTTCTCGGAGTCGGGGTGGCACTGGCCTATCTCGGGGTGTGGATCGTCTACTCGAAACGCGACGACACCGTCGGCCTGCCCAACATCGTCTACATGCACTTCGCCTTCCTGCTGTGGTTCGCGGTGGCGACCACCGCGCTGTGTCTCGTGCTGTCGCGGCGCACCGCGCGGGTGAACGCCCTGCTCAACGTGCGGCGGCAACTGGTTTCGGAATCGATGCGCGCCGACGAACGGCAGAGCCGCGAGATCGCCGAAAGCCTGCACGACGGCCCCCTGCAGGATCTGCTGGCCGCCCGGCTGGAGCTCGAGGAGGTCGCCGAACGCAACGACGACCCCGCGCTGACGGCGGTGCGGGCCGCGTTGTCGCAGACGGCGACGAGACTGCGCTCGACGTTGACCACCCTGCACCCCGCCGTGCTGGCCGAACTCGGCCTGGCACCGGCGATTCGCGAACTCGTGCGCCAGTACGACGATCGGGCCGCATTCCTGATCGACGCCGACCTGGACGACGTCGGCAAGCCACCTGCACAGGACCTGCTGTACCGCGCGGCGCGGGAGTTACTGGCGAATGTACACAAACACGCCCGAGCCACCTCGGTGCGGCTCCGGCTGGCGCGTCATGGGGACCGGATCACGCTGTCCGTCGTCGACGACGGGATCGGATTCGACCCGGCGATACTGGACCGGCGCGTGAGCGAAGGTCATATCGGGCTGGCCTCACTGGTCGCGCGCGCCGAGGCCATGGGCGGGTCGATCAGGATCTCACCGGCGCCCGGCGGAGGCACCAGCGCCACGGTGACGCTGCCGACCACCGCGCAGTAGCCGGCAGCGCCGTCGGGTGACCGTGGGCGGCGCAGGGTGGCGCGGCGTCAATCCTCCCGCTGCCACAGGCAATTGCCGCTCATCTCGATCGTGAACAGTAGCGGCACCGCGGTGAACTTGAGAGGCTGCCCGGGTTCACCCGTGACCAGCTGCGGCGGGCTCACCTCCCCCGCCGAGACGACCGCCACCTGGCTGACGGTACAACGGGTTTCCCCATCCTGGGGATACGCCGTCCACTGGCCGGAGTTGATCTCGCGGTTGCGCTGCCCCTCACCGTGCAGCGTCACCGTCGGGCCGTAGGTGAGCCACCGGTCGCTGTTGGGGTACGGCGAATCGAACACCTGCCATTGGTAGCCCAGCCCGGGCAGCGCGCGGCATTCCAGAAGGGTGCGCAGATCGGGCAACTGGGTGAGCGCCCCGCTGAGGTTCTCCGAACACTGGCCAGCGGGCTGCGGTTGCGCGGGTTGGGCGTGGGCCACCGCCGGCGCGGTGAGCGCCACGGCCGTCACAGCCGCCGCGGCCAATGCCGTCCTGTGTGTCATAGTCGCATTATCGCCCGGCCGATCCCCCGCGCTACACCTTGCTGAGATCGGTGCGCATCAGCCGGACCTGATAGTCGTCCCACGTGGACATGTTCCAGTAGAGGTACTGCTGTTCGCTGGCCGAGAGATTGTCCGTCGAGGACCACGGATGGATCATCGGCGCGTACAGTCCGGGCACCTTCGCCGACGTCACCAGCGTCGTCGGTGCGGACCACGGGCCTTCGGGCTTGTCGGCCTTGCGCATCACCACGTTGTTGTTCGCGTCGGCGTAGAGCATGATGTATTTCTTCTCGTAGGAGTTGTACTGCACCGACATCTCACCAACGCTGGGATAGGTGGTGTTCTTGATCAAACCGAAGAAGCTCGACGTCGTCGTGCCGGGCAGAATCGGTTTGGCGGCAGCGGGATTGTTGTTCACCCAGGCCGATCCGTTCCAGTACTGGTACTTGGTCTGATCGAGGATCTGCTGTTCGGGTACCCGCGACAGGTAGACCGTGCCCCCGCGTCCCGACGGCGTGCCGTAGGCGTACACGTGGCCGTCGGTCACGAACTGCCCGTTGGCATCCCGGACGGGATTGCCGTTCGCGTCCTTGACCACACCCTTGACGTAGGCGCCCTGCTGGAAGTTCTGGTTGCCGTTGACGAACGGCCGGTTCGACCGTCCCGCTGCGGCGGGACGCACCGAGGACGCCGGCACCACGGTCCAGTTCTGGCCGTTGTCGTCGGAGTAGGCGATCCCCGAGTAGTTCGTGGTCCACCGCCCAGGCGAGTCCCAGGACCGCACCGACATGAAGTTGATGTACTGCCGGGTGGCCCCGTTGGCGCCCGCGCCGGGAACCGAGATGGCGGCGGTCGGGATGATCGTCACCTCCTGCCCGACGGCATACGGGTACTTGCCGATGATCTCCCGCGAGAAATTCGGATTCGTCATCGGCGACCCGCTGTACATGCCGACGTCGTGGGGCACACCGTCGGGGATGTACAGGCCGTCGGACAACCGGTTGTCCGCGCTGCGGAACAACGTGTTCATCCGCCAAACCCCGGTGCGCACCGGCGTGGTGTTGCTGAACGTGTCACCGAAGGCGATCAACACCTGATGCTCGTTGACCGCGGTGGTGGGATCGTCACGAATTCCGTTGTCCCACATGATTCCGAGATCGGTGCCGCCGATGCCGAACCGCTGTCCGGTGTTGTTGAGATTGCCCGGACCGGTCACGAATTCGATGAAGTCGGTGTTCCCGCTCACCGCGACAGGGGTTCTCGTCGTGCCCGGGTACACCGGCGTGGTGACGGCCCCGGTCGGCGCCGCCGCGGCCTGCGCGGTCGCGGCCTGCGCGACGGCGGTCGTCGTGGTCGGCGTCGTGGTCACGGCGGCGCTGCGGGCGAGACCGGCGTACTGCTGTTCGGTCTCGCGGCGCGACGCCCACGCCAGCAGTGCCAGGGCAACGGGTGTGCCCGCCGGCGCACCGGGAAGGCCGCCGCTGAACGACCCTACTCCCAAGGCGGACAGCACATCCGTCACCAGTTGGCGGGTTGCGGGCTGTGCGGCGGCGATCTGCGGCGCGGCGACCGCAGTCGGCGCCACCGTCCCGATGGCCCGCAGCGTCGCCTCCGCCGACGTGGGCGTCGCCGCCGCCGTCATGACCGCCGATACGGCCTCGGGCGGTCCGGACACCTGCCGTAGCCCGGAGCGGGCCGGCGCCGTTGCGCTCGCGAGGGTGTCGGAGACCCTCTCGATCGTGCGCACCGTCACGGTGGCGACGGGTGGAGGCACCCGGCCGGCGTCCGCGTCCGCCGCGCGCGCCGCGGACCTGTGCGACGGCCGGTTGGGGCGGTTGGATTCTTGCGGCGCAATGGTTTCAGGATCATTCGGCGAACCGGCGCCAACCTGGCGGACCGGATCGGTGCCGCCATTCGTTGCGTCGACAGCGCCGGGATCCACCGTCGACTTATCGACCCCGGCCGGGTCGGCCTCGACGTCCTTACGGGGCGCGCCGCCCTTCTCCGCGGCGCCAGCGCGGGCGACCTTCCTGCTCGTGAGTGCCCCACCCGAACCCAACGCGGTGCCTCGCTCCGCGAGACGGACGAGGGGTGACCCCACGCGGATTCTCGGGGCGGTTCTTGCGACGCCGCTGCGCGGTCCGGATGCCGGACCGGCCTCCGGGCCGGGATCCTCGGAGCCTGGTGCCGAGGATCCCGAGCCGGAGGGGGCACCGGTGTTCGCCGCGGCGGCGCCCGCCCCAGATTCGGCCGTCGATGACGCGGTCTCCGAATCCGTCGAGTCCGCCGCCGCGACCCCCTGCCCGAAGGCGACGGCAGCGCCGACGCCCAATGCGACAGCTAATCCCCCGACACGACCGATGTGTACCGCTGCGCCCATGGCTGTCCCTTGATTGGTCCGTCCCCCGACGCAGACCAGAAGATTAAGGCCGGCAAACGCGCCGCACCACAGGAATCGCCCAGATGAGTCCGAAGTCGCATCCGCGGCGGGTGAACGATCGAGGTCGATGCTGGCCTTCGTCCTAGTGCCTGTATATGATCTACACGTTACGTGTATACGTTATACATGTTTCAAAGGTCTCACAGGAGCCTGATATGCGATTGACCAGCTACTCGGACTACGCGATGCGGGTCCTGCTGTACCTCGGCGCGCGTGACGACAAACTGTGCTCGGTCGCCGAAATGGCCTCGGCCTACGGCATCTCACACAATCACCTGGTCAAGGTCCTGAACGATTTGGGCAAGGCCGGCTACGTGGCGAGTGTGCGCGGGCGTTTCGGGGGCTTCCGGCTGGCCCGCCCGGCCGCCGACATCAACATCGGCGCCCTGCTCCGCCACACCGAGGGCGACGTCCACCTGGTCGACTGCCCGAGCTGCGTCCTGGCCGGGGGGTGCGGCGCATCCTCGGTGCTCGACGAGGCTCTCGCGGCGTTCTTCGCCGTCCTGGATCGCTGCAGCCTGGCGGATCTGACCGAGCGGGAGCGCGACTTCCGGCGGCTGATCCTGTCGCTGGACCCGGGCCGCGCGACCGTCGGAGCAGGCGCGCGACGATGACGATCGCCAAACCGTCGGCCATCGTGCACCCGCGACTGTTCCGGCCGATCCTCTCGGGCGCCACACTGCGCGACCGGCTGCTGGCCTGCCTGGGCGCGCTGGCCGGAATCGGCCTGACGGGGCTGATCTGCGGCCTGGCCGCCACCGACAGCACCCAGCTGCTGTGGCTCGTCCCCCCGATGGGGGCTTCGGCGGTTCTGCTGTTCGCGGTGCCGTCCAGCCCGATGGCACAGCCATGGCCCACCGTGGGGGGCAACACCATCTCCGCACTGATCGGGGTCCTGGTCGCCCACGCCATGCCGGCATCCCCGCTGGCCGCGGGCGTGGCAGTGTCGGCGGCCATCGCGACCATGTCGCTGTTGCGCTGCCTGCATCCGCCGGGCGGCGCCGCGGCTCTGGTGGGCCTGTTCGCCGGCGCGTCGACGAGTTTCACCTTTCCGCTGTTGCCGGTCGGCCTCAACGCCCTGGTGCTGGTCGTCAGCGCATGGATCTACCACCGCTTCTCGGGCCACGTCTACCCGCATGTCGCCAAGACGGCCCCACAGAAGGACGAGTTGCCGTGGACCTTCAGCAGGTCCGACGTGGCCTCGGCGTTACAGGACATCGGGGAGTCGTTCGACATCAGCGCCGACGACCTCGAGCGGCTGTTGCGCACGATCGAACTGCGCGCGGTCAAACGGTCGTATCGCGAGCTGACCTGCGCCGACCTCATGTCCACCCGGATCATCTCGATCCACCGGAACGCCACCCCGGATGAGGCCCGCGGACTGCTCGTGCGCCATGACGTGAGGCGGCTGCCCGTCCTCGACGACGAGGGCCGCATCGTCGGGGCGATCGGCCTGCGGGAACTGGTCGCCTACGGCGGCACGGTCGGTGAGCTGATGTCCCCCGCCGCCACCGCACCGCCGGACCGACCCGTCATCGACCTGCTCGCCCGGTTCGCCCACGAACGCGTACACGCCGTCTTCGTCATCGACCACCGCCGCCGGCCCATCGGGGTGATCACCGAAGCCAACTGGCTCGCCGTATTGACGCGCGGCCTCGAATAGGACCGTGCGCCCACCGACCGTGGGCCCTGTGCCCGCGATCCGGCCTCGTGACGTGCACAGCGCCCACAGTGGCGAGCGGAACCGTCAGGCGTGTTCGCTGATCCCGATCCGGGTGTGCAGCCGCGCCAGCGGGGCGGGCGCCCACCAGTTCCACTGACCCATCACGTGCATGAAGGCCGGCAACAGCACCATGCGCACAAGCGTCGCATCGACGAGAACCGCCACCGCGAGCCCGAGTCCGAACATCCGCATGAACGAGACCTGCGACGCGATCAAGGCGGCAAACGAGATGGACATGACCAGGGCGGCCGCCGTGACCACCCGACCCGTGCGGGCCACCCCCAGCGCCACACTCTCGTCGTTGTCGGCGCGGGTGCGCCCCGACTTGAGCCAGTACTCCCGGATCCGCGACACGATGAACACCTCGTAGTCCATCGACAGCCCGAACGCGATACAGAACAGCAGCACCGGCACATTGGCCACCAGGGTCCCGGTCGGTGTCGTCCCCAGCGCGTTGAGATGCCCTTCCTGGAAGATCCACACCAGCGCCCCGAACGTGGCCGACAGCGATAACGCGTTGAGCAGCAACGCCTTCACGGGCAGCACCACGCTGCCGGTGAGGATGAACAGCAACACGAACGTGATAACCGCGATGATTCCGAGTACCCATGGGGTCCGCGCCATGATCGCGTCGACGCTGTCGCGGTTCACCGCCGCTGACCCGGTCATCTCCACCGCCCTGCCGCCGGGCCCGGCGACGGCATGCAGTGCGTCGAGTTGACGCTCGGAGCGGTCCGAGTACAGCGGCGCCGTACTGCTCACCGTCAGCAGCGCGCTGCCCTCGGCCACACCGGTGGCCGCCGACGGTGGCCCGACCTTGCCGCCGGCCACGAATGTCCCGGTCGGAGCGGTCACCGCCGACACGTCGGTGACGCGCGACAGTTCAGCCGCATAGCGTTCGAGATCGCCGGGGTCGACGCCGTCGGCGTCGGGCAGGACCACCGCCACCTGGGTGCTGGTGTCCGAATCGAAGTCGTTGCGCAGGGCATCTCCCACCTGGTGGGAGGAGGCCGACGGAGGTAGCACCCGGTCGTCGGGATAGCCCCATCGCACGTCGAGGAACGGCGTCCCCAGCAATAACAGCACCGCGACGACGGTGAGGCCGGTCGGCAGCGCGTGGCGCATGACGAATCTGGTTGAGCGGTACCAGAACACCTGCTCGATCGGCTTGGGGCGGGGTTCCGGGCGCCCGAGCATCCGCCTGGTCAGCCGGCGCACGTCCATCGCGTCGAGTCTCGGCCCCAGCAGGACGATGCCCGCGGGGGTGACGAAGATGGCCGCGACGGCCACGAACGCGACGGTGGTGATTCCCGCGTAGGCGAACGACTTCAGGAAGAACATCGGGAACAACACCATCGCCGACAACGACAGCGCCACGGTCACCGCCGAGAACACCACGGTGCGGCCCGCGGCGGTCATGGTGCGGATCAGCGCGGCGTCGCGGTCCGCGCCACCGGCGACCTCTTCGCGATACCGACTGATGATCAGGAGGGTGTAGTCGATCGCCAGCGCCAGACCGACCGCGATGGTGAGGTTGAGCGCGAAGATGGACACGTCGGTGACGAACGTGATCAGCCGCAGCATCGCCATCCCCCCGACGATCGCCATACCGCCGATCGCGATGGGCAGCAGGGCGGCGAACACACCGCCGAACACCCACACCAGCACCACAAAGCTGAGCGGGATCGCAATCAGCTCCATCAACAGCACGTCACGCTGCGTCTGGTGGTTGACCTGCGCGAAAGCCATCGCCGGTCCGCCCGAGCGGATGGCGATCCCGTCGCGGTCGTGGACGAGCTCGTCGGAGAGGGCCTGCGCGTGCTTCTGCGCATCGCTCTCACCGCCGGTGATCGCCGCCACGATCAGACCCGACTGACCGTCCCTGCTGACCAGCCGCGCCGCCGCCTGCGGACTTGGGGCGGTCCACGCCGACGTGACGTCCATGACGTACGGCGACTGCTTGAGCCCGCCGACGATGTCGACGGCAGCCGCGCGGGCTTCCGGGGTGTCGGCCCCGGCGGAGTCGGTGACCATGACCCACAGCTGCATGTCGGTTTGCCCGAATTTCTCCTCCAGCACCTGTGCGGCGCGGAAGGACTCCGACGTCGGATCCTGGAAACCACCCGCGGACAAGCTGCCGGCGACGGGGATGCCCAGGATGGCCGTGCACACCACCACCAGGACGGCAACGGCGATACACCGTCGGGGTGCGGCGATGGCGAGCAATGCGATCCGTTGCAGCACGTCACGCCTTCCGTGGAGTGCCTGCGGGTAGTGGAATCGCCGTAACCTATCAGCGCGAACACCGGCCTGCCAGCTAATTCGCCAGTTCCGACGGGTTCTGTTGCCCAGGCAAACGATCATTCACCGCCACGGGATTCCTGACCTGCTGCGCATGAATTGACGCCTTTGACAGGCGAGACCTCCTGACGTATGTCACCATTTTGCTATGAGCGACACGATCGCTCCTCTGCGAGGTAGCGGCGCCCCGGCCGATCGAGGTGTGCGGGTGCGCCGCCCGGTGGGATGGCACCGGCCGTGGCCTGCTTGCGCGTCCTTGCCCGGACCTGTCCTGCGCACGATGGCCGCCAGGATCGGTGCGGTCGCCGACACACCGCCCGGAATCGGCCGTGATTGCTGACCGGCCGCCAGTGGTGACACCGCACGATCAGCTGGCGCGCGTCGCCGGCCGGCTCGGCGACCTCATGGCGGACGGCCCGTTCTGCGCCGTCAACCGCCACATCCTGGGTGTGCCCGGCAAACGGGTTCGCGCACGTCTGGTGCTGGCCTGCGCAACCCTGCTTCCGTCGGCGGCGGCCGTGCCGTCCGGCGACGCCGTCGACCTGGCCTGTGCGCTGGAGATGCTGCACGAGTCGTCCCTGGTTCACGACGACATCTGCGACGGATCGCTGCTGCGCCGCGGCGCTGCGTCGGTACCCGCCGCGTTCGGTGTCCGCACCGCCGCCAGGGCAGGGTTCCACCTGGCGGGGATCGCGTTTCAGGTTATCGCCCGAGTCATCGCCGACAATCCGGCGGTTTTCGCACGCCTGGGCGAGGCCCACGGCGTCACCTACCTCAACCAACTCGGCGAGCTGTCGCTGGGTCAACTCGTCGAAACGCTGCCCCCGGCCGTCAACGACCGCGCACTGCGCCGCCACTACGAACTTGTGGCGGGCGCCAAGACGGGCACCCTGTTCCGGCTGTGCTGCTCCTACGGCGGTACGGCGGGCGGTGTGGACGACGAGCGGCTGCGGGCGCTGATGCGCTACGCCGACCACCTCGCCCTGGCGTTCCAGATCATGGACGACGTCCGCGACGTCGAGGGTGGACCGGCGCTGGGCAAGGACGCCGGCGGCGACCTCGACCGCCGGGTGCCGACATGGCCGGTGATCGAATGGCTGGCCATGCGGCCCGGGTCGGTGGCGATGTGGCGGTCCGGGCAGACCGCCAGCACTGACCTGCGAGCCGACCTGGTGGCCAGCGGCGCCACCGGGGCCGCCCGCGCGGCGGCGGTGGACGCCGCCGACATCTGCTGCCAGGCCCTCGACGTGTTCCCACCCAGCCCGGCACGCGAACACCTCTGCGGGCTCGCGACGGCGACGGTCGCCCGGTGAGGGGCGGCCCGGGCCGCCTGGTTCACGGCCTGCGACACCTTCGCCGCGCACCCGATCTCGCCGCGTTGCGGGCGGCGGGATCACCCGACGAGCTGGCCCGGCTGGCGATCATCCCGGCCGCCAGGAACCTGGGTATCTCCGCGGCGTTCCTGCCGGCGGACCTGCGCTCGGAGGTCACCGCCGCGCTGCTGGCGTGCCGGGTCCTCGACGCCTACGAAGACCTCGACGACCGTGCGTCGGCCGCGGCGGCGGTGCTG
This sequence comes from Actinomycetota bacterium, assembly GCA_018268465.1. Lineage (GTDB taxonomy): Bacteria > Actinomycetota > Actinomycetes > Mycobacteriales > Mycobacteriaceae > Mycobacterium. The sequence continues at coordinate 193,808 of JAFDWN010000004.1, forward strand.
GCCGCGGTCGCGTACCTCAACGGCGACACCGACACACCCCCGCCGCCCCCGCAGGCGGTGGTCGTCCGCGACAGCGAGGCGGTCGATCTGCTTCTGGCCGAACGCATCCGCGACGTCCGGACGCTGCTGTCGGCGCTACCCGCCGAGGGCCGTCAACGCGTGGGCATCATGCTGCTCGACGTCGCACAGGTGATGGCCCGCAACGTGGACTCACCCCTGCCGCGCACCGTCTACGGCCGCGGCGTACTGGGCCGCGTGGTGGGTTACGTATGCCGGCTTATCGCCGAAGACGCCTGCGCCGGAACCGATCCCACCGAACTCGCCGAATGCCTGGGCGTCATCGCCCAGCTGGCCAACGATCTGCGGGACCGCGAACTGGAGCTCTACGGAGTCGGCGACCGGGACGAACTCACCCATTCGGTGATGGTGCGGCTCCTCGCACCGTCGCTGGGCGGCTTCGCCCTGCTCGGCCAGCTGGGCGCGCGCACCCCGAGTTGGGGAGCCAGGACGGCGATGGCCTACATGACGATCACCACGACGGCGTTTCTCTGCACCGCCGTCGGCGCCTCCGCGGCCTATCCGCGGCGGCTGCGGCTCGGCGCGGCCATGCTGGCCGCCCGCTCACCCGGGCGGTGGGCCGCGATGATGCGTCGGGTCAGGCGGTCCGTCGACGCCGCCATCGGTGAGGTGCTCGACGGATCGCCCCCGCTGCTCGGCGATCCCCGCCTGGTGGCCCGTTCGGCAGCGGACGGAGCTGCCGACCGGTCGCCCGCGGCACCGCCGTTGGCGCCGCTGATCGTCGGAACGACTTTCGACCTGGTCGCCGCCCTGCCGGATGCGCCGCTGACCGGCGAACTACCCGAGACGCAGGTGCGCCGGATGATGTTCGCCGACCATCTCGCCTTCGGCGCCGTCGAATGGTTGGACCCCCGCGACACCGACGGCCTGACTGCACTCGCCACCCGATTCCAGCTCGCCGCAGCGGATCCCATGACCTCAGGAGACCCACGTGACCACTGAGTCGACCCGTCGCCGGGAGCCTGCCGATGGCGCACAACGTCCGCCGTTTCACCGACGTGTCCTCAAGCTGGAGCATCCGGCCAACGTCGGCCCACTGGTGCACGTCGGGTTGTGGGTCGCATTTCTGGCCGTCGGACTCTTCGTGCCGGGCGCCACCGCCTGGTATGTGGCGGTACCGCTGATCGTCCTGCTGGCGCTGCTGAATCTGTCGATCACCGTCGGTGTGCTGCATATGCACACCCACCGCCCGTTGTTCGTCTCCCGCGCGATGAACCGGCTCACGGACATGCTGTGCTGCCTGCCCGGCGGGTACACCGGGGCCCTCATGCGCGAGGTGCACGTCCTCAACCACCATCGCTTCAACGACGGTCCCGGCGATGTCACCTCGACCGACGGCCGCGAGCGCGGGCTGCGTGCGGTGTGGTACTGGATGAGTTACTCCGCCATCATCCAGATCTTCATGCTACGAAAGATTTTCGCGACCGGCCCATCGACCGACCGGCGCAGGCGACGCCACCGGTATCTGGTGGACGCCGCCCTGTACGTCGTCGTGGTAGGCGCGCTGGCGTACTTCGCGGGTACGACGCGGTTCCTGATGTTCTACGTGCTCCCCTTCGCGGTGACCCAGTTGAACAGTGGCTACTTCGCGTGGCTGACCCATGCCCCGGCAAGGGTTTTCGACGACGACCCCAGCAAGTCGATCAACACGGTCGGTAACTGGCTGAACTTCTGGATCTTCAACCAGGGCTATCACAGTGTGCACCACCGCTATCCGGGGATCCACTGGAGCCAGATTCCGGACCGCCTCGACTTCATGCGTCAGGTCGATCCCGGTGTCGTGGTGCCTTACTGGATGACGCTCAACTCGGCGTGGCGTGTGTTGGTGCCCGGCGGCTTCCTCGACACGACCTACGGCGAACGGTGGAAGACCAAGCTGGAGAACCGTCTCGCCGACGGAGGCGCCCGCGCGCGATACCTGCCGTGGTTCGCATGGGTGTGACGACCGCACAACAGGTTCGCGCCACGCTCGCCGACCGGCGCCGTCTGGTCCCGTTCCTGGTGGCGTTCGTGGTGTACGCGTTCGCCGGGGTGACTGTGCCCCTGCTGTTGCTGTTCGCCGGCGGCTGGTTTCTGCCCAGGACGGTCGACAGCGGACCGCATCTGTCGACCGGTCCGTCGGTGGCGATCAACCTGGTCCTGCTGGCGCTGTTCGGTCTGCAGCACTCTGGGATGGCACGGCCCGCGTTCAAGGCGTTCCTCACCCGATGGGTGCCCGAACCGCTTGAACGCACGGTGTACATCGCGATGGTCTGCTTGGCGGTGTGGGTGCTGTGCCTGGGCTGGCAGCCGCTCCCACAACGGATCTGGTCGACTCACGGTGTGCTCGCGACAGTGCTCGACGCCGGGTTCTGGCTCGGCTTCGTCCTCGTCTACGCGGCCACTCTGCTGCTGAACCATTTTCACCTGCTCGGCCTCAGTCAGGCCTATCGCGCCTACGTGGTGCAGGCACCGGATCCGACCGGCGACCGTCTGCAGGTGCACGGCCCGTACCGGCTGGTGCGCCACCCCCTGATGACCGGGCTGCTGCTGTGTTTCTGGAGTGCAAGCACTCTCACTGCCGGGCACCTGCTGTGGGCGGTCGCGATGACCGCCTACATCGTGGTGGGTACCGTGCTCGAGGAACGCGACCTGGTCGCGCGATTCGGCACCGCGTACCGCGCCTACGCCGCCGAGGTGCCCGCCTTTTTTCCGTCGCCGCTCACCCGTTCGGCCCGGGCGCGCCTTCGGGGGTCACGCGACACGCGGTGACCGTCTTATCTCCCAGCGATCACCCCGCCGGAACCGAGGTGGGCACCGGGATGTGCAAGGCAAGTTGGCCGTCGGTGAGGACATCGAGCGCAGTGGCCCTGATCGGTGTCCGTGATCGGAGGCCGTCGGCCATGCGGCCCTCGCCGATCTCAACGTCGACGCCGTGGGGGAAACGCATGGTGGCCGCCGCCAGTGTGTTGGTCTGGCTGAACGTGGATTGCCATCGACCGTCGATCGACGTGTACGACTTGAGCGACGAAACTCGTTCTCCGCTGCGGTAAGCGGTCTGCTTCGGGGTCGGCACACTCAACGCCACATCGGTGCCTCCGGTGTCGTTGGCCAGCGAGCTCAGCAGATCGACGATTGCCGGCCCGCCGCGGCGGGCCGGCCGGACGGCGACACCCACCGCGGCCTCGGTGTAGAAGTCGATGTCGCAGACGTCGTAGCGGAAGAAGACGGCTGAGGTCAGTCCACCCCGGGATGACCTCCAGCGGCGCCAACTCTTTCGGCAGCCGGCGGCGGATCGCAACGCTGACCAGGCGACCGCCCGCCGACGCGGTGGCCGGCCGCGTGCGCGGCGGTGTCGGTATCTGGGCCGCGATGCGCACCCGGAAGCGCAAACTCTGTCGGGGCACAGCCCTCTCCCGCAAATGGTGACCTCGGTTCAACCCCAAGAATTCCGACAACCAGCAAGGATGGAAGTCATGCGAACGCTGATCCGACATAACTACGACCTCGTCGCCACCGCCAGCACCGCCGGCGTACTGCTCATCGTCCACGCACCCTGGCCGCTCTGGGCCGTCTGGGGCGGCATTCTCGCCTACCAGATCGGCAACCGGGCACGCAACGGATGGGCCCGGTGAGCGCCAGGCCGAAGAAGCCGCCGCTGCTGCTGCTGAGCCTCGGGCAGGTCGAGGAGTACATGGGCCGGGAGCCGCGGTCATTCTCCAAAGTGAAGCTGCCGCCCCCGGATGCGATCATCGGGCCGATCAACGAGGACGGCAGCCCGGCCCGCGGCGCCGTGCGCGGCTGGTTCGTCGAGACGATCGACGCGTGGGCTGCCGAACGGCCTGGGCCCGGCCGCCCGCGTAAGGCGACCTAATACGGCCTTACGAAGCCAGGAGCGCCCACCACGGCACGACTGTCACCGGTATCCCCGCGACTCGCACCGCCTGGCCATCTCGGGATTGTTATCGATCCGCTGAGAAAGCCGCCGCCCAACCTTCGCAGTTCCTTGCTGCGCCGGCTCGGTGGGGCGCCCTCTGCAGCGGATTAGCGGAACCGAATAGGTCGCGGATACGGATATCAGGACAACGTGACGCCGACGCGGCGGGCGAGTTTGGTAGCGAGGATGTACGGCGTGGCACCGAAAGGCCATTGCGAGACAATTTTTCCGGTGTCAGCGCGGAAGTAGTTGTTGGCGGTAGCCCACACGGTCTTGGCCAGTTGCGCCTGGATCAGCTCGTTGAAGATGACGAAGGCTGAGCGGCGCACGTCGATCGCGGTCTTGCCGGTCTTGGTGGCCTTGGAGATTAGGCCGGCGGCAAATGCAGCCTGGGCTTCGTAGAACGATACGAGCGGTACCGAGTTGGTGTTGGGCCCGTACATGATGAAGAAGTTGGGGAACCCCGGCACCATCATACCCAGCAGGGCTTCGGGTTCACCTTTCCATGTCTGGCGCAGGTTGGCCCCCCCGCGGCCATACACCTCGTAGTTACCCAGGTAATTGGCTGCATCGAAACCGGTTGCCATGACTATGATGTCGAGGCTGTGCTCGTCACCGTTAGCGTCGACGGCGCCGGTGCGGGTCAGGCCCTTGACGCCGTGGGGCACCAGTGTCACCCTGGGGCTGCGCAGCGCGGCATAGTAGGTGTCGCTGAGTACGGTGCGTTTGCCTTCGAAGGCGAATTTGGGGGTGGCCAGTTCCATCAGGTCGGGCCGTGAAGCAAGTTCGCGCCGCAGGAAGGCCAGCGACTTGGCGTGGCGGCGCTTGTGGTCTCGGCCGCCTTCTCGGGCGTGTCCGGATCCCAGCTGGCGGAGATCGTATTCGAGGAACAGACGGTAGCGCCGCCACGCGTATACCAGGGGATTGCGGTTGAGCCGGCGCTCACGGGCGGTGAAGTCGCGGCTTTCCTTGGGCAGGATCCAGTTCGGTTCCAGTTGGAAGATCTTGACCTCGGAGGCCACCTTTTCGGCCTCGGTGACGATCTGAACGGCCGAGGATCCGGTCCCCACGACGGCGACCGACTTACCCGTCATGTCCAGACCGTCGAGCCAGCGCGACGTATGGCACATGGCGCCTTCGAAGTCGTTGTCGTCGCGCGCGAACGGTGGCAATAGAGGGATGTTGAGGAATCCGACGGCGCTGATCACGGCGGTGAACACGCCATGATCCGCGCCCGAGGAGGTGGTGACCGTGTACGTGTGATCAGCGTCGGACCAGGACACGTCCTGGACGGATTCGTTGAACTCCATCCGGCGTGGCAGATCCCATTTTGTGGCCACGCCTTCGAGATAGCCGAGCAGCTCGTGCCAGTCGGCGTGGGTGCGGGTCCAGTCGTGGCGTTCGAAGGAGAAGGAATAGATGTGAGATTCGAGGTCGACTTCTGCGCCGGGATAGCGGTTGTGCCACCAGGTTCCGCCCAGTCCGGGAGCTTGCTCGAAGATGGTGAAGTCCTCGATGCCTTTCTTGCACAGTGCTACGGCGGCCGCGATGCCGCTGAAGCCGGCGCCGATGATCGCCACGCGGGGCGTCGGTCGAGCGTGTGCGTTCATCGATGTTCTCCTTGCAGATGATGGGAGCCGGTCGTCCGGCAATAAAAGTGCTATAGGTAGAGTCTTTAAATCTTTAATTGTGTTGCCAACGGCCGCGCGCAATCGATGCCGTGGCGGGCGCTGCTATTTGATTTGCGCGGTCCAGCCGCCGTCGACGATGAGGTCGGCGGCGGTAATGAACGACGCACGCTCTGAGAGCAGAAATGCGATGGCGTTGGCGATGTCCTCCGGCAGTCCGAGACGTCGCAGCGGGGTGCGCTCCTCCATGTTGGTGCGCCGAGCCGGGTTCTGCTCATATAGCGGGGCGATCATCGGAGTCAGGATGGCACCTGGACATACGGTGTTGACGCGGATGCCTTCGGGACCGAGATGGATTGCCAGGCTGCGGCTGAGCGACACCACCGCGGCCTTGCTGACCTGGTATGCGTCGAGCGGGCTGTCCATGCCGCGCACACCGGCGGTGCTGGCGACGTTGACGATGGCCTTACCTTCGCCGCGGCGCAGCAGCGGCACTGCAGCGGTGGTGAGGTGGCGCAGCGCGTGCAGGTTGACCCCAAGGGTGAGGTCCCAGATGCGCTCCTCGGTGTCGAGCACCGACCCATCGAGGTCAAACATGGCCAGACCGGCGGCGTTGACCAGATAGTCCAGCCCCGATTCGAAGGGCGCCAGGAGGTCCGCGAAATCGTCGGCCAGCAGGTCGAAAGACATATAGTCCACGACCGCAGGCAGATCTTCAGGCCTGGGTTTGACGTCGGTGCCCAAGACCTGGATGCCGTCGGCAGCCAGGCGCGCGGCCGTGGCCAGTCCGATACCGCCGCCGGCGCCGGTGACCAATGCGGTGCGGGTCATCGGCGCACCGAGTTCAATGCGGCGGCGAGCCGCGCACCGGCGAAAGTCATCGCGGCCGATGCAGTGGGAAACACTTCGTCGAGGCCGAAGAAGCCGTGCACCATGCCTGGGGTCTGGTGGGTCTGCACCTGCACTCCGGCAGCGGCAAGTGCAGCCGCGTACAACTCGCCCTGTGGGCGGATCGGGTCGCATTCGGCCAAGATGACGGTTGTGTCTGGCAGCCCGGCCAGGTCGGCGTCGAGTATGTTGACGCGCGGGTCGGTCGCCGCATCGGAGCTGGGCAGGTAGTTGTCCTGATGCCATTGCAGTTCGTCGCGCTCGAGCATGACGCCGTCGTAATCGGGATCCATGCCGCGGGCGAGATCGGTGGTAGTCACCGGGTAGATCAGCAATTGGTGGCGCAGGGCCGGAGCGCCGGTATCGCGGGCATGCAACGCGACCGCCCCGGCTAGGTTGCCGCCGGCGCTGTCACCGGCGACGGCGAGGTGGCTGCCGTCGACATCGAGTCCCGATGCCGGGTCTGCGGCCCACTCCAGTGCGTCGATGGCGTCGTTGACCGCGGTGGGGAACGGTGTTTCGGGGCCGCGGCGGTAACCGACGGACAGCACTGCGCTGCCGGAGGCGTTCGCCAGCATCCGGGTAGCCACGTCGTGGGAGTCGATGCTGCCCAGCAGCCAGCCGCCACCGTGGTAGTAGACCGTCAGCGGGAGGACAGCGCTTTCCTCGGCGGGTAGGAAGAGCCGGCCGGGGATGATCTGGCCATCACGGGTGGGGATCGTGATGTCGATGACGCGGTGCACATGCGGCTTTGCCAATGCGCTGAAGGTGTGTTCGAAGTTCTGCCGGGCGGTCGCGACGGGCAGCAGGTGGGCGTTGGGGCGGCCCGATTTCTTGGCGTCGTCGAGCATCTGCTGAGCTTTCGGGTCAATCGGCATGAAGTGTCCTCTTCTTCGGGTGGGATCGCCGGTGGGCGGGTTAGACACGTTCGTAGTAACGGCGGGTTTCCCAGTCGGTGACGGTGTGAGAGTCGAAGGCCACCAGTTCGCTGCGCGCAGAGGCGAGCAGGTGCTCGAACACCTCGTCGCCGAAGGCGGCACGTACCATCTTGCAATCGGCAAAGCGTTGCAGCGCATCGTGCATCGACGTCGGCACCACTGTCACGGCGTCGTTGGTCCAGGCGTTGCCGGCGAAGATATCCGGTGCGGGCAGTTGGCGTTCGAGCCCGTCCAAGCCCGCAGCGATGGTGGCCGAGTAGGCGTAATAGGGGTTGACGTCTCCGCCGGGAATCCGGTTCTCGACACGGTAGGACGGCCCATGTCCGACCAGCCGGAAGGCGCACGAGCGGTTGTCATTGCCGAGTGCGATCGCGGTTCCGGCGAACTGGTCGGGCTTAAATCTCTTGTAGGAGTTTATGGTTGGCGCGAACATCAGGGTTGCATCGGCGGCGTGGGCGAGCTGGCCGGCGACGAAGGATCCGAACTTTTCCGACATCCCCCCATCGCCGGCTTCAGACCAGCACATGCTGGTCTCGTCCTCGATGGACCACATGCTCACGTGCAGGTGGCACGAGGAACCGACTTCGTCGATCTTGGGTTTGGCCATGAACGTGACGGTCAGGTCGGCAGCGTGCGCGAGTTGTTTGACGCCGTATTTGAACAGGACATGACGGTCGGCCATATCGAGGGTGTCGCAAAAGTCCAAGGTGATTTCCTGCTGCCCCAAACCCCATTCGGGTTTCGACGATTCGACCGGCACACCGAATCCGGGCATCTGGTTGCGGATTCGTTCGATGAACCAGTCGTCGCGGCCCGATTGCACCATCTGGTAGTCAGACCGGTAGTCCGAGAGCATTTTCAGGTTCTGGTAGCCGAGATCCCAGGCCTGGCGCGGCGGGGTGGATGCGAGGAAGAACTCCAGTTCGGAGGCGAACTTGAACTGCAGTCCGAGATTGCGGGCCCGTTCGATCTGGCTGCGCAGAATGGTGCGCGGCGCGACCGCGAGCATGACGTCGCGATGTTGTTCGTAGGCGTCGCACAAGACCAGTGCAACGTGCGGCTCCCACGGTACTCGGCGCAGTGTGCGCAGGTCCGGTACGAGCCGGATGTCGGCCCAGCCATTGGCGGCGTTGGACACCGGGAGATCGAGCGGGTGCATTTCCAGGTCCACGGCAAAAATGAAGCTGCTGGCGTTGATGCCCTCACCCGACAGTCCCAGTGAGCGAAAGGCGTTGACGGTCAATCTCTTTCCCACCAGCCGGCCGTAGGGGTCGGGGGCAGCGCAGACAACGGTGTTGATTTGTCCGGCATCGACGAGTTCGTCGAATTCGGCCAGGCCAAGCAGGCTCTCGGTGGTCATTGGTGCTCCAGGTGGCGGTTGAGTTCCCAAGTGGTGATGGTGTGGCTGAGCCAGCGGTCGTAGCGCTGCGCCTCGGCGCGGCGGGTTTCGGCATAGGAGCCGCAGAACGGCTTGCCCAGCAACTGCGCCGCCCAGGCCGAATCTTCGAATGCGCTGACGGCGTGGTGCAAGTCGGCCGGCAGGTGCGCGGCGGTCTGTCCGGCCTCGGGCAGCGTGAGTCGTTCGGTGAGCCCGTGCAGACCGGCGGCCAGTACCGCCGCGGCGACCAGATACGGGCTGGCATCAGCGCCGGGGCGGCGATGTTCGACACGCGCGGAGACGGCGTCGTTGAGGATGACCCGGCAGGCGGCGCTGCGGTCGTCGTGTCCCCAGGCGGCTACGGCCGGGGTGAACATTGCCGGGTCGATCCGCTTGAACGAGTTGACGTAGGGGTTGAGCATCGCCACCGTGTCGGGCATGCCGGTCAGCAGCCCGGCGAGGTAGTGACGGCCTTGCTCGGACAGGGCACGCCCGCCGTCGGAGAAGACGTTGACGCCATCGCGCGTCAGGCTGGAGTGCACATGCCCGCCGGCACCGGACTTGTCGGCGAACGGCTTGGCCATGAAGCTGGCATGCAGTCCGCGTTCGGCGCAGAGGTCGCGCAGGTACTGGCGCGCGCGTACCGCGTGGTCGGCGGCCTGCAGCGCGGGGGCGGGCGCGAGGGTGAACTCGAAAAAGCCCGGCCCCAGTTCAGCGTGGAACATCTCCACGGTGATGCCGACGGCATCCATGCGGTTGATGAACTCGGTGGCCAGCGCGTCCACGGCGGATGAACGGGTGAGGCTGTAGGCATTTTCGGTGCCGCCGAACGGGCGGCGTTGCCCGGTGGCGTCGATGCCGTCGAACAGCCACAGTTCGTATTCGAAGCCCAGCACCGGGGCCAGTTCGTGGTCGGTATAGCCGGCCAGTAGGCGCTGCAGGGTGTGGCGGGGGGACATCTCGATGGGCTGGCCGTCGGTTCCTGCCAGGTCGGCGATCACGGCGTCGGTGTCCGGGCGCCAGGGCAGCACGACGCGGGTGCTCTCGTCGGGGATCAGCTGCGCGTCGGGATAGCCATTGCCTGCGTTGCTGAAGGGAGTGTCGGTGACTTCATCGGTCACCGACAGTCCGTAGAGGATGGTGCACATCGCCAGCTTCGCGCCCGGCTGGGTTTTGGTGGAGCGCACCAGTTTTCCGCGCACCCCGAGGTCGTAATCGGGAATCTCCAGTTGCGTCATCGCCGCACGGTCAGTCATGGCTGTCGCCTTTCGTGGCTTGGGAGCGCACGGGCGGCCGGCGCGAGGGGTCGCGGCCGACGCGTTCATAGATGCGGTCGGGGATGTCGGCTGGGTCGTGGTAGACCCACCAGGTGCAGGTACTTGTCGGTGCATCGGGGGTCCAGGTGGGCGCGTCGATGACGCGGGTTGGGTAGCCGATGCGGTCGATGGGCATGACTTCGTTGAGTTGGCAGCAGTGCACGCAGTAGGAGCAGATGCCGATGGTGTTCCAGGCCCAGTCGTGTGCCTCGGTGGTGACCGCGAAATTGAACGGCGCACCGGCGCGGGGTTGGTCTGCGGTGATTCGGCCGTCCACCGATCGACCTCCGGATCCGCAGGGTGCGAAGCGAAAACCGGTGCGGTCGGGTTCGTTGACGATCTCGATGTCGCCCTGGCGCCCGGTGCCGGTCAGGTGGGCGTGGAAGCCATCGACGATGGCCACCATGAGCTGGTGAGCGGAGTCCGGCCAGGGTTGGTTGGCCGGCGCATAGCGGCGGGCATGGATGTCGTACCAGTCGGCCATGAGGAAGTCCCAGAGCGCACCGAGGCTGTCCTCGCCGACCAGTCGTACTGCGATGTCGATCAGGCCGGATACGCGGTCGACGGCGCGGTCGTGGATGCTCAGCCAGATGGTGCGGGCGTTTTCGATGGCTGAGGGGGCATCGTCGGCGCCGCCACAGCAGGCCGCGGCGGCATTGCCGACGGCGGTGGTGAAGGCCGGCCATTCGGCCTGGATGCCGTCCATGGCCCGATCTCCGATCAGGGCTCGCAGGTGCGCAGTGGCGGCCTCGATGTCAGCCACCGCCACCCCCTGTGCGGCGATCCAGTCGCAGGTCGCCCCGGGCCAGCGCTGGTAGATGTCGCGCAGCTCATCGGCTTCGAGCACGGCGACCTCGACCAGTTCGGCCGCGCCGGGTCCGTCACCGGCGGCGAGTCGTTCTGCGGCAGCGCGGAAAGTGCCTTTGGCCAACTCATCCCAGGTCCCCTGTCGGGCTGGCCGTCCGAGAGCAGGCTCGTATCCGACAGGAGCAGACGAGGTGTCGTGAGTGGTCATGTCAGCTGGAACCCTCCGTCGACGCGCAGATCGGTGCCGGTGATGTAGGCGGCTTGGTCCGACAGCAGAAACGCCACGGCGTGGGCAACGTCGGCGGCGGTGGCGAACCGTCCCGCGGGCACGCGGGCGGCCAGCGCCGAGGGCAGGGCGGTGGTGTCGCCGTGCGCGGCCGCCATCGGGGTGGCAACGAAACCAGGAGAGACACTGTTGACGCGTACGCCATCGCCGGCCAGGGCACGCGCGGCCGACTGGGTGAGCATGCGCAGTCCAGCCTTGGAGGCGGCGTACTGCGGGGTCGGGTCGGGATCGGACAGCGCGATCACCCGGTCCGCTTCGATGGAGGTGATGTTGACGACCGCGGCCGCCGGTGCCCGGCGCAGCGCGGGAGTGAGGATATCGATGAGGTGGTAGGCGCCGACAAGATTGATTTCCAGACATCGCAGCCATGTTTGGCGATCGACCCTGCTGAACCCGGTGTTGTCGAGTATGCCCGCACAGTTGACCAGGTAGGCGACCGTGTCCGTCGCAGCGCCCGCCTCGGCGATCCGCTGGGCCAGATCAGGGTCGCGGATGTCCGCGGCGACCGCCACCTGCAGGTCGGCGGGCAGGTCGGGGTGCAGCGCCGGGCTCCGCAGGTCGAGGGCGATCGTGCGCACCCCGGCAGCCATCAACATCGATGCGACGGCCGCGCCGATGCCCGATGCGGCACCCGTCACGACCGCATCACCTCCGCTGAAGGTAAGCCGGAGATGGGCGGGAGCGGCGGCCATCAGTTCTGCCCGAATCTGCGGTGGTGTTCGGCCATCGCGTCGGCGAAACACTCCCGCGGTGCACGGATCACTCCGGCCCCGATCTGGCCGCCGTCACGGCCTGCCAAACCGACGTCCATCACTGGCAGAATCCCGGTGTCGAGGACCTTACGAGCATCGATGCCTGTGGGGGTGCCTCGGAAGCTGAACTGCGGGATGCGGTAGGTGCTGTTGTCGCCATGGGTGATGGCATACATCTCCAGGTTGCGCTCAATCATCACTTCCGGTGAACCGCCCTGATATTCCTGTAGCGACAGTGCGCAGGCTTGAGCGAAGCCACCCAGCCCGATCGTCTCGGTGATCGGCGATTCCCCACCCATCCAGGCGATCTCGTCTTCGGTATGCCCGGCAAAGAGCTTGCCTTGGTGGATCGGCGGTGGTCCCTCGAACCAGGTGTCACCAGTGCCGGCAAGTTTGATGGCGAATCCGCGGCACGAGAACGCCATCGCCGAGACCAGCGTCGAGCCGGGTACGACCATGGCATCGGCGGACGCTTTGGCTGCGGCCATCGACAAGCGCAAAAAGAAGTAGTCGTTTTCGGGTATGTGCAGCATGGCTTCGCGCACACCGGCCACCTTGTCGTCGATCATGTCCAAGATGGCTGGCAGGATTTCGCGGTTGAACAGGATCGAGGCGGCGGCGTTGCGGCTGTGCACTTCGTCGCCCATGCGCAACGCGCGGGCGATGAGCGGTTTCAGCGCGATGCCGCCGCGGCGGCGAATCGCCTCGCCGACAACGGGCGCGAGCCCGTTATTCACCTGCAGCAGGCGTTGGTGCACGCCCTCGTCGTAGCAGCCGTAATTCAACCGCCGCGGTTCCTTGCCCTCGTAGAAGTTGCAGAATCCGAGGTTGCCATGGGTGCGGTTTTCCACCACGAACACTGGCATCGACGCGGTATAGATGCCGGCCAGCGACCCCACCGCGGAATAGTCGTGGCACGCGCCGACCTCGATTTCGCCGGCCTCGAACCGGACGATCGCTTCGTCGCGGTCGGCGGCCAGCCCTTCGAACAGCGCGCCGCCGATGAGCGCTTCGCGCTGGCCACCTGTGTACTGCGACCACGGCATCGGCGCACCGGAGGTCAGTACGAGGTTGTCACGGTAACCGGGCAGGACCTCGCGGGCCGACCGGACGTCGACGACCCATGGGTCTGCGTCGTTGAGGCGGGTGAACGATGTGGCGTTGGCATCGTCGATGAAGGCAAAACCGGACCGCGCGGTGGCCTCGGTACTCACCATGCGACCACACCACCGTCGACGAGCAGGGTCTGGGCGGTGATGAAGGAGGCTCGCGGAGACAGCAGGAACTCGACCGCCTCGGCGACTTCTTCGGGTTCGCCGATGCGCTTGAGCATGGCGTAGCCGGCGCTGACCTCTTCGCCGCCGGAGACGCGCGCCATCGAAGGGCTCATCGGCGCCCTGATGACACCCGGGGCGACGTTGTTGACCCGGACACCACGCGGGGCCAATTCCTCGGCGAGGTAGCGGGTGTAGGCGGCGATGCCGGCCTTGGTGGCGCCATAGACCGACGCGCCGCGGAAGCGGCCGAAATGTCCGGTCAGGCTGCCGACGTTGACGATGGCGCTGCCCTCGGTCAACAGCGGGGCCACCGCGTCAGTAACCCGCGCCATGCCGGCGATGTTGACCTGGAACATCAGTTCCAGCTTGGCCTCATCCAATTCGCCGAGGAACGAATCGCGCAGGATGCCTGCACAATTGATCAACCCGACGAGAGTCTCGTTGTCATCGACAACCGACGCCACCGCCGAGCGTACGTTCTCTCCGTCGGTGACATCCATAGCGACCGCCTCGGTACCAGCAAGGCCGACGGCATCGAAATCCAGCGCGTCGATAGCCGATTTCAGGTCCGCGGCGACCGGGGCATACCCACTCTGCAGTAGACGGCGACAGATGGCCCGGCCGATGACACCGGCTCCGCCCGTCACGATGACCTTGTTGCTCAACGTCTTTTCCTTCCTGAGCCGTGGCGTTCATCACGCACTGGAGCAAGTCTCACCGACAAAGACCTATTGGTCAAGTTTTTAGTTCTTTAAAATTGACAGGGAGCTCGGCCGCGGTGCGCGGCTAAGCCTCGATCCACGGAT
>JAFDWN010000050.1 GCA_018268465.1 Actinomycetota bacterium
CGGGATTTCCAGAGCGTGTCACACCCCGCATTTCAATAGGTTTCGTGCCGATTGTCGTGCACAAACACATCACCGTGGTCAACAGGATTTGTCTGTAACTGTAGGCAGATTGTGGGCAAACTGTGGTCAGTTGTTCGGCAAGCTCGGCGAGGTGTATGCGCCCAGATCGTCCAAGAGGATCGCACCCGTTTGCCGTAGAGCAAGGACCGTGTTTCGCAAGCGCTCGTTTTCCTGCTGCAGCCGACTCACCTCAGCTTGAAGGTCGACGACCGACTGAGCCGTCTCCCGATCGGGGCTGGACGTGGTCGAACCGTGCTCAACGCCGTCCTGTAGAGAATCAGGAAGCTGAGGCCCGTCAGCCAATCGCCTACGCAGGTACGCATGCACCGAGTCGGCCGTCAATTGACAGGGATTCGAACCCTGCACACGGGCGAGCCGTCCGTCGCGTAGCAGGCGCCTCACTGTGGACTCGCTCTCTCTTGAGAGTTCCGCAACGTCCCTCACGGTGTAACTGGATTTCGCCTGCAAGTCGCACCACCACAGCCGTGTCAAATACCCGTCAGTTGACGGTCAAACCGTCGGATCTCAGGTATTCTGCCAGATACCCGTCAAATGACAGCCATGCGATTCGGCCGGGAGTGCAATGAAATCGACGCCACCACCACAGGCCAAGCAGAAGCAGCACCCACCGAAGTCTGAGCAGCGACAACGAACCGCTCTGGTCGCACTGCGGCTGCTGCCTGCCGAACGTGACGCACTGTCGGCCGCTGCGAAGCGGCGGGGGGTGAGCGTGTCGGAACTAATACGCGCAAGTGTCCTCGCAGAGATAGTTGACCGTCCCGCGAACTGAATTCCAGCCGTCGCCGCATGCCAATGCAATTAGCGGCACGACCGCGTGTCGTGACGGTTATACCGTCACCCCTCGTGTAAGAGTATTCGCATGACTTGGCGCCCGGGGTGGTCTAGTAGGGAGTTCAAGGCAGCGATTGTGGCGCATGCCTTCTACGGAACGCTGTGCCCATGAATACAACGGATCAGCGGTTTGAGATCTATTGCGACGAGAGCAGGCCCGAACTCTTCGTAACGGCGGGCCACCGATCAGGACGCGCGATCATCGGGTCCCTTTGGATGCCGGCCGACTACCGGGACACCTTCAAGCGGGATATCACGGCGCTTCGGGCTGAGCACGGAGTATGGGGGGAGTTCAAGTGGAACAAGGTCTCACCTTCGAAACTCGCCTTCTACCGGGCTGTGGTCGAGTACTTCTTCGCTTGCGATGAACTGCGATTCCGCGCCATCGTCGTCGACGCTTCTCAGCTCGATCTAGCTAGATTCCACGCAGCGGACGCTGAACTAGGCTTCTACAAGTTCTACTACCAGCTTTTGACTCACTGGATCGTTCCTGGCGCCACGTACACCGTCTTCTGTGACGACAAAGTGAACCGTGACCCTAAGCGCTTATCCGTTCTGAAGCAGGTGCTTCAAAACTCCAATCGAGCTGCTGAGATTAAAACGCTGCAAGCTGTGAATTCCCACCAAGTTGTGGCCGTCCAATTGTGCGACGTACTGATAGGTGCGACGCAGTGGCGGGCCAACGGCAGCCCCGGTTCATCCCCCGCGAAAATGGCCCTCGTGAACGACGTCGAGCTTCGCACCGGTCGGCCAATTAGGCCGACGTATCAGTCCGAGCGAAAATTCAACATCTTCAATATCAGTCTGCAAGGAAGTCGCAAGTGACTCTTCATTTGCCTGATGAGGCTGCTTACCGCGCGCACTTCGTCGCGACTTACACTCGGTCTGCTCAGACGTTTCGGTTAGCGGTCGGGACTGCTCCGGTGTACTTCGCGGCCCACAATTTCGACCATGCCTTCTTCGAGAGCACTCAGCGCGACGGGTTCAAAGACGCTTTTTCCCTCCAACGCGCCCAGCGGATGGATGATATAGCCACAGCGCTGGCGGACTCGACGATCGAACGCAGGGCCGGGTGGGATAAGGACAGTAAAACCCACCACCACTCCAAATGCGTGACGGTCGCAGTTGACGACTTCGTAGTCGTGATTCGTTTGGGGCTAACTCAGAAAGGATTTCTCAAAGGTAAATTCGTGACTTGCTACGTGGCAGACAACAGCATCGGCAAGATCCGCAAAGCACCCCTTTGGGACCAAACGATCTGCATGAATGAGTTGGCCCAAACGAAAAGTGGACGCTGATTCGCATACGCGGGCTCAGCGTCCGAAGCCTCGATAGATTCAGATACCGCTGGGTACTGAACTCGACCCAAGAGTATCAGCCTGAGTCAGACGTGGCAACGGCCGCTGCTCATAGGCTGGTCCCTGGTGGTTAGGCTCGCGCCATTTTGGAAGAGCGAGCGCTGCGAGCCTAACCACCAGGACCGACAAATGCAACATTTTAGCTGTTCAGAACCGCTTTGGACGCCTAACTGACGACTGCTGAGTAGCAAACACCGCTACGGACCGGCAATCTGTTCCGCCCGGCCTGCCGCAGGCTTCCTCAAGCCCCTCGTTGTTGCGGTTCACGTTGTCGATCAGGTCGACCAGGGCGGCCCTCAGCCGATCTGCCTCGTCGGTGGAGAGTTCGGCTGCGACGTTGACTTGAATACCGAGGAGAACGCGTCCGTTTCGCCCTTGGCGTCCAATCAGTCCCGCTGTGCCAGCGCCCCAAGGATGCTCATACAAGGGGGGGAACTTGAGTTCGCGATACTCTTCGCCCTCGCCTGTGTGTGCCCAAGGACCGACTTCCTCGACATCGAACGGAACGTTGAGTTCATCCCCGTGGACAATTTCAGCGAGTAGATGGTCATTAGGCAGCTCATCGTTGGCGTCGCTCACGCCACCAAGGCTAACGCTCTGCTTCTGCGCCTCCGACGGATCGGGAGACCTGGCCCGGTTTCCTAGCTAATGTACACGATCAGCGGGTCGCCCTGTGGATTGGTTCCCGTGCAGCGTTTCGACGTCGGCCACGCGTCCGTGTCCGCCGGGGCGCAGCGCATCGTGTAGAGCCTGACGAGCACGGCTTGAAACTCTCGACATCGCTCGGGCCCAAGTCTCGCGGCGGTGGTGGCGGCAGCCGTGGTGCCAGCGGATCGGAGGAGTCGCTTCGCCAGCGTTGCTCTCCTGGCGTCCGTCAGCTTCCAAGACCAGGGCAGCGAGCTGCTCAAAACACATCAGTATGGTTCAGTGAAAACATGAGCAATTGTGGGCAGGAATTGGGCCTGCACTAGCTCGTGATACTCCGGTGGATCTGGTCGAAATTTATTGGCCGCGTAGCACCCGCTCGGCGAAAGGACTTTGGCATTCTTTACGCACTTGCTGAGGGGCAGCGGCGCTGCGAGCTGCTCCACGGCTTCGACGTCTCGCGATCCGCTGGACTGTACTCCCAACTGGCGGGCGTCCTCGCCGGATTCGCCTTCGCCGCAATTATGCTCTTACTCAGTCGCCAGCACCGGCGGGAGCCGTTCGATGGAGTGGATGACGAGTATGAAGAGGACAGTCGCTTCGTCACTGGACTAGGTTGCGCGTTCGTTGGCTTAGTTGTGGCATCGGTGTCATACGCCGCGGTGTCGGCCGAGTTGGATTGCGCTCTCGTCGATGGCCGAGCAGCCTCCCAAATGGTCCTAGCGGGAGTTGCCTTCGCGTTCGCGATCTACACACTACTTTTCGCGACGGTCCAATTGCTCAGCGCAGTGAACCTAAGCACACATTTGCGCTTTATCGTTTGCGTAGTTGTCCCACCGATAATTGTCTTATTCGTCAGCGCGGTGCTCAGCGACCTCGCCATAACCCTTGCCGGCAGCGGGGACATCTCGGACGCCCCACTGTGGAGGGAAACCCATGTCGCGCAAAACTGGCTGCCCCCCGCTGTATTCGGTCTATGTCTGATTGCCTGGTGCCTAACTCGCCGTCTTCGGCGCGGACCGGGCAAGCCGGGCCGATTCATATCGCGGTGTCTAACGTACTGGCCGTACACCAGCCTCGTTTTTGTGGGAATCGCCATCTGGCGGTCAATCTCGGGCTCATCGAGCTTTGAGACCTCCGGTTTTATCGGCCCGTTAGAAGGCCTGTTCGTCGTGTCTGTGTGTGCAGCTGCCGTAGTGGTACAGAGTTTGTGCCTATGCTTCGTTCGCGGATCGGACGCACCCCGCGCGGCCGGAGGTGTCGAGATTGACACGAAAGCGGATTTAATTGCGGCGCAGCCCTGGCAGCCGCAGCCGACTGTGTCACCGTCGGCCTGGGCACTGGGCATCTGTGGACTCGCGGTCGCGGCGGCAGCAGTTTCCTGGTCCCTGCGACGGCAATCGAAACTAGGCTCAGCCCCACCGACTGGATTGGTTGGCCGATCGCAATCGTAGCTCGTCGCGGCAACACCGGCGCGGAAGATTCGTTGGCCCCAAGACCTGACTTTTATCACCGCTGGCGGTCTGGCGATCCTGCAGGTCGTTGACCTGCGTATTCGTTGTCGTCCTGGTGCGGATTTGTGCACTAGCCGGTGGGCCGTAGGGTGCCGGGGTGGCCTATGTGCGCACCGTGAAGACGTCGTCGGGGGCGACGGCGGTGCAGATCGGGTGGTCCACGCGAAAGGGCTCCCGCAAGATCGAGCACCTCGGGTCGGCGCACGACGAAGCCGGGATTGCGGCATTGAAGGCCGCCGCGGTCCAGCGCCTGGCCGCTGGCCAGGCGCAACTGGATCTGGGTCTGGAGGAACACTCGGCGGCCGAGCCGTTGCCGATCACGTCGTCGAAGTCCGCGCTGCTGTGGGAGGCGTTGTGCACGGCCTACGCCCAGGTGGGGTTCGACAAGGCCGCCGGTAGTGATGAGGCGTTTCGTCAGCTGGTGTTGGCCCGGATCATCGAACCGACCAGCAAGTCCGACTCGCTGCGGGTCATCGACGAGACCGGGGTGGCGCCGGTGTCGTATCCCACACTCAACCGCCGCCTGCCGGTATTCGCCAAACCCAGCTTCCGGCAAGCACTTTGAACTACATGCGCCACCCATGCCCGGCTGGGGCCGGCCAGCCTGGTGCTCTAAGACGTGACCACACTTCACTTCCAAACCGATGCCGGCGACGGCTTCCGCGAGCCCGGTTTCTCCAAGGAGCGGCGGCTGGACCCTCAAATCACCGTCGGACTGCTCACCGACGCGGCCGGCCTGCCACTGTCGGTGGCGGCGTTCGAGGGCAACCGGGCCGAGACCGCCACGATGCTGCCGGTGATCAACGCATTCAAGGCTGCCCACCAACTGTCCGACGTGACCGTGGTCGCTGATGCGGGGATGATCTCTGAGACCAACCAGGTCGCGCTGCACGCCGCCGGATTGACCTACATCCTCGGCGCCCGGATTCCGTTCCTTCCCGACGTGGTCCGCGAATGGCGCGACAAGCACCCCGACGGACTGGTCCTGACCCAACCGTGGCCGGCCACCAGCAGCGAGAAGGCCCGCGGCATCCCGGACCGGATGATCCACTACCAATTCCGCCACGACCGGGCCCGCCGCTCGCTGCGCGGCATCGATGAACAGGTTGCTAAGGCCCAGCGTGCCGTCGACGGGCACGCCGCGGTCAAGCGCAACCGTTTCATCAAGCTCACCGGGGCGACCAAGAGCGTCAACCAGGAGCTCGAGGCCAAGACCCGCGCTCTGGCCGGGTGGAAGGGCTACACGACCAACCTCGTCGGCCAACCCGCCACCTTCGTCATCGACGCCTACCACCAGTTGTGGCGCATCGAGTAGGCGTTCCGAATGTCCAAGCACGACCTACAGGCCAGGCCGATCTACCACCGCACCCGCGACTCCATCGAAGCTCACCTCAGCGTCGTGTTCGCCGCAATGGCCGTCAGCCACTACATCGAGCGCAAAACCGGTTGGAGCATAAAGAAATTCGTACGGACCGCAGGGACTTGCCCCCGTGTGTTGGACACGCTCAATCCCAGGAATGTGCTGGGGGAAGCGAGATGATCCAACCCGATGGCAAGGAAGAATTACCCCGATGAGTTCAAGCGCGACGCGGTCGCGCTGTACCGAGACACCGAGGGCGCGACGATCACCCAGATCGCTGCCGAGCTCGGTGTCAGCGAGGCCACGCTCTCGGCGTGGTGCAAGTCGGCCGGGGTGCCGATCCGGCACCGCCGCGGTGCTGGGGTGACAGAGCCTGCAAAGGGGCTGGAGACCCCGGAGCAGGAGTTGGCCCGGCTGCGCGCCGAGAACAAGACACTGCGCGCCAACGAGGCTCGGTTGTCCACCGAGCGTGACATTCTGCGTTCGGCGGCCAAGTATTTCGCCGGGGAGACGAACTGGTGAGCCGCTTCCAGTTCGTCGCCGACCACCTACATGCCTTTGAGGTCAAGTGGCTATGCGCAGTCGTCGAGGTCGCGCGTTCATCGTTCTACGCCTGGCTGGCCGGCGCCGACGCCCGCGCCGCGAAGGCCGCTGCTGATGAGGCGCTGGCCGCCCGTATCCGGGTGGTGCACGACGAGGACAACACCTACGGGGCGCCGCGCATCACCGCCGAGCTCAACGACGGTGCGCCGCCGGGTGAGCGGGTCAACCACAAGCGGGTCGCGCGGGTGATGCGCGGCGCTGGGATCGCCGGTTATCGCCGTCGGCGCCGGGTGAAGACCACGGTGCCGGACCCGGCCAACCAGAAGGTCCCCGATCTGCTCAAGCGGGACTTCACCGCGCCGGTCGTCAACGTCAAGTACGTCGGCGACATCACCTACCTGCCGTTGGCGACTGGCGGCAATCTGTACTTGGCCACGGTGATCGACTGCTGTTCGCGGCGGGTGGCGGGGTGGGCGATCGCCGATAACATGCGCACCGAACTTGTCGCCGATGCGCTCAACGCCGCTGCTGCACTGCGGGGTTCACTGGCCGGGGCGGTATTCCATGCAGACCACGGAAGTCAGTACGCCTCAAGGGATTTCGCGATCCTCTGCCGAGAGTTTGGGGGTCGTCCAGTCTATGGGTGGTGTGGGGTCAAGTGCCGATAACGCGCTGGCCGAATCGTTCAACGCCGCGCTCAAACGCGAGATCCTGCAAGACCGGGCGTGCTGGCCCGACGCGGCGGCCTGCCGTCGTGAGGTCTTCCGGTGGCTGGCCCGCTACAACACCAAACGACGGCACTCCCGCTGCCGCTATTCCAGTCCCGCCGCCTACGAAAGGAACCTCACACCGGCTACGCTGCCCGAAGCCGCTTAACCACAAATCCCGTGTCCACTACATGGGGGCAAGGCCCGTGGCCGAGCTGAGCACCAGTCACGCGCCGGCGTGGGTGCACAAGACCATCGGGGTGCTGCGCCAGGTCCTCGCGATGGCGGTCGCCGATAATCGGTTGGTGCTCAATCCGGTCGACGGCGTCGAGCTGCCGGCGGTGGGGACGGTCGAGCAGCGGTTCCTGACGCTGGAGCAACTGCACGCACTGGCTGCTGCGGCTGGCCAGTACCGGGCACTGGTGTACGTGCTGGGGACGTGCTGGCTGCGGTTCGGTGAGGTTGCCGAGCTGCGCTGGCGAGATCTGGATCTCGATAAGAACGCGATCTCGGTGCTGCGGTCGGTGACGCTGGTGGACAACAAGTTCGTCGTCGGCACCCCGAAGGGCGGCAAGGGCCGTACGGTCAGCATCTCTGAGTTCGTCGGCGATCTGCTGACGCCGGGGCCGGCCGACGCGCTGGTGTTCCCGGACACGGCCGGCGGTCACATGCGGGGGACGAACGTGCGTCGCCGGTGGTGGTCCGATGCCGTCACGGCAGCGCAGCTGTTCCCCCGGATCGAGAAGAACGCGGCCGGGGGGGACATCACCGTCTACGAGTTCAAGATCCACGAGCTGCGGCACACGGCGGCGACTCTGGCGATCCAGGCCGGCGCGAATATCAAGAGCCTTCAGAACATGCTCGGCCACGAATCTGCCGCCCTCACGTTGGACCGCTACGGCCATCTGTACGGGTCCGATGTCGAGGCTGTAGGTATCGCGATCAATCAGCTGTTGACTCGTGATTGTGGGCAAAGTGTGGGCACGGACGCAGCCTAGCGCAAAAGCAGGCCAGACCATATGGGGTCTGACCTGCATCTTTGATTGTGGAGCCTAGGAGATTCGAACTCCTGACATCTGCCTTGCAAAGGCAGCGCTCTACCAACTGAGCTAAGGCCCCGGCTCGGGTGGGGACGGCTGGTCGGCCGCAACATGCCAGACCTCGCCGCGGCATCGTGACCGCAACACCAGCACCGCGACCGCCACAGCGGCCAGCAGTAACGCCAGCCTCATGGTGCACCCTTCCGTGGGCCTAGGAGGACTCGAACCTCCGACCTCTTCGTTATCAGCGAAGCGCTCTAACCGCCTGAGCTATAGGCCCGTAACCGAACACGGCCGAGCGACGAGATTACCGTAAACCCGCCCGCCGCCCAAACCGGCCCTAGTCCCGGTCGGCCAGCGTCACCTCGACGCCGCCGACCAGATCCGTGGTCAGGTTGTAGACGAACGCCGCGACGGTGGCCATCGCGGTGAGGATCACGATGTTGACCAGCCCGATCAGCGCGGCGCCGCCGAAGATCGTGCCGCTGGACACCAACTCACCCCCGGTGCTGCCGCTGGCACTGGTCAGCAGATCGCCGACGTTGCTGTTCAGCTTGCTCCACACGCCCATGCCGCCCAGTACGAGGTACAGGAACGCCACGGCGATCATCCACACGAAGAACAGCGCCACCGACAGCACCAGCGACACCTTCAGGGTGCTCCACGGGTCGATGCGGCGGATCTGCATGCTGGCCCGGACCGGACCACCACGCGCGCGGGCACCCACTTCGACGCGGGTGGTCGGCGCGGCGGCACGCGCCGACGGCTCCGGGGCGGGCCGCTCGGGGACCGGTTTGCGCTGCGGCGGACGCGGCGACGGGCCCGACAAGTCGGGCAGCTCGCTCGCGTACGCCTCACTACGGCCGGTGTCGATGCGTTCGTTGCGGGTCGGAGTGGGCGGCGAGTCCTGTTCGGCGACCGGTGCCGGCCCGCCCGCAATGAACCGGTTCAGCCGATCGTCCATACCTGCCGCACCGCCCGTCGGACCGGTGGGCGGCCCGGCCGGGCGGGGCCCCTCGGGGCGCGGCGGCTGCGGTTCGGGCGCCGTGCGTTGCGGCGGAGTGGCGCGGTTCGCCGACGGGCCCCGCTGCCACGGCGGCACGTCACCGCGCTCGGGGGCCGGCGCCGGCGACGTCGTCGCGTGCGACGGACCCGGCCTCGACGAGGATGCGGCCGGACTACCCGCGTCGGGACCCGGCCCGGCGGAGCCGTTGGTGCCCCCGGAAGGTCGGTCGCCCGTTCGCGGGTATCCCGGCTCGTTCGGTGAGCTCACTGAGGCTCCTCACATCGGGCCGGAGGCCATCCTGGCCCCCGGCGTTCCCGTCACGGCGCTTCGGGGTCCGCGTCAGCGGGGTCCGCGCCTGCGGCAACGTCGGCGGGGTCACCCTCCTCGGCGTTGCGCGCAATGGCAATCAGTGTGTCGCCCTCACCCAGGTTCATCAACCGAACCCCCTTGGTCTGCCTCCCGGCCTTGCGGACCTGACGGGCCGCCGTCCGGATGACACCGCCGCCGGAGGTGATGGCGTACAACTCGGCGTCGTCATCGACGATCAACGCTCCGACAAGGTTGCCACGCCGACGGTCGTACTGGATTGTCAGGACCCCTTTACCGCCGCGGCCCTGCACCGGGTACTCGTCGATACCGGTGCGCTTCGCGTACCCGCCCCCGGTCGCGACCAGCAGATAGGTGTCCGGCTGGACCACGTTGAGCGACAACAGCCGGTCGTCGGCGTTGAACCGCATCCCCTGCACCCCGGAGGTCGCGCGGCCCATCGGGCGCAACACCTCGTCGTTCGCGGCGAAGCGGATGGACTGCCCGTTGGCCGACACCAGCAGCAGGTCGTCCTCGGCCGAGCACAACACCGCGCCGACGAGTTCGTCCCCGTCGCGCAGGTTCACCGCGACGATGCCCCCGGACCGGTTGGAGTCGAAATCGGTCAGCTTCGACTTCTTGACCAGACCGTTGCGAGTCGCCAGCACCAGGTAGGGGGCGTCCTCGTAACCCTTGATCTGGATGACCTGGGCGATGCGTTCCTCCGGCTGGAAGGCCAGCAGGTTGGCCACATGCTGGCCACGCGCGGTGCGCGACGCCTCGGGCAGGTCGTAGGCCTTGGCCCGGTACACCCGGCCCTGCGTGGTGAAGAACAGGATCCAGTCGTGGGTGGAGCAGACGAAGAAGTGGTTGACGATGTCGTCCTGCTTGAGCCCTGCACCCTGGACGCCCTTGCCGCCGCGTTTCTGGCTGCGGTACAGGTCGGTTTTGGTCCGTTTGGCATAGCCGGTCTCGGTGATGGTGACGACGACGTCCTCGCGCGCGATCAGGTCCTCGTCGCTGACCTCGCCGTCGGCGGCGACGATCCGGCTGCGCCGGTCGTCGCCGTACTTCTCCACGATCTCGGCCAGCTCGTCGCGCACGATGGCACGCTGCCGTTCGGGTTTGGCCAGGATGTCCTCGAGGTCGGCGATCTCGGCCTCGATCTTGGCCAGATCGTCGACGATGCGCTGGCGTTCCAGTGCGGCCAGCCGGCGTAGCTGCATGTCGAGGATGGCCTGCGCCTGGATATCGTCGATCTCGAGCAGCTCGATCAGGCCCGCCCTGGCGATATCGACGGTTTGCGACGCCCGGATCAACGCGATGACCTCGTCGAGCGCGTCGAGCGCTTTGACCAGGCCCCGCAAGATGTGCGCCCGCTCGTTGGCTTTGCGCAGCCGGTAGCGGGTGCGGCGCACGATGACGTCGAGCTGATGGTCGACGTAGTACCGGATCAGTTGGTCCAGGCGCAGTGTGCGTGGCACGCCGTCGACGATCGCCAGCATGTTCGCACCGAAACTGGTCTGCAGCTGGGTGTGCTTGTAGAGGTTGTTCAGCACGACCTTGGCGACCGCATCGCGCTTGAGCTCCACCACGATTCGGATACCGACGCGGTCGCTGCCCTGGTCCTCCACATTGGAGATCCCGGCCAGCTTGCCGTCGCGGACCTGCTCGGCGATCGAGGTGATGAAGTTGTCGTGGTTGACCTGATAGGGCAGTTCGGTGATGACGATCGAGGTCCGCCCCCGCGAATCCTCCTCGATCTCGACCACACCGCGCATCCGGATCGACCCGCGCCCGGTCGTGTAGGTGTCCGAGATGCCTTGTGAGCCAACAATCAGCCCCGAGGTCGGGAAGTCGGGACCTTTGACGCGCTCACAGACCGCGGCCAGCGTCGCTTCTTCGTCGGCCTCGTGGTTCTCCAGGCACCAGT
This sequence comes from Actinomycetota bacterium, assembly GCA_018268465.1. Taxonomy (GTDB): domain Bacteria; phylum Actinomycetota; class Actinomycetes; order Mycobacteriales; family Mycobacteriaceae; genus Mycobacterium. The sequence continues at coordinate 11,325 of JAFDWN010000050.1, forward strand.
AGACCGCCTCGGCCAGCTCCCGCAGGTTGTGCGGTGGGATGTTGGTCGCCATACCGACCGCGATACCGCCGGAACCGTTGGCCAGCAGGTTGGGGAACCGGCTGGGCAGCACGGTCGGCTCCTGCACCCGCCCGTCGTAGTTCGGGATGAAATCGACTGTTTCCTCGTCGATTTCGCGCAGCATCTCCATCGCCAGGGGAGTGAGCCGCGCTTCGGTGTTGTGACTGACGAACCCGTTGGTGACAAACGAGTGGTCCTCGGTCTCGACACGCAGGCTGTAAACCGGTTGGGTGCCGGCACCGATCACAGAGGCAACCCGCGCGTAGTAGAAACGGCCGTCGGTGAGGTCGGTGGCGAGGGACCGTACGTCCGGATCGGCGATGCGCCTGAGGATCTCCTCGCCGTCCCGTCGCCAACGTGAGATCCGGTCGACGTTGTGTTTGCGCAGCCATTCCTTGTCGATCCAGCTGCTGCCGCAGTGGTTACGCACGAACGCAGCAAGTCCGGGAACATGGTCACTATCGAGGCCTGACGAACGCTCGGGAAGGGCCGCCAAGAGCCGCGTGAGCTTCTCCTGCTTGGCTCCGCCGAAACCGATCCGACTCGCGAAAAGCTCCGCTTGACTGCGGTTTGTCAGCACCACCTTGTGCTCGCCCGTTGCGTGCAGATATCTCCGCGATACGACCCCGAATTCAAGCAGCATCTGCTGCACGTCAGCGCCGAGCCGTTCGCTGCGAGTGGAGTAGGAAACCTGGATCGTGTTTCGCGGCAGCGCAGAGCACGATCCGTCGCCCTCGAACAACGCCTGCAGAAATACTCGCTTCACGGCGGCGGGCGCATGCCACAACCATTCCGGCACTGACTTGTCTGCGGAACGTTGCCCGACCAGACATCCCAGCCGCGACCGCTTCAGCGCGGAGAGGTTGTGGATGTCGAGTTCGTGGAGAATCGAGCCGGATGCGATCTTCCTGCTGCTTGTGTATCGCGGTCCGCCGACGATGACGTCGTACGCCGCCACAACCATCGTGAAGAAGTCGCGGTCGAGGTTGTTGAATCTCGCGCGCGTGGTCGAGGCGAAGCCTTCGCTGACAAAGGCACCCAGCAGGAGAGCTTCAAGGGCGTCGTGCCGGTCGGCTGGGCCGAATTCCATCGGTTGCGAGCGCTGAAGCACGACATGGTCGTCAGGATCGATCTCCTCGATCAGCTTCCACAGCAACGTCGGTACACCCGCGACGTCGACCAAACACAGCAGGGGATGATTGGCCGTGCCGGTGACTTCGTATCCCTCGACGGTGCGTACCGTGTACGTCTGGTGCTCGCCCGAATGGAACAGCCGATCAGCACCCACCGGGTCGCCGTGCCTGCCCAGAACCTTGACGTCGATCTCGTTGTCGGAGTCCGGTTTCGCGCCGGGTACGACGTCACGGATTCGCACTGACTGAGCCATGGGAAGCCGCACCAGCGCATCACCCGTGACGCAATACCTCATCGCCGCCGGGGGATCGTTACCCGGCGAGCCGAAGTTGCCCTGCCCGTCGACCAGTGGGTAGCGCAGCGACCACGGCTGGGCCATCCGCACCAGGGTGTCGTAAATCGACGCATCTCCGTGCGGGTGGTAGTTACCCATCGTTTCGGCTACGGAGCGGGCTGATTTCGCGTGACTGCGGTCCGGACGGAAGCCGGAGTCGAACATTGCGTACAGCACCCGGCGATGTACGGGCTTGAGGCCGTCACGCACCTCGGGGAGCGCGCGACCGACGATCACGCTCATCGCGTAATCGATGTAGCTGCGCTGCATCTCCTGCTGGATGTCGACAGGCTCGACGCGGTCGCCGGCTTCGTCGCCGGGCGGCAACGTGGTATCAGTCATATGTTTCAGCCTTAGTTGTGATCAAACGGCGCGAGCCGCTAAACATCCAGGAAACGAACGTCTTTCGCGTTTCGGGTGATGAAACTGCGACGCGCTTCGACGTCTTCGCCCATCAGGACCGAAAACAGCTCGTCGGCAGCGGCCGCGTCGTCGAGCGTCACCTGGCGCAGCACCCGCACCGACGGATCCATCGTGGTCTCCCACAACTCCTTGGCGTCCATCTCGCCGAGACCCTTGTACCGCTGGATGCCGTCGTCCTTGTTGATGCGCTTACCCGCTTTGAGCCCCGCCTCCAGCAACCCGTCGCGCTCCCGGTCCGAGTAGGCGAATTCCGGTTCTATGCGTTGCCATTTCAGCTTGTACAGCGGCGGTTGCGCCAGGAAGATGTGGCCGTTTTCCACCAGCGGCTTCATGAACCGGAACAGCAGCGTCAGCAGCAACGTCGAAATGTGCTGACCGTCCACGTCGGCGTCGGCCATCAGCACGATCTTGTGGTAGCGCAACTTCGCGATGTCGAACTCGTCATGGATGCCGGTGCCCAGCGCGGTGATGATCGACTGGACTTCTGTGTTCTTCAGCACCCGGTCGATGCGGGCCTTTTCCACGTTGATGATCTTGCCGCGCAACGGCAGGATCGCCTGGAACATCGAATCCCGACCACTCTTGGCCGAGCCGCCCGCCGAATCACCCTCCACCACATACAGTTCGGACTTGCGTGGGTCCGTGGAGCGGCAATCGGCGAGCTTGCCGGGCAGCCCACCGATGTCCGTCGCGCTCTTGCGCCGCACGAGCTCGCGCGCCTTACGGGCCGCGATACGCGCCTGTGCCGACGAGACAGCCTTGTTCACAACGGTTTTGGCTTCCGCCGGGTTGGCCTCGAACCAGTGTGTCAATTGCTCGTTGCAGACCTTCTGCACGAACGACTTGACCTCGGTGTTGCCCAGCTTCGTCTTGGTCTGGCCCTCGAACTGCGGATCGCTCACCTTGACCGAGATGACCGCGGCGAGACCCTCGCGGATGTCGTCACCGGTGAGGTTGGGGTCCTTCTCCTTGAGGAGTTTCTTCTCTTTGGCGTACTTGTTGACCACACCGGTCAGCGCCGCGCGGAAACCCTCTTCGTGGGTGCCGCCTTCGTGGGTGTTGATGGTGTTGGCGAACGTGTGCACCGACTCGGAGTAGCCGGCGTTCCACTGCATGGCGATTTCGACTTCGTGGCCGGTGCCCTTGCCGGAGAAGTCGATGATGCTCTGGTGGATGGCCGTCTTGGTGCGGTTGATGTGTTTGACGTAATCGACCAGACCGCCCGGATAGTGGAACGTCCGATTCTTCACCTTCTGCGGGGCGGCGGCCTCGGCCGCCTTCTCCTCGGCGGTTTTCGGCGCCTCCGCCAGATCGCTGACAACTTCGTCGACGACCTCCTCAGCCCGCACCCGCTTATCGGTGAGGTTGATCGTCAGGCCCTTGTTGAGGAACGCCATCTCCTGCAGCCGGCGGGCCACCGTCTCGAAGTCGTAGGTGGTGGTCTCGAAGATGTCCGAGTCCGCCCAGAACCGCACAGTGGTGCCGGTATTCCTGGTCGCCTCACCTTGTTTGAGAGTCCCCGGTTCCGCCCGGTCGTAATACTGCGACCAGGCATATCCGTCGCGTTTGATCTCCACCTCGACGCGCGTCGACAGCGCGTTCACCACCGACACACCGACGCCGTGCAGGCCACCGCTGACGTTGTAGCCGCTGTTCTCCCCGCCGAACTTGCCGCCGGCGTGTAGCTGGGTCATGACGACGTCCACCGTCGGCACACCGGTGGCGTGCATCGCCACCGGGATACCACGCCCGTTGTCGGACACCTCGACGCCGCCGTCGTCGAGCAGCGTCACGTCGACCTGCGTGGCATATCCGGCCATCGCCTCGTCGACGGCGTTGTCCACGACCTCCCAGATCAGGTGGTGCAGGCCTCGCTCACCGGTGGAGCCGATGTACATGCCCGGTCGTTTACGGACAGCCTCGAGCCCCTCGAGAATGGTGATGGACTGGGCGCCGTAATCATCTTTTGCGTTCTTCTTCTGGCCAGGCACGGGCGGAAGCGTCCCTACTCTCTCGACGGGGGTCGGCGTTGGCGGTGAGGACACCGCCGGCAAGTCACCCCACAGTCTACCGTCCTGTACCGCCAGCACCGATGCTCCGGCGGCGTTTCCACATACCTGATCGACCGCTGTGCGGAATTTCTCGGACGACGGCGCGTGAGGACGCTTGAGAGGCTCCTTCGCGACGTTCTCGGCGTTCTGAGGGAAAGGCCCGGCGACCGTCAGCCGTAGGTGTCTCGGGGACCCCGGCCCGCGACGTGATAGCGGCCCTTGCGCCACGACGGCGCCATCGGACCGGTGATCTTCACGGCGGTGACGACACCGTCGCCGACGGCGGCGGCGATTTTGGCCAGCAGTTGGGATTGCACCATCCGCAGCTGCGTCGCCCAGGCGGTACTCTCCGCCGAGACCGTCAGGACGCCGTCGCGCAGCGATGTCGGCGTCGCGTGGCCGGCGATCTGCTCACCCACGACCGTCGTCCATTGACCCAGCACGGTGCCCTCGGCGACGCGCGGCGACCAGCCGCGGGAGCGCGCAAGTTCATGAGTCACCGCACCGAGGAGTTGCGGATCGCGCGCATCGGGGCCCGGACCCGACCAGGTACGGCGACGTCCGGTACCCGCGACGCGGCGCACCGGTGATCGGCGGCCGCGGCCGACATCCTTACCCTGTACCCGGGCCGCGCCGCGCGCATCCTCCAGCACCCGCTTGACCAGGTCCATACCGCTGAGTCCGGCCAGATGCTCCGGAAGCTCGTTCTCCTCGTCGTTCATGTCGCCACCACCGATATCCGGCCAGATTCGTCATCGCGCATGGTGATCTCGATCCTACGGGCATCCCACTCCGCCGGGATGTCTTCCGGCACAGCCGCGGTCACCAAAACCTGTTCGGCCGAGGCTGCCACCGCGGCCAGTGCGCTGCGCCGTGCGGCATCGAGTTCGGCGAACACGTCGTCGAGCAACAGCACCGGATCGGTGCCGTCCGCGCGCAGGAGTTCGTACCCAGCCAATCTCAACGCCAACGCCATCGACCACGACTCACCATGGCTGGCAAAGCCTTTGGCCGGTTGATCGCCGAGGCGAAGCTCGAGGTCGTCACGGTGCGGGCCGACCAGGCAGACACCTCGTTCCAGCTCGGCGTCCCGGCGCCGGGCCAGCGCGTCGAGGAGTGACACCTCGAAGAACTCCGTCATGGGATCGGCCTCGGCGTCCACATCGATGCTGCCGCGGTAGTGGATCGACGCGGGTCGCGATCCAGGAGCGAGTTGTTGGTAGGCCTTCTCCACTTCCGGCGCAAGCTCATTGACGAGCTCCACGCGCGCGGCCATCAACTGTGCACCATGGGACGCGAGGTGACCGTCCCACACCTCAAGCGTGTCCAAGACCGAACGGTCACCACGGAAACGTGCCGACGCGGTTTTCAGCAGCGCCGTGCGCTGTCGCAAAGCGCGGTCGTAGTCGGCACGGATCGCCGCCACCCGGGGCCGACGGATGGTGGCCAGCTCATCGAGATACCTTCTGCGTTCCCCTGGTTCACCGCGGACCAGGGCGAGGTCCTCGGGAGCGAACAACACCGCTCGCAAGACCCCGAGCACTTCGCGCGGACTGCGCACCGGCGACCGGTTCAAGCGCGCCTTGTTCGCTTTTCCGGTCGTGATCTCCAGGTCGACAGCCAGCTCCCGACCCTCGTTGACCACGATGGTCGACACGACGGCGCGTAGCGCACCCGATCGGATCAGCGGTGCGTCCGCCGCCACCCGATGTGATCCCAGCGTCGCCGAATACCACAGTGCTTCAACAATATTCGTCTTTCCGAAGCCGTTACGGCCGACGAACACGGTGCGGCCGTCCTGCAATTCGAGGTCGACGTGCGCCCAGGACCTGAAATCGGTGAGACTCAGGTGGCGTACGTACACGGTGAAAATTCCTCTGGTTGACCCGGCCTGGCTGACGGATGCGGCTGCCGACGAAAAGCAAGACCCCGTTCCCGACAGACCAGAACTACCCCGATTCGCTGACCCTTTTGACGGCATGGCCACCGAACTGGTTACGCAGCGCCGAAACCGCCTTCATGGTGGGGGAGTCGTCCTGTCGGGACGCGAACCGGGCGAACAGTGACGCGGCAATCACCGGCATCGGAACCCGATGGCGGATAGCCTCTTCCACCGTCCAGCGGCCTTCGCCGGAATCCTCGGTGTAGCCCGAGATCTCGGTGAACTGTGGGTCCTCCGCCAGCGCTTTGGCCAGCAGCTGCTGCAGCCATGACCGCACCACCGTGCCGTTGGTCCACGCTTGGATCACGGCCTGCACGTCGGTGATCAGTTCCTCGGCGGCGAGCAGTTCGTAGCCCTCCGCATAAGCGTTCATCAAGCCGTATTCGATGCCGTTGTGCACCATCTTGGCGTAATGACCGGCGCCGACCGGGCCCGCATGGACGAAACCGTCGGCACGTTCACCGGGGGGCCGCAGCGTCTCGAAGATCGGCATCGCGCGCTGCACGTCGACGTCGCTGCCGCCGACCATCAGGCCGTACCCCTCGGTCAAACCCCACACGCCGCCGGACACTCCGGCGTCGACGAATGCGATACCTTTGTCTGCCAACAACTTCTGATGGGGTCCGTCTTCGGTGTAGCGGGAGTTACCGCCGTCGATCACCAAGTCACCGGCGCCGAGCACGCCGGCGAGTTCGGCGATGGTGGCACCCGTGATGGTGCCCGAAGGCACCATCACCCACACCACACGCGGCGCATCCAATGCCGCGGCGAGTGCCTCGAGCGACGCCACGTCGGAGACCTCCGGGCGAGGGTCGTAGCCGATGACCTCGTGTCCGCCCTCGCGCAACCGCTCGCGCATGTTGAAACCCATTTTGCCCAGGCCGACCAGACCCAACTGCATGTGCGCCTCTTTCGTGGCGATCAGGCCGGTCAGCCCGGGAGCCGCACCGGCATCAACAGATAGACGTAATCGGTTTGTGCTGCCGGGAACGGCCCGGCCGCATCAACACCCCCATCATCCTCACCCGCGGGGCGCAACACCGCGGGGCGACTGGGCGTCGTGAAGCCGAATGTCACACGATCTGAATGCAACGAACTCAAGCCATCGGTGAGATAGGTCGGATTGAACGCGATCGTCAGGGGTTCGCCGAAGAACGAGACCTGCAGATCCTCCTCGGCCCGGCCCACGTCGTCGGCACCGGCGGACAGTCGCAGCGCATCGTCGGCGAACTCCATCCGGACCTGCGCACCGCGGTCCGCGACGAGAGCCACACGCTTGATGGCCTCGGTGAGTTCCGCAACACCGATCGTCGCGATCGCCGTGTGTTCGGCGGGCAGCAGCTGGCGGAACTTCGGGAACTCCGCGTCCAGGAGTCTGGTGGTACTGCGCTTACCGTCGCTGCGGATACCGAGCAGTCCCTCCCGCCCCACGGTGGCGCCGGCGCCCAGCGACAGGTGGACGTCCGCGCCGGCCGTCCCGGCCTTGGCCGCTTCGGCAAGAGTCTTGGCAGGCACGAGGACGGCAGCCTCGACGTCGGGCACAGACGTGTTCCAGGTCAGCTCACGCACCGCGAGCCGGAACCGGTCGGTCGCGGCCAAAACCACGCTCTCACCGGAAATCTCGACGCGAATACCCGTGAGCATCGGCAGGGTGTCGTCACGGCCGGCCGCCACCGCCACCTGGCCGATGGCTTCGGCGAACAGATCCGAGGAGACGACCCCGGTCTCGTCGGGCAGCGCCGGCAACGACGGATAGTCCTCCACGGCCATGGTCGGCAGCGAGAACCGGGCACTTCCGCAGGTCAACGACACCCGAGTGCCCTCGACACTGACGTCGACGGGTTTGGCCGGCAACGCCTTGGTGATGTCGGACAGCAGCCGCCCTGACACCAAAACGCTTCCAGGAGAAGCTATTTCGGCTGCAACTCGCACTTCGGCGGAAACTTCGTAGTCGAATCCGGAGATGGTCAGCCCGTCATCGGTGCCGGTCAGCAGAACGCCGGCGAGCACCGGGACCGTGGGTCGGGTCGGCAGATTACGCGCAACCCACGCCACCGCGTCGGCGAAGTCTTCCCGCACCAGGCGGAATTTCAGGTCGGTGAGACCCGCCGTCGTCGTCGCCGCGTCCATAGCGTCCCTTCGCTTAACCCCACACCAAGCATTACCAGCGTTTTCTCGGTGGCTCACCCCGGATCCCCCGGATGCGTTGAGACGACCGTAACGGCTGTCGATGAACCACCGTAGAGCTTTCTGGCTGAAGTTGAAAGCTAATGCACGGCTGTGACAAGGCCGCGACGAGACCACGGATCGGCGGGCGGTCGCCGGCGATCCCCAACAGACTTCTTCTGAGAAGAATCCTGAATGAATATCTGAGTAACAGTATTAGGTGCTGTGGAGACTTGGGATGAACGCATGTCATCCCAGTATGGACAGCGTGTCGTCATGTGAGTCGGCTGTGGATCGCCGGGATCGCCGGAAGTACGCGCTGTGGACAAGACGGGCGTTGTTCACGGTCGCAGTGGCCGATCACGGGGCGGGACACACAGTTGTCCACAGGTCTTCCACAACCAAAAACAGTGACGGGTGGTGCACTCGTGAACGAAGTTTTTTCCGCGACAGCCGTCGCGCAGCCCGAATTGTGGGACGGTGATCAGCGCTTGGCGCGCTGACGGATACGGGTCGTGAGTTCCTTGACGTGATCGAAGACCTCGCGCCGCTCCGCCATCTCCCCGCGGATCTTCTTCTCCGCGTACATGACGGTCGTGTGGTCACGGCCGAACGCCTGCCCGATCTTGGGCAGTGACAGATCGGTGAGCTCGCGACACAGATACATCGCGATCTGCCGGGACTGCGCCAGCGCGCGGGTCTTACCCGGTCCGCGCAGTTCCTCCACCGTCGTCTCGAAGTACTCGGCAGTCGCCGCCATGATCGCCGCGGTGCTGATCTGCATCGTGGACGCGTCCGAGATGAGATCGCGCAGCACGATCTCGGCCAGGGATTTGTCGATGGCCGTCTTGTTCAGTGAGGCGAAGGCGGTGACACGGATCAGTGCACCCTCGAGCTCACGGATATTACGTTCGATGCTGCTGGCGATGAGTTCCAGCACGTCGCCGGGTACGTCTAGGCGGTCCATCTGCGCCTTCTTGCGCAGAATCGCGATCCGCGTCTCCAACTCGGGCGGTTGGACGTCGGTGATCAGACCCCACTCGAAACGGGTTCGCAGCCGGTCCTCGAGGGTGGCCAGCTGCTTGGGCGGCCGGTCGGAGGAGATGACGATCTGCTTGTTGGCGTTATGCAGGGTGTTGAAGGTGTGGAAGAACTCTTCCTGGATACCTTCCTTGCCCTCGATGAACTGAATGTCGTCGACGAGCAGCACGTCGATGTCGCGATAACTGCGTTTGAACGATGCCTTGCGGTCGTCGCGCAGCGAGTTGATGAAATCGTTGGTGAACTCTTCGGTCGAGACGTACTTCACCCGCATCCCCGGGAAGAGGCGTTGTGCATAGTTGCCCGCCGCATGCAGCAGGTGGGTCTTGCCGAGCCCGGATTCACCCCAGATGAACAGGGGGTTGTATGCGCGGGCGGGAGCTTCAGCAATCGCCAGCGTCGCGGCGTGAGCGAACCGGTTCGATGCGCCGATGACGAAGGTGTCGAAGGTGTACCGACGGTTGAGGTTGACCGCGTTCGCTTCGCTGACCGCGGTGTCCCTGGGCCGGGCACTGAAGTAGCTGGGCCAACTCTCCTCCGCGCTTACGCGGGCCGCGCGATCGTCGTCGACCTCGTCGGGGTCCGAAGGGGCGGGCGTGGTGTCGGGTGCCGGGCCGTCGTCGCCGTTCTGCGACGGGGTGGCGATCCGGACCCCGAGTTCCACCCGCTGGCCAAGGTGGCGGCTCAGCGCGGTGACGATGGGTTCGCGCAGGTGGCGTTCGATCTCGTTCTGTACGAACGGCGTCGGCACCGACAGCAGGGCAAACCCTTCGGTGATGACAAGAGGTTGAACGAGTTTGAGCCAGGCGCGTTGCTGCGGAGTGAGCGAGGGAAGGGTGTCGCCGTTGGTGAGTCCGGTCGGCTCGATGTCGCCATTGAGTTCAGCAACGACGGTGTTCCAGACGGCGACGAAGGGGGGATCGGGGTCTGCAGTCAAAGACGCTTACCCCCTCGCGGTCTACCCAAAGACGACCAAATGAACGAAGACGATCTGTCCACATAGTTATCCACAGTCTGTGGATGGAGACAGTTCGCCGTCGTTCGGTTGCTTACCGGCGAAGACACCGGCTGCCGTGGCTCGTCACAGGCTAGTTGTAGTCTGTGGGCTCGCGGCGAAGTGGTGTCCTCGCTTGGTTGTCCGTCGCCGTTCCTCTCTGAAACGGCATTGCCAGAAGCTAACAGTTTTCTCTCAATGTGCCAACCGTTCTGCAACATTCGCGGTTGGTTGCTTGCGAACGTGGCGAAGTGCGGTGACACTGCCCCGCCTGACGGCCATCTGCCGGTGGCGGGACGGCGTTTGACCCAGCGAAATCTCGTCAGTACCCTCGAACAGTCGCCCGCACGTGGCGATACGGCAGCGACCCGGGGCTCCCGGAGAGCGCGCCGGCTAGCACGTTAGACGGACGAGCTTACCAACGGCGACCACGTCCCGACCGACACCGATGAGTGAGCGGGTCGAGGTGGCCACACGCAACGAGGAGATACAGCCGTGGCCAAGGGCAAACGGACCTTCCAGCCCAACAACCGGCGTCGTGCACGGGTCCACGGGTTCCGGCTGCGGATGCGGACCCGTGCGGGCCGCGCGATCGTGTCCAACCGGCGCAGCAAGGGCCGTCGTTCGCTCACTGCGTGATCGGACGCAGGATCTGACGCGGTGCTTCCGGCGCGATACCGGATGACGCGATCGGCGGAGTTCACAGCAACGGTCAGCCGTGGCGTTCGCGCGGCGCAGCCCGACCTTGTGGTGCATGCTGCGCGGTCCGCGGATCCGGGTGGACCACGGGTGGGCCTGGTCGTGGCCAAGTCGGTGGGCAATGCCGTCGAACGTCATCGGGTGGCGCGGCGACTGCGCCACATCGCCCGCGGTCTGTTACCTGAGCTGGACCCGGGTGACCGGCTGGTGATTCGGGCTCTGCCGGGTAGCCGCATTGCCGGGTCGGCAAGTTTGGAACGGCAAGTGCGGCAAGGCCTCAAACGAGTGCGCGAACGCGCCGGAGCGACATGGCGATGAGCTCGGTGCGACGCGTCGGTGGTGCCGCAGCGCGCGGCATGATCTATCTGATCCAGCTCTACCGCCACACCATTTCCCCGCTACGGCTACCGACATGCCGGTTCATGCCCACCTGCAGCCAGTACGCCGTGGACGCCTTGACCGAGTACGGAGTCGTCCGCGGGTCCTGGCTGACCGCGGTGCGGCTGCTGAAGTGCGGTCCGTGGCATCCGGGAGGATGGGACCCGATACCCGAGCGCGCGCACCCGGTGTGCGGCGCATGTGAAGAGCCCGAAGCCCCAGACCCTGTCAGGAGCGATTCGCTTGTTTAACTGGTTCAGCCTCGACATCATCTATTACCCCGTCTCGGCGATCATGTGGGTCTGGTACAAGGCGTTCTCCTTCGTGCTGGGACCGACGAACTTCTTCGCCTGGGCACTGTCGGTGATGTTCCTCGTGTTCACCCTGCGCGCGATTCTCTACAAGCCGTTCGTGAAGCAGATCCGCACGACGCGCCAGATGCAGGAACTGCAGCCGCAGATCAAGGCACTGCAGAAGAAATACGGCAAGGATCGCCAGCGGATGGCGCTGGAAATGCAGAAGCTGCAGAAGGAACACGGCTTCAACCCGATCCTGGGCTGTCTGCCGATGCTGGCCCAAATCCCGGTCTTCCTGGGGCTCTACCACGTGCTGATGTCCTTCAACCGTACGATGACCGGCATCGGTCGCCTGGGGCTGTCCGTCGAGGAGAACCGCCTTCTCGGCAACTATGTGTTCAGCGCGACCGACGTGCAGCACTTCCTGGACGCCAACCTGTTCGGAGCGCCGCTCGGCGCCACGATGATCCAGCAGAACGGCCTGGACGCCTTCACGGAGTTCAACCGCGTAGCGGTGATCATCGTGGGTGTCCCGATCATGCTGTTGGCCGGTGTCGCGACACACTTCAACAGCCGTGCATCGGTAGCCCGCCAGAGTGTGGAGGCGGCGGCCAATCCGCAGACGGCGATGATGAACAAGCTGGCGCTCTACGTCTTCCCGCTGGGCGTCGTGGTGGGTGGTCCGTTCCTGCCGCTGGCGGTGATCCTGTATTGGTTCGCCAACAACATCTGGACCTACGGACAGCAGCACTACGTGTTCAACAAGATCGAAAAGGAAGAAGAAGCCAAGAAGGCGGAAGCCCTCGAACGCCGCTCGGCGAATGCGCCGGCGCCGGGTGCGAAACCGAACAAGTCGCGTAAGGCGGCGAGCATCGACGGTGAGGTCGTCGACAGCGTGGCTGAGACTCCCGAGGAGAGCAGCAAGCGTCTGGAGTCCAGGGAGATCTCTGATCGGACCGACACGACCGGCGGAACACCAGAGGATCGCACGGGTCCGTCATCGCGAACGCCACGACCCGGCGCGCGACCCAAGAAGCGTAAGCGTTGACCCAGTTCTCGACTGGTGAGGAGAGAGGACCTATGACGAACACGGAGACGACCGAGCGCGGGGAAGACCTCGAGGCCGGTATGGTGCCGGCCGCCGACGAGGACAAGCGCGGCGGGGATGACAACTTGGAAGACCGGTTGGTGGCCGAGGGCGAGATCGCCGGCGACTACCTCGAGGAACTGCTCGACTTGCTGGACTTCGACGGGGACATCGATCTCGACGTCGAAGGTGACCGTGCGGTCGTGAGCATCGACGGCGGCGGCGACCTGAGCAAGCTGGTGGGCCGCAAGGGCGAGGTGCTCGACGCGTTGCAGGAGCTGACCCGTCTGGCGGTGCACCAGAAGACGGGCGAGCGCAGCAGGCTGATGCTCGACATTGCGCGGTGGCGTCGTCGTCGCCGCGACGAGCTGGCGGCACTGGGGGACAAAGTGGCTCACCGCGTGCTGGAGACCGGCGAACGCGAGGAGCTGGCGCCGATGACTCCGTTCGAACGCAAGATCGTCCACGACGCCGTCGCGGCGGTGGACGGAGTGCACAGCGAGAGCGAGGGCGTGGAGCCGTCGCGCCGCGTCGTCGTCCTGCCGGACTGACACAGAGTTACATCGATGTAGTTCGGCGGGACTTCGGCCAGCAGGTGCGGGGGAGGGGACCGGTGAGATCCGCAGGATGTTTCACGTGAAACATGGCGAGGTGCCCGGATCCCCTCCGACGGCTCTCGAGGTGTTCGGCCCCAACCTGGGGTGCGCGGAGGAGTACGCAGCGATTCTTGCGGGCGCAGGTGTGGAGCGCGGGCTGATTGGTCCGCGCGAGGTCGACCGGCTCTGGGACCGACACCTTCTCAACAGCGCGGTAGTCGGAGAACTGGTGCATGCCGAAGAGCGGGTCGCCGACATAGGTAGTGGTGCGGGCCTGCCCGGGATACCGTTGGCGTTGGCCCGCCCCGACATCTCCGTCGTCTTGATCGAACCCCTGCTGCGTCGCAGCGACTTCCTTCGCGAAGTGGTCGACCATCTCCGGCTGTCGAATGTGGTGGTGGTTCGGGGGAGGGCCGAGGAATCGTCGGTGCGAGAGCAAGTGGGTGAGATGGACGCGGTGGCCTCTCGTGCAGTGGCGTCGCTCGACAAGATTGCGCGATGGTCGTTTCCGCTCCTTCGGCCCAATGGCCGGATGCTCGCCTTGAAAGGGGAGCGGGCCGCCGAGGAGATTTCCGAACATCGGCGTGTAATGACACAGCTGGGTGCCGTGGATGTCAGGCTGATGACATGTGGCGAGGGCTATTTGACTCCACCCGTCACCGTGGTGGTCGCGGAGCGGGGGATGTCGGCGCCGGAGCGTCGGCAGGCGACACGAACGGGCAGGAGAAGGCGATGAATCCGGTGCCAAACGGCGACGGGAAGCCGGCCGGAGCGTCGAAGGGTTCGACCGACGCTGTTTCACGTGAAACATGGGACGGCCAAGCCGCCGCCCCCGCCGCCGCGTGGAGCAATGCAGCGGTGTCGGACACACCCATCGGCGCCGAGGCCGAACGAGCCATGCGTCTGCTTCATACGCGGCATGGTCAGATACCGCGTCCGTTCCGCCAGCGTGTATTCACCGTCGCCAACCAAAAGGGTGGCGTCGGCAAGACCACCACAGCGGTCAATGTCGCGGCCGCGCTGTCCCGGCAGGGCATGAAGACTCTCGTGATCGACCTCGACCCGCAGGGCAATGCGAGCACCGCGCTGGGTATCGAGCACCGGCCGGGCACGCCCTCGTCCTATGAGGTGTTGATCGGCGAGATCCCGCTGCAGGCCGCACTCCAGCAGAGCCCCCACAGCGATCGTCTGTTCTGCGTCCCGGCGACCATCGATCTCGCAGGTGCCGAGATCGAACTCGTGAGCATGGTCGCGCGCGAGGGACGATTGCGGACTGCCCTGGCGGAACTGAAGAACCACGACTTCGACTATGTGTTCATCGACTGCCCCCCGTCCCTGGGACTGCTGACCATCAATGCACTCGTTGCAGCACCGGAGGTCATGATCCCCATCCAGTGCGAGTACTACGCCCTGGAGGGCGTCGGGCAGCTGCTCCGCAACATCGAGATGGTCAAATCCCATCTGAATCCCACACTCAACGTGTCGACGGTGATCCTGACGATGTATGACGGCAGGACCAAGCTGGCCGACCAGGTCGCGGTGGACGTGCGTGCGCACTTCGGCGACAAAGTGCTGCAGACGGTGATCCCGCGCAGCGTGAAGGTGTCCGAGGCCCCCGGATACGGGATGACGATTCTCGACTACGACCCCGGTTCCCGTGGCGCGATGAGCTACCTCGATGCGAGTCGTGAACTCGCGGAACGCGGCGCACCCGCCACCGACGGGGCCGCCCGATGAGCGCTTGTGCGAAGAGCGGAGTGGTGCGATGAGCGCTTGCGCGAAGAGCGGAGTGGCCCGATGAGCGCTTGCGGGGCCGGGCAGACGGGCAACGGAACGGCGACGACCGAACACGGGAAGAGGAGGCATCCATGAGCCAGCCGGCACGGAAGCGCAGCGGCCTGGGCCGCGGTCTGGCGGCGTTGATCCCGACCGGACCGATGGACGGGGGACCGGCGACAACGGGCCCGCGGATCAGCGATGCCGCTGCCGACGTGTTGCTCGGTGGGCCCGTCGCGACACAGGTCCTCGATCCCGTCGATGACGTTGCGCCGGGGGACGCTGCGACTGCCGCGCAGATCGCGGAGGTCGGTGCGACCTACCGCGAGATCGACCCCGCCGCGATCGAACCGAATCCGCGCCAGCCCCGACAGGTGTTCGACGAGGAGTCGCTGGCCGAGCTGGTGCACTCGATCCGTGAGTTCGGTCTGATGCAGCCCATCGTCGTCCGCAGTGTCGAAACCCCGGCCGGCGACCCAGCGGTCAACGGGCACGGCCCGCGCTACCAGATCGTGATGGGGGAGCGGAGGTGGCGGGCCGCGCAGGAAGCGGGTCTGGCCACCATCCCGGCGATCGTGCGCGAGACCGGCGACGACAACATGTTGCGCGACGCCCTGCTGGAGAACATTCACCGGGTGCAGCTCAACCCTCTCGAAGAAGCCTCCGCATACCAGCAGCTGCTCGACGAGTTCGGCGTCACCCACGACGAGTTGGCCTCGCGGATCGGGCGGTCGCGTCCGCTCATCACGAATATGATCCGGCTGCTGCGCCTGCCGATCGCGGTGCAGCGCAGGGTCGCCGCCGGTGTCCTTTCGGCGGGGCATGCACGCGCGCTGCTGGCTCTGGAGGGTGGCCCCGAGCGGCAGGAGGAGCTGGCCGCTCGGATCGTCGCCGAGGGATGGTCGGTCCGGGCGACCGAGGAGGCCGTCACGCTGGCCAACCGTTCCGATGCCACTACACCGCCCGCGCCGCGGCGTAAGCCGATCCAGATGCCAGGTCTACAGGATGTGGCCGAACGCCTCTCGACGGCATTCGATACCCGGGTTACGGTCAGTCTGGGTAAGCGCAAGGGCAAGATCGTGGTCGAGTTCGGCTCGGTGGACGATCTGCAGCGAATTGTGGACCTGATGAGCGCTGCGGACGCCTGACCTACCACCCGCGGGAATTACGTCACTGTGACACATCGTGGGCGAACACGATCGGCCGTCGCCGGCGCGTGAAAGAAAAGTGATGTCTAGCAACGTGTTTGACCAATCGAAGCGGTCGCGATGATTCACCGCGGGCACAGTGGGCCGCTATCGGCCCGCTCTCCTATCCTGGAAGGGCAACCGTGCCAGCCGCAGCCCGCCGATGCCGGATAGAACCAGGGGAAATTAGTGTCAGCACGAATCACACCCCTTCGTCTCGAGGCGTTCGAACAACTTCCCAAGCACGCCCGCCGCTGTGTGTTCTGGGAAGTCGACCCGGCCACACTGCGCGGGGACGACCACCTGACGGATCCGGAGTTCGAGAAGGAAGCCTGGCTGTCGATGGTCATGCTCGAGTGGGGTTCGTGCGGGCAGCTCGCCGTGCACTGTCCCGAGCCCGGCCTCGGCAACCCCGATGAACCTCTGCGCCGCTCCGGGTCGGGCGACGAACCCTGTCTCGGCTACGCCTTCTACGCGCCGCCCGGCGCGGTACCGCGGGCGCAACTGTTCCCGTCCGGTCCCGTCAGCGCGGACGCCGTGCTACTGACCTCCGTCGGGGTCGAGACGGGGGAGGGGTGCGACGGTCTACCTGCCAGCCTCCTGGCGTCCGTCGTCGCTGATCTGGTCCGTCGTGGGGTGCGCGCCCTCGAAGCGTTCGGACATACCGCCGACGTGGCGGGAATGCTGGCCGCCGACGAGGTGCCTGCGGAGCTGCGGTCGGTGGTCGAGGTACTCGGTGATTGTTCGGTGGAGCAGTGCACCATCGGAGCGGACTTCCTCGAGGGCGTCGGCTTTACCGTGGTGACACCGCATCGGTACTTCCCCCGGCTGCGTCTGGAACTGGAAGAAGGTCTGGGTTGGAAGGCGGGAGTCGAGGCGGCGCTGGAGCGGTTGCTGGAAAGCGCGCAGCTGCAACAACCTGTCGGTGCCGGTGCGAGCCCCTGTCTCGTAAGCTCCCGCCGAATGTGAAGTGGCTGCGAGGATTTCGCGGCAGTCGCGCAGACGATGCACACCCGGCGAGGACGGAGCATTACGGGCGACATCGCGCGTGGGAGCGGGCGCGCCGAAAACGGTTACCGGCACTGGCCAGTCAGGTCAGCTGGAGCTGAGCCGACCAGCCTGTTCGACGGACAGTTCGTGAGCAAGTAGCTCTGCGAACGTGAATGTGCCTGTGGGGCGGTCGTTCTTGCCGAGTAGGTAGAGCCGCTTCACCGCGGCCAGAATGCCTTCGGCGAGGGAATCGCGCGTCTGGGTGGATACCAGCAGCGACCGATCGTGCGGATTGGTGATGTAGCCGGCGTCGACCTGAACCGAAGGCATCCGGGTGAGCCGCAACAGGTCCCACGTCCTGCCGTGTGTGCGGCAGTCACGCAACCCGGTGCGGGCCACCACTTCTCGCTGGATGAAGTCGGCGAGATTGCGACCGATGGTCGACACCGATCCGTGGGAATTGCCGAAGTGGAAGGACGCCACGCCGTTCGCCGACGGGCTGGCCTGGGTGGCGCACCGGAGGCTGATCATCAGATCGGCGCCGACGGTGTTGGCCGTCGCTGCGCGTTCGGCATCCGACGGGCTGCGGTTGGCGGGCCGGGAAAGGAATGTCTCCATCCCGATGGCCGTCATCCGGCCTTCCAGCCGGGTTGCCAAGTCCCAGAGGATGTCCGCCTCGCTGAGCGGGCCCGCGGGACCGTGCATGATCAGACCGTGGTCATCACCGCCGCGGCCCGGATCGATGATGACGCGCTTACCGGAAAGGCGCGGGCCCGAACTGCGCACCAGCTCCTCTTCGCGGATCGCGTGGGGCGAACCGCCGGTGACCCGTGATCCGAGAAAGTACAAGGAGCGCAGTGTTTCCGGGCCGCAGATGCCATCGGCGTCGAGCCCGTACTCACGCTGGTAGGACATCAGCGCGTTGTGGGTCTGCAATCCGAAGTGACCGTCGACCAACCCGGTGTAGAAGCCGAGGTCCTGCAAGCGCGCCTGCAAGGTGGCGACGTCGTCGCCGTACATCGGGGCGCCGAACTGATGATTCAGCGTGCGAGCGCCGAGTCGGTAAGAGGCTTCTTTGAGCGCTCGGTAGGTGGCGTCGCCGACGATGCCGTCGACCAGCAGGCCGCGGTGTTGCTGGAATGCCCGTACCGCATGGTCGAGTTCGTCGTCGAACATATCCAGCGCGATGTGCCTACCGGTGGTGAGGTCCTCGTCGGGTCCGTCGAGCAGGCCGAGCGCGGCAAGAGCTGCGCGAATCTCGGTAACCGCACCCCCGCGGTCGCCGCGGCGCAGACTCGACATACGGGTCCCTCCAGGCTGACCGTCAAAAACTCATGCCGGCATTCACGACAGTCACGAATGCAGGACACGCTGAGCAGCATTCTCGCAGACGCCGCCCCGATTCGGGAAAACGGCAGGCCCGGTGACGGCGCCCGCGTCGGCCGGGACGGGCGTCAGACGTGCTCGGCGAGTTCGCGCAGGAGGGCTGCTTTTCCCTTGGCTCCGACGATCCGCTTCACCGGGGCGCCGTCCTTGAACAGGATCATGGTGGGGATCGATACGACCTGGAAGTCACGAGCGGTCGAGGGATTCGCGTCGACGTCGAGCTTGGCCACCCTCAGTGCGCCGGCCTTCTCGGCGGCGATCTCCTCCAGCACGGGCGCAACCATCTTGCACGGCCCGCACCAGGTGGCCCAGAAGTCGACCAACACCGGTGTGCTGCTGGACAGCACGTCGTCGGAGAACGAATCGTCGGTCACTGCGACGGTGGCGCTGTCCTGGCTCATCGTTGTGCTCCTATCAGGGCGGTCTTCTCAGCGGTCGAATCAGTTGTGGTGGAAGCATTTTCGGCCAGCCAGCGCTCCGCGTCGATGGCGGCCGCGCAGCCGCTGCCGGCCGCCGTGATGGCCTGCCGGTAGGTGTGGTCGACGAGGTCGCCCGCGGCGAACACGCCGTCCAACGACGTCGCGGTGGTGCGTCCGGCGACCTGTACGTAGCCTTCCGGGTCGAGGTCGACCTGGTCACGCACCAGTTCCGAGCGCGGATCGTGGCCAATAGCCACGAACACACCGGTCACCGCCAGCTCAGACTCCTCACCGGTGACGGTGTTACGCAGCCGGATTCCGGTCACCTTCGGGTCACCCTCCACGGACAGCACTTCGGTGTTGGTCACGAACCGGATCTTGTCGTTGTTCTGCGCGCGCTCGAGCATGATGCGTGACGCACGGAACTCGTCGCGCCGGTGGATCAGGGTGACGCTGCGGGCGAACCGGGTGAGGAAGGTCGCCTCCTCCATCGCGGAGTCGCCGCCACCCACCACCGCGATGTCCTGCTCGCGGAAGAAGAAACCGTCACACGTCGCACAGGTACTCACGCCCATCCCCAGCAGCGCGTCCTCACCGGGTACGCCCAGATGCCGGGCCGCGGCACCCATCGCGAGGATGACCGCGCGCGCCTGGTGGACCTGACCGTCGACCGTGACCGATTTCACCGGCCCGTCCAGCGATACGGCGTCGACGTCTTCCATGCGGAGGTCCGCACCGAAGCGCAGCGCCTGTTCACGCATCTCGTCCATCAGTTCGGGCCCTGTGATGCCGCCGCGGAAGCCGGGGTAGTTCTCCACCTCCGTGGTGGTCATCAGCGCACCGCCGAACTGGGTGCCTTCGAAGACCAGTGGTTTCAGCTGCGCGCGTGCCGCGTACACGGCGGCCGTGTAACCGGCGGGGCCGGAGCCGATGATGATCACATCATGAACCGGGGCTGTCGTGGTCATGAGCGCCTTTCTGCCGAATCTCCCAGGCACGGGTACCAACACCAGCCTAAGGCCGCGTGTTCCCGCTCGTCGGGGGACACATTACGGCCGCGTGACGACGGTGTCGGCCAGCAGTCCGGTGTGAGCCGAGCTACACGTCGGGGCGACGACCCGCACGGCCATGGTGCTGGGACGCTCCGACGGCAGCAGTAGCAAGACCCCCGGGGCGCCGCTGCGCAGGTTCAGCGGCCGCGCGCCCAACACCGGCGTGTCCGCGGCATAGCCGAGACCGGCCAGGCATGACGCGAGGCGAGCCGGGTCGGCCAGCGCGCCGAGGTCGGGGGAGCGGTCGGCCAGCTGGACGATCTCGGCATCGGAGAGAGGAATCTCACGCACGGGTCGCTCGACGGTGATCTGTTCGGCGGTCAGCCCTGCCGACCTCGTGGGTGCCGGAGACTGGACGAGCATTGCCGCGCCTACGACGATACCGACGACGGCTGCGGCGGTACCCGCGATCGCCGCCCACAGCCGCGGCCGGCCGGGTCGCGGTCCGCGCACCGCGTGGCTGGCTTTGGCGGGCGGCGTCACGACGTGATCCGGGGGCTCGGCGGCACGCAGCGCCGTGATCACCCGTGCGGTGACGTCGTCGGGCACCGGCGGCGCCGAACCCGCATCCGTGCCGAGATGGGCCAGGTCGCGGCGGACGCGGTCGAGTCCGGCGACCATTCGCGCGGCGTCGGGATCGTGGCGGATCCGTTCACGCAGCCGGCGTGCGGTCGCGTCATCGAGCAGACCCGCCTGCAGATCGGCAAGCAGCTCAGGGGTGATCGCCGCCTCCGGTGACCCGCCCGCGCTCATCGCACGACGTCACTCTTCGCGCAGGCGCTCACCCGCGGGGTGCTCTTCGCGCAAGCGCTCATCGTTGTCGTCGTCGTCGTCAACGGTGCCGTCACTTTCAGCCGGGTGTCGGTGGTGCTCCGCGGCCGACCGGCGCCCACCGTGGATAGGACGGCGGCGCCGCTCGTAGGGTTCCCGCGCGGCCGGTCCGGAGCCTTCGCGCGGCGCGTCGTGATCGAAGTACCGCAGCGATTCGGCCAGTTTGGCACGTGCCCGCGAGCACCGGCTCTTCACCGTCCCCTCGGCGACCCCCAACAGCCGCGCCGTCTCGGCGACCGAGAAACCCTGCATATCCACGGCCACCACCGCCGCGCGCTGCTCGACGGGCAGGCGCATCAGCGCACGATGCACCACGATCGCGGTGTCCACCCGTCCGGCGGGATCCCCGACCTGTGCGACGTCGTCGAACAATTCGGTGGTCGGGCGCGTCTTTGCCCGCCGCAGCCGGTCAAGGCAGGCGTTGACCACGATGCGGTACAGCCAGCTGCTCACCGCGGAGTCGTAGCGGAAGGCGGGCGCGTTGCGGTGCGCCGAGAGCATCGCGTCCTGGATGGCGTCGGCGGCGTCCTCGGGGTTGCGGCTCGTCATCTGCGCCAGCCGGTACAGCTGCCGGTGATGACGGCGGAACAGCTCCTCGAACGCATACCGGTCGCCGGCCACGTGCGCGGCCAACAGGTCGGCGTCGGACCCGCCCGAGCCCTCTGACAAGCCCGCATGCTCGGCGGACCCCACCCGATCCAACGGCCTGTCCGGCCCGTAGACACCCCCGAAGCTCCCCACAGCCGAACCCTAATCGGCTCCGGGGGTCACCCATGACACATGTTTGCCCGCACCTGCCGGCCGCACCGAGGTCAGGACGCGGCGCGCAGGGTGATCTCGGAGATGTCGGTTCGGCTCTGGCCGTCGACGGTGCCCAGTGTGGAGATCCACACCAACACGTACGACGTCGGTGAGGCGTTGCTGATGTTGATGGTGTTCGCGCCGGTCTTCAGCGGCGTCGGGGGCGTCAGTGAGGTGGTCTGGTCCAGGGACGACGGCGTCGCGGTCTGCGACGAACGGATCTCCACCTGGGTGCCGGTGCTGGTGACGTTGATATCCACCGAACCCAGCGTGGTGGGCTGCGGAAGTTGCAGCATCAGCCCGACACCGTTCTTGAAGTTCGGGAACGGCACCGGGTCGCTGTAGGTGTCGGTAGACCACGCCGTGCCCGGGTCGCCGTCGATGGCGTTGCCCGCCGTATCCGGCGAATCCGCCCCGCCCGCAGGCGAGAACACCGTCGCCCGAACGGGTTTGACGACGGCGCCACTCGCGGTGCTGCCGGTCGTTCCGTCCTCGGAGGTGGTGGGGGCGTTGAGGCCCAGCTGGTCTTCGTTGAGGGAGCCACCGACGTCACCGAAGATGCGGCTGAGCACCGTCGCCAGCACGACGAGCGCGACCACCACGATGGCGCCGCCCACCCCCAGCCCGACCATCAGGCCCTTCTTGCGGCGGGCCCTGGCCTCGGGGTCCTCGAGCGGCTCGTCGCGGAACCGTGGGTGTGCCGGGGGTTCGGGGGTGTCGACGGGCTCGATCACCTCGGTGCGGTCGGCGATGGCGGTGGCCTGCTGCAGCAGGTTGAGCAAGGTGGGGGCGCTGCGGATCCCGCCACCCTCCTGCACGGCGCGCGCCGCGGCCGCCGAAATCTGGAACGGGATGTCCCGGTTGACCGCGCGGGGCTCCACCGGATGGCCGCCGGCGTCGCGGTCGGCCGGGGCGAGCCCGCTGCGGACCCCCGGTTCGGGCAGCGGCCAACGATTCACCAGCAGGGCGTACAGCGCCGCACCGATACCTCTGATGTCGGCTTCGGGGGTGGCGTCGGGCAAGGTCGCGGGAAACGCCAGCGCCACGTCGCCTTCGATGCTCACCCGTACCCGGCTCGGATGGTCGATCGACAGGGCGACACCCGAGCGATGCGCCGCGTCGGCCGCCGCGGCCAGCGATTGGACCGCCCGGGCTGCGCCGATCGGGGAGGGCAGGGTGTCGGCGACCTCGGCCAGTGAGCCGCCGCGGATCCATTCCGACACCACCAACCCGCCGGAACCGGTGTGCGTGACGTCGAGGACCCGCGCGACGCCGGTGCGGTCGATGCGGCTCAGCCGCATCGTGCGCGACAGGATGTCCCGCACCTGTTCGTCGGGCATGGTGGCGTCGGGGTCGACGA
This sequence comes from Actinomycetota bacterium, assembly GCA_018268465.1. Classification (GTDB taxonomy): domain Bacteria; phylum Actinomycetota; class Actinomycetes; order Mycobacteriales; family Mycobacteriaceae; genus Mycobacterium. Next base: position 34,328 of record JAFDWN010000050.1, read on the forward strand.
ACGTCAACGCGACCTGGCGGTCCAGCGCGGTGTCGAGGGCCTGCCAGAACTGCAGGTTGGGTGGGCCGCCGTGGAACACCAGCAGCCGGTACCGCCCACCGCCCACGCTGGCGCCGGGAATGAGGTGGACGTCATCGTCGGACGTCGCCGCCTCGATCGCAGGTTCGCGGGGCGGGTCGAATGCGATCGGTTCGCGCGTCGGATCCCCGCCGTAGTCCGCGGGCGGGCGGCCCGAGGACGGCGCCGCCATCTCGGTGGTCGCCTTGGTGGACGGCGTCTCGGCGACGTCGGGCTGGAAGTCGTCGGCGCTGGGCCGCGGGATCTTCTTGGTCGCCGTGCCATCCGGGCCTGATGCGGCGCTAGCCGCGGAGTCGTCGGCCACCGCTGGTCCTTTCCGCATCCCCACCCCGGCAACAGGTGCCGGAGCCCCCTGCCGTGCGGTCGTCGACCGTTGGTCACGCCGCTCCGGACGAGAATTTCTCTGCTCAGAGTATCTGACCTGGTGGGCGGGGCGGACCGGGTCGGGTGTCGCGGACGCGCGGGTGGCTACCGGACCGCCACGGCCGAGGCGACGCCGGATGACCGCCGCGGCGGCCACCGCGTCGGGCACCTTCGCGGCGAGCATCACGCCCGCCACGATGGGCGCCATGATGAGACCCAGGATCGCCAGCCGCAGCAGTGAACCGGCCGCACCGCCGTCGATGGTCAGCGCCTCCAGGCCGAGAAGGTGGTCGGCGACGTGGGCGATGAGGCCGGCGATCAGCGACGCGGTGATCGTCACCAGAATGGTGCGGATCACCTGCAGGCTGAGCAGGCGCCCGCCCGGCGGGTCGAGGCTGGACCGCAGCAGGACGTAGCCGACGGTGGCGCCGGCCAGGAAGCCGAGGCCGTTCGCCAGGCCCAGATACCCGGCCACGAGGTCGGGATCGTCGGTGAGGTGCGGCGCGGCCAGGGACGCGGCGATCTTGACCGCTGTCACCACGACGATGATGGCGATCGGTGTCCAGGGCTGCTCGCGGGCGTAGAACACCCGCAGTTGCAGCAGCACCAGCGCATACGGGATCAGCGTGAATGCCGACAGCGTGATCGCCATGCCCAGGTAGCCGGCGTCGGTCTCGCCGAAGTTCCCGTAGGCGAACAGCGCGCTGCCGATCGCCGGCCCACTGACGGTCATGACGGCGACGATCGGGATCAGCGTGACCATCGTGAGTCGGGTCGCCAACGACAGATCGGCCAGCACGGCGGGAATGTCGTTGGCGGCAGCGTTGCGGCTCAACCGGGGCATCACCACGGTCAGCACCGTGACCCCGATGATGCCGAACGGCAGCTGCAGCACCAGCCAGGTGTAGTTGTAGATCGCCGGTCCCGACGCGGCCGCGGTGCTGGCGATCTGGTTGCCCACCACCAACCCGATCTGGCTGATGAGGACGTAGAGCACCATCGCGGCGGCCATCATGCCGAACTTCTTCAGGCGCGCGTCGATACCCCACAGCGGGCGCAGGCTGATGCGTTCGCGGCGGATGGCCAGGAACAGCACCGCGACCTGCGCGACGACGCCCAGCGTCGTGCCGATGCCCAGCACGAGCAGTTTGGCGTTGCCCATCTGGACCGGATCGACGGACAGTTCGCCCGGCACCAGGACGAACAGCCCGAGCGTGGCGATTGCCACGACATTGTTGACCACCGGCGCCCAGGCGGGCGGTCCGAACACGTTGCGGGTGTTCAGGATCGCCATGAAGACCGAGGACAGTCCGTAGAACAGCACCTGCGGCAGCAGAAGGTAGGCGAACGCGGTGGTCAGCGGCTCGTCGACCTGCGGGTCGTCGCCCAGCATCAACCGCACCAACAGCGGCGCGGCCGCCACCGAGAGCACCGTGGCGACCAGCAGCAGACTGGTGGCCAGCGTGACCAGGCGCCGCACGAAGGCGGCGCCGCCGTCGGGATCGTCGCGCTCCGCGCGGGCCAGCACCGGGACGAAGATCGCGGTGAACGTCGCCTCCAGGACCAGCGCCGCCACCAGATTGGGCAGCTGGTTGGCGATGCTGAACGAACTCGACAGCGCTGCGCCCAGGATGGCGGCGAGCAGCACGATGCGCAGGAATCCGGTGATCCGGCTCACCAGGGTGGCCAGTGCCATACCCCAGGACCGCGATACCACCGCCGCGTCGGTCAGCTCGGGACGCCCGGCCCGGCGCCGCGGTGCGGGCCCGTGGGGCAGGCGCTGCGGCGGTGCCGGTGGTGGGCCCGGCGGGGGAGGCGGCCCGGCGCGCTGCTCCCGACGCCGATGCCCGGACCGCTGCCGCGCCGTATCCGGGACGGCCCGGCCGGCCGGCGCCGGTGACCGCCCCGGTTCCGGTCGCCACGAGCCGGTCATTTCTCCTCGCCGGTGCGGCTGGACGGCGGGGACTTCGAGTCGTCGCTGCCGTAGGCCATCGCGACGTCCAGCGGGTCGGGATGCGGGCGGCGGGGGCTCGGCGGTCGGTCCAGGTCGGCCCGGTCGGGCTGACCGCGGAAGCGATGCCACAGCCGGCGGCCCGCCAGCGTGACCAGGACCGCACCCGCCGACAGGGTGATGAAGAACAGCACCTTCCCGTAGGCGTTGGAGTGCACCGACAGGCGAACCGGTTCGCCGAGCGGCATTCCGTCGGCCGTACGCAGCGAGACATCGACGGCGACCCGCTGGGTGAAGTGGACTTCGATCGGCACCCGCAGCGGCAGGTAGCCGGGTGGCAATTCGATCTCGCCGAGGTCGGTCACCGACATGCCCGGCGGCGCGTCGACGTACAGCCGCACCCGGATCGGCACCGGCAGATCGTTGCGCAACGCCAGCGGCAGCGGGCTGCGCTCGGTGGCCAGCGTGTACGCCCCGCCCGGGTTGACGATGGTGACCGCACCGAACAGGTCGCCGACGGTGTCGGAGACGACGGCCAGGCGCCGCTGTGCCTGTGGGTTGCGGGCGTCGGGCGGTACGGACTGGCTCAGCGCGCGCAGCATGTCCTCACGCAGCGGCGCGGTGTACTGGGCCCCGGTCAGGCCGGTGCGCACATCGGTGGTCAGCGCCGCGGTCAACCCCCACAACCGGCCGGTCGACGACGACACCGCCGAGATCACGCCGTCGTCGAAGCGGCTGGCGGGATCCCCGACCGGGTCGCCGGGCGGGGCCTGGGTCGGTTCCTGCGGGACGGCGGCGCTGTCGGCGATGACCGCGGTCAATGGCCGCGGCGTCGCGAGTCCGGACCTGATCGCGGTGGCGACCGCGGTGAGGATTGCCTGGGCATCGTCGGGTTGCAGGCTCCACACCGGGGGCGGCATCAGGATTTGGGTGCGCGGCTGGGTTTCGGGGCGCAGGCCCGGCCACAGCAGCGATGCCAGCGCGTCCTGGCGGCGTGCCACCTCGGAGTCGTGTTTGACCGGGATGGCCAGTGACGGGTCCAGGTAGGACGGGGTCACGGGGTCGGTACCCGCGGCGGCGAGCGCGGCGCCCACGGCGGGATCGAACGGCGCGGCCACCACGAGGGGGTTGTAGCGCACAGCCGTGAGGTCGGCCGTCGCGGGTTGACCGGTGGCCGAGTCTTCCGCGGTGATGTTCGCGGCGGCGATCGCCACCGTGGGTGGCTGCGCGGACAGCAGCGTGACCGCGGGACCCGTGAGAGGGCCGTCGGCGAGCAGGGTGGCCCCGCGGACCGACGGGACGCCGAGGATCTGGTCGACGACGTCGCCGGCCCCGGTGGTGGCGATCGAGCCGAGGCCGGGATCCCCGACGCGGTGCAGCGCGTCGAGATCGGCTTGGGCGTACGGGGTCGGTGCGACGCACATCCGCTGCGCGAGAGTCTTGAGCCGGGCGAGCCATTCGATCGCCGCCTGCTGGCCGGTGCCGGGCGTCGTCGGCGTGCCGGGTCCGTTGTCGGCGGCCGTGTTGACGACGTAGCCCGCGGTCATCGCGTTGACGGTGACCAGAAGGTCTGGGTCGACCGCCAGGCACAGCGCGGGGGCCACCTGACCGCCCGGATCGACCGTGGGGCTGGTCGCGAAGTCGACGGCGGACAGCAGGGTGTCGAGCCTGCCGCCGGGTGCCAGTGAGGTGGCGAGTTCGTCGTCGACCAGGCGGACCGGTGTGGTGCCACCGGGTGCGCCGGCGGCCAGGCGGGGCCGGTCGGCCAGCGGCCACAACATGGTCAGTTGCACCGGTTTGGAGGTGTCCGGCGGTACCACCGCCGTCAGGGTGTCGGCGGGGGAGTTGGCCGCCGGCTCGTCGGACGACTGCGGCGGCACCCCGAGGACGGGCAACAGGAAGCGCGCGTCGTCCAACCGGGCCGGGGCGCCGTAGTCGGGGGTGCCGTTGACGTTGACCAGCATCGGGTACACCCCGGGTTGTTCGATCCCCAGTGAGGGCTGGTCTGCCGAACGTAGCGGGAAGTCCAGGCTGAACGGTACGTTCTGGCCGCGGTCGAGTTCACCGGCGACGGTGACGAAATCGGCGACGGGATCGTATTGGTCCAGATTGCCGGTGAGGTTGGTGCGCAACCCTGCCGACGAGGTCACCGCGGGCGCATGCTCGAGGCGCACCACGACGTCACGTACCGGACGGTCCCCGACGTTGAGCACCATGCCCCGCACGCTCACGACGGGTTCACTGGTGGTCGTGACGATCTCGGGGCGCACCTGGTCGATGCGCAGCTGTAGGAACGCCTGCGCACCGGGTTCACCGGCGGCTGCGCTGGGTAGCGCCGCAGGAATGACGACGAGCACGAGGAGCACGACGAGGGCGAGCAGGCGGGACACCACCCGGCTGAGGCGCGGCTCCGCCAGGGCTTTCACGGTCCTTGTCCGCATCCGTTCGTCCGCTGGCCGGGTTGGGACTGGCTGGAGTCGTCGCGACGGCGGTTCCGGGTGTGGGAGTGGGTCTGACCGCGGCGGCGCGGCGAGGTCCGCGGCAGCGGCGGCAGGGCGGACGGGCCGTCGGCGTGGAGTCGGTCGATCAGTTCACCGGCCACCTCTGCGAGGCGCCGTTCGTCGGCGTACGCCAGACGTGACGGCAGCTCGTGCACCGGCACCCACGCCACCTCGCTGACCTCGACGTCCTCGTCGGACAGTTCACCGCCGAGGAATCGCATGAGGTAGTGGTGGACGGTCTTGTGTACACGCCGGCCCTCGGTGACGAACCAGTAGTCGATGCTGCCGAGTGCCGCGAGAACGCTGCCCTGGATGCCGGTCTCCTCGGCAACTTCACGGATGGCGGTCTGTTCGGCGGTCTCGCCGAGTTCGATATGGCCTTTGGGTAGCGACCACAGCATCCGTCCGCGCCGGTCGACGCGGCCGATCAGCGCGGCGACCTGCGTCTCCTTGGGGCCGTCGATACCATCGATGACCAGCCCGCCCGCGGACGTCTCGTGGACGGTGCGCAGCCGGTCCGGCGGTCGCCGCGGACGCGGCTTCTGCGGTTTGGCCGTCCCGGCGGCATCGCCGCCGGGGGACTGGGGTGCGGCCGGGGCGGTGGCCTTGTGCGTGACATCGGGGTCGGGTGGGCCGGCCGCGCGCCTGCCGCGACGTCGCCCGCGGCGGCGTCGTGGTTTGGCCTGTTCGCCGTCCGACACCCAAGCGATAGTAGCTGCCACTGCGTTTCACCCTTGCCGCACTCGCCGGTGCGGGCCCCGCGGCTCGCCGGAGGCGGGATTCCGGTCCCGTGGGGGCGCCCCGGCGGCGCGTGCGGGGGGTATGCCGCAGGTGCGTGTGCCCGGGGTACCTCGGGGGCGCACTAGGCTCCTCGAACGTGCCGGATTCTCCTGACAGCACCGCCGACGCCGCACTGCTTGCCGGCGCGTGGGTGGCGCTCGGCCGCCACGGCGACATCCTGGGTGACCTCGGCGCGGTGTTCGCCGATGCGGGTTACGAGCTGTACCTCGTGGGCGGCAGCGTCCGCGATGCCCTGCTGGGCAGGCTGGGCAGCGACCTGGACTTCACCACCGACGCCCGTCCCGAACAGATGCAGCCGCTGCTGCGGACGTGGGCCGACGCGTTGTGGGAGACCGGGATCGAGTTCGGCACCGTCGGCGTCGCGAAGTCCGGCCACCGCATCGAGATCACCACCTTCCGGGCCGACAGTTACGACCAGGTGTCGCGCAACCCGACCGTGCGGTTCGGCGACCGGCTCGAGGACGACCTGGTGCGCCGGGATTTCACGGTGAACGCCATGGCGGTGCGGGTGACCGCGGACGGCGCGGCGGAGTTCCACGACCCGCTCGGCGGGCTGGCGGATCTGCGTGGCCGACTGCTCGACACCCCGTCGGCGCCGCAGGTGTCCTTCGGCGACGACCCGCTGCGCATGCTGCGCGCCGCGCGGTTCGTCTCACAACTCGGTTTCGCGGTGGCGCCACGAGTGCGTACCGCGATGGAGGAGATGGCCCCGCAGCTGGGCCGTATCACCGCCGAACGGGTCGCCGCGGAGCTCGACAAACTGCTGTTGGGTGCTGACCCGGTGGCCGGTATCGATCTGATGGTGCAGACCGGCCTCGGCGATGTCGTGCTCCCGGAGGTCGGCGGGATGCGGATGGCGATCGACGAGCACCATCAGCACAAGGACGTGTACCAGCATTCGTTGACGGTGTTGCGGCAGGCGATCGACCTGGAGGGCCGCTCCGGAGACGAGTCCGACGGACCCGATCTGGTGTTGCGTTGGGCGGCGCTGCTGCACGACATCGGCAAGCCGGATACCCGCAAGCACGAGTCCGACGGCGGGGTGAGTTTTCACCACCACGAGGTGGTCGGCGCGAAAATGACCCGCAAGCGGATGCGGGCGCTCAAGTACTCCAAGCAGATGGTCGACGACGTGTCGCAACTGGTCTATCTCCATCTGCGGTTCCACGGGTACGGCGACGGCAAGTGGACGGATTCCGCGGTGCGGCGCTACGTCACGGATGCGGGCCCGCTGCTGGACAGGCTGCACAAGCTGGTGCGCGCCGACTGCACCACCCGCAACAAGCGCCGGGCGGCGCGACTGCAGGCCAACTACGACGACCTGGAGCAGCGCATCGCCGAACTGGCCGCCGAGGAGGATCTGGCGCGGGTGAGGCCCGACCTCGACGGCAACGCGATCATGCAGATCCTGGGTATCCCGGCGGGGCCGCAGGTGGGGGAGGCATGGCGCCATCTCAAGGAGCTGCGCCTGGACCGCGGGCCGATGGAGCACGACGAAGCCGTGGCCGAATTGGTGAAGTGGTGGAACGAGCAGGGGCCGCCCCGCGTCTGACGGACGTGGAGTACTGCCTCAGTGACGCCGACGGTTCGGCGACGATGTGGACGGCCGAGCCCGATGTCGACCTGGACGGTGACGGCGCATTCGATGCGGTAGGGCTGGACTTCGACGGTGACGGCCGCTTCGACGACGTGATGGCCGATCTGGACGGTGACGACCTGGCCGATCACGCGGTGCTCGACGGCGACGACGACGATCTGCCCGAGCGGTACTTCACCGACGACGGGTCGGGCACCTGGGCGGTCGGCGTGGACCGGGCCGGACAGATGCGATGGTTCGGGCTGGACGGGGTCGAGCAGGAGGTGGGCGGCCCGCTGGTCGATTTCGACGGTGACGGCCAGGTCGACGATCGGCTGGTGGACACCAACGGTGACGGGATGGCCGATCGGGTGCTCTCCGACGGGCGGGCGCATGTGGACACCGACGCCGATGGCACGTGGGATGTGAAGCTGGTCGACACCGACGGGGACGGCAGCGCCGACGCCGCGACCGAGTTGTAGCCGCGCGAGCTCTCAGCGGCCCCCGCCGGGCGGCCCGGCGAATGCCTGCGCGATCGTCAGCCACCTCTGCGCATCCGGCCCCACCGCCGACACATCCAACGCGGCGCGCGGGCGGCGCTGCGTCACCAGCAGGCAGAAGTCTTCCGCGGAGCCGCTCACCCGCTGTGCCGCATCGGCGGGACCCCACTGCCAGGTCGAACCGTCGGGTGCGCGAAGTTCCACGTGAAACAGTTCCGCCGGTGCCGGCAGCCCGTGCACCGCGAAGGCGTAGTCGCGGGTCCGCACCCCGATATGCGCGATCGACCGCAACCGTGCGGTCGGCTCCCGAGTCACTCCCAGCGTGTCGGCGACGTCGAGGCCGTGCGCCCAGGTCTCCATCAACCGCGCGGTCGCCATCGACGCGGCACTCATCGGGGGCCCGAACCACGGCAGCTTTCGGCCCTCGGGAACGGCGAGCAGCGCGTCGTGCAGCCGGGCGCGCGTCGAGCGCCAGTCGGCGAGCAGCAGCTCGGGTGACTCGGCGGCCAGCTCCTCGGCACCCCGGTCGACGAATCCGGACGGGTCGGCGGTGGCTGCGGCGAGGACGGCCTCGAAGGCGTCGTGGTCTGTCACGGCGGTCAGGGCGACGCGGTCGGTCCACAGCAGATGCGCGATCTGGTGGGCGATGGTCCAGCCGGGGGCCGGTGTGGGCTCCGCCCAGCCCGCGGCGGGCAAGGTGGCGACGAGGGTGTCGAGGTCTTCGCATTCGGCGCGCAGGTCCGCGACGACGGGACCGGTTTCGGCCATGACGTCACCTTAACGACGGTTGGCGCGCCTGCCGATGACGGCGTGCCCGGCGAAGCCGGCGAGGTACACCGCGACACCCGCCAGGGCCAGTCCGGGCGCGTAGCCGTCGGGTGGGATCACGGTCGCCGCCAGGGCGACGGCGGCGACGAAGGACACCCAGAACAGAGAATCCTGCACGGTGAAGACGTGTCCGCGCAGCGCGTCGTCGACGTCCATCTGCATGGCCGAATCGACGCACAGTTTGACGATCTGCCCGGCGGCGCCGAGGAAGAAACCGCATACGACCATCACCGGCAGCTGCAGGCCCGAGCCGGCGAGCTGGAACAGGACCGCCGAGGCCAACGCCCAGTTGGCGGCGCGGTAGCGGCCCCACCGGCGCACGGCCGCGGGCGTGATGACGGTCGCGATGAACGACCCCGCGCCGGTCGCGGCGGCGAACAGCGCGGCGGTGCCCAGTCCCGCGACGTCCTGGGTGTCGGAATGCCGCACCGAGACAAGCACGAGGAGCGTGTTGATCCCGAATACGGCGCGATGGGCGGCCAGACCGGTGAGCGTGGCGCCCACGGTGGGCACCGCGGCGACGGTGCGGATGCCGTGCACCCAGCCGGTCGCGACGGCGTAGCCCACCGACCCGTGGATGGCCCGCACGCTGTCGTCGGGTCCCAGTTCGTGTGGCGGGAACCGCACCGACAGCAACAGCGCGATGCCGACCGGGATCGTGACGATGAGGATGACCGCAGAGCCGCCGGTGTCGTCGGCGCCGAACAGCCACCGCGGCAGCAGCATGAAGCCCGCGCCGAGGAACGCCGCGGCGGCGCCGGTGGCCGTCGCCACCGAGTTCATCGCGATCACCTTGTCGCGGGGGACCACATGGGGCAGTGCCGCGGACAGGCCCGACGAGACGAAGCGGGTGAATCCGTTGACGATCAGCGCGCCACACAGGATCGGTGGATCGCCGGCGCTCATCGCCAGCAGCAGCGCGACACCGAGCACCAGCAGCAGCCGGCCGAGGTTGGCGCCGATCAGCACGAGCCGGCGGTCCCACCGGTCCAGCAGCGCACCGGCGAATGGGCCGAGCAGTGAATAGGGCAGGAACAGGACGGCGAACGATCCGGCGATGGCCCCCGGGGTGGCGGCACGTTCGGTGCTGAACAGCAGCGCGCCCGCCAAGCCGGCCTGGAAGAGCCCGTCGCCGAACTGGCTGACGGCGCGCAGCTCGAGTAGACGCCAGAACTCGGGCATGCCTCGCACCGACCTCCACGCCGTGAGGGGTGCGCGCGCGTCAACCACGGGTTCCCACAGTACAAATATCCCCGCCCGGCGTCGTTGTTCGCCACGTCACCGCCGTGCTGGTGCCATGATGGACCGGTGGCCCAGTCTGACGACTCGGAGGACTTTGTTGCGCCCGCGGCGCAGCGTGTGCGCGCGGGAACGCTGCTGCTCGCCAACGTCGAATTGTTGGAGCCCACGTTCCGGCGCAGCGTCATCTACATCGTCGAGCACAACGACGGCGGCACGCTGGGTGTGGTGCTGAACCGGCCCAGCGAGACGGCCGTCCACAATGTGTTGCCGCAGTGGGCGAAACTGGCCACCAAACCCAAGACGATGTTCATCGGCGGCCCGGTCAAGCGGGACGCGGCGCTGTGTCTGGCGACGCTGCGGGTCGGCAGCGATCCCGCCGGCGTGCCGGGATTGCGGCACGTGCAGGGCCGGATGGCGATGGTCGATCTGGATGCGGACCCCGATTCGATCGCCCCGCTCGTCGAGGGTGTGCGGGTGTTCGCGGGCTACTCCGGGTGGACGATCGGCCAGCTCGAGGGTGAGATCGAGCGGGACGATTGGATTGTGTTGTCCGCGTTGCCTTCCGATGTCCTCGTTGCCCCTAGGGTCGATCTGTGGGCGCGGGTGTTGCGGCGTCAGCCGCTGCCCATGTCGCTGCTGGCGACCCACCCGGTCGACACCAGCCGCAACTGAACCCGGGGCGGATTCAGCGCTGCCCGCCGGACGCGGTGACGTCGTCGCCGTCCTGTTCGGCGGCGGTTCTGGCCATCCTGCCGGCGATGACCGCGCAGATGATCAGCTGGATCTGGTGGAAGATCATCAGCGGCAGCATGGTCAGCCCCACCGTGGAGCCGCCGAACAACACCAGTGCCATCGGCAGCCCCGACGCAAGGCTCTTCTTCGAACCGCAGAACACCAGCACCGCGGTGTCGCCGCGGTTCAGCCCGAACAGCCGGGCCGCGGTCATGGTGACCATCAGCACCAGCGCGAACAGCATGGTGCAGACCACTGCGACCGAGACGAGGCGCCACGGCTCGACGGTGCTCCAGATGTGCTCGGTCACACTCATCGAGAACGCGGTGTACACGACGAGCAGAATCGAGCCCCGGTCGAAGGCCTTGGTCACGATGGCATGCCGATGCACCCAGGGCGCCAGCCACGGCCGCAGCAGCTGCCCGACCAGGAACGGCAGCAGCAGCTGCAGCACGATGTTCAGGACGGCCGAACCGTCGACACCCACGCTGGCGTGGATGAGCAGCACCACGAGCAGCGGTGTGAGGAGCACGCCGAGGATGTTGGACACCGACGCGCTGACGATGGCGGCCGGAACATTGCCCTTCGCGATCGACGTGAACGCGATCGAGGACTGGACCGTCGACGGCACCAGGCACAGGAACAGCACCCCCACATAGAGCTCAGGGGTGAGCAGGCTGGGCACCAGCGCACCGGCGGCCACGCCGAGCAGCGGGAAAACCACGTAGGTGGAGGCGAGTACCAGTAGATGCAGTCGCCAGTGCCGCAACCCGTGCCAGGCCTCCAGCGGCGACAGCCGGGCGCCGTAGAGCATGAACAACACGGCGATGGCGATCTTGGTCACCACCGACAGGGTGTCGGCCACGACGCCGGTGGCGGGCACCAGGGTCGCGAACACGACGACGCAGAGCAACAGGATGACGAACGAGTCGACGGGAACCCGCCGCAGGGTTTGCAGCACGGTCAGCGGCACGACAGGGTGCAACTACCGCATGCGCTCCCGCATCCGGCGGCCGGCTGGGCGGCCTGCGCGGCCGCCGCGGCCTTGGCGATCTGCCAGCAACCCGCCGCGATGGTGGCGACCGCGCCGACGACGCACACGATCAGCACCGCCAGCGCCGTATGCGGCCGCGCCGACAGCGCGACCACACCGCCGGCGGCGAGCATCACGGCGGCGGCCAGCTGGGTGGGCGCCACCGCACGCAGCATCCGACGCGTCGGGTCACCGTGGTGCGGCCGCGTCAGCGTCCACAGACCGACGGCGCCCACCGCGGCGGCGGCGCACAGGCACAGCACGGCGGCGATCAGCATGGGCCACAGAATACGAGGTTCGCGCGGGTTCGTCGCGGGCGCGTCCCCCGGGCGCCAGGCTTCGCCCGGGGGACGACGTCCTTACCCGGGCAGCCCCAACATCTGCGGCAGCGCGGGTAGCTGCGGGATCGCGGGGGTTGCCGGGGCGGCCGGCGCCGCCGCGGCGGCGGGCAATGGTGGTGCGGCGGCCGGCGGTGGTGCTACCGGCGCCGGTGGGACGGCACCGGGTACGGCGACCCGGAAGCCGGTGACGATCGCGTCCGTGGCGTCGGCGGCTGCGACGGCCTGATCGACTCCGGTGGACACCGACAGCGTGACCAGGTAGTTGTCCGGTCCCGTCGTGGCGATGACGTGCCGGCGCGAGGTGTTGACGGTCATCGAGGTGTCCCGGAAGGTGCCCTCGATGAGGGACGACGGCATACCGCCGTAGTCGGCCAGCGACGCGTCGGTGGTGCGCCACGCGGGTAGCTGCTGGCTGTCGATGAGCCCGTGGCTGATGGCTTCCTTGGGGTCGAAGTCACCGACCAGCTTGTAGAGGACCACCTGCGCATTCGACGTGTAGAGCCCGTCGCCGCCGGTGCGGTCGGCGATCACCGCGAACGCGTCGGGGACGTTGGGATCGGGTACGTGGGTCCACCCGGGCGGCATCGGCAGGGTGATGTTCAGCGCGGTGAAGTTCTGGCTGGACTGCGGTTCGAGGCGCACGCCCTTCTCGTTGAAGAAGTCACGCAGGGTTCCCGAGGCGGCCGGCAGGATCGTCTGAGGTGTCGGTGGGACGACGGCGGTGCCGGCCAGGCCCGGGTCGGCCAGCGGTTCGCCGCCCGTGGTGGGCACCGCGCCCAGCGGATCGGTGTTGGTCGCCGCGGGGGCCATCGTCACGGTCTGCGTGAGGGTGCTGCTGCCGTCCGGCATGACCGGTTGCGGGGCCGTCGGCTCGGCCCACGCGGTGGCGCCGGCCAGCCCGACGACCGCGGCCAGCCCTACGGCCGCTCCTCCTGCCAGAACCCGCCAGCGGCGGGCAATCTCGATCATCGACCGCGTTCCTTCCGAACTGCCCGGGGCCCGATGTGCCCTTGATCAGGGGCCGACTGTATCGGTATGGAAGTGTTAGCCACCAGCTCTGGAATCGACCTGGAACCAACCCCTGACCGGTCCGAAACGGAACCGATACCAAGCCGTGCCCTCGGCGTCCCGGCGGGCGCCTGCGACGTGGCCTGTGAGCTGCGATGTACGCGCCTTATACCCTTGGAGGGTGACAGAGTCCTCGACCGCGCAGCCGCAGCTGCATCCCGACAGGGAACCGGACGCCGCCGACGCCCCGCAGCACCGCTACACCGCGGAGCTCGCCGGTGAGATCGAGCGCTCCTGGCAGGAGACCTGGAACCTGCTCGGGACTTTCAACGTCGCCAACCCGGTGGGTTCGCTGGCGCCCGCCGACGGGACGCCGGTGCCCGAGGACAAGATGTTCGTGCAGGACATGTTCCCCTACCCGTCGGGTGACGGTCTGCACGTCGGCCATCCGCTGGGCTATATCGCGACCGACGTCTACGCCCGCTATTTCCGCATGACGGGCCGCAATGTGTTGCATGCGTTGGGGTTCGACTCGTTCGGGCTGCCCGCCGAGCAGTACGCGATGCAGACGGGCACCCATCCGCGGGTCCGGACCGATGCCAACATCGTCAACTTCCGCCGTCAGCTGGGCCGGCTGGGCCTGGGACACGACCAGCGGCGCAGCTTTTCGACCACCGACGTCGAGTTCTACAAGTGGACGCAGTGGATCTTCCTGCAGATCTACAACGCCTGGTTCGACTCCGACGTGAACAAGGCCCGGCCAATCGCCGAGTTGGTCGCCGAGTTCGATTCCGGTGCAAGAACTCTGGACGACGGGCGGACGTGGGGGGAGCTGTCGGCGGGCGAACGCGCCGACGTGCTGGACGCCTATCGGCTGGTTTACCGAGCGGATTCGATGGTCAACTGGTGCCCGGGCCTGGGCACGGTGCTGGCCAACGAGGAGGTCACCTCCGACGGCCGCAGTGATCGCGGGAACTTCCCGGTGTTCCGGAAACGGCTGCGGCAGTGGATGATGCGGATCACCGCCTACTCCGACCGGTTGCTCGACGACCTCGACGTGCTGGACTGGCCGGAGAAGGTCAAAGCCATGCAGCGCAACTGGATCGGCCGTTCGACCGGCGCGTCGGTGCTGTTCGGGACCGGCGCGGGTGACGTCGAGGTGTTCACCACCAGGCCGGACACGTTGTTCGGTGCGACGTACATGGTGCTGGCCCCGGAGCACGAGTTGGTCGATGCGCTGACGGCCGAGGCGTGGCCCGACGGCGTCGACCCGCGATGGACCTACTCGGCGGGCACCCCCGGCGAGGCCGTCGCCGCCTACCGGTCGGCCATCGCCGCGAAGTCCGACCTGGAGCGTCAGGAGAACAAAGCCAAGACCGGTGTGTTCCTCGGGGTGTACGCGACGAATCCGGCCGACGGTCAACCGATTCCGGTGTTCATCGCCGACTACGTGCTGGCCGGTTACGGCACCGGGGCCATCATGGCGGTGCCCGGCCACGACCAACGTGACTGGGAGTTCGCCCACCAGTTCGGCCTGCCGATCGTCGAGGTGATCTCCGGCGGGGACGTCTCGGAGGCGGCGTACTCCGGCGACGGCGTCCTGGTGAATTCCGGCTACCTCGACGGCCTCGGCGTCGCCGAGGCCAAGGAGACCATCACCGAACGCCTGAGCGCCGACGGCCGTGGCCGCGCCCGCGTGGAATACAAGCTGCGGGACTGGCTGTTCGCGCGTCAACGGTATTGGGGCGAGCCGTTCCCGGTCGTCTACGACGCCGACGGGCGGGCGCATCCGCTGCCGGACGCGGCGTTGCCGGTGGAACTGCCCGACGTACCCGACTACTCGCCGGTGCTGTTCGACCCCGAGGACGCCGACAGTGAGCCGTCGCCGCCGCTGAACAAGGCGACCGATTGGGTGCACGTCGACCTCGACCTCGGCGACGGACTGCGGCCCTACACCCGCGACACCAATGTGATGCCGCAGTGGGCGGGCTCCTCCTGGTACGAGCTGCGCTACGCCGACCCGCACAATGCGGATGCGTTCTGCGCCAAGGAGAACGAGGCGTACTGGATGGGGCCGCGGCCCGCCGAACACGGTCCCCGCGACCCCGGCGGGGTCGACCTGTACGTCGGCGGCGTCGAACACGCGGTCCTGCACCTGCTGTATTCGCGGTTCTGGCACAAGGTGCTGCACGACCTGGGGTACGTCA
Organism: Actinomycetota bacterium; assembly: GCA_018268465.1. Taxonomy (GTDB): domain Bacteria; phylum Actinomycetota; class Actinomycetes; order Mycobacteriales; family Mycobacteriaceae; genus Mycobacterium. The sequence continues at coordinate 49,489 of JAFDWN010000050.1, forward strand.
CGTCGCGCGAACCGTACCGGCGGCTGGTGAACCAGGGCTACATCCAGGCGTTCGCCTACACCGACGCCCGCGGCTCCTACGTTCCTGCCGCCGAGGTCACCGAACGCGACGGCACGTTCTACTGGGATGGGCCCGACGGTGAGATCGTGGTCACCCAGGAGTTCGGCAAGATCGGCAAGAGCCTGAAGAACTCGGTGTCACCCGACGAGATCTGCGAGAACTACGGCGCGGACACGCTGCGGGTCTACGAGATGTCGATGGGTCCGCTGGAGGCGTCGCGGCCGTGGGCGACCAAGGACGTGGTGGGTGCGCACCGGTTCCTGCAGCGGGTGTGGCGGGCCGTCGTCGACGAGGACACCGGCGCCAAGCGGGTGGCCGAGCACGAGGCGGTCGGCGACGACACGTTGCGGCTGCTGCACCGCACCATCGCCGGGGTGTCGGAAGACTATGCGGCGCTGCGCAACAACACCGCGGCGGCGAAGCTCATCGAGTACACCAACCATCTGACCAAGGAGGGGGTGGCGGCGCGGGCCGCGGTCGAACCGCTGGTGCTGATGGTCGCACCGTTGGCCCCGCACCTCGCCGAGGAGCTGTGGCGGCGGCTGGGTCACGACACCACGCTGGCGCACGGGCCGTTTCCCGTCGCGGACCCGGCCTATCTGGTCGATGACTCCGTCGAGTACCCGGTGCAGGTCAACGGCAAGGTTCGCGGGCGGGTGACCGTGCCCGCCGACGCCGCTGCCGACGCCGTGCAGTCCGCGGCGCTGGCCGACGAGAAGGTGCTGGCGTTCCTCAACGGGGCCACCCCGAAGAAGGTGATCGTCGTCCCCGGCCGCCTGGTCAACGTCGTCGTCTAGGTCGGTCAGGAGGGGCGCACGACGATCTCGTGGATGTGCGCGTCGGGCGGGCCGTTGACGACGCCGGCGATCACCTCGGCCACCGCGGCGGGACGCAGGAAGTCCGCGGGCCGGTAGTCGCGGCCTTCGAACGCGATGAGGCGTTCCTGCATCGGGGTGTCGACGCGGCCGGGATGCACCGAGGTGACGCGCAGCAGCGGCTCCTCCACCCGCAGCGAGTCGGCGAAGGCGCGGGCGGCGAATTTGCTCGCCGAGTAGGACGCCATCCCGGTGTGCACCTTCAGTCCCGACCCCGAGTTGACGACCAGCACGTGGGTCCGTGACGCGCGCAGCACGGGTAGCAGCGCCTGCGTGAGAGCCACCGCACCCACCACGTTGACCTCGAAGCTGGCGCGCCATTCGTCGATGGTGGAGTCGGCCAGCGCCGCCGGGAACGCCACGCCCGCGTTGTGGACCAGCACGTCGAGGCTGTCGATCGGCTCGACCACTGCGGCGAGTCCGTCCAGGTCACCGAAGTCCATCGGCCAGGTGGTGGCGCCGAACTCGTCGGCCAGCGCATCCAGCCGCGGCGACGGCCGGCCTGCCAGGAACAGGGTGTGAGTCGGCGCCAGCGCGGTCGCGATGGCCGCGCCGAGGCCGCCCGCGGCCCCGGTGATCATTGCGGTCGGCATGCCCACAGACCCTACCGACCTGCAAGGTGTGCGCCGCCGTCGCATCATTGAACGGATGCCACTCGATCCCAGCTTCGCCCCGACCCAACTGGCGGCCCGCGCCGCCTATCTCCTGCGGGGTAACGACCTCGGTGTGATGACCACCGCGGCGCCCCTGCTGTACCCGCATATGTGGAGCTGGGACGCGGCGTTCGTCGCGATCGGGCTCGCCCCGCTGAGCGTCGAACGCGCGGTGGTGGAACTGGACACCCTGCTGTCCGCGCAGTGGGGCAACGGGATGATCCCGCACATCGTGTTCGCCAACGGCGTCGACGGTTACTTCCCGGGTCCGGCCCGGTGGGCGACGTCGGCGCTGGCCGTCAACGCGCCGCGCACCCGGCACACCTCCGGGATCACCCAGCCGCCGGTGCACGCGATCGCGGTGCAGCGCATCCTCGACAACGCCCGCTACCGGGGTCGGTCCACCCGCGCGGTCGCCGAGTCGTTCCTGGACCGGCGCTGGTCGGATCTGGTGCGCTGGCATCGTTGGCTGGCCGAGGCGCGGGATCAGAATGAGCGCGGCCGCGTGACGCTCTACCACGGGTGGGAGTCCGGCATGGACAACTCGCCGCGGTGGGACAGCGCCTACGCCAACGTGATTCCCGGGAATGTGCCCGAGTATCAGCGCGAGGACAACAAGATCAACACCGACGCCAGTCAGCGCCCGTCGGATACCGAGTACGACCGCTACCTGTGGCTGCTGGAGGAGATGAAGGCAGCCCGCTACGACGACTACCTGCTGCCCAAGGTGATGAGTTTCGCCGTCGAGGACGTGTTCGTGTCGGCGATTCTGTCGGTGGCGTGCACGGTGCTCGCCGAAATCGGCGAGGACTACAAACGCCCGCACTCCGACGTCCGCGACCTGTATGCGTGGGCCGAGCGATTCCGCACCGGTGTCATCGAAACCACCGACGAACGCACCGGGGCGGCAAAGGATTACGACGTCCGCGCGGAGAGGTGGGTGGCCACCGAGACGGTGGCGCAGTTCGCGCCGCTGCTGTGCGGGGGGCTGTCACACCCCAAGGAGCGGGCCCTCCTGCGACTGCTGGAAGGGCCGCGGTTCTGCGGGCATCCGGACCTGAAGTACGCGGTGATTCCGTCCACCTCGCCCGTGTCGCGGGACTTCCGGTCCCGCGAGTACTGGCGGGGTCCGGTGTGGCCGGTGATGACGTGGTTGTTCTCCTGGTGTTTCGCCAGGCGCGGGTGGGCCGAGCGGGCGTCGCTGTTGCGCCGCGAGGGTCTGCGGCAGGCCAGCGACGGCACCTTCGCCGAATACTACGAACCGTTCACCGGCGAGCCGTTGGGCAGCATGCAGCAATCCTGGACCGCGGCTGCGGTGCTGGACTGGCTGGGCTGACGCCCCGCCCGACCGTCCGAATAGGCACGCACGCAGCCGTTTTCGTGGAGCGGGTGGGACGGTCAGTCGTCGGTCTGCCCGGCGAGGCGTTCCAGTGGCGCAATCGCGTCGGTGAGGGTCTGCAGGTCGGCTTCGCTGAGTCTGGACAGCATCGCGGCCAGCGCGGCCCGGCGGTTGGCCAGCGACTCACGGTGCTGGGCCAGCCCGTCGGGGGTGATGTCGACCAGCACCGCACGCAGGTCGGACGGATCGCGGGTGCGTTTGACCAGGCCGAGTTTCTCCAGCCGGCGGATCGCCACCGTGGTGGTGGGGGTACGTACGCGTTCGATGCTGGCCAGTTCCGTCATCCGGATCGGTCCACGGTCCAGCAGCGTCAACAGGATCGACAGTTGAGCCAGCGTGAGCTCGCCTGCTGTGCCCCGATTCGTGTCACCGCGGCGCAGCACGGCGAAGACCCTGGAGAGGACCCGGTGCAGCTCGCCGGCGAGCTCGGTGACCTGCGAATCGGTCTCAACCATAATTCGCCAGTCTAACGTGACTGCCCGCGCCGTCAGGGGCTGTTCGCGCTGTCCGACGGGGTTTGTACCCCAGTCAGGACGCCGCGGCGCCTGAGCTCGGCGAGCATGACGGCGGCCATCTCGCCGCCGCGGCGCGCGCACAGCTCGCGGGCGGCTGCGGCGTCGTGCCGCTCGATCGCCGCCGTCTCGTCCTCGAAACCGGGCAGGAAGTCGCTCTTGGCGCGGGGGTGGGCGATCCAGAACTCCGCGGGGGCGAAGCTCAGCGATCCGCGGATCGCCGCCCGCAGCCGCGGGCCGGCGTACGCCTTGTTGACGGTGCGCCGGTAGATCACGCTGGCCTGGTGAAAAGCCTTGGCATCCTTGGCTGTTCGCATCGACTGCAGTGCGTTGGACAGCTGCGGGAGGATGCTTGGGGCGGGGTCCGCCGCGGCGCGTGCCGACGCGATACCGGTGAGCACGCCGTACAGCTCGTGGTGTTCCCGCACCGCCGCTTCGTCGAACGGTTCGACGTAAGCGCCGCGGTGGTAGCGGGTGCACAGGATGCCGTCGTGCTCCAGCTGCACGACGGCTTCCTGCACGGGCACCCGGCTCAGTCCGAGGTCGCCGGCGATCTCGTTGCGGTCGATGCGGTCGCCGCCGCGCAGCCGGCCGGTCATCACCAGAGTGATGATGTGGCTGACGACCAGGTCTTTGTCCTTGATCCCGTATCTCTTCGGCATCCGGTTCCCGCGGCCCCCTGAGACGGCTGTGGCGCCAGTCTCTCACGGGTGGCCGCGGCGTTCCGGCGTTCCGGCGCTACCGGTTCAGGAGGCGGCGCGCCGGTCGCGCCAGCGGCACAGGGCCTCGGCCCGCGTCAGGTCGTAGTCCGGGCCGTTGACCCCGACGGTCACCAGCGTCACGCCCAGGTCGGCCAGCGCGTCCGCCTCGGCCACCACCGCGTCGGGATCGTCACCTTCGATTCCGGCGGAGTGTTCGATGGTGGCCGGGTCGCGGCCCACTGCCGCGCAGTGACCCGCCAGCACCTCCGCCTTGTGCGGGTAGGTGACTCGGTCGACAAAGTAGTGCCAGGTGTGGCCGTACTCGGCGACCATACGCAGTGTCTTCTTCTCGCCACCGCCGCCCATCAGGATCGGGATGTCCCGGGTGGGCGCCGGGTTGAGTTTCGCCAGCCGCGATTTGATCCGCGGCAGGGCCGTGGCGAGGTCGTCGAGACGGCCACCGGCGGTGCCGAACTCGTAGCCGTACTCGTCGTAGTCCCGCTGGAACCACCCCGAACCGATACCGAGGATCAGCCGGCCGCCCGAGATGTGGTCGACAGTGCGGGCCATGTCGGCGAGCAGTTCGGGATTGCGGTACGAGTTGCAGCTGACCAGCGCGCCGATCTCGACGCGTGACGTCTGCTCGGCCCAGGCGCCGAGCATCGTCCAACATTCGAAGTGTGCGCCGTCGGGGTCGCCGTAGAGCGGGAAGAAGTGGTCCCAGTTGAACACGACGTCGACGCCGATGTCTTCACAGCGGCGGACGGCGTCGCGGATGTGGCTGTATTGCGGGGAGTGCTGCGGTTGCACCTGCACTCCGATGCGAATTGGAAAGGTCACAGTGCCCACGGTATCCCCGGAGTGTCGTCGCGGTCTGCCGGCTCAGAGGCCGATGCTGCCGTCGGGTTTCCACACGGCCACCACTGACGGGCGCGCGGTACCGTTGCCGCCCTCCGGCCAACGGGAGAGGGGGGCGTCGATGCTGTTGTCGTCGTTTTCACCCGGGTGCTGTACGCACACGGTGACCAGGTCGTCGGTGACGACGGGCCCGCAGGTTTCGGCGCCGATCGGGACGGTGAGGAATTGTTTGGTTTCGCCGCGGTTGGGGCCGTCGAGTGCGACGGCGAACAGGCCGTCGTTGGAGTCCAGTGCGTTGCCGTCGGTGGAGATCCACAGATTGCCGTGGCTGTCGAAGGCCAGGTTGTCCGGGCAGGAGATCGGGCTGACCTTCGATTTGTCGAAACCGCCGTAGTAGGTGTCGGCGGCGGCGGGGTCGCCGCATACCAGCAGCAGATCCCAGGTGAAGGCGGTGCCGGCGTGGTCGTCGGTGATTTCCAGGATCTGACCACTTTTGTTGTCGTTGCGCGGGTTGGCCGCGTCGGGGCCGGGCTCACCGGACGCCCCGCGCTTGTCGTTGTTGGTCAGGGCCACGTAGACCTTGCCGGTCTTGGGGTTGGCTTCGAAGTCCTCGGGCCGGTCCATCTTCGTCGCGCCGGCCTTGTCGGCGGCGAATCTGGTGAACACGGCGACTTCCTGTGCGGTGAAGCCGTCGACCAGTGCCTGCGCCTGACCGTCGGGTCCGGTGCGCAGCAACGGAATCCAGGTGCCGGTGCCGCTGAACGAGCCCTTCGAGGGCAGTGTCCCGGATCCGTCGATCTCGCCGGCGGGGATGTCGCTGCTCAGCGTGGCGACGTAGAGCGTGCCCTCGTCGAGGATCGTCATATTGTGTGCGATGGCGGCCGGATCGGTGCCCGGCTGAATCTTGATGTCGGACACGAATTTGTACATGTAGTCGAAGCGCTGGTCGTCGCCGCTGTAGGCGACGACGGTGCCGTCGTCGGTGACGTAGATGTTGGCGGCTTCGTGTTTGAAGCGGCCCATGGCCGTGTGCTTGACCGGCGTCGACTCCGGATCCCACGGATTGAGTTCGACGACGTAACCGAACCGGTTGACCTCGTTGGGTGTCTTGGTGAGATCGAAACGGGGGTCGAAGGTCTCCCACTTGCGCTCGCTGGGTTCCAGTTCGATGCCGTAGCGGTCCAGCCGGTCGGCTTCCACCGGGTTGGCCGCCTGCGCGCCCTCGGCGGCTCCGAAGTAGCTGTTGAAGTTCTCTTCGCCGGAAAGGACTGTGCCCCACGGTGTTATGCCGCCGCTGCAGTTGTTGAGGGTGCCCGCGACGGTACGGCCGGTGGGGTCGGCGGCGGTGGTGACGACGTCGGCGCCTGCCGCGGGACCCACCAGTGTGAAGGGGGAGTCGGCGGTGAGGCGCCGGTTGTAGCGGCCCATTACGGGTTTGAGTCCGTCCGGTGTGCGCTCGACCTCGACGACGGTCAGACCGTGTGCCGCGACGCCGATGTCGAACTGGTCCTTCGTCGGCGCATCGGGGTTGTAGCCGGTGTGCATGAACTGTTCGGTGGTGTACTCGTGGTTCACCACGAGCAGGAAGCGGTTGGGGTCACCCGCAATCGGCAACAGTCCCGCGAAGTCGTTGTTGAACCCGAACTGCTGGCGCTGCGCTGCGGCGGTCTGGTTGTGCACATCGAATGCGGGGGCGCCGGGCAGCACCGGATCGCCCCAGCTGATGACGACGGCCTGGCGGTAACCCTCCGGGATCACCACGGCGTCTTCGGAATTGGGTGCGACAGACGCGAAGTTCATACCGGCGGGCGGCTCGGTGGGCGCGTCGGCGGGGGTTGGGGTGGTGGACGCGGCGGGCTGTTCGCCACCGGACGAGCAGGCGGCCAGCGCGCTGCCCGCACCCACCGCGAGCACGGTGACCGCCCCCGCGCGCAGCGCGCTGCGGCGCGACACCGCCTTGACGATGTCGCCGAAGTACGCGTTGTCGCTGGTGTTGGGCGCGGGGTGGGCGCATGCGTCGCCGCACTTGTATCGGCATGTGACGCGTTGGCGCGCCGACCTTCCGTCGTGGATGACAAACAGGTTCAACGGCACAAGCGTCATGGCTGACGAGGTCCTTCCGACGTGACCGGCCAGGGGCTGCTGACCGGGACATGCGGAAACCTACGGGAGTTTGGCAATCAGCTGTCGATCAACTGGTGAACAGCTGGCAACGGCGGTTCTGGCCCGCGACGCGACGAGGCTGCGGCCGGATCGCGACGACGCGATCTGACCGCAGCCTCGGGCGGAAGTTCAGGCGGCGTCAGCCCTCGATGAAGGTCTCCAGCTGCGCGCGGGCGATATCGTCGGCGAGCTGCTTGGGCGGGCTCTTCATCAGGTAGGCGGACGCGGCTTCGACGGGGCCGCCGATGCCGCGGTCCTTGGCGATCTTGGCCGCACGGACCGCGTCGATGATCACGCCGGCGGAGTTGGGCGAATCCCACACCTCGAGCTTGTATTCGAGATTCAGCGGGACGTCACCGAACGCACGGCCTTCCAGGCGCACGTAGGCCCACTTGCGGTCGTCCAGCCACGCCACGTGGTCGGACGGGCCGATGTGGACGTTCTTGTCCTCGATCTTGCCGGCCAGCGATCCGGAGAGGTTGGAGGTGACGGCCTGGGTCTTGGACACCTTCTTCGACTCCAGCCGCGAACGCTCCAGCATGTTGAGGAAGTCCATGTTGCCGCCGACGTTGAGCTGGTAGGTGCGATCCAGCGTCACGCCGCGGTCCTCGAACAGTTTGGCCATCACCCGGTGGGTGATGGTGGCGCCAACCTGGCTCTTGATGTCGTCGCCGACGATCGGCACGCCGGCGTCCTCGAACTTCTTGGCCCACACCGGATCCGAGGCGATGAACACCGGCAGCGCGTTGACGAACGCCACCCCTGCGTCGATCGCGCACTGCGCGTAGAACTTGTCGGCCTCTTCGGAGCCGACCGGCAGGTAGGACACCAGCACGTCGACCTTGGCGTCCTTGAGCGCCTTGACCACGTCGACGGGGTCGGTGTCGGAGATCTCGATGGTGTCGGCGTAGTACTTGCCGATGCCGTCGAGCGTCGGGCCGCGCTGCACCACGACGTCGGTGGGCGGCACGTCGGCGATCTTGATGGTGTTGTTCTCCGACGCGAAGATCGCCTCGGACAGGTCGAAGCCGACCTTCTTGGCGTCGACGTCGAAGGCGGCGACGAATTTGACGTCGCGCACGTGGTAGGGCCCGAGGCGGACGTGCATCAGACCGGGCACCGTGGCGGTTTCGTCGGCGTCCTGGTAGTACTGCACACCCTGCACCAGTGAGGACGCGCAGTTGCCCACCCCGACAATCGCGACCCGGACGTCCTTCGATACTCCGGTGGTCTCGGCCATGACGACGTTCTCCTTTGACTTCTTGGTGATCACTCGTGCTGATCTACTCGAATGAATTTGGGTGCTATGACTGCTCGGCGCGGCCCTGTGCCGTGCGTTCGGCTGCGATCAACTCGTTGAGCCACTTCACTTCCCGCTCGCTGGATTCCAGCCCCAGCTGGTGTAGCTGCCGGGTGTAGCGGTCGAACGAACTGCTGGCCCGTGCGACTGCTTCGCGCAGACCTTCGCGCCGTTCCTCCACCTGACGCCGGCGGCCCTCCAAGATCCGCATCCTGGCCTCCGCCGGCGTGCGGTTGAAGAACGCGAGGTGAACACCGAAGCCGTCGTCGGAGTAGTTCTGCGGACCGGTGTCCGCCACGAGTTCGGTGAATCGTTGTTTGCCGGCGTCGGTGAGTCGGTACACCCGACGGGCCCGGCGGCGCATCGGCGTGCCTTCGGGGGCGGCGTCTTCGACGATCAGCCCGTCGGCCTGCATGCGGCGCAGCGCCGGGTAGAGCGAGCCGTAGGAGAAGGCGCGGAACGCCCCCAGCAATCCGGTCAGTCGTTTACGCAGTTCGTAACCGTGCATCGGTGATTCGAGCAGCAGACCCAGGACGGCCAGTTCCAGCAACGAGATCACCTCCTTGACAGCGCACGTCGCTACGACGATTCAACACCTCGCCTGAGTGTATCGCGCCGATATATTCGCCGCCACACATCTCCTCGCGACCGTGCGTGTCTGCAGCCGACTCACCGGGTTGAGCAGCGAGTTTGCGCACGCTCGCCACCGAGGGCTGCGGGCACGCGGGAGCCCTGCGGGCGGGAAACGGGTGCGGGGCGGACCCGGATCAGGATGGGTAGTTGATCTGTTTGACCGACCCGTCGGATGCCAGCTCGATGTATCCGCTGCCGTAGTCACTGGACACGTAGATCGACACCGTCAGCTCGCCGGGCGTGGTGGGGTCGCGGGTCGGGTCGAAGATCAGATAGGTGCTGCTGACGTCCTCGGGTTTGATGCCGAGGGTTTCGGGTGCGCCGCGCAGCACGCCCACCACGGTCTTGGCGTCGAATGCGCTCAGGTCGACCTCGACGGCGTTGGAACCGCGCGAGCTCGACGAAGGGTCACCCCACCCGCCGCGGTAGGTGTAGTTCAGCTCACGGCGTTCTTCGCCGGGGTCGGGGCGGGTCAGCGAGGCGTAGTCCGGGTAGACCACCAACCGGAAGCCCATCGTGTCGCCGAACTTCTGCTTCATCTGTTCCATCAGCCCCGTCAGGCCGCCCAGGGAATGCAGCTGGCGTGGCGGGGTCAGCACCACCGGGGCGACCCCGTCGGATTTCGCGCCCGGATCGGAGGTGAAGCTCAGCGGCGAGCTGGTGTTGCCGTAGAGGCCCCAGCCGACGCCGATGCCGAACAGCACCAGCACCCCGGTGATCGCCAGGCGCAGTCCCCAGCCGGACCCCTGCAGGCGCGGCTTGCGCTTCAGGTCGGGCAGCTGGACGGGTGCGTTGGCGGTCTGCAGATCGGCGACCAGCGACTGCAGTTCGCCCAGGGTCGCGGCGTTGGTGGCGGCACTGACCCGCTGGCGGTGTTCGGTCATCGACAGCTGACCCTCGCTCAGGGCGGTGTCGAGGATCTGGCAGGTGTTGTTGCGGTCGCTGTCCTTAGCCCGCGTTCCCGATGTTTGCCTCGTCGCCACGACGATGATCGTAAGAGCTGCGTTGCTGTCCTCGCAGAACTGTCGGCCCTCGCTGCGATCCGGCGGCGCAGTCACGCGTCGGTGCTTCCGCGACCGACGTACTCTGGTCCTCGTGCGATTGCAGCGACAAGTGGTGGACTATGCGCTTCGGCGCCGGTCTCTGCTGGCCGAGGTGTATTCCGGGCGCACCGGGGTCTCGGAGGTCTGCGATGCGAATCCCTATCTACTGAGGGCCGCGAAGTTCCACGGGAAGACCAGTTCGGTGATGTGCCCGATCTGTCGTAAGGAACAGCTCACCCTGGTGTCGTGGGTTTTCGGCGATCACCTGGGCCCGGTGTCGGGTTCGGCGCGCACCGCCGAGGAATTGGTCTTGTTGGCGTCGCGTTACGACGAGTTCGCGGTGCACGTGGTGGAGGTGTGTCGAACCTGCAGTTGGAATCATCTGGTCAAGTCGTACGTACTCGGGGCGGTCAGGCCGCCGAAGGGTTCACGCGGCACACGGGGCGCGCGCAAGGGCGCGCGCACGGCCAGTGAATAGCGAAGGGCGCCAGGACCGGTCAGCCAGTGATGTCCGCAAGGGACCCGCTGCTGACGGTGCCGGTGCGCGCCCACCCGGTCCGCCGCGTCCGTCGGGGACGCCCCGCCATACCGCCGATGCGGGCAGCAGCCGTAAGGACGACGGCCCGGCCCAGCGTCCGTCCGGTGCGGAACCACCGCGCCGGCATCGCGCCGCGGTGCCGGCCGACGACCGGCTGACGACGGTGTTGCCGCCCGTCCGTTCGGACGTGGCGCCGCATCTGCGTGATCCGATCGACGCCGTCAAGGCGGCGCTGGACGGGACACCGCCGCCGAAGCCGCCGCCACCTCCGCGGGGGCCGGGCGGTTCCGGCGGAGGCGACGGACCGTCGGGTCAGCGTCCGCAGTGGTCCACGCGGATCAACTGGCGGTGGGTACGTCGCGGGCTGATCGTCGCGGCGGTGGTGATGCTGGTGCTGCCGCTGGTGACGTTCGGGATGGCCTATTTCATCGTCGACGTCCCCAAACCCGGCGACATCCGCACCAACCAGGTCTCGACGATCCTGGCCAGCGACGGCAGCGAACTGGCCAAGATCGTGCCGCCGGAGGGCAACCGGGTCGACGTCAGCATCGACCAGATCCCCGTGCACGTCCGCGACGCGGTGATGGCCGCCGAGGACCGCGACTTCTACTCCAACCCGGGCTTCTCGTTCAGCGGGTTCCTGCGGGCGTTCAAGAACAACATCTTCGGTGGCGATCTGCAGGGCGGCTCGACCATCACCCAGCAGTACGTCAAGAACGCGCTGGTGGGGTCGGACCGCACGGGGCTGGGCGGGTTGACCCGCAAGGCCAAAGAGCTGGTCATCTCGACGAAGATGTCGCGCGAATGGTCCAAGGACCAGGTACTCGAGTCGTATCTGAACATCATCTATTTCGGCCGGGGTGCCTACGGCATCTCCGCGGCGTCGCGCGCGTATTTCGACAAGCCCGTCGAGCAGCTCGACGTCGCCGAGGGCGCGCTGTTGGCGGCGCTGATCCAGCGGCCGTCGACGCTGGATCCCGCCGTCGATCCGCAGGGCGCCGAGGAGCGCTGGAGCTGGGTGCTCGACGGCATGGTCGACATCGGGGCGCTCACCCCGGAGGAGCGCCAGGCCCAGGTGTTCCCGGTCACGGTGCCGCCGGATCAGGCGCAGAACCAGAACCAGACCACCGGGCCCAACGGGCTCATCGAGCGGCAGGTCACCAAGGAGCTGCTCGACCTGTTCAACATCAGCGAGCAGACGCTGAACACCGAGGGTCTGCAGATCACGACCACCATCGACCCCAAGGCGCAGCAGGCCGCCGAGGAGGCGGTCTCGGAGTACATGGACGGGCAGAACCCGGATATGCGCACCGCGGTGGTGTCGATCGATCCGCGGTCGGGCGCGGTGAAGGCGTACTACGGCGGCTCGGACGCCAACGGTTTCGACTTCGCCCAGGCCGGACTGCCCACCGGTTCCTCGTTCAAGGTGTTCGCGCTGATGGCGGCCCTGGAGCAGGGCATCGGACTGGGGTACCAGGTGGACAGCTCCCCGGTGACGGTGAACGGCATCACGATCACCAACGTCGAGGGCGGCGGCTGCGGCACCTGCAACATCGCCGAGGCGCTGAAGCGTTCGCTCAACACCAGCTACTACCGGCTGATGCTCAAACTCAACAACGGGCCGCAGGACGTGGCCGACGCCGCGCACAAGGCGGGGATCGCCGAGAGCTTCCCCGGCGTCGAGCACACCTTGTCCGAGGACGGTAAGGGCGGCCCGCCGAACAACGGCGTGGTGCTGGGGCAGTACCAGAGTCGTGTCATCGATATGGCGTCGGCGTACGCGACGATCGCCGACTCCGGGACCTACCACAAGCCGCATTTCGTGCAGAAGGTCGTCAACTCGGAGGGGCAGGTGCTGTTCGACGCCTCCCAGGAGGACGCCGCCGGCGAGCAGCGCATCGAGAAGGACGTCGCGGACAACATGATCGCGGCGATGCAGCCGATCGCCGGTTGGTCCAACGGGCACAACCTGGCCGGCGGGCGCCCGTCGGCGGCCAAGACCGGCACCAACCAGCTCGGTGACACCGGCGCGAACCGCGACGCCTGGATGGTGGGTTTCACCCCGTCGTTGTCGACGGCGGTGTGGGTCGGCACCACTGACGGCACCCAGCCGCTGGAGAACAAGTGGGGGTCGCCGGTCTACGGGTCGGGGATTCCGTCGGACATCTGGAAGGCCACGATGGACGGCGCCCTGGAGGGCACCGACAACGAGTCGTTCCCCAAGCCGACGGAGATCGGCGGTTATGCGGGTGTGCCGCAGGCGCCGCCCCCGCCGCCGACGACCACCGCGCCGCCGCCGCCGTCGGAGACGGTGATCCAGCCGACGCTGGAGGTGGCTCCCGGCATCACGATTCCGCTGGGCCCGCCGACGACGGTGCCGCTGGGACCGCCGCCGCCCGGGCCGTCGCCCGCGCCGGTGGGCGGTGAGCAGCCGGTCTTGACGCCGCCTGCCGGACCGCCGCCGCCTCCGTGACGGCCGGCCAGCCGGATGCGGGCGGCGCCGCGGCGTCGGATTCCGCCGAACACTCCGACGGCGCGGCTGCCCCGGCGCGTCGGCGCGGCACGGTGTCGCCGGCCCCGCTGGCCGATGACCTGCGCAGCGACGACGATCGCGACCTGCCCAGCCGGACCGACACGATCGGTGCGGCGCTCTCGCAGGTGATCGGCGGTCCGGTCGGCCGGCACGCGTTGATCGGTCGGGCGCGTTTCTTGACGCCGCTGCGGGCGATGCTGCTGATCGCGCTGGTGGTCCTCGCGTTGGGCTACGCCACCAAGGCGGCGTGCCTGCAGACCGTCGGCACCGGATCGGCCGATCAGCGGGTGGCCAACTGGCAGAACAACCGGGCCTATTTCGAGCTGTGTTACTCCGACACGGTCCCGCTGTACACCGCCGAACTGCTCAACCTCGGCAAGTTCCCGTACAAGTCGAGCTGGATCGAGAAGGACAGTTCGGGACAGCCGCGGATGCAGTACGACGGTGAGATCGCGGTGCGGTATATGGAGTATCCGGTGCTGACGGGGCTCTACCAGTACGTGTCGATGGCGCTGGCGAAGACGTATACGGCGCTGACCAAGCTGGTGGCGCTGCCGTTCGTCGCCGAGGTGGTGATGTTCTTCAACATCGCGGCGTTCGGTCTGGCGCTGGCGTGGCTGGCGACGGTGTGGGCGACGGCGATGCTGGCGGGCCGACGGATCTGGGATGCCGCGCTGGTGGCGGCCTCACCGCTGCTGATCTTCCAGATCTTCACCAACTTCGATGCGCTGGCGACGGCGGCGGCGGTGGGCGCGATGCTGGCGTGGGCGCGGCGGCGCCCGGTGCTGGCCGGGACGCTGATCGGGTTGGGGGTGGCCGCGAAGCTCTATCCGCTGCTGCTGCTGGTGCCGCTGGTGCTACTGGGCGCGCGAACGGGCCGGCTGCGTGAGGTGGCCAAGACCGCGGTCACTGCGGCGCTGGTGTGGCTGGCGGTGAATCTGCCCATCATGGTGCTGTTTCCGCGGGGGTGGTCGGAATTCTTCCGGCTCAACACCCGTCGCGGTGACGATATGGATTCGCTGTACAACGTGGTGAAGTCGTTCACCGGCTGGCGCGGCTTCGACACCGATCTGGGGTTCTGGCAGCCGCCGACGGTGCTCAACGCGGTCACCGCGATGTTGTTCATTTCGTGTTGCATCGCGATTGCCTACATCGCGTTGACGGCGCAGCGACGGCCGCGGGTGGCGCAGTTGGCGTTCCTGGTGGTCGCGGCGTTTCTGCTGACCAACAAGGTGTGGAGTCCGCAGTTCTCGCTGTGGCTGGTGCCGCTGGCGGTGCTGGCGCTGCCGCATCGGCGAATCCTGCTGGCGTGGATGACGATCGACGCGCTGGTGTGGGTGCCGCGGATGATGTATCTGTTCGGGGAGTCCAACAAGGGTCTGCCCGAGCAGTGGTTCACCGCGACGGTGTTGCTGCGGGATATCGCGGTGGTCGCGTTGTGCGGGTTGGTGATTCGCCAGATCTACCGGCCGGAGCTGGATCTGGTGCGCGACGGCGGGCGGGTGGACGACCCGTCGGGCGGGGTGTTCGACGGTGCTCCCGACGACCCGCCGCGGTGGCTGCCGGACTGGCTGCGGCCCTATCCGCGCCACCGGGTGGTGCCTGCGGAGGAACCGCGGGTCATGCTCGACGCCTGAGCCTCTTTTCCGCGAGCAGACGTAGATGCCCCCGAAACGCGGCGAGATCGGGACACTGTGCGTCTGTTCGCGCTGGGTGCGGGTAGGGGATTTCGCAGCTCAGCGATCCTTCCTGTAGCCTGGGCCGGTTGCCGACGCAGGCGACCCTCCTGCCACGGACACGCCGTGGCCGCACCAGACCAGAGGAGGTGATGGGTTCCTTATGCGTCCATACGAAATCATGGTCATTCTCGACCCCACACTCGACGAGCGCACCGTTGCTCCGTCGCTCGAGACGTTCCTGAACGTCGTCCGAAAGGACGGCGGCAGTGTCGACAAGGTCGACATCTGGGGACGTCGGCGGCTGGCCTACGAGATCGCCAAGCATGCCGAGGGCATCTACGCGGTGGTCGACGTCAAGGCGGAGCCGGCGACGGTGTCCGAGCTCGACCGTCAGCTGAACCTGAACGAGTCCGTGCTGCGGACCAAGGTGATGCGGACCGACAAGCACTGAAAGGTGCCACTCGTCGGAACCGCTGCGTAGGCTCGCGCCCAACAAGCCCGAGCGACGAGCGCTCGATGAGCGCTTGCGCGAAGAGCCAACAGCACTGCACAGGAGGAACTCGTGGCTGGTGACACCACCATCACCGTCGTCGGAAACCTGACAGCCGATCCCGAATTGCGGTTCACCCCGTCGGGTGCGGCGGTCGCCAACTTCACCGTGGCGTCCACGCCGCGGATCTACGACCGCCAGAGCGGTGAGTGGAAGGACGGCGAGGCGCTGTTCCTGCGGTGCAACATCTGGCGTGAGGCCGCCGAGAACGTGGCCGAAAGCCTCACGCGGGGTTCGCGGGTGATCGTCACCGGCCGGCTCAAGCAGCGTTCGTTCGAAACCCGTGAGGGTGAGAAGCGCACCGTCATGGAGGTCGAGGTCGACGAGATCGGCCCGTCCCTGCGCTACGCGACCGCGAAGGTGAACAAGGCGAGCCGCAGCGGCGGCGGTGGCGGCGGATTCGGTGGCGGCGGCGGGGGATCCCGCGCCGCGTCGGAGCCCCCGAAGGACGATCCGTGGGGCAGCGCGCCCGCATCGGGGTCCTTCTCGGGTGCCGACGACGAGCCGCCCTTCTGACCAACGTCTGAGAATTGTGATCTGAGAAAGAGATAGAGATGGCCAAGACCAACAAGCGGCGGCCGGCTCCGGAGAAGCCGGTCAAGACCCGCAAATGCGTGTTCTGCTCCAAGAAGGGCCAGAACATCGACTACAAGGACACCGCCCTGCTGCGGACCTACATCAGCGAGCGCGGCAAGATCCGTGCCCGCCGCGTGACCGGCAACTGCGTGCAGCATCAGCGGGATATCGCCGTCGCGGTCAAGAACGCCCGCGAGGTGGCGCTGCTGCCGTTCACGTCCGCGACGCGCTGAGATCGACACGGAAAGACAGAGATACAGAGATGAAACTCATTCTTACCGCTGAGGTCGAGCATCTGGGCATCGCCGGCGACACCGTCGAGGTGAAGGACGGCTACGGACGCAACTACCTGCTGCCGCGCGGGCTGGCGATCGTCGCCAGCCGCGGTGCGGAGCGTCAGGCCGAGGAGATCCGGCGTGCGCGCGAGATCAAGACGGTGCGTGGCGTCGAACATGCCCAGGAGCTGAAGACGGCCATCGAGGCGCTCGGTGCGGTGAAGCTGCCCGTGAACGCCGCGTCCGACACCGGCAAGCTGTTCGGTTCGGTCACGGCCGCCGACGTCGTCGGGGCGATCAAGAAGGCCGGCGGCCCGAATCTGGACAAGCGGACCGTTGAGCTGCCCAAGGCGCACATCAAGTCCGTGGGTACCCATCCCGTCGCGGTGCGGCTGCATGCCGGCGTGTCCGCGACGGTGTCGCTCGACGTGGTCGCGGAGAACTGACCGCGGGGCGACCCACCCCTGTGGAGAACCGGGCCCGGCCATCATGGCCGGGCCCGGTTTGGTCTGCGTCTGGTGCGGGGCACAAACCTATTTCGCGACGACGGTGGCGGCGTTCCAAATCTGGCTCTTTGCGCGGGGTTTGGACGGCACCGTGAAGTTCCTCAACCTCGGCGGGCCCGCCGCCGACGTGGTCGTGGTGCTGCCGACATCGTCGGGCAGGTCGGCAACGTGTGACTGACGATCGTCGCGGCCGGCACGTTCTTCGTCGCGATGGTCGGAATCAACCTGGTGGCCAACTTCATTCCACCGGTCTAGGACATCGTCGACCTCAAACCGTCCAAGCTGAACTTCAAGATCGCCGGAATCATCACCGCGGCCTGGGGTTTCGTCATTGGCGCGCTGTGGGTGCCCGCCGTGCATGAGCTGGCCGGGTTCTGCGTGGGTGCTGGGGGCGCTGCTGTATTGGGTGGTGATGTGCGGTCAGGAGTTGACGCCGCCTGACGGCACCGCTGCGAGCGACACCCCCTCGCCGCTGAGTGCGGTGGCGGGAAGCGCCGTGCTGCCATCACCGATTGGCGCGACGCGATGGGCGCCACGTCCCCGTTAACATCGCGGTAGCGCGGGCCGTGGTCGCCGGGCGGCGGTGTTGGTGCGCAGACGTCGGGGTGGAGACCATAATCGGCCACCGGGGCGGCGTTGCTGCAGCGGCTGGCGAACTTTGTGCGGGGAATCACGCACAGCGAACCTAACCACCTGTTAACCTGTCCGCCGTTAACGGGCAACACAACACGCCCGGGAAGGCAACCCGGCCCGACACGCCGAGGAAATTCCTATCCACAGGTATGCATACCGGCTGTGGTGCGCTTATCAGCGGCGATGGGAAAAAAACTCGCGAGTATCCACAGGTTTTCCCCAACGACTCAACATGGCCGACGACGGATATCCCCACGCCATCCACAACTTCATCAACAAGCCCGCTTTGCGGGTGCTCCAGCAACGCTCTAGCGTGAGCCGTCGCTAGGTCAGTCTCGGCGTCGCTGTCGCATTGTCGGGGGGCTGATCTACAGTCACGACGAGCAGGTATCGAATACCTGTTCGATCGCGGACCATATTACCTATATGGAGGTGGGGAGCGCGTGGCTGTCGTGGACGACCTCGGTCACCCGGGGATGGATGCGCCGCCGCCGAGCGAGGATTACGGCCGTCAGCCGCCGCAGGACGCCGCCGCGGAGCAGGCGGTGCTCGGCGGCATGCTGCTGAGCAAGGATGCCATCGCCGACGTGTTGGAGCGGCTGCGCCCCGGCGACTTCTACCGGCCGGCCCATCAGAACGTCTACGACGCCGTCCTGGATCTCTATGGCCGCGGTGAGCCCGCCGATGCCGTCACCGTGGCCGCCGAACTCGATCGGCGCGGTCTGTTGCGCCGCATCGGCGGCGCGCCGTATCTGCACACGCTGATCTCCACGGTGCCCACGGCCGCCAACGCCGGGTACTACGCGGGCATCGTCGCCGAGAAGGCGCTGTTGCGTCGTCTCGTCGAGGCGGGCACCCGGGTGGTGCAGTACGGCTACGCCGGGGCGGAGGGCGCCGATGTTAACGAGGTGGTCGACCGCGCCCAGGCCGAGATCTACGACGTCACCGAGCGGCGCACGTCGGAGGATTTCGTGCCGCTGGAGGATCTGCTGCAGCCCACGATGGACGAGATCGACGCGATTGCCTCCCAGGGCGGCATTTCGCGCGGTGTGCCGACCGGGTTCGTGGAACTCGACGAGGTCACCAACGGGCTGCATCCGGGCCAGATGATCATCGTCGCGGCCCGCCCGGGTGTCGGTAAGGCGCTGGCGCTGGATACGCCGCTGCCCACCCCCACCGGCTGGACGACGATGGGTGACGTCGCGGCGGGCGATCTGCTGCTGGGCGCCGACGGTGAGCCGACGCGGGTGGTGGCGGCCACCGAGGTGATGCTCGGTCGGCCCTGCTACGAGGTGGAGTTCTCCGACGGCACGGTGATCGTGGCCGACGCCGCGCATCAGTGGCCGACCGGGTACGGGGTGCGCACCACCGCCGAATTGCGGTGCGGGCTGGACAGTATCGCCGCGGCGGGATCGATGGCGCGGTATGGCGGGCGCAGCGGTGCGGCGACGCTGATGGCGCCGGTCGTGCAGATCGAGGGCGTACGCCGGGTGCACAGTGTGCCGGTGCGGTGTGTGGAGGTCGACAACGACGCCCATCTGTATCTGGCCGGGCGGGGGATGGTGCCCACGCATAATTCGACGCTGGGGCTGGATTTCATGCGGTCGTGTTCGATCAAACACCGGATGCCCAGTGTCATCTTCTCGCTGGAGATGAGCAAGACCGAGATCGTCATGCGACTGCTGTCGGCCGAGGCGAAGATCAAACTCGCCGACATGCGGTCGGGCCGGATGAGCGACGACGACTGGACGAAGCTGGCGCGGCGGATGAGCGAGATCAGCGAGGCGCCGCTGTACATCGATGATTCGCCGAACCTGACGATGATGGAGATCCGGGCCAAGGCGCGGCGGCTGTCGCAGAAGGCTGGGCTGCGTCTGATCGTCGTGGACTACATGCAGCTGATGACCTCGGGTAAGAAGTACGAGTCCAGACAGCAAGAGGTGTCTGACTTTTCGCGAAGCCTCAAGCTAATGGCCAAGGAACTCGACGTGCCGGTGGTGGCGATCAGCCAGCTCAACCGCGGGCCCGAACAGCGGACCGACAAGAAGCCGATGGTGTCGGATCTGCGAGAGTCGGGGAGTCTGGAGCAGGATGCCGACATGGTGATCCTGTTGCACCGCCCCGACGCCTTCGAGCGCGACGATCCGCGTGCGGGCGAGGCCGACATGATCCTGGGTAAGCACCGTAACGGTCCCACGAAGACGATTACCGTTGCGCACCAACTGCATTTGTCGCGGTTTGCGAACATGGCGAAGTAGGGACAGCTGTCGAGATGCAACGAAGATTAACAAGCAGCCCTTCGCTGTTTAACTAACTAACCCGCCGGGGCTGTTTTGGTCACCGCATTCGCAGGCGGATTCAGCAGTTCTATCCGTGGATGCGGAACTGTGTGAGGATCAGCGACTGTTATTGCACCTGTCTGCCCCTCCGAGCCCGCGCCACCTGTTGTAGTTATGTCAGGTTTCTGTCCGATTTCGGGGTCTCGGGCTGTCATTGGTTGTTACCGTCGCTGTATGTCTATCGCCGGTTGCCGGCGCGGACGTGGCCACTAGGCCGTCGCGTGGAGTTGGCCCGGGGAGCGGTGGGCGATCCGACAGGGATCGGAGCCCATGCGTACGTCCTCGAGGCGGGGCTGCCGTCGGCTTTGATGCCGCTGAACCAGTCTTAAATGATGGGAACCCGGATCTGGCGCCTGTGAACGGTGCCGTTGGGTGGATGTTTCGGTTCTCGCCAACCGGCCCGGCGCAGACGTGGGACTGGCATGTGCAGAAGGTCCCACCGGTGCATCTTCTGCTACCTGTACGGGACACTCGGGGCTCACGACATGCCCGGCATATCCCGGTGACAGCGTTCTCGATGACCAATGGCGATCACGTCTGGCTGGAGTCAGGTCTGGAGCACGACCTGCTGCGCAAGTGTGACCGGGACCCGAACATCAGATGGATTGTGCCGCAGCCATTTCGGCTGTACTGGGTGGACCCGGTTCCCGGCAAACATACGCCGGACCTTCTCGGCCTCGGCGTTGACGGGCACGTGAGCGTCTGGGATGCACGCCGGCCTGCCCAGCAGAACGACGACTTCAGGATGAGGGCTGAAATCACCCGCCGTTGTTGTGACGCTGTTGACTGGCACTACGAAGTGTTCAGCGGGTTGAGCACGGTGGAACGCCTGAACTTGCTGTGGTTGCACGGATTCCGCCGACCTCCGCCGTGGCTGCACCGGCACACTGCGCAGATCTATGAGGCGGCCGTCGGTAGCCAGGTGTCGCTGGGTGCGTTGTTCGATCTTGACGACGGTTCGGGGGAACTCAAATCGGCGGTGTGGCATCTGGTGTGGCGTGGTCTGCTCGACACCGACCTCACGGTGCGGATCACCGAGCATACGCGTATCCGGGTCAACGAGGAGTTGTGGGATGTCTGACGGGCGAACGCAGTTGGCCGTAGGGACGCGCGTCCTCACCGGTAGTGGTACGGGCGTGGTGGTGTCGGTGACGGCATCGGGTGTCGTGATCCGCGACGCATGTGGGGTCCTGGAGGTCTTGGACTGGCGGGATCTGGCGACGGTGCGCGAGATCCGTCAAGGGGAAGTGGCTCCGTTGACCGAATCGCTGCGGCCTACCTGGGATGCCTTGGACGACAACGCCAAACGCATCGCCCTGGATCGCTTGGAGGTGGTGCAGGAGGTGCTCACCGGGTATCGGGAGGGCCATCGCGAACTTGCGCGGGACGGGGAGCCACGCTGGCCGTTCGGTCCGGGTTTCGGACATTCCGAATCCCGTCGGTGCGACGAGATGGCGCAACTGCTCGAGCAGGAGCACCACCACGACCGGACATTGCAACGGCGCATCCAGGACGGTGAGATCAAAGCCCGGACGACGAATTCGAGCACCATCAGAAACTGGGTGCGGGCGTGGAAGGACGGCGGACTGGCGGCGCTGATCGATGGACGCAGCCTGCGTGCGGGCAAGTCGTGGGCCCTGATCGACTCTCGGTATCGGGACGTCGCCGAGCGGGTGCTCGACAGCCTCGACGGGAACAAGTCGACGGTGTCCCTGCGCGAGCTTGACCGCCGGATTCGTGTGCGGCTCATCGACGATGGTGTTGGTGAGATAGCGGTGCCGGAGCGGATCACCGGGGAGTATCTGGCGACGTTGAAAAGACAGCGAGGAGCGACTCCGCGGGCCCAGCGCAGCCATCAGCTGCGGAAAGATTCCGGAACCCAGCACTTTCCGGCGCTGCGGCCAGGGCAGGTGGTCGCTATCGATGTGACCAGGGCCGATAATCTGGTGTACTCGCCTCTGAGCGGAAAGCCCTACAGCGTCGAGATCGTCACCGCGATCGATGTCGCCACCCGCGTCGTTCTCGCGTTACGTGTGGTTCCGCGCAGCGCCGATGGGATCGACGCCGGGCTGATGGTGTACGACATCTGCCGGCCGTTCACGTTGCTGGTGGAAGGGACCGCAGCGTCGGATTGGCGGTGGGTCGGGTTGCCTGAACAGGTCGATCTGTCCCAGACTTCGGTGCGGGTGGGCCGGAACCTCGTCGCACCGGATTTCACCACATTGCAAGGCGCTCATCACATACCGTCGGTCCGCCCCGACGCCATCCACGCCGATCGGGGTTCCATCTTCGTGTCCCGGCTCTTCCGGGCCACGCTGCACGACCTCGGTATCGACCTGTTGTTGAGTCGCGGCGCACATCCGACCGACAACCCCCACGTCGAACGCTGGCACGAAACCCTGCAACGCGCGCTGCAACAGATCCCGGGATACAAGGGGCGCAACACATCCGAACGCGGCAAATGGGTCAGCGCCGAACCATTGATGACGGCGCTTGAATTCCAGGACTACTTGAGGCGGTTTGTGGCGTTGGATTACCACCGCTGCTGGCATACCGGCCTGATCCTGCCAGGGGAACCGGCCGCACGGCTGTGCCCACTGGAGATGTGGGATGCCATGGTTGAAGCCACCGGCCGCATCGACGTGCCGCAGACACCGGATCTGATCTACCAGTTCCTCCCCATCCGATGGCTGACCATCAGCCATCAGGGAGTGGCATGGGCCAACCTGGTCTACGACTCCACGGTGCTCGACCCCTACCGCACTGTGCCGAACGGCTACTTCCGCGCCGGTGATTGTGCGGCGCCGTTCCATGTCGACCCGCACGACGTGTCGCGGATATGGTTCCGCGACCCCGACGATATCCATCAGGTGGAGCCCATCGCCTGGCGCGGCGCCGCCCGCACCGATGCCCCGATGACGGCACGTATCGTCGCCGCGGCCTGCCGACAAATCCGTGCCCGCGGCGGCAACACCGCGCTGACCGGGGATTCGGCCACCCGCCAGATCCTGCACGAGGTCACCGAACTGGCTCGCACCGCCCCAATGTCCGTCGATTGGAGCCGCCTGGCCGCGGCGACATTGCGTGTCGAGCAGTCCCGTCGCGACCACGACGAAGCACAGCGCGCCATCCACAAATATCGAGAGAAGACACGGGGTGGAGAGCCATCCGCTGCGGTGATGTCGCGTGATCCCTCGACGGCGCGCACACCCTGGCCCGACCTGTTGACCGAGGACTGAGGCATGGACTCACGACGATGGCATGACTGGTGCACCCGCGCCGAACCCACCGAACCTCGGCCGATGACGGTGAGGCAATGGAAGGCACTCACCGATACTCAGCGACGCTCCCGCATCGAGCAGCTGGAACGGTGGCTCTACCAGTGTTACTTCCCGACAGCCCAATTCGACGATGTGGCTGCGGGATTGGATGCGATCGTGCACCGCAACGCGCTCACACCGCCAGGCGCCAAGGAGATCGCGGTCATCACCGGACCGAATACGATCGGCAAGAGCGCCTTCATCAAGCAGTGGGCCCGTCAGCGCTACCTCGAGTGGACGGCGCACGCCGCCGTCGGCGCCGACGGCCAGCCGGTCTGGCATCCGACACCCGACCTCGAGTGCGACCTGTGCCCGCTGGTGTTCATCAACCTTCAAGACGACGCGCGCAAGAAGGGACTCGACGCATTGGTTCTGGGTTTCGTCGGTCTGACCAGTGAGACCACGGCCCACGACACCACCCGCAGCGCGATGAAAGCCCTCGCGCGTCACCTCGCTCAGGTCGTGGTGATTGACGACGTGAATCTGCTCAAGACCGAATGGCGCGGTGCGCGGCAGGTGCTCGATCACATCAAGTTCATCAACACCGAACTCGGTGAGAGCAACGCAAGCCTGGTGCTGGTGGGCGCCAACCTGATCGGCGGCGAACTGTTGGGTGATCCCCAGATCAGAGGCCGGTCGAAAACCTTCACGGTGGCCCAGTACGAAATCGACGAACTCGATGAACAACGCGCCTGGCAGCGCGTCCTGCGCGACATCGAGAAGATACTTCTTCCGCACCTGCCGGCCGGCAAGCCCGGAATGTTGTACCAGGACTTGGCCGGCGAGTTGTGGTTTCGCACCCAGGGATACTTTCAGGACCTCAAACAGTTGATCTGCGACGCCACGATCGCCGCCACCGAAGACGGTACCCACAAGATCTTGCGCCACCATCTCGACGCGGTCACGCTCAGCGATCGCGCCGAGGCCGCCCGGAAGAAGATGGAGACGCGGGTTGCAGACCTCGCCGGAGTGACCGCGCCAGGCACCGGCACTGTGCCGAGATCACCAGCCGCCGAGCCTGTTACGGCCTTGTCGACAAAGCGCAGGGCTCGTCGGTCCGGTTCAGCCCTGACTGTCAGCGAGGACCAGTGACCGTAAATTGGCTTGCGCCTCGGGGCTGAGCCGGTCACGAAATGCGCGGTAGCCGGCCTTGTCCCGTCGTGTGTGGTTGCCCTGCCACGCGGGGCTGGCGGCCATGAACCCCAGGGCCGGTTCACACCACATCCAGGTGATCGCATACGGCAGCGTTCTGCCCTGACGGGCCGGAGTCACGGAGCAACGCCAGCGCTCGAACCAGTCGTCGCGACCGCGGGCGAGACTAATGACCCGGGCTTCACGCTCACGAAAGTCGCGGCTGCGCGGTAACGCCGACAGCGTGCGCTGCACCGCGTCAGCGAACACTTCCGATGTGGTGCGCATTCGGCCGCTCGCCGCGCGCGCGGTGCGGCTGCCGATCGCCGGGTCCAGTCCGAGCCGCGCAGCGGCGGCAGCCCAGCTGTTCGCCTCGGACACCGACCGTGCCAGGCAGAGTGAGACATAGAGCCGGGCCGTCCACGCGTAGCCGCCCAGCATGCCGGCGAAGAATGTGTCGAACAGGTCCACATCCAACTGCTGGGGAATCGTCGACACTGCAATAGGCCGCGGGATTCTCATTCGCGAAAGCCGCCGGCCGACATGATGTCGGCCCGATAGCGCTGCGGAGATCAAGTCCTGGGTGGTCGCGGTGCGGGTGGTCCGATTGATCAGCCAATTGCTCGGCCCGACAGTTACGTCTGCGATCGGCGCCAGCCATGACGCCAGCCGGGTCCCGGCCCGGGCGAGCGTGGGCTCAGAGAGGATGGCATTGGCCTCCGCCAGCACGCGACCACGCAGCCGTGCGCTGCGAGGTGCACTGATCCCCCACCGGGGAGCCCGCAGTTCTGCTGTGTACGAGCCGATTTCCGTGCCGAACGGGGCCGCCCAGACGGGCAACTGCGAATCGGCGGCCGCGGTCAGCAGGTGCAGCAGCATCGTCGCGACGTGCCGCAATTCGGCGAGAAAGGTCCGGGGATCGACGTCGCGACCGAGCATGTCAACACGGTGTCCGGCCATCGCCGCGGCGATCGTCGCGGCGACGGCGACGACAGCGGGCTCCGCCGGCCGCGGCTGGGCGGCGACGATCGACCACCGGCAGTGCCGGTGCAGCCCGGTCGGGTTACCGCACGGCTGCTGCCAGCCAATCTGCGGGCGCATCGGTGAGTGGCGCCGGAGCCGAAAACGGCGCTGGCAGCCCCCACATTCCGTGAGCAGGTACACGTCGTGGACCCTGCACACCGTCACCAACGGCAGCCGCCACTGCAGCCGCCATATCCCGTCCTGTGCCAGACACCGAGGACATGCTTGGGAGCCGTGCGGGGGAAACCAGCCCTGTGTGACGATCCGGCGGAAGGTGTGCCGGCGGCGGGGGTCAAAACCACCCAGGTGCAGCGGCAACCCGTCGTCGAAACGCGTCAGAGTGGCCGCGCGCAACGCAGTCGGATCGACCCCCCCGAGGCCCGCGATGCTCCCGAGGGCGGCGGGTTGCGGGCTGACCAGCAGGAACGCCAACACCGACGTATGGGCCCCGAGGGTCGTGCGCAAGAGGCGGTGCAGCGTTGCCGGGGACATTCCGTTCGCGTCGGCGAGGCGCTCCAGATACCCGTCGAGCGCCTCATCATCGTGCAACGCCGGGCGGCTAGTACTGCAGCCGTAGATC
>JAFDWN010000051.1:0-26864 GCA_018268465.1 Actinomycetota bacterium
GTCAATTTTGGACCGTCGTTGACAGGTATTTCAGCCAGACACGCTGCAGTAGTGCGTGATTCGGTGGCAGCAGTCTTTGATGAGTTTGCGAATATGAAGATCAGTGGGCGTAGATCACCGGCACGGTATGCGTTCAGCGCGTCGAAGTAGCGCTGTCGATGAGCGCCAAGCGCCTGTCGGCTCCCCGGAGCAGGCCGCTCAGGATTCAACCGGAGCCGACAGCGCCGATGTCAGAGGGACGACGACACGCGTTGTTGCTCCCCTTCGCCTAAAGACGGTGTTGATGAGTGCCCGGCCGATGCGGCCGTTGCCGTCGGTGAACGGGTGGATTGATTCGAATTGTGCGTGCGCGACGGCGGCCTGAATCAGAACGGGAATGTCGGTTCGGTTCGCGAACTTCACCAGGTCGTCCATATACGCGTGCACCGTGTCTGGCGGTGGCGGAACGTACAGAGCGTCTCGCGGCGAGTAGTCGCTTCCGCCGATCCAGTTCTGGACAGTCCTTATTTGATCGGCATACTGCCCCGCTGTCGGACCGGATCATGGTCAACCCGACCGACCACGTCAAGCTGCCGACCGAGCGCACCCTTTCAGGCGGCACGCCCGGCGTGGTCGACGACCCGTCGCAGTTCCTCACTGCTGCACAGGTGGGCGCATTGGTTGACGCGACCCCGTGGCCGTGTGCGGTGCTGGTGCATCTGGCCGCGTGGTCGGGATTGCGCGCCGCCGAGCTGGCCGGTCTGCAAGTTGGTGACATCGCGTGGCCGGTGAACCCCAACGGCACGGTGTGGCTGACCGTCGAGCACACGGTGATTGAGTCGGGTAGGGGACCAGTCTATGACACGACCAAGACCAAGGGCAGCCAGCGGCGGGTACCGCTGACGCCCGTGACGGCGGACATGCTTCGCGATTATCTGGTCGGCCACCCGCGTCGCGACGAGCCGACCGCGCCCCTGTTCTGCGCGATGACGCTGACGCCGGTCAAACCAACCGGCAGGCGCGCGGGGGGTGACGACGGCAAGCCACCGCCCTGGCGGATTTGAGCGTCGATGAAGCGTCGGTGCACCTAGTGCTCGATTGGACGGGGTTGCTGCGGCATCAGACGTTTTACAAGTCGCCTTCGGTGCTACGGGCGAACCGGCTGGCCGGTGAAACCGTGATTCGAACAGAGATCACGTTTCATTCTCTGCCGCACACCTACGCGAGTCTGTGCGTTGCAGCCGGGATCGGTGCCGACAAGTTGAGTCGCCGTCTGGGCCACGCGAAGATCACCACGACGTTGGACATCTACACACGCATCTGTTCCCCGACGACGACGCCAGCGGCGACGTGGCTGCGCTGGAAGCGATGAGCCAGCCAGCCAGCGGCTCGAACGTCGTGCGGATGCGTCGCCGAAGCTAGTTCCGCGACGAAGCTGCGCCACCTCGGAGGCGGGCTGCAGCAGGCAGAATGCACGCATGGTTGCACTGTGGTCAGTCGTGTCGATTGACGACTGGTCCGTCGCTGGCGTCGAAACTCAGGGTCAGCATGAGCATTATTGGTACAAGCACGACGGTGTACGGGAGAGGACATGGCTGTTCAAGCCAGCTCGCTCCGATCGCCAGCATTCCACCAGAGAGGACGTTGTCGAAAAGCTTGGCTGCGAGATTGCTGGTCTCGTTGGCGTGCCTGCGGCGCGGGTGGAGCTAGCCACGCTCGCAGGTCAACCCGGTGCTCTTGTAGAGGATGCCCGGCCGCACCAATGGGAGCTGCAGTTGGGTCAGGTCCTTATGTCCGAAGTTCTCCCGGACTACGATCCGAGCGACCGGAATCATCCTGGCTACAACGTGAACAACATTCGGCGCGCTCTGGCGCGGTTCGCGGCACCGCCGGAGTTTGATTCATCGGTGCACTTCAGCGCTTTCGACGTTTTTGCGGGGTATCTGCTGCTAGATGCGCTTCTCGCCCACTGTGATCGGCATGAGCGCAACTGGGCCGTGATACGCCCACGGTCTGACGAGCCGCAGGGGGAAGCTCTGTGTGCGTCGTTCGACCACGCGTCGAGCCTCGGGTTTGGTTTGTCTGACCAAAAGCGTGAGGAGTACCTCACGGGGAGTAGGGGAGATTCAGTAGCCGGATGGGCTACCCGAGCGCGCGCTAGGCGGTTTGAGCGTCGTGCGGGAGAAACGTGCCAGACACTTGTTGACCTGGCCAAATCAGCCTTTGATCTGTGCGCTCCTGCGACACGCGAGTACTGGCGTGCCCGCCTTTTGTCGGTGGAGTGTGGTTCCGTTGATGACGTGGTCGCGGCTGCACCGGATCTAACCGACATTGCCCGGCGCTTCACTGTCGAGTTAGTTACGATTAATCAAGGGAGACTGCTCGATGTCCTCAGCTGAGATGGCATTGCCGCAAGCCACGCGCACCATGCGCCGGTTCGCTATTACCTGGCGCAATCGGCTCAAGCGTCACATCGCTCCCGTCGCTGTGTTGGATGACCTTGGGGACCACTACCGGTTTCAGTACCTCGACGGGGCTGAAAAGGTTGATGGCTTTCGGCCACTAGTTGGTTTCCCAGATTTCAGTGGCGTGTACACGTCTAAGCGACTGTGGCCATTCTTCGAATTGCGCGCTATGGACCGCAAGAGGCCGGATTTTGCCGAGTATGCGAGCTGGCTAGGACTCACCTCCAGCGCGTCAACGCTGGATATCCTGAGTCGCAGCGGAGGAGGCAACAAGGGGGACAGCTTCCACCTGGTTGAAGCGCCGACCATCGCCAGCGACGGTGAAACAGAAAGCGTCTTCCTTGCTCGCGGAGTCCGGTACGCGCTGGATGAACACGGCACCGCGGCCGCGGCTGCGGCGCTTCAACCAGGCGACAAGTTGCAACTTGGCGACGACTTCGGGAACGAAGCGAATCCGCGCGCAGTCCTGTTACAGACGTGTGCTGGCGAGTCCGTTGGATGGGTGCCAGACCTGCTGGCGGACTACGCGCGCGAGCTTCGCGAAGGTGGCGGTACGGTCCAGCTAGTACAGAACAACCGGGAAGCTCCTCCCCACGCTCGCCTACTGGTCAGGCTCTCCGGCCGCGTTACTGCCGAGACGCGACCCTTCGTGGGCGGCGTGTGGCCCCCGTTTGGATTTGGTGCTGTCAGTTAGAATTTCCTTAGTGCACTCTGATGCGGCCGGTGAAACAAACGGCTTCGGTACCAGCGTTGGAGATGGCCGGTAACGGCCTGTGCTCTAGTCGAATGCCCCGGCCTCGCCAAATGGCTTGAGGCCGGGGTCTAACGAATCGCTTGATCAAACCAGCTCGCGCGAGGAAGCGGTCGGGCCGACGTGGTCAACCAGCCCGCGTACCAGCGAACGGATTCCCAAGCTCGGGCCGGGCCGCATGTCGGGCCGCTCGGGCCGCGAGGCCAGCGACGAGATAGCGACAACCCTCAAGGGTACGTAGAGATTGTCCGAGCTTTATGGCGCTGTGAACTGGCCTTTCGTGGAGCCGATGACGGGAATCGAACCCGCGTATTCAGCTTGGGAAGCTGATGTTCTGCCATTGAACTACATCGGCGGTGGTAGTCAGCGAGATTAGCATCAGCAGCCGATACTCTCGTCGGGTGCTCCTCTCCGACCGCGATATCAGGGCAGAACTGGCCGCCGGACGCCTCGGTCTGGATCCGTTCGACGACGGTCTCGTGCAACCGTCCAGCGTGGACGTCCGGCTGGACAGCCTCTTCCGCGTGTTCAACAACACCCGCTACACCCACATCGACCCGTCGATCCAGCAGGACGAACTGACCAGCCTCGTCGAACCGGCACCCGGCGAGCCGTTCGTGCTGCATCCGGGGGAGTTCGTGCTGGGCTCGACGCTGGAGCTGTGCACGCTGCCCGACGATCTCGCCGGCCGGCTGGAGGGGAAATCGTCGCTGGGCAGGCTGGGCCTGCTCACCCATTCGACGGCAGGCTTCATCGACCCCGGCTTCAGCGGCCACATCACCCTGGAGCTCTCGAACGTCGCCAACCTGCCCATCATCCTGTGGCCCGGCATGAAGATCGGCCAGCTGTGCCTGCTGCGGCTCACCAGCCCCGCCGAGCACCCGTACGGCAGCGCACGGGCCGGGTCCAAATACCAGGGCCAGCGCGGCCCGACGCCCTCGCGGTCCTACCAGAACTTCATCAAGTCCTAGCGCCGTCGCGCAGCGATCTGAACTGACCGGAGCCACATGTCGTGGTCCCGAGTAGGGTCGAACTACCGGCGTCGCCGAGCGCTCGTGTCGTGACGGTCCGGCCAGAGCTTCACCCGCGGTCCAGCTAACGCCGTCTGATGTAACGCCCAGGCTGGTCCGGGCGATGAAGTATCTAGTTGTCGGCTCGCATGGGGTGAGTGCGCAGAGGCGACCTAGGCAGCGTAGCAAACTTTATTGGAGGTTTGGTGGAGATCGTATTAGGTGTGTCGATGACACCTACGACGGTCCGCATGGTGCTGGTCGAGGGGGAAAAGGCCGACGGGGTGACCGTCGACCACGACGTGTTCGACGTCCGCGCTGCCGACGGTTCGGCAACGTCGCCGGCGGCCGAACAGGTCGTCGCCGCGGTGCTCGGCACACAGGAGAGCGCGGCCGCGGGGGGCCACCATCTGAAGTCGGTCGGTGTCACATGGAGTGACCACACCGAAGCCACCCACCTGCGCGACACCCTCACCGCCCGCGGCGTCGAAGGCGTCATGCTCGTCTCCGAAGGCCATGCCGCCGCCGCGCTCGCGCAGGCCGTCGGCCGGGCCGTCGGGTACGACACCACCGCGTTGTTCTTCATCGACCGCGACACCGCGACCCTGTCGGTCGTCCAGACCGACGACGGGTCGGTGGTCAAGGTGCTCAGCCGCACCCTGCACGACGGCGACGCGATGGCGGTGCTCGCGGACATGGCCGCCGCGGTCGACGCGCAGGACGCCCGTCCGCAGGGCATGTTCGTCGTCGGTGCGGGCATCGACATCAGTTCGGTCAAGGCGCACCTTGAGCATCTGGTGTCGCTACCGGTCAACGCGCCCGAGGAGCCCGAACTCGCGCTGGCCCGCGGGGCCGCGCTGGCGTCGGCGAACGCCCCGGCGCTGGAGGCCACCACGGTCGGCCTCGCCTACTCGCAAGACCCCGACGACGGCACCACCGCCGGCAGCGCGTACGCGGGATTGGCTGGCGCGGTCACCCAGATGGCGCCCAACACCCCCGGCGCCGGATCATCCGGACTGTTCGGAGTCGTCGGGGAGGAGCCGGAAGCCCTCACCGAGGAGCGGCCCGTCGACGAAGGGCGGAAACCGTTCCTGCTCGTCGGCAGCGCGTTGACGTCGATCTTCGTGGTCGGTGTCGTCGCGCTGGTCATCTCACTGGCGGTAAGCATCCGGCCCACGGTCGACCAGCGGCCCAGCCCCGGCCAGAACGCCATCGTGCCCAGCTCGCAGGCGCCCGCCCCGCCCGCTGTGCCGGAGGCGAAGCCGGTCGACCCGCCACCCGCGCCACCGGCCGAGACCATCAAGGCACCCGTGCCCGTGGTGCAGCAGGCCCCGCAGGCACCGCCCGCGCCGCGCACCGTCTACGTCGAGCAGCCCGCGGCCCCCGCGCCGCAGGCGCCCGCACCTGCTCCCGCGGCACCGCCGCCGCCTGCGCCGGCCGCACCTCCGGCCCCGGCCCCGGTGATCCCGCCGCCGGTGTACCGGCCGCCCGTGTTCTTGCCGCCGCCGGTGGTCGTGCTGCCGCCGATCCTGCGCCCGCCGGTTGCCGATCCGCCCGCCCGGCCGCCGTGGCGACCGCCGTGGACGCCGCCGTGGGAGCGGTCCGACGACTACGACGACGATTCGCCTCAGGCTCCGCAGCTTCCCAGCCCGCAGATTCCGCAGGTCCCTCAGAGCCCACCGCCCGTACAGGTGCCCGCCACCCCGGTCTGGCCTCCGTCGGGTCCCGGGGGCTTCGGTGGCCCGGGCTCCGGCCAGGGTGGCCCCGGCTCCGGTCAGGGCGGGCCCGGCTCCGGCCAGGGTCCGGGTCGGTCCGGAGGCTCCGACGACAGTGGCCCCGGCGGATCGTCGGGCGGTGACGGCGGAGGTTCGAGTGGCCGCGGCGGTTCGGGCGGTTCGGGCGGCTCGCCGGTGTGGCCATGGCCGTTCGGTGGAGGGGGCGGCGGCCACAACTGACGGCGCCCGGCGCTGCCACGCCGGCCCGCGCCGCGGCCGATGTGAGTCGTCATCTGCCGTTGGTCTGCCGCTCAGTGTCGCGTAGCGGCCAGCTCATCGCAGCCGCCTATAGAGGCAGTATGCGATGCACCGTATTCGGCACTGGCTACCTCGGCGCCACCCACGCCGCCGGCATGGCCGAACTGGGCCACGAGGTCATCGGGGTCGACATCGACCCCGGCAAGGTCGCCAAACTGGCCTCCGGTGACATCCCGTTCTACGAGCCCGGGTTGCGAGAAGTCTTGAACGACAACCTCGCCGCCGGACGGTTGACGTTCACCACCGACTACGACGCCGCGGCCGAGTTCGCCGACGTGCACTTCCTCGGTGTGGGTACGCCGCAGAAAAAGGGTGACTACGGCGCCGACCTGCGCCACGTCCACGCCGTGATCGACACCCTGGTGCCACGACTGCGCCGCTCGGCGGTGATGGTCGGCAAGTCCACCGTCCCGGTGGGTACCGCAGTCGAGCTCGCCGAACGG
Source organism: Actinomycetota bacterium (assembly GCA_018268465.1). Classification (GTDB taxonomy): domain Bacteria; phylum Actinomycetota; class Actinomycetes; order Mycobacteriales; family Mycobacteriaceae; genus Mycobacterium. The sequence continues at coordinate 6,682 of JAFDWN010000051.1, forward strand.
GCCGCGCGCCTCGCGCCGGACGGTATCGACGTCGAGGTGGCCTGGAATCCGGAATTCCTGCGCGAAGGCTTCGCCGTGCAGGACACCCTGCACCCCGACCGGATCGTCCTTGGTGTGCAACCGGATTCGACCCGTGCGCAGGCCGCGGTGCGGGAACTCTACGCTCCGCTGCTCGACGCCGGGGTGCCGTTCCTGGTCACCGACCTGAACACCGCCGAACTGGTCAAGGTTTCCGCCAACGCCTTTCTGGCGACCAAGATCTCGTTCATCAATGCGATCTCCGAAGTGTGCGAGGCCGCCGACGCCGACGTGACCGTGCTCGCCGACGCGCTGGGATACGACCCCCGTATCGGCCGGCGATTCCTCAACGCCGGCCTGGGTTTCGGCGGGGGCTGCCTGCCCAAGGACATCCGCGCGTTCATGGCGCGCGCCGGGGAGCTGGGCGCCAACCACGCCCTGACCTTCCTGCGCGAAGTCGACAGCATCAACATGCGCAGGCGCACCAAGATGGTCGAGTTGGCCACCAAAGCCTGCGGCGGCGCGCTGCTCGGCGCCAACATCGCCGTTCTCGGCGCCGCGTTCAAACCCGAATCCGACGACGTCAGAGACTCCCCGGCGCTCAACGTGGCCGGCATGTTGCAGCTCAACGGCGCGACCGTCAACGTCTACGACCCCAAGGCCATGGAGAACTCCCGGCGCGTATTTCCCACCCTGAACTACTCGACGTCGGTGGTGGAAGCCTGCGACCGGGCCGACGCGGTGCTCGTGCTCACCGAGTGGCCCGAGTTCGTCGATATGGACCCCGAAATGCTCGCCGACACCGTCCGCGCGAAAGTCGTTGTCGACGGCCGCAATTGCCTCGACATCGCCCGCTGGAACGCGGCGGGCTGGCGGGTCCACAGCCTGGGCCGCAGCTCCCCCCAGACCTAGGCCCGGTCCGCCGATCCGCCGGCCGGCACCGCGCGGGGTCGTCCGCGCCGCGCTGCCTGAGTCGGATGGGGCGAAAGGTACTGGACAAGAACTGATTCACGGTGGTCGACCTGATGTCACCCGCGGAGCCCTGTCCTGCCGCAACGCCGGCCGTGTGACGGTACCGACTGCCCGTGCTCTGTTTACTGCTAGCACTACCGTCCGGGTCAGGCCAGCGGCATTGCGCGCCCATCGCCCGCGCGGACATGCTTCGTGGCGTCAGATCGCCCCAACAGCTCGCCGAACGTCCAGGGATCCACGAAAAGGAGCTACAGATGAATACCGCAGTTCGCGCGGATCTGGTCCTCTCGCATGCCGTCGTCACCGCCGACGTCGAGGCCCCATTCGACCGTGTCGATATTGCCCAGTGGCTCAGCACACTTCCGACGCACGAGTACCAGCGGTGCGCGCCCGGAGATCACAAGGCCGCCGGCTACACCGTCGATGACGACGGGACGCCGATGTCGATCAACGTCGAGATGATCGGTACGGGCCTGGTGATCCAGCAGTACCGCTTCGAAGTGGCCGAGCCGCACTACTGCAAGATGGTGTCACTGTCTGACGTGCTGACCCCGCTGGGATGGACTACCACACAGGTCATTTGGGAACTGCGCATGGAGCAGCTCGATGGGAACCGGTGCCGCTACACCAACACGGTGACCTCCCACCCCACCGAGGATTTCTTGAAGTTCGTCGCCAGGAACGGGCAGACATTCGACGAGGCGGCGGAGGCCAGGCAAGAAGCCTCCAGGCGGCACTGCCGCGTCGAAACACCCTTATACGCGCAGAGTATCGCGCGCTGGGCAGCTGCCGGCTCCGCGGTGACCCCCTGACAGGCGCGGGAACATCCTGATGGAAGGAACCACGTCGACGTCAGCGGTGCTGTTCGACCGTCCCGGGCCTCCCGAGGTCCTGTACTGGCGCACAGTCGATCCCGTGCATCCCGGCCCGAACGAGGTGATCATCAGCGTGGCGGCCGCCGGCGTGAACAATGCCGACCTGATGCAGCGCCGCGGACGCTACCCGGTGCCGGCGTGGGCGCCGCGCCCGCTGGGTTTGGAGTGCGCGGGCACGATCACCGCAGTCGGATCCGCTGTCACGGACTGGTCGCCGGGTGATCAGGTGTGTGCACTGCTCGACGGGGGCGGCTACGCCGACGAGGTCGCCGTCCCCGCCGCGCAAGTCATGCCGGTACCTGCCGGGCTCACCCTGCTCGAGGCGGCCGCGGTCCCCGAGGTTTCCGCCACGGTCTACTCCAATCTCGCCATGATCGCGGGACTCACCGAAGGCCAGACGGTGCTCGTCCACGGCGCGGGAGGCGGCATCGGCACCTTCGCCATCCAATGGGCAGCCGCCATCGGAGCGCACGTCATCACCACCGCCGGCAGCGACGACAAGGTACGCACCGGCCTCGGCCTGGGCGCACAGACCGCGATCAACTATCGGAGCCAGGATTTCGTGGCAGCCACGCTGGCGGCGACCAACGGCCGCGGCGTCGACGCGATTCTGGATGTGGTGGGTTCGGACTACCTCGGGCGCAACGTCGAATGCCTTGCGCCCGATGGTCACCTGGTGATCATCGGCGGCTCGACCGCGCCTGCTCCGCTCGACCTGGGACTGCTGATGTCCAAGCGTGCCAGTGTGACCGCGACGATGCTCCGTGCCCGCCCGGCCCGCCAGAAGGCCGACATCATCGCGGGGGTAACCCGCGATGTCCTGCCCTTGTTCGGAACCGGTGCCGTCCGCGTCGTCGTCAACGCGGTCGTGCCGATGGCGGAGGCGGCGCGAGCCCACCAACTGCTGGAATCCGGGCGTACGGTCGGCAAGGTCATCCTCGACAACGGGGCCGGCCAGGCCTCCTGAGCGCGGCTATCGACTCGCCGATCGATTCCCATTAGGTTCGGCAGTGTGGACTTTCGAGCAGCGCTGCTTGACGAAACCCGGGCATTCGGCGACCTGATCCGCACGGGTGACCCCTCGACCCCCGTCCCCAGCTGTCCCGACTGGACGCTGAACCAGTTGTTCAAGCACGTCGGACGCGGGCACCGATGGGCCGCGCAGATCGTCGACGAACGCCTCGCCTACCGCCTGGACCAACGCGACGTGCGTGACGGCAGGCCACCCGAGGATCCCGACGCCGCCCTCGAATGGCTCAACGGCGGCGCGGAACTGCTCATCTCCGCCGTCGACCGGCACGGCGCCGACTCCCGGGCGTGGACCTTCATCGGTGAGCGTCCCGTCGGATGGTGGATCCGCCGGCGCCTGCACGAATCGACAGTCCACAAGGCCGACGCGGCGATAGCGCTGGGCGTTGCCTTCGACATCTCGCCCGAACTGGCCGCCGACGGCATCAGCGAATGGGTCGAGCTGATGACCGCCCGCTCCAAAGGGCACGAGGCGCTCGTGGACCGCGGCAAGTCGCTCCACCTGCACGCCACCGACGACGGACTCGGCCCCACCGGCGAATGGACCGTCGTACACGACGAGGAGGGCGTGTGGTGGTCGCACAACCACGGCAAGGGCACCGTCGCGCTGCGCGGGCCCGCGCGGCAGCTGCTGCTGGCGATCACCCGGCGCGCCACGGCCGACGGCGCCGGACTGGAAGTGTTCGGCGACACCGCGGTGTGGGACGACTGGCTGGAGCGGACCGCGTTCTGACTGACGGTAGGTTGCCAGCATGACGACTTCAGAGATCGCGACCGTCCTGGCCTGGCACGACGCGCTGAACGCCAGAGATTTCGACACCCTGCTCGCGCTGTCCAGCGAGGACATCGAGATCGGCGACGCCGGCGGCGCGGGTCAGGGGCACGCCGCGCTGCTGCAGTGGGCACAGGCGTCGGACAGCACGGTCGAACCCGGGCGGATGTACGTCCACGACGGCGTGGTCGTGGTCGAGCAGCGGGTCACCCCGGCCGAAACCAACGCGGCCACCGACTCCGGCGCCGCCGCCGGGTCCGATGGCGGCACCGCCGTCGCCTCGGCCTTTCGCGTCGTGCGCGACCACATCACCTCGGTGTTCCGCCACAACGATCTCGCCTCCGCGCTGGCGGCGACCGACCTGACCGAACAGGACCTGACCGGCTGATGCGGGGGATCATCCTGGCCGGCGGGTCGGGCACCCGGCTCTACCCGATCACCATGGGCGTCAGCAAACAGCTCCTGCCCGTATACGACAAACCGATGATCTACTACCCGCTGTCCACGCTGATGATGGCCGGCATCCGCGAGATCCTGGTGATCACCACCGCCGACGACGCCCAGGGATTTCACCGTTTACTCGGTGACGGAACGGATCTCGGCATCAACCTCCGCTACGCCGTGCAGCACCGTCCCGACGGGCTGGCGCAGGCCCTGACCATCGGCGCCGAGCACATCGGCGCCGAATCGGTGGCATTGGTGCTGGGCGACAACATCTTCTACGGCCCGGGCCTGGGCACCAGCCTTCGGCGTTTCCAGAATGTCAGTGGCGGAGCAATTTTCGCCTATCGCGTGGCCGACCCCTCCGCCTACGGCGTGGTGGAGTTCGGTAGCGACGGCACCGCGATCTCGCTGGAGGAGAAACCCCTCAACCCGAAATCGCACTACGCCGTCCCGGGCCTGTACTTCTACGACAACGACGTCGTCGAGATCGCCCGCTCGCTCACCCCGTCGGCCCGCGGCGAGTACGAGATCACCGAGGTCAACCAGACCTACCTCGACCAGGGCCGGCTCTCGGTCGAAGTGCTCGCGCGCGGCACCGCGTGGCTGGACACCGGAACCTTCGACTCGCTGCTGGACGCCAGCGACTACGTGCGCACCATCGAACGCCGCCAGGGCCTCAAGATCAGCGTGCCCGAGGAGGTGGCCTGGCGGGTGGGCTTCATCGACGACGAGCAGCTGGCCGAACGAGCCCATGCTCTGCTCAAGTCGGGCTACGGCGCCTATCTGCTGGAGCTGCTGGAACGCTAGTGCCGCAACGTATGTGACGGACTGACGCCATAACGGCGGCGATACGCCGACGCGAACCGGCTGCCACTGCTGAACCCCCACCGCGCGGCGACCTCCGACACGGTCACATCGCCCGCATCGAGGTCACAGCGCGCCCGGTCGAGCCGGATATCCAGCAGCGCGCCGGTAGGTGTGGTTCCGACGAACTCGGCGAACGCCTCCTGAAGACGCCGGGGGCTCGTCTGCGCGATGACTGCCATGTCGGACAACGCCCACGGTCTGGCCGGGTCGTCGTTGAGTGCGTCGAGCACCCGCTTGACGATCCGCGGCCGCAACGGTGCCACAGATCCGGCATCGGCTGGTGCCGCGGCCAGCAGTAACGCCGTAGTCAGCGCACCCGCCAGCTGCCTGGCGACCGGTGGCTCGGTCAGCAGTGCGGCGGGTTCGCGCAACTGCTCCGCCAGTGCCCGCACCAGTCGAAACCACTCCGCTCCCGAACCGCTGGCGACGTCGATCTCGAACGGCAGTGCAAGCCGTCGCCTCACCGTGTCGATCCGGAGGCGATCAGCTTCGCGTTCCAGGCATTCGGCGTCGAACTTCACCCCTAGCAGGTAACAGTCCGACGGCCAGTTGGTGATGAGCGACGGTCGGTCGGCGTGGAAAACTCGGGCGCGGCCGACGGGCGACACGATATCCGCGCCACCTTCGCGCGAATGCAGTCGTCCCGACAGGGGGACGTTGACCTCGTAGGCACCCGGGTAATCGCAAGCGATCGACACCGACGCACCCCAGGCGATCTGGCCGAGCGTGACACCGCCCAGCTCGACGGTCCGTAACCGGAGGGCAACCTTGTCGCGGTCGTCCAGCGGTTTCAGCTCATGCGGAAAGTACGCCTGTGCAACAGCGCGGTGCGCCGTCGCCCAGTCGTCGATTCCGGCGATCAGGCATCCCGAGGACATAGGCATGTGCTCCACATCATGACATCGCGAACCTGAGTCCAGCATCACAGTTCGTCGCGCAATGCGTACCAGCAGCGCGCGATCGGCGTCGTGGACGTGGTGCCCGAGCGCCTACGGTTCGTCCGCATGACGACCACTGTGAGCTGGATCGATGAGATCACGATGACCCAACTCGAGCGCAACCCGTACCCCGTTTACGAGCGGCTGCGCGCCGAAGCGCCCTTGGCGTACGTCCCAGTTCTGGGATCCTATGTGGCGAGCACCGCCGCGATCTGCCGCGAGATCGCCACCAGCTCCGAATTCGGTGCGGTTATCACCAAGGCCGGCGGCCGGACGTTCGGGCATCCGGCCGTCATCGGCGTCAACGGTCCGGTTCACCAGGACTTGCGCTCGATGGTCGACCCGGCCCTGCAACCACACGAGGTGGACCGCCGGATCGACGACCTGGTTCGGCCCATCGCACGCCGCTATTTGGCGGAGTTCGAGAACGCCGGCCGAGCGGAACTCGTCGCGCAGTACTGCGAACCCGTCAGTGTGCGCGCGCTCGGCGACCTGCTCGGCCTGCAGTGCGTCAGCTCGAGTACGCTGCGCGACTGGTTCCACAAGCTGTCGCGATCATTCACCAACGCCGGCCTGGACGCCGACGGGGAGTTCGCCAATCCCGACGGCTTTCGGGAGGGCGACGAGGCCAAGGCCGAGATCCGTGCCGTTGTCGACCCGCTCATCGACCATTGGATCGTGCACCCGGACGACAGTGCGATCTCGCACTGGCTGCACGACGGAATGCCGGCGGGCCAGACCCGCGAACGCGAGTACATCTACCCGACTCTCTACGTCTATCTGCTCGGCGCGATGCAGGAACCGGGCCACGCCATGGCCTCGACGCTGGTTGGCCTGTTCTCCCGCCCCGACCAGCTCGAGATGGTGGTCGACGAACCGAAGCTGATCCCGCGGGCCATCTCGGAGGGAATGCGCTGGACATCGCCGATCTGGTCGGCCACCGCAAGGATCAGCCTCACGAATGTCGAAGTCGCGGGGATTCCGCTGCCGGAGGGGTCCGTGGTGCTCATGTCGTATGGATCGGCGAACCACGACACCGCGCTCTACGAGGCGCCGTCCGAATACGACCTCACCCGTCCGCCGCTGCCGCACTTGGCATTCGGCGCAGGCAACCACGCCTGCGCGGGTATCTACTTCGCCAACCATGTGTGCCGGATCGGACTGGAGGAACTCGTCGAATCGATCCCCAACATCGAGCGCGACACCAGCTCCGATGTCGAATTCTGGGGCTGGGGATTCCGCGGGCCGACATCCTTGCACGTCGCGTGGGAGGTGTGAGAATGACTCGCCCAGAGTCATTCAAGGTGCGTGTCCTCGGTTCGACGCCGGCCACGGTCGACTGCGGAACCGAACAGCCTCTGCTCGACGCATTCCTGCGCAGCGGTGTCTACCTGCCGAACTCCTGTAACCAGGGCACCTGCGGAACCTGCAAGGTGCGGCTCGTATCGGGCACAGTGAAGCAGCCTGCGCCGCAGCTGAGCGTCGTATCCGCCGACGAGCAGGCCGGCGGGTTCGTGCTGGCGTGCCAGGCCAGCCCGACTTCGGACACGACGATCGAACTCGACGCCGGCACCGGCCCGCGGCATGTGCTGCGCGATCTGACCGGCACCGTGGCCCAGATCTCTGCGATTGCCGCGGACACCCTCACGTTGTTCGTCGACGTCGGCGACGAGTTCGAGTTCACCGCGGGACAATACGTCGAGATCCGCGTGCCCGGCACCGACGCGGTACGGCAATACTCGATGGCGAACCGGCCCGGCAACGCGCTGGAACTCCATATCCGGCGAGTGTCGGGCGGACGCGCCACCGACGGATGGATCTTCGCATCCTTGAGCCACGGCGACACCATCGAGTTATGCGGCCCTTGGGGCGATTTCGTGTATGCAGAGGACGACGGCGGGGCGCCGATCGTCATGCTCGGAGGCGGAACCGGACTCGCGCCGCTCAAGGCGATCGCCCTGGAAGCGCTCGCCGCACAACCAGATCGGGAGATCACCGTCTACCACGGCGTGCGGACCCGTGCCGAACTCTACGACGTGGAGTTCTGGGAAGGGCTGACGGCCGATCATTCCGGAGTCCGATACGTGCCGTGCCTGAGCCGCGAAACATGGGACGGACGATCGGGCTATGTCGGGGATGCGCTGCTGGAGGACTTCGCGTCCCTTCGCGGCCACGTCGCCTACCTCTGCGGTCCGGCGGCCATGGTCGATGCCGGCGTCAAGGCCTGCAAACGGCGGCGGATGGCCGGACGCGCGATCCGCCGGGAGAAATATGTGCCGGCGACCGATTCGGCGGAGGCGCTACCGGTGTGACGGGTGTCCGCTAGGGGTGGCCAACACCGCGGCGATCGCCGTCGTCAGCGGCACCGACAACGCCAGCGCGATACCGCCGACCGCCGACCTGGCGACTTCGATCGCCACGGTTTCGCTGGTCAGCACGTCGCCGAGTGCCCGGTTGGCCACGCTGAACAACAGCAGCAGCGGCAGGGCGCTGCCCGCGTAGGCCAGCACCAGCGTGTAGACAGTGCTGGCGATGTGGTCACTACCCACCCGCATCGCGCCCACGAACGCCCCCCGGCGCGACGCGCCCTGGCCGGCGAGTTCGAACACCGTCGATGCCTGGGTGATGGTCACGTCGTTGAGCACACCCAGCGAGCCGATGATGAACCCCGCCAACAGAAGTCCGGTGATCGACACGTTGCCCAGATACGCCGCGATCTCGTTGTTCTGGTCTTCGGAAAGCCCCGTGAGATGGGTGAGTTTGATTGCGGCCCAGGACAACACCGCCGCCAGGAGTAGCGAGGTCAGAGTGCCGAGCAGTGCCGCGCTGGTGCGCAGACTCACGCCGTGCGCCAGGTAGATCACCGCGTAGAGGATCGCCGCGGACGCCACCAGCGAGGTGGGGACCGCGGGGGCGCCGTCGCGCAGCGCAGGCAGCAGGAACACGACGAGAATGGCGAACGCGATCACGATTCCCACCAGTGCGCGCAGCCCACGCCAGCGCGCGACGGCGACGATCACCACGGCGAAGCCGGCGGCCAGCGCCACCAGCGCCCAGGAACGTTCGAAATCGTAGAACGCATACGTGGTGGCGCCCGCCCCGTCCACCTGGCGGCTGATCCGAATATGGTCACCGGCAACAAGATTGGGCTGTCCGGGGCCGCCGCTGAACTCCAGCAGCGTGTTGGCTCCCGCGTTGGGGCCGGAGTCGATGGCCACCAGGGCGTGCACACACTGGGATCCGTCCGCGGGCGTAGCCACCGGATCGGACGTCAGCACCCCGCCGACTGACGGGCTGCCGCAGGTGGCCAGGCTCGTGGAGAGCACCTGACCCGCTTCGGTGGTCACCGCCCCACCCGCCGCATTCTGGAACGGCAGCGGGATATCCACCTTCTGCTGGCTGGGCCACAGCAGCGCCGCCCCGGCGACAACAGCCACACCGATCGCGATGAGCAGCCCGACGACCACTTTCGCCGCGACCGGACCGAGCGGTGCCGGGCCGCCGTGTGAATGGGAGTGCGAATGTGAGTGCGCCACCCGGACAGGGTAGGGGCTGAATCTCGCCGGCCGCTGTGGGACGCCCTGCTCGACGCGCCGCATGTCCGAACGGTCGCCGTTTGCTCTCGATTATGTCTCGCCCCACATGCAGCGATATCGGGCGACTATATGATTCGCCCGGATGATCGTTTATGTCGCCGATGTCGCCGAGCATTTGTCGCATCCATTTCGGGATCGGACGCAATATCGGGCTTCGGGGGACATATGCCAATGGCACGCCATTTGTGGTCGACCATCATCCGCACACCCCTGAGCGTCCTCACCGCCATGTGCGTCATCGGCGGATGGCTAGGAGCGGTGACGGACGTCGACGGTGGCCGCATCGAACTGTCCGCGACGACCGGGCCGATCTTCGACGATTTCCTGGGCCCCGCGGGCTCCGCACCCAGCAGCCAGCTGTGGGACTACGACCTCGGCGGCGGCGGATGGGGCAACAACGAATTGCAGGTTTACACGAATTCACCCGACAACGTCCGATTGGACGGCCAGGGCAATCTGCTCATCCAGGCGCGTCGGTCGGGCACCGGATACACCTCGGCGCGCCTCGTCACCCGGGGGAAGGCCGAGATCAAATACGGCACGATGATGGCCCGGATCAAATTTCCCAGCGGTCAGGGTCTGTGGCCGGCGTTCTGGATGCTCGGATCGAATATCACCACCGTCGGCTGGCCGCAATGCGGAGAAATCGACCTGATGGAACTGCCGAATACCGGCACCAGATACAACACCGCGATCCACGGACCCTGGACGCCGCCCCGGACAGGCCACTGGTCCGCGTCGACCAGCGGTGCGACGACCGTCGACCTGACCGCCGCCTTCCACAACTATTGGGTCTACCGCCAGCCGGGGGTGATCATGATCGGCGTCGACGGGACCACCTTCGGCGTCTATACCCGCGCGTCGATGCCTGCCGGTGGGCAGTGGGTCTTCGACCAACCCATGTTCGCCCTGCTCAACATCGCCGTCGGCGGCGACTGGCCGGGACCACCCAACGCCTCGACGCCGTTCCCGGCCACGATGATCGTCGACTGGTTCCGGTACACGACCTGACCCGCGCTGGCTCAGGCGACGTAGTCGACCGAGTCCAGACCCGGATTGGTGATGCCCAACCGCTCGATCAGCCAGTGGCGCAAAGCGGGTCCGTAGTCGTCGCGCTCGAGCGCGAAGTCCACCGCCGCCTTCAGATAGCCACCGGGATTCCCGAGGTCATGGCGTGAGCCGCGGTGCACGACCACATGCACGGGGTGTCCTTCGGAGATGAGCAGCGCGACGGCATCGGTCAACTGCACCTCGCCGCCGGCGCCGCGCGGCGTGCGGCGCAGCGCATCGAAGATCGCCCGGTCGAGTATGTAGCGGCCGGCGGCGGCATAGGGCGACGGCGCGTCGTCGGGATGGGGCTTCTCGACCATGCCCTTGACCCGCAGCACGTTGGGGTTGACCGCGTCGGGCACCGTCTCCACGTCGAAGACGCCGTACGCGCCGATCTCCTTGCCGGGGACCTCGATGGCGCACAACACCGACCCTCCGCGCTTGGCCCGCACCTTCGACATGGTCTCCAGCACACCGGTCGGCAGCACCAGGTCGTCGGGCAGTAACACCGCCACGGCATCCTCGTCGGGCAGGAGTGTCGATTCCACACACGAGATCGCGTGCCCGAGGCCCAGCGGTTCGGCCTGCACGACCGATTCGACCTTGATCAGCGCCGGCGCCCGGCGCACCTTCTCCAGCATGACGTGCTTCCCGCGGGCCTCCAGCGTGCCCTCCAGGACCAGGTCCTCCACGAAATGCGCGACGACGCCGTCCTTGCCTTCCGAGGTGACGATCACCAATCGCTCGGCGCCCGCTTCGGCGGCTTCTGCGGCCACCAACTCGATGCCGGGCGTGTCGACTACCGGCAGCAGCTCCTTGGGCACCGTTTTGGTGGCCGGAAGGAAGCGCGTGCCCAAACCCGCTGCGGGCACAATCGCCGTCCAGGGAATGCGGTTGTTGGTCATGACTCGGACACTAATACGGCGCGGCCATTTTCGCGCGCCGAATTCGGTGTCCTGCGACAATCTCATATTGATTTGCCCGCGGAGAATTTACGGCGGGGATTAAATAGCTTCCGGCGTTCCGGGTGAATGGCATTTCACACATGTCAACAACGCCGCGGACCCCGTCGAAACGGGCTGTTTTCCGAGTTCAGGCGGGTTTCAGCGCTGCGCTGGCCGGCGTCCGCGCGACCGTGACGGTGTCTTTATCGCAGCCGGCCGGTTGCGATCCGGGTATTTGCCCTGAGGGTGAATGGACCGCCGGTCAGCAATTTCCGGTGGCGGGCAGGCCGGCGAAACGATCGGAGAGCCATTGGCCCAGTGTGGCGCCCGGATCGAGGGTGTGACCCTCACCCTCCATTCGCACCCGCATGACGGTGTCGCCGAGGGCGCACGCCCGCCCCATCGCCACCTCCGTCCAGGCGGGCGGGACGGTGTCGTCCTGGCCGCCGTAGATGGCCAGGATCGGGGTCTGGGTGGGCTGCTGGGGGAGTGCGTACGCGGAAAGCAGTCGCGCCAGCCGGTCGGCGGCCTCAGGCGACGACGGTCGGGTATCCGCACTCGCAAGGCTCTGGCCCAGTTCGCCTTTCGCGTTCGGCGAGCTGGAACGGCATGCGATCAGCGCGGTCCGGTTCTCGCGCAGGGCACCGTGGAGGTAGTCGTCCGGATTGATCGAGGAGTCGACGGCGGCCAGGCCGGTGACCACGTAGGGATACAGGTAGAGCTGGTCCATGGTGAGCGTCGAATCCTGCGCGCCCTGCGCCAGCTGCGACATGTCCAGTGCGGGGACGATCGCCGCGGCGCCCAGCAGATCGGTGCCCTCGCCGTAGGCGGGGAAGTATTCCGCTGTCGCCCAGGCAGTCTCGCCACCTTGGGACGATCCCATGGCCACCCATCGGGTCGACAACTCGGGCACCGCTGCGCGAGCCGCGCGCACGGCGTCGATGAGGTTGAACGCCGCCGACTTCGGTTCCAGGTACGGGTGCGGGTCGCGTTCGTCGGTCTGCAGGGCCCCGCCGAGTCCGACGTAGTCGGTGAACACGACCGCGTACCCCTGCTGGAGCTGGATCGCCACCGATGTGAGGTCGCCGAATAGACGAGGATCCGAGGTCGGCCCGCAGTCCGGGGTGACACCGACGGTGCCGTGCGCGTAGCCGATGACCGGCCAGCCCCCCGGCGGCGGTGTTCCCGGGGGGATGAATGCCGCGCCCGACACCTCCGTGGGCTGGCCCGTGATGCCCGAGATCGAGCGATAGGTCATCGTCACCGCGCGCGAGCCGGCTGGGAGTTCGCTGAAATCGAAGGCCGGGTAGTCGAAGGTGCGCAGCAGGGTTCCGCGTGCGCTCCAGTCGACAGGGGTGATCGCCGGCATATCGCGGTCGTAGGCCAGTTCGCTTCGGCCGGTGTTCATCTGGGCCGAACCGAACGCACTGCACCCGGCCAGCACCAGGCACGCCGCCAATGCGGCGATGCGTGCCACCAACGTCGACATCATTACCACCCCTTGTCCTCCCGAGAAGCATGATGCCACGTTTTCCGCCCTGCGGCCCGCCGACTTTAACGCTGCATTGGATATCTGGCGAAATACAATGGTGGTGTCAATACGATCGGCAACGCATATTACAGACACGCAATTGTGGCCTATGGCACACTCGATCAACATAAGTCGCATGATGTGAACTGCTGCGATAGCTTGATAAACCATCTGGCAGCGAAGCCGGAATTGGGGGGCAAGGGGGCTCCGCTATTGGTACAAAGACCGCAACATAACGAGCGGTTGACGTACTGGCAAATAAATCATTCGCAACGATCGAGATTGTTCGGCACACGAAGGCCCGCACCGCGGACGCTTCTGTCTTCGTCGTGTTCACGTGCGAGTCTTTGGGGGAATTTGGCATGGTCGCGTTGGAGAACCACGACCGGGTTGCGGCGCCGCCCGACACCGGTCGCGAAACAGCCGCGCTGGTGACGCCACCCAGTGACGACGAGGTCTACTGGTATTTCGGACCCCAGCACAGGTGGGTCCAGGTGCTCTTGCTGTTGGCCTTCGTGCTCGCCGCATGGAGTTTGCTGCAATTCTCGATGTCCAAGGTCGAGGTGCTGTGGTTCATGCTCGTCGTACTCGGGCTGAACGTCCTCGGGAATGCGTTGTCGGTGGCCACCAGCTTCAACACCCGTCGCTTCAGCGCCAAGGCGCACCGTGAGCTGGTGGAGGGGTGGACACCCGACGGCCCGATGCCGAGTGTCGACGTCTATCTGCCCACGTACGGAGAGGGCCTCGACGTCCTCGCCAACACCTACACCTACGTCGCCGCCATGGAATGGGATGGCGAGGTAAACGTGTACGTCCTCGACGACGGCGCTCGCGACACCGTGCGCCAGCTGGCCGGCGAGTTCGGGTTCCACTACATCGTGCGCACCAACCGCGGCCACATGAAGAAGGCGGGCAACCTGCAGTACGCCTTCGCCAGGACCTCGGGGGACCACATCGTCATCCTCGACGCCGACTTCTGCCCGCGCGCAGACTTTCTCAAACATCTCGTGCCGTACATGGATGATCCGACGGTGGGTATCGTCCAGAGCCCTCAGTACTTCGACACCACCGACGACCAGAACTGGATCCAGCGCACCGCCGGGGCCACCCAGGAGCTGTTCTACCGGTGGATCCTGCCCTCGCGTGACCGGTTCGACGCCGCGGTGTGCGTCGGGACGTGCGCGATCTACCGCCGCGAAGCCCTCGCTGCCGCAGGTGGATTCGCCCAGATCGAACACAGCGAGGACATCCACACCGGCCTGCACCTGATGCGGGCGGGATACCACACGCGCTATGTGCCGGTGATCGTCTCGCGCGGCCTGTGCCCGGAGGACCTCGCCGGGTTCCTCAACCAGCAGTACCGCTGGTGCAACGGCTCGCTGGTGCGCCTGGACAACGAGCACCTCAGCGACAATGGGCTGAAAATGACTGGCCGGCAACGGGTCTGCTTCTGGGCGGGAGTGCTGTACTACATCACCACCGCGGTCAACGTGGTGGCGCTGTTCATTCCCGGGCTGATCATGGCAGCGTTCTTCCCCGATCAGGTCCAACCCGTGCAGTTCGTCCCCTTCCTGGTCGGACTGTGGGTGTATCTGGTCGTGCTGCCCTTCGTCTCCAAGGGACGCTGGCGGTTCGAGGTCCTGCGCATCCAGATGGCCTACAGCTACGCCCACATCGTCGCGATCGTCCACAAGATTCGCGGCCGCTCGGCGGGCTGGGTGCCCACCGGCGCCGTCGGCGCGACGAACACCCTGGCGCGCAGCATCGCCCGCGTCGGCGCGGTGGCCATCATCTTGTCGCTGGTGCCCTTCTGGGGTGTGGTGATCTACGACATCCACGCCTACGGACTGCGCAGGTTCTGGCTCATGGCGATGTTCCTGGGTCTCTACACCTACCTCGCGGCACCGCTGCTCGTCGAGTTCCTCAAGGTGATGTGGCCACGCAAACCCAAAGACGCCCGGCGTCCGCTCCGTACGAGGCGCCGGCACAGCCGCGGCCGTCGGCCCGAGCTGGTGGCGGCATGACCAGCGGACGCGGCGGCCCGCGTATCCGGCTGGGCAGGCGAAATCCACACCGCATCTCGGTCTACGAGGCCGTGTGCTACACCTCGGCGCTGCTGTTCGCGGCGGCCATCGCCTTCGGCGTATTCGACCTGATGATCCCGTGGGGGTCCTGACATGACGACGACGATCGATCGTCCGGTCCCGGCCCGGCCGGCCAGATCGGAGAACCGGTTCTTCACCGACATCGAAGGTCTGCGCGGCATCGCCGTCACGATCGTGGTGCTCTTCCACGCCGGCGTACCCCATATGGCAGGCGGTTTCATCGGCGTCGACCTCTTCTTCGTCATCTCGGGATTCCTCATCACCGGCCTGCTGCTGCGGGAATTCGAACGTTCGGGCAAGGTGTCCTTCAAGGGCTTCTATGCCCGCCGTGCCCGTCGCATCATCCCGCCCGCGGCCGTCGTCATCGTCGTGACCGCGGCCGCGGTCTGGCTGGTCATGCCGCTGCTGTCGGTGTTCCGCCAGGCCTTCGACCTGCTCGCCGCCGCGATGAACATCGCGAACTGGCGTTTCATCACCCAGGGCAAGGACTACCTTGCCGGGGCATCGGATGACAGTGTCGCCACCCACTTCTGGTCGCTGTCGGTCGAGGAGCAGTTCTACTTCGTGTGGCCGCTGCTGGTGGTCGCGGCGGCGGTGCTGGCCCGCCGGATGGGTTGGTCGATCCGGTTCGTGGTCGGAGCCGCCATCCTGCTCATCTCGATCGCGTCGTTCGTCGCCTCGGTGCGGCTCACGGCCAGCGATCCGGTGCTGTCCTACATGGCAACCCACACCCGTGCTTGGCAATTCGGCGTCGGGGCACTGGTAGCGGTGACGGGACCGCTGCTCACCGGGCTGATCACCAGTGTGTCCGCGCGCGTCGCGATGTGCGTGGTCGGCTGGGCGGGGATGGTCGCCGTAGCGATCGCGACCGTCGCCTACGACCACACCACCGCATACCCCGGCTGGGCTGCGGTGCTGCCGACGCTCGGTGGCGGGGCCATGATCGTGGCAGGGCAGGCGGCCGGCCTCGGGGCGCCTGCGGTGGGTGCGTTCCTGTCCATGGCGTGGCTGAGATGGATTGGCCGCCTGTCATATTCGTGGTACCTCTGGCATTGGCCCGCCGTCGTCCTGTTCAAGGAGTACACGGGCATCACGGACTGGCGGGTACTTGTCGGCGTCATGATGGGCGCGCTGCTCGCCGCATGGCTGTCCACGAATCTGCTGGAACGCCCGATCATGAGTTCCCCGGAACTCAAACGCAACCTGATGGCGTCGTTGTCGGTGGGGATCACCGCGACCATCGCCGCGGTGACGGTGACGATGGGTATCGGGGTGCTGGCCGTCAAACAGGCCAGCAGCGGCGCCAACAACGCCGCGGTCAACTTCGCGGCGGTCTTCGGGTCGGCGACCGGTGCGAACTCGGGTCCGGTCACCCCCAACCCGTTCCAGGCCTTCGACGACCGGCCCGAGCGGGACGAATGCCTGATCCCGCTTGGCGAATCGAAACAGCCGTCGACATGCGTCGACGGGCCGGAAGACGGCGTACCCGCCGTGCTCTTCGGCGACAGTCACGCCCAGCAGTGGCTGCCCCTGGCTCAGACGCTCGCCAACGACAACGGCTGGCGGCTGAACCAGTTCACCAAGGCCGCATGCCCACCCGCGGCGCTGCAGCCCCGCGACGGGCGCACCGATCCGTTCACCAAGAGTGATTGCCTCACGTGGCGCGCCGAATCGATCGAGGCGATCAAGAAACTCGCGCCGAAATTCATCATCATCGGCTCGCTGTCCACGTATGTCCCCGACTACCAGGAGTTCAAGGAGGCCTGGGACGTCACGCTGGCCGAACTGCGGTCCACGGGGGCCAAGCTGATCTATCTGCGGGATTCACCGTATCCGAGAAAGAACATCCCGGAGTGCATCTCAGGGTCCACCGACGACTGGTCAAAGTGCGATTTCGACCTCGACGCGGTGCGCAGGACCGAGCCCATCGTCACCGACCAGCTGCGGGGGGAGAACCTCGACATCCCGGTGCTCGACGTGAACCCCTACCTGTGTGACGGCAGGCAGTGCCACGCGGCGCGCAACGGCTTCCTGCTCTATCGCGACGATTCGCACTTGACGCTCACGGCGGTGAAGGCACTGGTGCCGGCGTTCCAGCAGCAGATACGTGACAAGGGGCTGGATCTGAGCGGGCACTAGAACTCGACGGGCACTAGTTTTCCCGTACCGTGTCTCCTGGTTGGAGACGTCCGAACGGCCCGGGAGGTGTAGTTGCCCAACGATCGGGCAAGAGTGCAGCTGTCACGCCGTGCGATGCTCGGTTCGATTCCGGCGGCAGCGTCTCTCCTGCTTCTGGCGGGTGGATGCAGCCGGGGTGAGGAGGACGGGCGGGTGTTCGGGCTGGCGGCCAACGGCCTGGACGCAGACGCGATCGACCAGGCCATGGCCACCGGTCGCACGCTGGGACGGCGGGTCGACGTGCTCAGCGTGTACGAGGCGTTCGCGTGGCAGCAGCCGCTGCCGGTGAAGCTGCTCGAACTCATCGCGGCTGCCGGTAGTGTCCCCGAAATCACTTGGGAGCCATGGAATCCCGAGAAGGGCCCGAACCAGCCGCTCTACGACCTCGGACAGATCGCAGGTGGGCGCTACGACTCCTACATCGCGGGGTGGGCGAAGGCGGCCGCCGAGTACCGGGGCAGACTGCTGCTGCGGTTCGCCCACGAGATGAACGGCGACTGGTATCCGTGGTCGGTCGCCGCCGGAGACGGCACCCCCGACGACTATGTGGCCGCGTACCGCCGCGTCCGGCTGATCTTCAAAGATGCGGGCGCCGACCGGGTCGAATGGGTGTGGAGCCCGAACGTCATCATCAACGGCGACGAGGATGCCATCCGGGGCTCCTATCCGGGCGACGATCTGGTCGACATCATCGGGATCGACGGCTACAACTTCGGCAACCGTGACGAACATCGGTGGACCTCGCCCCAGGACCTGTTCGGCGCAACGTTGGACCTCATGTCGTCGATCGCACCCGACCGCCCCGTGTGGATCAACGAGGTCGGTTGCAGCGACGCCGGGGGAAACAAGGCGCAGTGGATCACCGACCTCTTCGCGTACGTGAAAACCACCTCGGTGCGCGGCCTGCTGTGGTTCGAGGTCGACAAGGCGGGTGAATCCGACTGGCGGCTGACCGCGACACCCGAGACGACGGAGGCCGCCCGGGCGGCGCTGGCCGATTGGTGACGGTCTACTGGCGGTAGGACGCCAGGAAGTTGCCCAGCCGCTCAATGGCGTTGGCCAGGTCGCGTGCCCACGGCAACGTCACGATCCGCAGGTGATCCGGTGCGGGCCAATTAAATCCGGTGCCCTGGGTCACGAGGATCTTCTCCTGCAACAGGAGGTCGAGCACCAGTTGTTCGTCGTCGCGGATGTCGTGCACCTCGGGGTCCAGGCGCGGGAAAGCGTAGAGCGCCCCCTCGGGTTTGACGCACGACACCCCGGGGATGGCATTGAGAGTGCTCCAGGCCACATCGCGCTGCTCCAGGAGCCGCCCGCCGGGCAGCACCAGGTCCTCGATGCTCTGATGACCGCCGAGCGCGACCTGAATCGCGTGTTGGGCAGGCACATTCGGGCATAGCCGCATATTCGCCAGCAGGCTGATGCCCTCGATGAAACTGCTCGCGTGATCCTTCGGACCGGTGATCACCAGCCATCCCGAGCGGTAGCCGGCCACCCGGTAGGCCTTGGACAACCCGTTGAACGTCAGCGTCAGCAGGTCGGGCGCCACGGACGCCATCGCGATGTGTTTGGCGTCGTCGTAGAGGATCTTGTCGTAGATCTCGTCGGCGAGCAGCAGCAGCTGGTGCTTACGCGCCAGTTCGGCCATCTGCTCGAGGATTTCGCGGGTGTATACCGCGCCGGTCGGATTGTTCGGGTTGATCACGACGAGCGCCTTGGTGCGGTCGGTGATCTTGGACTCGATATCGGCGATATCGGGTTGCCAGCCCTGTGTTTCGTCACACAGGTAGTGCACCGGGGTGCCACCGGCCAGCGCCGTCGACGCCGTCCACAGCGGATAGTCCGGTGCGGGGATCAGCACCTGGTCGCCGTTGTCCAGCAGGGCCTGCAGGGTCATGGTGATGAGTTCGGAGACACCGTTGCCCAGGAACACGTCGTCGACGTCGAAACGCGGGAAGCTGTCGACGAGTTCGTAGCGGGTGAAAACCGCCCGCCGGGCACTCATGATGCCCTTGGAGTCCGAGTACCCCTGTGCGTACGGCAGCGCCTGGATGATGTCGCGCATGATCACATCGGGTGCCTCGAACCCGAACGGTGCCGGGTTGCCGATGTTCAGCTTGAGGATGCGGTGACCCTCGTTCTCCAGCCGTGCGGCGTGGTCGTGGATGGGTCCGCGGATCTCGTAGAGAACATCCTGGAGCTTCGACGACTGCGTGAAGGTGCGCTGCCGCGGCGGGTGCCCGGTGTGCCAGGCACTCCCGGTGGGCAGCTGATGGGTACTCACGCCGACCATCGTCTCATTGCCGTCCAGCGATTATGGGCGGGCACAGCGGCTACCGGCGCCTGCCGGGCGGGCGGGCACCCCGGGCCAGGCCCAGCCCCTTCACCGGGGTGGGCTCCGGCTCGTCGGGGGATTCCGTCGGCTGTGGGCTGGTCACGGCAGGCGGTAGCGCCTCGTCTCCGTCCGGCGATGCGACCGGTGCGGGCTGCGCCGGAGCGGCGGTGGGCTTCTTGGCGCCCGGGCGGCGTGCCCCGGCCGCGATGGCCAGACCCTTCACCGGCGGCTCTGGCACCGCATCGGGCACGGGCGCGGCTGGCGTTGCGGGCGTTGGTGTTTCGGCGGGCGCGGTCGGTGCTGTGGTTGTCGGCGTCGCAGCGGGCGTCGCGCGCTTAGCGCCCGGCCGCCTGGCGCCCGCGGCGAGTCCGAGACCCTTCACCGCAGGCTGCGGTGTGGCGGGCTCGGTCGCTGCGGAAGCGGGTGCGGCGGGTGCCGGGGTGACCGGGGTTTCCGCAGCGGAGGCGGTGGTGGTTTCCGGTGCGGCGGCTGCCGGTGCGGCTTTTTTGGCGCCGGGGCGTTTGGCGCC
>JAFDWN010000051.1:26993-190592 GCA_018268465.1 Actinomycetota bacterium
GCGGCTGGCGTGGCCTCCGGGGTTGCCGGGGTTGCCGCCGCGGGGGCAGCGGCTGCCGGTGCGGTCTTTTTGGCGCCGGGGCGTTTGGCGCCGCCGGCGAGGCCCAGGCCGGTGACCGGCTTGCTTTCGGCGGCCGGCGGTGCGGCAGCCGCAACCGTCGCCGCAGGGGGCTGCGTGGGGGCGGGTGCCTCGCTTGGCGCGGGCGCCTCGAGGCTGGCCGCGGCGGCCTGGGCGGCCGCACCCTTGGCGGGCAACACGACGGTGCTGGTGTCCAGCGAACCCAGCAACAGCTGCGCGACGTCGAGCACCTCGACCTTGTCGCGGCCCATCGCCTCGGCTCTGTCGTCGACGCCGTCGGTCATCATCACGCGGCAGAACGGGCAGCCGGTGGCGATCGTGGCGGCGTCGGTCGCGAGGGCCTCCTCCACGCGTTCGTGGTTGACGCGCTTGCCGATGTGCTCTTCCATCCACATCCTGGCGCCGCCCGCGCCGCAGCACAGCCCGCGGTCGGCGTGGCGCGGCATCTCGGTCAGCGTCGCGCCGGCGGCGCCGACGAGTTCACGGGGCGCCTCGTAGACCTTGTTGTGGCGGCCCAGATAACACGGGTCGTGGTAGGTGACGGCCGGGTTGGCGCCGCCCACCGGGCTCACCGGCACCAGCTTCTTGTCGCGGACGAGGCGGTTGAGCAGCTGGGTGTGGTGCAGCACCGTGTAGTCGCCGCCCACCTGGGGGTATTCACGGCCCAGCGTGTTGAAGCAATGCGGGCAGGTCACGACGATCTTGCGGTCGACCTTTTCCTTGCCGTCGAACAATTCGTTGAGCGTCTCGACGTTCTGCGCGGCGAGCTGCTGGAAGAGGAATTCGTTGCCCGACCGGCGTGCGGAATCGCCGTTGCAGGTTTCCCCGGCGCCCAGCACCAGGTACTTCACACCGGCGATCGCGAGCAGTTCGGCGACGGCCTTGGTGGTCTTCTTGGCCCGGTCCTCGTACGCGCCGGCACAGCCGACCCAGAACAGGTACTCGTAACCGTCGAACGAATCGACGTCCTCGCCGTACACCGGCACGTCGAACTCGACCTCGTCGATCCAGTTGGTGCGGTCCTTGGCGTTCTGGCCCCACGGGTTGCCTTTGGTTTCCAGATTCTTGAACAGCACGCCGAGCTCCCCGGGGAACTCCGACTCCATCATCACCTGGTAGCGGCGCATGTCGACGATGTGATCGATGTGTTCGATGTCCACCGGGCACTGTTCGACACACGCCCCGCAGGTGGTGCATGACCAGAGCACGTCGGGGTCGATGACGCCCTTCTGTTCGGCGGTACCCACCAGCGGGCGGGTGGCCTGTTCCGGCCCGGATCCGACCACGCGGGCGAACCCGGATTCGGGCACGCTCTCGTGCGCCTCGTGGACCTCCTTGACCTGCTCGACGAGACCGTCCTCGGGCATCGGCTTGTCGCCGAGGATGTAGGGCGCCTTGGCGAACAGGTGGTCGCGCAGGTCCATGATCACCAACTTGGGTGACAGCGGCTTGCCGGTGTTCCACGCGGGGCATTGCGACTGGCATCGGCCGCATTCGGTGCACGTGGTGAAGTCGAGGTAGCCCTTCCACGTGAAGTCCTCGATCTTCCCGCGTCCGAACACCGCGTCCTCGGCGGGATCCTCGAAATCGATCGGCTGGCCCTTGGACTCCATCGGCAACAGCGGTCCCAGCGCATTGGGCAGCCGCTTGAACGTGACGTTGAGCGGCGCCAGCCCGATGTGCAGGTGCTTGGAGTGCAGGACGATCAGCAGGAACACCAGCATGACGCCGATGTGCAGCAGCAACGCGACCGTCTCGATGATCTCGTTGGCGGTGTGCCCGAGCGGTTCGAGGGCTGCGCCGATGCTGTGCGAGAAGAACGCGCCCCAGCCGTAGGGCAGATTGCCGGTGGCCACCGCGGCCCCGCGGAACAGCGCATAGGTCCAGATGACGTTGAAGATCATGAACAGGATCAGCCAGGCGCCGCCGGTGTGCGAGCCGTAGAACCGCGACTCGCGACCGTGCTCCTTGGGTTCGGCTCGTAGCCGGATGATCGCGAAGGTGACGACGCCGAGCAGTACCGCGACGGCGAAGAAGTCCTGCAGGAAGCCCAGCGCGTCCCAGTGCCCGACGAACGGGATGGCGAACTTGGGATCGAACAGCACGCCGTAGGCCTCGAGGTAGACCGAAGCGAGGATGAAGAAGCCCCACATCGTGAAGAAGTGGGCCAGACCGGGAATCGACCACCGCAGCAGCCGGGTCTGCCCGAGCACTTCCTTGAACTGGGTGCTGATCCGGGTGCCGAGGTTGTCCTTGCGCCCGTGTTCGTCGCTGGTGGCCTGGCCGGACCTGATGAGGGTGGTCAACCACAGCACGCGGCGCGCGGCAAACACCAGCACGACGGCGGTCATCAACAGGCCGACGGTCATCCTGATCAACGTCTGCGTGTCCACCGGCTACCTCCGGATCCAAGTTGCCCGAGAGTAACTTATAAGAAGTTACCGGTGGGTAACTAAATTACCGACCGGTAACATAGCGCAACTAAGGCTCATAGTTGCATGTCGACGGCCTACACCGCTACGAAGGCTGACCTAACTAGGGTCGGCGGACGGGCGGCGAATCAGGAGTGCGGGCCCGATATGGCACGGAGCATCGACAGCATCTCCGACCGCGATTCCGCGCCGAGGCGGCGTCGGATACGCGCCACATGGTGCTCGACGGTCTTCGCCGAGATGAACAGCTGACTGCCGATGTCGCGGTACGGCATCCCCAGCAGCAACAGGTCCGCGACCTCGCGTTCGCGGTCGGACAGTCGCGTCGTCGCCGGGCGCGCCGGGGTGGTCCGCGGCTCGGCGACGCTCGCCTCCTGCTCAGAACCCGCGATGTCCGGTTCGGCCACAGTCTGTTTGAGATCGCGCGCCAGTTGCAGCATCGAGCCCGACACCCGGGCGTCCGTCGCCTGCAGGGCGGCCTGACTGGCCAGCCGCATCGCATCGGAGGTCAGGCCGAACTGCGACAACGCGCGCGCCGCCGCGCCGACCTCGTCGGTGTCCACCTGGTTGGCCAGGACCCGCAACCATGTGCGGCCCGCCGTGGCCAGCACCCTGGCGAACGCGCTCTGGGCAGGTCCCTCGCGCCCCGCGGCGGCCAGCGCCTGGCCGTGCGGCGCGACGGCCTCGGGGGAATTGGCCAGGATTCCCGCATGCACACCGGCCCAGTGCAGCGGCACCGCCCACAACGGCGGGTTGCCCAGCGCTTCCAGCAGCGCGAACGCCTCGTCGATGGTGTGCCGCAACCGTTCGACTTGGCGAATCCGGGCGGCGGCCACCCACAACTCGCCCAGCGGCAGCACGGCGAAGAGGTCGATCGAATACTCCGCGAGCACCTCCATCGCGGTGTACCAGTGTTTCTGCACCGCGCCGGCGTCGCCGCCGCGCCGGGCGATCGCCGTCTGCAGCGCCGCCGCCCACAACGCGTCGCGGCGGTGCAGTGATGTGCCGCCGACCGCGGCCGTATCGGTGGTCGCGGCGGTGAGCTGACCGTCCTGCATGCGCACCCAGTCGAGCAGCAATCGGTGGCGGTGCACCGCGAACTCGGGATGGCCGGCGCTCGCGGACGCGTCGGCGTCCTGGCGCACCGCGCGGCCGATCACACTGCGCGCCCGCACCGGATCGCCGCCGTGCAGCGCCGCGAGCGTCACCAGTGCCGCCGGGGTGTCCGGTGCGGCGCCGGGGGCCGGCTGCTCGCCCGCCAGGGACTGCCCGAGCTTGGCGATAGCCACCGCGAACGGCTGTTCCACCGAAAGCAGCAACCCGTCGGCCAGGCTGCGCGCGGCGCGGGCCGTCGACGTCGGTGGCCCGCCACCCTGCGGATCCAGGGCCGCCCTGGCCCCTGCCGGATCACCCCTGGCGATCAACACGGTCGCCGCGGCCGCCCCGACGAACGCGTCCGGATAGGGGCCGAGCCAGCCGAACAGGTCCGCGGCCTGTGCGGCGCTGCCGTCGTGCATCGCGATGCTCGCGGCGATCCGCACCGCGGCCGCCCGTTCGGCGGGATCCTCCGACGTCAGCAGCTCATCGGCCAGCCGCCCCGCCGTCGCGCAGTCACCGGTGAGTGCGAGTGCATCGGCCAGCTGCGCACTGGGCCGGGTGGCCCCGGCCTGCGCCGCGGCACGGTGCAGCCGGGCGGCCCGCCCGGGCAGGCCCCGCACCCGGCCGGCCAGATCGGTCAGCGCACCGGCCAGCCGGTCGTCGCGCAGCCCGTGTTCGGCGAGTTTCAAGGCGAGATCCGCGGACAGTGTCGACAGCTCGATCTGTGAGCACAACAACGAGATCTCGATGTCGTGGTGGCGGGCGGCGCCGACGGTCTGGGCGACGCAGTGATGCACCGACTGCAGGAAGCCCGGGGTGTACGAGGGTTCGATGAGCCCGGTGGCTCGGGTGCGGTCGACCAGCGATCGCGCCTCGCCGTGATCGACGTGCAGCGCGGCGGCGACGTCGTCGGGACCGAGGTCGGGACTCAGCGACGACACCAGCAGGGTGTCCAGAACCGGCCCGTCCACCAAGCGCAGCCGCTCCACCAGCGCGAATCTCGCCGCCTGGGCGGGTGTATCCGGCCTGCCGCCCTCCGCCGCCGCGGCAATCGCCGGGTACACGAGGAAAGGCACCCCGGCCGTGGCCGCCATCAACGACGTGACCAGGTCGGCGGGCGCGCTCGCGCCGAGTGCGGTGCCGGCGGCCCGGCCGACCTCGGCGGGCGTCAGCGGTCCCAGGGTGATCGCCGGGTTCTCCCGCTCAAGGGCCGTGGTCAGCGAGCGCAACGCCGTGCGGTGCACCTGTCCCTCGACGGCCACGACCACCGTCGCGGTGCTGTCGGCGATCCGGTCGGTGAGTGCCGCCAGCCCGTCGTCACCGAGCAGCTGACCGTCATCGACCACCACGGCCGCCTCGGGCGGATCCCCGGGCCTCGGGGGCCGCGTGACCACCACGACACCCGCACCGCGCAGCGCCGTCCGGACAGCGGCCAACACAGCGCTCTTGCCGGTCCCGATACCGCCCGACACCAGCAGCTTCACCGGCTCCGACGGCGCGGCCCGCAGCGCCGCGACGACGTCACGGGCGGCCGGAGGAAGCCCGTCGGGCAGATGGTCCGACGCCGGGATAGCCATGGCGGGACGGAGGTCAGGCGCCTGCGTCGTCCGGCGTCACCGGGTCGTCCGGAACGATCGGCGGCGGCTCGATCGTGGTGGTCGGCGGCGGGGCGACCGTGGTCGTCGGGGGTGTGGTCGGCGGTGTGGTCGGCGGCGTAGTGGTGGGTGGCGTCGTCGTGGTGGTGCGCGTCGTCGTGGTGGTCGTCGGCGTGGTGGTCGTCGTAGTCGTCGTGGTGGTCGTGGTGGTGGTCGGCGACGTGGTCGTGGTCGTCGGACTGGTGGTCGTGGTGCTCGGCGGCGGGGGCGGGGGCACCACGGTGGTGGTCGCTTCCCCGTCCGGGCCGACGGTCACGGTCGTGATCGACTCGGTCGGCGGCGGCGCCTCGGGCGAAGGTTCCATCGAGAGCGTGGTCTCGGTCTGCGTCACCGGTGTCGAATCCCCCTCCGAGCTGGTCAGGGTGATGGCCAGACCGCCGATGGCCAGCAGGGCCGCCGCGGCGGCCGCACCGAAGAGGATCGGAGGCCGTTTGTACCAGGCCAGGGGTTCGGGCTCGGCCGCGACAGCGTCGTCGGCCGGAATGAACGCGACCTGAGGCCGGGCCTCGGTGGCCCCCGGGGTGCCGGCCTGGGCGCCGAAGGTGTAGTCCTCGCCCGTATAGGGCACGGGCTCAGCCGCAGGGGTGTCGTCCTGTGACCAGGCCAGCGCCCGGAAGGTGGCCGACCCGGCACCGTCGGCGGCGGACTCGGTCGCGGCCAGTCCCGCCGCTCCGGCGGCCCACGCGGCCGACCCCATACTTGTCGGTGCATCCGCGGCGGAAGCCAGACCGGTGGGCGCGTCGGCCTCCAGCCCACGTTCGGCCATCAGCGCCGCACCCGCCGCGACGTTCAGCCCGGACTGCGGGGTCGTGACCACCGGAGCCCGCAACCGCTCCGACAACATCTGGGTGACCAGCGGGATGACCGCACCACCGCCGACCGTCGCGACCGCTGAGATGCCCGCGACGGGAATGTTGTTGCGCTGCAGCGTGTCGTCGATCGCGGTGAGCAGCCCGGCCAGCGGCCCGGCGATGAGCTGATCCAGCTCGACGCGGGTCACGCGGATATCGGAGCGGAACCCCGGCAGTTCGGCCGGGACCACCGTGGCGGTTTCACCGGACAGCCGTTCCTTGGCGCGGCGGCATTCGTCGCGCAGACGCGCCAGCGAACCGACCGCCGCGGTGCCCGCCGGATCGGCGTCATTGGCCGCGGCGATCCCGGAGATCACATGGTTGAGCAGCGCCTGATCGATCTGATCACCCGAGAAATCGGGGTAACGAAGAGTCTGGCCGATAGTTCCGAGGTCGGCGCCGGCGTCGACGAGGGACACGCTGGTTCCGCTACCGCCGAAGTCGCACAGCACGATCACGCCCTCGGCGGGCAGCCCGGGCGCCGCCTGCAGCGCCGCCAGCGCCGCAGCCGAATCCGGGATCAGCGCCGCGGGAACTCCGCCGGGGGCCAGGCCCGGTTTGGATCGCAGCGCACCCCGCAGGGCGCCGACCGCGGCGGGACCCCAGTGGGCGGGGACGGCGATCGCGACCGGGGCACCGCCCCCGACCGTGCGGGCCATCGCGTCCAGCGCCTCCACCAGGACCTGTTCACCGCGGTGCGCCGATCCGTCGGCGGCGACCAGCGGCACCGGGTCGCCGACGCGTTCGACGAAGCCCGTCAGCACCTGGCCGGCGCCGGTCAGACGGGGATTTTCGGACGGCACGCCGACCTCTGGGGCGCGGTCGTCGAAGACGGTGAGGATCGCACGCCGTGTCACCGGAGCCTGCCCGACGCGGGCGGCCACCAGGTTGGTCAGCCCGATCGACAACCCGAGCGGGGTCGTCATCGCGATTCCCCCAAGCTCCGGGCGGGAGTTACCCCCGCGCGTACGCGCTCGTCGGTCATATCGGCTCCTCCATGTCGTGGCCGCCCTCACCATAGCGGCCGGACCGCCCCACGCCGCGGATATCCCCTAGTGGCGTCGAATCCCCTAACGCCGTCCCCCCTAACGGCGGTCGTG
The DNA here is from genome assembly GCA_018268465.1 of Actinomycetota bacterium. Lineage (GTDB taxonomy): Bacteria > Actinomycetota > Actinomycetes > Mycobacteriales > Mycobacteriaceae > Mycobacterium. Next base: position 34,208 of record JAFDWN010000051.1, read on the forward strand.
CGGCGGTGGGATGCGCACCGATCCGTCGTGGTGGTCGCGCCGATAGCATCGTCGGTGGACATATGCGCTGCTTTCGGACCGGCAGCACGATCGGGAGCCCGAAGGGACGGTGAGACGTGGCTAATTCACTACTCGATTTCGTCATGTCACTCGTGCGGGATCCCGACGTCGCGGCGGCGTACGCCGCCGACCCGGCGCAGACCATCGCCGACGCCAATCTCACCGGCGTGACCAGCGCCGACGTCAGCAACCTGATACCGGTCGTCACCGAATCGTTGTCGATGGGATCACCGGGCAGCGGTGCGCCCGTCCACGAGCCGGCCGCCAACGTGTGGGCCAGCGGGGCGGCGACGGCAGCCTTCGACGCGTTCGATTCCTTCGGGGACTATGCGCGGCACGAGACCGTCGACGCCGTCGCGCCCGACGCCCGGGCGATCGCCACCGACCCGGTCGACCAGCCGGACCACAGCCTGGCGGCCCTCGACGACCTGCACGACCTGGATATCTCCGCCGGCGCGGACGTCGACGACACCCCGATCGGATACGACCACCTCGCGGTCGACGACGGACCGGTCGGCGGGCAGGGCGACGGCCACGACTGGGGAACCTTCACCCCCGACCATCCCGATGCCCATGGGGCGGGTCTGGATTTCTTCGACTGACGCCCGCCCGGAGTCATAGAACTGCGCGGCCCTCGCGGCCGCGCAGTTTTCTTTTGTCCAGATGACCCCTGACCTGCATCGATGTCTTTTTTCGGGAAGCGGTAGCGGGTTGCGTCGACTTAGCCCCCACCTATCCCCTAATCCCCTAATGGGGGCAGAAGCCCCACCCCTAGGTGGGCTCGGTTAGGGAGGGGTTGCCGCCCCGTTTCCGGGGGCTGGCGGCGTCCCTAACGTTGTCACCAGTTCGCCGGTCACCCCCGGCAACCCGGACCCAGAACCTGACCGAAAGGCACTCCGATGATCACCCTGATCGACTACATCCTCGACCTGTTCCGTAGCCCCAACACGGCCGCCGCGTTCGTCACCGATCCCGAGCAGGCCATGCGTGACGCCGGGCTGCCCAACGTCAGCGCCGCCCAGCTCCAGGCCGTCGCGGCCACCGCCGCACCGGCCGGAGCGCTACTCGGCGGCGGCGACCCGGTCGTCGGCCTGCAGCGTGCCGTGGCCGACCACCACCAGATGGCGCAGAACTTCGCTTCGCCGCTGTCGCCGCAGGCCAACTTCGCCCCCCAGCGCACCTTCGCCCCGGAGACCAACACCGACTTCGCCAGCCACAACAGCACCGATCTCGCCAGCCACAACAACACCGAACTCCTCAGCCCCGACCAGAACGCCGGCGCCAACTCTCAGGTCGGCGGGTTCAACCTCGGATTCGGCGACATCACCCTGGGCAACAAGACCAGCCAGACCGCCACCGACGGTGGCGTGGTCGTCGGCGGCGACAGCTCCGGCACCGTGACCACCGGCCACGACAACGTGGTCGGCGACGGCAACGAGGTCGTCAAGGACATCTGGACCGGCGACGGATCCCCGGTCACGGTCGGCCACGGCAACGAGATCGACGCGTCCTCGCAGAAGGCCGGCGGCGACATCGTGCAGGACAACGAGGGCCCGGTGATCAAGGACATCGACATGAGCGGTGGCAACTCCGCCGGTGGCAGTGCCCACGGCGGCGGCCTGTTCGGTCACGGCTCCGGCGGCGACTCCGCGGGCGGCAGCGGCGGCAGCATCATCATCGACGCCACCAAGACCAGCGCCGTCGGCGGTAACCAGACCACCACGCAGGTCGGCGGGCCGCTCTCGGGCGGGGTCGAGTCCAGCGACAACGCCGGCCAGAACAACTCGGTGGTCCACTCGACCGACAGTTCGGTTCAGGACAACTCGGTGGTCGATTCCAGCCACACCGTCGACACCCACTACAGCGTCGACACCGACTACACGGCCAACACCGCCGTCGACAACAGCCACACCGTCGACACCACGATCGACAACAGCCACACGACCCAGACGAACGTCGAGGTCGGCCACGACGTCGACGCCGGCCTGTTCTGATCCCATCGAGTAGGACCTGAAAGAAAGCGTGAGCGGGGACCGTGTCGGTCCCCGCTCACGCGCCGTGCCTGCCCGCCACCGCCCACAGGGAGAATGACCAGATGACGCAACCCGCTGACCCGCGCAGGGTCAAGGTCATCGTCGAGCTGATCGACCACACCAGCGCGATCGCCGACCTGCACGACCGTGGTGACCTGGTGGCGCGGCTCGACCGGGCCAAGAGCCGGATCACCGACCCGCAAATCCGGGTTGTCATCGCCGGCCAGCTCAAACAGGGCAAAAGCCAGCTACTCAACTCGCTGCTCAACGTGCCCGTCGCGCGGGTCGGCGACGACGAGAGCACGGTGCTGGCCACCGTCGTCTCCTACGCCGAACAGCCGTCGGCGCGGCTGGTCGTCGCCCGACCCGACGGCGCAGAACCCGAGCTGGTCGAGATCCCGGCCGCGGATCTGAAGAACGACCTGAGGCGGGCACCGCAGGCCGGTGGCCGCGAAGTGCTGCGGGTCGAGGTCAGCGCGCCGAGCCCGCTGCTCAAGGGCGGCCTGGCGTTCGTCGACACACCCGGCGTGGGCGGGCACGGCCAGCCGCACCTGTCCGCGACCCTGGGCCTGCTCCCCGACGCCGACGCGATGCTGATGGTCAGCGACACCAGCCAGGAGTTCACCGAACCGGAGATGACCTTCATCCGGCAGGCGCTGGAGATCTGCCCGGTGGCCGTCATCCTCGCCACCAAGACAGACCTCTACCCGCACTGGCGCGAGATCGTCAACGCCAACGCCGCGCACCTGAACCGGGCCGGTATCACCACCCCGGTGCTACCGGTGTCGTCGATGCTGCGCAGCCACGCGATCCAGCTCAACGACAAGGAACTCAACGAGGAGTCGAACTTCCCCGCGATCGTGAAGTTCCTCAGCGACAAGGTCCTGTCCCGCGAGAACGACCGCGTACGCGACGCTGTCGTCGCCGAAATACGTTCCGCGGCCGAACATCTGATGCTCGCCGTGAACTCCGAACTGGCGGCGCTCAACGATCCCGACGCCAGGCAACGGCTCACCGCCGACCTGGAACAGCGCAAGGAAGAAGCCCAGGATGCGCTGCAGCAGACGGCATTGTGGCAGCAGGTGCTCAACGACGGCATCGCCGATCTGACCGCCGACGTCGATCACGATCTGCGCCAACGGTTCCGCAACATCACCCAGCACACCGAAAAGATCATCGAGTCCTGCGATCCCACCCACCACTGGGCCGAGATCGGGGCCGAGCTGGAGGACGCCGTGGCCACCGCCGTCGGCGACAACTTCGTCTGGGCCTATCAGCGCGCCGAGGCGCTGGCCGCCGAGGTCGCCAGGACCTTCACCGAGGCCGGCCTGCAGTCCGTGCAGATGCCGCAGATCGACGCACGGGAGATGGGTGCCGGCTTCGGTGAGCTGAATTCGCTGGCCAGGCTGGAGGCCAAACCGATCAGGACGGGCCACAAGATCGTCACCGGTATGCGCGGTTCGTACGGCGGGGTGCTGATGTTCGGCATGCTCACGTCGTTCGCGGGGCTGGGGATGTTCAACCCGCTGTCGCTGGGCGCGGGCTTCATCCTGGGCCGCAAGGCCTACAAGGAGGATATGGAAAACCGCATGCTGCGGGTCCGCAACGAGGCGAAGACGAATATGCGCCGATTCGTCGACGACGTGTCGTTCGTGGTGTCCAAGGAGTCGCGCGACCGGCTCAAGGGCATCCAGCGTCAGCTGCGCGACCACTACCGGGGTATCGCCAACCAGACCACCCGCTCGCTCAACGAATCGCTCCAGGCGACGATCGCCGCGGCGAAACTCGAAGAGAACGAACGCAATACGCGGGTACGCGAACTCGAACGCCGGCTCGACATCCTGCGCCAGGTCACCGAGCACTCCGAGAACATGGCGCCGACCACCTCTGCCGCGGCCGGGGCGTAGCGCCCGCGCCCGGCGTCGCCCCGCCCGCCGCGCAGCGGTGCGCCCGCGACGCCCTAAGCTGGGAAACCGGCAACACACCGGGGAGGACGGCCGAGGAAGCGCGGTATGAGCACGAGCGATCAGGTGCGCGCGATCCTGGGCGGCACCATTCAGGCGTACCGGGCCGATCCGGCCTACCGCAACCGCCCCGACGTGCACAACGAACTGGAACGCATCGGATGGCGGCTCAACCAGCCGATGCGGATCGCCCTGGCGGGCACCCTCAAGGCCGGGAAGTCGACCCTGGTGAACGCCCTGGTCGGCGAGGACATCGCACCCACCGACGCCACCGAGGCCACCCGGATCGTCACCTGGTTCCGGCACGGCCCCACCCCGAAGGTCACCGCCAACCACCGCGGTGGCCGACGGTCCAATGTGGCGATCACCCGCGATCCCGGCGATCGCGGCCTGACCTTCGACTTCGCCACGCTGGAACCCGACGATGTCGTGGACCTCGACGTCGAATGGCCCGCCGCCGAACTCATCGACACGACGATCATCGACACGCCGGGCACCTCGTCGCTGTCCCGCGACGTCTCCGAACGCACATTGCGCCTGCTCGTCCCCGAGGACGGGGTGCCGCGGGTGGATGCCGTCGTGTTCCTGCTGCGTACCCTCAACGCCGCCGATATCGCCCTGCTCAAGCAGATCGGCGAACTGGTCGGCGGATCCTCGGGTGCGCTCGGGGTCATCGGGGTGGCGTCGCGGGCCGACGAAATCGGCGCGGGACGCATCGACGCCATGCTGTCTGCCAACGATGTCGCGAAACGGTTCACCGCCGAAATGGACAAGACGGGCATCTGCCAGGCGGTGGTGCCGGTGTCGGGCCTGCTCGCACTCACCGCGCGCACTCTGCGACAGAGCGAATTCGTCGCGCTGGAGAAGTTGGCCGGTGTCGACGCCGCCGAACTGGCCAAAGCCATGCTGTCCGTCGACCGTTTCGTCCGCGAGGACGGCGCGCTGCCCGTCGACGCCGCCACCCGCGCCGCCCTGCTGGACCGTTTCGGCATGTTCGGTCTGCGGATCTCGATCGCGGTGCTGCGCGCGGGAATCACCGACTCGGTGGCGCTGGCCGACGAACTACTGGAACGCAGCGGCCTCGTCGCGCTGCGCGACGTCATCGACCAGCAGTTCGCGCAGCGTTCCGACCTGCTCAAAGCGCACACCGCGCTGTTGTCGCTGCGCCGGTTCGTCCAGAACAACCCCATCTACGCCACGCCGTACATCATCGCCGACATCGACCCCCTGCTGGCCGACACCCACGCCTTCGAAGAGTTGCGTCTGCTAAGCCAATTGCGTTCGCGTCCAACAACTCTCAATGAGGACGAGATGGCTTCACTGCGCCGGATCATCGGTGGTTCGGGCACCGACACGGCCAGCAGACTCGGCCTGCAGCCCGACGCCCCCTACGACGGTCCGCGCGCGGCGTTCGCCGCCGCCCAGCGCTGGCGCCGCAGGGCCGAACACCCCCTCAACGACCCCTTCACCACCAGGGCCTGCCGCGCCGCCGTGCGCAGCGCCGAGGCGATGGTCGCCGACTACGCCGCCCGGGGTTTGTGAATCCGCCTAACGCTGGGCGCTCCGGGAACGAAGTACAAGTAGTCCACTGCCATGACGCCGGCGCGGGGGGAACGTGCCGACGTCGCTGCACAGCTTGCTGCAGAGATCCTGGAAAGGCGCGCGAACCATGGTTGGCTCCCTCGGCATGTCGGTCGGCGCGCGGAACGTGATCGCGGCTCCCGCCGGTGCGCCCACGGTGGCCCGGCGGGCGGTGCTCACGCTCTATCGGCATCGGCCGCCCGAAGCCGGTTTGCCGGCGGAGAACCCCCGGCTGGATGAGCGGGGATTGGTGATCACCGACTTCGTGGACCGGGTGGGCGACCCCGTGCCCGTCGTGGCCGCCGACGGGTCCGCCCACAGCGGGGCTCGGCTGGTGGCCGGGGCGCTGGAGGCGCTCGGCCGGTCGGTCGGCGGCGGGTTCCCTGTCGCGGTGGCAGTACCCGCCCATTGGCGCCGGACCAGCGTCGACGCGCTGCGTGCGGTGCTGCCGCACGTCGTGGTCTCCGACGCGGTGGCGGCGCTGACGGCATTGCGGGCCGATCCAGGACTGCCCGCCCGCGGCGTCGTCGCGCTGTGCGATTTCGGCGCCACCGGGACCAGCATCACCCTGGTCGACGTCGCCGAACTGCGCCCGCTGGGCGATACCGTGCGTTGCGATGACTTCTCCGGCGACCTGGTAGACCGTGCCGTGCTGAGCCACGTACTCGCCGGCCTCGACGCCGATCCGTCGGGCACGTCGGCCGTCGCATCGCTGGCCCAGCTGCGGGAGCAGTGCCGAATCGCCAAGGAGCAGCTCTCCCGCGCCGCCGCGACGGGGCTGACCCGTCAGGTCCCCGGTGGGGTCTCCACGGTACGGATCACCCGGGCGGAGCTGGAGTCGCTTCTGCGCGATCCCTTCGAGTGCGTCCTGGCGGCGATCGACGACGTGCTGCGCCGCGACGGCATCCGTCCCGCCGAGGTGGCAGCGCTCGTCACCACAGGTGGAGGTGCACGCATACCCTATGTGACGCAGCGACTTTCGGAGACCTTGCGGATTCCGGTCATCACCACGCCACAAGCCCCGGCGCTGGCCGCCGTCGGTGCGGGACTCATCGCGCGGTATGACCTCGACCACCAGGCGGCGACGGGGCTGACCCCCACGATGCGCGCACCGGCGGCGCCCCCGACCGGGACCGTGACGGTCGCCGCCCCGGCTGCGGCGGCGCAACCGCTGGCCTGGTCGGCCGATCCGGACATTGCCGAGTGTGCCGCCGAGCAGCCGGACGGGCCGGTGCGGCCAGAGATCGCCTTCCGCCACAGCGACGACGAGCCCGAACCGTGGCCCTGGTACCGCAAGCCGGCGGTGGTGTTCGCGGCGGCCGCCGGTCTGGCCGTGGTGGCCGCCGCCGGGCTGGTGCTGACCACGCACATCGATGCGCCTGCCGCGGTACCCGCGGGGGCCACCGCGGCGAATCAACCGGTGGCGCCGGTGCAGTCGGAGGCGACCGCACCACTCGGGCCGCCGGCTGCGCCGGTCGTCCAGATGCCCGTGGCGCCCGTCGTCCAGTCGTCGGTGACGGCACCGCCGGTCGTCCGGTCGCCCGTGCCGGTTCAGCCGCCGGTGACCGCCACCGTGGTGGTGACCCCGCCCCCGGCTCCGCCGCAGCAGGTTCCCGCGCCACCGCAGGTGACGCCGCCGCCCGGCCTGCCGCCGGTCGCCGGGCTGAATCCGTGGCCCTGGTTACGCCCGGGCGAGTTCGGGAGGCCCGGCGCGCCGGCGGGCGCCGATACCGGGTCGGGTCCGGCGACCGGTGGCTCCGGGACGGCACCGGACAGTGGCGGGACCGGCGGGGAACCAGGCGCCGGACAGACACCTGCGCCGGGGGCCGGGGAGACCCCCTCACCGGGGTCGGGGGAGACTCCCGCACCGTCCACGGGGCAGACTCCCGCCCCGTCCACGGGGGAGACACCCGCACCGGGGTCCGGTTCTGAGCCGGGACCTGCTGCCGGCGGCGGCGGGGAGACGGAGCCGGGGGAGACACCCGCACCGACGCCCGGTGCCGGAGCGGAGTCCGGTACCGCGACGGGCGGTGGCGGGGCCGCCACGGGTTCCGAGTCGGGCAGTGGCGCCGGCACCGAGTCGGCGAGCGGCGCTGAACCGCACCCCGAGCCCGGCGCGGTGTGCGGCGTCGAGCCCTGCCCGTAGGCCGCAGCGTGGGCCAGCGGTGAACCTGGCCTATACCGACACCGAACTGGCCGCGTGACCGGCACGGGAACGGACGGTGTTCGCCGTGCTCAGCGCGTCGGCGACGCCACCGGGGTGCGGCGCCACGACCGCGTCAGGGCGTAGGCCCCGCGCGTCACGGTTGCGGAGTTTCCGTCGCAGTCTCGGTCACCGTCTCGGTGACCGTGCTCGTACTCGTGCTCACCGTGGTGGTGGTCGTCGGTGTGGTGGTCGTCGTGGTGGGTGTGGTGGTCGTCGTGGTCGGTGTGGTCGTCGTTGTCGTGGTGGTGGTCGGCGCGGTGGTGGTCGTGGTGGTGGTCGGCTCCGAGGACGTCGTCTCGGTCACCGTGTGGGTGGGCGGTGGCACCACCGGCGCCGTGGTGGTTGCCACGGTCGTGGGTGTGGTGGTGGTTGTGGTTACGGTGTCGGACGGGGTATCGCTGGAGGTCAGGCTCACCACCGCGTAGATCACAAGTGCGACGACCACCGCACCCAGCGCGCCGAGTCCGACGAGTGCCGCGGGTTTGCGGTACCAGGGCACGGGCGGTTCGGGCGGCCCACCGTGGCCGCCGCCGTAGTTCATGTACTGGGTCGGCTCGTCGTCGGAGTAGTAACCCGGATCCTGCGCCACGGGGTCAGATAGTAGGCCCCTCAGTTCTGCGGCGGCGGGTTCAGGATGCGTGTCTCGTTGAGTCGTGGCCTGCGTCTGGTGGTCGACGTGTCGTCGTCGCCGGTCTCGTCGTCGCCGCGGGAGGTGCGCGGGGTCCGTGTGGTCGTCTCGGTCTCCGAACCCGACGTCGTGGTCTCCGTGCCTGACGTGGTCTCCGACGGCGGGTTGATGTCGGTGGTGGCCGGCGGACTGGTGCTGGTGATCGTCTCCGTGGTCGTCGTAGCCGTAGCCGGCGCCACCTCCGACGGCGTGAACGAGGGGTCGACGAAATTCAGCGGGGCCTGTTCGGGCTCGCCGATCTGACGCGCGATGAACATCCCGCCCGCGACCAGGGCGGCGATCAGGGCCAGTCCGACGACACTGGCCGCCACGACGGCGCCGGTGGAGTTGTGCCACGGCACGGGCCGGTCCGTCTCCTCGGAGGGATGCGCGTCGCCGGTCACGGGCACCGATCCTACGGGGGGCGGCCCCGCGAGCGCCCGCCCGTCGGATCAGTCAGCTCAGGTGGGGGACGACCTCGGAGGCGATCAATTCCAGGTGTTCGAGGTCGGACATGTCCAGAAGCTGCAGATAGATCCGCTGCACACCCGCCTCGACGAAGGGGGCCAGCCTCTCGACGATCTCATCGGGTGTGCCGACGGTGGGCGAGGCCTCCCGCAGTGCGTCGACGGTCTGGCCGATGTTGTCCGCCCTGCGCCGCACCTCGGCGTCGTCGCGTCCGGCGCAGACGACGAACGCCGCCGAGTAGGTCATCGAATCGGGGGCCCGGCCCGCGGCGGCGACGGCGGCCGCCACCCGCCCGAACTGCGTCGTGAGCGTGTCCAACGGCACGAATGGGATGTTGAATTCGTCGGCGAATTCGGCGGCCAGCGCCGGGGTTCGTTTCGCTCCTCCGCCGCCGATGACGATCGGCGGCCGCGGCGATTGCACCGGTTTGGGTAGCGCGGGCGAGTCGGCGACGGTGTAGTGCGTGCCGGTGAAATCGAACGTCTCGCCGACCGGCGTCGCCCACAGTCCGGTGATGATCCGCAACTGCTCGGTCAGCCGGTCGAACCGCTCGCCCAGCGGGGGAAAGGGTATGGCGTAGGCCAGATGCTCAGCCTCGAACCATCCGGCGCCGATACCGAATTCGACGCGGCCACCGCTCATTTCGTCGACCTGTGCAACCGAGATGGCCAGCGGCCCCGGGTAGCGGAACGTGGCGGACGTGACCATCGTGCCGAGCCGGATCGTCGAGGTCTCGCGTGCGATACCCGCCAGCGTGACCCACGAATCGGTCGGCCCGGGCAACCCCTCGGCGCCCATCGCCACGTAGTGGTCCGACCGGAAGAACGCCGAGTAGCCCAGCGATTCGGCCGCCCGGGCGACGGCGAGCTGGTCGGCGTAGGTGGCGCCCTGCTGGGGTTCGACGAATACGCGGAAGTCCATGCGCGCCAGCCTAGAGCCGGCGACCGTCAGAGACCTTTCGGTGCCTCGCGTACCGCCGACACGGTCGGCGCGTCACCGTCGAGTTCGACCCGGGCTGCCCGGCCGACGGAGAACAGCAGCAGTTCGGCCGGCGCACCGGTGACCGTGACGGGCGGGCCGCTGCCCGCGGTGAGCACCGTCTTGCCTTCCGGGGTGCGCAGCGCCACCCGGCCCGGCATCCGGGACAACGTCAGGCGGGCCATGATCGGCAGTGTGCGGCCCAGCGCCGACACCATCGCTTCGTCGAGTTCGCGCGGCTCCCATTCGGGCCGGGCGCGGCGGACGTCCTCGTGGTGGATGAACATCTCGGCGGTGTTGACGACCGGGTCGAGCAGTTTGAACGGCGAATACGCCGGCGGGCCGGAGGCGATCTTGTCCAGCAGCTGGTCCCAGTCGGTGGACTCGGTGATCTCGCCCTGCACCTTCGCGGTGTATCCCGCGAACGACGGGATCGCGATGCCGGGGGCCGCGTCGGGCCGGTACTCACGCAGCACCAGGTGGGCGGCGAGGTCACGGGCCGTCCAGCCCTCGCATAGCGTCGGAGCGTCAGGCCCCGCATCGCGCATGGTGGCGACGAGGGCTTCGCGTTCACGTCGGGCGGCGGTCATGCCCCAGCCTAGAACGCCTGCGCACCATCGACCGAGACGACCATCCCGTGGCGGCTGCGGTCGTTGGTGAAGCGGGTGCCACTGCTGCCGGCTTCGATGGTCCAGCCCACCGCGCTGTACGTGCGGTAGTCGAGTGTGACGGCGGGGATCGCGCCCAGATTGCCAAGCACCCACTCCAGGCGACCGTCGGCGGTGACGCGGACGCCGTTGGCGGGCAGGCCGTCGATCACCGGTGCGTTGGTGAACTCGGATTCGCAGCCGACGTCCTGCGCCGACAGCTGGCAGCGAGTCTTGCCGGACCGGGTCTCGATGAACACGTAGCCGTTCTGCGGTCGCAGCACCTCGCCGCCGGGCGGTGCGGCGCTCGTCGGGGGGCCGGGGGCCGGCTGCGCGCTGGTGGTCGGCGGCGCCGGGGTGGAGCTGTGGGTGGGGCGCGCCGTCGGGAAGCTCGGCTCCGTCGGTGAGAGCGGTTCGGCTACCGGTCGGCCGTCGGTCGCCGACTGACAGCCCGCCAGCAGGACACTCGCGGCGAGCGCGCAGCCCAGAGCCAGTCGCACGGTCATCGACATCAACGCTACGCAGCGGTGGGACGGATCGTCGTCGTGACGCGCCGGGCGCCGACCCTACGGAAGGTGTACGCATTTCGCGAGTGACCCCGTCAACAACCGTACTTTCGGCGGGAAGGGGGGTCAGAGGACGACGACCTCGTCCAGCGCCGCGCGGAGCTCGTCGTCGGAGAGGGGATCGTCCTCCAGGCGGCCCGACAGGTAGGCGTCGTAGGAGCCGAGTTCGAGCAGCCCATGCCCGGACAAGCCGACGACGATCACCTTCTCCTCGCCGGATTCGACACACGCCAGGGCTTCGCGGCGGGCCTGGGCCAGCGCGTGCGAGGACTCCGGAGCCGCGACGATGCCCTCGGTGCGGGCGAAGTGCAGTGCGGTGTCAAAACACTCGCTCTGCGGCAGCGACACCGCTTCGATGAGCCCCTCGTGGACGGTGTGGGAGACCAGCGGGGCCATGGCGTGATAGCGCAGCCCACCCGCGTGGATGGGCGACGGGACGAAGTTGTGGCCCAGCGTGTACATCTTCATCAGCGGGGTCATGCCGCCGGTGTCACCGAAGTCGTAGCGGTATTCGCCGCGGGTCAGCGACGGGCATGACGTCGGCTCGACCGCCAGCAGCCGGGGCGCTTGGTGGCCGGCCAGTTTCTCGCGCAGGAAGGGGAAGGTCAGGCCCGCGAGGTTGGAGCCGCCGCCGGCGCATCCGATGACGAGGTCGGCGCCGGCCTCACCGGCCAGCTCCAGCTGCTTGAGCGTCTCCTCGCCGATGACGGTCTGGTGCAGCAGCACGTGGTTGAGCACCGACCCGAGGGCGTACTTGGTGTCGGGGTCCTGCGCGGCGATCTCGACGGCCTCGGTGATCGCGATGCCCAGCGACCCGGGGTGGGCGGCGTCGAGCGTCTTACCGAATTCGGTCAGCCGGCTGGGGGAGCGGTGCACCGTGCCGCCGAACACCTCGATGAGTGTCCGGCGCTGGGGTTTGGTGTCGAAGGACGCCCCCACCTGCCAGACCTCGCAGTGCAGGCCGAACAGGGAGCACGCATACGCCAGGGCGGTGCCCCACTGGCCGGCGCCGGTTTCCGTCGTCAGCCGGGTGGTGCCGTGCAGTGAGTTGTAGTACACCTGCGGCACCGACGTGTTGGTCTTGTGCGAGCCGGCCGGGGAGACGCCCTCGTACTTGTAGTAGATCCGCGCCGGTGTGCCCAGCGCCTTCTCCCAGCGGCGGGCCCGCATCAGCGGGGACGGCCGGTACTGCCGGTACACGTCGCGCACCGGCCCGGGAATCTCCACGAAACGTTCGGTGGAGACTTCCTGGGCGATCAGTTCGGGCGGGAACAGCGCGGCGAGGTCGTCGGGCCCCACCGGTTCGCGGGTGCCGGGATGTAACGGCGGCGGCGGAGGTGTCGGCAGGTCGGCGACGATGTTGTACCAATGGGTCGGCAACTCGGACTCGTCCAGTACGTACCGGACCTGCTCGCTCATCACGCCTCCCAGTCGAATCGTCGGGACGCGCCGAGCCTACTGACGTCTCCTGCGGCGGTCAGGCGCGCGTCTGTGTCGGATCCTTGACGACGGGGCCGTCCAGGTCGTCGCCCGGGGTGTCGTCGGCGCCGCCTGACGCCGTGCCTCCGGCGACGTGAGCTGGGGCGGATCCGCGTTTCAGCACCTCCGGCTTGAACCGCTCCGGCAGCGCCAGCAGGCCTGCGGCGAAGAGGGCGACGGCCGCGGCCGAGGCGACTGCGACTGCCCACACCGGCGCGGTCTTGGCGATGTTCTCCACCAGCATGAAGACACCGAACAGCAGGAACAGGGCGGCCGCGCCGATCTGGATCGTCCGTTCGGGCAGGTGCTTGCCCGCGACGGCGCCTACCACGATCGCCAGGCCGTCGGCGACCACCATGCCCAGCGTCGAGCCGATCCACACCCCGAGCCAGTCGTTGTCGGCGGCCAGGGTGATCGTCGCGAGCATGGTCTTGTCGCCGAGTTCGGCGAGCAGGAACGCGGAGGTGACGACGAAGAACGCCGCACCGGTCGCCCGCTGTGCGTGACTCTTCTCCTCGTCGGAGAGGGAGTCACCGCGCAGGGTCCACAGGCCGAAGAAGATGAACATGGCGCCGGCGAGCAGGCCGAGCAGGTGGGTGGGGAGCGCGGCGCCGAGGTAATGGCCGATGGCGACCGACAGCACGTGAACCAGCGTGGTCGCGGCGGTGATCGCGGCCAACACGACCCACCAGCGATAGCGCAGGGCGAAGGTCATCGCGACCAGCTGGGTCTTGTCGCCGAGTTCGGCGACGAAGATGACGGCGAAGCTCAAGAGCAGCGCGGAGAGCACGGGAAACCCCTCGTTCGGTGGTTCCCGGCGGGGCTCGACAGTGATGCCTCCGGCCGGTAACCAATGCGGTCTGTGCGGCCGAAGGTCTCGCCCGCCGGCTGGTGGCCGGCTCGGCAACCGGGCTTCGCGGTGAACCGCTCTGCCAGTATGTCGATTGCCGATTTGGGGGCTACTCCCCTTCGCTGTAGCCAGGTTCCCACGCCGCGGCAGGTAATGCAAATCCGTGTCGATGAAAGATGGCTCACAACAACAGTTTTGGGTTCACTGCGAGAAATGTTCGGGTGCCCTCATAACTTCTGGCGGATAGTGGAATCCTCGTTGCCGGCAACCCCGTGGGACGCGAGCGCCGGATTCGCCCGCGATCGGCGTCAGACACGAAGAAAGGCCCTCCCCCCGGGGGATGTTCGGGGAGGGCCTTTCGGCTTCGGGTGACCCGGTGCGTCAGCGCTGGTGCAGGTTGGAGACGTGAGCCGGGCCGTGGTGGGCCTGCCAGCCGGGGCCCTGGCTGCGGGCCGGGGTGGCGTGCGTGTCCGGGGCGTAGGAGTGGCCGGGGCCGGCGGGGACCTGCGTCTGGATCTGGGCGGAGGCCACGCCGGACAGGCCGAGGGCGGCGGCGCCGAGGATGCCGGCCGAGACGATGGGCAGCGCCGCAACGGTGGCGATCCGGGAGAATGTGGAGAATGTCGTCACGATCGTCAATCCTTCTGTCTGGGTTAGCTTTTCGATATTCCGCTGGGGCGTTCCCCGCGATGAGACAACGATCCCTCGAATTCCGGTACACGTCTGTCCGGTGACCGGCGGATGTCGCGGGGGAATGACGTGTCCCCCGATCGGAGGACCGGCGCGGCGCGGGCGCCCTCTGTCGGCCGAACGCGTCGACGAGCGCGCCGGCCCGCTCAGCCCTCGGTGTCGCGCATCGGGTGCGATATCACGACGACGAGGTCAGGCGCCGTCCGTGGCTGTCGGTGATGGTGAGCCGCTCGGCGGGTCCGGTGAGGGTGACGGTGCGCCCTGGCCCTTGACGCGAGCAGCACCGGAGCGAGTCAGCAGATTCGCCCACAGCCGTCGAAGATTGTCGACACCGCCTGCGGTCGAACTGAACAAGGTGGCATCGCCCACGATCAGATCGCCCACGAAGACGCCCGGGCGGGAGCACAGGAGCGCATCGAACGTCCACTGTCCGTGCTCGGTGAACGGGTGCGGTGGTGCCTGCCGGTCGATTCGCTGCCGGGCCAGCACGTCGAGTCTGCCAACCGCCTCTCCGATGCGTTCGAGATGAGGCAGGTGCGGGTGGAGGTTGAAGGTCTCGACGCCGTCGAGCACCCCGAGACGGTCCAGGTGACGCTCGACGATGATCGGTTCGGGGGAGCCGGTGGCGGTCTGAGCCGGACGCAGGCCGTAGCGGTTCATGACTGGGACATCGAGCCCGGCGAGGACGGATCGAGCGAATCCGCCGAAACGCTGCTCCGGCGGGATGGTCCTGTCACCGTGATGGTCGAATTCGACTTCGGGTTCATCGCCGATGTCGTGATGCGGTGCCACGACGAGCAGGTTTCCTGGCACGTCGAGGAAGCCGCGCAGAACGTCCAGTTCCTCTCGTTGGGCGTTCTGCCCGGTGCGCCTCGAATCGAAACTGACGACTATCAGGGTGTCCAGGCCGGCGATGAAGCTGTTGTCAATCGCCACGAACGCGCCGTCGTCGCCAACTCGCTCGGCCTCGATCACCGGATACCCGCTCGCAGCTTGCGCCGCTCGGTGGAACTCGACGAAGTTGCGGCGCAGGATGTGGTCGATGAAGCCGGATATGCCCTGCTCGTAGCGTTGACTGTCGGCCAGATCCGTGTGGGCCGGATAGAGCATCCGTCGGGTTTCGAACAGCGCCGGGAAACGATTCTCGATAACCCCCAGTGGCGACGCCGTCTCCTGCACCCGATCCCACGAGTAGTACACGCCGACGCGGCGGTCCATCGTCATAGGCATTTCCTTCCGTAGTCGCGCCGTCTGCGCCGACCAGTAATGTGGTCACGCCCTTGTGCGGGCACAACGAGGTGCGTTCTCCCACAAAAACTTTGCGCTGTAAATGTCGAAAACGACCCGGCCGGCGACGAATTCGCGGCGCCGGTTCGACGTGTCCGCGACCGACCTCGCATCTCGCGCACGGGTTCCATCGGTGGATTGTGCGTTCAGGTGTAGGCGATGCCGGTCAGATTGCCCTGGGCCTGGAGCAGCGTCGTCTTGCCCGACCCGTCGAGCGCCGCACGATAGACGGTGCCGGCGAAGTCGGTGACGAACATCCGATCGTTGGCGACGTCGAGCGCCAGGCCGATGCCCTCCATCAGGTGATCGACGAGGATCTCGGGTTCGGGCCGGCCCCCGGGGCCGGCGTCCAGCGGCGCCCGGTTGACCGTGTTGCCGCGCGGCGGGTCACCGCGGTCGGTCCAATACAGCATCCGCCTGCCGTGGTCGATGTCGAGGTCGATCGGCTCGGGCAACCCGTCGTACACCACCTCGACGTCGGTGCGCCCCGCCGGCGTCTGGCCGGCGGGGACGTCGATGCCGGCCCGCAGGATGCGACCCTGGCCCGAGTCGTCGGCGCCCTTCTGCGTCCAGTAGATCTTGCCGCCCGCGCGGTCCACGGCAATGCCGACGCACCAATTGCGCTGATCCTCGCGGTCGGCGTCGCCCCAGCCGGTCTGGACGAGCGTCTCGATCGCCGACCCGTCGGCGGCGGCGCGCATCACCCGCATACCCTCCCGGTCCGACCAGTACAGCGTCCCGTCCTCGAACTGGATTTGCTTGGGGGTGAACGTCCCGCCCGCCGCCACGATCGTCGTGCGGTTGAGGCCGTCGAGGTCGATGCGTTCAATCGACCCGTCATTTCCAGCCGGATCACCCATATTCGTCCAGTACAGGTGCGCGCCCTCGGTATCGGCGATGATCCCGTCGGGATGGCCGGTGAGCCCGGACACCAGTGTTCGCGGCTCGGACCCGTCGGGGTCGACCGCGACGATCCTGCCGCCGCTGAGATCGAGGAAGAACAACCGTCCGGTCATGGGTGATCGATTCCTGTCGTGTCGTCATGGTCGAGACGGTCGGCATACGCCTTCAGCGCAGCGAGCGTGCGGGCACTTTCCGCGCGGAAGGACCGCACAATGATCGGCTTGATCAGCGCGAGGTGGCGGGGAACGGTCAGTGTGCACACCCGGTGGACGTGGGTGCCCCCGTCTCCCCCGTCAAGGGGGGTCAGCTCGTAGCGCAGCACCACACCCAGCGTGCCGAGGTGCCATTTGAGCGTCATCGGCTGGTCGAAGGTGATGCGTGTCGGCGGGTCGAATTCGGTGACGACGCCGTTGCGCACCCCGATCGGGCCCGGTTCGCGATAGGTGGTGCCCAGCCGGGCCGGAACGGTCGAGATGTCGACAGTCCCTTTGAACGCCGACGACTCCGAAAGCCAGCGGCCCTGGTTCGCGAGATCGGTGATGATGGCGAAGATCTGGCCCGCCGGTGCGGCTATGTCGGCATCGGAGGGCAGTTCGGGCATCTCAGGCCTGCGCTGAATGGATCGTGACGCCGTTGCCTTCGGAGTCGGCGATCAGGGCGAAATAGCCGTTCTCGCCGCGCTGCTCGGTCGGCTCGATGACTCGGCCGCCGCCGCGGGTTACGCGTTCCAGCGCCGTCGAGAGTGGTTCGTCGACGTGGAAGTACGGCAGCGACCCCTCGACCGTCGGAGTGAATCCCGCGGTCTGGTTCAGGGAGACGCTCGGCGTTCCCGGAAG
The DNA here is from genome assembly GCA_018268465.1 of Actinomycetota bacterium. Lineage (GTDB taxonomy): Bacteria > Actinomycetota > Actinomycetes > Mycobacteriales > Mycobacteriaceae > Mycobacterium. Next base: position 51,423 of record JAFDWN010000051.1, read on the forward strand.
AATGGTGATGCGCCGCACCCCCTGATCGATGACGTCACCGGGTGCGTGCCCGAAAACACTGCTGTAAAAGGCGATTGCTCGTTCGAGGTCGTCGGCGGGTAGTTCGATCCAAATGGTCTGCATGGCGTGGTTCTCCTTCGGTTGTTTCCTCGCATTCATCCTGTGCGGCATAGCGGGTTCGCGGCCAATGCCAATTGACGTCGCCGTCATGCCGGAAAGGCATGGACCTACGATGGGCGGGTGGATCTTGATCTGCGCCGCTTACGTTACTTCGTGGAAGTCGCCGACGAGCTCAGTTTCGTGCGCGCCGCTGCGAAGTTGCATATGACCCAGCCGGCGTTGAGTCGACAAATTGCGGCGTTGGAAAAGAGCTGGGGAGTAACGCTTTTCGAACGTTCGCGCAGCGGAAGCGAGCTCACCGAAGCCGGCGCCACATTGCTGGTGCGGGCGCGGGAGCTGCTGCGCGACGCCACCGCCTTCGAGCGTGATGCCCGCCTGATGGGCCGCGCACCCGCACGCTTCGTGGTCGGATTCATGCCCGGTGTCGACGCCGGGGCGCTGATCGACGCCTTTCGGATGATGCAACCCGACGTGGACGTCACACCCATCTTCACCTCGACGACCGCGCAGGCCCCCTTTCTCCGCGACGGTCGCGCCGACGTGGTGTTCTGCCGACCGCCGATCCGTGCAGACGGCGCGCACATCGAGGACCTCTTCGAGGAGCCCGTAGTCGCCGCGCTGCGCCGCGATCATCCGCTGGCGTCTCGGCACTGGCTGCAGTTATCCGACCTCGACGGCCTGACCGAACCTGTGCTGCAACGCCCGACCTCCGATATCGGCGATGACGCATTCGATCCGCGGGAGGCGGTGCTGGCAGTGTCCGCCGGACAGGCGGTCGCGCTGCTACCGGCCGGCATTGCAGCCTTCTACGTCGACGGGAACGTTCGGTGCATCCCCGTCAGCGACGCGCCGATGCAGACAGTTGCATTGGCGTACAACACGAATCGGACGATGCCGCACATCGACGCGTTCGCCGCCCTGTGCCGGGACGAACTCGGCCCCCGGGTGCGCGACCTGCCCCGACGGCTGGCGGTCGGCGAACGGGCGCACGAATCGACGCTCTGAGTAATCCGAAGTGTCGGGAATCCTCGGCGACCTCGTCAGTCGATGTCGTCTTCGCGGCTGGTGCCACGCCGCGCACCCGGGGGCCGAGCCGGACACCTCGACGTTTCGACCGGTTCCGGCAGCTTGATGACAATCCGGCGGGTTGGATGGACTCTTACCTGCCGTCCGGCCGCCCGGGAACAAATCCGGCGCGCCCGCCGTTGACCCCAACGACAAGTTGAGTGAGACACGCTCAAGTCTGGTTGACATCCGGTGGTTGTCGGGAGCAGGCTTGAGTGCGGTCCACTCAGACCCCAAGAAAGCTATTCAGGAGGCAACACCATGGCTCGTGCGGTCGGAATCGACCTCGGGACCACCAACTCCGTCGTCGCCGTGCTCGAGGGTGGCGACCCCGTCGTCGTCGCCAACTCCGAGGGCTCCCGCACCACACCGTCGGTCGTCGCGTTCGCGCGCAACGGCGAGGTGCTGGTCGGACAGCCCGCCAAGAACCAGGCCGTGACCAACGTCGACCGGACCATCCGTTCGGTCAAGCGGCATATGGGCACCGACTGGTCCGTCGCGATCGACGGCAAGGACTACACCCCCCAGGAGATCAGCGCGCGCGTGCTCATGAAGCTCAAGCGCGACGCCGAGAGCTACCTGGGTGAGGACATCACCGACGCGGTCATCACCGTGCCCGCGTACTTCAACGACGCCCAGCGGCAGGCGACCAAGGAAGCCGGCCAGATCGCCGGCCTCAACGTCCTTCGCATCGTCAACGAGCCGACCGCGGCCGCGCTGGCCTACGGCCTGGACAAGGGCGAGAAGGAACAGACCATCCTGGTCTTCGACCTCGGCGGCGGCACCTTCGACGTGTCGCTGCTGGAGATCGGCGAGGGTGTCGTCGAGGTGCGCGCCACCTCGGGTGACAACCACCTCGGCGGCGACGACTGGGACGACCGGATCGTCGAATGGCTGGTCGACAAGTTCAAGGGCACGTCGGGTATCGACCTGACCAAGGACAAGATGGCCATGCAGCGGCTGCGTGAGGCGGCCGAGAAGGCGAAGATCGAACTGTCGAGCTCGCAGAGCACGTCGATCAACCTGCCCTACATCACCGTCGACGCGGACAAGAACCCGCTGTTCCTCGACGAGCAGCTGACCCGCGCGGAATTCCAGCGCATCACCCAGGACTTGCTGGACCGCACCCGTAAGCCGTTCCAGCAGGTGATCAAGGACGCCGGCATCGCCGTCGGCGACATCGACCACGTGGTCCTGGTGGGCGGATCGACCCGCATGCCCGCGGTCTCCGAGCTGGTCAAGGAGATGACCGGCGGCAAGGAGCCCAACAAGGGCGTCAACCCCGACGAAGTCGTGGCTGTCGGCGCAGCTCTGCAGGCCGGCGTGCTCAAGGGTGAAGTCAAAGACGTTCTGCTGCTCGACGTCACCCCGCTGTCCCTGGGTATCGAGACCAAGGGTGGCGTGATGACCAAGCTCATCGAGCGCAACACCACCATCCCCACCAAGCGGTCGGAGACCTTCACCACGGCCGACGACAACCAGCCGTCGGTGCAGATCCAGGTGTTCCAGGGTGAGCGGGAGATCGCCGCACACAACAAGCTGCTCGGCAGCTTCGAGCTGACCGGTATCCCGCCGGCTCCGCGCGGTGTCCCGCAGATCGAGGTGACCTTCGANNGACATCGACGCCAACGGCATCGTGCACGTCACCGCCAAGGACAAGGGCACCGGCAAGGAGAACACGATCCGCATCCAGGAAGGCTCCGGCCTGTCCAAGGAGGAGATCGACCGGATGATCAAGGACGCCGAGGCGCACGCCGAGGAAGACCGTAAGCGTCGCGAAGAGGCCGACGTCCGCAACCAGGCCGAGTCGCTGGTGTACCAGACGGAGAAGTTCGTGTCTGAACAGCGCTCTGCCGAAGGCGGGTCGAAGGTCCCCGAGGACACCTTGACCAAGGTCGACGCCGCGATCGCCGACGCCAAGACGGCGCTGGCCGGCAGCGACATCGCCGCGATCAAGTCGGCGATGGAGAAGCTGGGCCAGGAGAGCCAGGCGCTCGGTCAGGCCATCTACGAGGCCACCCAGTCCGAGCAGGCTTCCGGGGCCGGCGCGTCCGCGAGCAACGACAGCGACGACGTGGTGGATGCCGAGGTTGTCGAGGACGACCAGGAGCGCAAGTGAATCCGAACGATTCGCACGAGCCGGTGACAGTCACCGACAAACGGCGCATCGATCCCGACACGGGCGAGATCCGTCAGCCGGCCTCCGGCGCGGCCCCTGGTGGGCCGGCGCCGGGGGAGTTCGCCGGTGAGTCCGCCGAGGAGAGCGACAAGGCGGCCGAGCTGTTGGCCGACCTGCAACGCGTCCAAGCCGACTTCGCCAACTACCGCAAACGGTCCCTGCGCGATCAGCAGGTGGCCGCCGACCGGGCCAAGGCCACGGTCGTCGGCCAGCTGCTTCCCGTGCTCGACGACCTCGACCGCGCCCGCAGCCATGGTGACCTGGAATCCGGTCCGCTCAAGGCCGTGGCCGACAAGTTGGTGAGTGTCCTTGAGGGTCTGGGTCTTTCCGGATTCGGAGCCGAAGGTGACGAATTCGACCCGGCCCTGCACGAGGCCGTCCAGCACGAAGGCGAAGGCACCCACCCGGTGATCGGCACGGTGATGCGCCGTGGCTACCGGGTGGGCGATCTGGTGGTGCGCCACGCTCTGGTGGGTGTGGTGGACACCGTGCCCGAGGCCGACACGCCGGAGAAGGCTGACGCTTCGGGCGCACAGGCAGCAGAATCAGATAACTAGACAGGTAAGGAGGTGACGCGGTATGGCCCAGCGTGAATGGGTCGAGAAGGACTTCTACAAGGAGCTCGGCGTCTCCTCTGACGCCAGCCAGGACGAGATCAAACGGGCTTACCGAAAGCTGGCCCGCGATCTGCATCCCGACACCAACCCCGACCCCGACGCCGCCGAACGATTCAAGGCGGTTTCCGAGGCGCACAGTGTGTTGTCGGATACGGCCAAGCGCAAGGAATACGACGAGACCCGCCGCCTGTTCGCCGGCGGCGGGTTCGGCCGCCGCGGCTACGGCAACGGCCAGGGCGGCAACTTCGGCGGAAATTTCGGCGGGGATGGCGTCGAGTTCAATCTCAACGATTTGTTCGACGCCGCCGGGCAGACCGGCGGCGCCAACATCGGCGACCTGTTCGGAGGACTGTTCGGCCGCGGCGGATCGCCGCGGCCGAGCCGTCCCCGGCGCGGCAACGATCTCGAGACCGAGACCGAGCTGTCGTTCATGGAAGCCACCAAGGGTGTGGCGATGCCGCTTCGGCTGACCAGCCCGGCACCGTGTACGAACTGCCATGGCAGCGGCGCACGCCCGGGTACCAGCCCGAAGGTGTGCCCCAACTGCAACGGCGCCGGGGTCGTCAGCCGTAACCAGGGCGCGTTCGGTTTCTCCGAGCCGTGCACCGAATGTCGCGGAAGCGGCTCCATCATCGAGCACCCGTGCGAGGAATGCCAGGGTACGGGTGTGACGACGAGGACCCGCACCATCAACGTGCGGATCCCGCCCGGTGTCGAGGACGGCCAGCGAATCCGCCTGGCCGGCCAGGGTGAGGCAGGACTGCGGGGCGCCCCTTCGGGCGACCTGTATGTGACCGTCCACGTCCGCCCGGACAAGGTCTTCGGCCGTGACGGCGACGACCTGACCGTCACCGTACCGGTGAGCTTCCACGAGTTGGCGCTGGGCACAACGCTTTCGGTGCCGACCCTGGAGGGTAAGGTCGGCGTCCGGGTGCCCAAGGGCACCTCCGACGGCCGGATCCTGCGGGTCAGGGGACGCGGGGTGCCCAAACGCTCCGGCGGTCACGGCGACCTGCTGGTCACCGTGAAGGTCGCTGTCCCACCGAGTCTGGAGGGCGAGGCGGCCGAAGCGCTCGAGGCGTACGCGAAGGCGGAACGTGCTGGCGGGTTTGATCCGCGGGCAGGCTGGGCTGGTGAGCGATGAGCGCTTGCGCGAAGAGCAGAAGGCGCCCGATGAGCGCTTGCGCGAAGAGCAGAAGGCGCCCGATGAGCGCTTGCTTGGCGATGAGGGTTGAGCATGGCCGATCGATCTCATGACGACGCCCGCACATTCCTGATCTCGGTGGCCGCCGAGCTGGCCGGTATGCACGCGCAGACGTTGCGTACCTACGACCGGCTCGGTCTGGTCAGCCCCCGCCGCAGTTCGGGCGGCGGCCGCCGGTACTCACACCGTGACGTCGAACTGTTGCGCGAGGTCCAGCGGCTGTCGCAGGACGAGGGCGTCAACCTGGCGGGGATCAAACGCATCATCGAGCTGACCAACCAGGTCGAGGCCCTGCAGGCGCGCCTGAAGGAAATGGCGCACGAGATCGAGGAGTTGCGGGCCAACCAGCGCCGCGACATTGCCGTCGTGCCGAAGAGCACGGCGCTGGTGGTCTGGCAGCCGCGCAACCGCTAGCCGTCGTTCGGCAGCACCCGGATCGCGAACACCGAAACGTCCGGTTCGCCCGGACGGGCCACCCGATAGCCGCCGCGGCGCAGCGCGTCGGTGGCGGCGGCCATGGGCTCGAAGCAGATGACCTCGTCATCGCCGGGGGCGAAGACCTGGGCAGCCGGATATCCCTTCTCGAACACCACCTCGATACGACGGGTGCCGCCCGATACCGCGAACACCGCGCCGGGCGGCACCTCGTCGTATCCGTTGTCGATGAAGGTGTCGCCCAGCGCCTCGAATATCGCCGGCTGGGCTTCCATCTCGCCGGTGGGGATGCCCCACGCGTTGACCGGACGCAACCGCATGGCGGGGGTCTGGATCACCCACTCCGACCGCGGCACGTCGGGAAGCTGGAGGTACGGGTGGAAGCCGTAACAGACCGGGACGTCGGCGCCGGTGCTCGCGGTCACCGTGGTGCGCACCGTGAGGGCGCGGTCGGCCAGGGTGACGTCGACGGTCAGGCGGTGCGGGAAGGGGAAGCTCGCCAGCAGCCGGGGTCGCGAGCCGAAGTCGACTTCGGCGGTCAGCTGCGATTCCAGCTGGGCGGTGACCTCCCAGTCGGGGAAGGCGGCAAGCACGCCGTGGATCGGCACGCCGTGCTGGTCGGTACGAACCCCGCCGGTGCCGGGCGTCAGCGTCACCACCGCGCCGTCGACCCCATACCCGTTGCTGCTCAACCGGTTCGCCCACGGATACAGGATCGGCATACCCATGGTGCGGTGGGTGGATACGTACGCCTTGAGTCCGCGGCGCTGCCCGAGCAGTTCGACGCCGTCATCGGACAGCGATGTGGCCACCATGCCGGCGTTGGGTACGAACGTCGCCGTCAGCGCTGACGACGGATCGCGCAGAGTGACACTCTCGAAGTCGGACATGGGCCCGATTGTGTCATGGTTCAGCTTGCCATTGGATCGTGTTGTATCCGTTGCGGTGGCGCTCCTTTGGCGATCAGCGCGGCCTTCGTCGCCGCCACCATCCGGGGTCCGCCGCAGAGGAGGATCTGCCGGTCGCCCCAGTTCCCGTAGCGGGTGACCACGTCGGCGAGTACGCCGGTCTGCCGCACGTGCAGGCCGCGCGGGGGCTGCGGGTCGGGGTAGTCCGCCGCCCAGGGCGGGTCGCTGCTGTACTCGGAGACCGGCGTCACCGACAGCCACGGGTTGGTGGCGGCGATCTCCCACAGCGTCTTGAGGTCGTAGAGTTCGCAGGGGAAGCGCGCGCCGAAGAACAGATGGACGCGCGGGTTGACGCCCCAACGGGTGAGGTCCATGATCAGCGCCCGTAGCGGCGCCAGTCCGGTGCTGCCCGCAACGAGCAGGACGTCACCGTCGTCCCTGTCGATATGCAGCGCGCCGTGCGGGTTGGACAGCCGCCACCGCTCCCCGACGCGGGTTTCCCCGACGATGGCGGTGCTGACCATGCCGCCGGCGACGGACCGGATGTGGAATTCGATCGCGCCGCTCGGGTCGGCGGGCATGGCCGGGCTGAGATAGCGCCACCGCCGCGGCCACTGCGGGACCTGGACGGGCACGTACTGCCCGGCGTGATACGAGAGCGGTGTGTCGAGCTGCAGTCGCACGACCGACACGTCCCGGGTGGCCCGGATGTGCTGTACGACGGTGCCGTCGCAGTGCGGCGGGGCCTGTTCGGCATCGGCGGCCCCACGCATGACGCCGACGACCAGGTCGATGGTGTCCCGTGCCGCTTCGTCGAGGCGCTCGTCCCAGCGGTCGATGAGGTGGCTGCGCAGCGTCGAGTGCAGCGCCTGTTGCATGGTGTCGTAATGGCGTTGTGTGACACCGTATTTGCGGTGGTCTCGGCCCAGCTGGGCCAGGAAGGCCACCGGTTCCTCGGCCCGCTGGGCGATCAGTTCACCGAACAGCCAGGTGAGCGCCTGGGCGAAGGCGGTGCGCTGGGCATCCATGTCGGGGGGGAACAGGTCACGCGCGGACAGGTCGATGGCGAACCAGCGGGCGTAGAAGCGGCGGATCAGCTCACCCGACCCGTGGCGCGGGTCGACCGCGTCACGCAGGGTGCGTAGTGCTTCGCCGTCGTCGAGTCCCACGCCGCACGAGTTTAGGTCAGGCGGGCAGGGCCCGGCGTTGCCGTAGTGCCGCGGCGACGGTGCGGGCCGCACCCGCGGCCGGACCGGCCCCGCGCGGGTCGGCGGCGCCGGGCGGGGCCAGATCCTCAGTGCGTGGTGAATATGGCCGCTCCGGATCAGGCGCCGAGTTGGCGGCCCCGTTCGCGCATCAGCTGATGCATGCCGGAGAAGGGGTCGACGTCGGGCAGCACACCCTTGGGGATCTTGGTGACCGCGCTGTAGTTGACGTCGACGACGTTGGCCAGCGGGGACAGGGACAACTGGCTGCACAGCTGGTAGGCGTCCATCGTGCCGAGGCTGTACAACTCGCTGAGCCAGTGCACCATCTCGACCTGGCTGGCCCGCCAGGCATCCTCGAGTGGGCGCGCAGAGCCCACCGTGAGCAGTGCGTCGTCGTGTTCGAATCGCGGCCACGCCGGCGCCGTGCCCTTGATCAGGTCGACGATCAGCGTGACGTTCATCGCGCCTTCCAGCGCGGTGCCGCACGTCTCGCCCTCACCCTGGCGATAGTGGCCGTCTCCCACCGAGAAAAGGGCGCCGGGAACGTTGACACCGAGATAGACCGTGGTGCCCGCCTTCAACTCGGGGGTGTCCATGTTGCCGCCGAAGTAGTCGGGTACCAGCGTGGTGCGCACCTCGCGCAGCGCGGGCGCGACACCCACCGTGCCCAGCATCGGCGCCAGCGGCAGGTCGACGGCAAAGTCGCTCTCGTGGGCGGTGAACCGGGCGGTTCCCGCATCCGCGTCGACGCGATAGATCCACGTCAGCTCCGGCAGCGGTGCTTGCAGGGTCGCGGTCTTGTCGGTGCCCGTCAGCGCCCCGAAGAGCGGAATCGTGGTCGACGCCGCCCAGTCGCGGGCCGGTTCGATGGCCACGAAATGCAGCGCCAGGGTGTCGCCGGGTTCGGCTCCGCTGACGTAGAAGGGCCCGGTCTGGGGATTGAGCTCCTTCGGGTTGAGCACCTCGCTGGGCCGGTCGTCGGAGGATGTGACCCGGCCGGCGAACGCGTCCTCGGTCCACAGCCGCAGCACCGTGCCCGGCGCCACCTCCATGACCGGTTCGGCGCCGCCGAAGGTCCATACGTACTGGTCGCGGGTCGGGGTGAATTCAACGATCGGCATGGATCTCCTCGAGTGGATGGCCGGTACGCGACCGCTGCGGTCCCGTCAGCACGCCCGGCAGGAAGGCGGCGAATGCTGCGCCGAGAACCAGCCAGAGCACGCCGGTCGCCATGACCGACTGCATCCGGAAATCCGAGAGCAGCTCCGCGGGGAAACCGGGAAACGCGATGGCGCCCTGCGCGTCGGTGAGGGGACCGGGAACCTCGTGGAACCGCGGCAGCAGCGCGGCGGCGGTGGCGATCGCGACCAGATAGCCGAGGCCGCCGATGGCCGCGGCGGCCCAGGCGCCCAGCCGCGGGGCGAGGCGCACCCCGATCGCCGCGGCCGCAGCCGCCAGGCCGACCGAGAGCAGCAGGATGGTCAGGTAGGCGGTCGTCCGCGCGGCCATCGTGTCCTCCAGGCCCACCCCGGGCGGGTTGGCCGGATAGACGGTGAACGGGACGAGGTTGACCGTGGTGAACCCCGCACCGGCCAGCGCGGTGGCCACCCAGCGCCCGTCCGCCCGCACACCGCGGCGGGCCAGGTACGCCGAGACCGTCACGAACGCCACCGCGAACAGCGCACCCAGGATGACGCCGAAGACGACAACTCCCGTCCCCGCGCCGACGTTCTCCTGGACGGACCGGGTGAACAACTCGTGGCCGTGCACCTCGCTGCCGGTCAATTCGGCTTCGGCGTGCGAACGCGCCTCTTCGTAGCCGACCGCGGCGCCGATCAAGGGGGACACCTGTGCCCTGGCGAATGCGAACGAGGCTGCGCCGCCGAGCAGGCCGGCGGCCACACCGAGCCCGATGATCTTCTTCATCGTCGTCTCCCGATATCAGTGGCAGGGGAAGCCGAGCAGGTGCCGGGCGTCGTGGAGGAATTCGTGGACGTGGGTGTCTGAGCCGAACACCGAGACCGCACCCTGGTCGAATCCGATGAAGTAGAACGCGATCAGGGCCAGGACGGTCGTGATGGTCAGCCACAACGCGGCGCTCGTGGTGGCGATGTCGGGGACGCTCAACGCCGGGGTGCGGCGCAGGGCGGACTGACCTGAAGTCGATGACATGTCGGGATCCTTCCGGATGAGAGGCATTTGCTTCCAGATCGCAAATATTGCGCAAAACCTGCTTACGCGCGTCTGTCGAGCCCGTCAACCCCGGCAACGCACTGACGGGGGAGCGAAATCCAGCCTTAACATTCGGCGTCCGGCGGTGTAAAAAATATGTAACGCATGCCGTCCTCGCATTGCCGATCTCGGTTTGCCGTCCTCATAGTTTCAGATGGAAGTATTACGGCGATGAACTAATGAATGGAGGGTCGGTACATGCACGGGCCACACGACGTCGGGGGCCGCGACGGCCTCGGGCCGATCGACACGGAGTTCCTGCAACCGGGCATCCCGGACTGGCGCTACCCGTTCGAGGGCAGGATGCACGCGATCACCGCGATGGCGATCAAGAACGGTGCATTCAACCTCGACGAGCAGCGCCACGGCATCGAACTGATGAAGTGGAGTGACTACCTGGACTCCACGTACTACGCGCACTGGCTGTTCTCGGTCGAGAAGCTGCTCAACGACAAGGGGTTCATCTCGCACGCCGAGGTCGACGAGCGGATGCGCGAACTCGGCACCCCGGAGATGACACCGCATCCCGAGAAACCGGCGCAGTTGTCGCCGTTCGCCGAGGAGATGATCGACGTGCTGTGGAAGGGCACGCCGCACGACCTGCCCGCCGAGGCCCCGCCGGTGTTCGAGGTGGGTGCCGAGGTCGTGGTGCGCAACATCAACGAGGCCACCCACAATCGGCTGCCGGGTTACCTCAACAAGATCAAGGGTGTCATCGCCAAGCAGTACGGCGCCTTCCACGACCCCGCCGACAGCGCCCACCGCCAGGTCGACACCCCCCACCACCTCTACATGGTGAAGTTCAGCTCCACCGACCTGTGGGGCGCCGAAGCCGCCGAAGAGTTCGACCTGTACGCCGACCTGTTCGAGAACTACCTCGAACCCGCCTGAGCACCGAAGGAGACACCCGAAATGGATTGGCTTTCACTGTCTGACGTCGAGGCCAGGGTCAACGCCCTGGAGTCGCTGATGGTCGAGAAGGGCCTCGCCGAGCATGAAGCGGTCGACGCCGTCGTCGCCTCGTTCGAGAACGACATGGGTCCGGTCAACGGCGCCAAGGTGGTGGCCCGGGCGTGGACCGAGCCCGAGTACCGCGAATGGCTGCTGTCCGATGCCACCGCGGCGATCGCGGACATGGGGTTCACCGGCCTGCAGACCGAACACATGATCGCCGTCGAGAACACCGACGAACGGCACAACGTGGTCGTGTGCACGCTGTGTTCGTGCTACCCCTGGACGCTGCTGGGTATCCCCCCCGCCTGGTTCAAGTATCCGCAGTACCGCGCGCGGGTGGTCAAGGAACCGCGTAGCGTGCTCGCCGAGTTCGGGGTGACGCTGCCCGAGGACGTGAAGATCGACGTGTGGGACAGCAGCGCGGAGATCCGCTACCTCGTCGTACCGCAACGTCCGGCCGGCACCGACGGCATGACGGCCGAGGAACTCATCCCGCTGATCAGCAGGGATTCCATGGTCGGCACCGCACTGGTGGCCGCGCCCGGGACAGCGGAATGACCGCCCCGGCAATCGATCTCACCTCGTTCGACGATCGGGACAGCGCCGTCGCGCTGCCCCGATCGAACGGCGAGCTGGTGTTCGACGCGCCGTGGCAGGGCCGGCTGTTCGGCCTGGTCGTACATCTGTGCCAGGCGCGGGCGTTCGAGTGGGACGAGTTCAAAACCCATCTCATCGCGGCCATCGAGGCATCGGGGATCGACGAAACCTGCGACCCTGCGGTCTATTACCGGCAGTTCGGTGCGGCGTTCTGCCGGCTGGCCGCGGAGAAGAGGTTCTTCGACGCCGACGCGCTCGACGTGCGCACGCTGGTCGAGGCCCAACGGCTCGCGCACGACGACCATGACCACGACCACGACCACGAGCATTGAGGGGCTGCGTCATGTCCAAGATCGCGGCATTGTCGATCAGTGTCGGCGTGCTCGGAATGCTCTCGACGCTGCTGACGGCGACGGTGTGGAATCTGCCGGTCTGGGTGCTGTTCCTGGCGTGGGCGTCCTTCTTCTTCGTCGGATCCGGACCGATGGGTCTGGTGAAATCCGTCGCGTGCAACTGGACCGGCATCGCCATCGCCACCTGCACCCTCCTGGCCGTCACCGCCACCTCCAGTGCGATATGGGTTGCCGTCGCCGTGGGCGTCGGTAGCTTCGCGATGGTCCAGGTCTCGCGAATTCCGCTGATATCCACCACCCCGGCAATCGTTTTCGGATTTGCGATGACGGTGGGAACGATCGCGGCGACCGGTAACGGCATCACCACCGGCGGCGTGTCCAACCCGGCGCTCATCGCCGCGACGACGGCGTTGGTGGGTGCCGGATTCGGGCTGGTGTCGGAGTGGGGCGCCGCGGCGATCCTGCGGGTCACCGGCAGCGGCCGGGCCCCGGCGGCCCAGCCTGCCTAGATGCTGCACCAGCCGATTCGATGGGATAATGTCAGCACGACAATAGTTCGTGATGAAAGTATTTCCCCGGGAAACCCTTCAGGAGAACTGTGCCGACGTCGACCAGTCTGGAAAGCATCTCGGAAGTGTTCTTCCGGGCCGATCGTTGGTGGACCGACGCACTGGCGCAGGGTCTGCTCGATGCCGAGGTGAACAGCATCGAGGGCTGGCGGGTGATGGGAGCGCTGCGCGGCGGCGACGGGTTCACGATGAGTGACATCTCGGCGGCCATGGCCATTCCGCCGCCGACGCTGACACGCATCGTCGACAAACTCGTCGACGGCGGGTTCGTGCTCCGCCGCGTCGACGCGGTCGACCGCAGGCGGGTCCTGGTCTACCTCTCTGCCAGAGGTAAGAACAAGGTGCGCCGGCTCGCCAGGCAGGAGGCGGCGGTCAAGGCAACGCTGATCGACGAGTTCGGCGAGGACACCGCCGTCATGCTGATCAGGACCCTGGCGCGGGTCGGGGAGTTGCGGTGATGACGCGCCATCGGTGTTCGCTGCCGATGGGCAACTTTTCACCCTGAGAACAGCTGCGCAACGCTCGCGTAACGGGCCGGGCGCACCATCGGTGTTCGTCGATCAGCAGGAGCGACCGCGCTGCGGATGGAGGCCTGATGATGAGCGGTACGACGCCACCGATCGTGGCGCCCGGCGTCCGCGCGGACACCATCGACGTCGCGCTGGTCATCCCGCGTAGCGGCTCGGCGGGTATCTACGGACCGTCCTGCGAGGCGTGCGCCGAGCTGGCGATCGCCGACCTGAACGCATCCACCGGTCTGTTGGGCAGGCAGGTCCGGCTCATCCCCGTCGACGGCAGCCGCCCGCCCGCGGCTGTCGCCGCCGACATCGCCCGGCTGGTCAGGGGCGGAGCGATCGACGCGGTGACGGGCTGGCACATCTCTCCGGTCCGCCAGGCCATCGCCCGGGTCACCAGCAACCGCACGCCCTACGTGTACGGGCCGCTGTACGAGGGTGGCGAACACACTCCCGGACTGTTCCTCACCGGCGAGACCCCGTCGCGCCAGCTGCTTCCGGCGATGGACTGGATGAAAACCGAATACGGGATCGACCGGTGGATCCTGATCGGCAACGACTACGTCTGGCCCCGCCAGACCGCTGCGGCGGCACGCCACCACGCCGTTCGGCAGGGCTCGCCACTGGTGGAGGAGATCTACGTGCCGCTGGGCACCCAGGACTTCGCCTCGGCGATCCGCCGGGTGGAGGTCACGTCGGCGACCGGGGTGCTGTTGATGCTCGTGGGCGGCGACGGCGTGGCATTCAACCGGCAGTTCGCGGCGACCGGCCTGGATGCGGCGGTGCCCCGGCTGAGTCCGCACGTCGAAGAGAACATGCTGATGGCCAGCGGGAGCGACAGTAACAACGGTCTGTTCGCGGCGGCCGGTTTCTTCGAAGCGCTCAACACCGCACCCAGCATGGATTTCGCCGCGCACTACTACACCCGGTACGGACCCGCCGCGCCCGCGCTGAACAGCATCGGCGAATCGTGCTACGAGGCGATCATGCTGCTGATCGCGCTGGTATCCAGGGCGGGGAGTCTGGACGTCACGGCGATGACCCGGGCCGCGGACAACCTCACCTACATCAGCCCGCGCGGCGAAGTCACCATGCGTGGCAACCAGTTGACCCAGGACATCTACGTCGCCGAGGCGAGAGACCTGGAATTCGAGGTCAGGGCCAGGATCTCGGCCGCATGAGGCGCCCGGGCCACCCCACGGTGGGCTGATACCGTCGGCTGCATGTCACCACCGGTGACGGCGCGGCGCGGGCGACGGCAGGGTGCGCTACCCCGCGGCCGACGCAGCCGAGTTGGGGCTGCCCAGACCCCAGTCACAGCCCGTGAATTCCCTTGTACAACACCAGAATTCCGATAACGATCAAGATGATCGCGACCATCGCGGCGTTGTGCTTCTCCATCCACGCCTTCAACCTGGCCAAGGGCGGGTCGAGGCGATCGCCGGATACGGTGTAGGCGACGATCGGCAGCGCGACGGTGGACGCCGACACGGCGACGAAGAGGATCACGGCCACCATCACGTCATGCGATGCCAAACCGGCGGTTCCGACGGCCAGACCCGCTGCGGCGCATACAAACAGCACCTTGGGGTTGACGACGGTCAGCACCGCCCCCGCCGCCAGCGCCTTACCGGGACCGACCTCGGTGATCTGACGCAGCCAGGCCGGCTGGTGGGGATTGCTGTGCCGGCGCAGCCAGCGGAAGATGCCGAAGACGATCAACGCGGCGCCGACGACGATCCGCAGCCACGACGCCCAGGCCGGTGACTTGCCGACCCCGCCCAGCAGACCGGAGACGCCGACGAAGATGGCGACGAGCGCGGTCAGTCCGAACAGCCAGCCGGCCAGGAACGCCAGGCCGGTCGGTCGCGGCCGGGGAGTGTGCAGGACGAGCACCGCCGGGATGATCGACAGCGGTGACAGCGCGATGATCAGCGCGAGGGGGATCAGCTCCGACAATTCGGAACTCAGACTGGTCACGCGAGAAACGTAGCGAACCGGAGCGCGATCTGCCGTGTCGGTTCGTGTTTTGGCCGTTCGGGCGTCGGGGACGGCCGAGCGATGCCGGGTGACGGTGCGTCAGGACGCCGACCGGTCGGCATGCGGACGCCCGCCCTGCGCGCCGGGGTGGGCGGCTAACCGGGACCGGAAGTCGGTGCCGTGTTCGACGGTGTCCGGATACCCCGGACCGACGCACAGCTGAACGTCGCTGTCCTCGAAACGATGACCACAATGGCCGCAGACGACCTCCGGCCGCAGGTCTTGGCCACATGGTTCGTGATGGAGCAGCACCGGGGCGCCCGCGCCGCCGTCGAGCCACTTGTCGCCCCAGGCGAGCATCGCGGAGACCACGGGGAACAGGTCGTGGCCCATATCGGTCAACACGTACTCGTATCGCGGGGGGTTGTCCTGATAGAAGCGTTTGGCCAGCACGCCCGCCTCCACCAAGGCCGACAGCCGATCCGAGAGCGTGTTGCGAGCGATCTGCAGCGATTTCTGGAACTCGTCGAACCGGGTGACGCCGTGCATGCAGTCACGCAGGACCATCAGCGTCCACGCGTCACCGAACACCTCGGCCGCGCGCGCGACCGAACACGGCCAGTCGGAGAAGCCCCGCTTCATTCGTTGAGATTAGCAACTGAGTTGCAAAGTTGCACTGAATTGGCTGATTTTCCGCCGCGCCACGACTCGGCTGTGACACGCTCACCGTACGGCGACCCGGCCGGTGCCATCCAGTGACGGAGATGCTCTGGTGAGTGAGTGCGAAGGCGGTGCGCGCAACGCCGACCTGGACTGGGCGCTCACCGTCCTCGGTGACCGGTGGACGCTACTGGTGCTCTACGAGATCAGTTCCGGCACAGTTCGTTTCAACGATATCCAACGGTATACCGGTATTCCGCGAAACCGATTGGCGTCGCGGCTGCGCTGCCTGGAGGGCAGTGCGCTGATCTGCCGCCGCCGATACTGCGAGCACCCGCCGCGTTTCGAGTACGGCCTGACGGACGCGGGACGCTCGCTCGCCGCGACACTCGAGGCGCTGCAGGTTTGGGCCGTTCGCTACTCGCCGTCGGCGAGGGCTCGACGGGTGGGCGGATCCCCGACCGTCTCGTAGCGGCAGCTGCGCATTCGGGCCTCAGCGCCCGCGAAGTGAGTTCAATTTCGCTACTAAGTCTTGAAACGAGATCTAATCGGTGGTGTGCTGCATAGACGTGACGCGGATCACCCCAAACCCTTCCCGTCACGCCGCGGATCCATCGCGATCCGCGTCATCCGAGTTGGCACGACAGTGAGGAAAAGACATGCCGCTGTGGAAGATCCATCACCCCGTTGGCGCGTACACCGCCGAGGACAAGAAGCAGTTCTCGGCGGCCATCACCTCCATCTACGAGGCGGTGCCGATCCCGAAGTTCTACGTCGTGGTCCTCTTCGAAGAGGTCTCCGGGGACAACTGCTACGTCGGCGGCGATCCGCACGACCGATTCGTCAGAATCAACATCGATCAGATGGCCCGCACCCTGCCCGGGCCCGTACTGCGCCAATGGTGGGTCCATCACCTCGACGAGGTGATCAGGCCGTGGATTTCCGACCGCGGCTACGACTGGGAATTCACCATCACCGAACCGCCTTTCGATCTCTGGTCGTTGCAGGGCATCGTCCCGCCTCCGTTCGAATCGCACGCCGAGAAACGGTGGATCGCCGAGAACAAGGCCACGCCATACACGCACGGGGAGAAACTGCCCGTCAACCTCGCACTGGCGCCGGGCACCACCGGCGGGGAGTGGTGAACCCGCACTGACCACCAGCCCGGGGCGCACACCGACCTGACGTGGGTCACCGCGGCGCCGCCCACCGCCATCCGTCCTGCCTGCACAGATCCGAGGTCACCTGCTATGGCATTCAGCACCGTCAATCCCTCGAACGGCGAACGACTTTCGACGTTCGAGACCGTCTCCGACCGCGAGCTCGACAGCCGCATCGCGGCAGCCCACGAGGCCTACGCGACAGACTGGCGCACACGCGGCGCCGGTGCGCGCGCCGACGTCCTGCGGGCCGCCGCCGCGGAGTTGCGGGAGAACTCCACCGAATACGCCCACTACATCACGCTGGAGATGGGCAAGCTCATCGGCACGGCCGAGGCCGAAGTCGCCCTCTCCGCCGCCATCCTCGACTACTACGCCGACCGTGCCGAAAAGTTCCTGGCACCGATCGAACTGCCGGAGTCTCCCGGCGCCGTACTCACCACCGAGCCGATCGGGGTGATCCTCGCCATCGAGCCGTGGAACTTCCCCTACTACCAGGTGGCGAGGGTGGCGGGCCCCCAACTCGCCGCGGGGAACGTGCTGGTGGTCAAGCACGCGGAGAACGTCCCCCAGTGCGCGCTGGCGTTCGCCAGAGTGATGGAGAAGGCCGGCGCTCCCGCCGGGGTGTACACGAATATCTTCGCCACCCACGACCAGGCGGCCCGCGTCATCGCCGATCCGCGGGTCGCCGGGGTGACCGTCACCGGCAGTGAACGCGCGGGCGCCGCCGTCGCGGAAGCGGCCGGCCGCGGACTGAAAAAAGTCGTCATGGAACTCGGCGGCAGCGATCCGCTGATCATCCTCGACGACGCCGACCTCGACCATGCCGTCGGGTCGGCGGTCTTCGGCCGGATGTTCAACACCGGCCAGAGCTGCGTCGGGTCCAAGCGGGTGATCGTCGTGGGCCGGGACCGGGGTGCGTCCGCCCTGCGTGCCTATACCGAGCAGTTGGCGGCGCTGCGGGCGGGCGACCCGATGGATCCCGACACCACGTTGGGGCCCGTCTCCTCCGAACGCGCGCTTGCCACCTTGCTGGAGCAGATCGCGCTCGCGCAGACGGGCGGTGCGCAGGTGGTCCTGGGAGGTGGACGCATCGACCGCCCGGGCTTCTATCTCGAACCGACGGTGCTGACCGGAATCGACGCGGCCAACGCGGCGTACCGCACGGAGTACTTCGGCCCCGTCACCTCGTTCTACGTCGTCGACACCGAGGACGAAGCCATCGAGTTGGCCAACGACACGCCGTTCGGCCTGGGCGCCTCGGTGTTCACCGCCGACACGGCCAGGGGGCGGGCGGTCGCTGACCGAATCGATTGCGGAATGGTGTTCGTCAACCAACCCGCCTGGACAGCACCGGAATTGCCGTTCGGCGGCGTGAAGCGCTCCGGGTTCGGCCGGGAACTCTCCGAGCTGGGCTTCGGGGAATTCGTCAACCGCAAGCTGGTCAACGTCGCCGCCGCAGGATCAGGTCCGTGGGGTCCGTCGCCGGAGGAGGCCCGGCCATGAGCGTCGTGCTCACCGTCGCACCGACCGGTCCCATCGCGACCAAAGCCGACAATCCCACGCTGCCGACGCAACCGCACGAGATCGCCGACGCGGTCCACCTCGCCTACCGCGCGGGGGCGGCGGTCGCGCATCTGCACTTCCGTGACGCCGCGGACCGGCCCACCGCAGACCTCGGTGTCGCCAAGCTGACCATGGATCTGATCGCGGAGCGGTGTCCCATCCTGATCCAGCTGTCCACCGGGGTCGGCCTGGAGGTGCCCTTCGCCGACAGGGAGGCGCTCGTCGAACTCCGGCCGCGGATGGCAACGCTCAACCCGTGTTCGATGTCGTTCGGCGCCGCCGAATTCCGCAATCCGCCGGCCGACGTGGCCCGGCTCGCCGGGCGCATGCGCGAACTCGGGGTGAAACCCGAGCTGGAGATCTACGACACCGGGCATCTCGACGCCTGCCTGCGGATGCGCGATGCCGGACTGCTCGACGACGAACCCCTCCAGTTCTCGATCGTGCTCGGCGTACGCGGCGGCATGGCGGCTACGCCCGACAATCTGCTGACCATGGTGCGACGGCTGCCGCCGGACTGCATCTGGCAGGTGATCGCCATCGGGTCGGCCAATCTCGCGCTGACCGCAATGGGTTTGGCGCTGGGCGGAAACGCCCGCGCGGGTCTGGAGGACGCACTGTATCTGCGCAAGGGCGAGTTGAGCGGCGGCAACCAGCCGCTGGTCGACCGGGCGATCGGGCTCGCACGGTCCCTCGACCTGCCGGTCGCCTCGGTCGAGGAAACCGAGGCGCTGCTGCGGCTGCCCGAGATGCCCAGCCGCCCGATCGCCGGCTACCGACCGGAGACCGCCGACCGATCCGAAGGGGGATCGCAACATGAGTGAATCACCAAGTGCCACAACCACAGCCGGGCAGACCTTGGCGACGGCCATGGACGGGTCCGTCGCCGTGCTGAGCATGCAGTCCGCACCGTACAACCTGCTCGACGTCGGCCTGAGCCGCGAGCTCATCGCCGGCCTGGACTGGGCCCGCCGCCAGGACGCTCGCGCGGTGATCCTGCGCAGCGGCCTGCGGCATTTCTCGGCGGGGGCCGATCTCGACGCGATGCTCGCGACCGCCGGCGAAACCGGCGTCTTGGACTGGGGGCTGGTGGACGTGATTCGGGCATTCGACGAACACCCCGCACCGATCGTGGCGAGCATCCAGGGCGTGTGCGTCGGCGGCGGCTTCGAGCTCGCCCTGGCCTGCGATCTCGTCGTCGCCGCGCGGTCGGCGAAGATCGGTTCGGTGGAGGTCACCGTGGGCCTGCATCCGTTGATGGGGGCGGTGCAGCGGCTGGCGCAGCGGGCCGGCGCGGCCAGAGCCAAGGAGATGACCATGCTGGGGCGCCGATACGACGCGGGGACGCTGGAGCGGTGGAACATCATCAACCGCGTCGTGGACGACGAAGATCTCGACACCGCGACGATGGTGCTGGCCCAGGAGCTCGCGCACGGGCCCACCGTCGCGAACGCTGCCACGAAACGCCTGGTGGCTACGGCGATCAACGACGGCGTCGCGGCCGCCGACGAGGCGATGGCCGAGATCCAGCGACCCGTGCTGAGTTCGGCCGACTTCCGCACGGGGGTGCGGTCCTACCGCGAACAGGGCATCGGCATGGCGCTCTTCGAGGGGCGGTGATGGCCGCGATGATGCCCGCCCGGACGGCGCCCCTCGACGGCATCCGCGTCGTGGACTTCTCCCGGGTGCTCGCCGGCCCGCACTGTGCCAAAACGCTCCTGGACCTCGGCGCCGACGTCGTCAAGATCGAACCGCCCGGTGGAGATCTGTCGCGCAAGGCCTTTCCCACCACGGGGGAGATCTCCGGCTACTACGCCCAGCAGAACGCCGGAAAGCGGAATCTCAGCGTCGACCTCAACGTCGCCGGCGCCCGGGACGCGGTGGTCCGCCTCTGTGACGACGCCGATGTGATCGTCGAGAACTTCAGACCCGGTGCGCTGGCGGCGTTCGGACTGGACTACCGCACCGTCGCGGCCACCAACCCCGGCGTCGTGTACGCCTCGATCAGCGGCTACGGGCAGCACGGACCCTGGCGGTCTCGCATGGCCTATGCGCCGACCGTCCAGGCCGAGACGGGAATCACCGCCAACACCGCCGAGCATTTCGGCCGCACCGACGCGATGCGAAGCGACGCGCTCTCACACGCCGACGTCTACTCCGGCCTGCACGCCGCGATCGCCATCCTGGCGGCGCTGGCCAGCCGTGCGCGGACCGGCATGGGCAGCTACATCGACGTTGCGATGGCCGCCGTGATGATGTCGGTCAACGAACGGGTGCATGTCGACCTGTCCGACGAGGAACTCGGCGACGAACGACCGATCCTCGGGGCCACCGACGGCCCGTTCTTCCAGGGGCCGGGCGGGGAGCGCTTCGCCAGTCCGATGAGTCTCGTCGGCAGCATGTCGTTTCCCTTCTACCTCGCCGCGATGCGGCGACCCGACCTCGGCGACGATCCGCGCTTCCGAACTCCCGAACTGCGGCTGCGCCACCTGGGTGCGCTTCACCAGATCGTCCAGGACTGGATCGGCACGTTCTCGGATATGGATTCGCTGGACGCCCAGATGGACGAGGCCAAGATCGCCACCGGTCAGGTGCGCACCATCAAGGAGTTCGCGGCGGGCGACTGGGCCAGGGAATGGCATGCCGTGCGCACGGTTCCGGACGGAACGGGTGGCGAGATCCGGGTGCCCGGCCGTCCGTGGCACTTCGACGAGCAGATCGCGACCGACGATGCGATGTTCGCCGCCCGGCAGGGCGAACACAACACGGAGTTGCTCGCAGAGCTGGGATATCAACCGTGCGACATCGCCCGGTTGGAGGCCACCGGGGCCCTGGTGGAGCCGGCCCGGCATCGCGACGCCGATCGCGGGCCCGCCGGGCTGTCCACCGTTGCCGCCGCCGGCCCGTTCGGCCAAGAGTGTCCCGCCGCCACCATCGCCGGGACGTCGTAGAAGGGATACGCCCATGCCGATCGTCGACATCACCCTCATCCGGGGACGTTCACCCGAACAGCTCCGCGCCATCGCCGACGCCGTCCACGACGCTCTGGTGGCCGAATTCGGGATCCCCGCGGATGACCGCTTCCAGGTGATCCACCAGTGCGAGCCCTACGAACTGCTCTACGACCGGACCTTCATGGGAGGTCCGAGAACCGACGGGTTCGTCATGGTGCGGGTGGTCGTGGGTAAGGAGCGGCCCGCGGATGTGAAGCGGGCCCTCTTCGGTGCCATCGCGGTCAATCTCGCACGGACCGCGCAGGTGGCGGCCGAGGACGTGTTCATCGTGCTCGACACGGTGGATCTCACCGATCTCTCGGTCGCCGGTGGCCGCGCGTTCGACCCGCCTCACCTTCGAAGACCGCCCGCCTAGCTCGTCATAGGCTCGCGCGGCACGCGGAATGCGGCATCCGAACACCGCCGTCGGAAAATTGGTTAAACTTGAGTGGAACAGACTCAACCTTGACGGCGTTGTTCCTTGCGACAAGCATTTTCTGTGCCTCGCAGAGGCCTATCTGACGAAACGGAGGCGTGTGTCGTGGACTCGTTCAATCCGACGACCAAGACTCAGGCGGCGCTGACTTCGGCGTTGCAGGCGGCCAGCGCCGCGGGCAACCCCGAGATCCGTCCCGCCCACTTACTGATGGCTTTGCTCACCCAGAACGATGGCATTGCCGCACCACTCTTGGAGGCCGTCGGCGTCGAACCCGCGACGATTCGCGCCGAGACGCAACGGATCCTCGACCGGCTGCCCAGCGCCAGCGGCGCCAGCTCGCAGCCGCAACTCTCGCGGGAGTCGCTGAGCGCGATCACCGCGGCCCAGCAACTCGCCACCGAGATGGACGACGAATACGTCTCCACCGAGCACCTGCTCGTCGGGCTGGCGGGAGGTTCGGGTCGTTCCGCAAGCTCGTCTCCCGCGGGCGACACGGATGTGGCCAAGCTGCTCACCGGCCACGGCGCCTCCCCGCAGGCGCTGCGTGACGCATTCGTCAAGGTGCGTGGCAGCGCCCGCGTCACCAGTGCCGACCCCGAAGCCACCTACCAGGCGCTGGAGAAATACTCCACCGACCTGACCGCCCGCGCCAAGGAGGGCAAGCTCGACCCGGTCATCGGGCGCGACAACGAGATCCGGCGGGTGGTCCAGGTACTCAGCCGCCGCACCAAGAACAATCCGGTGCTCATCGGCGAGCCCGGCGTCGGCAAGACCGCGATCGTCGAGGGCCTGGCCCAGCGCATCGTCGCCGGGGACGTCCCGGAGAGCCTGCGCGACAAGACCGTCGTCTCCCTGGACCTCGGTTCCATGGTGGCCGGCTCGAAGTACCGCGGTGAATTCGAGGAACGGCTGAAAGCCGTCCTCGACGACATCAAGAACTCGGCCGGGCAGATCATCACCTTCATCGACGAGCTGCACACCATCGTCGGTGCCGGCGCCACCGGCGACTCGTCGATGGACGCGGGGAACATGATCAAGCCGATGCTGGCCCGCGGCGAGCTGCGGCTGGTCGGCGCCACCACGCTCGACGAGTACCGCAAGTACATCGAGAAGGACGCCGCCCTGGAGCGCCGCTTCCAGCAGGTGTTCGTCGGCGAACCGTCGGTGGAGGACACCGTCGGCATCCTGCGCGGACTCAAGGACCGCTACGAGGTGCACCACGGCGTACGCATCACCGACTCGGCGCTGGTCGCCGCGGCGACGCTGTCGGACCGCTACATCACATCGCGATTCCTGCCGGACAAGGCGATCGACCTGGTCGACGAGGCCGCATCGCGGCTGCGGATGGAGATCGACTCCCGTCCCGTCGAGATCGACGAGGTGGAACGCCTGGTGCGGCGCCTCGAGATCGAGGAGATGGCGCTGTCCAAGGAGGAGGACGACGCCTCCAAGGAACGGCTGGAGAAGCTGCGCGCCGAGCTGGCCGATGACAAGGAGAAGTTAGCGGAGCTGACCACACGCTGGCAGAACGAGAAGAACGCCATCGACGTCGTACGCGAACTGAAGGAGCAGCTGGACACGCTGCGCGGAGCGGCCGACCGGGCCGAACGCGACGGCGACCTGGCCAAGGCCGCCGAGCTGCGCTACGGGCGCATCCCGGAGGTGGAGAAGAAGCTCGACGTCGCCATTCCGACCGCGAGGGCTCAAGAAGCTCAAATGCTCAAAGAGGAAGTCGGCCCCGACGACATCGCCGAGGTGGTCGAGGCGTGGACCGGAATCCCGGCGGGCCGGATGCTCGAAGGTGAGTCCGCCAAGCTGCTGCGCATGGAAGAAGAGCTCGGCAAGCGGGTCATCGGTCAGCGCAAGGCCGTGCAGGCCGTCAGCGATGCGGTCCGCAGGAGTCGGGCCGGCGTCGCCGACCCGAACCGGCCGACCGGCTCGTTCATGTTCCTCGGCCCGACCGGTGTCGGCAAAACCGAGCTGGCGAAAGCGCTGGCCGAGTTCCTCTTCGACGACGAGCGCGCGATGGTCCGCATCGACATGAGCGAGTACGGCGAGAAACACTCCGTCGCTCGGCTGGTCGGCGCGCCTCCCGGCTACATCGGCTACGACCAGGGCGGTCAGCTGACCGAGGCGGTGCGGCGGCGTCCATATACCGTGATCCTCTTCGATGAGATCGAGAAGGCCCATCCGGATGTGTTCGACGTGCTGCTGCAGGTCCTCGACGAGGGCAGGCTGACCGACGGCCAGGGCCGCACGGTCGACTTCCGCAACACCATCCTGATCCTGACGAGCAACCTCGGCGCCGGTGGCACCGAGGAGCAGGTGATGGCGGCGGTGCGCGCGGCATTCAAGCCGGAGTTCATCAACCGGCTCGACGACGTCATCATGTTCGACGCGCTGAACCCCGAGGAGCTGGTGTCGATCGTCGACATCCAGCTGCAGCAGCTGCAGAAGCGGCTGGCGCAGCGGCGCCTCACGCTCGAGGTGTCGTTGCCCGCCAAGAAGTGGCTCGCCGAGCGTGGGTTCGACCCGCTCTACGGTGCCCGTCCACTCCGCAGGCTGGTGCAGCAGGCCATCGGCGACCAGCTCGCCAAGATGCTGCTGGCCGGTGACGTGCACGACGGAGACGTGGTGCCCGTCAACGTCAGCGCCGACGGGGACTCGCTGATCCTGGGTTAGTACCCGTCAACACGCGCACCACCCGGCGCGAGCAGACGCCAAAGTCCCCCATTTGCCTCGCAAATGGGGGACTTTGCGTCTGCCCGCCACAGATGTCACCCGGTGTGATGCGGTTGTGACCTCCGCGAGTTCGGGGGAAGCCGGGCCGAACCATTAGGCTAGGCCCGATGGTTCCGCTCTGGTTCACGCTGTCCGCACTCTGTTTCGTGGGTGCGGCGGTTTTGCTGTACGTCGACATCGACCGCCGCCGAGGGCTGGGACGCCGCCGCAAGTCATGGGCGAAGTCGCATGGCTTCGACTACGAACACGAATCCACCGAGATCCTCAAGCGCTGGAAGCGCGGAGTGATGTCGACGGTGGGTGACGTGACGGCCCGCAACGTCGTCCTGGGCCAGATCCGTGGCGAGGCCGTCTTCATCTTCGACCTCGAGGACGTCGCGACCGTCATCGCGCTGCACCGCAAGGTGGGCACCAACGTCGTGGTCGACCTGCGGCTCAAGGGCATCAAGGAGCCGCGCGAGAACGACATCTGGCTGCTCGGCGCGATCGGGCCGCGGATGGTGTACTCGACCAACCTCGACGCCGCCCGCCGGGCCTGCGACCGGCGCATGGTGACCTTCGCGCACACCGCGCCGGACTGCGCCGAGATCATGTGGAACGAGCAGAACTGGACGCTGGTCAGCATGCCGGTGACCAGCACCCGCGCCCAGTGGGACGAAGGCCTGCGGACGGTGCGCCAGTTCAACGATCTGCTGCGCGTCCTGCCGCCGGTGCCCCAGGGCGGGCAGACCGGCGGTGCGGCGCAGGCCATCGCACGGCGCAGCGGGTCCCCGAGCCGTCCGCTCGTGCCCGCGCCGTCACGGCCGTCCGAACTGCCGCCCGGCCGTGGCGATCTGCCGCCGGGCCGCGCCGATGTGTCCCGCTACACCCAGCCGCGCTCCGAACACGCCCGCACGGACACACCGCCCGCGCCGCGACCCGATCCGGCTGACCGCCGCCCGCCGCCGTCGCGCAACGGTCGGCAGTCCGCGAATTTTCAGCACTGACCGCGGCCGCGCACCCCGGCCGAACCATGCCTGAACCCGGCCCGGCCGGTGAACCCGCGCCGGGTCCCACCGAATGGGGCCAGACCCCCGGGGTGGGGCCGTGGCCGGGACCGCACCCCGACGACCCGCGCTACGATCCGGCGCTGCTGCGCGACGGCGACACCCGCAACGTCGTCGACGCCTACCGGTACTGGACGCGGGAGGCCATCGTCGCCGACATCGACGGGCGACGGCATCCGGTGCACATCGCCATCGAGAACTTCGGCAACGACGCCAATATCGGCGCGGTGGTTCGCACCGCCAACGCCTTCGCCGTGGATACCGTGCATATCGTCGGGCGGCGGCGCTGGAACCGGCGCGGGGCCATGGTGACGGACCGCTACCAGCGGTTACGCCATCACGACAGCACCGCCGAACTGTTGTCGTTCGCCGCGGGCGCGGGGCTCACCGCCGTCGCGGTGGACAACGTCGCCGGGTCGGTCCGGCTGGAACGCACCGCGTTGCCCCGCGACTGCCTGATGATCTTCGGGCAGGAGGGCCCGGGCATCACCGACGAGGCGAGGACCGGGGCCGCGTTAACGGTGTCGATTGCACAGTTCGGATCCACCCGCAGCATCAACGCCGCCGTCGCGGCGGGTATCGCGATGCACTGCTGGATCGTCCAGCACGCCGACCTCGGTACGGCCTGGTAGGTCGCGCAGCAGGATCCACACGGCCAGCGCCGATGTGAGCATGAGCACCGCGCCGACCCCGGCGGCGATGGCAAGACCCTCGGTGAACGTCGCCCTGGCCGCGTCGAGCAGCGCGGCGGCGTCATCGGCGGGCAGCATCGTGGAGGCTTGCACCGCACCGGCCAGCGAGTCGTGCGCGTGGGCGGCGACCGCCGCGGGTGTGCCGGCAGGTGCGGTGAACCCGCGGTACACACCGGTGACGATCGAACCGAGGGTGGCGATCCCCAGAGCCATGCCGAGTTCGTACGCCGTCTCCGACACCGCGGCCGCCGCGCCCGCACGTTCGCGGGGAACGCTGGCGAGGATCACGTCGCTGGCGACGGTGAAGGCCAGGCCGAGGCCGACGCCGACGACGAAGAGGGCCACGCCGAGCTGCGGATAGGCGGTGTCGGGGCGGATGGTCGTCAAGGTCGCCATCGCGACACCGACCATGGCCAGGCCGGTGGTCAGCACCGCGCGCTTCGACCAGTACCGCACGGCCACACCGGCCAGCACGCCGAAGATCGTCGCCGCCACCGCGGCGGGCAACTCGGCCAGACCGGCCCTCAGCGGACTGAAGCCCTGGACCAGCTGAAAGAACTGCGACAGGAAGAACACCAGCCCGGACAGGCCGAGCACCGACAGCAAGTTCGCGCCGACCACCCCGGAAAATGCGCGGTTGCCGAACAACCGGACGTCGATGAGCGGGCTGGGCAGGCGCAGCTGACGGCGCACGAACACCACCAGCGCGACGATCCCGGCCAGCGCGGCGATCACGACGTCGGCGTGCAGGCCTGCCCGCAGGCCCAGCGCCGCGGTCTCCTTGATGGCGTAGACCACGCCCAGGATGCCGACCATCGACAGGCCGACGCTGAGCAGGTCCCACGGTCCGCGCGCAGGGTTGCGGTACTCCGGCAGCAGGAGCAGCCCGCTGCCCACCAGCACCACCATGACCGGCACGTTGATGAGGAATACCGAACCCCACCAGAAGTGCTCGAGCAGGATGCCGCCGAGGATGGGCCCCAGCGCGGCACCGGCGGAGAACGCGGCCGCCCAGATGCCGACCGCGAGGGTACGTTCCCGCGCCTGCGGGAACAGCCCGCGGACCAGGGCCAGGGTGGCCGGCGCCAGTGTCGCGCCCGCCACACCCTGCAGCGCCCGCCCGGCGATCAGCAGTTCGGCGGTGGGCGCGTATGCGCTCAGCGCAGACACCGCGGCGAATAAGGTCGCGCCGCTGAGCAGCAGTTTCTTATGGCCGATGCGGTCGCCGAGGCTGCCCATGGTGATGAGCAGGCTGGCGAGGACGAACGAGTAGATGTCGCCGATCCAGAGGATCTGGGTTCCGGTCGCGCCGAGGTCGCGGCTGATGAAGGGTGTGGCCAGGGCCAGCACCGTGCCGTCGATGCCGATGAGCAGGACCGCCAGGGTCAGCACACCGAGTGCAAGCCAGCGGCGGTTCATGAGGTACTCACTCCGTTCAGTAACAAATTGGTGATCATGCGGTCGAAATCGCGGTCGGCCAGCCGGCCCACCTGGATGGCCCAGCCGGCCCCCGCGACCAGGCTGTACAACGCTTCGGTCAGCCAGGTCGTGGTCATGTCGGGCCGGAACTCGCCGGTCTGTTGACCGCGTTCGAACAGTGCGTTGATCCGGGTGTCGATGACGGTCCAGCCGCGCATCGATTCGTCGGGGTCGAGTTCCTGGCTCTGGCTGTAGAGCAGGGCGAGGTAGGGCGCCACCGGCCGGCAGGCCGTGACCAGCCGCCGCAGCGCGGTCGTCGCGGAGTCCTCGTCGAGGCGGGCCGCGTCCAGCGCGGCGAACATCTCGTCGATGGCCATGCTGTCCAGGGCCGCCATCAGCGCGGGTTTACCCGCGAAGTGCCGGTGCAGGGTGGCGCGGCTCACCCCGACCGCGGCGGCGATCTCGTCCTGGGTGGCGTTGGGCCGGCGGCCGAGGAAATCCGCGGCTGCGCGCAGCAGCCCGTCACGATCCGAAGCCATGAGACGAATATAGCTCATTTGAGACAAAAATGTCTCATCGCGAGTCGCCGACAGGGCAGCCCCGGGTAGGGCAGGATCAGGCACATGGATCAGCTCTGGGCCAACCGCGCGGCCAGCGCCGAGGCGGCGATCACACGGCGACACCTCAAGCGCCTGTGGGGTCTGCCGGGAACCCAGCTCGGGGTGGTCGCCTGGCCGCCCGCCCGGCGCTACCGGTGGTTCGGCGTCTGGCACTACTGGTGGCAGGCACACCTACTGGACTGTCTGGTCGACGCCCAGTTACGCGATCCGCAACCCGACCGGCAGACCCAGATCACCCGCCAGATCCGGGCCCACCGGCTGCGCAACAACTTGTCGTGGGTCAACGACTACTACGACGATATGGCGTGGCTGGCGCTGGCACTGGAACGCGCGGGCCGCCTCGCCGGTGTGCAGAAGCCGGCCGCGCTGGACAAACTGTGCGACCAGTTCGTCAACGCCTGGGTGCCCGAAGACGGTGGCGGCATCCCGTGGCGCAAACAGGACCAGTTCTTCAACGCCCCGGCCAACGGCCCGGCGGGGATCTTCCTGGCGCGCTACGACGACCGGCTGCGGCGGGCCCAGCAGATGGCGGACTGGATCGACGAAACCCTCATCGACCCCGAAACCCATCTGGTGTTCGACGGCATCAAGGCGGGGTCGCTGGTCCGCGCGCAGTACACCTACTGCCAGGGCGTGGTGCTCGGCCTGGAGGTGGAGTTGGCGGTGCGCACCGACGACGCTGACCACTCCGAACGGGTGCACCGCCTGGTCAGCGCGGTCGGCGACCAGATGGCGCCCGACGGGGTGATCAGGGGCGCCGGAGGCGGCGACGGCGGGCTGTTCAACGCGATCCTGGCGCGTTACCTCACGCTGGTGGTCACCACATTGCCCCAGCACGGGGCCGCCGACGCCGCCGCGCGTGACCTGGCCCGCACGCTGGTGCTGACGTCGGCGCGGGCGGCCTGGGACAACCGCCAGGACGTCGACGGACTGCCGCTGTTCGGACCGTTCTGGGACCGCACCGCCGAGGTGCCCACCGCCGAGGGGGACGACGCCGAGTCGGTCGACGGGGCCGTCAACCAATCCGCGATCCCCGAACGCGACCTGTCGGTGCAACTGTCCGGCTGGATGCTCATGGAGGCCGCCCACGTCGCCGCAGGCGCGGATCCGCACGAGGACATCACGGCCCAGCCACCCGACGCCACCGAGTGAGCGCCGCACCGCACCAGGCGTTATCGTCATGCAGAGTTCCCGACCATGACCGCAGACCGGCTGGAGATCCCGATCAAGCGAATCCTGTTGGGCGCCAAGTCTGCCGGCCCGCTCCGGGGCACGCACTGACGTGAGCGAAGCACATCCCAGCATCGTTCGCCTGCTGCCGAGCCGCTTCACCGGCAATCCGAAAGCCGCGCGCAGCACCGAGAACACGGCGGCAGCACTGCTGCTGATCTTCACCATCGCCGCGATCCTGTGGGCGAACTCGCCGTGGTCGGAGACCTACGCGGCGTTCTGGAACACCGAGGTCGGGTTGAGCTTCGGCGAGTACCACGCCGAACTGAGCGTCAAACACCTGGTCAACGACGGCCTGATGACGTTCTTCTTCTTCATCGTCGGTCTCGAGGTCACCCGGGAGTTCACCATCGGGGACCTCACCGACAGGTCGCGGGCGGCGGTGCCGGTGGTCGCCGCGCTGGCCGGGCTCGTCGTCCCCGCGATGATCTTCCTGATCTTCAACCCCTCCGGCGAGAACGCCCAGGCCTGGGGTGTGGTGATCTCCACCGACACCGCGTTCCTGGTGGGCGCGCTCGCCGTGATCGGCCCCAAATTCCCCGGACGCCTGCGCATCTTCCTGCTGACCCTGGCCGTGGTCGACGACGTCGGTGCGCTCGGTGCGATCGCCCTGTTCTATTCCGACGAGATCCGGGTGGCGCCGCTGGTCGTGTCGTTCGCTCTGGTCGCCGCGCTGGCCGCGGTGCGGCTCCTGCCGTTCTACCGGGGTCCGGCCTACGCGGTGCTGGGAGTCGCCTTGTGGCTGGCCCTGTTCCAGGCGAATGTCCACCCGACACTGGCCGGTGTCGCTGTCGCGCTGCTGATCCCGGTGTTCACCCCCGAACGCCAGCGGGTCGAGCAGGCCGTCGAGGTGATCCGGGCCTTCCGGCAGTCGCCGAACTCGCAGTACGCCCGCGCCGCATCTCGCAGTCTGCGCGCGTCGATCTCGATCAACGAGCGGCTGCAGACCGCGGTGGGCCCCTACGTTTCCTTCGTCATCCTGCCGATCTTCGCGCTGGCCAATGCCGGCGTCCAGCTCAACGGCGAGACCCTGGCCGCGGCCGCACGATCCCCGCTGACGTGGGGTGTGGTGGCCGGGCTGGTGATCGGCAAGTTCGTGGGCATCACCGGTGCGACCGCGATCATGCGCGCGACGGGCTGGGGCGAGTTGGCGCCCGGCCTGACGCTGCGCAGGATCGCCGGCGGCGCCGCGCTGTCCGGAATCGGCTTCACCATCTCGCTTTTCATCGTCGACATCGCCATCGACGACCCCGGTAAGCAGGACGAGGCACGGGTGGGTGTACTGGCCGCCTCGGTCATCGCGTTCCTGCTGGGCTGGGCCATCTTCCGGATCACCGATCTGGTGAGTCCGCCGCAACCCGTCGGCATGACGCTGGTGCGACCCGTCGACCCTCACCGCGACCACATCCGCGGCAACCCCGACGCGCCGCTGACACTGGTGGAGTACGGCGACTACGAATGCCCGTTCTGCAGCCGCGCCACCGGCGCGATCGACGAGGTGCTGGCCCACTTCGGTGACGACTTACGGTATGTCTGGCGGCATTTCCCCCTGGAGCGCGAGCATCCGCGCGCATTCGACGCGGCGCGGGCCAGTGAGGCGGCCGCGGCGCAGGGC
This sequence comes from Actinomycetota bacterium, assembly GCA_018268465.1. GTDB lineage: Bacteria > Actinomycetota > Actinomycetes > Mycobacteriales > Mycobacteriaceae > Mycobacterium. Next base: position 82,541 of record JAFDWN010000051.1, read on the forward strand.
AAGTTCTGGGAGATGGCGCACGAGCTATTCGACCACCAGGACGACCTGGAGTGGTCCGATATGTACCGCTACGCGGCGGCGATCAGCTGCGACATCGAGAAGTTCGACGAGGATGTGCGGGTGCACTCGGGCAAGGTGCTGCGCCGCGTGCAGGACGATGCGCAGGACGCCGACGCGATGGACCTCAACTCGACGCCGACGTTCTTCGTCAACGGCGTTCGCCACAAGGGCCCGTGGGATGCGGCCTCGCTCATCCGGGCGCTGCAGGCGGGTCGCTGAACCAGGGGCGCCCGACCCGCCCGGTGCTCGTCCACGTGGCGCCCGACCTGCTCCGGCCGGCCATCGGGCGCATCAACTCCACAGTGTCACATGCACTTTGGGCCGAAACCGGGTGACACCGACGCCGGTCCCGCGGATCATCGCCTGGGTGCACCGCGGCGTGGTGATGAACCGGACGAGCTCGGAGACCGCGGGCTGGCGGGACGCCGGGGGCAGGGTGGCCGCCGACCATTCGCCGGAGACCTGCAGCCCCGACCCCTTGACGTGCACCAGCCGGCCCGCCGACAGATCCTTGGCGACCGCGAAGCCGATCGTGATGGTCAGCCCGCCCACCCGTTGCACTTCCTCCAGCGCGGCCGCATCGCTTTGGAAGATGCGCTGATTCGCCTCGGGTATCGCCAGACTCCGCAGCATGGACGCGATCTCGCCGTCCACACTGCCCGCCGACGGGCCCAGCATCCACTGCTGCTCCCGCAGCTGCGCCGGGGTCGGCGAGGCGCCGGCCAGCGGGTGGTCGGCGGCGGCCACGGTGATGATCTGGTACTTCAGGAAGGGCCGCACCGCGATCGTCCCGTCGGACTCCAGCCCGGTGCCCGCAGGCCCGAGTGCGACGTCGACGGCGCGCGACTCGATGAGATAGCGGAACTGACCCGCCGGATGCACCGACAGCTCCACGGACAGATCGTCTGCGCGTGAGGAGAACAGTTCGATCAGACCGGGGGCGGCGTGTTCGGCGAAGGACGACGACGCGGCGATCCTCAGCAACCGCCTGCCCCGGGCCGCCTCGGTCACCTCGATCGCGGTCTGCTGCTGCAGGCCCAGGATCTCGATGGCCCTGCTGGCCAGCCGAAGCCCGCCCGGGGTGAACGCCAGCCCCGCCGAGGTCCTGCTGAACAACGGATCGTCGAGTTCCTTGCGCAGCTGCGCCACGTGCATCGACACGCCGGCGTCGGACATGCCGAGTTCCTCGGCGGCCGCACGCACGGACCCGAGCCGCACGACCGCCGAATAGGCGCGAAGCTGCGCGGGAGTCACGCTGTGAAGCCTACGGGCCGCGACGGCGGGCTCTAGATTGGATTGTGTGAGGGATGTGCTGAGCGATCTGCTGGACGTATGGCGCGCCGGCGGCACTGCCGGCGTCGGCACCGTTGTGCGGACCTTCCGGTCCGCCCCGCGCCAACCGGGTGCGGCGATGGTGGTCGCCCCCGACGGCACCGTCAGCGGTTCGGTGTCCGGCGGCTGCGTCGAAGGTGCGGTGTACGAACTGGCCACCGAGGTCGCCGGCGACGGGTTGCCGCGGCTGCAGCGGTACGGCGTCAGCGACGACGACGCATTCGCCGTCGGCCTGACATGCGGTGGCATCATCGACGTGTTCGTCGAAGCCGTTTCGGCTCAGACGTTTCCCGAACTGTCCGGTCTCGCCGAGGACATCGCCTGGCACCGCCCGGCGGCCACCGCGACCGTCATCGCCCATCCGCAACCCGAGCGGGTCGGCCTGCGGCTGGTGATCCGCGACGACGTGACGGGCACGCTGGGGTCGCGCCGCGCCGACGACGCGGTGCTCGACGACGCGCGCGGCCTGCTCGCGGCGGGACGCAGCAAGGTCCTCACCTACGGACCCGACGGACAGCGCCGCGGTGAGGGCATGGAGGTCTTCGTCGCCAGTTACGCACCGCGACCCCGCATGCTGGTGTTCGGGGCGATCGACTTCGCCGCCGCGGTGGCGCGGCAGGGGTCGATGCTGGGCTACCGCGTCACCGTCTGCGATGCGCGCCCCGTATTCGCCACCGCATCGCGCTTCCCGACCGCCGACGAGGTGGTCGTGGACTGGCCGCACCGCTACCTCGCCGCGCAGGTCGCCGAGGATGCCGTCGACGAGCGGACGGTCATCTGCGTGCTGACCCATGACCCCAAGTTCGACGTGCCGCTGCTAGAGGTCGCGCTGCGGTTGCCGCGGGTCGGCTACGTCGGCGCGATGGGTTCGCGCCGCACCCACGACGACCGTCTGGTGCGCCTGCGCGAGGCGGGGCTCACCGCCGACGAACTGTCCCGGCTGTCCAGTCCGATCGGCCTGGACATCGGGGCCCGCACACCGGAGGAGACGGCGGTCTCCATCGCGGCGGAGATCATCGTCAGCCGGTGGGGCGGCAGCGGGCGACCGCTCACCGAGACGGGCGGCCGCATCCACCGTGACCAGGACGAACCGAGTGACTTAAGTGATTCCTTAACTGCTGGTTGACGGGTCCGATCCGCCCGCCGACACTGGGAGTCCTTCCCACCGATGTGAGGGCGGTCACATGCAGGTTCCCGGACCATTCGAATACGAGCGCGCCACCAGTGTCGACCACGCGATCGGCCTGCTGGACCGGTTGGGCGACGGGGCGCTGATCGTCGCGGGCGGGCACAGCCTGCTGCCGATGATGAAGCTGCGCATCGCCAACCCCGAGTACCTCGTCGACATCAACGACCTGGCACCCGAACTCGGCTACGTCGTCACCGACCCCACCCTCGTGCGCCTCGGCGCGATGACCCGTCACCGTGAGGTCCTCGAATCCGATGCGCTGGCTGCGGTGTGCCCCATCTTCCGCGACGCCGAACGCGTCATCGCCGATCCGGTGGTCAGGAACCGGGGCACCGTGGGCGGGTCACTGTGCCAGGCGGATCCGGCCGAGGATCTCACCACCGTCTGCGCCGTACTCGGTGCCGTATGCCTGGCTCGCGGGCCGGGCGGCGAACGCCAGGTCCCGATCGACGACTTCCTGGCGGGTCCCTATGAAACCTCGCTGGCCCACAACGAGATCCTGGTCGAGGTTCGGATACCGCTGCGGCACAACACCTCCAGCGCATACGCGAAGGTCGAGCGCCGGGTCGGGGACTGGGCGGTGACCGCCGCGGGTGCGTCGGTGACCCTGTCCGGCCCCGACGAAGGCGCCCAGATCGTGGCCGCGCGGGTGGGATTGACCGCGGTCAACGCCGACGCCGGTGCGTTGGCGGCCCTTGCCGCATCCCTTGCCGGCCAGCCCGCCACCGAAGAGACCTTCGCGGAGGCGGGCCGGCAGGCGGCGCAGGCCTGCGAGCCGGCCACCGATATGCGCGGCAGCGCCGACTACAAACGCCATCTGGCGTCCGAACTGACCATCCGCACCCTGCGCACCGCCGTGCGGCGGGTGCGTGAGACCCCAGCCCCCGGAGGTAACTGAGCATGCAGGTAACGATGACCGTCAACGGCGATCCGGTTACCGCCGAGATCGAACCCCGCATGCTCCTCGTGCATTTCCTGCGGGATCAGTTGCGTCTGACCGGAACCCACTGGGGCTGCGATACGAGTAACTGCGGCACCTGTGTGGTGGACGTCGACGGCGTGCCGGTGAAGTCGTGCACCATGCTGGCCGCGATGGCCTCGGGGCACAGCGTGCGCACGGTCGAAGGACTGGCCGTCGACGGCACGCTCGACCCGGTGCAGGAGGGTTTCATGCAGTGTCACGGACTGCAGTGCGGATTCTGCACGCCCGGGATGATGATCACCGCGCGGGCACTGCTCGACCGCAATCCGGACCCGACCGAAGACGAGATCCGCGAGGCGATCTCGGGTCAGATCTGTCGCTGCACCGGATATACCACGATCGTGCGCTCCATCCAGTGGGCGGCCAGAGCCGAAGCGGGCGACCACGAGGGGGTGACGGCGTGACCACACTGGAGACTCCGACACCCGACGATCTGGCCGACAACGACCAGAAGCCGTGCGGGCACGGGCGGATGCTGCGCAAGGAGGATCCGCGGTTCATCCGTGGCCGCGGCAACTACGTCGACGACGTGGCACTGCCGGGCATGCTGCACCTGGCGATCCTGCGCTCGCCGTACGCCCACGCACGCATCGTCGGCATCGACGTCTCGGCGGCGCAGGCCCATCCGAAGGTCAAGGCGGTGGTGACCGGCGCCGACCTGGCCGCGAAGGGCCTGGCGTGGATGCCGACGCTGTCCAACGACGTGCAGGCGGTGCTGGCCACCGACAAGGTCCGGTTCCAGGGACAGGAGGTCGCATTCGTCGTCGCCGAGGACCGCTACGCGGCGCGCGACGCGCTGGAACTCATCGACGTCGACTACGAACCGCTCGACCCCGTCATCGACGTCCGGCGCGCGCTCGATCCGGCCGCCCCCGTCATCCGCACCGACCTGGACGGCAAAACCGACAACCACTGCTTCGACTGGGAGACCGGTGACGCCGCGGCCACCGACGCCGTGTTCGCCAGGGCCGACGTCGTGGTCACCCAGGAGATCGTCTACCCGCGGGTTCATCCCGCACCCATGGAAACCTGCGGCGCGGTAGCCGATCTCGACCCGGTCACCGGCAAGCTGACCCTGTGGTCCACCAGCCAGGCCCCCCACGCGCACCGCACCCTGTACGCGCTGGTCGCCGGTCTGCCCGAACACAAGATCCGGGTGATCTCACCCGACATCGGGGGTGGGTTCGGCAACAAGGTGCCCATCTACCCGGGCTACGTGTGCGCGATCGTGGGCTCGCTGCTCCTCGGCAAGCCGGTGAAGTGGATGGAGGACCGCAGCGAGAACCTGACGTCGACCGGATTCGCCCGCGACTACATCATGGTCGGCGAGATCGCCGCCACCCGCGACGGCAGGATCCTGGCGATCCGCTCCAATGTGCTCGCCGACCACGGCGCGTTCAACGGCACCGCCGCGCCGGTCAAGTACCCCGCGGGGTTCTTCGGGGTCTTCACCGGCAGCTACGACATCGAAGCGGCGTACTGCCATATGACTGCGGTGTACACGAACAAGGCTCCCGGCGGGGTCGCCTACGCGTGTTCGTTCCGCATCACCGAGGCCGTGTACTTCGTCGAGCGGCTGGTGGACTGCCTCGCGCACGAACTCGCGATGGATCCGGCAGAGCTGCGGCTGCGAAACCTGTTGAAACCCGACCAGTTTCCCTACACCTCCAAAACCGGATGGGTGTACGACTCGGGTGACTACGAGACCACCATGCGCAAGGCCATGGACATGATCGGCTACGACGCGCTGCGCGCCGAGCAGAGGGAGAAACGCGAACGCGGCGAACTCATGGGCATCGGGATGTCGTTCTTCACCGAGGCGGTCGGCGCCGGCCCGCGCAAGGATATGGACATCCTCGGTCTCGGTATGGCCGACGGCTGCGAACTGCGGGTGCATCCGACGGGCAAAGCCGTTGTGCGGCTTTCTGTTCAGACCCAGGGCCAGGGACACGAAACCACCTTCGCCCAGATCGTCGCCGAAGAACTCGGCATCCCACCCGACGACATCGACGTGGTGCACGGCGACACCGACCAGACACCGTTCGGGCTGGGCACCTACGGCAGCCGCTCCACGCCGGTGTCGGGGGCCGCGGCCGCCCTGGTGGCCCGCAAGGTGCGCGACAAGGCCAAGATCATCGCGTCGGGAATGCTCGAGGTGTCGGTGGCCGACCTGGAATGGGAGAAGGGCTCCTTCCATGTCAAGGGCGACCCGTCGGCGTCGGTGACCATCGCCGACATCGCGATGCGCGCCCATGGCGCGGGTGACCTACCCGAGGGGATCGAGGGCGGTCTGGACGCCCAGATCTGTTACAACCCGGAGAATCTCACCTACCCGTACGGCGCCTACTTCTGTGTGGTCGACGTCGATCCGGGCACCGCGGTGGTGAAGGTGCGGCGGTTCCTGGCCGTCGACGACTGCGGCACCCGGATCAACCCGATGATCATCGAAGGGCAGGTGCACGGCGGCCTTGTCGACGGGATCGGCATGGCGCTGATGGAGATGATCGCCTTCGACGAGGAGGGCAACTGCCTGGGCGGGTCGCTGATGGACTACCTGATCCCCACCGCGATGGAGGTGCCGCACTTCGAGACCGGATTCACCGTGACGCCCTCGCCGCACCACCCCATCGGCGCCAAGGGTATCGGTGAATCGGCGACCGTCGGATCCCCGCCCGCCGTGGTCAACGCGGTGGTGGATGCGCTGGCGCCGTTCGGGGTTCGGCACGCGGACATGCCGCTCACCCCCTCGCGGGTGTGGGAGGCGATGCAGGGCCGGGCGACACCGCCCATCTGAGCTCCCGGGAGTTGCGAATGTTGATGAGCGAACGCGCCGAACAACTGGTGCGCGACCGCACCCCGTTCGTGCACGCGACGGTGGTGCGTGCACAGCAGCCGACGTCGGCACACGCCGGGGATCAGGCGATTCTGTTGTCCGACGGCACCATCGAGGGATTCGTCGGTGGCGAATGCGCGCAGGCGTCGGTGCGCAAGGCTGCGCTGGGTGCGCTGCAGGCGGGGGAGAGCGTGCTGCTGCGGGTGCTGCCCGACGGCGACGTCCACTTCCCCGAGGCGCCCGGCGCGTGTGTCGTCGTCAACCCGTGCCTCTCCGGTGGCGCACTGGAGATCTTCCTGGCCCCGCAGGTGCCCGCCCCGCTGATCCGGGTCTGCGGGTCCAGCCCGATCGCCGCGGCGCTGGCCCAGGTGTGCGCGGTGCTCGGATACGACGTGCGGTGCGACGATGATGCGCCTGGCGAATTCGGCGGTGTCACCGCGGTTGTCATCGCCAGTCACGGCGGCCCCGAGGCGGAGACGATCTCGGCGGCGCTGGCGGCCGGCGTCGGCTATATCGGGCTGGTGGCCAGCGCCGTGCGCGGTGCGGCGGTGCTGTCCGGGCTCGATCTCACCGACGCGCAGCGCGCCAGGGTGCACACACCGGTCGGATTGCCGATCGGGGCGCGCACGCCGGCGGAGATCGCGGTGTCGATCATCGCCGAGGTCATCTGCGGCCTGCGGACCGGCGTACTGGAGGTCACCCCCCGCGCGGCGGCCGGATCGGGCGGCACGGCGGGCGAACCCGTCGACCAACACCACTGCGCGGCACATGGCCACTGACCGGATCACCGGGGTGGTGCTGGCGGCCGGCTCGTCGCGGCGGCTGGGGACACCGAAACAGCTTCTGCCATATCTAGATTCGACACTCCTGGCGGCCACCCTGACGTCCGCGCGGGCCTGCCCGTTCGATCAGCTGATCGTCACCCTCAATGGCGACGCCGCCGCGGCCGTGCGCGCGTCGGTCCCGCTGGACGGGGCCGACGTGGTCGTCGCCGCCGACGCCGGGCAGGGGTGTTCGGCCTCGTTGCGCGCGGCGCTCGCGCGCGTCGACCCGGCGGCCGCCGGAATCGTGCTGTTGCTCGGCGACCAACCCGGTGTGCGCCCAGACACCGTGCGGCGGCTCATCGCCGGCCGCGGCGGCGATCCCGTCGTGGTGTGCCGCTACGCCGACGGTATCGGTCATCCATTCTGGCTGGGCCGCACCGTATTCGACGAGCTGGCGGCCCTGCACGGCGACAAGGGCGTGTGGAAGTTGGTGGCGGGCGGGCGGTTCCCGGTGGGGGAGGTCGCGGTCGACGGCGACATCCCGCTCGACGTGGACACCTGGGCGGACTACGAGCGGCTGCTGGCGGCGGAGACGGTGGCACGGTGACCCGGTTCGCCGATGTCGACGACGTCATCCGCCGGTTCGACGACCATGACTATCTGCTCGATGTGGGCACCGCGTCGGCGATCTACCTCGCCACCACACTCGGGCGTCCGCTGCTGCTGGAGGGCGAACCCGGCGTCGGCAAGACGACCGCGGCCAAGACGCTGGCCGAGGTGACGGGCGCGCCGCTGATCCGACTGCAGTGCTACGAGGGGCTGACCGCCAGCGAAGCACTCTACGACTGGAACTACCAGCGCCAGCTGTTGAGCATCCGGCTGGCCGAGGCCCGCACGCCGGGTTCCAGCGCAGCGGTGACCGAAACCGACCTCTACACCGAGGCCTACCTGATCGAGCGGCCGATCTTGCAGTGCGTCCGGCACCGCGGCCCCACGCCGCCGGTGCTGCTGATCGACGAAATCGACCGTGCCGACGACGAATTCGAGGCGTTACTGCTGGAATTCCTGGGTGAGGCGGCGGTGACGGTACCCGAACTGGGTACGTTCGTCGCGGAGCGTCCGCCGGTGGCGGTGCTGACGTCCAACCGCAGCCGCGATCTGCACGACGCACTGCGCCGCCGGTGCCTGTATCACTGGATCGACTATCCCGATCCCGCCCGCGCCGTTGCCGTGGTCCGCCGCAGCGTGCCGGGCGCGACCACCGCGCTGATCGAGCATGCCGTGCAGTTCGTAGGCGCCACACGCAATCTCGACCTGGATAAACAACCCGGCGTCGCCGAGACCATCGACTGGGTGGCCGCGCTGGTGGCCCTCGGGGTGGCCGATCTGGTGAACGCCGGCACCGGCTCCGTGCTCGCCGGCCTGGGCGCCCTCGCTAAGACGCCCGATGACCGTACCGTGGTCCGTGACGCGCTCATCGAGTACATCTCAGGATGACCAAGGGAGGATTTCGCCGATGAAGATCGCCAACGAGTTCACCGTCAGTGCACCGATCGAGCGGGCCTGGGATGTGCTCACCGACCTCGAGCAGGTGATCCCCCTGATGCCCGGCGCCTCGATGACCGGCCGCGAGGGTGAGGATGTGCTGGGCAAGGTGAAGGTCAAGGTCGGGCCGGTGACCAGTGAGTTCAGCGGGAAGGTCCATTTCGTCGAGCGTGACCGCGACGCCCACCGCGCGGTGATCGACGGTAAGGGCAAGGAGTCGCGCGGCACCGGCAACGCGGCGGCCACGGTGACCGCGCAGCTGCACGAGGACGGCGAGCGCACCCGCGTCACCGTCGACACCGACCTCAAGGTCGTGGGCAAGCTCGCGCAGTTCGGCAGCGGGATGCTGCAGCAGGTGTCCGAGAAGCTGCTGGGCGAGTTCGTCCAGTCGCTGGAGGCGAAACTGGCCGCGGGTACGGCCGGCACCCCCGAGGGCCCGGCCACCGACGGCCAGCGTGGCCCCGAAGGCCTGGCCGCCGCCGACGACGGCGCCGCACCGCCCGCCCCGCGGCCGGTGCCGCCGCCCGCCGAACCCGCCCCGATCGACCTGCTGGAACTGGCGGGCGGCGGCATGCTCAAGAAGTACGGTCCGCCGGTGCTGGCCGCGTTCGTGCTCGCCGCCGTCGTGTTCACGCTGGGCCGTCTGCGGCTGGCCAGAAAGCGCTGCCGGCGCTGAGCCGTCGATGACGGTCCCGCTGCTGCTGCCGGGCACCGACCTGGCGGCGTTCGCCGTGGCGCTCGTCGCCAGGCTGCGCCGCGGCGGGGTCCAGGTCGCGGCCAGCGGGCCGGCCGGATTCGTCGCCGCGATGCGCCACCTCGTGCCGCATTCGCGGACCCAGCTGTACTGGGCGGCGCGCCTGACCCTGCTCAACCGCGCCGAGGAGTTGCCGGCTTTCGACGCGGTCTTCGGCGCCGTGTTCGCCGATGCGGTGCTCGGCCTCGACCCGGCCGGTATGAAGACCAGCCGCGGATTCCCCGCCGTCCCCGACCCCGGCGCCCCGGCCGGTGAGGCCACCGCCGCCGGCGCGGGCGGGCTGCCCTGGGTCACCCGCGCGACCGCGGTGTCCCGGCCCGACGACGCCGCGGATATCGGGCTGGTGATCCCCGAGGCGCTGCCCAGCCACCTCGCCGGCCGCGCGGACGAGCCGTTCGACCGGTTCGACGAGGACGACCTGCGCCGGCTGGGCGACTGGCTCGAACATGCTGTCGCCTTGTGGCCGCGGAGGCGCAGTCTGCGCGCCGAAGCCCACCGGCACGGCAAACGGATCGACCTGCGCGAGACGATGCGGCGGTCCCGCAGCACCGGGTGGGAATCGGTGCTGCTGGCGCGGACCCGGCCGCGGTCGCGCACCCGGCGCGTCGTGCTGGTCTGCGATGTGAGCCGGTCGATGGCCCCGTACGCGACGGTGTACCTGCATCTGATGCGTGCCGCCGCGCTGCGCCGTGCCGGAGTGCGTCCCGAGGTCTTCGCATTCGCGACGTCGCTGACCCGGCTGACCGCGGTGTTGTCCCACCGCTCACCCGAGATCGCGCTGGCGCGTGCCAACGACGCCGTCACCGACCGCTACGGCGGCACTCATCTCGGCCGCAGCATCGGGGAACTTTTGACCCCACCGCACGGAAACGCGTTGCGCGGCGCGGTGGTGATCATCGCCTCCGACGGCTGGGACAGCGACCCGCCCGAGGTGCTCGACCGTGCGATGGCCCGGCTGAAACGCCGGGCCCACACGCTGGTCTGGCTCAACCCGCGTGCCGCCCGGCCCGGCTTCGCGCCGCTGGCCGGCTCGATGGCTGCCGCATTGCCCTACTGCGACCTGTTTCTGCCTGCGCACTCGCTGACGGGTCTGCGGGAACTGTTCACGGCGCTCGGCACTCCCCGCTGAGGGCCTTCCGTCGCGGCCCGGGGACCGCCAAACACCTTGCCGGACAAGGTATTGACGCGATCGTTCATATCGAGCCGCGCGCCGTCACCCGTGCTGCGACCGGGGTGGGCGCCGAAAGCGAGTAGCGGTCTACTCGGGACGCAGCCGGCGGCGGCGCACAGACTGTGCTGACCCGCGCCGCAGGCATCGAGGAGGCCGTGTGTGCCGCCCAGCAGAACCGAAAAGTGCCCGCCCGGGTGAGCGCCGGGCATACACTGAGCCGTCACCCAGGGGTGCTTCGGATATCGACGGTGCAGACGATCGTGACAGACGCCGAACCTCTTACCAGGGCCCGCCGCCACGACGCGACGGACATGGTCCCACGCCGCCCGGCTCACAGATGAGGTAGCGAACCCATGATTCCTGTCGTCCCACCGCTGCAGCGCGGCGATCACGGTCCGGCCGTCACGAATCTGACCGACGTCCTCGCCCTGCTCGTCGACCGCGGCGCGATCCGGGCGCTGACCGACCCGAACAGGCCGACCGCCGCCGAACTGTCCGGACTGGTGGTCAAAGTCAGATCCGAAGGCGCCCAAGCCGAGTTCGGGGACGCCACCCGCCAACTCGTGCGCTACTTCCAACTGCAGCACCGACTCGGCGACACCCTGGGCGGCCTCGTCGAGACGACGACCGCCGACTCCCTCAACGCGACGTTGACCACACTCGGTGTCCTCACATCGCTGCCCGACGGCGCGGTCTCCGGGCGGATCTACAGCGCCGACCGGCCGGGTGTCGATGCCCTGCGCGTGCAACTCGTCGACCGCAGCGTCGGCGCCGACACCCCCCTCGCCGAGACCACCACCGACGCGGACGGCGGCTATGCGGTGACCTATCCGCAAACCCTCGTCACCCAGCGGGGTAAAAGCGCCCCCGATCTGCAGGTGCGGGTGCTCGACGGGGCGACGGTGCTGGGCGTGTCGGCGGTGCGTTACGACGCCGCCGCGGTCGAGACGATCGACGTCGCCCTGCCCGTCACCGCGACCGGCGCACTGCACAGCGAACACGACGTGCTCGCCGGCGCGATCGGCAGACTCGTCACCGGCCCCATCAAAGATCTCCGCGAAGACACCGATCCGACTGGCCGACAAGATATTTCCTACATCGCCAACAAAACGGGCTGGGACGCCCGCGCGGTCGCGCTCGCCGTGCTGGCCGAGCGGTTCAGCGCGGATACCACCGTGGCGGGCGGCGCCGCCCCCGCGATCGCCCCCGACCTGTTCTACGCACTCTTCCGCGCCGGCCTGCCCGCCGACGACACCGTGCTCTACCGGACAGACCCCGGTGCGGTCAAAGACATCTGGACGCAGAGCATCGACCAGGGCGTCATCGCGACGTCGTTCACACCCGTGCTGGACACGGCGGTCAGGGCATGGCGGGAACTCCGAAACCGCGCCGTGCTGACCGCGCCCGCGCCCGCAGCGGTGTCCCCGCTCGCCGACATGCTGGCAGTGTCCGGACTCCCCGACGCCCAGCAGCAGAGTTTCGCCGCGGCATACACCGAACACCGCGACGACCCGTCGGCGTTGTGGGCGGCCGTCGCGCAGACCGCGGGCCAGGACACCGCCGCCCGCCTGCAGGTCGACGGCAAACTGGCGTTCCTCACCCTCAACAACGCCGCACTGATGAAGGCAGTGCACAGCGGCGCGGGAACCGGTGGGATCACCGATACCGGTCAACTCGTGAGCCTCGGGTATCACCACGCCGAGACGTGGCGCTCGGCCCTCACCGCGGACACACCGATCCCGCCGACCATCCCCGGTGACACCGCCGAGCACCGGCAAGCCAACTACGCCGAATTCCTCGCGGCGGCGGTCCGACTGAGCTATCCGACGGCGGTGGTCGCCGCACTCGTGAAATCCGGTGGCTTACCGCTCGCTTCACCCGACGATGTGCACGACTTCCTGGATGCCCAGCAGGGCCGGTTCGACATCGCCACCCAACCCGTCGAACGTTTCATCGCCGACCATCGGCTCGACGTCGCGCCCGCCACCGTCACCGAGATCAAACGGCTGCAACGGATCTACCAGATCACCCCCGACGACGCGGCCATGTCGGCTCTGCTGCGCCGCGGATACGGCGCCGCGCAGCAGATCGCCCGCACGGACCGGGCGACGTTCGTGGCGGGCATCGCCGACGACGTCGGCGGCACCGGACCCGCCGGCCTCATCTACGACAGAAGCCGTCAGATCCTCGGCGCGACACTCAACATCGCGCTGAGCTACCTCGCCTCGCGCACCGGCATCGCGCTGGGAACGACACCGAACCCGGCAGACGCTCCGGCGGGCGGGCAGGTGCTGCAACCCATGCCACGCACCCTCGCCGACGACGGCGCGGTGACCGCGTATCCCACCCTCGACAGTCTGCTGGGCAGCCCGGATTTCTGCGCCTGCGACGACTGCCGATCGGTACTCTCACCCGCGGCCTACCTGGTGGACCTCCTGCAGTTCCTCGACCACGACCCGACTCCGGCCGAATCGGCCGCCGGAATCGTCAATCCGCAACAGGTGTTGCTGCAACGCCGTCCCGACCTCCAGCACCTCCCGCTGACCTGCGAGAACACCAACACCGCGCTGCCCTACATCGACATCGTCAACGAGACGCTGGAGTACTTCGTCGCCAACGGCACACAGCCGCTGTCGCTGCGCGACTACACCGGACACGACACCGACGGTGCCACCGCCGAGGACCTGCTCGCCGGCCCGCCGCACGTGCTCGACGCCGCCTACCCGATCCTGGCCGCCGAACCCTATCCGGCGCCGCTGCCCTTCGACCGCTCCCTGGCCAACCTTCGGGAATTGTTCTCCGCCTTCGGCATACCGCTGGAAACCGCCATGGAACGACTCCGCGTGACCGACGACCTGGACGGCCCGGCGGACACCGTCGACTGGCGCGACATCCTCATCGAGCGCCTGGGGCTCTCACCCGCCGAATACCGGATCCTCACCGATTCCACGGCGGTGCCGGTGGCGCGGATGTACGGATTCCCCGCCACCACCTCCGACACCGACGTCATCGCGGCCCTGTCCACCTGCGGGTTGTACGTGCGCCGCGCCGGCGTGAGCTACGACGACCTCGTCGCGATCCTCGCCGCCCACTTCGTCAACCCGGACGGCGCGATCACGCTCGTCGACCCCGATCCGGATGCATCCGGCGCCGACTTCGGCAGCCTGGAGTTCCGCCAGAACGGAACTCGGCTCGGCGCCGCAGCGTTTCTGCGACTGATCCGGTTCATCCGGTTACAGAAGATGCTCGGCTGGACCATCGCGCAGACCGACGCTGCGATCTGCGCCCTGCTGCGAACCGATTTCGGCGTACCGCTGGCCGGCGACGTCGATACCCCGGCCCGGCTGGACGCCGGGTTCGCGACGCTGTTGCCCCGACTCGCGGTCGTCGTGGCTGTACTCGACGCCCTCGACGCCACCGTCGACACGTCGTTGGGTGCGCTGCTGTCGTGCTGGGCCGATCTCGGCACCGTCGGCGAGAACTCGCCGTACCGAACGATGTTCGGCAATCCGACGCTGTTGGCCCGCGATCCCGCCTTCGCACCCGACGAGCACGGCGGTGTCCTGCAGGACCAGGGCCGCCTGCTGCTCGACCACACCGAAACCCTGCGCGCGGCGTTCAGCCTCACCGCCGCGGAGTTCGCGCTGATCGTGGATGCGCTCGGATTCGGCGTGGCCACACCGTTGACGCTGCCGACCGTCAGCGCGGTGTATCGGCTGGGATGGCTGGCACGCAGTCTGCGGCTGAGCGTTCGGGAGCTGACTGCCCTGCTCGGATTGTCGGGTCTGGCACCGTTCGAACTCCCCGACCCGGCCCACCCCGACATCCTCCGGCTGATCCGTCTCGTGCATGCGATGCGGGATGGTGAACTGCCGACCGCGGCGGCGCTGTATCTCGTGTGGAACGAGGACGTCAGCGGCACATCCGGTCCGGACCCGGTGCACGCGCGCGAACTCGCGCGCACCCTGCGGGCGGATATGGCCGCCGTCGACGCCGATTTCACGGCCGCCGCGGGCGCGGGCGATAACGCCGCCAGGGCCCTGATCGCGCAGGTCTACGGCGACGAAACCGCCGACGACTACTTCGCCCTGCTCGATGACACCGTCGTCCTCGACGTGGCCTACACCCATGCCACATCCACGCTGCCCGCCGCCGTGCACGCCGCCGACCCCGCCATCGGCTACGACGACTTCGCCCACCGGCTCTCCCACGTCGGGCTGATGGCCTCCGCCGACCACGACGCGCTGCGAGCCCTGCCGGACACCGTGGGCGAATTCGGCTCTGCCGTAGATGAATTGGACACCATCGGCCGCGACCTCTGCGGCTCGTTCTTCGCGCGCCACCCCGAGCTCCGACCGCTCTACGACGACTACGTCGCGTCGAGCGCCCCCGCCGACCAGAAACGTTCGGCGCTGCTCGCCGCGTTCCGCCCGGATCTGTCGGACCGGCGTAAACGCCAGCAGTGCGCGCAGCGGCTCAGCGCGGCGGTGTCGGTGGACCTGACGGCGACCAGACAACTGCTCGACCCGGACTCGGCACGGCTGCCGCTCAACGCCGCCGGCGATCCCGGCCGCCCGGCCCTCGACGACGTGATCGCCGTGCAGACACCGGGACTGGCCGCCCGGTTCTACTTCGGCGCGGACACAGGCGGTACCGCCGACCTCACCGTCCCGGCGGTCGCCCCGGTCGACTACGCGCCACAGAACGGAAATCCGATCCCCGCGAACACCACGGCCGGACAACCGGTGTCGGGGGTCTGGAGCGGGTATCTGGAAGCGCCGCAACCCGGGTACCACAACCTCGTCGTCGAAACGGACACGCAGGCGACGGTCTCGCTGGAGATCGACGGGACGGCCCTGACCCTGGTGCACGACGGCGCGGTGTGGCGTAACGGCGCGGCCCTGCAACTCACGTCGGGCCGCCTCTACGCCGTCACCCTGACCGTGACCGCCGTGAAGGACCGACTGCAGTTGATGTGGGAGACACCCAACCGCCCGCGTGAGGTCATTCCCGGTCGCTACCTGTACCCGGATCGCCACCTGGCCGCGTTCTGCGAGGTCTTCTGGCGGTTCGTCAAGGCCAGCTCGCTGGCCGGGCGGCTCGGGCTGGACAGCGCCGAGATCGCCTATCTGGCAACGTCGCCGGCCTTCGAAGTGGCCGGTCGGAGCTGGTTGGACGCGCTGCCGGTCGAGGGCGGGCCCGACCGTGCCGCCGCCGCGGCCCTGCTGGCACCCCTGGAGGCGCTGCTGGACTACCGCCGCGTCAAGCGGGCGTTGCGGGTCGACGACGACCGGTTGCTGGGGATCCTGACCGACCCGGTCGGCGCGGCTGCCGACGAGTCGCTGTTCGCGCTGACCCGTTGGGACAGGCCGTCGCTGGCAGCGCTCACCGAGCGGTTCGGCGTGACCGTCGCGGATCTGTCGGACTTCCGCACGTTCGGCAGGATCCACGACGCGTTCACCGTCAGCACGCCACTGGGCATCCCGGCCGCCGCACTGATCCGCGCGGCGGGCAACCATCCCGACGGTGCGACCGTTGCGGACTTCGAGGGTGCGTTGCGGGCCCGCTTCGCGGACGCCGACTGGCGTACGGTGATCCGGCCGGTCAACGACACGATGCGGACCCGTCGGCGAGATGCGCTGAGCGCCTACATCCTTCACCAGTTGGGCGGGAACCCCGCGACGGCACACATCGACACCGCCGACAAACTGTTCGAGTACTTCCTGATGGATGTCCAGATGCAGTCCTGCATGCTGACGTCGCGTATCCGGCACGCACTGTCCTCGGTGCAGCTGTTCGTCGAACGGTGCCTGATGAACCTCGAATCCGGCGCCGCCGCGCTGCCCGCGAGCGCCGGGGTCCGATGGTCGTGGATGCGGCGGTACCGGATGTGGGAGGCGAACCGGAAGGTCTTCCTGTGGCCGGAGAATTGGCTCGAGCCCGAACTGCGCGACGACAAGTCCGTATTCTTCCGGGACGCCGAATCCCAGCTGCAGCAGTGCGATCTCACCGACGACTCCGCCACCACCGTATTCCTCGACTACCTGGGCAGGCTGGAAGAGGTCGCCAAGCTGGAGCCGTGCGCCATGTACTACGCCGAGCCCTCGGTGAACTCCGACGCGGTGACTCATGTGGTCGCGCGTACGGCCGGTGCGCACCGCACGTACTACTCACGCAGGCAGGAGTACGGCGGCTGGACACCGTGGGAGCCGGTCAAACTGGACATCGAGGACAACCCGGTGTTGCTCACCCTGTGGCGGGGCAGGTTGCTGCTGTTCTGGCTACGAGTGCTCAAGAGCAAACCCGACAACGGCCGCCGCCCCGCGGCGCATCGCAGCCTGGGCAGCCTGACCACAGACGACCTGCCCGGCCAGAGCGATATCGAGGTCAGTGCGGTGCTGTGCTGGAGCGAGTACCGCAACGGGAAATGGCAGCCTGCCAAGACATCCGCGCTGGACCGGCCGACGATGCTCGACACCATCGTCGTCGACCGCTACGACCGCTCCGCGCTGCGGATCGGCACCGCCACGGAGGGCGACGCGCTGCGGGTGTACATCAAGGATGCGCCGACGCGATTCTGGCGCCGCGGCACCGGCGGAATGTTCGAGTTGTGCCAGATCTGGCCGGGGTCGTTCCTCTTCTACAACACCCACAGTCTCCCGGTCCGCGGCGACGACGACGTCGTCTACCTTGGCGTCAGCACCGACCATGTCGGTCAGCAGACCGGGATCACGCTGCCCGCCACCATGATTCCACCGCAACGGCGCGAACTCGCGGGGACCGGTGACTCCGACTTCGCACTGCGCTATGTCAACACCGCCGGTGCCGACCTCACCCGCGACATCCTGCGCACCCGGCTCCCGTTCGAACTGGTGACACCGCGCCAGCAGCTGTCGGATCTGTGGGAGTCGCCGATGTTCTTCGCCGACAGCCGAAACGCGTTCCACATCACCACCGCCGACCGACCCGTCTGGGTCGGCGGGTTCGGCGGTTACGGACTGCCGGTGGCCGTCGGCGGGATGACAACCGCGGCCATCCCGGCGCTCGTCACACCCGCCGGCCCGCCCCCCGAGCCCGCGGTGTGGGCCGGTGCCGACGCGGCAGTGGCCGATCGCGACCTCGTCGATCGCGCGTTGTCCAAGCGGCTGATCAGTGAGGACGCCTACATCCGCCGAGCACTGCCGACCACCTCCACCGTCGTATTCGGTGACGGCGTGATCGGGCCGACGGGCTCGGTGCCCCGACTCCGCGCCGACTGACAGGAAAGGCCCTGCCGTGCCAGACCTCACGAGAACCACCGGATTCCACGATCTGCTGCTGGCCGAGTCGGTGCTGACCATCTCGCCCGCGCATTGGGATACGCAGTTCACCTACACATTCCACAACTTCTCGCACCCCTTCGTCGGCGACCTCATCGCCAAGGTGAACACCGAATCGGTCGAGGCGATGCTCGACCCGGCGTGGCTGGCGGCGCTGAGCACACCCGATCCCGGCACCCACCCCGACGGTGACTACTTCCGCGCGCTGTACCAGCCGCGCAGCAGCAACCTCGTGCAGGTCCGATCGTTCCGCCAGGAGATCGACGTCTCGCCGCACGGCGCCTACGCGGGCTACAACTGGGAGCTGCTCTTCCACCTGCCGCTGACCATCGCCGTGCAGCTGAGCAAGGCCAGGCGGTTCGCCGAGGCGCAACGGTGGTTCCACGTCGTCTTCGACCCGACGTGCACCGACACCCAGATTGCGCCGCCGGCCCGGTTCTGGAAGTTCCTGGCGTTCCGCGCGGGCGGCCCGCCCGGGCGGATCGACGAGCTGCTGACACTACTGAGCCGGCCGCCCGACGAGCTGACCCCCGACGAACAGCAGGCCCGGACCGACGTCCTCAACGGCTACCGGGCGATTCTCGACACGCCGTTCCAGCCGCACGCCGTCGCCCGCACCCGCCACATCGCCTACCAGTACAGCGTCGTGATGAAGTACCTGGACAACCTGATCGCGTGGGGGGACGACCTGTTCCAGCAGGACACCGTCGAATCGATCAACGAGGCAAGCCAGCGATACGTGCTGGCGGCCAACC
Source organism: Actinomycetota bacterium (assembly GCA_018268465.1). Classification (GTDB taxonomy): domain Bacteria; phylum Actinomycetota; class Actinomycetes; order Mycobacteriales; family Mycobacteriaceae; genus Mycobacterium. The sequence continues at coordinate 101,245 of JAFDWN010000051.1, forward strand.
TGCTCGGCCCGCGGCCGCAACGTGTTCCGCCCCGTGGCGCCGTCGCCCCGAAAACGTTCGCGGACCTCAAGGCCGCGGGTCTGGACCCGATGGCCAACGCGCTGGTCGAGTTGGAGAGCCACTTCCCGTTCAATGCCGGTCCCGTCGCGCCCGGCGGCCCTGGCGACGATGCGGCCGCCGCCGCCCTGTACGGAATCGGGAGCACCCTCTACTTCTGTGTGCCGCGCAACCCGAACCTGCTGATGTACTGGGACACCGTCGCCGACCGGCTGTTCAAGATCCGGCACTGCATGAACATCGCCGGCGTGGTGCGCCCGCTGGCGCTGTTCGACCCGCCCATCGACCCCGGCCTGCTCGTCAAGGCCGGTGCCGCGGGCGTGGATCTCAGCACCCCGCTCAGCGGCCTGACCCAGCCGGTGGGGCCGCTGCGGGCGCTGCCGATGATCCAGAAGGCGCTCGAATTGTGCGCCCAGGTACGCGATCTCGGTTCCGCCCTGTTGTCGGCGCAGGAGAAGGGTGACGCCGAGGCGTTGGCCAGGGTTCGGCAGCGCCACGAGATCCAGATCCAGCAGATGACCCAGGACGCCCGCTTCGTGCAGTGGAAGCAGGCGCAGGAGGCCACCGAGGCGCTGGTGCGCAGCCGCGCCGGGGTGCTCGAGCGTTACCGCCACTACCGCCGCCTGCTGGGGCTCGCCGACAGCGACGTGTCCGCCGTGCTGACCGTCGACCGCCGCGAACTGACCGAGGACAACTTCGACGACGCCTACCAACAACTCGTCGGGCAGTACGGCCAGGTGACCGCCGAGCAGAGCTATCCGCCGCTCGTCACCGCGCCCGAAGCGGCCGCCGATCTGGTCGCGCTGACGTTGCAGACCGGGAATCTGCACCTGAACCTCAGCGAGTTCCTCGACCTCAACGTGCTGGGGCCGGCCGGCCTGGTGCTGCGCGCTCTGGCTGGCAGCGTGGACGTCACGACGGCTGCGCTGTCGATGCTGCCCGACGCGTACCTCGACGCTCTGCCCATGGGGGTCGGGGGACACACCCAGGCCGGCGGCGGCGAAACCCTCTCCCGCTCGGGTCGGTCGACCGCGGGCGCACTCGGCACCGCCGCGCTGATCTCCGAGTTCGCGGCGGGGTATGCGGCCAAAGTCGGTTCCTACCAGCGCCGCACCGACGAATGGATCCTGGGACACAACCAGGCCGCCAACGACCTCGGCGCCATCGGCAGGCAGATCCTCGCCTCGCTGATCGCCGAGCAGATCGCCCACCACGACTACGACACCGTCAAACAGCAGGTGGTCTGCGCGCAGGAGGTCGATCAGCTGCTGCACGACAAGTTCTCCGACCAGGACCTGTACCTGTGGATGCAGGGTGAGATCTCCCGGCTGTACTACCAGTGGTACCGCTTGGCCTTCGACACCGCGCGGCGCGCCGAGCGGACCATGAAACAAGAGCTGATGCGCCCCGAACTCGACGCGCAGGACTTCGTCCAGTTCAACTACTGGGACGGCGGCCGAAAGGGTCTGCTCGCCGGCGAGGCGTTGCACCTCGACGTCAAACGCATGGAAATCGCCTACCACGACAACAACAAACGCGAACTGGAGCTCGTCAGTCATGTGTCGCTGCGCCAGCTCGACCCTGTCGCACTGCTCGCGCTGCGCGCCGCCGGATCCTGCACGGTCACCGTGCCCGAGTGGCTGTTCGACCGCGACTGCCCCGGACATTACCTGCGGCGCATCAAGTCGGTGGCGGTGTCGATCCCGTCGGTCGTCGGCCCCTACGCCGGCGTCAACTGCACATTGTCACTGCTGCGCAGCACCGTGCGGGTGTCCGCGGCGCTCGCCGACGGCGCGTACCCGCGTCAAGGTGCTGACGACCCCCGATTCGTCGACCTCGTCGGGGCCCAGCCGTCGATCGTGACCAGTACCGCCGTCGCCGACACCGGGATGTTCGAGGCCGGCCTGCACGAGGAACGATTCCTGCCGTTCGAGGGTGCGGGTGCGGAGAGCACGTGGAAAATCGAACTGCCCACCGGCTATCCGACTTTCGACTACTCGACGATCTCCGACGTGATCCTGCACCTGCGTTACACGGCACGGCGCGGCGTGGATGCGGCGAAGGTCGACGGCGCGCTGCGCGATCTGCTGGCACGCGCCGGGCAAACCGGGCTGGCACTGATGGTCGGCCTGCGCCACGACCTCGCCGACGAATGGCAAGAATTCATCACCGGCACAGATGATTTCAGCGCGACAGTCGACAGGACGCTGTTCCCCTACTTCACCCAGTCCAGACCCGTCACCATCGTGAGCCTGCAACTCTACGGAGCCGACGTGTCACGCCCGCGCACCATCGGCGATCCGGCGGCGGCGACCAGTGCGCTGGCGGCGTCGGGGGCGTTCGCCGTCGACGCCGCGGCCGACCCGCCCGGTCCCGGCGCCGTGCTCACGCGGTCTGCGGACGCTGATGTGTTCCTGGTCGTGCGTTACACGCTGTAGACCATGGCCGAGCAGCAGGGTCCACCGTCGATATCGCTGCCCAAGGGCGGCGGCGCCATCCGCGGTCTGGGTGAGAAGTTCGCGGCAAACCCCGTCACGGGCACCGGGTCGCTGACCGTCCCGCTGCCGCTCTCACCCGGCCGAGGCGGGGCTGCACCGCAGCTGACGCTGTCCTACGACACCGGCTCGGGCAACGGGCCTTTCGGCGTCGGCTGGGCGTTATCCCTGCCCGCGATCACCCGCAAGACCGACAAGGGACTGCCGCGTTACCTCGACGGTGACGAATCCGACGTCTTCGTCCTGTCCGGGGCCGAGGACCTCGTCCCCGGTGCCGAACACCGTCGCACTGTCGAGGTGGACGGCGTCGCGCAGAGTTATGTGATCCGTCGTTACCGGCCCCGGATCGAGGGTCTGTTCGCACGTATCGAACGCTGGACCCGCAGTGACGGAGACGTGCACTGGCGCTCGATCTCGCGAGACAATCTGCTCAGCATCTATGGTGCCGACATCCGGTCACGGATCGCCGATCCGCAACGCCCCGAGCACGTCTTCAGCTGGCTGATCTGCGAAACCCGAGATGACAAGGGCAACGCCGTAGGCTACGAATACAAGGCCGAGGACGGGATGGGCGTGGACCTCAGCCGCCCCCACGAACGCCATCGGGGCGAACCGGGTGATCCCCGTCGCGCCGCGAACCGCTACCCCAAGCGGGTTCGGTACGGCAACCGGGTGCCGCTCCTCGACGAATCCGGCGGCAGGACCGAACAACCGGCGGGAACGTTCGAGGCGATGTTCGAGGTCGTATTCGACTACGGCGAGCACGATCCCCACATGCCCGGCCCCTCCGAGGACGCGCCGTGGCCGCAGCGGCCGGACCCGTTCTCGAACTATCGGGCGGGTTTCGAGGTGCGTACCAACCGGCTGTGCCGGCGGGCCCTGATGTTCCACCACTTTCCCGACGAGGCCGGCGTAGGCGCCGACTGCCTGGTGCGGGCCACCGAATTCGATCACTCGGCGCAGCCCAACGGCTACTCGATGCTCGTCGCCGTCCGGCAGACGGGGTTCCGCCGCGACCCAGCCGGCGGGTATGTGTCGAAATCGATGCCACCGCTGGAGTTCACCTACACCGCGCCGGAGACGCACGACCACGTGACGGAGGTGGACCCCGAGAGCCTGCGCAATCTACCGGCCGGGCTGGACGGCGACACCTACCGCTGGGTGGACCTGCACGGCGACGGCCTGCCCGGAATCCTCACCCATCAGGGTGGAAGCTGGTTCTACAAGCGCAATCTCAGCCCGCTGACCGGGTTGTCGGCGCGGTTCGGGCCGGCCGAACCCGTCGCCCTGATGCCCAGCCTCGCCGACCGCGGTGAGTTCCTGGACCTGGCCGGCGACGGCACCCCGGATCTGGTCGTCCTGTCGGGCGCGACGCCGGGATTCTACGAGCACGACGCGGGATACGGATGGAAACCCTTTCGTCCCTTCCCATCCCGGGTGAACCGCAATCTCGACGACGCGGCGGTACGGATCGTCGACCTCGACGGTGACGGATTGGCCGACATCCTCGCCGACGAGGACACCGCGTTCGAGTGGTATCCCTCACTGGGCGAACAGGGGTTCGGTCCGGCGCGGCGGACCCCGAAGGGGGGCGACGAGGAGCAGGGCCCCAGGCTCGCCCTTGCGGAGGCGAGCGAGTCGATCCACCTCGCCGACCTCACCGGCGACGGCCTGAGCGATCTGGTGCGCATCCGCAACGACGAGGTCTGCTACTGGCCCAACCTCGGCTACGGCCGCTTCGGCGCGAAGGTGGTCATGGACGACGCGCCCAGATTCGGCAGCGCATGCGATTTCGATCCCGCCCGCATCCGGCTCGCCGACATCGACGGCAGCGGCACCACCGACATCGTCTACCTGCACCGAGACGGAATCCGCCTGTATTTCAACCAGTCCGGCAACGGTTGGAGTCCGGCGCGCACGCTGCGTTCGCTGCCGCCCGCCGACGACTTCACGCGCGTCGCCGCGGTGGATCTGCTGGGCAACGGCACCGCCTGTCTGGTGTGGTCCACAACGCTGCCCGCCGACGCGCGCACACCCATGCGTTACATCGACCTCATGGGTGGCCAGAAGCCGCACCTGCTCGTGCGCATCGACAACAATCTGGGCGCGGAAAGCCTGGTGAGCTATGCGGCATCGACCGCGTTCTGTCTCGCTGACGCGCGCGCAGGCCGCCCCTGGCCGACGCGGCTGCCGTTCCCGGTGCATGTCGTCGAGCGGGTGGAAGCCGTCGACCACATCGGCCGTACCCGGTTCGTCACACGGTTCGCCTACCACGACGGCTATTTCGACGGCGTCGAACGCGAGTTCCGCGGCTTCGGCATGGTCGAGCGCATCGACACCGAGGAGTTCGGCACGATCGGCACCGACGTACCACCGGTGCTGACCAAAACGTGGACGCACACCGGCGCAATGGTCAACCCGTCCAATAGCTCCGGTTACTACCGTGAGCCGGGCCTCGGCGACGAGGAATCGGGTGTCCGGCTGCTGCCCGACACTATTCTGCCGGCCGGTCTCACGCTCGCCGAGCGCCGCGAAGCGGCACGCGCGCTGAAGGGGCTCATGCTGCGCCAGGAGGTGTACGGACTGGACCGCACCGCGAAGGCCGAAACCCCCTACAGTGTCACCGAACAGAACTTCACCGTGGCGATGCTGCAGCCCCGCGCCGACAACCGGCACGCGGTGTTCCACACCCATCCGCGCGAATCGCTGGTCTTCCACTACGAGCGTGACGCCGCCGACCCGCGCATCCAGCACACGATGACCCTGCGCTGCGACGACTACGGCAATGTGCTGGCCACCGCGGCGATCGGCTACGGCCGTCGCACCGATGCGCCGGGACTGGCCCTGCTCGACGCGCCCGACGCCGCCAAACAGACCGGGACGATCTGCACCTACACCGAGAACGACGTCACCAACCTCGTGGATTCCCAGGACTATTACCGGACTCCGCTGACGAGCGAATCCCGCAGCTACGAGATCAGCGGGGTGCACCCGGCCGGCGGTACGCGGTTCCGCCACGACGAGTGGGCGAGCGGGGCGCTTGTGGCGTCGGCGGCAGAGATCGCCTACGAGTCGACCGCGGACCCCGCCACACCGCAGAAACGGCTGCTCGAACGGGTGCGCACCGTGTACCGATCGGACGATCTGGCCATGTTCTTGCCGGCGGGCACGCTGCAGGCGCTGGCACTGCCCGGCGAGCAGTACCGTCTCGCGCTGACCCCGGGGCTGGTCGCGCAGTTCCTGGCGCCGAAATTCGGCGAACTCGGCATAGGTCCCGCCGACGTGCTCGGTGCCGCAGGTGGCGCCGGCGCCGGTTACGTCGACCTGGACGGCGACGGCCACTGGTGGGTGCCGTCTGGCCGGGTGTATTTCTCACCGGCCGCCGGCGAGCCGGCACCGTCCGAACTCGCCCGCGCGCGAGCGCATTTCTTCCTGCCCAGGCGGTACCGCGACCCGTTCCACACCGCCGCGGCCGCCACCGAGACCGTCGTCGACTACGACGCGTACGACCTCCTCATCGCCGAGACCCGCGACGCGCTCGGCGCCCGCGTGACGGCGGGGCAGCGGCTGGCCAGCGGTGCCACCGACCGCCCGGGCAACGACTACCGGCTGCTCGGCCCCGTCCTGGTCACCGATCCCAATCGCAATCGCAGCGCGGTCACCTATGACGCGCTCGGACTTGTCGCGGGAACCGCGGTGATGGGGAAAGCCGAAGACACACAGGGAGATACGCTCACCGGATTGCGGATCGACCTGGGCGCCGACGATATCGACGCCTTCCACGACGCAGACGACCCCCACGTCCTCGCCGCAACCCTCCTCGACGGCGCCAGCACCCGATTCGTCTACGACCTCGACCGATTCCGCCGGTCGCGGCAGCAGTGGCCCACCGACCCCGACCGCTGGCTGCCGCCGTTGGCGGCGACGATCGTGCGCGAAACCCACCGCGGCGAACCGGTTCCGCCAGGCGGTGCGAGGGTGCAGATCGACGTCACGTTCTCCGACGGCTTCGGCAGGGAGATCCAGCGCAAGACACAGGCCGAACCCGGCGCGGCGGGGCCGCGCTGGGTGGGTAGCGGCTGGACGGTTTTCAACAACAAGGCCAAACCCGTCCGGCAGTACGAGCCGTTCTTCTCGGGCACCCACCGGTTCGAGTTCGGCGCCGTGGTCGGGGTGAGCCGGCTGCTGTGCTATGACCCGCTGGGCCGTGTGGTGGCGGTGCTGCACCCAAATCAGGTGTGGGAGAAGGCGATCGTCGGTCCTTGGCGCACCGAGAATTGGGACGTCAATGACACCGTGGTAATCCCCGACCCCGCGGCGGACCCCGACGTCGGGGATTTCTTCCGCAGGCTGCCCGACACGGAGTACCGCCCCGGCTGGCTGGCGGCGCGGGCGAACGGTGCACTGGGGCAACAGGAACAGGCGGCTGCGGCCAAGGCGGCCGCACATGCGGGCACTCCCGACGTGTCGTACGCGGACACTCTCGGGCGCGTCTTCCTCACCGTCGCCCACAACGCCTTCGAACGTGGCGGTGTCCTCGTCGAGGAACGCTATGCCAGCCGGGTCGAACTCGACGTGAAAGGCAATGCCCGCGCGGTCCGTGACGCGATGGCGGACGGTGCCGGCCGGGTCGTCACCCGCTACGACCTGGACGTACTGGGGCAACGGATCCACCAGTCCGGGATGGAGGCGGGGGAGCGGTGGCTGCTCAACGATGTCACCGGCAAACCGCTCTACGGATGGGACAGCCGGGGCCACTGTGCCCGAACGGCTTACGATCCGCTGCGCCGGACCGCCGACTCGTTCCTGAGGGCGGGGGCAGGCCCCGAGATCCTGCTCGCCCGCAGCGTGTACGGCGACACCCGCACCGATCCCGAACCGGACAACCTGCGCGGCAAGGTCGTCGAACTCTACGACCAGACCGGGGTACTCGTCACCGAACGCTGCGATTTCAAGGGCAACGTGCTGCGCAACCGGCGGACCCTGGCCCGGGATTACAAGTCCACGCTGGACTGGGCGGGTGCGGTCGAGTTGGAGGACGAGAGCTTCGTGGCCGCGATGCGCTACGACGCACTCAACCGCCCCGTCCAGATGACGCCGCCGCACAGCGACCGGCCGGGCAGCCGCGTCACCGTGATCGCACCCGTCTACAACGAGGCCAGGCTGCTCGGCCAGCTGCACGCCTGGCTGGACCTGGACAGCGAACCGGCCGGGCCGCTCGACCCGGCCGGTGCCACCCTGCACGCGATCACCGCCGCCGGGTACAACGCCAAAGGGCAGCGGGAGTCGGTCGGATACGGCAACGGCGTGACTACCGCCTATTCGTACGATCCCATGACGTTCCGCCTCACCCGGGCGGTGACCACCCGGGACGCTGACAGCGCGACACTGCAGGACCTGGCATACACCTACGACCCGGTCGGCAACATCACCCACATCGCCGACGCCGCCCAGCAGGCCGTGTTCTTCAGAAACCAGCGCGTCACACCGAGTTCGGACTACACCTACGACGCCGTCTACCGCCTGATCGGGGCCACCGGGCGTGAACACCTAGGCCAGGCGGGCGGCTCCCCGGTGCCGTTCACCGCCGACGACGCGGCGCGCCGCGGGCTGCCGCAGCCCGGCGACGGCAGCGCGATGAGCGGCTACCTCGAACGCTACTTCTACGACGCGGCAGGCAATTTCACCGCCGTCACGCACACGTCGACCGACCCGGCCGCGCCGGGCTGGACGGCCACCTTCGGCTACGACGAACCGAGCATGGTCGAACCCGCCAGCCGCAGCAACCGCCTCACGTCCGTCACCACCGGCGGGGTCACCGAAACCCACACCTACGACGCGCACGGCAACACCACGTCGATGCCCCACCTGACCGTCATGGCCTGGGACCACCGCGACCAGTTGCGGGCGACATCGCGCCAAGGGGTGAGCACCGGCACCCCGGAGACCACCTACTACGTCTACGACGCGGCGGGTCTACGGGCACGCAAAGTCACCGAGCGGCAGAACGGCACCCGCCGCCAGGAGCGCATCTACCTCGGCGGGTTCGAGCTCTACCGCCGCTATGACGGCCAGGGCGCCACCGTCGAGCTGGAACGCCAGACGCTGGAGCTGATGGACGACACGAAACGGGTCGCCCTGGTGGAGACCCGCACCGTCGGCGCCGATCCGGCACCCGAACAGCTGGTGCGTTTCCAATACGGCGACCACGTCGGCTCGGCCTGTCTGGAACTCGACGGCCAGGCGCAGATCATTTCCTACGAGGAGTACAGCCCCTTCGGCAGTACCACGTACCAGGCCGTACGCAGTCAGACGGAGACGCCGAAGCGCTACCGCTACGCGGGCCGGGAGCGCGACGAGGAGAGCGGCCTGAACTATCACGGCGCCCGGTACTACGCGCCGTGGCGGGGCAGGTGGCTGAACTGCGATCCGCTGGGCGTGCGGGGCGGGATCAACCTGTACGTCTTCGCCAGGAACAACCCGGTCCAGTTCGTCGACCCCGGCGGCAAACAGCCCGATCCCTGGGCGCAGGGCCAGACCCAGACCCTCGATCCCGGGGATCAGGGCACCGACGTGTCCAATCCCCACCCGGAGACCACGTTCGAGAACAGCGCATGGCATTACACCGACGAGAACTGGAACCGGTGGGTGTATGTCCCGTGGGAAGAGTGGCAGTGGACGCAGCGCTGGGCACGTCTGGAGGGCTCCGACAGTTACGTACTGATCGGCGAGTGGACGAAGGTGCCCACCGGCACCTGGTTCCCCCTGACCACCGAGGTCATCCAGGTCTCCGGTTCGGCACCCAAGGAGGAGAAGAGCCCCTGGTACAAGCGCGCCGCCTGGGGAGTGGTCAAGCTCGGTCTGGAGCTGTGGAGTCCCACCGGGAAGGCCAAGTGGGTCAAGTGGGGCCTGCAGATCGGCATGGAGTGGTACGAGAGCGACGGCAGCCTCTTCGACGCATTCACCAGCTTCACCATCCAGGGTGTCAAGAACAAGGCGATGAGCAAGGCCGCCGACCTTGTCGGTGGTGTCATCTTCAAAGTCCTCGGCTCGGAGAAGATCCCCAAGGGCACCAATCTGGCGTTGGGTATGGACTCACAGGGCCTCGACGCCTTCGCGCGGCAGACCCAGGCCATCACCGCGATGACCGCCTACGACCGCAAGTACGTGGTGTTCGGCATCGCCGAGGACGACTTCATGGGCGTCTTCGACGGAATCGCCGCGGAGTTCATCGCCAACGGCGGCCGGCTGAAGTTCAACCTGACGGGTCTGGATCCCAACTTCGCAGGGGCGGGCCGAGCGACCGCGCGGGAGCTGGGCCGGATCGTGCGCAACCCCGCGTTCGAGTCCGCGACCGACTTCTTCGAGAACGGCGTGCAGATCACCGACCCCGCGACGCTCACCCAGCGGCTGGCGCCGTTCCGCGGCAAGGCCGGCGAGAAGTTGTGAGGGTCAGCCGTTGACCGGATCGGGGCCGGGCTGCTGCTCGGCCGCCCGCGCGGCCCGCCCGCCGCGGGACCGCCGCGTCACTTCGAGGACGATCGGCACCACCGACACCAGCACGATCACGATGAAGATGATGTCGACGTGCTCCCGAATGAAGCTCACCTGGCCGAGCAGATAGCCCAGCGCGGTCAGACCGGCACCCCAGACGATCCCGCCGACCACGTTCCACTTCAGGAACGTCCGGTACCGCATGTTGGACGCGCCGGCGACCAGGGGGGCATAGGTCCGCACGATCGGCACGAAACGCGCCAGGAAGATCGTGACGGGGCCGTGCCGTTCGAAGAACTCGTGCGACTCGTCGAGGTAGCGCTTCTTGAAGATGCGGGCGTCGTCGCGTTTGAACAGCCGCTCACCGCCGTTCTTGCCGATCATGTACCCCACCTGGTCACCCAGGATCGCGGCGAGCGGGATCAGCACCATCAGCAGCCACAGCGGGGCGAACGGCGGCACCTCCTGGGAGCCGCCCGCCGCCACCAGGCCGGCGGTGAACAACAACGAATCGCCGGGCAGCAGCGGGAACAGCAGTCCCGATTCGATGAAGACGACCAGCAACAGCCCGGCGAGCGTCCAGGTGCCGAATGAATTCAGCAGGTTGACCGGTTCGAGAAAGCCGGGAAGCAGCGCCACGTAGGTCACCGTCTCCGGGGAAGCCAGGGACGTCACGGCGACCAGAGTACCGGCGGTGTCAGATACGGGGAGAACGGAAACGGCCCGGGGTCTACGATTCGATTGACAAGGGCAAACGACACATATAAGGCCATCTGGCCGGCTCCCATTGGAGGTAGAACGACCATGCCGATCGCTACTCCCGAGGTCTACGCCGAGATGCTGGGACGCGCCAAGGATCACTCGTTCGCGTTTCCGGCAATCAACTGCACGTCGTCGGAATCGGTCAACGCTGCGATCAAAGGCTTCGCCGACGCGGGCAGCGACGGAATCATCCAGTTCTCGACCGGCGGCGCAGAGTTCGCGTCGGGCCTCGGCGTCAAGGACATGGTGACCGGCGCGGTGGCGCTCGCCGAGTTCACACACGTGATCGCCGACAGGTATCCGATCACCGTGGCACTGCACACCGACCACTGTCCGAAGGACAAACTGGACACCTACGTCCGTCCACTGTTGGCAATCTCACAGCAGCGGGTGTCCGAGGGTCTCAATCCGCTGTTCCAATCCCACATGTGGGACGGCTCCGCGGTGCCGATCGACGAGAACCTGGCGATCGCGCAGGAACTGCTCAAAGCGGCCGCCGCGGCGAAGATCATCCTGGAGGTCGAGATCGGCGTCGTCGGCGGTGAAGAGGACGGCGTCGAGGCGGAGATCAACGAGAAGCTGTACACGAGCTCGGAGGATTTCGAGAAGACCATCGACGCGCTCGGCGCCGGCGAGCACGGCAAGTATCTGCTGGCCGCGACGTTCGGCAACGTCCACGGCGTGTACAAGCCGGGCAACGTGATCCTCAAACCCGAGGTGCTCGCCGAAGGACAGCGTGTCGCGGCGGCCAAGCTGGGCCTGGCCGACGGCGCCAAACCCTTCGATTTCGTCTTCCACGGCGGTTCGGGTTCGCTGAAGTCCGAGATCGAGGATTCGCTGAAGTACGGCGTGGTGAAGATGAACGTCGACACCGACACGCAGTACGCGTTCACCCGGCCCGTCGCCGGACATATGTTCACCAACTACGACGGCGTGCTCAAGATCGACGGCGAGGTCGGCAACAAGAAGGCCTACGACCCCCGCGTGTACATGAAGAAGGCCGAGGCCTCGATGAGTCAGCGTGTCGTGGAGGCGTGCAACGACCTGCACAGCGCCGGCCGGAGTGTGTCAGCCGGCTGAACGGGTGAAGCCGGCAATCCAACTTCAGCCGGCTGAACGGGTGAACTTCGCGCACCGAGATCGACGTTTTGCGGCGGAAGTGCGAGTGCAGCGCTGCAAAACGTCGACCTCGGCGTAGGGCTACTGGAGGGCTACTGGGGAGCCTGGCAGATCTTCCACTGGTCGTCGCGGAACTCCAGGTCGAAGCTGCGCGTCGAACGGGTCTGCGGCGCGTAGGCCATGAACGTGGTGACGTTGGCCTCGGCGTGGTCGTCGTTGACTACGACCTGATCGATGCTGGCCACCACGGGGTACTGCTTGGCGGCGGCCACCCGGGCGTGGGTTTCGGCCCACGCGTCCTCGTCGTAGCGCACGTAGCTGTCGCGGGTCGCGCCGCAGGTGATGCTCCGCAGCGTGGCCAGATCGCCCTTCTGAATGGCGACGTCGAACGATTCGATCGTCGAACGGACCCGGTCTTCCTGGGATGCGCCGGCATCACCGCCGCGGGTCAGCAGCACCGTTCCCAGCACGGCCAGGGCCACCAGGGCGGCGATGACGAGCACGACCGCGACGACCCATCCCCAGCTGCGTCGGGCCTCCGGCGGCTTGGGGGCGTCGGTCCGTGCGGGGATGTGCTGGGGAGCGGCGACCCGCTGCTGCGCGAAGGGCTGGGTGTTCGCGGCCATGGGTCCCGGGGGCGGGCCGGGCATCGCGAAGATCTCTGTCGCGGGGTCGGGCGGCGGGGCGCCGATCTGCTGGGTCGACCCGTCGAAACCCGATGGTGCGGTGAACCGTCGTTCGGCGGGCTCCGCCTCGGTCCCGGGCGGGGGCGGCGCGAACACCTCGGTCGCCGGCTCCGCATCGGCGGGCTGTTCTGCCGCCATGATCTCGGTGGCGGACTCCGCCTGCTGGTCGCCGGTCGATTCGTCCTGCTCACCGTGCTCACCGGAGGGTGAGACGGGCTCGTTGCCCTGGTCGTGCCCTGAGGGGTTCGACATCCCTGCTGCAGTCCTCCCGTACGACGCTCTACCGCTGGAGCTTATCGACCTGTGCGTGGCGGTGCCGTGGACGGCGCCGCGCGGCGCACCGCCGCCCTGCACGTCCGGCCGCGCAGGCCCGCACGGCACAATAGGCCCATGACACGGATGGGTGATCTCCTGGGACCGGAACCGGTGCTGTTGCCGGGTGACAGCGAGGCCGAGGCCGAACTGTCGGCGAACGAGAATCCGGCGATCGTGGCCGCGGCCCATCCGTCGGCGTCGGTCGCTTGGGCGACGCTGGCCGAGGACGCCCTCGACGACGACAAAGCTGTGACCGCGTACGCGTACGCCCGCACCGGCTACCACCGCGGACTCGACCAGTTGCGCCGTAACGGGTGGAAGGGTTTCGGGCCGGTGCCCTACCGCCACGAGCCCAACAGGGGATTTCTGCGCTGTGTGGCGGCGCTGGCGCGGGCGGCGGACGCCATCGGCGAGACCGACGAGTACCACCGCTGCGTCGACCTGCTCGACGATTGCGACCCGTCGGCGCGGGCCGAACTCGGGCTGGGCTGAGCCCGCTACCAGCTCGCTTCGCAGTTACAGTCGCGTCCGCCTGCGGGCGACTCGACCTGCACGGTGGCGTGGTCGAGGCCGCGGGCGGTCAGCACGGCGCGCGCGCCGTCGAGCACTTGTGCGGAGTCTCCGCTGGTGGTCAGGTGCGCGGTGACCATGTCCTTGCCGGGCACCAGCGTCCACACATGCAGGTCGTGGACGTCGGTGACGCCGTCGACGGAGCGCAGCGCGCTACGCAGTTCCTCGACGTCGATGTGGCGTGGTGAGGATTCCGACAGGATCCGCAGGGCGGCGCGGGCGAGCGAGATGGCGCGCGGCAGCACCCACAGCGCGACCAGGACGGCGACCACGACGTCGGCGTAGGGCCAGCCCGTCGTGACCATGACGATGCCGGCGATCAGGACGCCGACGCTGCTGACGGTGTCGGCCATGACCTCCATGTAGGCGCCCTTGACGGCCAGGCTCTTCTCGGAGTTCGACCGCAGTAGCAGCACGACGGCCACATTCGCGGCCAGTCCGGCCAGTGCGACGACGATCATCGGCACGCCGGGGACGTCCGGCGCGTTGCCGAGCCGTTCGAACGCCTCGTAGAGGATGAAGGCGGCCACCCCGAGCAACAGCACCGCATTGGCCACCGCGGTGAACACCTCCGCGCGGTGCCAGCCGTAGGTGCGCGCCGCGGACGCGCTGGTGCGGCGCGCGATGAGCACCGCGGTCAGGCCCATGAAGAGGGCGACCAGGTCGGTGAGCATGTGCCCCGCGTCGGCGAGCAGTGCGATCGAGTTGATCGCCAGCGCGGTGACGAGTTCCACCACGAAGAAGACCGACAGGATCGCCGCGGCGATGATCATCCTGCTGACGCGTGTGTCCCCATGACTGTGGTCGTGTCCGGCACCCATGGAGGCAATATATGCGTAAAGACGCATATATTGCAAGCGGCCCGGACGGGCCCCTGGTTAGGATGGCCGGGTGGCGGCTCGCTGTGAAATACCTGTGTACTACCTGGTAGCCACGGCCGGCTTCCCCAACTTCGGTGACGAACTGATCCTCAGCGGCTGGCTGCGCCACCTCGCCGACGTCGCGCCCGACGCCGAGGTATGGGTGGACACCCACTCACCCGGGCCGACGCAGCTGCTGGTCGGCGGCCTGCACCCGAACGTCCGGTGCACCGACACACTGTGGCGGTTGTGCTGGGAGGCGCCGTCGGACGAACCGTGGGCGGTGGCCGCCTGGATCCAGCACGCCCTGCGCAATCCCGGTATGGCGCCGCGATGGCATCAGGGCATCATGCTGCTGCACCGGGTCGACGTGGTGCACGTGGTCGGCGGCGGGTACGTCAACGCGATCTGGCCGCAGCATCTCGGTCTGCTCGCGGGTGCGGTCGCCGCTGCGGACATCGCCGGCGCCACGGCGGCGATGACCGGACACGGCCTCACCCCTGAGCCCGAGGGCAGCGGTCCGCTGCTGCGCGCGCTGGCCGACCGCTTCGAGTTCGTCGACGTCCGCGACGGCGCATCGGCGGAACTGCTCGGGGTGACGCCCGGCGTGGACGACGGTTTCCTCGCGGTCGGCCGGGAGCGCACGATCGCACCCGAGCGGGTGTGGCCCGGCGAGGCGCCCCCCGAAGTGATGCTCTGCCTGCAGTCGGATATGAACGACGCCGGGGTGGCGACGGTGGCCGGCGCGGTCTTGTCCATGCTGCGGGCCTGGCAGGTGCGCCCGGAGCAGGTCTGCGTCGTGGAGGGCATCCCGCGCGTGGACCGCGAGGTGTTCGCACTCGTGGAACACGAACTGCCCGGCGCCCGCTTCTACCCGTTCGCCGACGTGTGGGAGAAGGGTCTGCCGGTGTCGGCCCGCCAGACGTGGATCTCCACGCGCTTCCATCTGCATATGGCCGCCGCCGCGGCCGGCGCCGGCGGGGTGGCGCTGTCGATCAGCCCCGACTACTACGCCACCAAACACCGTTCGCTGATCGACCTCGGCTCCGGATGGACGCTGCTGGAGGACTTCACCGCGCTGCCGTCACGGCCCCGCGGCGGCGGATTCGCACCCGGCACCGTCAACCGGCTGCGCCAGCAGAAGCTGGGGCTGGCCAAGGCGATCTACCAGCGCGCCTAGAACCAGGCCGACCAGAACCGGGTGAGCTGGCCGCCGATCGACACCAGGGCGCTCGGCACGCCCGACAGATCGAAGAACCAGAACACCACCCCGAAGAACCACTGATTGCCCGCCGGGGACAGCAGCAATAGCAGCAGCAGGAAGAAGCCCCACTGCTTGGCGGGTGCGATGGCGCGTTGCGTCTGCGGGCTCAGGTGTGGTTCCAGCGCGCCGTAGCCGTCCAGCCCCGGAATCGGCAACAGATTCAGCACCACCGCGGTGACCTGCAGGAAGCCCAGGAACGCCACCCCCGCCCAGAACACACCGTGCGCCGGGTCGTAGAACAACCGCGTCAGGCCCAGCAGCACCACGCCCAGCAGCAGGTTGGCCAGCGGACCCGCCAGGCTGACCAGCGTGCGCTGCCGCGCCGTCATGAACGAGGTCCGCAGGTAGACCGCCCCGCCGGGCAGGCCGATCCCACCCAGCGCGATGAACAGCACCGGCAGACCCAGCGACAGCAGCGGGTGGGTGTACTTCAGCGGATTGAGCGTCAGATAGCCGCGCATCTCGACGTCGCGGTCACCGAACCGCCATGCCGTGACGGCATGGCCGAACTCGTGCAGGCACAGCGACACCAGCCAGCCGGCGATGACGAAGACGAACACACCCACGTATGCCAGCGGCCGGACCGACGCGGCCGACAGCCACGCCAGGACACCGCCTGCGGCGGTGACGGCGACGAGGACCAGGAAGATCGGGCTTGGCCGCACCGACTGGCGCGGTGGGCGAATGCTCACCTCACGAAAATACCGGCGTCAGCGAACGGCGAGCCAGCCCTCGGTGTGCCGGTAGAACGTCGAGCGCCGCACGGGGCGCTGTGCGGCGACGCCGTCGCGGGTAAGCATCGCGCCGGTCGTGCCGAGCTGGGCGGCGCGTCCGGCCACCCAGCGCCCGGGCCGTCCGCGTCGTGACAACACCGCCGCGCGCAAGCCGGGCATCTCCGCCGTGGGTTCCACGCACACACCGGCGACCTCGCCGTCGAACAACACGGTGTCGTCGACCACCGCCTCGCCGTGCAGCGGGGCGCCGGGGACGGTGCCGGACCACTGCGCCCGGCCGACGATGACGGTGCCGGATTCGTCGCGGATGAGGGGTGTGCGCCGGGCCTCACCGTGGCGGGCACGCCGCGCGGCGAGCCAGCCCGACGCGAAGGCGACCTCCAGGTCGAGTCGTTCGGTGCGCAGCAACCGGGTGAGCACCGCGGCCAGGTCGGATTCGGCGCCGACGACGATGAGCCTGCGCCGCCCCAGGGCCGCCCCGTCGACGTCGGCGGGCTCGTCGACGGGCGCGGCGGGCAGCCCGGACAGCGGCCGTGGGACGCCCCGGTCACCGAATACCAGGACGACATTGTGCTCGTCGAACCCGTTTTGCATGGTCAAGGGCAACTCCTGGAGGGTGCTCGGATAAGGTGGGTCACCGGCTGCACCACACTAAGCGGGAGAAATGCCATGCCGGCAATCGTGCTCATCGGCGCTCAATGGGGCGACGAGGGCAAAGGTAAAGCCACCGACCTGCTCGGTGGCCGTGTCCAATGGGTCGTGCGCTACCAGGGCGGCAACAATGCCGGCCACACGGTGGTGCTCCCGACGGGCGAGAACTTCGCACTGCACCTGATCCCGTCGGGCATTCTGACGCCCGGCGTCACCAACGTGATCGGCAACGGTGTCGTCGTCGATCCCGGGGTGTTGCTCACCGAGCTGAAGGGCCTGGAAGAGCGTGGTGTCGACACCGAACGGCTGCTGATCTCGGCCGACGCCCATCTGCTCATGCCCTACCACGTGGCCATCGACAAAGTGGTGGAGCGCTACGCGGGCAGTAAGAAGATCGGCACCACGGGCCGCGGTATCGGCCCGTGTTACCAGGACAAGATCGCCCGTATCGGCATCCGCGTCGCCGACGTGCTCGACGAGGGTCTGCTGGCGGAGAAGATCGACGCGGCGCTGGACTTCAAGAACCAGGTTCTGGTGAAGATCTACAACCGCAAGGCGCTGGAGCCGGCCGCCGTGGTCGAGAGTCTGCTCAGCCAGGCCGAGGGCTTCCGGCACCGCATTGCCGACGCGCGGCTGTTGCTCAACAACGCCCTCGACGAGGGTGAGGCGGTACTGCTGGAGGGGTCGCAGGGCACCCTGCTCGACGTCGACCACGGCACGTATCCGTTCGTCACGTCGTCCAATCCGACGGCGGGCGGCGCGGCGGTCGGCTCCGGGATCGGCCCGACCCGGATCACCACCGTGCTGGGGATCCTCAAGGCGTACACCACCCGGGTGGGCTCGGGGCCGTTCCCCACCGAGTTGTTCGACGAGAACGGCGAGTACCTGGCCAAGACCGGCGGGGAGATCGGCGTGACGACGGGCCGGCGCCGGCGGTGCGGCTGGTTCGACGCCGTCATCGCGCGCTACGCCACCCGGGTCAACGGCATCACCGACTACTTCCTGACCAAACTCGACGTGTTGTCCAGCCTGGAGACGGTCCCGGTGTGCGTGGGCTACACCGTCGACGGGAAGCGTACCGACGAGATGCCGATGACCCAGTCCGACATCGCCAGGGCCGAACCGATTTACGAGGAACTGCCCGGCTGGTGGGAGGACATCTCGGGGGCCCGCGAATTCGACGACCTGCCCGCGAAGGCTCGCGATTACGTGTTGCGGCTCGAAGAGCTTGCCGGAGCCTATGTTTCGTGCATCGGTGTGGGGCCGGGACGCGACCAGACGATCGTGCGTCGTGACATCCTGGCGGCGCGATGAGCCGGGCGTGCCGTTCGTGACGGACGCCAGGAGTGAACCGGCCGCGGACGACCCGCACGTCGCCGATCCCGACTACGACAGCCATGGCGGCTTCCCGAACTTCGAGATCGCCAGGCCGGGGCCGGGATTCGGGCGGTTTCTGACGGCGATGCGGCGCGCCCAGGATCTCGCGGTGTCGGCGGACCCGGACTCCGACACCTGGGACGAGGTCGCCGACCGCGCCGAGGAACTGGTCAAACTGCTCGATCCCTACCAGGCGCCCGAAGGGGTCGGCCCGGCGAACCGGACGCCCGACCTGCCCGGTGGCGGCAGCCTGCTGCAGGCACCGTGGTCGATCGTGCGGTTCGCTGCGGACGGGGTGGAACTGCAGGTGCAGTTCAGCCGATTCCACGTGGGCGGCAACTACGCGGTGCACGGCGGCGTGTTGCCCTTGTTGTTCGACTCGGTGTTCGGGATGGTCATCCACGCCGCAGGCAGACCGATCAGCAGGACCGCGTTCCTGCATGTCGACTACCGCAAGGTCACCCCCATCGACACCCCGCTGGCCGCGCGGGGCCGGGTGGTCCGGACGGAGGGCCGAAAAGCCTTCGTATCGGCCGAGTTATGCGATGCCGACGGCGCCGTGCTCGCCGAGAGCAACGGACTCATGGTGCGTCTGCTGCCCGGCCAGCCCTGATCCGTCGCGACGGGAACCCCTGCTGCGACACGCCGGTGACGGCCGCGCGGGCCGAAGTCTCGCCGGTGGTGCGACCATGACGGCGTGACACGCCGAACGGCCGAGCCCGATCTTCACCGCCTATCCACGCCACGGGCCGCCGCCGTGGCCGGCGTGCTGTTCGCGGTGCTGTTCGGGACGGCGTTGACCCTCATCCGGGTGGCGCTGCCGGAGGGCGCCGAACCGGGGGCGCAGTGGTTGGCCACGGGCAGCACCAATATCAAGGTGGCGGCGATCATCATGCCGTTCGCCGGCATCACCTTCCTGTGGTTCCTCGGTGTGGTGCGCGACGGTTTCGGCGGTTTCGAGGACAAGTTCTTCTCGACGGTGTTCATCGGCAGCGGCCTGTTGTTCCTGGCCATGATGTTCGTGTCGATGGCGATCGGCGCCGGCCTGGAGGCCAGCAGCGCCGTATTCGCCGACTCCTCCGCCCATGACGAGGTGGCGGCATTCGGGCAGATGATCTTCCTGGTGATCACCAAGACCTATGCGT
Organism: Actinomycetota bacterium; assembly: GCA_018268465.1. Taxonomy (GTDB): domain Bacteria; phylum Actinomycetota; class Actinomycetes; order Mycobacteriales; family Mycobacteriaceae; genus Mycobacterium. The sequence continues at coordinate 120,774 of JAFDWN010000051.1, forward strand.
TGCGGATGGCCGCGGTGTTCATGATGTCGCTGGCCACCATCTGGCTCAAGACGGGTCTGATGCCGCGCTGGCTGGTGATCGCGACCTACCTTGTGGCGCTTGGCCTTCTGGTCGCGGGGGATCTGACGATGTGGCTGACGCTGGCCTTTCCGGCGTGGGTGCTGGTGGTCAGCGTGCTGTTGCTGGTGCGTGCGGGGGTCGTCGACCTGACCCGCGACGAACCCGCCGCCGGCGCGCGCTGACCCGCGCTCGCGCTGCGGTCCGGCCGGCCACGGCCGAGAATCGTCGCAGCGGAGCGCCACGGACTCCCGTGACGGAGAGGACGTGCGGTGCCGATATCCGAGGCCGCGGTAACGATCCCGCGGCCGGTGGCACAGGTATGGGACTTCTGCACCTGCGCCGGCAACGCGGGGGTTTACCTGCCGGGCACCATCGAGGTGGAACTGCTGACCGACGGGGGGTTGCGGGTCGGCACGGTGTGGCGCGGGCGGTCGCGGTTCCTCGGGCCGGCGATCTCGTGGACGGGCAGTTTCACCGAGGTCGAGGCGCACCGCCTGACCGTGTTCCGGTCATCGGAATCGCCGTTCGCGTTCAGCGCGATCTCGCACTTCACCGAACGTGACGGCGGCACCCATCTGACCTACCGGATGGAGACCGAGGCGGGGCTGGGCGGGCTGTTCGGCAGGCTGGCCGATCCGATCGTGGAGAAGGCCTACGCCCGCGCTCTTCAGGTGGGGTTGGAGAACCTGGCCGTGGTGCTGGCGTCGGATTGAGAGCGCCGCGGCGCTCTCACGATCCCTCGTCGGTCAGTGTCAGCGCCCCCGACGGGCACAGACTGACCGCCTCGCGCACATGCTTCTCTTCGGCGACCGGAACGTCCTCCGAAGCCAGCACCACCAGACCGTCGTCGTCCTGATCGAACACCTCCTGGGCGGCCACGACGCACATCCCCGCCCCGATGCAGATATCGCGGTCGGCCTGCACCCTCACCACGTCACCGCCAGTGACCGCAGCCCGTAGATGAAGTGGAAGGAGCGAAACGCGACGTCGTCGAAGGATTCTGCCAGGGCGAGTCGCGGGAATCGTTGCAGCAGAGCGGGAAAGGCGATCCGCATCTCCATCCGCGCCAGCGGGGCGCCGAGACAATGGTGGACGCCGTGGCCGAAGGCGAGGTGGCCCGGTGCGCCGCGGCGGATGTCGAGTTCCTCGGGCGCGTCGATGAACCCGGGGTCGCGATTGCCGGCGGGCAGGGAGACGAACACCAGCTTGCCCGCCGGGATCGGCACCCCGGCGACTTCGACGTCGGCGGTGGTGATCCGGGGGATTCCGCTGTGCACGATGGAAAGCCAGCGCAGCAGTTCTTCGATCGCCGGCCCGACCGCCGAAGGTTCGTCGCGCACCGCGGCCAGTTGCGCGGGGTGGCGCAGCAGCGCCAGGGTGCCCAGGCTCAGCATGTTCGAGGTCGTCTCGTGCCCGGCCACCAGCAGCAGGTTGGCGATGCCCACCAGTTCGTCGTCCGTCAGTTCTTCGCCGTGTTCGCGGATGAGCATGCCGAGGATGTCGTCGGCGGGGTCCGTGCGGGCCCGCTCGACGAGTGAACGCATGTACGCCCGGCCCTGCCGCTGCAGTTCGAAACGCTCGGCCACCGGCAGGGACAGGTCCAGCTGGCGGGCGGTGCGGCGCTGGAATCCCTCGCGGTCGGCGTAGGGCACCCCCAGCAGTTCGCAGATCACCAGCGACGGGATCGGCAATGCGAAGTCGGCGACCAGGTCGGCGGGCGGGCCCGCGCTTTCCATCGCGTCCAGTTGCTGGCCGACGATCTCGGCGATCCGCGGTTCGAGCCGGTTGATGCGCCGGATGGTGAATTCCGGTGTCAGCATGCGGCGCAGCCGCTGGTGTTCGGGCGGGTCGAGGCCGAGCAGGTTGCCCGCCCGCGCGCTGGCCTGTTCCTCGTCGGGCAGTTGCGGGGCGCCGGGGAGGACGAAGCCGGGAGGGCGGCCGTTGGAGAAGTGCGTGTGGTCGGCCAGTACCTCCTTGACGTCGTCGTAGCGGGTGACGAGATACACCTGCATGCCGAACGTGTTCACCTCCGTCCGCACCCCGACGCCTTCCCGGATCTCCCGAAGGTCCGGTGTGGGATCGAACGCGGTGCGCCGCATGTGCAGCGGCGGCAGGGGTGCGGAGTCCACCTCGGTCATGACTTCGAAGCTACCCGCGGTCGCGAGATCGGGGCTCCCGCGTGCTCCGGGCGTGCGTCAGCGCACCAACATCACGGCTGTGCGTGCAGTCCCGGCCACCAGATGCGCGGCCCGATGAGCGTGAACAGCGCGGGGATGATCACCGTCCGCACGACGAAGGTGTCGAGCAGGATGCCGAGTCCGACGATGATGCCCAACTGGGTCAACACGATCAGGGGCAGCACACCGAGCACGCAGAACACCGCGGCCAGCACGATGCCCGCGCTGGTGATGACCGCACCTGTCGCCGACACCGCACGCACGATGCCCAGCCGGGTCCCGAACTCGGGTGTCTCTTCCCTGGCGCGGGTGACCAGGAAGATCGTGTAGTCGACGCCGAGCGCGACGAGGAACAGCAAGGCGAACAGTGGGGTGGTGTTGTCCAGCGCGGGGAAGCCGACCAGGTGCACGCTGACCCAGCCGCCGAGCCCGAGTGCCGCCAGCGACGACAGCACCGTGACGCCGACGAGGATCAACGGCGCCAGCGCCGACCGCAGCAGCGCGTAGAGCACGATCAGGACGACAGCCAGGATCGCGGGAATGACGATGAGACGGTCGCGCTGCGCGGCCGCCGCCGCGTCGCGGGCTTTCGCGTCCGATCCGCCCACCACTGCGGTCGGTTCGACGCGGTGCACCGAATCTCGAAGTGCATCAACGGTTTCGAATGCCTCGTCGGATGCGGGTGCGGTGTCGAGGACCACCGAGAACTGACTCAGGCCGGTGGGGGACTGCCCCGCCGGCGACACCGACACCACCCCCGGGGTGGCGCTGATGGCGCGCTGGATCTCGCGTCCGGAAGATCCGATGACGACGGTCTGATCGGTCAGGCCGCCGGGGAAATGCGCCGCAAGGGTCTCGTAGCCCGTCACCGACTCCGCGCGGACCCGGAACTGTTCGGTCTGCGACAGGCCGAGGGGCGTGGTCAGCAGTCCGGTGCACAGCAGCGCCAGACCCGTGATGGCCACCGCCGCCACCCGGGCCGGCCTGCGGGCCACCGCGTCGGCGATGCGATGCCACACGCCGCTGTCGGTGAGGGGTTGCGCGCCGATTTGGGGAATGAACGGCCAGAACAGCCGCTTGCCGAACAGCGCCAGCGCGGGCGGCAGCACCACGAGGATGAAGACGGCGGCCACGACCAGTCCGGCGGCCGCCTGCACGCCGAGACTTCGTGTGCTCGGCACCGACGCCAGCACCAGGGTGAGCAGGGCCAGCACCACTGTCGCGTTGCTGGCCACGATGGCGGGTCCGGCGGCGCGTACGGCGATCTGCAAGGGGGAGAGCCGATCTGCCTGCCGCGCGTGCCGGCCCGGCGGATGGTCCCTGCCGAGTTCCTCGCGGTAGCGCGAGATCAGCAGCAACGCATAGTTCGTGCCCGCCCCGAAGACCAGGACGCTGGTGATGCCTGCGGTCGACCCGTCGGGTGACATGCCGACGGCCGTGGCGATCGCGGTGCCCACCACGGATGCGACGCGGTCGGCGAATCCGATGACGATCAGCGGCACCAGCCACAGCACCGGCGATCGGTAGGTGACGATCAGCAGCAGCGCGACCACCGACGCGGTCACCACCAGGAGTGTGATGTTCGCTCCTGCAAAGGAGTTGGCGATATCGGCGCCGAACGCCGGTCCGCCGGTGACCTCGGTGCGCAGCGCGCCGGGCAAACCGTCGGCGGCCGTGCCGCGGAGGGCCTTGACGGCGTCGTTGAGGGCGAACCCCGAGAGCGCCGAACTGAGCGGGACGGCGGCCAGTGCGGCCTTCCCGTCCTCGGACACCAGCAGGGGCGGTGCTGCGGGGCCGCTTCCGGCCGCGATCAGCATCCGTTCCCTGGCGGCGTCGGACGCTTCGACGTCCGAGGGACTCAGCGTGGCGCCGTCGGTGCGGGTGACGACCAGGATCGCCGGAACCTGGTCCCCGCCGGGGAATTCGGTTCGCAGCGCGTCGGCGCGGGCCGATTCCGCGCCGGGCGGCACGGCGACCGGGGACTGCTCTCCCGAACTCCCGCCGCCGAGCAGCACCATGGCCAGGCCGGATATCGCGACGACGAACAGGGCGACGATCCAGGACATCCGGCCGGACATGGCGAGATCATTTCAGATAATTAACAGTTAAACAAATGAAATATATGGGGCTATGCTTGACCCGTGCCCGACGACGACCGTGCCGCGCTGGAAGCGCGGATCGTCAATCGAGCGCGCGCCTTGACGGCGGAGTCCGAACAGATCGGGCGCGAGTTCGCCGGCCGTCACGACTTGGCCGCCAACGATTTCCGCGCACTGCTGCACATCATGGTCGGCCAGACCGCAGGCACCCCGCTGACCGCCGGTGAGCTGCGGGACCGGATGGGCTTGTCGGGGGCGGCCATCACCTATCTCGTCGAGCGGATGATCGCCTCGGGGCATGTGCGCCGCGACACCGACCCCGGCGACCGCAGGAAGGTCATCCTGCGCGTCGCCGATCACGGCATGGCGGTGGCGAAGGGATTCTTCGGGCCGCTGGCCCGGCACACCCACCGCGCGATGGCCGATCTGACCGACGACGACCTGATCGCCGCAGACCGTGCGTTCGCGGCGCTGATCGGCGCGATGTCCGACTTCCGCGGCGAATTCGACGGGCCTTCCCTCAGTTCCGGTTGAGGGTGGCCTCCTCGAGATCGAGCCCGTAAAGGACGGTGCGCAGCACCTCGTCGTCGATACGGCCGCTGTCCCGTTCGGCGATGAACGCCTCCCGCTCGGCCGCCAGCATCTCCAGCCGCAGCCTGCGGAACGCCGACGTCGGGCTCTCGCCGATCTCCTCGTCGTCGCGGCCGAGCTTCTCCCAGGCGAAGTTGCGGCGGCGGTTGTTCCACGCCCGCAGCACGTTGGCCGCCTGCTCCTGCACATCCGACGAGCCCGACGCGAGCAGCTCCTCCAGCCGCTCGGCAGCGGCCAGGGAGGCACGCTCCTGCGCGGCGGCCGCGGCCAGGGTGTCGGAGGTGGAGTCGTCACCCTGCACGCCGAGTGTGCGGATCACCCACGGCAGGGTCAGGCCGTGCAACAGCAGGGTGCCGATCACGACGACGAACGTGAGGAACACGAGCATCGGCCGGCCGGGGAAGGGTTCGCCCGCCAGGGTGACCAGCGGAACACCGAACGCGGCGGCCAGCGACACCACACCGCGCATACCCGCCCATGCCACCACGAACAGTTGCGCGGGCGTCGGTGCCGGATCCCGGTCGCGCACCCGCGCGGACAGCCACCGGGGCACGTACGCCCCCAGGTAGACCCACACCACCCGGACGAGGATCACGGTGGCAAGCACCGCCAGCGAGGACCCGATGATCGTGGACGCCCTGATTCCGGTGAGTTCGCGGACGACGCTGGGCAGCTGCAGTCCGATCAGCAGGAACGCGAACGACTCCAGGATCAGCTGCAGCGCCTTCCACACCGCCACGTCCTGCAGCCGCGTCGCGTACCCGGCGCGCGTCGACCGATGGCCGAGCATGAGTGCGGCGACGACCACCGCCAGCACGCCCGACCCGTGGACGGTCTCGGCGATCAGATACACCAGGAACGGTGCCACCAGGCCGATCGCGCTCTCCACGACCGGGTCGTCCAGGCGGGAGCGGATGGCGATGATCATCGTCCCGAGCAGCCAGCCGACCACGACGCCGCCCACCGCCGCCAGGGCGAACGTCCCCAGCCCGCCGGCCAGGCTCGTCGCCGCGCCGATGGCCGCCGCCAGCGACACCTTGTAGGCGGTCAGCGCGGTCGCGTCGTTGAGCAGGCTCTCCCCGCCCAGCAGCGTCATCATCCGCCGCGGCAGACCCAGCCGGCGCCCGATCGCGGTGGCCGACACCGCGTCGGGCGGGGCCACGATCGCGCCGAGGGCCAGCGCCGCGGCGAGGGTGAAGCCGGGCACGATCAGGTAGGCCACCGCACCCACCGCGACCGTTGTGATCAGCGGGAGGCCGACGGCGAGCAGGGCGATCGGGCCGACGTTGCGACGCAACGCCACGGAGCTGCTCTCCAGACCGGCCGACCAGAGCAGGGGCGGCAGTACGACGTAGAGCACCAGTTCGGGCTCCAGACTCATGTCGGGCAACCCAGGCAGGATGCCCGCCAGCAGGCCGACGACGACCAGGGCAAGAGGCGCGGATACGTCGTAGTGGCGCGCCAGCCCGGCGAGCAGCACCGCCACCACCACGACCGCCAGCAGAGTGGCACTCACGTCGACAACCTCGCTTTCGCACGGCCCGGGGCAGGCGTGCGGGGGCGCCTCAGCCGGTCGGGGGCCGGTTCTATCCTTGTTCAGCATGCTGAGGAGATCACGCCGCGGTGACGCGGATGCGGCGGCGCCGCCCGCGTCGTGTGAGCATCTCGCGGCCGTTGCCGGCGATGCGGGTCCCGCGTTGCCGCAACCGGCGCGCTGCCAGGACTGCGAGGGCGACGGCGAGCACACCTGGGCGCATCTTCGGATGTGCCTGTCGTGTGGCCATGTGGCGTGCTGCGACTCCAGCCCGTCCCGCCATGCCAGTGAGCACTTCCGCGCGACCGGGCATCCGGTGATGCGATCGGCCGAACCGGGCGAAAGCTGGCGTTGGTGCTATGTCGACCACCGGCTCGCATACCCATCTGGCAGTCTGGACGGGCGATGAGTGAAACCACTGAGGGCGAACGGGTGACCGGGGGTTCCGGCGAGACCGAGGAGTACGGTCCGGCGCCGGACGCCCAGGACGCCGTTCCGGGCGACGACGCCGACACCCCGGACGGCGGCGAGCGCGCCGATACCGACACTCCCGCCCCTCCGCACGACGGTGATACCGCGTACGACGACACCGAAGCCGCGGAGGCCACCGGCGCCGGGGCCGTCGATGAGCACGCCGCGGCCCCCGTCGACGAGCACACCGGGGACGACGCCGAGACCCCGCCGGTCGGCGAGGATGCCCAGCCCGAGGCGGACACCGCCCCGGAGCCCATCGTGTCGCTGGCCCCACCGCACGACGACTCCCACCCGGGAGGTAACCGGGCCACGGTGATGCTGCTGGGCGCGGGTGCGCTCAGCGGTGAGCTCACCCTGGCGTTCCAGCGGCTGGGCGCGGTCGTCGTCGCCGTCGATCGCGACGCGGAGGCTCCGGCGCTCGGTATGGCCGACCGCTCCGCGGTCGTCGACCTGAACGATGCGGAGGCGCTGACCACGCTGATCGACGCGGAGCACCCCCGCTACGTCGTCGCCCAGTCGAGCCTGGTGGCCGCCGACGCGCTCATCTCGGTCGCCGAACGCGGCGACATCGAGGTCTTCCCGACTCCGCGCAGCACCCGCCTCGGCGTCGACCGCGAGGGTCTGCGCAGGCTGGCGTCCGACGAACTCGGTCTGCCGACCGCGCCGTTCTGGTTCGCCGGTTCGGTCGAGGAACTCGCCGCGGTCGCCGACCACGCGGGGTTCCCCCTGGTGGTGAAACCGGTGACCGGCACCGCCGGTGAGGGCCAGTCGGTGCTGCTGCGTCCCGACGACGTCGGACCGGCGTGGCAGCGCGCCATCGCCGCGGGCCGGTTCGGTCTCAACCGGGTGATGGCGGAGACCATCGTCGAGGTCGATTACCAGGTCACCCTGCTGACGATCCGCACCACCGGCCCGACGGGACCGATGCTGCACTTCTGCGAACCCATCGGCGTCCGGCAGGCCGGCAGCGACGTGCTGGAGACCTGGCAGCCGCAGCAGATGAGTCCCGCCGCGCTGGACGCCGGCCGGTCGATCGCGGCACGCATCGTCAACTCGATGGGCGGGCGCGGTGTGTTCTCCGTGGACCTGCTCGTGCGCGACGACGAGGTCTACTTCGCCGATGTGCGGGCCCGCCCGTACGACAGCGGTCTGGTGACACTGCGCACGCAGCGGCTCTCGGAGTTCGAACTGCACGCCAGGGCCATCCTCGGCCTCGCGGTGGACACCATCATGATCTCGCCGGGCGCTGCGGAGATCACCTTCGCCGACGCCGGCATGGGTGCCGGCGGCGCCGCCGGAGACGTCACCGCGGTGCTGGCCGAGGCGCTGTCCACCCAGGAGAGCGACGTGCGACTGTTCACCCGGCCCGACGAGACCGACGGCCGCCCCCGGCGCGGTGTCGCGCTGGCCACCGCCCCCGACACCATCGTGGCCAGGGACCGGGCCCGGCGGGTCGGTGCCACCCTGCGCACGCTCTGGTAGCGATGGGCGACACCGCAGAGCCGGCCGACCCCGAGGATCGGCCGACCATGGCACCGTTCCTCACCGCGCTGACCGTCATTACGGTCGTGGTGATCGCAATCGTGCTGTTCAACGTCTTCGGCGGGGACGGCATGTCCGAGGAGCAGCGGGTCGGCCGCGCCGCCGTCGGCCAGAACGATGCGCTGCAGCGGGAGAGCTTCACCGACTACGGCACCTACACCTGCCGTGAACTGCAGGGAAATGCGGCTGATTTCCTTGCGCGCCAACGTGAATCAGTGGCCGAGCGGGGTGCCCGGTTCGTCGAGAACGTCTCCGACGTGGTGATCGACGGGGACCACGCCACCGGCACCGTGACGTACTACTTCGACAAGGCGCCGGACGCCAAAACCGGTGTCGAGACAGCGTTTGTGCGCGAAGACGGTGCCTGGAAGGTCTGTTCGACCGAGCCCAGCTAGGTGTGGGACACTCACCGCCGTGAGCTACGCGGGTGACATCACGCCTCAGGAGGCGTGGAAGATATTGAGCGACAATCCCGACGCCGTGCTCGTCGACTGTCGCACCGAGGCGGAATGGCGTTTCGTCGGCGTACCGGACCTCGCCGCGCTGCGGCGCGATGTCGTGTTCGTCGAATGGAACCGCTCCGACGGCACCCGCAACGATGCCTTCGTCGCCGGCCTCAACGCGGCCGGCCTGCAGGCCGGTGAGCGTCCGGTGGTGTTCCTGTGCCGGTCGGGCAATCGGTCGATCCCGGCTGCGCAGGCCGCCACGGCGGCGGGCATCACGCCGTCCTACAACGTGCTGGACGGCTTCGAGGGCGGCCTCGACGGGCAGCGGCATCGCGGCGGCACCGGCTGGAAGGCCGTCGGGCTGCCCTGGACGCAGTCATGACCGGTCCCACCCCCGAGGTGCCGTCGGTGCGGATCCCGGCACCGTTGCCCGACGGCGTCAGCCAGGCCACCATCGGGGTGCGCGGCGGCCTGCTGCGGTCGGGGTTCGAAGAGACCGCCGAAGCGATGTTCCTGACGTCGGGTTATGTCTACGAGACGGCGGCCGACGCGGAAAAGGCCTTCACCGGCGAGATCGACCGTTACGTCTACTCGCGCTACGGCAACCCGACGATCTCCATGTTCGAGGAGCGCCTGCGGCTGATCGAGGGCGCCCCGGCGGCGTTCGCCACCGCCACCGGCATGGCGGCGGTGTTCACCGCACTGGGGGCCCTGCTCGGCGCCGGTGACCGGCTGGTCGCCGCCCGCAGCCTGTTCGGTTCCTGTTTCGTGGTGTGCAGCGAGATCCTGCCGCGCTGGGGGGTGGAGACGGTCTTCGTCGACGGCGACGACCTGTCCCAGTGGGAAGAAGCGCTCAGCGTGCCCACCCAGGCGGTGTTCTTCGAGACCCCGTCCAACCCGATGCAATCGCTGGTCGATATCGCCGCGGTGTCCGAGCTGGCCCACGCCGCCGGTGCAAAAGTGGTGCTGGACAACGTTTTTGCCACACCCCTGCTGCAGCAGGGCTTCCCGCTGGGCGTCGATGTGGTCGTGTACTCGGGGACCAAGCACATCGACGGACAGGGCCGCGTGCTCGGCGGGGCGATCCTCGGGGATCGGGAGTACATCGACGGGCCCGTGCAGAAACTGATGCGCCACACCGGGCCGGCCCTCAGCGCGTTCAACGCATGGACACTGCTGAAGGGTCTGGAGACCCTGGCGGTGCGGGTGGACTACAGCAACGCATCGGCGCACCGCGTCGCCGAATTCCTCGAAACCCACCCTGCCGTGCGCTGGGTGCGGTACCCGTACCTGCCGTCGCATCCGCAGTACGACCTGGCCAAGCGGCAGATGAGCGGGGGCGGCACCGTCGTCACGTTCGAACTGGACGCACCCGAGGGCCGGGGTAAGCAGCGCGCATTCGAGGTGCTGGACAAGACGCGGCTGATCGACATCTCCAACAACCTCGGGGATGCCAAATCGCTGATCACCCACCCGGCGACCACCACCCACCGCGCGATGGGGCCCGAGGGCCGCGCGGCGATCGGGCTCGGGGACGGCGTGGTGCGGATCTCGGTGGGCCTGGAGGGCACCGACGACCTCATCGCCGACCTCGACCAGGCCCTGGCCTAGCTGTCGTCCGGCCCGCCCCACCCGGGTGCCACGATGCCGCGGGCCGTCTGCGCGCGCTGTTCGTAGCCGCGCCGCGCCGCGGCGTCGACGTCCAGGAACACCGAGTCGTTGCCCAGCTTCCGCGAGATCCAGCGGCGGGCCCTGGGTGACAGCGTGGGGGTGACGGCGCTGACGAACCGCAGCGCCGGCGGCACCGACACCAGCGTCGTCGGCTTGTCGAGCACTTTGACCACCGCCGCGGCGATGTCGGCGGGCCGCACGGGCTTCTGGGCCGCCGACGGGTGCGTGCCCGCGATGAGCTCGGTGTCGGTGAACGTCGGGAGCACGCAGCTGATCTCCACGCCCTGCGGAGCGAATTCGTCCGCCAGGCCGGTGGAGATCCCGACGACCCCGAATTTGGTACCCGCGTAGACCACCTGGCCGGGCACCGCGAGCATGCCCGCCATCGAGGCGATGTTGACGATGTGGCCGCGGCCTCTGGCGACCATCTCGGGCAAGACCAGCCGGCATCCGGTGAGCAGCCCGTACAGGTTGACCTCGACGGCCGTGCGGATCGCCTGTTCGGACTGTTCGAGGAAGGGGCCGACGGGCATGACCCCGGCGTTGTTGATCAGCACGTCGATGCCGCCGTGCCCGTCGCTGCGGGTCTGGTCGAGGAAGTCGGCGAAGGAATCGCGGTCGGTCACGTCGAGGGGGTGACCCGACACCCGTCCGAGGGGGGCCAGCCGCGCCACCGCGGATTCCAGCAACGCGACGTCGCGGTCACCGATCACGACGTGGGCGCCACGGTTCAGCAGTGCCTCCGCGGTTGCGTAGCCGATGCCGCGGGCGGCTCCTGTGACGGCGATGGTCCTACCCCGGATGTTGTCCACGAGCGCGAACTTTACAGGTGTCAACTTCGGTGGGGAAGGGATTGATCCCGGCGTGGTATTTGCAATCACGATGAGCCGAAGCCGGGTCTTCGGAATGCACCCGGCCGGTGTGCGTTGGACAGTTGAGTGATGCCCATGTCAGCCGTGAAACATCTGCGCTTCGTGGCGGTCGGACAGCAGGACCCGCTGGCCGAGCCGTTGCTGGCCGAGCTCGCAGTGGAGTATTCGAGTCGCTACGGCGGTTCCGCCGACACCGTCCGGGGCTGGCTGGAGGGCTACCCCGCCGCCGAGTTCGCGCCGCCCGGCGGCGGCCTGCTCCTCGGTCTGCTGGGCGAACGCCCCGTGACGGGCGGCGCCTTTCGCCGGTTCGACGCCGACACCGCCGAGCTGAAGCGGGTCTGGACCGACCGTCGACACCGCAAGCAGGGCCTGGCCACCGCGCTGCTGGCCGAACTGGAAGCCGTCATCGCCGCGCGGGGCTACCGCAATGTCTACCTGACCACCGGGGACCGCCAACCCGAAGCCGAGGCGCTGTATCTGTCGTCGGGCTACCGGCGGCTCCCTGCGCCCCTACCCGCTGAGGGAGAGGTCTATCCCATCGCCTTCGGCAAGGTGCTGGCGTGACCGCCGGGCAGCTGCACCTGGCCGTCGCGCTGGACGGCTACGGCTGGCATCCGCACGCGTGGCGCCTGACCCGGCACACCGAGCCCGTCACCAGCGGGCGGTACTGGGCGGACCTGGCGGCCACCGCAGAGCGGGGACTACTCGACTTCCTCACCGTAGACGACTCGCTGGTGCCGCAGCCGGGCCGACGCGCGGAACTCGACCCGGGCCGGCTGGCGGGGCGCGCCGACGCCGTCCTCGTCGCGGCCCGCATGGCGCCGGCGACCAGCGACATCGGGCTGATCCCGGTCGCGACCGTCACCCACACCGAACCGTTCCACATCTCCAAGGCCATCGCGACGCTGGACTACGTGTCGCAGGGGCGGGCCGGATGGCAGCCGCGGGTCAGCGTCACCGCGCACGAGGCGGCGCTGTTCGGACGCAGGCGGTTCGACACACCGGATGTCGAGGAGCTGTTCGGCGAGGCCGACGACGCGGTCGAGGTCGTCCGCCGGCTGTGGGATTCGTGGGAGGACGACGCCGTCATCCGTGACGTCGCCACCGGACGGTTCGTCGACCGGGACAAACTGCACTACGTCGACTTCAGCGGGAAGCACTTCGCCGTCAGAGGCCCGTCGATCACCCCGCGGCCGCCCCAGGGCCAGCCGGTGATCGCCGCGCTGGCACACAACCGCCGGATCTACGAATTCGCCGCTCGCGGTGCCGATCTGGTGTTCGTCACCCCAACCGACGACGCCTCGCTGCGTGCCATCGTGGGCGAGGTGGGCGCGGCGGGCGGAGCGCACCTGAAGGTGTTCGCCGACATCGTGGTGTCGCTGCACGGCGATGCCGACTTCCGTTCGGATGCCGCTGTTTTCGCCGGCAGCGCAGCAGAGCTGGGGGACCTGCTGTTGCGCTGGCACGATCTGGGCGTCGACGGTGTGCGGTTGCGCCCGGCCGTGCACGCCCTCGATCTTCCCGCCATCGTGGACGAGGTGGTGCCGCGATTGCAGCGCGAGGGCCGATTCCGCGGCGCGTACGCCGGTCCGCAGACGCTGCGGCAGCGGCTAGGGCTGCCCGTCGCCGTCAACCGTTATTCGAGGGTGGAGCAACCGTCATGAATGTCCCGCTGTCGATCCTCGACCTGTCGCCGATCAGCGCAGGTTCCGACGCCCCGACCGCGCTGCGCAACACCGTCGACCTCGCGCGGCGCGCCGAACGGTGGGGCTACCGGCGGTTCTGGCTGGCCGAACACCACTTCGTCGCGGTGGCCAGCTCGTCACCCGCGGTGCTGATCGGACAGATCGCCGCGGCAACGCAGCGCATCAACGTCGGCGCCGCGGCGGTCCAGGTTGGATTCAGCACGGCCATCGCGGTGGTGGAGAGCTTCGGGACGCTTGAGGCGTTCCATCCGGGCCGTATCGACCTCGGGGTGGGCAGGTCAGGACAGCGCCGATACCAGGCAGTGCGCACCGAAAATTCTGTTCCCCAGCAGAATCCGTGCAGCCAGTGGCGTGAGGTGGGCGGGGTGGTGGTGCCGCCGCCGGTCGACGTCGGCGCGTTGATGCGCAACCCGCGGCTGGCGGCGACACTGCCCGTCCTGCAGCAGCCGGAGGCGGTGGCGCCGGACTTCGCCGATCAGGTCGACGACATCCTCGCCCTCGTGGACGGCGACTTCCAGGCCGGCGGATTCGCCGCTCATGCGGTGCCCGGCGAGGGGACGGGGCTGACACCGTGGATCTTCGGCAGCGGCAAGGGGCAGAGCGCCGAGGTGGCGGGCACCCGGGGGCTGCCGTTCGTCGCGAGCTACCACATCACCCCCGCGACGGCACTGGATGCGATCGACGCCTACCGGGCCGCGTTCACCCCGTCGGCGCGGCTGCCCGAGCCGTACGTGGTGGTGTCCGCGGACGTGGTGGTCGCCGACGACACCGCCACCGCGCGGCATCTGGCGTCGAGTTACGGCCACTGGGTGCACTCGATCCGGGTGGACGGCGGTGCGGCTCCCTACCCCGATCCCGACGAGTGCCCGCCCCTGACCGGCGAACAACTGGCGGCCGTCAAAGACCGTACCGCAACACAATTCGTCGGCGACCCCGACGAGGTGGCGCATCGCCTGGATACGCTGCGGCGGGTGTCGGGCGCCGACGAGCTGGTGGTCACGTCGGTGACCCACCGCCATGCCGACCGGCTGCGTTCTCACGAGTTGCTGGCCCGACGGTGGGGGATCGCGCGATGACCGACGCGGTGCGGGAAGGTAAGGACCGCAAGCCCATTCACCTCGCCGCGCACTTCCCGGGCGTCAACAACACGACGGTGTGGTCGGATCCGCAGTCGGGCAGCCAGATCGAGTTCGATTCGTTCGTGCACCTGGCCCGCACGGCCGAGCGGGGCCGATTCGACTTCTTCTTCCTCGCCGAAGGTCTGCGGCTGCGCGAGCACATGGGCCGCATCCACGACCTCGACGTGGTGGGCAGGCCTGACACCTTCACGGTGCTGGCGGCGCTGGCGGGGGTGACCGACCGGCTCGGCCTGGCCGGCACCATCAACACGACGTTCAACGAACCCTTCGAGGTGGCAAGGCAATTCGCCACACTCGACCATCTTTCCGATGGCAGGGCCGCCTGGAATATGGTCACCTCGTCGGATGCGTTCACCGGCGAGAATTTCCGCCGCGGCGGATTTCTGGACCATGCCGACCGCTACCGCAGAGCCGAGGAGTTCCTGACGGTCGCCCGCCGGTTCTGGGACAGCTGGGAACCGGGGGCGGTGCGTGCCGACCGCGACAGCGGCATCTACGTCGACCCCGATCGTGTCGGGCGCGTCGATTTCCACGGGGCACAGTTCGACGTCGCGGGGGTCGCGACGCTGCCCGCGTCCCCGCAGGGGCATCCGGTGCTGCTGCAGGCCGGCGACTCCGCCGAGGGCAGGGCCTTCGGCGCCGCGCATGCCGACGCGCTGTTCACCCTGCACGCCGAACGGGAAGCCGGACAACGCTATTACGCCGACGTGAAGGCCCGGGCGGCGGCGTCCGGGCGCGATCCCGACCGGCTGAAGGTGTTCCCGGCGGCCGGCGTCGTACTCGGCGACACGCCTGCCGATGCCGTCGAGCGGGCCCACCACATCAGGCGCCAGCAGGTCAGCGGCCCGACGGCGATCACCATGCTTGAGCAGGTTTGGCAGCGTGACCTGTCCGCCTACGACCCGGACGGGCCGCTGCCGGACGTCGACCCCGTCGAGGACGGCGACGTGACCAAAGGCCGGGTCCGCCATGGCGACCCGAAGGCGCTGGCCGCCAGTTGGCGGGAACGCGCGGCCGCCGAGCGTCTCAGTATCCGAGAACTCGTCATCGCCGTGACCAGTCGCGAGCAGTTCGTCGGCACACCGGAGCAGGTGGCCGAGAGTATCGACCTGCACGTGCAGTCCGATGCGTGCGACGGCTTCATCCTGGTGCCGCACCTGACCCCGCACGGACTCGACGAATTCGTCGACACCGTCGTCCCGCTCCTCCAGGAGCGGGGTACCTTCCGCACCGAGTACACCGGTTCGACGCTGCGGGCGCATCTGGGGCTGTGACGTGCGGATGGCAGTAGCACGATTCGTCGAAGTCGCGGCGGGGCCACGGATCTCGTCCTCCCCGCGAGGGTGCGCAAACTTCGGTGCGCGCCCGGCGTGGCGGCCGCAGACACGCACGCTCGCGGGAGAAGGGGGGTCAGCGTGGGTGGGCGGCCATATCCGTGGCGGCGCGGATCGACCCGCGCCAGATCGGCCCGTGGCCGGGCAGCAGCACCTCGGTGTCGAGGCTGCCCAGCGCGGCCAGGCTGCGCACGCAGCCCTGCTGGTCGTGGTTGAACAGCCCGGGCAGCAGTTGCGGGCCGGACAGCCGCGACAGCGGATGGCCGGTCGCGAGGGCATCCCCGCTGACCAGGACGCCGTCGACGACGTAGGAGCAGTGCCCCCCGGTGTGGCCCGGGGTGGCGATGGGTGTCGGCGCACCCGGAAGGGCCGCGGCGGTGTCCTCGGTCAGCGCGGCGGCGGTGGGGATTCCGTCGCGCACCAGCCCGCCCTTGCCGGCGATGGCCAGCGACCAGCGCAACCACCGAGGCTGCCAGGCTCGGGTCAGCACGTCGACCGGCGACGCCTGTTCCAGATACTCACGCTTGGCGTGACCGACCTCGTTGAGGTGGCAATACACCGGTGTGCCATGGGTTTTCGCGAACCAGATGGCCGACCCGAAATGGTCGACGTGCGCGTGGGTCAGCAGGATCGCCCGAATGTCGCCGGCGCCGAAGCCCACTTCGCGCAGCGAGTCGAGCACGTCGCCGCGGTTGCCCGGGAAACCCGAGTCGATGAGCAGCACACCGTCGTCACCGGTGACGATCGTCCAGTTCACCAGTTCGGTGTATGCGAAATACACGGTGTCGGTGACGCGTTCGAGGGACGGTGCCATGCCGCGAGTTTATGCACAGGAGTAGAAACGAATGAGGCGCACCGACACCCAGGCCGGACGAGGTAACAGGAATGAGGAGCTGTGGCTGAACTCAAACTCGGGTACAAGGCGTCGGCGGAGCAGTTCGCGCCGCGTGAGCTGGTGGAACTCGCGGTGGCCGCCGAGGAGCACGGTATGGACAGTGCCACGGTCAGCGATCATTTCCAGCCGTGGCGCCACGAGGGTGGGCATGCGCCGTGGTCGTTGGCGTGGATGGTCGCGGTCGGCGAGCGGACCCAACGTCTGGCGCTGGGCACCTCGGTGCTGACGCCGACGTTCCGCTACAACCCGGCGGTCATCGCGCAGGCGTTCGCCACGATGGGATGTCTGTATCCGGGCCGGATCTTCCTCGGGGTGGGTACCGGTGAGGCGCTCAACGAGATCGCCACCGGGTTCGAGGGGGAGTGGCCGGAGTTCAAGGAGCGGTTCGCGCGACTGCGTGAGTCGGTGCGGTTGATGCGCGAACTATGGGTCGGCGATCGGGTGGATTTCGACGGGGAGTACTACCGCACCAAAGGGGCGTCGATCTACGACGTGCCCGAGGGCGGCATCCCGGTGTACATCGCTGCGGGCGGTCCGGCGGTGGCCAAATACGCCGGACGCGCGGGTGACGGTTTCATCTGTACGTCGGGTAAAGGTGAGGAGCTCTACACCGAGAAACTCATGCCGGCCGTATTGGCGGGGGCCGCGGCGGCCGACCGCAACCCCGACGACATCGACAAGATGATCGAGATCAAGATCTCCTACGACCCCGATCCGGAGTTGGCGCTGGAGAACACCCGGTTCTGGGCGCCGTTGTCGCTGACGGCCGAGCAGAAGCACAGCATCGACGACCCGATCGAGATGGAGAAGGCGGCCGATGCGCTGCCGATCGAGCAGGTGGCCAAACGCTGGATCGTGGCGTCGGACCCCGACGAGGCGGTGGAGAAGGTGGGTCAGTACGTGACGTGGGGACTCAACCACCTGGTGTTCCACGCGCCGGGCCACGACCAGCGCCGGTTCCTCGAACTCTTCGGCACAGACCTCGCACCAAGGCTGCGCAAGCTCGGTTAACCCGGCGGCGTCACCCGCCGGGTTATGACGGCGGGTTTGCGGTCACCGGACGGCCCCCACGGTATACGGCGAGGTGACGAGCGCGACGATGTGGGCGGCGCGCCGGGTGACGGCCGGGTCCACCTGGGCGTCCTCGTCGGGCTGGGGGCGGGTCAGCCAACCCGACGGGCGTATGACGCTGTCGCGCAGCGTGATCGGCCGCGGCGGCGGAGGCAGCCGATCGCCGTCCACCGCCTGGCTGACCACCACCGTCACCCGCTGGTAGTCGGTGCCCGCACGCCATCGCCAGGTGACGGCATACCAACCCGGTCCGGTGCCGGTGTCGCCGTAGAGGATCCTCGCGTCCGGCGGCATCGACCGCTCGCCACCGGCCGGCACGGATCGGACGGGACGCACACTCGGATACCAGACCACGTGGTCCAGATCGTCCAGTGCGGCACCGTTGGGCGTGGAGATGACGTCGATCGCCGCCGCCGGAAGGACGTCGCCTCCCGGCACCTCGAAGCGCGCCAATGTCGCATCGGGGCCGAGGAACCGGGTGATGAACGCTGCGGACGCCGGTGCGTGCAGACCGGCGCGGGCGGCCCAGTCGGCGGCCACTCGGGGAGCGGGTGCGCCATCGCCCCGGGCGGGATGGGTCGTCACCAGGACGGCCGCGCCGATGGTGAGAATCACCAGCGCGATGGCGGAGCGCCCGGTCAATCCGGCCGCGGCGCCGTTCGGCTGCACCGGGACGTCGCGGCGGAAACGGTCGAGCGGCACCACGGCGACGGGGAGGATCGCGGCGGTGATGACGACGGTGGCGACCAGGCCGATGAGGTCGGCTGCCGCGAGCACGATCGCCGACCCGACGGCCAATGTCGCTGTGGCGACCACGAATCGCCGTCCGAAGCCATCCGCCCGGAGCGCGAGAAACACCGCCACCGCGGCGAAGAACGTGGCCACCAGTGCGGCGGCCCGGTCGCCTCCGCCGAGCGCGGCGGTGAGCAGACGAGCGGGCAGGGGTGTGGCGGTGACGACCGCGAACGTCCACAGCGGCCACAGGCGCACGGCGTAGCGCACACCGAACAGGGCCGTCGTGCAGCATGCGAGCCACAGCACGGCGCCGAGAAGATCGAGCCGCCACAGCGCGGCAAGATCGGGGAACCGCTGACTCAGCAATGCGATGGCACTGAACCCGCCGGCTCCGGCCAGCGCCGCCACGATCCAGTCCCATCCGGCGTCGGCCGCGTCGCGCGGCATCGACCGGTAGCCGGCGGCGATCAGTGCGACGAGGACGGGTACGGCGAGCACGAGCACGGTGCGCGATCCCGCGCGAGCGTCGGCCAACAGGTGTGCGTAGGTGCCGCCGTAGGCGACGGCGCTCAGCAGCAGCACCGCGGCGGCCCGGCCGCCGAGGCGCAGCCGGGCGGCGAGAGGGACCGGGAGGGGGCGCGTTACGCGGGTACAGGTACCGGGTGCAGCCGAGATCGGCATGCGTTCCCCGAGGGCCGAATCCGACATGTGTCCCGTTCCACTACGCGTCCGGACGATACCTTTGCTAGTGCAGACACCATGGGTGTCTTACGGGTGTCAAATATATGTTTGAACTGGCAAAAACGTCAAATGGAGCATGTTCAGCAAATAACAAGCCAATAACCAATGGCGCTGAAGCGACAGCTGGCGGCCTGCTGCGCGGCCGGGCGGCCGCCCGGCCGTCTGAACGTTTGGCTAACTCTCGGGGTTCGCGGGATGCGGCCCTCGTACCTGATAGGGAAAGCTATGGGCCGTGACCGACGGACCCGGTTTCGCCACCAGCATCTATGTCGCGTCCCCCGAGGGGGACACCGGAAAATCAACCGTCGCCCTGGGGATCGTGCACCAGCTGGCCGCGTCGGTGGCCAGGGTCGGGGTGTTCCGGCCCATCTGCCGGCGCACCAACGGGCGGGATCCGTCCGACGGGCAGCGTGACCGCGACTACATCCTCGAACTGTTGCTCGCGCACACCACCGCGGGTCTGCCCTATGAGCAGTGTGTGGGGGTCAGTTATCAGGAACTCCACGAGGATCCCGATGCGGCGATCACCGAGATCGTCGACCGGTTCCATCGGGTTGCCGCCCAGTGCGATGCGGTGGTCATCGTCGGCAGCGACTACACCGACGTCGCCACCCCGAGCGAGCTGAGCGTCAATGCGCGGATCGCGGTCAACCTCGGTGCGCCGGTGGTACTCACGGTGCGCGCCAAGGACCGCACACCCGGGGAGATCGTGCAGGTCGTCGAATTGTGTCTGGCCGAACTCGCCCTGCAGCATGCCCACACCGCCGCGGTCGTGGCCAACCGCTGCGATCCCGACCGGATGGCCGCCGTCACCGAAGCGCTGCGCGGGTTCAAGCCCACTTGTTACGTGCTGCCCGACGAACCGTTGCTCTTCGCGCCGTCGGTGGCCGACCTGCAGCGCGCGGTGGGCGGGTCGGTGCTCAGCGGGGATCCCGAACTGTTCACCCGTGAGGTGACGGGTGTACTCGTCGCAGGCATGACCGCCGAGCACGTCCTGGAACGCCTCGCCGAAGGGATGGCCGTCATCACCCCCGGCGACCGGTCCGACGTGGTGCTGGCCGTCGCGAGTGCCCATGCCGCGGAAGGCTTTCCCTCGATGGCATGCATGATCCTCAACGGCGGTCTCCAGCTGCACCCCGCCATCGCGGCGTTGGTCGCCGGGTTGCGGTTGCGGCTGCCCATCGTCGGGACGGACCTGGGCACCTACGAGACCGCGAGCCGGGTCGCCTCCACCCGCGGCCGCATGACCGCCACCTCGGCCCGCAAGATCGACACCGCGCTCACCATGATGGAGAACCACGTCGACATGGCCGACCTGCTGACGCAGCTGGCCATCCCGATACCGACCGTCACCACGCCGCAGATGTTCACCTACCAACTGCTCGAGCGCGCGCGGTCCGACCGCAAACGGATCGTCCTGCCCGAGGGTAACGACGACCGCATCCTGCGGGCCGCCGGCCGGCTGCTGCAGCGCCGGGTGGCCGACCTGACGATCCTTGGCGACGAGAACAGAATCCGCTCCCGCGCAGCGGAACTGGGGGTGGACCTGTCGGCGGCACAGCTGATCGACCCGGCCACCAGCGCCCTGGTCGACGGGTTCGCCGCGACGTACGCCGCCCTGCGCAGCCACAAGGGCATCAGCGTCGACCAGGCCAGGGACACCATGCACGACGTGTCCTACTTCGGCACCATGCTGGTGCACGAAGGCATCGTCGACGGCATGGTGTCCGGCGCCGCGCACACCACTGCGCACACCGTGCGCCCCGCGTTCGAGATCATCAAGACCCAGCCCGACGTGTCGACCGTGTCGAGCATCTTCCTGATGTGCCTGGCCGATCGGGTCCTGGCCTACGGCGACTGCGCGATCGTGCCCGACCCGACTGCCGAGCAACTCGCCGACATCGCGATCTCCTCGGCGCGCACCGCCGCCCAGTTCGGCATCGAGCCGCGGGTGGCCATGCTGTCCTACTCGACCGGTGATTCGGGCACCGGGAAGGACGTCGAGAAGGTCAGGACGGCAACAGAACTGGTGCGGACCCGGCAACCGGACCTGCTCGTCGAGGGGCCGATCCAGTACGACGCCGCGGTGGAGCCGTCGGTGGCGGCGACCAAGATGCCGCACTCGCCGGTGGCGGGACGGGCGACGGTGCTCATCTTCCCCGACCTCAACACCGGAAACAACACGTACAAGGCCGTGCAGCGCAGTGCGGGCGCGATCGCGATCGGCCCTGTGCTGCAGGGCCTCAACAAACCCGTCAACGACCTGTCCCGTGGGGCATTGGTCGAGGACATCGTCTACACCGTGGCCATCACCGCGATCCAGGGGCAGCGAAAATGACGCAGAAGCGCACCGTCCTGGTGCTCAACTCCGGCTCGTCGTCGTTGAAATACGCGGTCGTCGAACCGGATTCGGGTAGTGAGGTGGCGGCAGGCATCGTCGAGCGGATCGGGCAGGGACCCGTCGCCGACCATGAGGCCGCGCTGCGCGCGGCGTTCGAGGAACTCTCGGCAAGCGGCCTGCAGCTCGAGACACTGGGGCCGGTGGCCGTCGGCCACCGGGTGGTCCACGGCGGCCCCGACCTGTACCGGCCCACCCCCGTCGACGACGCGCTGATCGCCAGGATCGAGGAGCTCTCGCCGCTGGCCCCCCTGCACAACCCGCCCGCGGTGCTGGGGATCGAAGTGGCCCGCAAGGTGCTGCCGGGGCTCCCGCATGTGGCCGTCTTCGACACCGCGTTCTTCCACGATCTGCCCGCGGCGTCCGCGACCTACGCCATCGACCGGGATGTCGCCGCCCAGTGGCACATTCGCCGCTACGGGTTCCACGGCACCTCCCATCAGTACGTCAGCGAACAGGCGGCACGATTCCTGGACGTGCCGCTGACGTCGCTGAGCCAGATCGTGCTGCACCTGGGCAACGGCGCGTCGGCGTCGGCGATCGTCGGGGGACGCCCGGTGGACACCTCGATGGGGCTGACACCGATGGAGGGCCTGGTGATGGGCACCCGCTCCGGTGACCTCGACCCCGGAGTGATCATGTACCTGTGGCGCACCGCCGGGATGAGCGTCGAGGACATCGAGACGATGCTGAACCGGAACTCCGGTGTGCGGGGTCTCGGCGGCGCGATCGACTTCCGGGTGCTGCACAAGAACATCGAATCCGGGGATGCGGCAGCACAACTGGCCTACGACGTGTACATCCACCGACTGCGCAAGTACATCGGCGCCTACCTGGCGCTGCTGGGCACCACCGGCGTCATCACCTTCACCGCCGGTGTCGGTGAGAACGACGCCGCGGTCCGCCGCGACGCCCTCTCCGGTCTGGCACCCCTGGGGATCGAACTCGACGAGCATCTCAACGCCAGCCCCGCCAGGGGTGCCAGGCGCATCTCGGCCGACCGGTCACCCACCACGGTGCTTGTTATCCCCACCAACGAGGAACTGGCGATCGCGCGGGCGTGCCTGGACGTGATCTGACGGCGGCTCAGAACGTGCTCATCGGGCGCACACTGTTGGCCAGATCGACCAGTGCGTAGCGGTGGGCCTGGGTGGGAGCCACCCGGGCCAGCGCCCGCAGCGACGCCTCCACACCCAGTTGCAGGCCGTGTTCGGTGAACGGGAAACCCAGGATGTGGTTGGTGGTGGCGGAGTTGTCGGCGAGCCAGTCCATCGCGGTGCCCAGCACCAGGGCGCGGATCTGCAGCACCCGCGGCTCGGTATCCGGCAGTGCCTCCACCCGGCGGGCCGCGTCGCGGATCTGCTGTTCGGTGATCTCACTCGACGACCGGCCGGACAACAGCGTCACCGCACTGGTCAGCCGCGCCGTCGTGAAATGTCGTGATGTGGCCGGGACTTCGTCGAGCGTCTGCACCGCGGCGTCGCGTGAGCCCGCCACCGACTGCGCCCGCGCCAACCCGAAACCCGCCGACACCACCCCGTTGTCACTGCCCCACACCGTGCCGTAGAACCTGCGTTCGTCGGTGTTGCCGGCCAGCTCCGCGGTGGCCGCCAGTGCCAATTTGGGTGCCAGCTCACCGGGCAGCGTGTCGAGAACCTCCGTGAAATGCTTTGTCGCCGACTCATAGTCGGTGCTCAGCAGTTCGGCGACAGCGCGGAACCACACCAGCCGCCAGCGCCAGCCGACCCGCTCGGCGAGGTCGTCGAGTTTGCGGTTGGCCTTGGCGATGTCGCCGAGGTCCAGCAGCGCGCGCACCTCCATCAGCGGCAGTTCGACCGATTCGGACAGGTCGACCCCCTCCGAATCGAGGGCGCCGTGCCTCGCCGCGCGCAGCGAATCCAGGGTCTGCACAGGCTGACTGAGCACGGTGGCGGACAGCACCGTGGCGCCCACGTCGGCGGGGTCCACCAGCGGCACCGGCAGCGCCTTGACGATCTCGGGCGCGGTCAGCTTCTCGGAATGGACCTGGCCGTCGACATAGACGTCGGTGTGCGCCACGAGCAGATCCACGCCGAACGTCGACCGTGACGGGCTGAACACCGTCGACAGGCCGGGCCGGGGTATGCCGCTGTCATGGGCCACCACCTCGCGCAGGACGCCCAACAGCTGCCCCGACATCTCCTCGGCGCTGCCGAAGCGGCGCCGGGGGTCGGGGTCGATGGCGCGGCGCAGCAGACGGCCGAACGAGTCGTACTCCACCAGCACCGGGTCGTCGTCGGGTAGTCCGTCCACGTAGCGGCCCTTGCGGGTGCGCAGATTGAGCGTCAGGGCGGCCAGGGTCCGGCCCACCGTGTAGATGTCGCTGGCCAACGTCGGTCCGGTGCGCACGATCTCCGGCGCCTGGTAACCCGGTGTGCCGTACAGGTATCCGAACGAGTTGATCCGCGATACGGCGCCGAGGTCGATCAGCTTGAGCTGCTCCTCGGTGACCATGATGTTCTCGGGTTTGAGGTCGTTGTAGGTCAGCCCGATCGAATGCAGATAGCCCAGCGCGGGCAGGATCTCGAGCATGTAGCCGATGGCCTGCGCGACCGGGAGGCGTTCGCCCTTGACCGGTTTGAGCGACGTCCCGCCGACGTACTCCATCACGATGTAGCCGACCGGGTTGCCGTGCCGGTCGGGATGCTCGACGAAGTTGTAGATCTTGACGATCCCAGGGTGGGTCACCTCGGCGAGGAACTGCCGCTCGGCCATCGCGATGGCCTGCGCCTCGGCGTCTCCGGAATGCACCAGACCCTTGAGCACCACCGGCCGCTCGTTGACGTTGTGGTCGAACGCCAGGTAGACCCAGCCGAGGCCGCCGTGGGCGATGCACCCCTTGATCTCGTACTGGTCGGCCACCCGTTCGCCCGGACTCAGCTGGGGCAGAAACGAATAGGGGCTGCCGCAATGCGGGCACCAGCCCTCGGACAGCGCACGTCCGTCGGCGGAGGACCGTCCGACGGGGCGGCCGCAGTTCCAGCAGAAGCGCTTCGACTCGGCGACGACGGGATTGGTCATCAACGCGGTCAGCGGATCCCTGGTGGGCACCCGCGGGATCTCGACCAGACCGCCGCCCAGCCGCCGGATCGGCGAGAGGGTGCGGGTCACCGTCGTCATGTGGTCCTCGGGCTCGGTGTCGCCCGAATGCACGATCACACCGTCGGAGTCGTCGTCGAACTGCGGGCGGAACACCGCCTGCGTGGCCATCGGGCGCAGGGTCGACATCGAGTCGACGGAGAATTCGGCAGGCTGGGTGCCGGGGCCCGTGTCGACGTCGGGCTCCTCGGGCGGGTCGGGCACGCTGCGCACGGACTGGGGCGGGTGCTCGGGCACGGCGACGACGTCGGTGTCCGGCGACTCGTCGAGCGCGGCCTTCTTCTCCTGGGCGGCCATCAGTCGACATACCTCGCCACGGGAGGCGCGGGGGCCGGCCCCAGCACCGTCAACCACTTGCGGTACAGGGTGTTCCAGGTGCCGTCGCGGCGCACCCGCTCGAGCGTGCCGTTGACGAACCGCACCAGACCGGTGTTGTCCTTGTTGACCCCGATGCCGTACGGCTCCTGATTCAGGCTGGGACCCACGATGTGCAGATAGGGGTCCTGGGACACCAGCCCGGCCAGGATGGAGTCGTCGGTGCTGACGGCGTCGACCTGACGCTGCTGCAGCGCCACCAGGCAGTCGGCCCACGTCACGACCGCGACGATGATCGGCGACGGGCTGATCTCCTGGATGCGTTTGAGCGACGTGGTGCCCTTCACCGCGCACACCCGCTTGCCCGACAGGTCAGAGGCCTGGGTGATGGTCGAATCCCGCGGTGCCAGGATCCGCTGGTTGGCGTTGAGGTACACCGTGGAGAACCCGACGAGTTCCCTGCGCTCGCAGGTGATGCTCATCGTCTTGACGACGATGTCGACCTGATTGTTCTGCAGTGCCGCGATGCGGTCGGCCGACGACAGGATCCGGTACTCGACCTGCGACGGGGTGCCGAAGATGTCGCGGGCCACCTCACCGGCGATGTCGACGTCGAAGCCGGTGATCTCGCCGGTGATGGGATCACGGAACGAGAACAGATTGCTGCCGATGTCCAGTCCGACGATGAGCCGCCCGCGTTCGCGGATGTTGGCCACCGCGGCGTCGGCCTCGGCCGGGTCGCTGAACGGGCGCAGGCTCGCGGTGCGGTCGCATTCGTCCTCCCCGCCAGGAGGGACGCGCACCGGTTCGGGGGGCAGCTCCTGCATGCCGGCCGGGGTGGGCGGCGCCAGGGTCACACCGGGCACCTGGGTGACCGACCCGGCCTGGGCGCATCCGGCGAGCAACGCCACCACGGCGAACAGTGCAGACAGGAGTTTCGTCATTTGTACTCATTGAGACGTGGCCACAACCCCAGCGTCACGGCGATCGCCGCGCCGATGCTGAGGACCGCTGCGCCGACGGTCGCACCCGACAGCACCCGCCGGGCATTGAGGATGTCGTTGCGCAGCTGGCTGCGGCTCTCCTCGATGCCTTTGCTCAGCGCATCGTCGAGTTTGTCGAAAGCCGGCGTGGAGTCGTCCTCGCCGGTGCCGAGCGCCACCTGCGTCGCGGCCTGGTAATTGCCCACCGCGATGTAGGCGTTGATCCGGTCGTCGGCGGCCCGCCATCTCGTCAGCAGCTGGTCGGCGTCGGCAAGATCGCTCTTGTCGATCGCGTTGTCGCGGGCCAGATAGTCGGCGAGCTGCTTCTGCATCATGTCGATGCGCTGGTAGTAGGACTGTTTACGCACATTTTCGTCCCCGCGCCGGATCAGAGCCAGCGTCTCGTCGGCGCGGGCCTGCTGAGCGGTGATGGCGAGGCTGGTCACCGTCTTGAGGGAGTCGGCTGCGGTCTCCTTCGCGCTGCGGCTGTCGGCCGTGGAGATCGCCAGCGCCGTACCCACCCACACCACCATAATCAGCACGGCCAGCCCGCCGGCGACGAAGCCGATGTTGACCCGCCGCCGCGTCCGGCGCGCCAGCCAGCGGTTGGCGAACGCACCGAACAGCAGCGTCGCCAGCACCACCAGGATGACCGGGGCGGGGATCCTGGTCGAGGCCGTCGTCTCCGCGTCCACCCGTGCCGAGGTCTGTTCGTACAGCCGCTGCGCGTCGGGCAGGATCTGTGTCTGCATCAACGACGAGGCCTCGGACAGATACGAGGAGCCGACGGGGTTGCCCGCCCGGTTGTTGGTCCGCGCGGTTTCGATCAATCCCGTGTAGACGGCCAGCTGCGCGTTGATCCTGCCGAGCAACTGGATCAGATCGTCGTCGGTGAGGCCGCTGGAGGCCCGCGTGACAGCCACCGATGCGTCGGTGATGGCCTGCTCGTAACGCTGCCGGACGTCGCGCGGTTCGGCGCCCGCGATGAACGCGGTGGCCGCGGCGGCGTCGGCCACCGACAGCTTGGTGTAGAGCTGGCCGGCCGCGAACGACAGCGGTTCGGTGTGGTTGAGGACCGTGGTCAGCGCGCGCTGGCGGTCGTTGATCGTGGTCGACGTGGCAAACGCACTCGCGATCACCAGTGCGGACAGCACGAATCCGATGGTCAGGATCCGACCGGGCGTGGTCCAGAGGAACCACCAGCGCGGATGCGCTGGTGCGGTCGGCGACCGCGACGCCAATGGCTCGGTCGAGGGGTGCGCCAACTCAACAGTCACGTTGCGCGGACCTCATCTTTTTGGGTTCTTTCCGGCTACTTTCCCCGACTGCTGCAACTCTATAAAAGAATTCTAAGAGCTTCCCATGCGCCGCGTGCAGATTCCCCGAATCGTCCCGCGCGCCGCCGACCGGAGCCGTTCCCGCCCCGCCGCCCTATCCTGTACGGGTGCGTGGCGACGGCGACGGCTGGGTGATGGCCGACGACGGCGGCCGCTTCTGGGGCAGGCACGGCGCGGCAGGCCTGCTGCTGCGCGCGCCCGGCCCCGGCGGCGCCCCGTCCGTGCTGCTGCAGCACCGGGCGTCGTGGAGCCACCAGGGTGACACCTGGGGTTTGCCAGGAGGGGCCCGCGACAGTCACGAAACCGCCGAACAGGCCGCCGTCCGCGAGGCCCACGAGGAGGCGGGCCTGCCCGCCGATCTGCTGACCGTCCGCACCACGGTGGTCACCGCCGAGGTCGCGGGGACCGGCGGGACGCGCTGGACCTATACGACGGTGATCGCCGACGCCGCGGAGCTGCTGGCGACCGTGCCCAACCGGGAGAGCGCCGAGCTGCGCTGGGTCGCTGAGGACGAGGTCGCGGCCCTGCCCCTGCATCCCGGGCTGTCCGCCAGCTGGGCGCGGTTGCGCAGCGTGACGTCGGCCTTCCCGCTGCTGGTCAAGCGCACGACGTGAGCGCGGCAGCGAGCCGTCGCGCGGCGGCGGCCGGGTCGTCGGCGGCGGTGATGGCACGTACCACGACCACCCGCCGGGCACCCGTCGCGAGCACCTGCGGCAGACGCTCCTCGTCGATCCCGCCGATCGCGAACCACGGCTTGTCCGTCCCCAGCCCGGCCGCATACCGCAGCAGGTCCAGACCGGGCGCCGGACGTCCGGGTTTGGTCGGTGTCGGCCAGCACGGCCCGACGCAGAAATAGTCCACGGCCTCCGCGGCGGCCCCGGCCACCTGCGCCTCGTCGTGGGTGGACCGGCCGATGAGCGGACGCGCACCGATGACCCCGCGGGCCACGGCCAGCGGTAGGTCGTCCTGGCCCAGGTGCAGCACGTCGGCGCCGGCCGCGACCGCGATATCGGCCCGGTCGTTGACTGCCAGCAGCGCCCCGTGCTTGCGCGCTGCGTCGGCCAGCGTGGCCAGCGCCTCCAGCTCCTGGCGCGCCTCCAGCGGCCCGAACCGTTGCTCGCCGGCCGACCCCTTGTCGCGGAGCTGGATGATGTCGACGCCGCCCGCGAGTGCCGCGTCGGCGAATTCGGCGAGGTCGCCGCGCTCTCGCCGGGCATCGGTGCACAGGTACAGGGATGCGTGCGCGAGCCGGGCCGCCGGGGCTTGGGATTGTGTATGCACACCGTGACGCTAGCGTCCGGGCCGGAGTAGTGTGGTGGCCCAGTACACGGGAGTCCCGCGAGGGGACTGAGAGTGGGCACGCGAGGCCGGCCTCGTATCTCCCGCACGCTGCGGTTGCGCATCGTGCGGAAGACCTGCCCTGACCGTCGCACCTGATCCGGGTCATGCCGGCGAAGGGAGAGGGAATGCAATCGGGCGTACTTGCCGTCATCGGTGGCGGCGTGATCGGTCTGTCCGTCGCGCGCAGGGCCGCGCAGGCGGGCTGGTCGGTGCGGGTGCACCGGGATCGGCGCACCGGGGCTTCGTGGGTCGCCGGCGGGATGCTCGCACCCCACAGCGAGGGCTGGCCGGGTGAGGAGCGGCTGCTGCGGCTCGGTCTGGCTTCGCTGGCCCTGTGGCGGCAGCACGGCCCGGGCAGCTACCTCGACGGGTTGCCGCCCGAGGTCGTGACCTCGCACGAGTCGCTGGTGGTGGCCGTCGACCGCGCCGACGCCGCCGATCTGCGCACCGTGGGCGAATGGCTGGCGGCACAGGGCCACCCCGTGACGCCGACGACCGCCGCCCGCGACGTCGAACCGATGCTGGCGCAGGGCATCCGGCACGGCTTCGTCGCCGAAACCGAACTTGCGGTGGACAACCGCGGCGTCGTCGAAGCGCTGGCCGGGCACTGCGAACGGCTCGGTGTGCAGTGGGCGCCGCCCGTCGCGGACCTCGCGTCGGTACGGGCCGACGTCACCGTCATCGCCAATGGGATCGACGCCCCGGCGTTGTGGCCTGATCTGCCGGTGCGTCCGGTCAAGGGGGAGGTGCTGCGGCTGCGCTGGCGGCGGGGCTGCATGCCGGTTCCGCAGCGCGTCGTCCGCGCCCGCGTCCACGGCAGGCAGGTGTACCTGGTGCCGCGCGCCGACGGCGTGGTCGTCGGCGCCACCCAGTACGAACGCGGCCGGGACACCGCACCCGCGGTGGCGGGAGTACGTGAACTGCTCGACGGCGCCTGCGCGGTGATGCCGGCGCTGGGCGAGTACGAACTGGCCGAATGCGCGGCGGGCCTGCGGCCCATGACGCCCGACAACCTGCCGATCGTCGGCCGGCTCGACGGGCGCACGCTGGTCGCCGCGGGCCACGGCCGGTCGGGATTCCTGCTGGCGCCGTGGACCGCCGAGGCGATCGTCGCCGAACTCAACGGAGCGCCGCTGCCCGAGGCCGAACTGGTGGGAGGACGATGAAAGTCACCGTCAACGACGAGGTCATGGAAGTCGACGAGCAGACGACCGTCGCCGCGCTGCTCGCTGGGCTGGGTTTTCCCGAGAAGGGCATCGCCGTCGCGGTGGACTGGACGGTGCTGCCCAGGTCGCAGTGGGACACCGCGGTTGCCGATGGGGCGCGGGTGGAGGTCGTGACGGCGGTGCAAGGTGGTTGAGTCGGTGGACGACAAACTGACGATCGCCGGCCGCGAATTCGGCTCCCGGCTCATCATGGGCACCGGCGGGGCGGCGAGCCTGGCCGTCCTCGAGGAGGCGCTCGTCGCGTCGGGCACCGAACTGACCACGGTGGCCATGCGGCGGGTCGACGCCGACGGCGGCACCGGGGTGCTCGATCTGCTCAACCGGCTGGGCATCACCCCGCTGCCCAACACCGCGGGCTGCAGGGGCGCCGCCGAGGCGGTGCTGACCGCCCAGCTCGCCCGCGAGGCGCTCGGCACCGAATGGGTCAAACTCGAGGTCATCGCCGACGAGCGCACCCTGCTGCCCGACGCAGTCGAACTGGTCAAGGCGGCCGAGAAGCTGGTCGACGACGGGTTCGTGGTGCTGCCCTACACCAACGACGACCCGGTGCTGGCCAGGCGCCTTGAGGACACCGGCTGCGCGGTCGTCATGCCGCTGGGCTCGCCGATCGGCACCGGCCTGGGTATCGCCAACCCGCACAACATCGAGATGATCGTCGAACAGGCCGGGGTTCCGGTGGTGCTCGACGCGGGGATCGGCACCGCCAGCGATGCCGCGCTGGCGATGGAACTGGGCTGCGACGCGGTGCTGCTGGCCAGCGCCGTCACCCGCGCCGCCGACCCGCCGGTGATGGCCGCGGCGATGGCGGCCGCCGTCACCGCCGGTCACCTGGCGCGGCAGGCCGGGCGGATCCCCAAACGGTTCTGGGCGCAGGCCTCCAGCCCGGCGGCGACCTGGTGAAACCTCGCGTCGAATGTACGGTTGTTCGCCGACCTACTCGCGAAATGCGTAGAACAACCGTACGTTCGCGGGGATGATCGAACTCGCCGGCCTGACGAAGATATTCGGGGACAACCGTGCCGTCGACGACCTGACCTGCTCGATCGAACCCGGCGTGGTCACCGGATTCCTCGGCCCGAACGGTGCGGGGAAGACCACCACGATGCGGCTCATCCTCGGCCTCGACCGTCCCACTTCCGGCACCGCGACAATCGACGGGCAGGCGTACCGCGAGATGCGCGACCCGCTGCGCACCGTCGGGGCGCTGCTCGACGCCAGGCAGGCCCATCCGAATCGCTCGGCGCGCAACCACCTGCGGTGGATCGCCGCCACCAACCGCATCCCGAACACCCGGGTCGACGAGGTGCTGGATCTGGTCGGCCTGTCGGCCGTCGCCGACCGGCAGGCCGGCCTGCTGTCCCTGGGGATGAGCCAACGGCTGGGTATCGCCGCCGCGCTGCTGGGGGACCCGCCGGTGCTGCTCTTCGACGAACCCGTCAACGGTCTCGACCCCGAAGGCATCCACTGGGTGCGCACCCTGATGCGCACCCTCGCCGGAGAGGGCCGCACGGTGTTCGTCTCCAGTCACCTGCTGGCCGAGATGGCCAACACCGCCGACCGGCTGGTGGTGATCGGGCGCGGCAGGCTCATCGCCTCGACCACGGTCGGCGAATTCGTCAGCCGCTCGGGCGCGGACACCATCCGGGTGCGCAGCCCGCAGCTCGACACGCTGCAGCGGTTGCTCACCGAGTCGTCGATCGACGCGAACTACGAGGCCGACGCTACCGCGTTGACGGTGCGCGGCGCCGCCATCGAGGTGGTGGGTGAGCTGGCCGCCCGCAACGACATCACGCTGCACGAGCTGAGCGCGCAGCGGGCGTCGCTGGAAGAGGCGTATCTGAAACTGACGGACGAGGCGGTCGACTACCGCGCGGGCGGATCCCGATGAGCGCGCTGGCCGCGGTGCGCGCCGAGGGGATCAAACTATCCACCACCCGCGCGCCGCTGTGGTCGGCGCTCGGCGTGGCCGTGCTCTCCCTGGGACTGGCCGCCATCCAGGGCTGGACCTCGTACGACTACAGCCCGCTGCCGCCGCAGAAGGCCGCCCTCGGGGTGGCGGTATTCGGCGTTCCCGTGCTGATGATCCTGGCGGCGATGACGGTGACGGGGGAATACCGCACCGGCACCATTCGCACCACGTTCACCGCCACCCCCGACCGGACCCTGGTGCTCGTCGCCAAAACGGTTGTCTGCGGGGTGGTTTCCGGGCTGTACGCCGCGGTGATGGTGCTGGCGGCGGTGGCCGTGGCGCGGCTGGCCGCCGACCAGCCCGCCGGGGCGCGGTTGTCGCTGACGGACGGCGGCACGTTCCGCCTCGCCGGGGCGATCGGCCTCTACGCGGTGCTCGCTGTGGCGCTCGGCGTCGGGGTCGGCACCCTGGTGCGGTTCTCGGCGGGCGCGGTGGCGGTGCTGCTGCTGTGGCCGATGGTCGCCGAGCCGATCGTCGGCAACATGCCCAGCTTCGGCCCCGCAGTGGGCCCCTACCTGCCCTTCGCCAACATGTTCCGGTTCCTCGACGTGATGTGGCTGTACCCCACCTACGCCGTGCCGTGGGGTGAGATCGGCTCGCTCGTCTACTTCGTCGCATTCGTCGCGGCGGTGTTCGTCGCCGCGCTGGTGCTGGTGAATCGGCGCGACGCCTGAGCGCTCGGCCCGGGATCGGGCGATGGGACCGCAGCGCCGGCGGCGTCGACGGCTAACCTGGGCGCAATGGTGCGCAAGGTGGTGGCGGTGCTTGCCGTCATGGTGACGGTCGTCGGCTGCTCCCGCGGGGCGCAGCCGCAGCCGGTGGACCCCGGTCGGGACGCGCTACCCGCCGCGGCCGACTTCGCGCAGACGCTGCGCAAGAGCGTCACCGTCGACGCGATGATGGCCCACCTGACCGCGTTGCAGGGCATCGCCGACGCCCACGGCGGCAACCGCGCACTGGGCACACCCGGCTACGACGCCAGCGTCGACTATGTCGCGACCGCGTTACGGGACAAGGGCTTCGACGTGCAGACCCCCGAATTCGAGGTGCGGCTGCCCTACGCCGAGGAGCCCGTCGTGACCGTGGGCGGCCGGGCTGTGACGGCGCATCCGCTGGGCTACACGATCGGCACACCGCCCGCTGGGGTGAGCGGACCGCTGGTCGCCGCACCCGTCGACGACACGCCGGGCTGCACCGCCGCCGACTACGACGGGCTGCCCGTCGAGGGCGCCGTGGTTCTCGTCGACCGCGGGTCCTGTCCGTTCTCGGCGAAACTCGCCGCCGCCACCGAACGAGGTGCCGTCGGTCTCATCGTCGCCAACAACGTCGACGAGGAGCGGCTGGGCGGAACGCTCGGTGAGCAGACCGACGTCAGGATCCCCGTCGTGAGCGTCACCGTAGCCGAGGGCCAACGGTTGCGGGGGCAACCCGGCCAGGACGTGGCCATCACCCTCGACGCCGGGATTCGCACCGAACACGCGCGCAACGTCGTGGCGCAGACGAAGACCGGTTCGGCCTCCGATGTGGTGATGGTGGGTGCGCACCTGGACAGCGTGCCCGAGGGCCCGGGCATCAACGACAACGGTTCGGGGGTGGCCGCGGTGCTGGAAACCGCGCTGCAGCTGGGGAGTTCGCCGCAGGTGCGCAACGCGGTGCGGTTCGGATTCTGGGGTGCGGAGGAAGAAGGGCTGGAGGGGTCGGCGAACTACGTCCGTTCGCTGGACGTCGAACAGCTCAAGGACATCGCGTTGTACCTCAACTTCGACATGCTGGGCTCGCCCAACCCCGGCTACTTCACCTACGACGGCGACCAGTCCGCACCGCCCGATCCGCGCAGCGGCATCCCCCGCGTGCCGGAGGGATCCGCGGGCATCGAACGCACCCTTGTCGCATATCTCGACGGGGCGGGAAAACCCGCCCAGGACACCGGGTTCGACGGGCGCTCCGACTACGACGGGTTCACCCAGGCCGGAGTG
Source organism: Actinomycetota bacterium (assembly GCA_018268465.1). Classification (GTDB taxonomy): domain Bacteria; phylum Actinomycetota; class Actinomycetes; order Mycobacteriales; family Mycobacteriaceae; genus Mycobacterium. The sequence continues at coordinate 154,544 of JAFDWN010000051.1, forward strand.
CCCGCGGGCGGGCTGTTCTCCGGGGCGGAGGATGACAAATCCCCCGAGCAGGCCGAGATGTGGGGCGGTAAGGCCGACCAGCCGTTCGACCCGAACTACCACAAGCCCACCGACACCGTCGACCACGTCGACCGCACCGCCATGGAGATCAACGGGGGCGGCGTGCCCTACGCGGTGGGGTTGTACGCGCAGGACCTGACCGGCCGCAACGGGGTGCCGATCCGCGAGGACCGGACCCGGCATCCGATCAGCGCCTCATGAGGGTCGCGACGCTGCGGGCCGCGGGCGCGGCCCTCGCCGCGGCCGTGCTGGTGTCGTGCGCGGGTGCGCCGCCCGCGCCGCCGCCGGCGGATCTGGCCCGCGACACGGCCGGACAGATCACCGCCGACGCGATGTACGTGCACCTGCGCGCGCTGCAGGAGATCGCCGACGCCAACGGCGGCACCCGCGCCGAGGGCACACCCGGTTATGACGCGAGCGTCGACTACGTCGTCAAGGTGTTGCGGGACAGCGGTTTCGATGTGCAGACTCCGGAATTCGAACGGGTCGGGATCACCCGGGGCGGCAACCCCGGGCTCACCGTCGCCGGTCGCACCTTTCCCGCCGAGCAGGCCTCCCTGCTGCACACCACACCCCGCGGCGGGCTGACCGCGATCACGCTGCGACCGCCGAAGCCCGCCGGGTGCACCGCCGCGGATTACGGCACGGTGAAGGTCGCCGGGGCCATCGCGGTCGTCGACGACTTGGGCTGCTCGGTCGTCGTCAAACACGACGTCGCGGTCGGCAAGGGCGCCGTCGGCCTGCTCGTCGTGAGTCCTCCCCGCCCCAACGGCAGCCCCGCCGGGCTCTATCCCGAGGGTTACTACCGCGGGCTGCAGGTGCCGGTCGGGATCATCACCCCCGACGCCGACGCAGCCCTGCGCCGCACCAATGCCCCGGTGCGGCTGGTGCTGGACCGTCAGCCGGTCGCGGTCTCGTCGCGAAACGTGGTGGCGCAAACCGGGTCCGGCGACCCGCGCAATGTGGTGATGGTCGGTGCGCATCTGGACGGCATCGCAGGCGGACCCGGCATCAACGACAACGGCTCCGGGGTGGCGGCCGTGCTGGCGACCGCGGCGGCGCTGGGAGCGCAGCCCGGCACTGCGAACGCGGTGCGGTTCGCGTTCTGGGGGTCCGAGGAGCCGGGCGTGGCGGGGTCGTCCGCCTACGTCCGCGCGCTCACCCGCGACGAACTCAACGACATCGCCCTCTATCTGAACGTCGACATGATCGGTTCGCCCAACGCCGGGTACTTCACCTACGACGGCGACCAGTCCGCCCAGCCGAGTCCGGATGTGTCGCCCGCCGATGTGCCGGAGGGATCGGCCGGCATCGAGCGGATGCTGGCCGGCTATCTGAGCCTGGCCGGCGTGCGGCCGGCCGACATGCCGTTGAGCAAGACCCGCGACGACTCACCGTTCCTGCGCGCCGGGGTCCCGATCGGCGGGGTGACCACCGGATCGTCGCAGCGGAAAACAGAAGTGCAGGCGCGGTTGTGGGGCGGGCGCGCCGGTGTCGCGTTCGATCCGAACTATCACACCCGCCGCGACGACATCACCAACATCAACCGCGATGCGATCGCAGTGATGGGTCCCGCGGTCGGTTTCGCGGTGGCCACCTACGCCCAGTCCACCGACGGGGTCAACGGTGTGCCGCCACGCGACGACCGCAGGCGCACCCCCGCCGGGCCGTGACGGTCAGCGGCCGGCGTAGGCCTTGGCCACCCGGCTGACGAACTGGTACACGCCGTCCTCGTCGGGAGCCAGCGGTCCCGGCCGCGCGTGCGGTGAACTCAGCCCGCGCTGCACCGACTCGCACGCCGCCCAGTCCTGCCGATTGGTCAGATCCCAGAAGTCGACCGCGTAGGACGGATCGAAATCATCTTTGGCGGCAACGTCTTTGGGGAATGCCCAGGCGCATTCGACATGCGTGCGGTCGACGCCCAGCGGCGTCATGAGATGCGTCATCACGTAGTCGGGGTGCAGGCTCACCAACAGGTTCGGATAGCCGACCAGGTACATGACGCTGCGCAACTCGTGTTCGGACAGACCCTGGATCGCCACCCCGCCGCTCTTGCCGCTCAGCGACATGGTCTCGGCGCCGTCGATGATCGACATCCAGCCACCCATCCAGGAACCTTCGAATTCGAGGTTCTCACCGCTGGTCGGCGGGCTGATGCGGGTCAGTTCGGGGTGGATGCTCGAACAGTGGTAGCACTCCTGGTAGTTCTCGGCGATGACCTTCCAGTTGGTGGCCAGTTCGTAGGAGTGCCGGGCGACGATGGTCAGATCTTCTGGGCGGTAGGGCCCCACGACCTCCTCGAGCCCCGCAACGTGTTCGCCGAACTCGACGTCGGTTCCGCTGGGGTCGACGAAAAGCCAACCGTGCCAGTCGACGAGGCGCAGTTCGGCCAGGCCGAATTCGCCGGGATCGAAGTCGTCGGCGTCGCGGAATCCCGGCGCGTTGCGCAGCGTGCCGTCGAGCCGGTAGGACCACGAGTGGTAGGGGCAGACGATGCTGCGGCCCTTGGCGGCCGCCCCGCAGGCCAACAGTTCGTGGCCGCGGTGCCGGCAGCTGTTGGCGAAGGCCCGGATCCGGTCCTCGGCGCGGACCAGCAGGATGCCGTTGGGGCCGGAGCCGATCGCGCGCTGGGCGCCGACGGTGCCGAGGTCGCCGGCGTGGCCAACGCAGGTCCAGCCGGAGAAGATGTTGCGCTGCTCCCAGGCGAACACCTCGGGGTCGACGTACGCCTCGCGCGGCAGCATCCGGGACTGTCCGAAGGGTGCCAGCGCCGCGGCGAGGTCGCCGGCGGGGACCGGCGCGGGACCATCTTGATTGACCATACAGTCAGGATACTGCCCCGGGGGGCCGCTGGTCCAGCGCTCGCCGCGATGCCCTGCTCGCCGCGAGCGTGCGCGCGACGCCCTGCTCGGCGCGACGCCCTGCTCGGCGCGACACCCTGCTCGCCGCGACGCCCTGCTCGGCGCGAGCGTGCGCATACTCGGCAGATCGGTCGGCGTGGCGCCCGCAGACACGCACGCTCGCGGGAGGAAGAAGGGGGGCTGGCTAGACCTCGCCCGCGAACGCGCCGATGCCGCGATCCTTCGTGGTGGTGTCGCCGCGCGTCAACCGCCGGAACACCAGGAATCCGATCACGATCGCCGTCAGCGCCGCGAGCAGCAGCAGGGTCGCCAGCGCGTTGAGGGCGGGCGTCGGCGCCGCGCGTGCCGTGTTGTAGATCTTCACCGACACCGGTTCCGTCGACGCGTCGCCCGATAGGTAGCGCACCAGCACGAAATCATCGATCACGTCCGCGAATACGAGCACGGTACTGGCGAAGATCGCCGGCATGAGCATCGGCAGGGTGACCCGGCGCAGCGCGCCCAGCGGTGAGGCGCCCAGATCCTGCGCGGCTTCCTCGTACTGCGGGCCGATGGTGGCCAGCCTGGCGCGTACCAGTACGGCAGGGTAGGCGACTTGGAAGGTCACCAACCCGATCACCTGCGCGGTGGTGCCGAGGGTCACCGGCAGGGTCAGCGACGTGACGACGAACAGCAGCGAGACCGCGAGCAGAACCTCGGGGATCACGAACGAGATCAGCATGAGCAGGTTGGCGCCTGCGGGTATCCGCCCGCGCCACCGGTCGATACCGATGGCGAACAGCACCCCGAGCGGGACGGTGACCAGGGTGGTGATCACACCGAGCTTGAGCGTCTGCAGCAGTGCGGTGTGCAACGAGGCGTCATGCCACACCGACCGGGTCGGATCACCCCAGTACCAGCGGAACGAGAAGCCCTGCCAGTGGGTGCGCGACCGTCCGTCGTTGAACGAGAACATCACCGCGATCAGCACCGGCAGCAGCGACCACACCAGGTAGGCCAGGGTGACGCCGACGAGGATCCGCGGCGGCCGCCACGGATCGTTCCACCATGCGATGGGACCCCGGATCCGGACCTGCCGTGTCACACCTTCACCTCGTCGCCCCGCGACACGACGCGGACGTAGTAGAACATCGGGAGCACGGTCACGATGAGCACCAGCATGACGAAGGCGCCTGCCTGTCCGGCCTGACCGGGTGACTGGACGCTGTTGTTGATCAGGTTGCCGACGATCGCCGTGGTCGGCGACGCCGACAGCAGGTCGCCGGTGAAGTAGTCGCCCAGCATGGGCAGACACGTCAGCAGCACCGCGGCCACGATGGTCGGCCGGCACATCGGCAGTGTCACCCGCCAGAACGAGGCGAACCGGTTGGCGCCCAGGTCACGTGCTGCCTCGAGGGTCGACTGCGGCAGCCGGTCGAGCCCCGCGTACAGGGGCAGGATCATGTACGGCACGTAGCCGTACACCAGGCCCAGGATCACCACCACCGGCTGGCCGGTCAGCCAGTTGACGTTCACCTCGAACAGGCCGCCGAGGCGCAGCACTCGGTTGACCAGACCGTCGTCCTGCAGCAGGTTGACCCACGCCAGCATGCGCATCATGTAGCTGATCCAGAACGGCGCGATGAGCAGCACCAGCAGCAGGCCCCGCCACCGTCCCGACAACCGGGCCACGTAGTAGGCCACGGGGAAGGCGATGAGCAGACACAGGACACTGGCGGCCAGTACGAACACGACGGTGCGCAGCAGTGCGGGCCCGTACACGCCGTTCGGCCCGACGATGTGGGTCAGGACGTAGTTGAACTGAGACGGATTCCACTGCAACGGGTTCCACACCGGCACCGGGGTGCGGAAGATGGGGTCGACGTACCCGAAGACGATGGCAAGGACCACGTACAGCGGGGCGAGGACGAACAACACCAGCCACGCGATGCCGGGTGCGGCGAGCGCGGGCCAGATCAGCCTGGTGCGTTGTCTGGGTGGTTTGCGGTCGGTGACCGGCTGCGGTGTGACGGGAGGTGCCGCGGTCAAACTCAGGAGCCCCCTCCGGCCTTGAAGGAGTTCCAGATGTTCTGCCAGGCCTGGTCATTAGCGGCGTCGAGCTCCAGAATGCGGTACCCGACATCGAAGTACTCCGGGCGCACCGCCGCCGATTTGAGGTTCTCCGGGATGAAGCCCTCGGCGACCAGTGTGTCGGGGTTGAGCGAATTCTGCGGTGGCTGGTACCCGATCGCGGTGAAGTTCTGTTTGGCCACTTCCGGATCGAGCATGTGGTTGATGAACAGGTGCGACAGCACCGGATTCTTGCCCGCTCGGATGGAGACGATCAGGTCGTTGTCCACCAGGCCCTTGCCGTCGGAGGGGAACCAGTACCGCAGGATGTCCGGTGAGGCGCCGTCGGGCAGGTACGACACGGCGTTGACGATGTCGCCCGACCACATCTGGGAGAGCCCGATCTGGCCGGCCGGCAGGTCGTTGTACATCGTGATGGTGACCTTCGGCGAGGTGGCGGCCACCATCTCGTTCAGTGCCGTGCCGACCTTCTGCAGGTCGGCTTCCGAGGATGTGTTCACATCGGTGATGCCAAGGCGCAGCAGCACCATCGACATCGCGGTGTGCCAGTCGTCGATGATCGCCGTCTTACCCTTGTAGATCGGATCCCACAGTGCGTCATAGGGATTGGCGCGCGCGCCGATATCCTCTTTCACCTGGTCGGTACGCCAGCCCAGGCCGGTCGTGTACACGGTGTACGGCACCGAGTAGCGCCACTCCTTGTCGTACCAGGGGTCGGAGAAGAACGGCCAGATGTTGCTGATGTTGGGGACGTAGCTGTGGTTGAGGGGGCGGATCAGCCCGCCGGTGACCAGTCGGCTGATCTGGTCGTAGCTCGGGAAGTAGAGGTCGTAGTTCACGTTGCCGCCGAGGATCTTCGTCATCGCCTCGGTGGTGTCGTTGAACGTCGAGATCTGGACCTTCGTCTTGTACATGTCCTCGAAGGATTTGATCGCATCGGGGCTGAGATAGTCGGCGTAGGTGTAGACCTGCAGTGTCGCGCCCTGTTCGGGGGCGAGTCCGTCGGCGATCGGTTTGTTGTCCTCGGCGATGTCCCAGGTGACCGGGCTGTCCGGGGAAGCCAGTTTGAGGGTGGGCGCCGAGGACGGCGGTGCCGCGCTGGAGCAGGCTTGCAGGAACGCGCCGAGGGTCGGCACCGTTGCAGTCAGAAGTGCTGCGCGAGTGAGGAACTGGCGTCGGGTGGAACTCATGTGCGGCCAGTCCGGCCTGCCTCGGAAGGGGTCGTTGGGTACTGGCATCTTGACCTCCCAGCTCAGGCACCTTGTCACTGCTATCGACTCTCGCATAGACTGAATGCTCAGTCAACCGTTCGTAAACGGAGGTTCAACTGTGTCTTCGTCGGTGGCGGAAAGCCCCGCGGCCAGCTCTCAATCCGGTGTCATCAGTGGTCTGATCGCCGCTGAGGAACAGGTGTTCCTGCGTCGCCAGCCGCGCAGTACCGAACTCATCGCGCTGGCCTCCGAACACCTTGCCGGTGGCGCCACGTCCAACTGGCAGATCGCCCAGCCGCAGGCGGTGTGGATGAGTCACGGCGCGGGGTCGAAGGTGTACGACGTCGACGGCACCGAGTACGTCGACATGCACGGCGGCTACGGCGCTTCCATTGCGGGACATGCTCATCCGGCGATCGTCGAGGCCGTCAGCGACCGGGTTCGGCGCGGCACCCACTTCGCCCAGCCGACCGAGGACGCCATCTGGATCGCCGGGGAGCTGTCCCGCCGGTTCGGTCTGCCGCTGTGGCGGTTCGCCAACTCGGGCACCGAGGCCACCATGGACGCCGTCCACCTGGCGCGCTCGCTGACCGGTCGCGACCTCATCATCAAGGTCGAGGGGTGCTATCACGGTCACCACGACTCGGTGCAGGTGTCGGTGCTGCCCGAGGCCGACGAGATCGGGCCGCGGGAGCACCCCACCGGCGTCCCCGGTAACAGCGGAATCCCCTCGGCGATCCGCGATCTGGTGATCGTGGTGCCGTTCAACGACCCGGAGGCGGTGGCTCGGGCGCTGGCCGAGCACCCGGGCCGGGTGGCCGCGATGATCCTCGAACCGGTGATGATGAACGCGGGCATCATCCCGCCCGCCGACGGCTACCTGGCCGCGGTGCGCGAACTCGTACACGAAGCGGGCGCGCTGCTCATCTACGACGAGGTGAAGACCGGGTTCACCACCGGCCCGGGCGGCATCACCGCACGCTCGGGTGTGGTGCCCGACATGGTGTGTCTGGCCAAGGCACTGGGCGGTGGGATCGCCGTGGCCGCCATCGGCGGGACGACGGCGGTGATGTCGGCCATCGCCGACGGCCGCTACGAGCAGGTCGGCACCTTCAACGGCAACCCGCTGGCGATGGCCGCCACCCGCGCGACCCTCACCGACGTGCTCACCCCGCAGGCGTACGCCCATCTCGACGAGCTTGCCACCTCGCTGCGCGGTGCGCTGGAGGAAACCATCGCCAGGCACGGATTCGACTGGCACGTCGTCAGCGTCGGCGCGAAGGGCTGCGTCACCTTCCGCCGCGAGCGGGTCCGCGAGTTCCGTGATTTCCTGGAGATCGACGCCCGATTGGGGCATCTGCACTGGCTGATGCAGCACAATGGCGGTGTATTCCTCCCGCCCTGGGGGAAGGTGGAGCAATGGTTGTTGTCGGTTCAGCACGACCGCGACGATGTCGCGAGATTCGCCGCCAATTTCGCCCGGTTCGCGGCGGCGGTCGCACCCTGATCGGTCGGCCCCGGTGACCGCGGGCGACGACACGGCACTTCTCGCCGGAGGCCATATCGAACTGCACCAGCTGGTGAAGTCCTTCGCCGGGGTGCCCGCCGTCACCGGCATCGATCTCGACATCCCCGCCGGCCAGTTCTACTCGCTGCTCGGGTCGTCGGGCTGCGGCAAGACCACCACGCTGCGGATGATCGCGGGATTCGAGAAACCCGACTCCGGGCGCATCGAACTCGACGGCCGCGATGTCGCCGCCGAACCCCCGCACCGGCGCCCGGTGAACACCGTCTTCCAGACCTATGCGCTGTTCCCGTTCATGACGGTATGGGACAACGTCGCGTTCGGCCTGAAGTACCAGAAGACCTCCCGGGAGGAGGCCAAGCGCCGCGTGGGTGAGGCGCTGGACCTCGTCCGGATGTCCGACTTCGCCAAGCGGCGCCCCGCGCAGCTGTCCGGCGGCCAGCAGCAGCGGGTGGCACTGGCGCGCGCACTGGTGCTGCGCCCCCGGGTGCTGCTGCTCGACGAACCCCTCGGCGCGCTCGACGCCAAGCTGCGCAAACAGCTGCAGCTCGAACTGCGTTCGGTCCAGCGCGAGGTCGGCATCACGTTCGTGTACGTGACGCACGACCAGGAGGAAGCGCTGACGATGAGCGACCGCATCGCCGTCCTGGCCGAAGGGCGGGTGGAACAGGTCGGCCCGCCGGAGGAGATCTACTCCGCGCCGGCCACCACCTTCGTCGCCGGATTCCTCGGTGCGGCCAATATCTTCGACGCCCGGGTGCTGGAAGTGAACGACGGATCGGCGGTCTGCGCGGCGATGGACACCCGGCTGAGTGCCGTGGTGGACCGATCGGCCACCCCCGGCGATGCCGCCGTCGTGATCCGGCCCGAACGCATCACCCTGCACGGGGCCGACGAACCGATCGGACCCGGGCGCAATGTCATCCGCGGCACCGTTGCCCACGTCGTCTACCTGGGCTCGAGCACCCAGGTGCACGTCGACGTGGGGGCGCCCGCCGCCCTGGTGGTGGAGGTGCCGAACCACGCGGGTCCGCGCTCGGTGGCCCACGATCCGGGCGCGCCGGTGAACTGTGTGTGCGCCTACGACGCGGTGCGGGTGCTGCACCGCAGCACGGCACTGCCCATCGCCGATCCGGTGGCCGCCGAGCAGATCGGAGCGCTCAGCGGTTCTTCGCTTTCCTGAGCACCGGCCGGATGGGGGTGAGGTTCAGCTCGCGTTCGGCGAACCGCATTGCGATGTCGTAGGCGACGTCGGCGTCGACCTCCGGATCCTCCAGCGCCACCTGAATCGACAAGCCGTCCAGCAGCGCGGCGAATTCCAGCGCGAACATCCGCGGGTCGACGTCGGTGTCGAATTCGGCGGTCTCCTTGCCGGATCGGACGGCGTCGACGATCATCTTGCGCCACCGGGCGTCCAATTCGACGCGGCCCGCTTTGACCTCGCTGTGCCGGAAGGCCTGGGCCCACAGGTCGAACCACAGGCCCCAGGCGCCGGGGATGTCGTTTACGCCGTCGCCGTCGGGCACGCAGGTCCACTTGATGAGCAGCGAGAGCCGCTCACGCAGCGACGGCACCTCGGCCAGCATCTTCTCGGCGGCCTCGTAGAACGATTCCTCCGAATAGCGCAACGCGTCCACGAGCAGGCGGTCGCGGGTGCCGAAGTAGTAGATGACCAGCGCCGAACTCACGCCGGCCCGCTTGGCGACATCGGCGATGCGGGTGTCGCCGAAACCGAGTTCGCAGATGAGCTCCGCTGCGGCGCGCAGCATTTCGACGCGGCGACCTTCGTTGTTCTCCGTCGCGGGCGCGGGCTCGGCCATATGCGGTGTTCCCCCTCCAAGTGCATCGTTGCCACTTGTCTGTAGCCTAACACTTCGTTAGATTGAACAGTCAGTCAATACATTTGCGCGCTCGGGCGAAAGTGGGTCCCTCGGTGTCCAGTACGGCGAACACATACGACGCGATCATCGTCGGAGGCGGCCACAACGGTCTGGTCGCCGCCGCCTACCTTGCCCGGTCGGGGGCGCGCACGCTGGTGCTGGAGGCGCGCGGCTCCCTCGGCGGCGCGGCCACCACCGAAGCCCCGTGGCCGGACGCCCCGCACCTGCGCGTCACCCGGCTGTCCTATGTGATGAGCCTGATGCCCCCCACCATCGTGCGGGACCTGAACCTGGAGCGGCACGGCTACAAGGTCCACCCGATGGGGCCCTACTACCAGGCATTCCCCGAGGGCGGATCGCTCACCATCTACGAGGACGACCCCGCGCGGACCCACGAACAGCTGGCCAAGTGGTCGAAGAAGGACGCCGACACGTGGCCCAAATGGAACGAATGGCTGGGCGGCATCGCCGACGTGATGGGTCCGCTGCTGACCCAGGTGCCGCCCAACATCGGATCGCACCGCCCGTCTGATCTGCTCGACCTGGCCAAGCTGGCCTGGAGTCAGCGCGGCATCAGCACGCGCACCACCGCGGACGTCACCCGGCTGCTCACCATGAGCATCGCCGACCTGCTCGACGACTGGTTCGAATCCCCCCAGATCAAGGGTGCGCTCGCCGTCAACGGGGTGATCGGCACCTGGGCCGGGCCCTACGAACCGGGCACGGCGTATGTGATGGCCCACCACTCGATCGGCGACGTCGGCGACGGCCAGCTGGGCAGCTGGGGATTCCCCGAAGGCGGCATGGGTGCGGTGTCGGAGGCCATCGCCCGCTCGGCGCGCAGCTTCGGGGCCGAGATCCGCACCGGTGCAAAGGTTTCCCGGCTCCTTGTGCACGGCGGCCGGGTACACGGGGCGGTGCTGGACAACGGCGACGAGATCCGCGCGCCGCTGGTCGTCACCACCCTGCACCCGCGCACCGCGTTCCTGGACCACATCCCGCGCACCGAACTGCCCGAGGACTTCGTCGGCGACATCGAGCACTGGAAGACCCGCAGCGGGGTGGTGAAGATCAACCTCGCGCTGGCCGAACTGCCCAACTTCACCGCGGACCCCAGCACCGGACAGGCCGAACACCACACCGGTTCGGTGGAGATGGCGCCCACCATGGAGTTCATCGAGGCCGCGTTCCAGGACGCCCGTGCCGGCCGCCCCGCGCTGCTGCCGTTCAGCGACGGCGTCATCCCGACGACGCTGGACAAAACCCTCAATCCCGATGGCACACACATCATGTCGCTGTTCACCCAGTGGGTGCCCGCCGAATGGAGCCAGGCGCCGCACACCGAGGAACTCGACGCCTACGCCGACCGCCTGATCGATCTCTACGATCAGGTGGCCCCCGGGTTCAAGGCGTCGATCACCCACCGCGACATCGTGGGACCGCACGAGATGGAGACGGAGTACGGCCTGGTCGGCGGCAACATCTTCCACGGCGAACTATCGCTCGAGCAACTGTTCCACATGCGTCCGGCACCCGGATACGCCGACTACCGCACCCCGGTGGCCGGGCTCTACAACGGCAGCTCGGGCACCCACGCCGGCGGCGGCGTCTGCGGCATTCCGGGCTGGCAGGCCGCGCGCGCGGCGCTGGCCGACCAGAAGCGCGGGCGTAACCGTGTACTGGCGGCGCTGAGCCGTCGGACCTAGACCTCGCCGATGGACCCGCAGGACCGGGCGCGCCGGGCGGCGGTCGCCACCATGCTGGGCGCGCGTTCGATGGCGCTGGTCGGCGCCAGCGCCCGGCCGGGCAGTCTCGGCGAGCGCATGATCATCGAGGCGCGGCGCGGCTCGGCGCGTGTACAGCTGGTCAACCCCCGTTACGACTGGATCGGCGACCTGCGGTGCGTCCCGACGCTGGCAGATCTGGAGGAGCCCGTCGACCTCGCGCTCATGGGGGTTCCGGACAACGCACTGCTGGACCAGCTGGAGACCGCGGCGGCGACCGGGGTGCGCTCGGCGGTGCTGTTCGGCTCGGCGGTGGGCCTGCGCGAGAAGGTGGCCGAGATCGCCGCGCGGGCGGGGATGGCGATTTGCGGTGCCGGCTGCATGGGATTCGTGAACAACCGCCGCGGAGTGCGTGCGCTGGGTTACCTCGAGCCCGATCCGTTGCCCCGCGGCGGGATCAGCCTGGTCACCCACTCCGGGTCGGCGTTCTCGACGATGCTGCGCGCCCGCCGCGGCTTCGGGTTCGCGTTGGCGGTGTCGTCGGGGCAGGAGCTCGTCACCAGCACCGCCGACTACGTCGAATACGCGCTCGACGAACCCGACACGCGGGTGATCGCCCTGTTGATGGAGTCGCCGCGCTACGTGCCGCGGTTGCGTCGGGCACTGCTGCGCGCGGCCGACCGGGACGTCCCGGTGGTGGTGCTGGCCATCGGGGGCTCACCGCGCGGACGTGCGATGGTGGCGGCGCATTCGGGCGCACTGGCCGGTGAGGCGGCCGGATGGGCGGCGTTCTGTGCGGCCGCGGGCGCGGTGGCGGTGCGGGATCTCGCCGAATTCGGCGACACCATCGAACTCTTCGCGGCGGGTCGGCGTGCCCGCGCGCGAGGTATTGCCACCGTCCATGATTCGGGAGCCGAGCGCGCTCTGGTCGCCGACGTCGCGCACGATCTGGGGGTGGAGTTCGCCGACCTCGCCGCCGGCACCGTCAGCGCCATCGGCGAGCAGCTCGACGCGGGACTGGTGGCCACCAATCCGCTCGACGTGTGGGGTACGGGTGCGGACACCCGCGGGCTGTTCGCGAACTGTCTGAGTCTGATGGCCGCCGACCCCGGGGTGGGGGCGACCGCGCTGGCCGTCGATCTGGTAACCGAATTCGACGGTGACACCGCCTACCCGGACGCCCTGCTCGACGTGGCCGCCACCACCGACGCGGCGCTGGCGGTACTCGCCTGTGTTCCGTCGGCCATCGATGCGGATACCGCGGCGCGACTGCGCGGCAACGGTATTCCGGTCCTGGAGGGTGCGCGCACCGGGCTGGCCGCCCTTGGGCATCTGGTGCGCTGGCCGCTGCCGCGCATCGCCGAGCCCGTGGTGTTGTCGGCGCACCGGCAGCGCCGGTGGCGCACGGCCATCGCCGCCGGCGATGTGTCGGCGGAGGCGTTGCTGGCCGACTACGGTGTGCCGGTCACCGACACCTGTACGGCGGCGTCGGCGGATGAGGCGGCCGGCGCGGCAGCGGCTATCGGCTACCCGGTCGCGCTGAAAACCGTTGGTGCCGGGCATAAGAGCGATGTGGGCGGAGTGCTGCTCGACATCGCCGACGAGGCCGCGCTGCGGGCGGGCTACGCGCGGATGGCCGCCGCGCTCGGGCCGGCGGTGAGCGTCTCGGCGATGGTCGGGGCCGGGGTGGAGATCTCGATCGGATTCGTCCGCGACGAGGTGTTCGGGCCGCTGGTGGTGGTGGCCGCGGGTGGCACCCTCGTCGAGCTGCTGGCCGACCGGGTGGTCGCCTGCCCTCCGGTGTCCCCCGATCGCGCGCGGGATCTGCTGGCGCAGCTGCGCATCCACCGCCTGCTCGCCGGCTGGCGCGGCGACCCGCCCTGCGATACCGCGGCGCTGGCCGCCGCCATCACCGGGATCGCCGAACTGGCAACCGAACTCGGCGATGTGCTGGACGCCGTCGAGGCCAACCCGGTGATCGTCTCACCCGGCGGTGCCGTCGCGGTCGACGCACTGTTGATACCACGCCGCCGGATCAGCCAGTAGTCCGGCGAACGCCAGCTCGGCGGCGCCGATCATCAGCGTCTGCGAGCCGAGGCTGGCAGGGACGATCCGGACGAGGTCATGCGGTGCGCGCATGCTGTGCCTGGCTACGGCGTCGCCGAGTACCGCAGGGGCGCGCGCGGGGAACTCGGCCAAAAATCCGCCCAGCACGATCAATTCGGGGTTGAGCATGTTGACGGCGTTGCCCAGCGCGATGCCCAGGTACTGCGCCTGTCGGTCGAGATCGCCGCGGTCGCGCCGGACCTCGGTCTCCAGGCACCCGATCCGCCCGCAGTGACATGCGCCGGCGCCGCCGACGAAGGTGTGTCCGAGTTCGCCCGCATAACCTGCCGCACCTTCGAGCAGTTGGCCGGCGACGACGAAGCCGGCGCCGATACCGCTTGCGCCGCCGTTGACGTAGATCATGTGGTGGGCGTTGACGTGGTTGCCGAAGAGGTGTTCGGCGACGGCGCCGGTGTTCGCGTCGTTGGCCGCGAAGACCGGCAATTCCGTAGCGGCACTGAGCATCCGGCCGATCTCCTCGTCGTGCCAGTTCAGATTCGGGGCGAGGGAGACCATGGATCCCGGTGCGTGCACCAGACCGGGCACGGCGACGCCGACGGCCATGACCGACTGGCCGGGGTCCAGCGCGTCGCGGATCCCCGCGATGGCCTCCGCGGCGATGGCGACGGCCTGGGCCGCGGTCGGGACGGTGCCGGTGGCCCGGCGCACGACACGCAGCACCCGCCCGCCCAGAGCCACCACGCCGACTGTGATGGCGTCGTTCTCGGGGTTGACCGCGACCGCCAGCATGCGTGTCTGGGGCCGCACGATCGGGCTGGGCCTGCCGACCTGCGTGCTGGCCGGGACCGATTCCTCGACGAGGCCGCCCGCGGTGAGTTCTTCCACCAGGTCCTTGATCGTCGACCGCGACAGCCCGGTGCGGCGGGTGAGTTCGGCGCGGCTCAAGGCGCGCTGGCGATGGACGAGCGTCAGGACGACCGACAGGTTGCGGCGGCGGACGTCGTCGGTGCTGGTCCCGATCCTCACATTGCTCCTTGACAGTGGCTCACGACACATCTTATGTTCGGGTCCTGAACAAATCCACCCTCAGGAGCTTGATATGTCCGTCCTCACGTCCACCCATCCGGCAGCCGACCAGGCAGGCGAAGCGCTGGTCCCCAAGCCGTCGGACAAATTCTCGTTCGGCCTGTGGACCATCGGCTGGACAGCCAACGACCCGTTCGGGGTGGCCACGCGGCCGGCGCTGGATGTGGTCGAAGCCGTCGAACGGCTGGCCGCGCTCGGCGCGTACGGCCTGACCTTCCACGACGACGACCTGTTTCCCTTCGGCAGTTCCGACGAGGACCGCCGGCGGGCCGTCGGCAGGCTGAGTTCGGCATTGCAGTCCACCGGCATGGTCGTACCGATGGTCACCACCAACCTGTTCACCCATCCCGTCTTCAAGGACGGCGGATTCACCAGCAATGATCGCGCCGTGCGGCGCTTCGCGCTGCGCAAGGTGCTGCGCAACATGGATCTGGCCGCAGAACTGGGTGCGGAGACGTTCGTGCTGTGGGGCGGGCGCGAAGGCAGCGAATACGACAGCGCCAAGGATGTGCGCGCGGCGTTCGCACGCTACAAAGAGGCCCTCGACCTGCTGTGCCAGTACGCCCTCGACCAGAAGTACGCGCTGCGGTTCGCCATCGAGCCCAAACCCAACGAACCGCGTGGCGATATCCTGCTGCCCACCGTGGGACACGCGATGGCGTTCATCGACACCCTCGAGCACCCCGAACTCGTCGGCGTCAACCCGGAGACCGGCCACGAGCAGATGGCGGGGCTGAACTTCATGCACGGCATCAGCCAGGCGCTCTACAGCGGCAAGCTGTTCCACATCGACCTCAACGGCCAGCGGGGCATCAAATTCGACCAGGATCTGGTGTTCGGCCACGGCGACCTCGCCAATGCGTTCGCACTGGTCGACCTGCTCGAGAACGGCGGACCCGACGGTGGTCCGGCCTACCAGGGCCCGCGGCACTTCGACTACAAGCCCAGCCGCACCGAGGACGCCACCGGGGTGTGGGAGTCGGCGGCGGCCAATATGCGGATGTATCTGTTGCTCAAGGAGCGGGCCGCGGCCTTCCGTGCCGACCCCGAGGTGGCCGAGGCGCTGCAGACGGCGCGGGTGGCCGAACTGCGGCAGCCCACCCTCAACGCCGGCGAAACCTACGGGGATTTGCTCGCCGACCGGTCGGCGTATGAGGATTTCGACCCCGATTCGTACTTCGGCGCAAAGGGATTCGGCTTCGTCCGGCTCAACCAACTGGCGCTGGAGCATCTGATGGGCGCCCGGTGACACGCGTTCTACCAAACCTCTGGACGTGACACGCGTCACGCTATATGTTGTCCGAAACAACAAATGTGGAGAAAGGCGATCTCTATGAAGCGGATGAGCGGGCTGGTGTTCGCCGTGGTGGTCGGCGCGAGCGTTGCCCTCACGGCCTGCGGTGGAAGCGACGGCGGTGGCGGCACCGGCGGCGGTGACTCGGCGCAGAGCGGCAAGATCGGTGTCATCCTGCCCGACACCAAGTCGTCGGTGCGCTGGGAATCCAAGGACCGCCCCGAACTGGAAGCCGCGTTCAAGGCGGCCGGCGTGCAGTACACGATCCAGAACGCCGAGGGTTCCGCGGACAATATGGCCACCATCGCCGACGGCATGATCGCCGACGGTGTCACCGTGCTCGCCATCGTCAACCTCGACTCCGACAGCGGCGCGTCGATCCAGCAGAAGGCGGCCAGCCAGGGCGTCAAGACGATCGACTACGACCGGCTGACCCTGGGCGGTTCGGCCGACGTCTACGTCTCCTTCGACAACACCAAGGTCGGCGAACTGCAGGGCCAGGGACTGGTCGACTGCCTGGCCGGCAAGCCGTCGAACGTGGTGTTCCTCAACGGATCCCCCACCGACAACAACGCGACCCTGTTCACCGCCGGCGCGAAGTCGGTGGTCGACAAGACCCCGTCCATCACCATCGTCGGCGAGCAGGCCGTGCCCGACTGGGACAACGACAAGGCCGTCACGATCTTCGAGCAGCTCTACACCGCCGCCGACGGCAAGGTCGACGGTGTCTACGCCGCCAACGACGGCCTCGCAGGTTCGGTCATCTCGATCCTGGAGAAGAACGGGCGCGCCGGTCAGGTGCCGGTGACCGGTCAGGACGCCACGGTCGAGGGTCTGCAGAACATCCTCGCGGGCACCCAGTGCATGACCGTCTACAAGTCGGCCAAGGAAGAAGCCGGGGCGCTGGCCAAGGCCGCGATCGCACTGGCCAACGGCGAACAGCCCGAGACCAACGGCACCACCCGCGACGACCAGGGCAACCGCGACGTGCCTTCGGTGCTGCTGACCCCCAAGTCCATCACCAAGGACAACGTCGACGTGGTGTTCAACGACGGCGGCCAGTCCAAGGACGACGTCTGCACCGGGCAGTTCGCCGCCGCGTGCAGCGCCGCGGGCCTGTAGCGCGAAGGTGACGAGTATGACCGAGCCCATCCTCGAATTGCGGGGCGTCAACAAGAGTTTCGGCGTCGTCCACGTCCTGCACGACGTCGACTTCCAGGTCTACCCCGGAGAGGTCACCGCACTCGTCGGCGACAACGGTGCCGGTAAGTCGACGCTGGTCAAGGCGATCGCCGGGATCTACCCGATCGACACCGGGACCTACCTGTTCGAGGGCAAGCCGGTCACCGTCCACGGACCCAACGATGTTGCGGGCCTTGGCATCGAGGTCGTCTACCAGGACCTGGCCCTGTGCGACAACCTCGACATCGTGCAGAACATGTTCCTCGGCCGCGAACTCAAACGGCACGGCACCCTCGACGAGGCCCGGATGGAGTCGATGGCCAAGGAGGCCCTGACGTCACTGTCGGTGCGCACCGTCAAATCGGTGCGCACCCCGGTGGCCAGCCTGTCCGGCGGCCAGCGCCAGACCGTGGCGATCGCCAAGTCGGTGCTGTGGAACTCCAAGGTGGTGCTGCTCGACGAGCCCACCGCCGCGCTCGGCGTGGCCCAGACCCGCCAGGTGCTCGACCTGGTGCGCCGCCTGGCCGACCAGGGCCTGGGTGTGGTCTTCATCTCGCACAACATGGTCGACGTCTTCGAGGTCGCCGACCGGGTGTGCGCGCTGTACCTGGGCAGGGTGGCCGCGGAGGTCAAGGCCTCCGAGGTCACCCACAGCCAGATCGTCGAACTGATCACCGCCGGCCGGTCCGGCAGCCTGGGCCTCGCGCCCGCCGAAGCCGCCCAGTCGATGTAGAGGAAGCGATATGACCAGTTCCGAAGCCGCACCCGGCGCGGCTGCCGTGAAACCCAAACTGGCCGACTCCGATTTCGCCGCCGACGCGCGCAGCGACGAGACCTTCCTCGACGCCATGCGCAGCTACGGCCAGCGGGTCCGCGGTGGCGACATGGGTTCACTGCCGGCGGTTCTCGGCCTGATCGTGCTGTTCGTCGTGTTCGGGCTTGCCAACAGCAGGTTCACCTCGGCGCTCAACCTGGCCAACCTCGTCACCCAGGCCGGCGCGATCTGCGTCCTCGCGATGGGTCTGGTGTTCGTGCTGCTGCTCGGCGACATCGACCTGTCCGCCGGTGTGGCGGGCGGGGTGTCGGCATGCGTGATGGCGCTGACCATGGTCAACCAGGGCTGGCCGTGGTGGGCCGGGATCCTGATCGGCGTCGCGTGCGGCGCGCTGATCGGCCTGGCGATCGGCGTGCTCTGCGCGAAACTCGGCATCCCGTCGTTCGTCGTGACCCTCGCCTTCTTCCTGGGCCTGCAGGGTGTGACGCTCAAGCTGATCGGTGAGGGCGGTTCGGTGCGGGTCGACGACCCGGTGATCCGCGGGCTGACCATCTCCAATCTCTCGGTGAGCACCGGCTGGATCCTGGCAGTGCTCATCGCGGCCGGGTACGCGGGGCTGGAACTTTACCGGCATCGGTCGAAAGTGACGCTGGGACTGTCCCATTCACCGTTCGGGGTGGTGGCCGCGCGGATCGCCGCGGTGGCCGTCGTCACCCTCGGGGTCACCTACCTGATGAACCTCAACCGCAGCGTCAACCCGAACATCGAGATCCGCGGCATCCCCTACGTGCTGCCGGTCGTCGGCCTGCTGCTCATCGTGCTGACCTTCGTGCTCAACCGGACCTCCTACGGCAGGCACATCTACGCGGTGGGCGGCAACCGGGAGGCGGCGCGCCGCGCGGGTATCCCCGTGGCCCGCATCCGGATCTCGGTGTTCGTCGTATGCTCGTCGCTGGCCGCGCTGAGCGGCATCATCGCCGCCTCCTACGGCGGAAAGGTGTCGGCGTCCTCCGGTGCCGGGAACACGTTGCTCTACGCGGTCGGCGCCGCGGTGATCGGCGGGACCAGCCTGTTCGGCGGCAGGGGACGCGCACTGGACGCCGTCATCGGCGGCGTGGTGGTGGCGACCATCGCCAACGGGCTCGGCCTGCTCAACCAGTCGTCCTACATCAACTTCCTGGTCACCGGCGGGGTGCTGCTGCTGGCGGCGAGCGTGGACGCGATCTCCCGCAGGCGCCGCTCCGCGGCCGGGCTGAGCTGAGTCGTCGCTTGTGCCTGCCCGGACCACCCGCTCGGGAGCCAACCAGGAGAGTGTCCGCAGGCACAACCTGAGCACGCTGCTGCGGCATCTGCACCTGTCCGGCCGTTCGTCGAGATCGTCGCTGACCACCCTGATGGGTCTGAACCGCAGCACCATCGCCGACCTCGTCGTCGAACTCGAACTGCTCGGACTCGTCGCGCAGCAGAAGCCGGACACCCGGGGCCGGGCGGCCGGACGGCCCTCGGTGCGCGTGGTCGCCACCGACCACGCCTACGTGCTCGCCATCGACGTGCGGGTCGCCGAACTCGTCGTGGCGCGGGTCGGACTCGGCGGCACGGTGCTGTCGTCGATCACCGCACCGTGTCCGCGAGACCATCAGCCGCTGGCCACCGTCGAGGAGATCGCCCGGCTCGCCAGGACCGTCATGCGCGACGCCGATCCCACATCCGTGCTTGTCGGCGTGGGGGTCAGCGTGCCGGGAATCATCGCCAGGGACAGCGGAATCGTCCGTCTGGCACCCAATCTCGATTGGCGCGACGTCCCGCTCGACGATCTGCTGACCGCCGCGCTGGACACCGCGCCGCGTCCGGTCCTCGGCAACGACGCCGACCACGGCGCGCTCGCCGAACACCTGCGCGGGGTGGGCAGGGGGGTCGACGACCTGGTCTACATCTCCGGGGAGGTCGGGGTCGGAGCCGGGCTCATCGCCGGCGGGCGGCCCGTGACCGGCGCGTCGGGATTCGCCGGGGAGATCGGCCACCTACCGTTCGGCGACGGAACACGCCGGTGCCACTGCGGTTCCCGCGGATGCTGGGAAACCGAGATCGGCGCGGTGGCGCTGGCCGACGCGGTCGGCTGCCCGTCCGACCGGATCACCGACCTCAGCGGGTATCTCGGTGAATTGGATTCGGCGCCTGCGGAACTGGAGGCGGTCGCCCGGCATCTCGGGCGCGGGCTGGCGGGTTTGGTGAATCTGCTCAACCCGCAGATGATCGTGTTGGGCGGGTATCTGCGCGCGCTCTACCGCTGGCTGGAGCCCGGCGTCCTCGCCGAACTGGAGGTCCGCGCGCTTCCGGTGGCCGGGTTGCGGCCCCGCATCGTGCTGCCCGGGCTGGGTGATCAATCGGTGCTGATCGGCGCCGCCGAGGTGGCCTTCCGCGGGCTGCTCGACGACCCCGTCGGATGCCTGCCCGGGGCACACCGCACCGCCGACCTCGTCGGCTGACCCGCCCGTCTCATCGCAGGCGAATGTGAACTGGCTGCGAGGTTTTCGCGAATATCTCGCAGCCAGTTCACACTCGGCGACGGCCTAGAAGATCGAGTAGACCTTGCGGACCGTTTCGTGGATATCCCACGTGCCGGTCCAGCCCTTCGGGAATACCGCGGTGTCACCCGTCGCGACCTCGGCTGGTTCGCCGCCGTCGGGGGTCACGGTCATCCGGCCCGCCACGAGGTAGATCACCTCGTTGGTCTCCAGCGTCCAGCGCGACGGACCCGGCTCGCACTGCCAGATTCCCGCCGACCTCTCGCCGTCCGCCCAGACCTCAACGCCGTGGGTGGCCATCGGGTGTCCGGTCGCCTCGTCCAGCGGACCCCAGTCCTCGAGTTCCGCGTCGACGGCTCCGGCGAGAACGGGTGTGATCACCTGGCGATCCTTTCGGTTGTTTCTCTCACAACGCTTTCCGGGAACGGAAGCGAGATCGGTTCGGGCGCCAGGCGGCTGTTGCCGTCGGCGTCGAAGCGGTCCAGACCGAGGTCGGTCAGGTCGAGCCAGTCGCAGCGGCCCGCGGTGGTCAGGTCGGCGGCGACCTCGGCCACCGCGGGACCCCACATCATGCCGTGGCCCGCGGCGCTGGCCACTACGGTGCCGTCGACGGGGCCGTCGCCGGTCAGCAGCGGTCCGAGGATCGGCAGGTGGTCGGGGGTGTAGTCGATGGTGGCCGCCCAGGTGCGCCGCAGGCCGAGCCCGGCGACCGCGGGGAACAGCTCCTCGATGCGGTCGCGCGCCTTGCGGTAGTAGGCCGTGTCGAAGTCGACGGCCACTCCCGGCGGTTCGTCGGGATTGCTCATACCCCACAGCACGCCGCCGGATTCGCCTGGCCGCCAATAGATTCCGGAGGTGATGTCGAAGACCATCGGCAGGGTGTAGACGTCGAGGTCGCGCAGGCGCTCGGTGACCACCACCTGGTGGCGGGTCCCGCCGGCGGGGATCCGCGCGCCCGCCGTCGCGCCCACGTCGGCGAGCTGCGGCCCGCCCGTCAGCACCACCCGCTCGGTGTCGATCGGACCCGCGGACGTATCCACGCCGACCACCCGGCCGCCCGAGGTGCGCAGACCGGTGAAGGCGCAGCGTTCGCGGACGTCGACGCCCCGCGCGGTGAGCGCGGCGGTGTAGGCGAGCACGTTGCGGGGGGCGTCGATGTAGCCGTCGCCGGGCGCGTACGAGGCGCCCAGCGTCGCACCCGGGGCGATGCCGGTGACCCTGTCGTCGATGTCGCCGCCGGATAGCCACTCGACGTCGAGACCGATGCTGCGCTGCAGGGCGATCCGATCGTGGGCCTGTGCCACTTCGGCTTCGGAGAAGCACGGCATCAGATAGCCCTGCGCCACGAAGCCGCAGTCGAGCGGGAAGCGCTCACCGCTGGCGCGGTAGAAGTCCTGGGCGCGCAGGCCGAGGCGGATGGCGGTCTCCGTGCCGCCCTGGGCGCGCACCATCCCCGCCGCCCGGCTGCTGGCGCCCTCGCCCAGGGTGGCGGCCTCGAGCAGGACGACATGGGGCACACCGCTTTCGGCGAGCAGGACGGCCGTCCACGCACCGACCGTTCCGCCGCCCACGACAACGACATCGGCATTGTGGGAGCTGGTCATAGTATGGAACGCTGACATAGACTGAACAATCAGTCAAGTGGTCGGGCGAGGATTGGGGTGCCGGTTGTACGGGCTGACGGAACAGGATCTGCGCATCCGGGACACCGCGCGGGAGTTCGTCGAGTCGCTGATGCCCAACGAGGTGGAGGCCGAGCTTGCCGGAGGCATCCTGCCCAAGGAAGTCACCGCCGAACACCGCAGCCGGGCAATCGAATTGGGCCTCTACGCCACCAACATGCCGACCTCCGTCGGTGGTCCAGGCTGCACCGCGTTACAGCAGGTGCTGGTGCAGGAGCAGTGCGGGCGGGTGACCAACGGCCTGGCCTGGGTGATGGCCACCCCACCGCAGTGGTGGCCCGAGGTGGCCACCGACCACCAGCTCGAACGCTGGCTGCTGCCCAGCGTGCGCGGAGAGAAGCACGAGGCCTACGCCATCACCGAGGAGTTCGCCGGCTCCGACGTGTCCGCGCTGCAGACCACCGCGCGCCGCGACGGGGACGAGTACGTCGTCGACGGCGTCAAATGGCACGTCACCTCGTTCAACCTCGCCGACTACGTCTTCGTCGAGGCGGTTCTCTCCGAGGGCGAGCATGCGGGCGATCACGTCCTGCTGGTCGTCGACCTGCCGTGGCCGGGGGTGGAGGTGGTGCGCACACCGCACTACTCCCATCACATCGCCGACGAACATCCCATCGTGGCGTTCCGCGGCGTCCGCGTGCCCGCCGCCAACCTCGTCGGCGCCGAGGGCAGCCCGATGACGTTCACCCAGGACTGGTTCCGTTTCGAACGGCTCATGGTGGCCGCACGGTGTGTAGGTGCGGCGCAGCGACTGGTGGATGAGGTGACGGAGTTCGCGCGCACCCGCATCGTGGGCGGACAGCCGCTCGGCGAGCACCAGCTGGTGGCGGGGATGCTCGCCGACAGCGCCACCGAACTGTTCGCCGCCAGGACCATGCTCTACGAGGTGGCCCGCAGCATCGACGCCGGTGCCGACCGCAAGACGCTGCACGGCCAGGCGTCCATGGCCAAGCTGTACTGCTCGGAGATGGCTGGACGGGTGGCCGACCGGGCCGTGCAGATCTTCGGTGGACGCGGCTATATGCGGGAGAACGTCGCCGAACGGATGTTCCGCGAGTTGCGGGTGGAGCGCATCTGGGAGGGGGCCAGCGAGTTGCAGCGCCTCATCGTCGCGGGCCAGCTGATGAAGCGGGGGACAGCGGCGCTGCTGGATCCGAACTGAGCGGCCCGGCGCCTGCGCGGGTCAGCGTCCCCGCGACGCGGGCCAGGAACCCTTGTGTCGCTTGATAACCGCATCCGACCATGCGCAGGCACCCCCGGTAGGTGACGATGCCGACGACGATTGCGTCGGCGACCTGCGACTGCACCAACGGGCCCCACACCGCCCGCGGGCGTATCCGCGCGGCCGTGAATTCCTGCACCCCCAGATTGCTGACCAGCAGATCGAACGGTATCCCCTGGGTGAAGAACGCCTGCGCGACGTCCGCGCCGGCGTCGACGGGCATGGCCTGTCGGGCCCGGGCGGAGGTCGACGCCACACCGGCGGGCGTGCGGGCCGGCGTCAGCTGCGCGGTGACGCTGCGGGCCTGGTCCCAGAAGCCGCCGCCGTCGGCGGGGTCCAGACCTGTGGTGCCGGCCGTGAGGTACACCGCGCAGTCGCCGTCTGCGCCGAGCAGCGCCCGGACGTCGATCGGGCTGAGCACCCGGACGAACCGATCGCCACGCTCGGCGGACCGTGCCCACGAGACCGCCGTGACCATCGCCCCGTGCACGGTGGTCGCCTCGGCGCGGCAACGCCGGGCCAACCCGATGGTGGCCTCGGCGTCCAGTTCCTGCACCACGACGTCCGGGGGTGTTCCGTCGAACGGTCGCACCGTGGTCGGTGCGGACATTCGCCCGTCCGGCGCATCGCCCGAAGTGGGCAGCGGCCGGGGCAGGAGGCGGTCGATCATGTCCTCTTGCGACGGCGGCACCGGAAGGGGGGTCAGGTGCCCACCGTTGAGGACGACGACCAGATCGTCGAGCACCCTGATCGCCGAGATGCCGTCGGCAACGGTGTGGTCGAACGTCAGGATCACCGCGGAGCCGGCCACACCGGTAAGTAACAGCGCGCGCACGAGTGGCGCCACGGACCGGTCGAAGGGTCTGGCGAGCTCCGCGGCCGCCAACGGCCGCCAATCCGCACCGGCCCTGACGTAGGTGGTGAGGCCGACCGGTATCACCGGGGCGGGTAGGTGAAACGCCGGACCGGTCTCCCGGTCGTCCGCGATACGGACACGCAGCAGCGGGTGACGGCGTTGAACCGCGCCGAGCGCGGTGCGTACGTGTGGTTCGGCCAGCGTCTCGTCGAATTCGGCCACCACCGAGAAGTGGGTGGGATTGCGTTCGGCGAAGCGGTAGAAAACCCGCTCGAACGCGCCGATCGGGCGGACCGGTGTGTCGGCGGGAGTGCCGGAGGCGACTGTCGACATGATCGAACTCCTCGTCGTCGGGTGTGACGCGTCGTACCCAGCAGACGGATCGGCGAGGGTGCCGGGTTCAGGGCACGCGCAGGCTGTGGCCCATGTCATAGGTATGGCGTTGTCGGTCATCGAGGTCGCTGGCTTGCCGGATGGCCGCCGATGCGCTGGGCTGGTGCGATGGCTGACCAACCCGGTCCGGTGACACTGTCGATGACCGTGCTGATGACCCCGGATATGAGCAACTTCTCCGGCAATGTGCACGGCGGGGCGCTGTTACGGCTGCTCGACCAGGTCGCCTACGCGTGCGGCAGTCAGTACGCCAGCTCCTACGTCGTGACCCTCTCGGTGGACCGCGTGCTGTTCCGGGGCCCGATCCGGGTGGGGGAGCTGGTCACGTTCACCGCATCGGTCAACTACACCGGGCGCACCTCGATGGAGGTCGGTATCCGGGTGGACGCCAAGGAGATCATCACCGGCACCAGCAGGCATGTGAACAGCTGCTACTTCACCATGGTGGCCGTCGACGACGCCGGGCACCCGCACCCCATCCCGCCGTTGGTGCCCGACACCGACGTCACGCGCAAACGGTATGAGGACGCGCAGCGGCGCAGGAAGGCCGCCCGGGACGCCGAAGGCTAGCCCGCGCCCAGTGCGCGGTTGTTGCACGCAAAGTGCGAGAAGACCGGTTGAACAACCGTACTTTCGGTGGGGATCAGCGGCGCGACAGCAGATTCATGCCGTGGTACACCAGCAGGGCGGCGATGGAGCCGAGCGCGATGCCGGTGAACGTCAACGACCCCGCGGTCCAGGTGAAGTCGGCGATACCGATGATCAGCGGGATGGCCGCGGTCATCTGGTTGACCGGTTTGCCGAAGTCGACGTGGTTGGTCAGCCAGATCCGCACACCCAGCACGCCGACCAGCCCGTAGAGCACGATGGTGGCGCCGCCGAGTACACCGGGCGGGATCGCGGAGATGGTGGCGCCCACCTTCGGGCACAGCGACAGCACGATCGCCACGGCCGCGGCGATCCAGTAGGCGGCGGTCGAATAGACCCGGGTGGCCGCCATGACGCCGATGTTCTCGGCGTAGGTGGTGGTGGCCGAGCCGCCGCCGAATCCGGCCAGCGTGGTCGCCACCCCGTCGGCGGCCAGGGCCCTGCCCATCACGGGGTCGAGGTCTTTGCCGGTCATCTGGCCGACGGATTTGACGTGCCCGATGTTCTCGGCGACCAGGGCGATGACGGCGGGCAGGAACATCGGCAGCACCGTGAGCGAGAACGACGGCGTCTGGAATTCGGGCAGGCCGAACCACGGTGCGGCCGCGATGGCCGAGGTGTCCACGTCACCCAGCGCCAGCGCCAGCAGGTAGCCGACGACGACGGCCAGGAAGATGGCGAGCCTGCCGACGATGCCCTTGAAGAACGCCAGCGTCACCACCAGCAGCACCAGCGTGACGATGCCGACCAGCGGACCCTGCTCGAAGTTCGACTTGGCGGCGGGCGCCAGGTTGAACCCGATGAGCGCCACGATCGCCCCCGTCACCACCGGCGGCAGCGTGACGTCGATCCAGTGGGTACCCACGACGTGCACCACCGCGCCGATGAGCACCAGCGACAGGCCGACGGCGACGATGCCGCCGAGGGCGCTGCCGGTGCCCTGCGACGCCACCGCGGCCGTCACCGGCGCGATCACCGAGAAGCTGGAGCCGAGGTAGCTGGGCAGCCGGTTGCCGGTGATGATCAGGAACAGCACCGTGCCGACGCCGGAGAACAGCAGCGTGGTGGCCGGGGGAAAGCCGGTGAGCACCGGAACCAGGAACGTGGCGCCGAACATCGCCACCACATGCTGGGCACCGATGCCGATGGTGCGGGGCCAGTCCAGCCGTTCGTCGGGGGCGACGACGAAGGTGCTGTCGGCGCGTGACTCGACGCGTTTCCAGGTCAGTGGGATCACGGCTCGACTACACACCATGTCGCGGCCGTGCGCACGGTTCAGGTGTGCTGCGGTTCGTACCCGCAGATCGCGGCCACCTTCTCCGCCGAGGCCGAGTCCGGGTCGAAGTGGTAGCCGAGCCATTCGGCGGCGAGCCGGCGGGCGAGTTCGATGCCGACGACACGCTGACCGAAGCACAGCACCTGCGCGTTGTTGCTCAGGATCGCCCGTTCCACCGAGAAGCTGTCGTGGGCGGTGACCGCCCGCACGCCGGGGACCTTGTTGGCGGCGATGGCCACTCCCAGCCCCGTCCCGCAGACCAGCAACGCCCGGTCGGCCGATCCGTCGGCGACCATACGCGCGGCTGCGACCGCGACGTGCGGGTACGCGGTGCGCTCACCGGGCCCGACGCCGACGTCGACGACGGAGGCGACGCGGGGGTCGGCCGCCAGATCCCGGCGCAGGATGTCCTTGTACTGCAGCCCGGCGTCGTCGCAGCCGACGACGATACGGAGCGGTGGCGCGGGCTTCATCGGTTCTCCTCGATCAGTTCGGCGACGGTATGAATGCACAGCGCGAGCGATACGGCCCCCGCATCGGGTGTCCCCACACTGCGGTCGGCCAGTGGGCGGGCCCTGCCGATGTTCGGCCGCAGTCCCGCCGTTTCCGCCGCGGCCTTCTGGGCGATCTCCGTGGCGGCCAACCATGCGGTGCGCCAGTCGGTTCCGCTCTGCACCGCCGAGCCGAACGCGTCGAGGAACGGTCCGAGGGCGTCGAGCATGGTCTTGTCACCGCGGCGCGCGCCACCGAGCTCGACGAGCGCGTCGTGCGCCACGCGCAGCGCATCCGCCACGTCGCGGTCACCGGGGGTGCCCAGATCGCCGAGGCGCTGTCCTGCCGCGCCGAGCGCCGCACCCCACAGCACTCCCGATGTGCCACCGGCTTTGGCGGCCCATTCCCTGCCCGCGGCGGTCAGGACGGCCGCGGTGCCGCCGCCGCTCTCCGACGCGGCCCGGGCGGCCGCGCAGGCCGCTGTGCTGCCCTTGACCATGCCGCGGCCGTGGTCGCCGTCGCCCGCGACGGCATCGATCCGGCCGAGCTCGGCCTCGGCGGTGACCAGCTGAGCCGCGATCGCCGACAATGCTTGGGCGACAACCGATCCACTGGCACGCGACCGGTCGTCGGCAGCGGCGACCACGGCACTCTCGCCGTTACCGGCGGTCACGGCGCGGCGCGGGGTGCCCGTCGGCGACGCGACCGCACCCTTGCGATAGGCCGGTGTGTCCGCCGGTGACGTCCACAGTCGTTCGAGTTCGTCGTCGAGCCACATCACCGTGAGTGAGCAGCCGGCCATGTCGAGGCTGGTGACCAGTTCACCGACCTCGGGTGCCACCACCGTGTGCCCGGATGCGGCGAGCAGCGCAGACACGGTCTTCCAGACCACGAACAGTTCCTCGTACTTGGTGCGGCCCAACCCGTTCAGGATCACCGCCACCCGGCCGGCTGCCGCCGGCGGCTTCTCGGCGAGCACACCGTCGACCAGGAGTCGTGCGAGTTCGTCCGCGCGGGGCATGGCATGGCTGGACACCCCTGGCTCACCGTGGATACCCAGGCCGAGGTCCATCGTGCCGCCCGCCACCGTGAACAGCGGATCGGAGGCTCCGGGCATCGTGCAGCCGTCGAAGGCCACGCCGAGCGTGCGGGTCACGTCGTTGGCCTTGGCGGCGATCCGCTCGACGTCGTCGAGATCGGCGCCCTCCTCGGCGATCGCACTGGCGCAACGGAATACGGTGAAGTCACCCGCGATTCCGCGGCGCTTGGCGACCTCGCCGGCCGGAGCGCTGGCGATGTCGTCGGTGACGGCCAGGTAGCGCGCGTCGATCCCGGCGGCGCGCAGCTCTTTCACGGCGAGGCCGAAATTCATGACGTCGCCCGCGTAGTTGCCGGTGATCAGCAGGACGCCGGAGTCGCCGTGCGCGGCACGCGCCACCGACGCTGCCTCCTGTGCCGACGGCGAGGTGAAGATATTGCCGACGACCGCGCCGTCGGCGAAACCGCGCCCGACCACACCGCAGAACGCCGGGTAGTGGCCGGAGCCCCCGCCGACGACCACGGCGACCTTGCCCGGCGGGGTTTCGGCGGCGCGCACCACGCCGCCGGGGACGCCGACGACGTACTGCGCGTTGGCGTCGAGGAAACCGGCGAGCATGTCCTCGGTGAACGTCGCCGGGTTGTTGAACAACCGTGTCATGTCAGCACCTCGTCAGTGGATGTGGCTGCCGCCGTTGATATCAACGGTGGTCCCGGTCAGGTAGGCGGCGTCGTGGCCGGACAGGAAGGTGATGACGGCGGCGACCTCCTCGGTGGTGGCGGTACGGCCGACCGGGATGTCACGGGCGAGTTTGGCCTCTTGTTCGTCGGTGGACCCGACGCGGATGTTGGTGTCGACGGCGCCGGGGGTGACCGCGTTGACGGTGACGCCGGTGTCGGCGATCTCGCGGGCGAGCGCCTTGGTGAAGCCGAGGATCGCGGCCTTGGCCGACGAGTAGGGCACCTTACCGAAGACGCCGCCGCCGCGCTGTGCCGACACCGAGCTCATGTTGACGATGCGGCCCCAGCCCTGCGCGATCATGTCGGGCAGGAAGGCCTTGGTGACCAGGTAGGTGCCGGTGGCGTTGACGGCCATCACGGTGTTCCACAGCTCGAGGGTGGTGTCGAGGAAGGGCACCGGCGAGGTGATCCCGGCGATGTTGGCCAGCGCGCCGACGGGCGGCAGGCTGCCGGAGGCCACCTCGGCGGCGACGGCGGACTGGGCGGCGGCCACCGAATCCTCGGAGGTGACGTCGACGGCATGGCCGAATGCGGGCACGGCGAACTGGTTGCCGATGTCGGCGGCCACCTTCGCGGCCTTCTCACCGTCGAGGTCGAGGATGACGACGGCCCAGCCCTCGCGGGCGTAGCGCTGCGCGACGGTCACACCGATGCCGCGGTCGGAGGTGGCGCCGGTGACGACGGCGGTGAGCTGGGTGTCGGTGGTGGGTGGCATGGGTGTTCTCCTTCTAGACGAGGTCGGAAATCAGTCGTGCGGCCGAGGCGGCGGCCGCGGGCCGTTCGTCGTGGGTGATGTCGCGGGTTTCGAGTTCCAGCGCGAAGTGGCCGGCATAGCCGGCGCCGGCCAGCGCCTTCAGGCCCGCGGCGAAGTCCACCCGGCCCTTGCCCACCGACAGATGGATGTTGCCGGGCTCGGCGTCGCGGATGTGCACGTGCGCGATCCGGGGACCGAACCGGCCGACGAAATCGGCCGGGTCACCGCCGGAGGCGACGATGTGGCTGAAGTCCATCACGACGCCGACGTCGGTGGTGTCGAGGAGGTCGGAAAGCTGCTGGGTGCGTTCGATGTTCCAGCAGAGCCGGAAAAAGTGCAGCGATTCGGTCCACACCTGCACGCCGTGCGCCTTCGCGCGGCCCGCGGCGCGGTCGAGTTCGGCGGCGACCAGTGCCAGGTCGTCGTCCAGCGATCGCACCGGTGCGTGCTCCAGCGCCCCGCACGGCAGTACCAGGGCGGTGGCGCCCACTGCGGCGGTCAGGCTGAGCAGCCGGTCTAGGTGTTCGTCGCGTGCGGCACGGCCGGCGGGGTCCAGTGGCAGATTCAGATCGCCGACGTCGCCGTTGACGGAGCGCACCGTCAGGCGGGACGTGCGCACGGCCCCGGCGACGTCGTCCACCGCCGCCGCGTCGAGGACGTAGGGCACGTGGTCGCAGACGCCGGGCAGTGCGCCGAGGTCGATCTCGGTGAAGCCGAGGGAGCCGATCGTGGCCAGCGCATCGGTCAGTACCTGGTGGCGAAAGCTGATCGTGGAGCAGCCGAGGCGGGTGTGGAACATCGCGGGTCCTCGTGTCGGGCGGAGTGTGACTGCAGCCACAGTATCTCCGTCGACTGTTAACAGTCAACTGATTACAGAAACTTTCTGTTGACTGTTGACAATGCCTGAAGGGTAGGCCCAGACTAGTGATCTATCGCACTGTCAACCGTCGACAGTGACTTCCACCTCCTGGTTTGAAAGGATCTGCCCATGAGCGACGACGCTCTGACGATGCGGGGTCCCGTGCACGGCACGAAGGACGCCAAGCGGGTCGCAATCGGTTCCGGCGTAGGTGCCGTCATCGAGACGTACGACTTCATCGGATTCGGCACCGCGGCCGCGCTGTACTTCGGCCACGCGTTCTTCCCGAACTCCAGCCCCGTCGCGGGCACCCTGGCCGCGTTCGCCACGCTCGGCGTCGGCTTCGCCGCCCGGCCGATCGGCGGCATCATCGGCGGACACCTCGGCGACAAGGTCGGCCGCAAACCGGTGCTGGTCGCCTCCCTGATCATCATGGGCCTCGCCACCTTCGCGATCGGCCTGCTGCCCACCTACGCCACCGCCGGGATCGTCGCCCCGATCCTGCTGGTGACCGTGCGCATCATCCAGGGCCTGGCCTTCGGCGCCGAATGGGGTGGCGCCATCCTGATGAGCTACGAACACGCCCCCTGGAAGCAGAAGGGCCGCTACACCGGCATCGTCCAGGCCGGCTTCCCCGTCGGCCTGCTGTTGGCCAACCTGGTGTTCCTGGTCAGCGTCCACCTGCCCGGCGACTGGGCCTGGCGGCTGCCGTTCCTGGCCAGCATCGTGCTGGTGATCGTCGGCCTGGTCATCCGCGCCAAGGTGCCGGAGTCGCCGGTGTTCAACGACGTCAAGGAGAGCGGCAAGATCGTCAAGGCGCCGATCGTCGAGGTGTTCAAGACGGATTGGCGGAACATCCTGCGTGGCATCGGACTTCGCATCGCCGAGACCGCCGGCTACGCCGTCTCCATCACCTACATGATCTCCTACCTGAAGAACGCCGAGCTGGCCACCAAATCCGAAACCCTGGTGGCGCTGTGCATCGCATCGGCGCTGGGCATCTTCGCCACCATCGGGTGGGCCCGGCTCACCGACAAGGTCGGACGCCGGCCCGTGTACATCGCGGTGTGCGCATTCGGGATCCCGTTCGGCGTACTGATGTTCATGCTCGTCAACACCGGCCTGCTGATCCTGATCGTCGCCACGTTCGCCATCGCCTACGGGGTGTGCCAGAACGCGCTGGCCGGTGCGCAGGGCGCGTGGTTCCCCGAGCTGTTCACCGCCAACACCCGGGCCTCGGGCGCTTCGCTGGCCTACCAGATCTCGGCCATGGTGTCCGGCTTCACCCCGTTCATCACGACGCTGCTCTACGAAGGCTTCGGCTGGGTCGGACCGGCCCTGCTGTTCAGCGGCTACGCCACGATCGGCCTGGTGGCGGCGCTGCTCACCCGCGAAACCTGGGGACCGCGTGAACGCCGGCTCGCCGACGAGGTGGCCGCCCGCACCCCTAACGACCACGTGCTGGCGGCATGAGCCGGCATGCGGCGGTCGCCACGACCGCCTACCGGATGCGCCATCACGTACTGAACATGGGTGAGGCCCAGGGCCAGGGCTACGTCGGCCAGGCCCTCGGCGCCGCCGACATGCTGGCCGCGGTGTACACCGACCAGCTGCGCTACCGCGCCGACGACCCGCACTGGGACGGCCGTGACCGGTTCCTGCTGTCCACCGGCCACTACGCGATCGGGCTCTACGCCGCGCTGGCCGAGGCCGGGATCATCGACGCCGCCGAACTCGGCAGCTACGGCTCGGACGGATCGCGGCTGCCGATGTCCGGAATGGCAAGTTACACACCGGGTATGGAGATCTCCGGCGGATCGCTGGGCCACGGGCTCACGGTGGCCGTCGGGATGGCGCTGGGGCTTCGGTACCAGGGTTCCGACGCGCGGGTGATCAACTTCCTCTCCGACGGCGAACTCGACGAGGGGTCGACGTGGGAGGCCGCGATCGGCGCCGCCCATCACCGGCTGGGCAACCTCATCGCCATGGTCGACATCAACGCGTTGCAGGCCGACGGCCCTACGGCCGGGGTACTGCGCACCGAACCGGTCGCCGACAAGTGGGCGGCCTGCGGATGGCGCGTGCAGCGGGTGGACGGCAACGACGTCGACGCGCTGCTGGGCGCCTTCGACGCCGTCGACGCCCGGCCGGTCGGGGAACCGTCGGTCATCCTGTGCGACACCAGGATCGGCAGGGGCGTACCGCTACTGGAAACCCGCGAAAAGGCGCACTTCATGCGCATCGACGCCGACGAGTGGCAGATCTGCCGCGACCAACTCACCGCCGGATACCAGGCGGCCGAAAGGACCTCCGTATGAGCACCGCCGCACCGTTGCGGACGTCGGCGATGATAGCTTCGTTCGCCGACCCGGGACAGAAGACCACATCCGCACCGTTCGGGCATGCCCTGGTCGAAGCCGCGCGGCGCGATCCGCGCATCGTGGGGCTGACCGCCGATCTGGGCAAGTACACCGACATGCACATCTTCGCCGAGGCCTTCCCGGATCGGTATTTCCAGATGGGTATGGCCGAACAACTGTTGTTCGGCGCCGCCGCGGGGATGGCCGAGACCGGACTGGTGCCGTTCGCGTCGACGTATTCGGTGTTCGCCGCGCGGCGTGCGTACGACTTCATCTGCCTCGACATCGCAGAACCCGGACTCAACGTCAACATCGTCGGCGGACTGCCGGGGCTGACCACCGGGTACGGCCCCTCGCACCAGGCCACGGAGGACGTCGCGATCTTCCGCGGCATGCCCGGGCTGACCATCGTCGACCCCTGCGACGCCGTCGACATCGCCCAGGCCGTGCCGCAGCTGGCCGACCATCCCGGCCCCACCTACCTGCGGCTGCTGCGCGGCCAGGTGCCGACGGTGCTCGACGAATACGGCTACACCTTCGAACTGGGCAAGGCCAAGGTGCTGCGCGGCGGCGCCGACGTGGTGTTCGTGTCCAGCGGCCTGATGACCATGCGGGCGCTGCTCGCCGCGGAGGAACTCGCCGCCCACCACGTCGACGCCGCGGTGGTGCACACCCCGACGCTCAAACCGTTCGACGCCGAAACGGTGCTCGCCGAGGTCGATTCGGACCGGCTGGCCGTCACCCTGGAGAACCACAGCGTGATCGGCGGCCTATTCGAGACGGTCGCCGCCGCGGCGGCTCGGCGGGGTCTCGGCGCGACGATCACGCCGATCGCGCTGCCCGACGAGTTCCTCGACGCCGGGGCGCTGCCGACACTGCACGATCGCTACGGGCTCTCGACCGCGCGCGTCGTCGCAGCCGTCCTCGAGCGCCTGTAGGATAATTGTCGACAGCCAATTGTTGACAGTCGAGGAGTGTGCGATGTCCGTCGATGCTGCACCCTTACTGCGCCTGGAGAAGACCAGTCTGCGGGCGCAGGCCCTGACGGCGCTGCGGCGGGCCATCACCACCGGGCAGCTGACCCCGGGCACACACCTGGTCGAGACCGACCTGTCCGAAGCACTGCAGATCAGCCGGGGCACCCTGCGCGAGGCGATGCGTCAGCTGCAGCAGGAGGGTCTGATCTCGGCCGGTGCGCGCGGGCGGCTCTCGGTCCGCCACCTCGACAGCAAGGAGATCACCGACATCTTCGGGGTGCGTGCCGCCCTGGAGTCGCTGGCCGCCGGTGACCTGGCCCGTCGCGAGGACCGGGCGGGCGCGGTCGCCGCGCTGCGCGAGGCCGTCGCCGACATGGAACGCTGGGCCGCATCGAACCTCGAGGACCGCATCGAGGCGGATCTGAAGTTCCACCGCACCATGTGCGAACTCACCGGCAACCAGACGCTGCTGCACTCCTGGTCCTCGCTGGAGGGCAGTATCCGGATGTCGATCATGTTCGCCGGGGTGGACCGCGCGTTGAAGAATATGGACGCGAAACGTCACTACGACATCGTCGACGCGATCGAATCCGGTGACGCGGCCCGGGCCGCGGACGCTGTCCGCGACCACATGGCCGGGGCGGCAAAGGTTCTGGTGGACGGCGCGGCCTAACGACGGCCGTGACGCGGTGGGCGCCGGGGCTGGCGCAGTTCGGCGGTTACGAGCGGTCCTGGCTGCGCGGCGACGTGCTCGCCGGGCTCACCGTCGCCGCCTACCTGGTGCCCCAGGTCATGGCGTACGCCACCGTCGCGGGACTGCCGCCGGTGGCGGGCCTGTGGGCGGCGCTGGTGCCGCTGGCGGTGTACGCGGTGCTGGGTTCGTCGCGGCAGCTGTCGGTCGGGCCGGAGTCCACGACCGCGCTGATGACCGCCACCGCCCTGGCCCCGCTGGCCGCCGGTGATCCCGGGCGTTACGCGGCCCTTGCCGCAGCGGCGGCCGTCCTCGTCGGTGCCCTCTGCATGCTCGGCGGCCTGGCGCGCCTCGGTTTCCTGGCCGACCTGCTGTCGCGGCCGGTGCTCATCGGCTACATGTCGGGCGTCGCGGTCATCATGATCGGCGGACAACTCGGCAAGGTGACCGGCGCGCCGGTCGAGGGCGACGAATTCGTCGACCAGATACGGTCCTTCGTTGCCGGGGCCGACGCCGTGCACTGGCCGACGGTCGTCGCCTCGGTGGCGGTGCTGACCGGTCTGCTGGTGTGCTCGCGGATCGCCCCGCGGATGCCGTGGCCGCTGATCGCGATGCTGCTGGCGGCCCTGGTCGTGGCGGTTTTTTCGCTGGAGGCCAAGGGAATCGACGTGATCGGGCACATCCCCGCCGGGCTGCCCGCCCCCGGGCTGCCCGATGTGGGGACGGCGGATCTGACCGCGCTGCTGATCCCTTCGGTGGGCATCGCGATCGTCGCGTTCTCCGACAACGTCCTGACGGCAAGGACATTCGCCGCCCGCAAGGGTCAGCGCATCGACGCCAATGCCGAACTGCGGGCACTGGGCGTGTGCAACGCGGGGACCGGTCTGATGCACGGATTCCCGGTCAGCTCCAGTGGCAGCCGCACCGCGCTGGGTGATGTCGTCGGAAGCCGCAGCCAGATGTACTCGGTGGTCACCCTGGTGGCGGTGTTGATCGTGATGTTCGCCGGCCGCGACGTGCTGGCCCATTTCCCGATGGCCGCTCTCGGCGCCCTGGTGGTCTATGCCGCGCTGCGTCTGGTGGACATTCCGGAGTTCAAGCGGCTGGCGCGATTTCGGCGCAGCGAGCTGCTGCTCGCGCTGGCGACCACCGCGTCGGTGTTGGTGTTCGGGGTGCTCTACGGCGTGCTGGTGGCGATCGCCCTGTCGATCCTGGAACTGCTGCGCAGGGTGGCGCGCCCGCACGACGCGATCCAGGGATTCGTGCCGGGGGTGGCGGGTATGCACGATGTCGACGACTACCCGCACGCCGATCTGGTGCCCGGTCTGGTCGTGTACCGCTACGACGCGCCGCTGTTCTTCGCGAACGCCGAGGACTTCCACCAGCGGGCGCTGGCGGCCGTGCAGGACAGTCCGGAACCGGTGGAATGGTTCGTGCTCAACGCCGAGTCCAACGTCGAGGTCGACCTCACCGCACTCGACGCGCTCGATCAGTTGAGATCCGAATTGGAAAGCCGTGGAATCGAATTCGCCATGGCACGGGTTAAACAGGATCTGCGCGACGCGCTGGAGGCGGCCGGTCTGGTGGACAAGATCGGCGCGGACCGCATCTTCATGACCCTGCCGACCGCCGTTGCGGCCTACCTCAACCGGCGCGCGCCGTAGGCCAGCGCACCGACCGCCACCACACACGCGCCCGCGAGCACCGAGGACAGCGGCAGCGTGACAGCCAGTGTCAGGCACCCCGCCAGACCCACCGCGGGGACCAGCCGCCGGAGCGGCTCCGGGGTGGAATGTCGCC
>JAFDWN010000052.1 GCA_018268465.1 Actinomycetota bacterium
ATTCATCGGTGGATTCAGGTTTAGCGGTGCCAGACACCCCCGCCGCCGTTTACCCTGGGGGTATGACCGAGGGACGTAGCGCTCAAGCCCGGTCCCGCGGGGCCGGGTTAGCGCATCAACCTCCCTTTCTCGGGGCCACCGGGCCGACGCTGGTATTCGATGCATCGCTACACAACGCTAAGTGGGACACCTCCTCGGGTGGCTGCGAAGTAGCTGGGGCTTCACAGGTGACCACCCAGGCTGGGCTGGTTGATCACGTAGCAGAGCTGATCGCGCGACTTGCGAGCGCCTCTAAGACTGTTTGCCAGTTTCGAGATAGCACCCTCGGGTGGGCACTCGATCAGAAGGTGGATGTAGTCAACGCTGCGGCCGCGCCTAAAGTCCGACTCAGGTGTCATAGGCCGCTGTTATTTTCGGGGCGTGCAGCTCCGATACAACTACCGCGTCTATCCGACGCCGAGCCAGCGCGGCGCGCTGGCCCGGGCGTTCGGGTGCGCGCGGGTGGTGTTCAACGACTGCATCCGGCTTCGGCAGACGTCCCACGCGGCCGGCGTGAAGATCAGCGATACCGACGTGCAGAGGCGTGTGGTCACCGCCGCGAAAGCCACACCGGAGCGGGCCTGGCTGTCCGACGTGTCGTCGGTGGTGTTGGTACAGGCTTTTCAGGACGCGAGGGTGGCGTACCGCAACTTCTTCGACTCCCTCTCAGGCAAGCGCAAGGGCCGCAAAGTGGGAGCCCCCCGGTACCGGTCGCGCAAAGACAACCGGCAGGCAATCCGGCTTACCCGCAACGGATTCAGCCTGCGACCGAACGGGAAGCTGTATGCCGCGAAAATTGGCGAACTCAAAGTCGCATGGTCGCGGGACCTCCCTTCGGAGCCGTCGAGCGTGGCGATCATCAAGGACGCCGCTGGCCGCTACTTTGCATCATTCGTGGTGCAGCTCGACGACGCACCACTACCCCCGGTGGAGTGCGAGGTGGGCATCGACCTGGGACTCACCACATTCGCGGTCCTGTCCACCGGCAAGACCATCACCTCACCGAAATTCTTCCGTCGCGCCGAACGCACACTACGGAAAGCGCAACAGAACTTGGCCCGCAAGCAGCGGGGCAGCAACAACCGGGCCAAGGCGTGCATCATCGTCGCCAAGGCTCACGCCAAAGTGCGGGACTCCCGGCTGGACTGGGCGCACAAGCACTCGACGCAGATCATCCGCGAGAACCAAGCGGTCTACGTCGAGGACTTGTGCGTCAACGGTCTAGCGCGTACCCGTATGGCGAAATCAGTCCACGACGCCGGGTGGGCGATCTTCACCCGGCTACTGGAGGAGAAAGCCACCAGGTATGGCCGGACCTTCGGCAGAGTGGACCGATTCTTCCCGTCGTCGCAACGGTGCTCCCAGTGCGGCGCGGTGGAAGGCAAAAAGGCGCTCAGCATTCGGGAGTGGACGTGCCGGTGCGGCGCATTCCACGACCGAGACCTGAAC
This sequence comes from Actinomycetota bacterium, assembly GCA_018268465.1. Taxonomy (GTDB): domain Bacteria; phylum Actinomycetota; class Actinomycetes; order Mycobacteriales; family Mycobacteriaceae; genus Mycobacterium. Next base: position 1,489 of record JAFDWN010000052.1, read on the forward strand.
GCAGCCAGGAACATTCTCGCCGCAGGACGTGCGGAGAGGCTAAACGCCTGCGGAGAGCCGGTCAGACTCTTCGCCTAGCGGAGAGCACGGCTCAGTGAAACAGGAACCCATCGGAGCGAGCCCCAGGCTCGCAGGAGGAATCCCCACCCTTCAGGGCCGGGAGGACGTCAAAGCGGGCGGGAAAACCCACGCCGCCCAAGCAGCATATGTGCCGCCGCCGAACGGTGGCCCCTATGGGCCGCCCCCTGGCCCCGGCCCATCCGGCTACGGCCCGCCGGCGCCTCCACCGGTGTTGCAGCCCCCACGCCCGGGACGCTTGCGGACGGCGCTCGCCGCCGCGGGCATCATCCTCGCCGTGGTTCTGGCGGCATCCGCGCTCATAGTGGCCCTGACAACCCGCTCCAGCAGCAACTCGAACAGCGCCGCTCCGCCTGCTGGAGACCCAGCCGCGTCATCCAGCCCCGCGTCCACTGAACAGGCCGACCGCGCACTCTGCACAGCCATCGCACCTCTGATGACCGAATACGATAAGACTTCAAGCGCTTGGATCGGCCTCGGTGACCCCGGGACCCCAGCCCGAGACGCTGCGCTACCAAAGTTCAAAGCTGATACGGAAGAGTGGGTAGGCCGCGTAGAGGCGGTCATGCAGGAACATCCTGGAGTTCAGCCGAGATTAACTCGTACCCTAGAGCGTCACATCGACGACCTCTGGCTACTGGTCAACAACATCGAGCCTGGCCCCGAGCGGACGTACGACAAGGCCGCGTGGACGGACAGCATGATCGCCTATGGCGGTCCCCTCTCCATCTGCTACGACGTGGGCATTCGCTGGTAACTGAAATGGACGGGATCAGCTGATGCCAGCTTCAGCAGCGGTGGCCGCTGGGCCGGGGATGCCGACACGGCCGTACTCAATGCGCATTCTTGGCGGCTCCTGGCCGTCGACGTCGCCAGAGTCGTGGTCGGAGACCGCGAACGCGCTGAGTAAGAAAAGCGCCGATCTGAGTATGTCGGCAGCGGCAATCCGCCGCGCCGCCGACGATCTCGGCGGCTCCAATTCGGGGCAGATGATCGACGCGATGTGTGAGCGCGCCTATCGCACGGCACAGACGGTCATCAACCATTCAGACCTCTACGGCGACATGGCCAAGGCAGTGAAAGAAACGGCTGAGCTGATCTGGCACGTCCGCGGCCGACTCGAAGAGATCGACCGCAGGGCCCACGAGGAAATCGAACGACTCAAGCAACAGCTCCAGGCCGCGGCAAGCTCGCCATTGGGTGCCGGCGCGGCTATGGCTGCCATCGCTGCGGCGATTGAAGCCGTCATTGACGCGGCGGCAGCGGAAGCCCGTGCAGCCGATGCAGACACAGCCGCAGCGATCGCCGAACAGGCCGCCAACATCGGCGGCAACTCTTCAAACCAAATGCCCGGCAGTGGGCAGATCACCCCCGCCGACCACACAACGCACGCAACCGGGAATGGCGACAACGTTCAGGCGCTCGACACTTTCGGACCGCGATCAGGGGAACCACCTACACCGCACCAAACTCGACCCGAAAGCAGCGGGGGCACTGGACTTGACAGTGACAGCGCTGGAGAAAACTCCGCGCCCTCGCCTAGCGATCAGCGGCCGGAAGGGTCGGGTGATCAGGGGGCTGGTACGGAGACTCCCTCGGGTAAGCCGGAAGCTGCGCCCGCAACGCCAGCACCAGAGAAACTCTCGGACTCGCCTAAGCCCTTCGAGATGCGCCCGGAGGGATCAGGCTCTCAGCTGATGCCGCCTGTCTCTGCTGCGCCAACGACCGGGAGTGGAGGAGGCGGGTCATCGCCGCTGGGCTCAATCGGGAGTGGGTTTAAGCCGCCCTCGTCGGCTGGGTTGTCGTCGGCGGGGACTGGCGGTCTGTCGCCCAGTTCGTTGTCTTCCAATGCGGGGCTGTCGTCGTCGCTGCCGTCTTCTGTGTCGCCGGCGGCGGGCGGTCTTCCGTCTGCGGCTGCGGGTGGTGGTGGCGCACCGGGGGCGGCTACCTCGTCTGACTTCTCTCGTGGGTTCAATGCGGGCTTGGGCACCGGCTCGGTGTTGCCGCCGCCTGTTGCTCCTCCTCCGGCGCAGCCGCTGAGTTCGACTACGGGTGCGTCGAGTACGCCGGTCTCGGCCGGTCCCGCGCCGGTGTCGGCGGCTGGCGGGCCTGCCCACGTCGCGTCGCCGGGGCCCACGGCATCGGGTGTTCCGGCCGGCCACATGGGGTCGATGGGTGCGCCGATGATGCCGCCGGCGGCCGCTCCGGCTGGCCCGCTGCCTCCGTTCAACTCTGATTTGCAGCCCAGGCAGGTCGCGCCAGCGGGCGCGGGCGCCCCGCCGCCCGCGCCACCGCCATCCCCGCCCGCGGGTGCGGGTCAGGCGACACCGCTTCCGCCGGGTGTAGTTGCGTCGGGTCTTGGCGCTGCGGCGGCCGGCGCGGCCGCTGGGGCGTGGTCCGTGGCGCCTGATCCGCTACTCGACCAGGCGGTGAAGTTGCTTCACGAGCTGATGCATGCCTCGCGTGTTTATGGGTGCATCGACTGGTGCGTTGGCATGTTCAAGACGCCGTCGGGGCCGAGGGCGTGTGTTGTGAGCAATGAGGGCAGCGGCTTCATCCCTCCAGGTGTTTTCCTGCCCAAGTCTGCGGAGTTTGTGTTCTCTGACGGGCACTTGGGGAGGGACTTTCATGCGCGATGGTTCGGTTGGGTGAATCCAGCCGAGACCATGCTTGCTTACGCGCAGCAGTGCATGCAGAGCAATCCGAATGTTGAGCTGTGGGCGTTGGCCGTCTCAACGAACCATGGTGGCAACGCCGCACCCGTGCGTGCCGCCGGCCTGCTTCATGTGCAGAACTGTCGACTGGAGGAGTTGGAGAAGCTGGGGATCACGGCCGATGTGCCGCCGCCTGGCTTGGACGAAACGCGGATTCACCGTTTGCAGACTATGGATCCGGCTGAATACGGGCTCTTAACCAGTGGATCCGTTGTGGATCGTGCGCGGTTATTGGCGTTGACGATTGCGGCTGTGCGCACTGCGCTGTCGCGCGCCTCGGAGCTGCTGGGCTTCCAGGTGCCTCCGGCGATTCGCCAGGTCGCTACGGTGATTGAGAATGGCGAGGCGGTGTCGGAGCAGCTGTGGACCGAGCTGGATCTGGCGATGCGCGCGGCTATCCTCGACAGTTCGGGCCAGCGACCAGGTCGGGTGGCCGGTGATGTGGGCCCGTCTGCTTATGCGCGGTGTTTCCACAACGTGGCGCGCGCGGCAGAGCTGCTGTTGTGGTGGCGCGGCACGACACCGGATTATGTCGAGATCGCCTATACGGCAAGGCATATTGCGAAGGAAGCTGAACTATGGCCCGCGATGGCCGCTTGAGGGGAGTTGTGTAGATGCCTGCAGTATCTGGGGGCGCGAAGCCGATTGAGGTGTTGCCCGCGGCGGTGACTGGCACTGCCCAGTCGATCGCTGGGGAGGTGAGCCGGTCGGCGCAGCCTGGCCCGGTGCCGATGCCTGCGGGGGGCATTTCGCCGATCGATGTCGCCGCCAACGCCGTGGCCGTCGCGGTGGCCGAGAATGTCGCGCACTGCTCGGCGACGCTGGCGCCGGAGCCCATCGAAGGGGTTCAGAAGGCCGAGACCGCCACGACCGAGCTTCGGGGGCAGGACACTGAGAGCGCCGCCGACATCAGGTCGGTCGCTCAGACTATGCAGCCGATGCCGCCGCCGGGGGCCAGCGGCGGCGGGGGCGCACCGAGCATTCGCCCGGTCAGCAATACCGGCGCGGATAGTTGGCATTGGGAGTACGACCACAACGGGCTGATGGTCAGGGTTGATGACGTCGAGCCAATTGATCCGGGCGGCGCGGCCGGGGGTGGTTTCGGCGGGCTTGCCCCGGTGGGCCCCTGACAGTTCGGTCGCGCTTGTTGCGTGAAGGGGGTCGCAGCATGGTTATCGGGCGCTCTGAAATTGGCGCCGATATAGCCCCCTGGACGGGGTTAGGGTCGGATACGTGACCACTCAACAGTTCAGGCGGCCCGGCCCGATTGCACGCCCGCCGGCGACGGCGGGCGGCAAGATCGCGATTGATCCGCCGATTCCGGCGCCGATCCCGCCGCCGCGCAGTGTGTGGGGGATTGTGCTGCCGATCGTTCTGATTGTCGGTGTGATCGGGTTTATCGTCGCGATGTACATGTCCGGAATGCGTAGCTTCGCATCGGGTTTCGGCATTTTCGGGATCATGATGCTGATCGGCATGGCGGGCATGCTGTTCCGCGGCCGCGGAGCGGCGCAGAAGATGTCCTGGGGTGAGCTGCGGCAGTACCGGGCCAACTATTTCGCCCGCCAGGACGATGTGCGCGATGAGATCGAGGTGCAGCGCCGCGCCCAGTTTGATCATCGCGAGCATTTCCATTGGGACCCGGCCAAACTCGTTGCCGCGGTAGGCACCGAACGCATGTGGGAACGCTCGCCGAGTTCGGATGAGTTCGGCGAGGTCCGGGTTGGGGTCGGCAAGGTCAAGCTCGCCATGACGATTGAGAAGCCGAAGATTCCCGAGGCATCACAGATCGAACCGGCCACCGGTCACGCCCTGCGCAAGTTTCTGCTGGAGCAGGAATACATCGACGACATGGCCAAGGTGATTTGGCTGCAACGCTTCGCGGGCGTCTCGTTCATCGGGGATATGGACGAGGCACGCGCTCTGCTGCGGGCGATGGTGTGCCAGCTTGCGGCATTCCACAGCCCCGCCGACCTCCAGATTCTGGTGGTCAGCGACGCCCCGTCGGTGTGGGACTGGACGAAGTGGCTGCCACATATGCAGCATCACAGCAAGCGCGACGGCTGCGGTGAGCGCCGGCTGCTGTTTTCCTCCCCGGCTCAGCTGGAGGAGTTTTTCGACGAGGCGGAGCTTCCGCGTAGCGAGTGGACGCCCCCGGCCAGCGGGTTGCATGGCGCGGGGAACACCGTTCTGCCGTTTCGGGTGATCATCGACGACAACTGCGGAACCCCCGAGGACTGGGCCGGCCTGACTGGCAGCGCCGGGTATGCCGGCACCTGCTTTGTGCGCCTGGCACCGTCGGTGCCGCCGCCGTCGCCGCATGATGCGTTCGGGACGAAGAGTTGGATCGGGTTTTCCCCGGAGACCACGTACCGCCTCGTGGGCGGTGCGCTGCGCAAGCGACTGCCCGCCGAGGACCTCACACCGTTTAGCGGTGTTCAGCATCCGTCCTCGGACGAGCTCGAGGACGCCTTCTACGCCAAGGCCGACCAGCTGTCGATCACCGCAGCGGAGCGGTTCGCTCGGGCGATGGCCCGCTTCCGCGCCTCCGGCGGGGTCACCACGGTCACCGATTCCGGCCACCAGCAACGCACGTTGCTTGACGCGGTGGGGGTGCGGGACCCCCGCAACCTCGACGTGGACCGCCTGTGGTCCCCGCGCCGCAGCCAGGGCCCGGAGTGGATGCGCTTCCCGGTCGGTCTCGATGAGAGCGGCCAGGTGGTCGACCTGGATCTCAAAGAGGGCAGCCAGCAGGGCATGGGCATGCATTCGCTGTTCATCGGCACGACCGGCGCGGGCAAGTCCGAGGGCATCATCACCGAGGTCGCCTCGATGGCGTTGACCCATTCGCCGGAGGTCGCCAATGTGGTGTTCTTCGACTTCAAGCTGAAATCAGCTGCCGGTGTGCTCGAACAGTTCCCGCATGTGGTGGCCAGTGTCAGCAACCTCGGCGATGAGCGCCACCTTGTCGGCCGCATGTATGAGGCGCTGGAAGGCGAGCTTGATCGTCGCGGCGCTCTGTGCAACGCCGCCGGCCCGGACGTGGTGGATCTGACGGTTTACAACCAGCGGCGGCTCACTGATCCCTCGCTGCCGCCGGTGCCGGTGCTGTGGGTCATCGCCGACGAGTACCAGGAGCTGCTCAGCGACCGCGACTGGGGCGATAAGTTCCGCAGCTTGTTCTGGCGGATCATGCGCCAGGGCCGTGCCTATCACATGTTTTTGCAGCTGGTCGGCCAGACCGTCGACACCCAGAAGCTGCGCGACATCCGCAAGCTGCTCGGCTTCACCATCGCCGGTCGCACTGGCACGGAGGAAGATTCCCGCGAGGCCCTCGGTGTGGGGATCGCCGCCAAGATCGACGAGAAAGGCGCGGAGGGAACTGCTTTCCTGCGGGTGGCGCAGCGCCAGCCACGCCAGTTCCGATTCTTCTATTCCTCGGCTGATTTCGTTCCCCAGACCGGACCCGACGACAGCCGGCCGCTAGAGGCCGGCACATGGTTCGAGCCCCGCGCTTTCACGGCCGAAGAGGCCGCCGACATTGATGGCCTGCTGGCCGAGCCGGTCGAACGCGACGCTGCCCCGGCGCCGGTCGCGGAGGCCGCCAGCGTGAAGATCATCGACGCGGTGATTGGTTCTCTGCAGGCGACGGGGGCCGCCCCGCCGCGCCAGCTGTGGCTGCCCCCATTGGGTGCCCCGCCGGCCGCCGACGATCTGGTGGCTCGACTGCGCGGCAAGCCGTGGGATGTCGACTACGGCCAGAACCCAGGCCTGGTGTTGCCGGTGGCGCTGGAGGATCGCCCACGTCAGCACCGCCAGGATGTCTGCTACCTGAACATGCTGGAAAGTAGCGCGCTCATTGTCGGTGCCCCCCGTATGGGCCATACCAACGCGGTCATGACCATGATCACCGCGGGTGCGTTGATGTACCGGCCGGAGCGGGTGCAGTTCTACTGCATCGCCGCCAGTGGCCCGCAATTGGCAGCGTTGAACGATCTTCCGCATGTAGCGGCCGTGGCGGCTCTACACGACACCGAGGGCGTCACCCGCTTGCTGGCCACCGTGCGCGGCATCGTCGAGGAGCGCGAACGGCTTTTCGCCACCCGCGGCCTGGACATGGAGCAGGTGCGGGCGGCGAAATTCGGCCCGAACCCGACCGATATCGGCGTCTCCGGCGGTGATGTGGTGCTGGTCATCGACGGCTGGGGCAACTTCAACGACGCCAACCAAAAATGGGTTGACCAGGTGATGTCGCTGATGCGCGCGGGCAACTACGGGGTCCGCACGATCGTCACCCACACCAGCTACCTGTCGAAGATCAACACCCAGGTCAAGAACCTGTCCACGGAGCGCATCGAGTTGCGGATGACCGATGAGCGGGAATCCGAGCTGGGCCGGCGCGACCCCACGGTCAACCGGGGCAAAGAGGTCCCGAATAAGCCAGGACACGGCCTCAGCGCCGCCGGCTTCCACATCATGATCGGCGAGCCGGTGCTGGCCAATGATCCGTCCGGCCACATCGACGCTCGCGGTGTCGGCGCAGTGGTCCGCCGGGTGGCCGGAGTGGAGAAATTCGCCGAGGTGAAACGCCTGCCGGAGATGGTGCCGCTGTCTGATGTGTTGGCGCGGGTCAACGGCGGCGCCCAACGCGACCTGGTTCCGTTCGGTCTGTCGGAGTCCGATCTGGGCCCGGCCTACGTCGACTTCGCCGAGAACCCCCACGCGGTAGTCGTGGGCCGCGCGCAATCGGGACGCTCGGCGTTCCTGCGCACGATGATGCACAGCGTCATGGCCCACTACAGTCCCGATGAGGCCACCATTGTGTTGATTGATCCGCGCCGCCGCCACATGGGCGTGGTGCCCGAGGAGACGTGGCTGTCGCGCTACGCCTACACCCTCAACGACATCAAAAAGGCTGCGGGGGAGTTGAAGGAGCTGTTCGACAAGCGCACCCCGCCGCCGGGCACCAGTCCCACGGAGATGCTGAAACGCCAGTTCTGGACCGGCCGCAAGATCTTCGTCTTCGCCGATGACGTCACGTCGTGGAACTCGGCACAGAATCCGCTGATGGAGTTGGCCGACTACGTGGAAACGGCCGACCAGCTGGGCATGCACATCATCGCGGCCGCCGACATCAAGCTGTGGAGTTTCCAGGCGTCGGGCAACAGCATGCTCGGCCGACTGGCCGGCGCCCTGCAACCGACGATCATTCTGGACGGCCGCCGAGAACACGGCCCGATCATCAGCGGTGTCTACGCCGAGCCTCAACGTCAAGGTAAAGGCATCTACGTGCACCCCGGCGGCACCACCGATGGTGTGCTGGTGGCCTGGACACCCGAACCGGTGCGCTCAACACCTCCTCGGCATTCCTCCCCGATGGGCCAGAGCTAATGCGATCACCAGCGACTCATGCGGGCGATTGGGCTACGGAATTAGTGGCCCGAGCGCCGGAATCAGAGATTTTGAGCCTGCTCAGCAGCCATTCATCAAGGTCATCGGTGGTGATGGTGCCTGTGCGGAATTTAGCGCAGGTAGCCCCCTAGCACTGGACTTAAACTGAGTTCAGATCACCCCCACGAAGGGAGAGGCAAACAAATGTCCGTTCCAATCATTGGTGTCGAGCCGGCGCTTGTCGGAATGCTGTCGGCTGCCGAGAGCGCAGGCGCGGCGACCATGGCCGCCGGGACGTCCGGGGCTGCCCCGGTGATGACGACGGTGCTGCCCCCGGGTAGCGATCCAGCGTCGATGGCGGTGGCGACGGCGCTCAACGCGCGCGGCGCGGCAGCGGTCGCCGCGCTGACGCAGCTGACGATGACGCGGGCCATGTTCGCCGGCAACGTCGGCGTCAACGGCACCAGCTACGCAGCCATGGATGTGCTGCAACAGACCGCTCTCGCGATCTAGAACCGCTTTCGGGCAATGCCAGGCTTCGGGGATTCGGCGCTCAATCCGCCGCAGGTGAACTACTACCAGTTGGTCACCGGCGATGAGGCGGCGACCGCGGCGGCAGCCGCAGCGGCTCATCAGGCGACCGCGTCGATGCTCACCGCCGAGATTGCCACCATGACCACCAGTACGACCAGCACGGCCGCGGTGGGCTGGCAGGGCGCCGGTGGTGCGGCGATGACGATGACCGCTCAAGCGTTCGCGGGAATCTTGGGCATGGCCGTGGCCTGGTTTGAGGAAGCTGTCGTGCAGGCTACGGCCATCGTGGATGCCTATCACCTGGCCAAAACCACGATGGTGCCTGGACCGGTGTCCGATCAGAACCTCGCCGACACCGAAGCGCTGGTCGCCACGAACTTCATCGGGCAGAACAGTCCGGCGATCGCGGCCCTGGTCGCCGAATATGAGCGGCAGTGGATTCAGAACGCCACCATCATGTCGAGTTACCAAGGTGTGGTCACCGCGGCGCTGGGCGTACTGGCGACGCCGCCGCCGTTCGCACCGATGGCACCCAACCCCGCCGCAGCATTGGCCGCCCTCGGCAACGCCGGGGCACAAGCCGGCGTGCAGGGCGCCCTGCAGGCCAGCTCACAAAGCATGCAGCAGGCCAGCACCGCGGCAGTGCCGGCCGCTGAAGCGGTCTCGGCACCGGCCGACGCCATGTCGGCGATGGGCGGACCTATGGGGATGATGGGGCAGCTCTCATCGGTCACCGGCATGATGGGCCAGGCTCCGCAGATGCTGGGCCAGGCCCCACAGATGCTCAGCCAGTTCATGCAGATGCCGATGGGCATGCTCGGCCCGCTGTCATCGAGCATGGGCGGTCTCGGTGGCGCCCCAGGGGCCGCGTCAGCGGCTCCGCTGACCGGCACACCGGTGGCGACGCCAGGGTTGGCCAGTGCGCTCAGCGGCGGCGGCGGCGGTGGCGGCGGCATCGGCGCCGGCGGCAGCGGGGTCGTTCCTACCAGTTCCTACACCCGCCCGGTGGGCAGTTTCAGCACCCCCAATGCGCCCAAACTGCCCGGCGGATTCGGAGGTGCCATCGAACCGGTGGCCACCGGACCGAGCCCGTCAGGGGGCGCAGGCACTGGTGGTCTGTACGGCGCTCCGGCCTCGGCGATGGGGCGCGACGGCGGGGCAGCGACCGAGCAGCGGCAGGGACGCACGATGCAGGTCACGCTTGCCCGATCGGCTGCTGACAGGGGGGACAGGTAACAAAAAATTAGCGCACGGCGGGGTGTGTAGACGCCCATAGACTTTGTCTAGAACCAAACACCTTCCAGAACAGGAGTTTCCATGGCACAGCAAGTTGTTGGTGCGGCGCAGATCCAGACCGCCGCCGACCAGCTCGACGATCTCAAGATGCGGGCCCTCGACGTGCTCAGCCGCTACCAGCAGCACTCGACCGAACTGCAGGCCTCCGGCGGCCTCGACGGCCAGGCCGGTGTCGCCAACGTGGCCACGGCAGAAGAGATCTCGCAAGCACAGCGCGAGATGAACATGCGGTGGGAGTCGCTGATCGCGGCACTGCGCAACAGCGCACCGGACTTCACCAACATCGACACCCAGAGCGCCCAGCAGATCCAGTCGGTCGCCGGCGGCCTGCGCTTCACCTGACCCTCCATCCCACCAGAGACATTCGAAAGGACTCCACCACAATGGACGGAATGATCAAGGTCAATCCCGGCGCGATCGTCGATTACAACGCCGCCCTGGGAACGTTCAGCGGCGAGCTGGACAACATCGCCTCCGAGGCGCAGAACCTGCTCGGCGGCATCGCCGAGTACTTCACCACCGATCAGGCGTCGGTCACCTACGCCCAGGCGCAGCAGATGATCATCGACGCCACCAACGAGGGCAAGGAAGTCATCCACCGCCACGGCCAGGCCGCCGACCAGGCTGGTGTGGACTTCGTGTCCCAGGACGGGGCCTCTGCCCAGACATTCATGGTCTAGGACGGCCCACCAGGGGTGCTGTAGCGACAATGCCGAAAGGGGGGCCAACTGAAGTTGGCCCCCCTTTTTGCTGCTCGAAACAACAGAAGGGATAGGACATGGCGCTGACGACAACCGTCGGGGGCGTATGGGTACTGCAGGCGCTGCTGGGTGTGGAATCCATGCCAACAGCGTTGCGGCTCAAGCCATTTATTCCGTCAGTGCATCACGAACTGATTGTTGAGACCACAGCAGGGCCGGTCCCGATCGCCGAAACCGCCGAGTATCTGAGCCTGGTGCAGGCCGGCGCCATTTCTCCTAGTGGCGCGGTCGACGACCCGGTGCGCGACTGGATGACCGTGCTGGGCCGCCCTGATCGTCAGGCCGTCCTGACCATACGGCGACCGTCAGGGCAGGCCGTCCACAACGGTGAGCTCCCGACGGTGGAGGAGCGGGTGGTCGTGGTGTGCCGGTACCGCCGGTGGCTGGCGATGGCTGCCCGCGACGGCAACGAGATGGTCGTTGACGCGGTGGGGGAGACCGATGACCCCGCAGTTCAGGCGGACTTGATGTGCCAAACCTTGATGCCGGCGCTGGGTGTGGCCGCACCCGCTGATATCGACGGCGTCAACATCCCCGCCGACCTGATGCAATCGACGCTGGAAGCCGCTGTCCCGCAAGGGCGAGACGCCACGATCGCCGCGATGAGCCGGCTGGGACTGCAACCCCAGCAGGCCGAGGTCCTGGCCGCGGCGACACGCCTGGACGACTCAGCCATGGCCGTCGCCATGGTGATTGACCACGACATCGCCCAGCATGTCCATCCCCGCGTGGTCACGGTGGCCGACACCGAGTTTGGCCGCGTCAGCATCACCACGAGCACGTCGGCAGACGGTAAGCAGTGGCTGAGCTTGTGGCCGGCCACCGCCGACGCCGTGCGCGAGGACCTCTACGGGCTGCTTTCCGCGCCACGGGCGGCCGCGTAAAACGCCATGCGTACATATGTCGGGGGGCATGAAATTGGTGCCGATTTAGGGTCATTGTCCCTAGTAGGGTGGGCAATATGGCGCTGAATTTGACGTCGCGGCTGCAGGTGACGGCCCACTATTTCTGGAACCGCCGCAACGCCGCGGCACTGAGCCATCACGGCGTTCGGCTCGAATACGACCCCGAACAGCGCCGCAGCGCTGCCCTCATCCTCGGGGTCATGTTCACACTGCTGGCCATGGCGCTGATGTTCGTGCTGTCGTGGTTCAAGCCGGCCGGCCAGGTCGGCCAGTCGGCCATTTTGGCCGACCGCGACACCGGCGCGGTCTACGTGATGGTCGACGGTCGACTTCACCCGGCGCTGAACCTGATGAGCGCCCGGCTGATCGCCGGCCAGCCGAATAATCCGACGTTCGTCAAGGCCGCAGAGCTGGAGAAATACCCGCAAGGGCCGCTGGTGGGCATCGTGGGCGCTCCCGCGGCGATGCCCATCCGTACGGCGTCGTCCTCGGACTGGACCGTGTGCGACACCGCACCGACACCGACGTCGACGACCTCGGCCGCCTCGGAACCTGTGGTCACGGCGATCGCCGGCCAGCTGACGCTAGGCCAGCGCTCAGCGCCGCTGCAGATGCCCGATGCCATCTTGGGCCGCTACGGCGATCGGACCTATGTGATCTGGGAGGGACACCGCTCCGAGATTGACCTCAGCAATAAGGCGGTCGCTTTGGCCTTGGGCGTCGATTCGACTGCGCCGGAACCGATTCCGTTGTCCCGACCGCTTTTTGACGCCCTTCCGGCGACCGACCCGCTGGTGAGCCCGACCATCCCGGGAGCCGGGGAACCGTCACGATGGAATGTCGCCGACGGCGCGGTGATCGGGTCAGTGCTGACCGTGCGCGACCTCGGCCAGCCCAACGCTGCCGAATCGCTGTACGTGCTGTTACGTGATGGCGTGCAACGGGTTTCGCCGTTCGTCGCCTCACTCCTGCGATCGGCGAACTCGTTCGGCGATGTGGCCCCGATCCAGGTGGCCCCCGACAAACTCGCTCCGATACCGGTGGTGGATAAGCTGCCGGTGTCGTTCTATCCGGCCACTCGGCTGCGCCTGGTGGACACTGCCGTCAACGCCACCACCTGCCTGGCGTGGTCGAAGGGCGCCACTGACCGCGCCGCCGAAGTCACGATCTTGTCGGGGCAAGGATTGCCGATCCCGCTCGGCTCCGCCGATAACCGCCTGGTCAAACTCCCGAAGGGCGTGCGCGATCCCGAATCGGTGGAGGCTGACCAGGTGTACATCGGCCCCGGTGCCACGAACTTGGTCATGACGACCAGTGCGGCCCCAGCGGCGTCCTCGCGCGAAGCGATGTGGTGGATTTCAGATCAAGGGGTCCGCTACGGCATCGAGTTGTCCGACGACGCGTTCACGGCCCTCGGGGTGTCCCCGGATCGGTCGCAGCAGGCACCGTGGCCGCTGATCCGGGCATTTGCGCCAGGGCCAGCACTCACCCGCGCCGACGCACTGGTCCAGCACGACTCGCTCGCTCCCGTCGGGGGCGCCGAAGCGCTCCCCACCAGGTCGCCGGGAAGCTAGTTGTTAAAAATCGAGGGTTGAAAAACTAGTGCCGATATACGACATACACGCTGATAGGATCAGATTGTGACTGACCGCGACCTTCCCCCTGAGCAGACGGGCTACCCTTCGAGCGAGGGCGACACCCGCGACACCGGTGCGCACGCCGCAGAGCCGCCGGCGGTGCCGGGCTGGCCCCCACTACCGGCGAGCGGTGGGGAATCCGCGGGCGCTCACGCCCAATCCTCAGTGCCGCCCCCACCCCCGCCGTGGCCGGGCCGCACCCCGGATGTGCCCAGTCCAGCATCGCGATCCGACGCAGCTCCGCCGTGGGGTCAGCACGCACAACCCAGCGAGTCGGAGGTTGTGGAGTCGACCACGGAGCAACCCGCGGCGGCCCCGCAAGATCCTGACCCGGGCGCGCCGTACCGCCCGTCGGATGTTGAGACCACAACGTTTTTCGACCGCCGCGACTTCCCGCCCCCGCCGCTACGCGAAAGCCCCTCCCGCGGCGGCAGTTTCGGCGACACCGGTGCGGGCCAGCAGGCGGTGCCGCCCACCTCCTCTCAGTGGGGTGGCGAGCCTCCACGGCATCAGGCCCCACCGTTTCCGCAGCAATCCGGCCCGCAGCGTCCCCCGTCGCCCGCCCAAGGCTGGCCCGGCGAGCGTTCTGCGCCTCCTGCCGGTGACCCGCGCCAGTGGGGCGAGCCCGCCCCGGCAGCCACGGGGCCGGCCAACTACTCCTACGTCGACTCGATTCGGCCTACTGAACTCGTGCCGACCCGCAAGATTCCCCCCGGCAAGGGGTGGCGGAAAGTGCTGTACAAGAGCACCTTCGGGCTGCTGAACTTCGGGCAGTCACCCGATGAACGGCATTTGGCGGAGCTGGAGGCCAAGATCCGCTCCCTATTGCGGGGCCGCTACAAGATCGGGGTGCTCGGCAAAGGCGGCGTCGGCAAGACCACGATTGCCGCCGGGGTGGGGTCGATCTTCGCCGAGCTCCGCCAGGATGACCGGGTAGTGGCCATCGACGCCGATACCGCGTTCGGCAAGCTGGGCCTGCGCGTGGACCCCAACGCCAAGGGTTCCTATTGGGAGCTCGCCGCCGATCAGGACTTGCGCACCTTCGCCGACGTGCGTTCCCGCGTGGGTAACAACACCGCCGGCCTGTTCGTGCTGGCCGGCGAATCTGCCACCGCCCGCCGCCGAATACTCGAGCCGAACATCTACCGTGAGGCGACCGGCCGGCTGGACAACCACTTCACGCTGTCGATCATCGACTGTGGCTCCACGATGGATTCCCCGGTGACCCGGGAGGTCCTGCGCGATCTTGACGCACTGATCGTGGTGTCCTCGATGTGGGTGGACGGGGCCTCCGCGGCGGCACAGACCATGGAGCTGCTCGCCAACACCGGCCATACCGGGCTGCTGCATCGCACGGTGGTCGTGCTCAACGACGGTGACGGGCACGCCGACAAGCGCACCCGCGAGGTGCTTCATGAGCAGTTCAGCCAGCGCGGCCAGCGCGTGGTGGAAGTGCCGTTCGATCGACATCTGCGGCCCGGCGGTGTGATTGACGTGCAGAACGAAATCGACAAGGTGACGCGTCGACGGTTCATCGAGATCGCCGCGGCGATCGCCGAGCACTTTCCCACAACCAGCGACAGTCTGCGGGGGCGCCGGTGACCACGGTGAGCCCGTCGACTCCCACGTCAGGATCGTCAGCCCCCGGTGGGCCGCTGGTGCCCTCGTCGTGCAGGGTGTCGCTGTTGGTCGGCGACGCTCACCAGATTGACCTGGTGTTACCGGCCGCAGTCCCGCTCTCGGCGTTGACCGACTCGACTCTCGGGGCGGTCAATCGGCTGCTGCGCAGCAAGGGTGAAGACGAACTCCCTGTAGGGACATATGAATTCGCCCGCGCGGTGGGGATGACACGGCTCTCGGAGGAGGTGTCGTTGTCGGCGCAGGGTGTCGCCGACGGTGACCTGTTGGCGTTCGTGCCCGAGAAGACAGCCCGCCGGTACACGCCACTGATCGAGAATGTCTCGACTGCGCTCGCCCGCTGGGCCCATGCCCACTTTCCTCCGGTGTCGACCCACGACGCGGTGGTGGTCGCCGGGGCGCTCACCGCGGCGGCACTGATTGGGGCGGCCCTGCTGGTGTGGCGACTGCGTTGGGCGGCCCAGCCGTTCTGGCTGAGCCCCGCGATCTTCGCCGTCACCGCGGGCATCCTGTTGGCGACAGCGATGCTGTCGGCGCGCGCTGGGGCCAGTCGCGTCATCGTCGACGGCGCCGCCTGGGCGGCGTTGGTCGGCCTCGCCCTGGCTGGCGCGAGCGCGCCGTATGGCAACCAGCCCGGGGCCCCGCATGCTTTCCTGGCCGCCGTGGTGGCCACCGTCGGGGTGCTGCTGTTGGCGCGGATGACGGGCCGCCACTGGACCGCGGCGGCGGCGATCGTCACCGTGACCACGGCCGTCATCGCCGCCGGTCTGACCCGCATGTTCTTCGACGTTCCCGCTCAACGCATCGCCATTGTCATGTTGATGGCGGTGCTCATCGCTTCTCGGGCGGCGACCGCGATCGGGCTGTGGATGTCCAAAGTTCCGCGCCAAAGCTTCGAGTCCATCACCGGGCGCGACATGTTCACCCGCGCGCCAGGTCAGCCCGAGGACACGCTGACACCTGTGGAGTCGGCCGCCCATGACGTGACGCTGCGCGGTGAGCAGGTCGCCGAGGTGGCCCGCCGGTCCAACCGGGTGCTCACCGGCACCCTGCTCGGGATCGCCGTGGTGCAGCTGGCAGCCTCCTGGTGGGCGATCGCCCCGGGGTCGGGCTCGCAGTGGCCCTCGATCGTCGTCGTCGTGGTGACGGCGCTGTGCCTGATTCTGCGGGCCCGCGGATTGCGGCACCGCCGTCATGCGGTGACCATCGTCAGCGGGTCGGCACTGTCGCTGATGGCGATCCCGCTGCACTACGGCCTCAGCGCTCCGGCCTCAGCGACCGTCTCGGTGGCGGTGTCGGCGGCCGTGGTGTTGGCCGTGGCCGTGGCCGGGCTGCTGGCCGGGGCGGTCATTCCCTCCCGCAGCTTCTCTGAACCCATCCGCCAAGTCGTGGAATGGCTGGAGTACCTCGGCTATGCCCTGATCGTGCCGTTCGCCGCGTGGGCGATCGGGCTGCTGCAATACATCAGGTTGCACTGATGCGGGGCAAAAGTGTGGCGGCCGGCCTGGCCGCATTCGGACTGCTCAGCGCCAACGTGTTGGCGCCCCCGGCGGCGCTGGCGGTGGCCCCGCCGGTGATCGACCCGGGCGCACTGCCGCCGGACGAGACTCCGGGCCCGCCCCAGGAGATGCGCCAAACCAAAGCGTGCGTGACCCCGGTGGTGGTGGGCGATCCCAACGTGGCGCAACCCGACCCGGGCAACACCATGCTCAACATCGAACAGGCCTGGCAGTACTCGACGGGCGCTGGAGTGACGGTGGCCATCATCGACACCGGCGTCACCCCCAACCCACGGTTCCCGCGGCTGTTTCCCGGCGGCGACTTCGTGCAGGGACTACCCGACGGCGGGCTGACCGATTGCGAAAGCCACGGCACCATTGTCGCCTCGATCATCGGCGCCGCGCCGGCTAACCCGGCCGACCGCCCCACGCCGCGTCCTGCGGGAGCAGGGGCGCCCCCTCCACCCCCGGGCGTGCCGGCCAATCCCGCGCCGCCAGCGTTTCCCCCGCCGCCGACGATCACCGCGACCGCGACAGTGACCGCGCCCGCGCCGCCGCCCGAGCCGCCGCCACCTCCTGCTGAGCCGCCGCCGGGGGGACCGCCGCCCGGTGGACCGCCCCCGGCGGGACCTCCGCCCGCGCAGGGCCCGGGAGACACCGGCGCCGCGCAGCCGTTGGTACCGGGGCCGCCGCCGGCGGGACCGGACGGCGTGGTGGGCGTGGCCCCCGATGTCTCGCTGATTTCGATTCGGCAGTCCTCGACGGCGTTCACCCCGGCACGACCAGCCCCCGGCGACATCGAGGGTCAACGCAAGGCCGGCGACATTGCGACCCTGGCCAAGGCGATTCGCCATGCCGCAGACCTGCCCGGCGTTCAGGTGATCAACGTGTCGTTGGCGTCGTGCATCAACGCCGCCGCCCCGGTCAACCAGGACGCTCTGGGCGCGGCGGTGCGCTACGCCGCGGTGGACAAGGACATCGTGATCGTGGCCGCCGCCGGCAATCAGGGCGGCGGCGACCAGGGACAGGACTGCGGACAGAACCCCGCCTTCAATGCGCTGGACCCCAACGATCCCCGGGACTGGGCTGGGGTGCGCACGATCGTGACTCCGGCGTGGTTCTCCGACTACGTGCTCACCGTCGGCGCGGTGACCCCCGAGGGGCTGCCGCTGCCGGATTCAATCAACGGCCCGTGGGTGTCGGTGGCCGCCCCTGGCTGGCGGATCATGGGCCTGTCGAACACCAACGGCGCCGCGGTCAACGCCCGACCCGATGAACCCGGCTTGGGTGCCGGTTTCTGGGGGACCAGCTTCTCGGCCGCCTACGTCAGCGGCGTGGTCGCGCTGGTGCGGGCCAAATTCCCCGATCTCACCGCGGCCCAAGTCATGCGGCGCATCACCGAGACCGCCCACAATCCGGCCCGCGGGGTCGACAACCAGGTCGGCTACGGCGTGGTCGATCCGGTAGCGGCGCTGACCTTCGATGTGCCGCTGGGCGATCCGAAGCCAGTCGAGCGGCTCAGCACCGACCTGTATGTACCTCCGCCCCCGCCGGGACCGGATCATCGCCCGCGCAACAGCGCCCTGCTCGCCGGCGCCGCGGTCCTGCTCGTCGCCGCGGTCGCCGTGGCGGTCGTCGGCATGCGACGGAGACTGCGATGAAGGCCCGCACCGTGGGCGTGCGCGCCGGAACACCGGTGGTAGTCGCGCTCGAAGTCGTTGCCCTGGTGGCATTCATCGGTCTGCCGCCGGCGCGGTTTGGATGGTGGCCGGCCGCGGTGATCACCGCCGTGGCGCTGCTGCTGCTGGTACCCACTGTGCACCGCCGCAACGTGCCGGGCTGGCTGGCGGCCGTGCGGCGCTGGCGTCGTTCCCGGCGCGGGAAATACCCGGCGGCGGCTGCGGCCGTGGATGTGCCCCACGGCAACATCGTGTGCGGTGTGCGCGTCGAGGCCTACGAAGCCCTCACGATGATCGAGGTGACCGGAAAGCCCTACTCGCTGACGTTCCTGCGCGGCTCCACAGTGTCGCTGACCCGCAACCTGCTGCCGCTGGAGGTGCTGACCGAGCTGCTCGACCAGCCCGGCGGGATTCAGCTGGCGGCCATTGACGTCGTGCCCGCCGGACACCGCGTGCGCCGCGGCAACGAATACCCCCCGCTGTACAGCACTCTGCTGGCCGACCGGCCCGCGGCCGGGCAGCGCACCATGCAGTTCGTGGTGCGCCTCGACATCCGAAACTCGGTGCCCGGCTTGCAGTATCGGCAATCGGTCGGGGCTGCTGCCGCCGCCGCCACCGAGCGAATCATCAATGCCCTGTTAGAGCGCGACATCCGCGCCACCGCCCTGACCGCCGCCGAGCTCGACACCGCGCTCGACCGGTTGGGCGCACGGCTGCAGCCGGCTCCGGCGCCCCCGGTCATCGAGGGCACCGACAGCCCGGCCGACCCGGTGCCCTTTCGCTCCACCAGCCCAGCGCAGCGGCGCAGCAAGGTCAGCAACGAGGTTGGCTGGCGCACCATCAAGGGCCACCCCGGGTTTCTCACGACGTACTACTTCTCACCCGAGGACATCACCACCGCGTCACTGCATCAGATGTGGGCGCTGCGCAGCGACGAGGTGGTGTTGACGCTGAGCTTGTTCAAACGCCGCTACGTGGAGGCCCCTGACGGCGATGGCCCGGTGATGATCGCGGCCACGGTGCGCACCAACGATCCGCAGCCCCCTCAGCAGCCACCGACGCTGTATCTCAACACGTTGCCCGGTGACCAGTTCTCCGCCGCACTGCGGCCGGCCCCGACGGCGCGTCCGGGCCACCTCGACATTCCCGCGCGCCCGCTGGGGGAGCCCAGCGCGTTGGAGATCCCGATCGGCTCGACGGGCATTCTGGTGGGAGCTGCACTGCGCGATGACCGCCGCGCAGACCCGCCAGTGCAGCGCGACGATCTGGTCATGTTGTCGCTGACCGATCCGCAGCAGGCCACCCGCATCGTCATGGACACCAGCGAGTATTACGTGCGCCAGCTGCTCATCCGCGCCGCCGCGGTGGGGGAGCGGATCGCCATCTATTCCAGCCAACCCAACCGGTGGGCGAGGTTGGCCCAACCCAATATCGCCGTGGTCGACCGCCGCCGGCCCGCAGAGTTCGTGCCCTCGATCATCGTCAACGACCGGCCCCTCATTGCGCCGCCCACCGGATTGTCGGCCACCGTGATCACCCTCGGGCGTGCCCAGCCTGGCGGGCAGCAACCCGACATCCACTTTCAGCAGATCTCGCGGGAATCGGTGCGGATCAGCACCGCCCGCGACACCGTCGAGGTCGCCATCGTGGCCTTCAACCAGGAACAGGCCTGGCTTGGCCTATGAGCGCTGCGCAGACACATTCTCCGGCCTGGCCGGGTAGGCGTCTTCTGGACGCCCTGGGCGTCACTGACCTCGACACGTTCGACCCGCGCGCGGGGTGGCGACGCCGCGCCGACGATGACGTGCTGGCGATCCCGGTCGGTGCGCCAGTGGACGCGCCCGACTCGGTGGTGTCGATTGAGCTCGGCGATCACGCCAACGTCGCGCTCTGCGTGGGCATCGCTGGGAAAACCACAGCGCTGCAGTCGCTTGCGCTGAGCGTGTGCACCTTGTATCCGCCGACCCGCGTGCAGCTCGCGATCGCCGACACACAGAACGGCATCACCAGCGCAAACGCCACTACCGGCCCTCCTCCTCACGTTGTCGCCCACTGCGCGGGCTACCGGCGCGCAGCCGACCCTCCGGCGAACTGGGACACCTGGTGCGCCCAGGTCGAGGCCGCGCTGAATGAGCGCACAGGCCAGTCCCAGCCCGAGCTGCTCGTCGTCGTCGATGCCGTCGACGAGCTGCTGGGGTCGCACCCACAAGTGGCGGGCACGCTGCAGCGCATCGCCGACGAAGGCCGCGACAAGCGTGTCCGGCTCCTCATGTCGAGCACTGAGCAGACCTCGACGTTCGCGGTTGGCGCCCGGGTGGGTCGGCCCGTTGAGGCAACCAGCGACGTCGTGATTGCGCTGAGGACCGCGACAGCACAAACGTCCATGGATGCCCTCGGTGGACCCCAGGCGTGGCAGCTGCCGATGTCCCCTCTGGGCCTTGGCTATGTCCGAACGCCTGACGGTGCGAGCACCGGACCCGTACGGCTGTTCACCGCTGCCGATGTGGCGCCCGCGCTGTCGTCTCGACTCATGACGATCTGATGTGCGTTCGGCAATTTGTGCCTGTCGGGCACCTCGGTCGGCCGTAGCCTTATATCCATGCCCGATGAGCAGCTCGCCGCGCCGCTGTGTTTGGAGTCGTTTCGCCGCCGCAAAGTGGCGGCGCCGATCAATAGCGAGCACGCTCAGTTCACCATCGCTGATGTCGCGGCCGCGTGCGGTCTTCCACAACCTGTTGTGGCGCAACTAGTTCCGCGCACCTGGACCGAGGCGGGCTGGATGTACACCGCCGACCAACTGCAGTTCGCAGTCCAGATCGGGCCTGACGTGCGCGCCGGGGAGTACGTCGCGCCGCAGCAGGACTAACCAGCACCCGAAAATAGTGCACGGAGCACCCCTGCGGCAGCCCTACTGTTCCAACTATGAGTGCGACACCGGCCGCCTCCGGCGGCTATCGGCCACCGGTGACCCCGTTCGCCGGCTGGGTCCACGACGACCGCGGCCGACTCGTGCCGCTGGAGACCGCCCCGCATATCGGCGCGTTCGCCCCGCCGGGCACCGGCAAGACCCGCAAGTGGCTGGCGCAGTCGGCGGTGCTGTGGCCGGGCCCAGCAGTGGTGTCGTCCTCCAAGGACGACCTCATGCAGATGGTGGCCTCGCGGCGCTACGGGCCTGCCGCGCTGCTGGATCTGCGGCCTATCGCTGCACCGTACTATCCCGCCGACCTGCGTCCGTACCGATTCGATCCCACCGCATGGATCACCGGACTTGAGGATGCTAAGGCCGTCGCTCGCACGCTGTTGAGCACCTCGGCGGTGGCGCTGTCGGGCAGCTCCTTTCGCGGCAGCGACCCCGGCCCGTGGGATGACCTGGCGTTCGCCCCGCTGACCTGCCTACTGTTGGCCGCGAGTCCGCAAGGGCTGGGACTGGGCATCGACTGGGTAATCGAGGCTGCCGAGGACGTGACCCTGCCCAACCCTTGGCCCACCTCGCCGCAGATGAGCACTGATGCCTCCTGGGTGACCGCGGCCGTCTGGGCGTCGAACCGCTACTTCGAGGCCCGCGTACGCAGCGTGTTGAGCATGGAGGCCAAGCAGCGCGACTCCGTCAAAATCACCGTGACAAAGGTCCTGACTGCCTGGCTGCAGACGATGGAACGCGACAGAGGTTTACCGGTCCTCGATGAGGAGTTCCTGGAGGATCCCAACGCCACCATCTACCTGCTGACCCCCTTTGATGGCACGGTCGCTGCGCAGGCGATCACTCTGATGGATCAGCTGATCAACCGCCAGCGCGTGAAAGTCGCTCAGTGGGACGAATTCTCCCGGATGGGCATGTTTCTCGACGAGATCACCAACACGCCTTTGCCGCGGCTGCCGCAATACATCGCCGAGTCCCGCGGCCTGGGGGTCTCGCTGTGTTTTGCCGCTCAGGCCGGCGAGCAGCTCGACGCGATCTACGGCCCGCTGCAGGGGGCGGCGATTCGCGCTGTCGTTCCGGCGTCGCTGCTGATGTACGGCTCCCATGAGAAGGACCTGATGGAGTCGGCGTCGTTCTGGAGCGGCAAGACCACCCGCAGCCAACTGTCCTACGACCACAGCCTGGATTCGACGTCGACGAGCCGCACCTTCGGCAATGCCCTTGAGCCAGAGGAACTTATGCCACCCAATGACTCGTTCGCACGGCTGCTGATCCGCGGAACGCCCGGACGCATGGTCACCCTCATCGACTGGACCGAGTTCGTGAAGTACCTCGACGACCTGCGGGCAGCGCGGCTCCATAGCAGCGGCGGCCGCCAGCGATTCAGCGGCCTCAACCCGGCGGCCACGGCATGACGACCGTTGGTAAAGAGATCAATTCCGCTGCGTCGCAGGAGACCTCGCTGCTGTCACCGAACGTGCCCGCATCCACGGCAACGGCTCTGGCGCGAGCACGCAGAGATCTTCAGCACGCAATCTTGATGGGTGTCGACACCCATCGCCGCCGCCAGTACGCCCTCTCGGCTCGCGATGAGGCCGCCACGGTGCTCCTGGCCCCCGATGCCAGTTCCCGACAACAGCGCTATGCCCGGGTTTATCTCGTTGCCGCGCAGCGCTTCTTAGACGCCTGGGCCACACTGGCGATGTGCGACCGCGGCGAGGGCTACCCGGCTGCCAGCTAAAGGTGTGGCGGGCTGCCCACCGCGCCGGGGGGCATCCCCATTTCCGGTGCCGGGCTTGCCGGGTGTGACTGCTGACAGCAGTCGCTGCGCTGCGCTGGAACGACCCGCACGGCATCTGGAAAAATAGTGCACGAGCGACCCTTTGGGGCGTTTTAGGGTCAGAGTATGGCTGATCCCAGCGACAAGTTTGATGAGGTGCGGCGGGCGTGGGTCGCCCGCCACCAGGGGTGGTCGCTGATTCAGCGGCGCCGCGCCGAGCAGCTCGGCCGCCGGGTCCGCGCCCGTCAGCGCAGCACCGTGGCCGCCCTACCCGATCCGCATGACGACACCTCGCTACCGCCGCTGATTCTGCGCGCCGCCAAGTCGCCTACCTCTCAGGTGGAGCTGGTGGTGGTGGTGATCCTGGCGGTGTGTATTCCGTTGGGCTGGCTGGCCGGTGTAGCGATCAAATCTGTTCTGGTGAACCTGATTCCGCAGACGCTACGGGCATTTCCGATCGCTGCTCTGCTGTGGTCGGGCGTTGCACTCGGGGCGCCGATTCTAGCTCTGTATGACCCTGCACCGACGTTCGGTCAGATGGTGGTGGTGCCGTGGCTGTGTGTCCAACTGGCTGCGGCCCCCGTGGTCGCCGGCGTGTACGGCATCGCCGAGGGCTGGCTGGCGATACCCGGCTCAGATCAGTGGTGGCCGCTGACTCCAGCAGAGCCCGCACTGAGCCCCGAAGATGCCGCCGAGATTCTGGGGCCCTACGAGATCACCGGACCGCCGGTGGTAGAGCCCCGCCCGCTGCCCGATCACGGGGAGAGGATGCCGCGATGGTGAGCGCCGCCGGCGCCTCAGCGCTGCACACTCTCGGCTGCGACGTCGTGGTCGGCGAACTCCTCGACCAGGCTGCGGTCAACGCGCAGTTCCTCGGCCAACCGGTCATGAGCGGCGTAGAGACGGTTGATCCGATCGTCGAACGCGCGCAGGTCGTCGTGCGCGCGCTCGATTTCCTCGTGCAGTTGGGTGAGCAGCCGATCGGCAATGTCGGCGGCGGTCAACGGCGTCGCGGCCTGCTCCTGGAGCCGCACGTTTTTGGTGGCGCGCGCGGTGATGCTCAGCGGATAGCCGCCCAACAGCACGACCGCCGCCGAGCCGGGCTGCCAGCCCAGAGTGCGATCGATGCGCAGCAGCGTGCGCACTCGGGGGGTGTTCTGGGTATCGCGGTCGCGCACCGCGGCCAACGTGCTGAAGTTCGGAAAGCCTCGCCGGTTGGCTTCTTCCCTCGACATCCGCAGCTTGGCCAGCCGGGCGTCGACGAAGTGCATAAGCCGGGGAACGCCGTCGGCGGGAACCGTCATATTTCCCAACTTACCGCACCCGATTGGCAAAGTCGGCCAGCGAATTTTCACCCCCGATATATGCCATATGCCGACGTTAGGTTGCCCGCATGAAGATTCTTCTGGTCCTGTTTGCCGTCCTGGCCGCCCTCGCGGCGGTCGCCGTTCTCGCCGTGGTGCAGCTCGTGATCAAGCTCGCCCCGCTTCTGGTGCTACTCGCCGTGGCGGTGGTCGTGGCCAAGGCTGTGCAGGCTCGCCGGCGTCCACCCCCGCCGCTGATGCCGGCGCTGCCGCCGGCCCGGCGGGTGACCCCCGCTGTCACAGCACCGCCACGACCAGTGGGGTGGGCGCCGCAGGCCCCCGGCGGGTGGGTGCTGCTGCCGGTGTGGATGGGGCCCGCGCCGGTGGCGTGGCGGCCTCCACCCACCGTGATTGACGCCGACGTGGTGGAAGGCGAGCACCGTGGCTGATACCCCGATCATCACCGACGAGAGCTGGGTCGATGACCTGATGGGCGGCCCCGACCCGGCCGCGGTGCCCACCGCCGCGACGATGCAGCCCGGCGACGCCGGAACCGACCTCGACGCTGGCCAACCCGAGCCCGAGCCCGAGCCCGAGCTCGAAGCTGAGCAGTACGACGATTCGGCCGAGGCTCCTACCGATCCGCGGCTGCAGTCCGGCGCCGGGATCGCTGACGAGGTGCCGCCCGTGCATCTCGACACCGCAGCAGCCTTAACCGCCGAGCGCGACGAGTCCGGGGCGGCCCGCGCCGACGCGGGCGCCAAACGCACTGCCGTGGCGCTGGGGGCGGGACTGGTCGTGGCGGTGAGCGCCATCGTCGCCGCGCTGGTCACCTTCAGCGACACCGATGCACCAGCCGCGCCCCGTCAGGACAGTCCGGCTGCGGCCGCGCCCGTGGCTCAGCCGCAGCCCGTTCCTACCTCCGCCGCCCCGACCGTCCCTCAGGATCAGTCCATTCCCTTCACCGCCAGCGCCCCGTGCGCCGCCGGGTCAACCTCAGCGCAGTCGCTGACCGACACCGCCACCGATTCGGCGTGGGTGTGCGCCCGCGGCTCACGCGATGAAGCCCTCGAAGGCAAGATCCTCACTGTCGACTTCGGCAAGAGCTACATGATCTCCGGTGTCGAGGTCACGCCGGGATGGGTGGCGAAAACACCTGGGGGACAAGACCGATGGCTCCAGCATCGAGTGGTGACGCGGCTGCAATACATCTTCCTCAACGGCAACGTGGTCTCTGACATCTTCACCCAGGACACCGGGAACGCCCACGGCCCGGTCACCGCTGCGCTGCCGCGACGGGTCTTGGCCTCCCGGGTCAACGTGGTGGTCTTGCAGACCTCCCGCCCACCTGCCTCGCCACTGCCGGCCACCGATCCCGCTGCCCTGCCTGAGGCGCAGCCAGGGCTGGTGGAATCGCTGCTCGGCGAGGGTGGCGGGCCGCTGTCGGAAACACCGCAGAACCCTCAGCCGTATCCGGATCTGACCGTGCCCGACAACGGCAGCGACCCCGTGGACAACACGTTCGCGATGAGCGCACTGAAGTTTCTCGGTTACCAGCCCTAAGAAAAGAGACCACTGTGGCACTGTCGAAAACCTGGCAAGGGCGTCTCCGCCGATGGCGCGGTGGCGCCCATCGGGCCGGCGTGATCGCCCTGGTCGCCGCCGCGGTCTTCGGCGCCGCCGCGGGCTGCAAGGTGTTCTTCGCCCCCGATCGCCCTGACTTCATCGGGATCGCTCAGCGTGAACGCAACCAACAAAGCGTTGTCGGCGCGTTCGCCTCGGACTTCGTGGTGGCCTGGCGCACGGCAACGGTGAATCAGCGCGACAGCTTGGCGCGCTTCATCACCCTGCCCGAGCAGGGACTGGCGCTCCCCTCGACGCCGGCGGCGGTGATCACCGCGCCCCAGGTGGGCCCGGTGCTGCGGATGGGCACCCTCGATGACACCGAGCTCTACACCGCTGTCATCTCGGTCAACGAACGCCCCTACGCCTCGGCCCAACCGACCCGCACCTTCTACCAGGTGCCGGTGTCGCTATGGAACCGGCAGCCACGCGCCCTGGACTTCCCGGCCCAGATCAACGATCCCGGCCCGGGCGCGGATTTCGCGCTCGACTACCGCAACGCTCTAGGCCCCGACAGCCCGGTGTTCGCCGTAGTCGCCGGATTCATCCGCACCTACCTCACCGCCACCAACGGCCTGGATCGCTACGTGGTCGCCGGTGCCCCCCTGCGCCCGATCGGCGGCTACCAAAGCGCGGTGGTCTCCTCCGCGGCCACCAGTCGCAGTGTGCCCGAAGCGCCAGCGCCGGGAGAGCAACTGCATGTGCGGGCCACAGTCGTCGCCCAAACCTCGCAATTTGCCACAGTGAATCTGGTGTACCCGCTGACGCTGGAAAATAGCGGCGGGAACTGGATGGTGGGGGCCATAGACTTAGTGCCACAGGTCGGCGGCCAATCAGAAGCCGATCCGGTAGCCAAACCACATAGCTAACGCACCTCAAGAAAGGCGAGACGAATATGGCAGAAAATACCGAATTAGTCGCGGCGTCGGGCCTTTTTGAGGCCGGCAACAAGCTCGGCCTGGCGGTGCTGGGCTTCTTGGCACTCGCCGCACTGGTCATCGGCGCCGGATCGGCCATCCGCAAGCTCAAAGAGGGCTCCGGGGCGGCCATCACCGCCGAGATCGGTGCCATCGTCTTCGCGGTCCTCATCGGGCTCTCGGTCGGCATCGCCTCCGCGCTCACCCAGGAAGCCGAGGACTCCGGCATCCGCAACCCGGTCCGCGTGGACAGCGTGTGGGATCGCTGAGCGTATGAGCAACGACACCTCGGCCAAGATCTACTCTGACCAACGCTCGCTGCCCATCCATCTGGGCGACTCTGGTGACGGATTCACGCTGCCGTTCAAGGAGAAATGGCGCGCCCCCGACGCTATCGCCGCGGTGCTGGGCTTCGTAGTGACCGGTTCGCTGGTGACGGCCAACATCACCAACGGGGCCAGCGCGTTCCGCATCCTGATCCTCGGCGTGGTGATCACGGTGGCTGCGGTGTGGCTGCTGTCCAAGCTGCCGGCGACCCGCCCGTCGCTGCGCACCCGCGCCCACTGGTGGTGGGAAAATCTGCGCCCGCAGGTCATCTCATCGCACCGCCCTCCCCGTTAAGAAGGGTCCTGCCATGTCTGTGCCCGCCCCGCTGCGCGCGATCGGCAACCTGCGGCTGACCCCGCACGGGGTCTATGCTGACTATCTGCTTTCCGGACAGCCGTTCATCTTCCTCTCCGAAGAGTGGCAGGACCGGGTGGCTGCCGAGCACGCCGAGCTGTGGCGTGCGCTGCCGTCGGGATCGTCGATCAGTGGCCTGACGGTGCCGGTGGCCCCGCGCGCCACCGTCCGCAAAATGCTGTACAGCCACCCCGATTTGCGCCCCGGTGCGACCGTGCCCGAGGGCGTGTCCGAGGCGGCGCGGCCCTGGGTGCAGCACTGCCGCAGCTGGGAACCCACCATCGCCGGGCACCGCGCCCGCCGCCGTATCTACTGGCTGAGCCTGCCCCTGGATTACGGGCTGGCCGGGCGCACCCCCAGCGGCACGTGGCGGCGCATGGTCGACGCCGCACTCGGCCGTGATAAGGACACCGACTCCTCTATCGCCTACTACCGTGACCTGGCCGCCCAAATGGTCGCTGCGCTGCCTGCGGTGTTCTTTCCCAAACCGGCGACAGTGGAACAGATCTGGTGGCATTGGAACTACATCGCCAGCCGCGGCGCCTGGGATGCGCCGCTGCCGACACAACCGTTCAATCCCGACGCCACCCTGCCGGGGTCGGCGTTCACCCCGGTCCACCTGGACCCGGGTGCGGCTCAGCTGCGCGGCCGCCGCTGGCGGGCGGCCCGCACCGACGCCGACGTGTTCGTACGTACCTTCCGGGATCGCACTGACGGTGTTGCGGACTCCTATCAAGCGCTGCTGCCCTTAGATAGCTTCCCCGACAACGGAATTGCCTGGCCGCGATCGACACTGTTCAAGGTCCTCGATGACCTCACGACACCGGCCACGGTCTTGGACTGGACGATCAACATCACCTTCACCAGCGCGGATGTGGCCGTGTCGACCGCAGAGAACGTCATCGTCAACATTCGCGACCAGTACCGCCAGCGCGGCCGCCACGCATCGAGTTCCGACGAGCTGCTGCGCAAGCTGGCCTCCGGGCGGGAGCTGGCCTCAGAACTCAAACGCGGCAGCGCCGAGCGCGGTGTGAACGCCGCCATCGTCATCGCCGCGGCCGCCGGTGACCCGGAGACGGTGAACCGGGCCGTCGCCGACGTCGCCCGCACCTACCGCGGCCAGAACATCGGCTCGAAACGGTGGCGCGGCAGCCAGCCCACACTGTGGCGGGCGTTCGCCCCGGGCGGGGAGCGCCGCGCCGCCCTCGACGAGTTCCGCAACCCGACCACCACCAAGCGGTTCGCGCCGTTCGTCCCGCTGCTGGCGAGCAAGCTCGGCAACAACACCGGCGTCCCGTTGGGGATGAACCTGACCAGCCCCGGGCTGCGCGACGTCGTTCTCCTCGATGTCCTCAACGCGCCGGCCCGCGAGAACCCGGCGAATCTGGTGATCTGCGGCTCCCCGGGCCGCGGCAAATCGCATGCGACGAAGAATTTGAGCCGCTCGTGGCTCAAACTCGGCGCCGGTCTGCATTTATTCGATCCCACCGACGCCCGTGAACACGAAACAGCGTTGGCCGATTTCGACGATAAAGTCGTCATTGATGTCAGTCGCATGAATTTCAGCCTCGATGGATTGCGGGTTTTTCCTTATAAAGAAGCCGCGGAACGCACCATCGACCATTTGCTACCGCAATTGGGATTGTCGCCGTTGAGCCGGGGCGCTCAGCGGCTGTGGGGGCTGCTGGCCCCGGAGTCACGCGAGGCCAACGGCATCGGCAGCACCGCGCAGCTGATCAGGTATCTCCGCGAGATGCCCACTGCGCGGCGCACCGACGCCGACGAAGATCTGCTCGTCGGGTTGGAGGGCCTGGCCGCCCAACGCCTGCTGCGGCCACTGTTCGATGAGTCTCTGCCCGTTCCCGACATCGCCACCACCCAATGCGTGATCTGGAATTTCGCCGGACTCAAGCTGCCCACGGTCACCGAGGAATACCAGGCCCACCTGCATCAGCAGACCACCCCGGGCCAGCGCGCCGCCCAAGCGCTCTACGGGCTGGGCGCCGAAGTGGCGCAGTCGATCTTTTTCGGCCGCCCCGATCAGCCCGACATGCTGGTCGTCGAGGAGTGCGCAGCGTGGACCAACTCTCCGGGCGGGCAGAAGTGCGCGAACACGATCATCCGCCAGGGCCGTAAGGCCTGGACGGGATTCTGCGGTATCAGCCAGCAGCCGATCAAAGACTTCGCCGTGCTGGAGGACGAGTTCATAGATCAGCGACTGTGCCTGGGATTCAAGCGATCTGACATCGCCAAAGCAACCTTGCAGTGGTGTGACCGCGACCTGGACCGCCACCCGGAGCTGCTGGCCAACTACGTCAACAACACCAGCCCTGTGCAGCTGGTCGACCACGGCGACGATGCGATTGATGACCGCTACGGAAAAGTGATCCCCGGCCGCGAGGGCGAAGCGTGGTTCCTCGACGAGTTCGGTGGCTTCGGCAAGGTGGCGCTGTTCGCAGCTCCGACCGCGGCGTTGGCCGCCCGCTTCGACACCAACCCCCACCGAGCTCGCCAGCGCAGCCAGGCCACGCAGCGATCATGACCGCACGCCTGCACTACTGGTATCTGACCCACCCGCGGTGGGGCCGTCCGCTGCTGGTGCTGGGCGTCCTGCACACGCTGGCACTGGTCGCGACCGTCACCGCGCCGACGGCCAGCGCGTCGACCAACGCGATGGTGCTCAACTGGACCGGCCTCAAAGACACCTACGGGGTGCCGCTGGGCAACTACTACCTGAGCTTGCCCACCATTCGCGAGCAGATCACCCAGGCCGGCCCCGACATCGGCTGGACACCCGATAGCTGGATGGCCTGGACGCTGCACGCCATGGAAACGATGGCGTTCAATGTCACCTCGGCCAGCATCCTGACCGCCGAGGCGGGGCTGTTCATCGGCATCATCGCGTTGGCGCTGTGGCTGATGAAGATGACGGTGAGCACCTACTGGCTCAACGTCATCGGCGAGATCGCCCGCGCAGTCACTAACGCGGTCATCACCGTCACCACGCAGTTGGGCCTGTTAGCGATCGCGATCCCAATCGGGGTGTTCGCCGGGGTGGTGACCATTCACCGCGGCGAAGCCGGTCGAGGCTGGACGATGATCCTCATTGCGTTGACCATGCCGGCGCTGTCGATCGCGATCTTCGCCAACCCGGCCGGGCTGATGTATGGCGAAGGCGGGCTCCTCGAGTTCGCCCGCCGGGTCGGGTTCAGCGTCGCCCAGGCCGCCACTCCGGGCCATAACGGCACCTTCGACGGTGTCGGCTCGGGCGGGCAGGTCGACGCGCTGACCGCCAGCCTGATCACTCACACTGTGCGAGAACCGTTGCAGCTGTGGAACTTCGGTCAGGTGGTCGATCGGGTCGGTGGATGCGGGGCCGCCTGGTCGGCAGCCGTCAATCGCGGCGCACCCGATGGGCCGATCCGTGCCATGCAGTCCTGCGGCAACACCGCTGCAGTGTCCTACGCCCAGCACCTCGACGGCACAAACATCTGGGTCGGTCTGGTGTTCGTTGTGGTTGCGCTGCTACTGGGGGCCTTCATGGTGCTCTCGGGCTGGGCGGTGCTCAAGGTGTCGGTCAAGGCGATCTACACAACGGTGATCCTGCTGCCGACGCTGTGGCTGGGAGCCATCCCCGGTGCCCCCCAGCGTCGCGCCACCGCTGTGGTGTGGCAGTTCTTCCGCCACGCCATCGAGGTCCTGGTCTACATCATTTTCGTCAGCGTCATGGGCCTGGCGGTGGAGTCAATCGTCGCCGGCCGGCTCCCCGCACAACTGGGCGGCAACAACCCGTTCGCGCACGTGCTGATGATGGGCGCAGTCTCGGTGGCGGCGATGATGCTGCTGCGCTACATCCGCGCCGACCTGTCGGCCGAACGACCCGGACCCGGCCTGTTCCGCCAGGCCGGCAGTGTCGCCCTCGGCATGGGGATGCACGCCGCGATCGGCGGCGTCGGCGGTGCCGCCGCGGCCGGGGCCAAGGGACTGGGATCGCGACTGCGCAACCGCGGCAACACCCCGTGGGAGCAGATGGAGGCAGACGCGACCTCCAACGCCCGCCAGATCCATGGCGCGCCGCAGCCCGGGTTCGACCCGGTTCCCTCTGACGGGAGTACTCGCAGTTCCGGTGCGGGAGGCAGCTCTGGAGGTGCCGCCGAGCAGCCCACAGCGGGTGGCATCGACCCCGGCGGCGCAGCACACCCCGCCCCAGCCGGCGGTGGAGCGCCGGCACTGTCAGCGCCGCCGGCGACCGGCGGGGGAATCCAGGGCATGCTCAGCGGCTTCGACAACGCCCGCGCCGCAGCCCCGGCCACCCGCCACTCCGCCCCGGCTCCCAGCGGGTCTCCGCCAGCGACCTTCGAGCTGCCCGGCGAGGCCCCGGGAGGGCTCGGCGGGGCGGCGACATCCCTGCCTGCGATGGCCGACCTCCCCGAGGCGCGCTACCTCGACGAGGTTCCACCACCCCCGGAACCGCCGCACGACGACGAGGAGTTTGCACCACCCGACGACGAGCCAGGACCTTCCGCCGGGCCACCGACTACCGTCAATCCCATCACCAACACGTAGCCAAGCAGGGGAGAAGCGCCACCCATGACCTCGCCGACCGAACAGCGCCGCGCGTTCGACGCCGCGATGGACAGCTACCGCTCCGGGGACCGCGCCACCGCACTGGGCATCTTTACCCGCATCACCGCCGACAACCCCGCCATGTCGGACGCCTGGCTGGGTCGCCTGGCGTGCGGAGACCAGGAACTCGACACCCTGGCCGGCGCGCACGAGAACTCCCGGGCGCTCTACCGCGAAACCCGCCGCATCGGCCTCAAGGCCGGCGAACTTCACGCCGTGATCGTGGCACCGCTATACCTGACGCTTCCGGTGTGGTCACGGGCCACGTTGGCCCTGGCCTACGCCTCAGCACTCATCCGCGCCGAACAGTACGCCCCAGCAGCCACACTGCTCGACCACCCGGCTATCACCGAGGACACCCAAGCCGCCCAATGGCGGCAATTCATCACCGCCACACTGCACTACCGCACCCGGCGTTGGCCGGATCTGCTCGCCGCCACGGCGGTGTCCCCGCCGCCGGAGGCAACCTATGTCCTGGAACCTGTCAGCGCCGCGGTCGCGGCGCTGACCGCGGCGGCCTCCGCCAGCCTGGGACAGTTCCAAACCGCACTCGACACCGCCGACAAGATCCACACCGACAACCCCTACGTCAGCGCCGACGTGGCGCTCACCCGCGGCTGGTGCCTGCGTGAACTCGGCGACCCCGACGCTGCGCTGGCCGCGTTCCGCGCCGCCGCAGTCGAGGGGCAGCTGCTGCCCGCGGCCCAGCAGGCCATCGACGACCCCAGCTACCGCCTGGTGGTCACCGACCCCGAAACCATCGCCACCCGCACCGACAAGTGGGACCCGGCCACCGAAACCAGCCGCGCCCAGCGCGACGCGGCCGCACTGGCCGAAGAGCAGAAGGAAGTCCTGGCCAACGCCAAGCGCCGCCTCGACGAACTGATCGGACTGGAGGGCCCCAAAGAGCAGATCGCGGTGTGGCGCACCGAAATTCAGATTGATCAGCTGATGGCCGCTCAGGGCGATGAAACGTCGTCGACCGGTGAGAACCACATGGTCCTGGAAGGTCCGCCCGGGACGGCGAAAACCACGTTCGCCCGCATTGTCGCCGAAATCCTGTTCGGCCTGGGCAAGATTCAGCGCCCCGAAGTCATGGAAGTCACCGAGGAGGACCTTGTCGTCGGCTACGTCTCTCAGACCGCGCAGCGGATGAAAGAGGTCTGCGAAGAGGCGTTGGGCGGGGTGTTGTTCATCGACGAGGCCTACCGGCTGGTGCCGGAGACTGAGGGCCACAGCTTCGGCAAAGACGCCATCAACACGCTGCTGAAGTACATGGAGGACTTCCGCGACCGGCTGGTCGTCATCGTCGCCGGCTATCCCAAAGAGATGCGCCGCTTCCTGGCCGCCAACCCAGGCCTGGCGTCACGGTTCAACTTCACCCTGACCTTCACCAGCTACACCGCCGACGAAATCGTGGCGATCGGGCGCCACATCGCGGGCAAGGAGAAGATCGCAATTGCCGAGGAGGCGTGGCCCATGCTGCACGCCGAGGCCACCCGCTTGCGCGCCACACCGACCGACGCCGGCACCGCGCTTGATATCGCCGGCAACGGCCGCTACGCCCGCAAGGTGGTCGTTGCCTGCAAACGGGAGCGCGCCCGGCGACTCAGCAGCAACACTCCGGAGGAATTGGCCGCCCTGGCCGCCGCCGATCCGTCGCTGCTGGTGGTCAACACCGATGACATGGCCCGCGCCCTGGCCTCTTCGCAGAGCGGCGACATCAGCGCCGCGTCGGCGACATGACTGCCCATAGCGGCCCGGCGCAAGCCTCGAAGCCTCACTTTGCCGCGACCTACTTCTCCGAGCAGCTGGCCGCGCTCATCAAGGACAACCCTCGGGTTCGGATGCTCAATACCGGCCGCACCCGCACGACGAAACCGCTCACGGTCCACAAGCTGATCCGGGATCACTGCCCGGAGTTCAAGACCTCCCGCACCCAGTGGTACCGCCTCTACCACGGCGAGCGGGCACCGCGTGTCGACGAAGTGTATTGCGTGGCAAAAGTTTTTGGCGTCTCGCCCCGCTATTTTCTTCCCGACACCACTGATTGAGGCGCCGCGATCACCAACTCCAGCCGGCCAGCATTTCCAGGCGGCGGCACCGCTCCTCGCTGAGTTGACCGGCGCGGCGCTTCTTGCGTTGGTCGCTGACCCATTGGCCAAGCCCGTGACCTGACTCGGTGACGACCTTGCTTCCCGGGGTGGCCGCTCCGTGCTCGGCGCAGTACGCCTGCAGTTCGCGAAACCCCCTGTCCCACTGCGCGTCGAAGGTGTTCCAGGCCCAGCCGGGCAGGCTTTCCAGGCGGCCGATGCGGTCGGGGAAGTCCCGAGCCATCCTCCCAGTCCGGTAGGCCGCACGTTGGTTAGATACCCAGTGCCCCAACGCCATGCCGGATGCGGCGCGGTAGCGCCGACCCGCTCTACGGTGCCGGTCTGGACGCCGTGCACCGTCGCGCCCTGCACAATCTGAACAATTGCGAGCAATGGCTCAGCACACACACCGACGTTATCGACTGGGGCATCTGGGTTCCCCAGCTGCCTACCGCCGCAATGGCCTGCGGTCACTGGCGCAGTTCACTGCCGACTTCGCCGCCCACCCCGACCGATACTTCACCGCGTCGTTGCCGGTCATCCCACTTAAGTACGACGCCGTCGACGTCGCGCTGTGCGCGAACTTCCTGTTCGCCTACGCCGACACCTTCGACGCCAGCTTTCACGTCGCCGCGATCACCGAGCTGGCCAGAATCGCCCGGTCCGAGGTCCTGATTCACCCCACCAGTGCACGTGACGGCCGGAACCTCGACGACTTCACTGACGCTGTCGACCGCGGCCTGTCCGCCGCCGGATTGCACACCCAGATTTCCATCGCACCGAGCACTTGGCTTCGCGGAGCATCAACGATGCGGATCAGCACTTGACACCATCATTGAGAGTCTCGCACGGCCAGGCTCAGGGTGGTGCTCACCGCGCCGGCGATTGCCAGCTTTCCGACCAGTCCCATAGGGGTGCGAGGGCGGTGCCGAGTGCGTGTCCGGTGACGGTGAGTTCCCAGGCGCCCGTATCGGACTTGGCGGTGACATTGGCGGCGGAGAGTTGTTGAAGTCGCTCGGCGAGCATGCTGGACGAACAATTTCCCATTCGGCGGCGTAGTTCGAGGAATCCCAGTGGGCCGGGTTCGAGTTCCCACACGATGCGCAAGACCCAGCGCTGACCCAGTAAATCCATCGCCGCCAGCACGGGGGCGTTTGCAGGGTCGTCGGCGCGCTGGATGAACTCGGGACCGCTTGCGCTTCTCATTTAGAAGCAGCATAGTTGCTTCTAAATCAGAAGTATTTGCAGGAGGTTGCATGCCCTCGGTACGTGATACAAAACGCCCGGTCGCGCTCGTGACGGGTGCCTCGCGTGGCATCGGCGCCGAAGTTGCAGTTCAGCTCGGCGCGTTGGGCTATCACGTCGTCGTCAACTTCCGTGAGAAAGCCAAACGGGCCAATGCGGTCGTCGAGGCGGTGCGGGCCGCCGGAGGTTCAGCGTCGAGCGTGCGAGCCGACCTCGTCGACAAGGCTGCTGTGCTGGCCATGTTCGAGGTGATTAAGACGCGATTTGGCTGCTTAGATGCGTTGGTACTCAATGCATCCGGCGGTTTGGAGTGGGGTGCCGATCCAAGTTATGCACAGCGGCTGAACTGCGACGCCCAGGTGCGCCTGGCGCACCTGGCGTTGCCGCTGATGCCGAAGCGCGGGCGTCTTGTCTTTATTACTAGTCACCAGGCTCATTTCCACGGCGTGAAGCCTGTGCCCGCCGATTACGTGCCTATCGCCGTGAGTAAGCGCGCCGGAGAAGACGCCCTGCGCGGTATGCGCCCCCTCCTTGCCAAGCACGGGATCGAACTGGTCGTGGTATCAGGCGACATGATTGACGGCACAATCATCGTCCGACTACTCGAACGCCGTGATCCCACAGCGGTGATCGCTCGCCGGGAGGCAGCAGGCGGACTACCGACAGTCATTGAATTCGCACACGCGGTCACACGGGCGGTCAACGAACCCTCGCCCGGCGAGACCATCTATGTCGGAGGCTACGACTACCTGTCTGCATCCCACCTCGACTAAGCCGCTTTCTTCCCGAACAACATCACAACGGTTCCGTCTTACATCTAGAGATTCGAGGCTGGTCACCTCCTGTCTCGGCGGAAAAGTTGTTGAAGGCTGCCCGCGCGTGCTGTCACGATCGGCCCATGCCAGTCCACGAGTCGCTTCATGTCAGGCCGGCGGTAGCCGAGGACTCGATGGCTGTTGCGCAGGCCCACGTCCGGTCGTGGCAAGTGGGCTACCGCGGACTGCTTCCGATCGGATATCTGGACACGTTGCGGCCTGAAGACAGGGCTAGCCGGTATGGGTTCGACAAGATGAACCCAAATGGCCCCTTTACGCAGGTCGCCATCGACCGGGGGACGGTCTGCGGGCACGTGACGACGGGACGGTGCCGGGACAGCGATCTGCAAGGCGGTGGGGAAATCTGGGCGCTCTATGTCGATCCAGAAAGGTGGGGCTTCGGAATAGGGCGCTGCCTGATCACCGCTGGTTGCGCACAATTGACGAGCCAGGGCTATGACACAGCCTCGCTGTGGGTGCTGTCGGGTAACGATCGCGCTCGACGCTTCTACGAACGTGCCGGGTGGCACTGCGACGGCGCCGAGCGAACCGACTCAATTGGCGACCACGCCGTCCACGAAGTCCGCTATCAGCGGGTGCTCCAAACCTCTCCGTCTCAAATCTACTTAGTTCCGAACCACCGCTGGTGTCCTCGCGACGCCCTGTAACCAATCCGGTTGCGGAGGCCTCCAATGAGACCGGCGTCATGACGGTGCTGGTGGTGGTTCCCCTTGCGGCCCGGCCGTTGGCAAACGCCTATCTCGTTTCCGGACCAGGAGTCCTTTCTCTAGACCGTGCGTGTCGCGGCGGGGTCGCAAGGGATGCGTTCGGTGGGATTGGCCGCGTGGTTCTTGCCCGCCCGCACGGGTTCAACGCCTCAACGTTCTCGAGCCGAGAGCTCTGTCATAGGGCGGCGCCGTGCGGGTTCGCTGGGATCGCGAACAGCTCATCGGAGGGAAGGCCATCGAGCCTCGTAAGTAGAGCGCTGCGCGTCCCAATTCGGGTTGGTGAACCACACGCAATCCGGCAACGACAGGAGGAAACGACACGATGAAGCTCTTCTGCGGCATCGACTGGGCGGAAGCCCACCACGACGTCGCCATCGTCGACGAGAACGGCCAACTGGTGGCCAAGAAGCGCATCGCCGATGACCCCACCGGCCTGGCCCAGTTGGTCGAACTGTTCGCCGGCGTCGGCGATAGCGCCGCGGATCCGATTCCGGTGGCCATCGAGACACCGCGCGGTCTGTTGGTGGCCTCGTTGCGGGCAACCGGTCGGGCCATCTTTTCGATCAACCCGCTGGCGGTCGCCCGCTACCGGGAACGGCACTCGGTGGCACGGGCGAAGTCAGATCACGCCGATGCGATGACCCTGGCCAACATTCTTCGTGTGGACGCTCACCTGCACCGGCGGCTGCCCGCCGATAGCGAACTATGCCAGGCCATCGCAGTCCTGGCACGTGCTCATCAGGATGCCACATGGCGACGGATCAAGGCGCACAATGAATTACGATCGATGCTGCGCGAGTTCTTCCCGACCTTCTTGGCCACGTTCACCAAACGATTCCCACTCGGTATCGCCAGCCCCGAAGCCCGTGCCGTCTTGGCCATCGCACCCACCCCCGCGGCGGCGGCCAAACTGACCGTCAGCAGGGTCGCCGCGGCGCTACGCCGGGCCGGCCGCAGCCGTGGTATCGATCAGGCAGCCGCCGAGATCAAGGCAGCCCTGCGCGTGCCTCAGATGCGTCACCTTGCTCAAGTTGAGGCCGCAATGGGGAAGCAGACGTCGGCGTTGCTAGCAGCGCTGAACACCGCGTGCGTCAGCGTCGATGAACTCGGCCAGGCCTCTGCCGAGCTCTTCGAACGCCATCCGGACTACGCGATCATTACCAGTTTCCCCGGTCTGGGCGACTCGACCGGCGCCCGCGTGCTCGCCGAAATCGGCGATGACCGCCGCCGATTCATCGATGCCCGTGCGCTGAAGGCCTACGCCGGGTCCGCGCCCATCACCCGAGCCTCCGGAAAATCCGTTTCGATCACCCGCCGCCACATCAAGAACGACCGATTGGCCGCCGCGGGATGGATCTGGGCATTCGGCGCCGCTACCCACTGCAGACCTGCTGGCGAGCACTACCGCCGTCGACGGGAACTCGGCGACCGGCACGCTGCCGCGCAGCGGAACCTCTTCAACAGACTCCTGGGCCAGCTCTACCACTGTCTGCAAGTCGGGCAGACGTTCAACGAGTCCAAGGCGTTCCGACCCAGTGTCGCCGCCGCAGCGTGATTACCGTTGTCACGCGGGCAGGATCCGGTTGACGAGCTGATTCGACAGTCGTCCCGGTCGTTAATATGGCAGCGGTGACCGAGTTGCAGCACCAGATCGAGGACCTCTGGGACCACCGCAATTCTCTGGAAGCCGCTGACGGTGCGGCGATCTCCACGGTTCGCGAAGCGGTCGACTTGCTCGATCGCGGGGAAGCGCGCGTCGCCGAGATCTGCGACGACGGCACCGTCGTCGTGCACGAGTGGCTAAAAAAGGCCATTGTCGCTTTACAGACAAACGCTGCTGCGCCGCGTCGGGGACCTGCAGTGCGGCGATCATGTGAAATGCGCTCGGGCCCGCTTTTTGCAGTTGTTCACGGTCGCGTTGTTGCCTGCATTGCGTCGAGACATCGAAAAGGTTACCGATTGGAGCTTGTGAGTCCGGGGCCATGCGCTGTACGAGCGGACCCGAGGCGGCAGTCCGATGCACGCGTGGGCGGGCCGCGTCGGGTGGGGCATTGCCGCCCATCGCGGGCCGCGACCTTCTGCGCCGATCACGTTCCTAGATGTACATGCCGCCGTTGACGCCGAT
Source organism: Actinomycetota bacterium (assembly GCA_018268465.1). Lineage (GTDB taxonomy): Bacteria > Actinomycetota > Actinomycetes > Mycobacteriales > Mycobacteriaceae > Mycobacterium. The sequence goes on from JAFDWN010000052.1 coordinate 40,478, forward strand.
CACCTGTCCGGTGATGTAGGAGCCGCCGTCGGAGCAGAGGAAGGCGACAGTAGCGGCGATGTCGTCGGGAGTGCCGTTGCGTCGCAACGGGACCATGGTGGCTAGGATGTCGAGATCTGGCACGGTGCCGACCTTCACGCCGGCGTGTGCCATCGGGGTGTCGACGACAGACTGAGGTATGGTGTTGACCGTAATGCCCTGGGGCGCAAGTTCATACGCCAGGGCCTTGGTCAACGCGATCACTCCGCCTTTGGATGCGACGTAGTGGGCGCGTTCCGGCGCGCCGGATTGAGCGCTGGAGGATGAGATGGTGACAATGCGTCCCCAGCCGGCGGTTTGCATATCCGGTACTGCGGCCTGGATGCAGGTGAAGGTGCCGGTCAGGTTGACCGCGATCAGCCGGTCCCACTGCTCGGGGGTGATGTCGGTGACGGGCACCGGAACGCCCACGTCGATACCGGCGCTGGTGACCACGATGGTGATAGCGCCGAGCTCGGCGCGAACGCGGGCGATGGCCTCATGCACCGATTGCCGGTCGGTCACGTCGACTTCGATGCCGATGACCTGAGCGCCGCCGGAGCGAAGCTCGGCTGCGACGCCACGTACCAGGTCGCCTTGACGGTCCAGCAGGGCGACCGCGTGTCCGGCCTTGGCCAGGTGCGCTGCCACTGCGGGGCCGATTCCTGAGGCGCCGCCGGTGACGACGGCAACGCGGGGTATGGCGGGGTCGAGCTCCTGGCTCATCGATTTGCTCCTGAGGATGGGGTCCGCTGCGTTCAAGGCGGCGAGCGTGCCCTCGCGACGGTCGGCACATGTCGGCCGCTCCGAAACGATATGTTAGGCGACCGCCTAACGCAATGGTGTCTCGAGCTGTCCCAGATATTTGTGGACGAGGTCGATGGTCTGCTGATGGCCGGTGGTGATGCCGAGGCCGGTTTCGATGACCAGCAACCGCCCGATGGCCGCGATGAGCACAGAGATGACTTCAGCCGGCAGCGGTTGATCGGCGTGGTGATCGCGCAGGATGTAGGTCAGCGCGGCGACCTGGGCCTCGCGGAAGGCTTGGGCGCCGGCGGCCAGTTCGGTGCGGATCTCCTTGCGGTGGTTTCCGAGGGCCATGAATTCCATGATGAGCTGGACGCCCCGTGGATCTGTTGTCATGTCCCAGAGTGCGTGCAGGGGCTTGTCCGTGGTCAGGGCGCGGCGCTGCACATCGAGGCTGGTTTGCGTGCCGCGTTTGAGGACGGCGAGGTAGAGGTCGTCCATCGTGGGGAAGTAGTAGTACACGACTGCGCGTTGGACGCCGACCTTCTCTGCGACGCGGCGCGAGGTGGCGGCGGCATAACCCTCGTCGAGCATGATCTCTGCGCATGCGTCCAGCAGCTTCTCGCGGGTGCCGGTGTCGCGCTTGCCGGTGCGGTTCGGTGTGGCCATTGTGTCGTCCGTCCTTAGCGCCGGTGGTGGCGCCATGTTGTTCATCCGCCGGTCTTGACCGTCGCCGTGACGGGTGCTAAGCATATGCCAGCTCATTTCGCTAGGCGAGTGCCTAATAAAAGCTGCGAGCTGTCACAGTCGCACGGCGTGGAGGTGTCATGACGAACAGCGTGGACAAGGTGGACATCTTCACCAGCGAAGAGGTCATCAACGATCCGTATCCCTACTTCGACGAGCTGCGGTCCCGTTGTCCGATCCACGAGATCGCGCAGCCGGGCGTGTTGGCGGTCACCGGATACGACGAAGCGGTCGCGGTGTACCGCAACGATGCAGCGTTCTCGTCGTGCAATGCGATGGGCGGACCGTTTCCCCCGTTCCCGGTGGAGCCGGGCACCGACGACATCACCGATGCCGTGCAGGCCAACCGTGAGCATTGGGTGTTCCACGAATTCATGGTCACCAAGGATGGCGCCGACCACGATGCCGAGCGGAGTCTGTTGCGCCGCTTGATGACTCCGAAACGATTGAAGGAGAACGAGGACCAGATGGCGGGCATGGCGGATGCCTGCATTGACGCATTTATCGGCGCCGGCGGCTTCGAGGTGGTCCAGGATTACGGAAAGCCGTTCACCACCATGGTGATTGCCGATCTGCTCGGTGTGCCCGCTGAAGACCGCGACCACTTCCGCAAGATCTTCACCGGACAACACGTGGCGACGTTGGGCGGGGATTCGCCGTTGCCGGAGAACCCGTTGGAGTACATGTACGAGACATTCGGTGGCTATATCGAGGAACGGCGCCGGCAGCCGCGCGAGGATGTTCTGACCGCGCTGGCGACGTCGACCTACCCCGACGGGACGCTGCCCGACACGGAATCGATTGTGCGATTGGCCACCTTCCTGTTCGGTGCCGGGCAGGACACTTCTGCGCGGCTGATGGCATCGTCGTTGCGGTTCCTGGCCGACGATCAGGATCTACAGGCGGCGCTGCGCGCCGACCGCGGCAGAATCCCTGAGTTCATCGAGGAGGTGTTGCGGTTGGAAAGCCCCACCATGAGCGACTTCCGGATGACCCAGAAAACGACCTGTGTGGGTGGCGTGGACATTCCCGCGGGGACCACGATCATGTTGCATCCCGGAGCCTCCAACCGTGATCCCCGCAAGTTCCCCGAGCCCGACCGGTTCCGGTGGGACCGCGAAAACGTCCGCGAGCACATCGCTTTCGGCCGAGGTGTGCATTCCTGCCCCGGCGGACCACTGGCCCGGGCCGAAGGACGGGTGACCATCGAACGCTTCCTGGACCGCACCACCACCCTGACCCTGTCCGAGGAACATCACGGCCCCGTGGGCGCCCGGACGTTCCGCCACGATCCGACCTACATCATTCGCGGACTGACGGATCTGCATCTGCGGTTCACCGCAGCATGAGCACGCCGATCCTGCGAGTGCACGTCGATCCGCGATTGTGCGAAGGGCACGGACTGTGCCTGCAGTTGGCGCCCGATGTCTTCGACCTCGACGACGACGAGACAGCAACCTGCGATGAGCACCCGAACCCTGGCGCCCTCGCCGACATCCGGGCCGCGTCTGCGGCATGCCCCCGCCAAGCCATCGCGGTCGACGAGGCCGTCCGCACCAACTCTGGCACCAAGGAGTGACCATGACCATCGCCACGACTCCCATCTCCGACGCGATCGGCGTCGAGGTCACCGGCTACACCACCGCCGACTTCCTCAACCCCGGTGCACCACGGGATTGCCACGCGCTGCTGGAGCGCCACGGCGTCGTCGTCTACCGTGAAGCCCATATCAGCGATCCCGACCTCGTCGCTTTCTCCCGCGCACTCGGCGAGGTCGTCGTCGCGGGAGCCGGAGGGCATCCCGACTATCCCGAAATTTCCCCGGTCACCCTCGATCCGAGTAGGAGTGCGCTGGCCGGGCTGCGGCGCAGCACCATTTTCTGGCACACCGACGGCCTGACCGATCAAATCCCGCAGAAGGCGACCCTGTTGACCGCCCGGGAGATCGCCGACGAGGGCGGCGACACCGAATTCGCCAACACTTACGCCGCTCTTGACGCTCTTCCCGCCGACAAGCGGGTCGAACTGGAGAGGTACCGCGTCGTGCATAGTGTCGCGGCTTCGCAGTTGCTCCTGACCCCGCACCCGACCCCGGAGCAAGAGGCCAAATGGGACCGCGCTCCGTCGCGTGAGCATCCCCTGGTGTGGCAGCGCCGAGATGGCCGCAAGTCGCTGCTCATCGGCGCCACTGCCGGCCAGATCGTGGGGATGGACCCTGCGCGCAGCCGCGAACTCCTCGACGAGATCCTCGACTGGGCTACCCAGCCGCAGTTCGTCCTGCGCCATCATTGGCGCGTCGGGGATTTGGTGGTCTGGGACAACACCGGCATGCTGCACCGGGCCATCCCCTACGAACCGACCTCCCGACGGCTGATGCATCGCACCACACTCGTCGGCGAAGAAGCGATTGCATGAGTTCCATTCCCTACTGGGACGAACCGCCGACAGCCATTGTCACCGGCGGCGCGTCGGGTATCGGATTTGCGATCGCCCAGCGACTCAGCATCGAAGGCGCCGCGGTGGCCGTCTTGGACGTAGATCATGGCGCGGCGACCGCCGCTGCGGACAAGATTGTGGCTGCAGGGGGCCGAGCGATCGCCGCGCACGTCGACGTCACCGACCGGAGTCTCGTCGATGCGGCGATCGACGAGACGGCGCGCCAGCTCGGACCGCCGACGATCCTGGTCAACAGTGCCGGTCTCGACGGCTTCGAGAAGTTCCTGGCGATCACCGCGCAAAGTTGGCAACAGATCCTCGCGGTGAACCTGACAGGCGTCTTCGACTGCTGCCAGGCCGTCGTGCCCCACATGCTCGACGCTGGATGGGGCCGCATCGTCAACATCTCATCGTCGAGTGCACAGACGGGCAATCCACTGATGGTGCACTACTCTGCGGCCAAGGCAGGTGTCCTCGGATTCACCAAAGCCCTTGCCCAGGAACTCGGTCCGCGTGGCATCACTGTCAACACCATCCCCCCGGGGTTCATCGACACACCGATGCTGCGGCGCAGCGAAGAACGCGGCTTCCTGGGCCCCGGCGTCGACGCCGCCGAAGCTAGAACCCCGGTGCGCCGTATCGGCCAGCCTGACGATATCGCCGCAGCGTGTGCGTTTCTGTGCTCACAGGGCGCGGGCTACATCACCGGGCAGGTGCTCGGTGTCAACGGAGGAAGGGTTTTGTAAGAGTCATGGCACGAATCGATCCGGTGCCTCCGCGCGAGTTCTCCGAGGAGTTCCGCACGGCGATTGCTGCTCTGCGCCCAGCCAATCCCAGACATCAACCTCTGCCGACAAAGGATCGGCCCAAGGCACTGAACACGTTGGGGACGCTGGCTCATCACCCCGACCTCGCGCGTGCCTACTTCACCTTCAACGGCCATCTGCTGCTCGGCACAACACTGACCGAGCGCCAGCGCGAACTTGTGGTGATGCGGGTCGCTGCGGTGCGGCAGTCCAGTTATGAGTGGTACCAACACCTTTTCGTCGCCCGCGACGCGGGCATCACCGATGAGGAGGTGGGCCGGGTCGCCTACGGTCCGGACTCACCGCTGTGGAGTGAGTTCGAGGCGGCGATACTGCGGGCCGTCGACGAAATGATTATCGACGGTGGGATCACCACGCCCACCTGGCAGGTTCTGGCCAGGGAGTTCGACGTCCGCCAGCTGCTCGACTTGATCTTCACCGCAGGCGGATACGACATCCTGGCGCGGCTGTTCAAATCGTTCGAGTTGGCCATGGACGACGACATCCCCGAGCTGATGAGCCGGTACGCGCAACTCTTCGGACCGGAACACTGATGCGCATCGGCCTGACCGGCGGAGCAGCGACGACTGATGGCGTGGTGCGCCAAGCCAAGCTCGCCGAGCAGCAAGGCTTTACGTCGTTGTGGTACGCCAGCAACGTCACCGCAGATCCGCTGGCGTCCATGGCGATTGCCGGGCGGGAGACCAGCCGCATCGAGCTCGGCACCGCTGTGTTGCAAACCTATCCGTGCCATCCGCTGCTGCAGGCCCACCGGGTGACCGCGGCCGCAAATGCCATGGGCCGCTCCGGTTTCACTCTCGGTCTGGGTCCCTCACACGCCGCGGTCGTCGAGGATATCTACGGCCTGTCCTACGCCCGCCCCGGCCGCAACACTGAGGAGTACCTGTCAATCGTCACCGCAGCGCTACGAGGCGGGCCGATCGAATTCACCGGCGTGGATTGGAGTGCCCACCTACCTGCCGAGGTTCCGGCTCCGCAGTACCCGGTGCCGGTGTTGTTGTCGGCGCTGTCGCCGCGCATGTTGCGCATCGCCGGAGCCATCGCCGACGGCACCGTGCTGTGGATGGCGTCGGCCAAAGCCATCGACACCCACGTCGCACCCCAGATCACCGCAGCCGCACAGGCGGCAGGACGGCCCGCCCCCCGCATCGTTGCCGGCCTTCCCGTCGCCGTCCACGACGATGAAGCCGAAGCTCGCTCGGCGACCGCCGCCACCGCCGGAATGTATGCGGCAATGCCAAACTACAAGCGCATCATCGAAACCGGTGGCGGTACCACACCCGCCGACATCGCCATCGTCGGGAACGAAGCATCGGTCCGCACCCAACTGCAACACCTCCTCGACGCGGGCGCCACCGACATCTGGATCCAACCCGTGGCCGTCGGACGCGACAAAGCCGAACGCACCACATCCAAGACCCGCACCATCGACCTGCTGTGCGAATTGCTTTGAGGGTGGTCGAGCGGTCTCGGTCGGTGCCGCTCCGACTGCTAGCGGCACCGCACCCGATGGACCCACGACTTTTAAAACTGCAACGGTGTTTTAAAATCTGCAAGGGTGGGAACTGATTATTCGTGCGCCGTTACATCCACCTTGCAAAGACACCCGCCTCCCCGTGTTGTCCCCGGGGGCCCAAATGAAGACGATCGTGATCACCGGAGCCAGCGATGGCATCGGTACCGCAGCGGCTGAGCGCCTTGCCGAGGAGGGGCACCACGTTGTATTGGTGGGACGGTCACCGACGAAGACCGCCGCCGTCGCGTCTCGTATAGGAGCGCCCTACCACATCGTCGACTTCGCCGAACTGGCGCAGGTGCGAAGTCTGGCATCGGAACTCGCGGCGACCTACCCACGTATCGATGTGTTGGCCAACAACGCTGGGGGCATCATGGGCGAGCGCCAGTTGACCGGAGACGGCTTCGAACAGACGTTTCAGGTCAATCATCTTGCGCCTTTCCTGCTAACGACTTCGCTAATGCCACACCTCATTGAGAGCAAGGCGTCGGTGCTTCAGACATCGAGCTCAGCCGCGAAGAACTATGGAAACATCGACATCGACGACCTACAGAACGCAAAGCGGTACAGCCCCCAGAAGGCCTACGGTGACGCGAAACTCACCAACATCTTATTCACCAAAGAGCTTCACCGTCGCTTCCATGAGCAGGAAATCAGTTCTGCGGCGTTTCATCCGGGTGTCGTGGCGACCGGCTTCGCCAGTGACACCACTCATCTTATGCGCTTCGTCTATCACACGAAGCTGGTTCGCCGATTCTTGGTTTCACCCGAAGATGGGGCGACAGGTCTGGCTACACTCGCCCAAGATCAAGAGGGCAGATCGTGGCACTCGGGGAACTTTTACGCCAAAGGCAAGCTGGCCACATCGGCGGCGCAGGCTGACGATATCGACCTCGCGCGTGACCTGTGGGACCACTCCCAAGCATTGCTCGATGGCTGGAGCCGCCATGCGCCGCAAACCTAGACCCGGCGGCGGTCGCATACTGTGCTCGCCCTTCGAGGGCCCTAAACCGCTGTTGTGCAAGCTGAATGGACGTCGTGGCGTCGGTGAGATCATGTCTGCCGCGTCCTGCTCAATCTCGGCAGCTGGAGGGTGGACCTGATCATGGCGAAAATTGCCGTCGTCACCGGCGGGGCAGGTGGGATGGGGCTGGCCGCGGCGCGGGTCATCGGACGGGACTGCGCGGTGCTGATCTGTGACGTCGATGCCGCCGGTCTGGCTTCTGCACAGCGCGACCTCAACGCTGCAGGCGTCGAATGTGCTACGGCCACGTGTGATATCACCGATCCAGCATCGGTGCGTCAGCTGGTCGAGCAGGCACAGCAGCTCGGCACCGTGATGTCGGTCGTCCACACTGCGGGGGTGAGCCCCAGCATGGGGTCTGCCGAGATGATCCTGCGAATCAACGCGCTCGGCACCGTGCTCGTCAACGAGGCATTTCTCGGCATCGCCCAGCCCGGTATGGCGGTGGTCAATGTGGCTTCCGTTGCCGGACACCAGCTGCCGGGCCTCGCGGCCCCGACGCGGCGCTACAAGCGCGCGTTGCGAGACCGGAACCGGTTCTATCGGGATCTGCTGTCATTCTGCAATCGCATACCCCGCACATGGCAGCCACAGATCGCCTACGTGCTCAGCAAGAACTTCGTCATCTGGTACAGCGCGGCGATGGCCACGCGATTCGGCGAGAAGGGCGCGCGGGTCCTCTCGGTGTCGCCCGGATCGTTCGACACGGCGATGGGCAAACTCGAGGAAGGCGCCGGGGCGGGCGCGCTGGCCGAGCTCAGTGCTCTCAAACGGTTCGGCCGGCCCGAGGAGATCGCCGAGCTGCTCGCGTTCTGTGCCGGAGACAAGCCCGGATACCTCACCGGCGTCGACATCATCTGCGACGGAGGCGTGACGGCGGCCATGACACCGCTGGACACCGTGAAAATGGCCCGATCGCGATGACTCGCCAGCGTTATACGCCCGCGGTCCTCGCGGCGTCGACGGGGGGAACCTCGTAGAACTGGGTGGCCCATTTCCGCATGGCCATGTACGGCTTCGCATCGATCTTGGCCAACGGTGGATGCTCGACATACTTCTGGTATTCCCAGATATCGCAGTCCTCCCAGACCGTTTTGAGGAACTGCCGCTCCACTTTCTCGACGACCTGCGGCGGCGGCACATCGGAGGTTTCACCGGGCAACTTGGGCCACCAGATCGAATAGAACATGTCGGAGACTTCGTCGTCGACCGGCGTGCAGGCGAAGATCAGCCGGTGGCTCGACGAGCCTTCGAAGGCACTCATCGCGAAGCCCAAGCCGGAGAAGTGGCTGTGGATGCGCAGGGCCATCACGTCGCGGTCATCGCTGCGGGTGTCGGGCCATCCGGTCAGGAACCGCCATTCCTCGCCAACGTTCTCCCAATGTAAACAGACCGGGGTCACTGTCGCGCCGTGTACATAGCGGAAATGTGAACTATCCGGGCCATTTTCGGCGACCACCTGGGGGTGGACGTGAATGCCGTCGGCACGGCTAGAGAATTCGGGGTAGGGCCGATAGTAGTTGGTCGGGGCGGTGTCGAATTGCGGGAACTTCAAAAAGATGTCGGGCAGCTCCCATTTAGGTGGCTGGCCGTGGGGCTGATACCACATGAAGATGCATCCATGCTGTTCCCGAACGGGATAGGAGCGCAGCTTCAGTCCCCGGTTGGGTCTGTCGGGCTGATAGGGGATGAAGGTGTTGTCTCCGTCGGGTCCCCATCGCCAGCCGTGGAACGGGCATTCTACGCAGTCGCTAACGACCTTGCCGCCGTGGCCGATATGGGCGCCCAGATGCTTGCAGTGCGCTTCCAAGATATGAATAGCGCCCTGATCGTCGCGGTAGGCTACAAGATGCTCGCCAAAGTATTTGAGCGCCTTGACGTCGCCGATCGGGAACTCCGCTGACCAGCCGATCATGAACCACCCGGTGACTTTCCAGGTGAACGGTACTTTCACAGTTGGCCATCCCTTGCTTGTGGCGAACCGTCCAGCTCGCGGACATCGAGCTTCCACTGCTCGATCAGATCGAGGCTGTACCGGATCTTTCCGGTGGTTTCACTGTCGCAGTCACACAGTGCGACAACGGCTTCGACGACTTCCTCGACGGACTCGAAGAACTCGGCCGGCAGCGCGTCGCCCATCAGCTCGGCGAAACCCTCGCTCATGACCGCCACGCGCGGGCCGACCGCGTTGACGCGGATCCCGGTACCGTACAGGTCACCGGCCAGTCCGGCCGTCGTGCGGTTGAGCGCCGCCTTGGTGGCACCGTAGATCTCCATCGTGGAGCCTTGCGGGCCGAGATAGAACGGCGGTCCCTCGACGACGGTGGCACCCACGCTGGTCAGGTTGACGATCCAACCTTGACCCGATTCGCGCATCGCCGGTATGACCGTTTGGGCGAGCGCCAGGGGCGCAATGACGTTGGCTTCGTAGGCGAGTCGCTGCTGAGTGGGGGTGATCTCGGTGATCGGGGCGGTCGTGGCGGCGGCCGCATTGTTGACGAGGATGTCGATCGGGCCGCCGAGGATCGCCGTCGCCTCGGGCATGACCCGGGAGCGGTCGGCGTCATCGGTGATGTCGGCGACGACAATCCCGACCGTGGTGCCGTACTTCTCGCAGAGCTGCTGGGTCTCGTGCAGGCTGCCGCCGGTCCCGTCGGAGGTCTCGAGGGTGCGCGCCACCAGGAGGACATCGGCGCCTTCGGCGCACAGGCGCTGCGCGATACCGGCCCCGATGCCGCGGCTGGCTCCGGTCACCACGGCGCGTCGGCCGGTAAACCGCTGTGTCACAGTGAGTTCCCTTCATCACTGGCCGGTGGCCGGTGGTCGCGCTGGCGGGCGGAGGCTTTACTGCCCGCGGCAGTGAACGCCGTCAGGTCATAGGTCCGGCCGATGCTGCTGGTGGTCTCCAGGGCCAATGCCCCGGCCAGGGACAGATCCTCGCCGCTGCGGTACAGCCTCAGCATGTCTGCGACGGCAGCGCTGCCGGGTATCCGTGCGGCCAGATCCAGCGTGTAGGACAGCAGCTGATCGTGGGGGAGCACATGGTTGACCAACCCGATGCGCAGCGCCTCCTCAGCATCGACGAATGCGCCGGTCACCGACATCTCGCGGGCTTTGCGGACACCGACGGCGCGCGGTAGCAGTGCGGTCAGTCCCCAGGTGGGCACCACGCCGAGCAGGGCGTGGGTGTCGGCGAACCGCGCGCGTTCGGAGGCGATGATGAACGAGCAACTCAAGGCGACTTCGAGGGCGCCGGACACGCACGCGCCGTTGACGGCGCAGATGACCGGCTTACGCATGGCCCGCACGACGGCCGCGGGGGTGGGATCGAGCGGGCTGCCGGTCTCGTCGGGACTCCGCTCGAGCCGCTTGAAATCGACACCCGCGCTGAAGACGGGGTCGACCCCCGTCAGGATGACAGCGTGCACCGCGACGTCGCGGTCGGCCTCGGTCATCGCCGCACGAAGGGCCGCACGCAACTCGCCGTGCATCGCGTTCTTGGCCTCGGGCCGATCGATGGTCAACACGCGCACGGCGCCGTGCTGTTCGGTCCTCAACGTGGCTGTCATCGACGGCTCACTTCACTCGGTATCGGATCGGCAGGTGTTTGAGGCCACCCACGAAGGTGGTGGCGGTCAGCTCTGGGGTCCCGGCCAGTTCGACCGAGGCCAGCCGCGGGATGAGCTCGCTGAAGAAGCTGTTGATCTCCAACCGCGCCAGCGCGGCGCCCAGGCAGAAGTGCACGCCGTGTCCGAAGGCCAAGTGCCTGTTGGGATCACGTCCGACATCGAAGGAATCCGGATCGCTGAACACGTCTTCGTCGCGGTTCGCTGAAACGTAGGACAGCAGCACGGATTCTCCGGCGGAGATCGGCACACCGCGCACCGCCGTATCGGTGGTAGCGGTACGCATCATCCCGGTGACGGGGCTGACCCAGCGGATCATCTCTTCGGTGGCCGTCCCCATCAAGCCGGGGTCGGCATGCAGTCGGTTGCGTTGCTCGGGATGCTCGACCAGGGCGTGCATGCCGCCCGAGATGACAGCGCTGGTAGTGTCGTGCCCCGCCGTGGCGATGATCAGGTAGTAGGACACGGTGTCGATGTCACCCAACGGTTCACCGTTGATCGTCGCGTTGGCGATGGCCGAGGCCAGGTCCTCGGTCGGATTCGCCCGCCTGGCGGCGGTCAGCGCCGTGAAGTACTCGAACATCTCCAGCAGCGCCGTCATCTGCTCGGCGTCGGTGGCGCTGCGTTGGAACTCGGAGTCCTCCGATCCGACGAGTTCCTGCGTCAGCCTGAGCATGAACCCGAAGTCGGACTCGGGGACGCCCAGTAGCGTCATGATCATGTAGAGCGGATAGTTGACCGCGACCTGCTGGACGAAATCGCACTCGGGCCCCTCGGCCGCCATGGCGTCGACGAACCTCTTGGCCAGGTGCTGTGCGCGGTCGGCCAGCATGCGCATTGCCTTGGGCCGGAACCAGTTCGCGCCGATTGCGCGAACATCGCGGTGCTGGGGGTCGTCCAAGTGGATCAGGGTGCGGACACCGGCCGAAGCCTGCATGTCCTCCTGCTCGGTACGCATGAGGACGGGGCGGGGACCGTTGACGAAGACATCGTTGGCCCGCTCGATCACGAGCACGTCGGCATGCTTGGTGATCGCCCAGAATGGCCGGTACTGCGCGGTGTCGACCAAGGCGACAGGATTCGACGCCCTCAGCGCGGCCAGGGTCGCGTGCATCCGCACGGGGTCGGTGTAGGCGTTGGGATCCGCGAGGATCTCCGGGCCGTCGGCGGCCGTGCTGCCGAAGATCCCGGCAGTCATGGGTCCAGACCTTGCCGGCAGGCAGCCCGATGCGATAAAACCACACTGATTTCTTAGCAGTGATGAGGTTCAGGCCACAAGAGTGGATTCGAGGTTGTCGGTGTGCTAAGCCGACGCGACGAAAGGACACGCTTTCGTGAAAGTGCATCTGCAGGTGGACGGCTCACCGACGCACGCCCGCGCGAGTGCCGCGGCCATCGCCGAACTCGGCGCAGACGGGATCTTCTCGTTCGAAGGACAGCACGACGTGTTCTTTCCGCTGCTGTTGGCAGCCGAAGAGACCGAGCTGGAACTGATGACCAATGTGGCCATCGCCGGTCCGCGCAGCCCCCTGCACCTCGCGCACGCGTCCTACGATCTGCAGACCATCAGCGGCGGCCGGTTTCGCCTGGGACTGGGGTCGCAGATCAAGGCGCACATAGAGAAGCGTTACGGTTCGCAGTGGGGTAGACCCGCCGCTCGGACGGCCGAGTCGGTCGCCGCCGTGAAGGCCATCTTCTCGGCATGGGAGGGGCTGGCGCCGTTGAACTTTCGCGGCGAGTTCTTCACACACACATTGATGCCGCCGAACTTCAACCCCGGCCCCAACACGTACGGCCCGCCACCGGTCCTGATGGGAGCGCTGGGCCCGCTGATGACCCGCAAGGCCGCCGAGGTCGCCGACGGCCTGCTGGTCATGCCGTTCAACAGCACCCGGCACTTCGCCGAGCGGACAGTCCCGGCGATGACCGAGGGCCTGCGCCGATCGGGGCGCACCCGCGGCGAACTCCAGGTCATTGCGCAAGCCATGGTTGCCGTCGGGCGAACCCAGGAGGCGCTCGCGACGGCCGTCGACCGGGTTGCCGGGCTGATCGCGTTCTACGGATCGACGCCGGCCTACACCGCGGTGCTGGAGGTGGAAGGGTGGGGCCACCTGCAGCCAGAGCTCAACGCGTTGTCCAAGCGGGGGGGCTATGCCGAGATGCGCGCACTGATCACCGAGGCCATGGTGGGCACATACGGCGTCCTCGGAACTCCAGAAGAATGCGCAGAGCAGATTCGCCGGCGCTACGGCGCTTGGGCCTCCGACGTCTGCTGCTATTTCCCTGGCTACCGACCCGATGACAATGACCTCGCCGACCTAGTGAGCGCATTGCACGCGACTAGCTGAGGATGCGGCCCTTGTGCGCGGTGTCGCGTTTGGGCTAGCGTTAAAACACCGGCGGTTTCTTATCGGCGGCTGAGTCACAGGCGAGGGAGACGAAGCATGGTTGATTCGGCATTGCGGTCCTTCATGGACCGACCCTTGGACTACTTCGAGGAGTCGGTCACCAAGATGCACAGCGTGCCTCGCGACCAGCTCGAGGAGATGCAGCGCGAAGCCATGATCGAGCGGTTCGGAGAGCAACGCGATCGCATCGAGATGGTCCGCAAGCTGGCCGACCGCCTCGGCGTTGAGCGGATCGACGGCTTCAACGATGTCGTGCCGCTGATGTTTTCGCACACCGCTTACAAGTCCTATCCCGCGGCGCTCATCGACAACAATCGCTGGGACCTGATGACCAAATGGCTGGACAAGCTGACGACCTACGACCTGTCGGGGGTCGACGTGGAGGGATGCGAATCGATCGACGAATGGCTGGACCGACTGGAGGCGCAGAGCCCGCTGCAACTGGTCACGTCCTCGGGAACCACCGGAACTTTCTCGTTCATCCCCAAGGATGAGCCGATCACTGTGCAGGGCATGCGGATCTGGAAAATGATGGTGTTCCAAACCTTCGGCAAGGAGCCGACAGAAGACGAGCTCAACCCCGTGGTCGACGTGATCTGGCCGAACTTCAGCGAGGGTCGATTCGGGATGACCCGGATGGTGCCGTGGATCAAGCGCGAGTTCACCGGCGGCGACGAAAGCCGTTTCCACGCCTTGTATTCCGGTGCAATGGACACCGATCTGATGTTCCTGGCCAACAAGATGCGGCTGGCCGCGTCGCGCGGCGAGCTGGACCGGCTGCAGCTGCCCCCGCATCTTGCTGCGCGCAAGGACGAGTTCATCGCGCTGCAGCAGCGTCAGATGACCGAGGTTCCCGAGTTCCTGGCCCGGCTGACCAACGAGCTTCGCGGCAAACGGGTTTTCATGACCAACACGTACAACCTAATGTACAACCTGGCCGCGGCCGGCCTGAAAGAAGGAGGCCGGGCCGACTTCGCGGCCAACTCGGCCATCCTCACCGGAGGCGGGGCCAAAGGGCAGGTGTTGCCCGAGGGCTACATGGACGTCATCCGCGAGTTCTACGGCGGAGTCCGGATCCAGGAGGGCTATTCGTTCTCCGAGCACAACGGTGTGCACTTCGCCTGCGAACTCGGCCGCTACCACATTCAGCCATGGGTGATCCCCTACCTTCTCGACCCCGAGACCAGCGAGCCGTTTCCGCGCGCCGGGCGCCAGACCGGACGCTTCGCGGTTTACGACGTGATCAACCAGAGCCACTGGGGCGGTGTCATCACCGGCGACGAGGTCACCATCGACTGGGACACTCCCTGTCCGTGCGGACGTACCACGATTGCGCTTGAACACGACATCGTGCGGTTCAGCGAGAAGCGCGACGGTGAGGACGACAAGATCTCCTGTGCCGCAACCCACGAGGTGCAGAACGAGGCCATCGACTTTCTGAAGGAACTCGCATGACGTCATTCACCGTGCCGATGTTCGTGCGTGGCGAGCTGATCACCGATGACCTGATTCCGTTCGCCACCCGGCTGGAGCACAGTTTTACGGCACCGGATCCGGCCAAGCACGCCCACCGGCTGCCGCTGGGGGATCCGCGCAAACTTGCCGACCTCTACACGGTCTCCCTCGACGAGATCCTCGACGTGCTCACCGAGCTGGGTCAGGCGCTCGCCTTCGAGACCAACAGCTACGTGCAGGAGGCCTTCGAGGCGTGCCTGGTGTCCAACCCCATGCCGGAGTCGATTCTGCGCACCGGCTATGTGGCGCTGCCGGCACTGTTCGCCCGCGACTCGATGCGCGAGCTCGCCGACACGACGGTCGGTATCGACCATCTCGAAGGGTGGGTGCCTCAGCGGCTCCTCGACGGGCGCGAGATCCGGGTTCGCGCGTTCGGTGCCCGCACTCTGCATGTGCCCGCAGGCAACGGCGGACTGGTCGCCGGGATCACCGTCTTACGCAATGCGATCACCCGCAGCGACGCCATCGTGAAGGCACCTTCCAACGACCCGCTGACGGCGCTGGCGATCGCCAGGACGCTCGCCGACATCGCGCCCGACCACCCGGTGACCAAACATCTGGCGGTCGCCTACTGGAAGGGCGGCGACGAGACTGTCGAGGAACAGCTCTATAAACCCGAGCACATCGAAAAGGTCATCGCCTGGGGTGGTTTGGCTTCGGTCAAGCACGTCACCCGCTATATCCAGCCTGGCCTGGAACTGATCGCGCTGGATCCCAAGCGCAGCGCCACCATCATCGGACCCGAAGCGTTCGCCACCGAGGAGACATTGCGCGACGTCGCCCAGCGTGCGGCCTGCGACGTCGGGGCCGGTAACCAAGAGGGCTGCGTCAACGCGCGCGTGATCTACGTACTCAGCGGCACCGACGACGAGGGCCTGGAAAAGGCCAACAGGCTGGGCGAACTGATCTATTCCGCCATGATGGAGCTGCCGGACTTCATCAGCACCACGCCGAAGGTTGTCAACCGGACGCTGCTGGAGCACATCGAGGGCTCGCGGCTGACCGACGACTGGTACAGGGTGTTCGGTGGCGAGCACGCCGAGGGGGCGATCGTCGTTTCTCAGCTCGACGAGGCGGTGCCGTACTCCACCATGTTGTCGGGCCGGGTGGCCAATATCGTGCCGGCGGACTCGATCGAAAAGGTGACTGACGCTGTCAACGCCTACACCCAGACTATCGGGATCTATCCGGAGCCGCTCAAAATGCAACTGCGGGAGACACTTCCGCTCTACGGTGCGCAGCGGTTGACGTCGCTGGGCTACGCAGCCAGCGTGAACTTCACCATCCCGCAGGACGCGATGGAGCCGGTGCGCCGGATGTGCAAATGGATTGTCGAGGAAGTCTGCGAGCCAGAGCAGGTTTTTCCGTTGTGGCGAGCCCCCGATCTGGTCAGCGGCTGAATACGTGCACGGAAGTAAGATCACGCGATGGCCAAGCCGCTAATCCCCGTCGAAGTCATCTACGAACGCGCTCTGGCGCTGCTGGACGCCGAAGGTTCCTCGGCGCTGACGACCAGACGTCTGGCGGCCGACCTGAAGATCTCGACTCGCACGCTCTACCAGCAGGTCGGCTCCCGTGAGCAACTGATCCGTGCCCTGGTGGCCCGGCACTTCTCTCAGCTGCGACTGGACTTTCACGAACACGACGACTGGGAGAGCACCGCGCTGAACTGGTGCCTGTCGTTGCGCGACGCGCTGTGCGCCCACCCGTACTTGACCGAGCTGATGACTGTCGACGACCGGTCCGCGATCATGGAATACGTCAACAAACTCGTGGAAGCAGCTCTGCAAGAAGGGATTCCGGATGAACTCGCAGTGGAATGTTGCCGATCGTTGGTGAACCTCACCATCAACCACTCGGTGGTCGAGGTGCGCGGAAAAGATCATCCCAAGCTGTCGAGGGAGTCGACCGCCGAGTACGCCAACATCGAACGCAACTTTCCGCGGTCGATCGGTTGGCTCCTGGCCGGTGTGCGCCAGGAAGCCGGAGTCGCGTCGACGAAGAAGACCCGGCGCAGCAGTCGCGCAGGGTGAGGACCCGAGCCGGAGGAGGCAAATGGCCCGACTGGACGATTGCACCGATGGATCGGCCGGATATCGGCTCGGACGTGCCCACGCCCGATTCGAGGCCGCGTTGAGTGCTCCAGGGATCTTCGGCCGCGTCGCGATCGCACAGACCATGCGCGACCTCGCCCCTGAGTTGATGGACCTGATGGGGCCGACGGCGGCGTTGGGCGGCGACGCCGAACACCTCTACCGTGTGGCCCCGCTGATCGGGATCTACGGCGGCACCATCGACGTCTTCCGCAACATGATCGCCACGCACGTTCTGGGCCTGGGGCGACCGAGCTATGCACGTATAGCGAAGGAGTCGACATGAGCGTCGAGATACTCGCCGACGGACTCGGATTCACCGAGGGGCCGGCGCTGCTGCCCGACGGCAGGGTGGCGCTCACCTCGATCAGCCACGGCTGTGTCTACGTCGTGGATCCGGCCGGGGGACCGCTCGAGAAGATCGCAACGGGGGGAGGTGCCAACGGCCTGGCGGTCGCACCGGACGGGACGCTGTACGTCGCGCAGAACGGCGGCATCTTCGGCGGCAGCGGGCCCGCGGAACCCGGGGTGCAGGTGATCCAGAACGGGCGCGCCGAGTACCTCGCCACGGGCATGCAAGCGCCCAACGACCTCGTCATGCGGTCCGACGGCCACATCTGGGTCACCGACACGCGCGCCGAGATCGACTTCTTCAACCCCCAGCAGGACAAGCAGGGATGGGTGTGGAGCGTCGAGGTCGGCAGCGGCGCAAAGCAATTGGTGCTCGACGACGGCCCGGTATTCATCAACGGTCTCGGCTTTACACCGGATGACCGCCAGTTATTGGTGACCACGACGTGCGGGGCGCAACTGTGGAATTATCCGATCACGCAAGACGGCGGCGTCGATGCCGCCGCTGGCCGGGTGCTGCACACCTTCGAAGGCGGGTGGCCCGACGGCATGGCGGTGTGTCCGGATGGAGCCTCGTGGGTCGCGCTGACGGGTGGCCACCGGCTGGACCTGATCGGCGCCACGGGAACGCGACTGGACAGTGTCGCCCTCGCCGACGGATCGCTTCCCACCAACGTCTGCCTGGGCCGGCGTCCCGGCGAACTGCTCGTGACGGCGTCCTTCCAGCAGGCCCTACTCCGAGTGTCCCTGGAACCGCGATGATGTCATCTGTCGACTCGTTGCTCGCTGAGGGTGGGGACTCCCGCGCCGAACGCTATGTCATGCAGGTGGTCGCAAACTGTGCCAGCGATGTCGTGCGTCTGGCGGGCGGCGCGATATTCGACCGGGCCCTCTGCGGCTGGGACGTCGCCGTCTATCTGCCCACCGGCGCCGCCGAGCGCGCAATCTCGATACTGGGCGCGCGTGTTGTCGACTTGAGCGCGCTCGGCGACGACGACAACCCAGCGCAACCCACAATCGTCATCGAGTGCGTCGGTGCGATATCCCACCTGTCGGGTCGGTGGCGGGACCGGGGCTGGTGGATCGCGGAGGATCTGCCGGCGGGTCTGCATCAAGACTGCATCCCGATTCAGTTGAGCCGCGCGGCAACGGTTTTCAAAGGGCATGCGCTCGCGGCAGCAGGCTGCCCCGGCAGCCGAGCGGGGAGCACGGAGACGTTCCTGTGGAGCACCGCCGGCCCGTCGATGTCGAGACGATCGACTGGACCGCTCATCAACTGCGACAACGAGGAGGCCAGCGATCGATATGAGCGCGTTCGCAGGTAGAACAATCGCCATCACCGGGGCAGCACGAGGGATCGGCTTGGCGACCGCCCGAGCTCTCGCTGGACGGGGGGCGACGGTGGTGATCGGCGACCGCGACGCCGACGCCTTGAGCGCGGCTCTGGACGAATTTCCGGCGTCGGATCTCGTCAGCGGTCACCCACTCGACGTCACTGACGCGTCGTCGTTTGCGGCGTTCGTGGACCACGCGCGGTGTGACGGAGGAGGCCGCATCGACGTCTTAATAAACAACGCCGGAGTGATGCCGGTCGGTCACTTCCTTCAGCAGAGCGACCACGAGATCCGCACCGCAGTCGAGGTGAATCTTTGTGCGGTGCTGACCGGGTGCCGCCTGGTTCTGCCGGAGATGGTTGCTCGTCGAAGCGGCCACATCGTGAACATCGCATCGCTGGCCGGCGCCGTACCCGTCCCGGGCGAGGTTGTCTACGCCGGAACCAAAGCCGCCGTCGTCGCCCTGTCCACTGCCATGGCAGATGAGTTCACCACGCACGGGGTAGAGGTCAGCGTGGTATCCCCGCCATTCACCGCGACCGATCTGATCGCCGGAATCGCAACCCCGTCAGGAAGCAAGGCTGTGACGCCCGACGCGATCGCCACAGCCGTCGTCGCGGTCATCGAACGCCCGAGAACCCATGTTGTGGTGCCACATTCGATGCGCTTCATTGCGCCACTGATGTCGATGATGGGTCCGCGGAGTCGCCGCAGGCTCAACAAACTCGTCGGATCTGACCGCGCCTTCCTCGACTACGACGGCGCCGCACGACGCGCCTACCAACAGCGCATCGACACCGCGATGGGTGCCAACGACATCCCACCCGGTTACCATAATGATTGATGCAATGGTCGGTCCCATGACGTCGAGCACATATCTGGGTCGTCGCTCGGTGTTTCTGAGCCGAAACAGCATGCGCGCTGACTGTTTCGCTACGGCGACAGACTACGACGGTACGAAGGAAAGACCATGAAGGCGCCTGCCGACCGGGTAGCTTAGTGGCGGCGGTAGATATGCGCGCGGTGTTCGATGCTGCCTATGTGGGGACCCAGTCGTTCTCCACCAACTGCCAGTCGGTGCAGCCTGCCGCGCCGACTGACAAACTCGGCTGCACCCGATCGAAGGCCCTCATAGTCATCCCTTCTTCCTGGTTAGCTCGCTGACACTGCGCCTTGGCTTTTCGACATCCGCTGCGGCCAGTTGGCGCAGCCTCCACTCGTAGATCGGATCCGCGGCACGGTAGGGGGCGTCGCCATCCAGGACGAGTTCAAAAAGGTCGAGCATGGCCTTTCCGCGTCTTGCTCTATCTTTCGCGAGCAGCCGCCTGCGCCACGCCGAGTCGCTGAGCACGGTGGCCAGCCGAATGATCTCGGGATACATGGCTGCGTTGCGGCTCGCAGTGCCCGCGCCTCGTTGGGCTTCATCGGGTTGGAGTTCGGAGAGTCGGAATCCGATCGCTTCCAGCGGTCGCCAGTAGTTCCACTGCTCCACGATGTCGTAGGCGTCGGTGACAGATTGCCGAATCGCGGGCCGGCCGTGTTGGCGGATGAGACGTTGATGCCGCCGGTGTGCAAGCAGAATATCGGCACGCGAGGCGCCAACGATCTTGACAATCGGGCGGGTGCCCGCCCTTCACTCATTCCGCCGCAGAACAAGCCCTCACAATAGGTCTCGGCTCCGACAAGGCCACCGGCCAATACGACCCAAACCGTCACAGTGACTAAACGCGAGGGTGGCGGTGATGCCATCATTGACCGCTCAGGGCCCGGGCAGACGCACTGCTTGAACAAGCCCTCGATGTTGACTATGCCAAACTGGCCTTTTGCTGAGCTCTCTGCTGACGCGGATAGGCGTGCCGCCCGGGACCGCCATGCGCAAAGGATCCACGACAGTAATGAGGGCGGAGCATAACCGCCACACGAGGGGCCTAATGGAGAAACCCCGACCCGACTAATACGTCACAGTGACGAATTGGCCGGGCCCGGCGGACTTAACGACCGAGGACGGCACGGGGCGAACCTCGGGCGGAAGCTGATCACGCCACCGGCGCGAAAGCGTCACGAGATGCGACATCCAGTAGGCGAAGGAGTGGAAAGGATCATGCGCTGGTTCTCGAACGAGTGAAAAAGTCGGAGATCAACTGCAAAACGACAGCCATTCTGCTGTTCTTTCAGCAGACGCAGCTGGTTGCCTCTGAGTTCGGGCCGTTCACCTATGTCGACAAGATCCCACTCAAGTCGGACTTCGCTGCTCGCGGCGTTCGTGTGGTGCCCGGCGCATCAGCACGCTGGGGAAGCTTTCAGGCCCCTGGCGTGGTCCTAATGCCCAGCTACGTGAACATCGGCGCCTTCGTAGACGCCAACACGATGGTCGACACCTGGGCCACGGTTGGATCGTGCGCCCAGATCGGGAAGAACGTCCACCTCTCCGGTGGAGTCGGTATCGGCGGCGTGCTCGAACCACCCATGGCGCACCCGGTGATCATCGAAGATGACGTGTTGATCGGAAGTCGGGCGATGATCACCAATGGGGCGCGCTTCGGTGCCGGAGCGGTCATCGGTTCGGGCGTCATTCTCAATGATTCGATCCCGGTGATCGACGCCGAAACCGGCCAGGAGGTCAGCCGCGGCATCGTGCCGCCGTGGACGGTGACGGTCTTCGCCACCCGCGCCCGCGACTTCACCGGCGGCACCTATGGCCTGCCGTGCGCATTGATCATCAAAAAGCTCAACCCAGGCGAACGCCACAGCAAAGCCGCTATCAACGAGGTGCTCCGAACCCACGGTATCGCGCTATAGCGAGACCCTGGCGATCCCACCATGAGCCGGAACTTGACACATAAAACCATCGGAGGTCTAAACCTGAATCCACCGATGAATTGCCT
>JAFDWN010000053.1 GCA_018268465.1 Actinomycetota bacterium
TCATCGGTGGATCGAGGCTAAGTCAGGGGTACTCGCAGCCCTGCGTGAGGTCTACGACGGACGCTGGACCCGGACTATCGGTGCGGACGGCGGGCGGACGCTGGAGTGGCTGGGCCGACTGTGCGTAGTGGGTGCGGTCACCACCGAGTGGGACCGGGCACATTCGGCGGTCTCGGCGATGGGGGATCGGTTCGTGCTGCTGCGGATGGACTCGACTGAGAACCGGCTCATCGGCGGGCGGCAAGCCATCGCCAACACCGGCGACGAGGTCAGGATGCGCACCGAACTGGCCTCAGCGGTAGCGGCAGTGTTGACCCCGTCCACCCCCGGCGAGCCCGATTGTGGCACACCCTTCGGGCGTGCTGATCGGACTACGACCGGGGCCGAGCGGGGAATGGATGACCGTGATGTTGAACGCCTACTAAGGGCGGCAAACCTCGTGACCCTGGCCCGCACCGCGGTCATGCGCGACCGCAGCGGAAATGTCCTCGACGCGCACGCCCCGGAGATGCCGACTCGATTCGCCAAGCAACTGACACAGTTGGTTCGCGGCGGCGTCTCGGTCGGTATGAGCACCGAGCAGGCGATGGGCTTGGCGATCCGGTGCGCGCGGGATTCCATGCCGCCGCTTCGCTTGGCGATCCTGACTGACCTTGCCGAGTATCCACGGTCATTAGTCACCGATGTGCGAAGGCGGCTCGACAAGCCGCACAACACGATTGATCGCGAACTGCAAGCCTTGCATATGCTTGGCCTGGTCACCCTCTGCGAGCAGGCATACAACGCTGGTACGCGTTGGTTGTACTCGATCCGCGATGGAATCGACACCACCGCAGTGTTTCCGGAAATGTCAGTACCCCCCCACCCCCAAAGGGGGTACTACGGGTCTAGTGATATTTCCGGAAACGGTGAAGATCGCTTGAAGTGTGTCGAGTGCGACGATGCCGCTGACCCCGGGTGGTTCCGCTGCTCGCGTCACCGTACCCCTACTTCTATTTCCGGAAACAGCCCGCGGCGGAATCCGGGTACAATTGGTAGTGAGGCTAAATAAAATGATGGAACTCTCTCGCGCCGAATACATCGCAGTCCGCATGATGTTGGCCTACTTGGACCCGGACACAGACCTCTGGCCCGTGTACATCATGGCCATCGAATCCGAGTCGGGGCTAGCCCCGGAGGCGTTCGACATCGCGTCCGTCACCGCCTGGGAAGCGGCGCAATTCTGGTGGAAGACGGACCCGGACAGGGGACGAAAGTTGTTACAGGAGAAGCTGTACGAGCTGACCGGAGTACCCGCGTGACCCCCATGACCGCCGACGCACCCGTGTTCCGGGTGTGCCTGGAATGCGGCACATACCTCGCTGAAGGCCCCGGCCTCTGCCAGCGGTGCTCAGCCGATGAGTGACCAGCTTCACCGGCCATGGTCCGAATCGATCCGGGTCAGCGTCCACCCCGACCGTGAGGGTGACGTGGTCAGTGTCGCCTGGACCGATGCCGCGACGGGGCAATACCACGTCCTGGCGCTGGAACCCGAGTCCGCCTACCTCCTGGGCCGCTCCTTGCTGACGGCCACCACCTCCGACGAGATCGCCGCCCAGGCCGACAAGATGCGGGAGCGGTGAGGATCATCGGCGGACACACCGCTTCGGTGTACCGCTCCACCCGCGACCGGATGGGCGACAAGACTTCCGAAACCCTACTGGCCACAGTCGATCATGTCGTCTATCAACCGGGTGTGTGGAATCCGACGACGGGCGAATTCGAGGAAAGCGCCAGCCAGACGTCGACCCTGTTTTTCCCTCGCGGCACGGATGTCCGCGCCAAGGATCGGGTAGTGATGGACGGCCGACTGTACCGAGTCGTAGGTACAGCCTGGGATGAGGATCACCCGTCGACCGGCCGCAGCTTTGCCTACTTCGCGGTGGCGGTGGAGACCACCGGATGATGCGTCCGTGTCTGCGGTGCGGAGAGCTGGCGTCGGGTTCCTACTGCGAGGAACACGCCCCGGTGAAGGCCAGCGCCAAGGAGCGCGGGTACACCTACGCCTGGTCGCGACTGTCCAAGCGTTGCCGGGAGATCCAGCCCTGGTGTTTGGACTGCGGGTCAGAGCAAGATCTCAGTCTTGACCACACCACCCCCGCGGCCTGGGAGATCGCAAAGCGGAGGCCCCTCACCCTCAAGGATGCGGCGAAGGGTCTGGTCGTCGTGCGGTGCATGGAGTGCAACAACAAGGCAGGCAAGGCCAGAGGGTACGGGGTGAAGAGGGCGGACTGATTGCCCTCTCGCATCACATTTCCACCCCGGCCGATAGGCAGTACCTGACCTCCAATCTCGATGGGATAAACGCCCAGGTCAGGGCAACGCAAAACACAGGTATAGATGAGCATTACGACCACCGGCACGCCCGTCCAGATTTGCACCCGCTGCGCCGAACACGGCGACCGCAAACCGAAACCCCTCACCAAGTTCGCCAAGTCCCGCAACGGTGGGCACCGAACCATCTGCACCTCGTGCGTGCGGAAGCAGCAGGCCCGCATCCGAGCCTACGAACAGGGCGAGGTGGTCACCTTCCCGGATCTCGACTGGACGGACATTCGTGTTGAGGGTGGACGCCACCAACGGCAGCGCCAGCACCGCATCGCCATTGCCCGCGATCAGTACGACAGGGCGAAGGCCTACTTTCCGAAGGCAGCCGAGGATGAGCAGGGGATGCTGATCGACCACGTTAAACAGCTGTGGCAGTTCGCCACCGATGAGGCAGTCGGTGATCCGTGGACTACTGACGATCAGCTCCGCCTACTCGGATTCACGGTGTCCCATGGCTAGACTCCTGCCCCGCGACGCGGGCACCGACCTCGAAGTTGGCCCCCTTCCCCCGGGAAGGTATCGCGGTCCCGGCACCATCGTCGTCCGACTGCCTATGGATAGCGCTGGGAGACTAGTGTTTTCAGTGACAGCCCAAGAGGCCCAGCAGATAGCCGAGATGCTCAGAGCCACAGTGTGATTCAGAAGATCATGAGATCTGTTGTTGGCCAGCATGATTGACGGATGCTTGACAACACGAGCTGGACATGGTAGCTGGACGGGCATTCGGTGTGACCTGGCGTTACGGTGAGATCGCTTGGGGCGCAGCAGGTTTCGACCATGTCTAGAGTGGCTAGAATGTGTTTGCTAGAACAGCATAACCGCAGGTGGGGGGTACCCCTGGGTTTGCTGCACTCCGAACCCGTCCCGGTCGGCGTTCCCAATTAGTTACTCAAAGGCACCTCAAAGTAACTTCATGTCAGGACAAACTCTGACATTCAATCCCTAACCACCACAACAGGATTCACCGATCAGAGCAGGACCCAAGGCCAGGGTTGACCCCTCGCCAATTCCCTTTAGTACCAAGGGATTACCTTCCCGGCAGTTCGTCCAGTTCTGCCGTGAATTCCTGGTGGTTCCGAAAGGCCATGGGCAGGGCAAGCCTATCGAATTGCGTTCCTGGCAAAGGGATCTCGTCGCTTCCGTACTCGACAGGCCCCAGCGTCCCCGGATCGCCGGGTGGATGCTGCCCCGTGGTAACGGAAAGTCCAGTTTGCTTGCAGCCCTTGGTATCTGGGAACTCTTCTGCGGTGGGGAAGGCGCGTCGGTGGTGATCGTCGCTGTCGACGCCAGGCAGGCCGGGATCATCTTCAACATTGGTCGCCGCATGGTGGAGCTGAGCCCGGAACTCGAAAAGCGTTGCCAGATAGGCAAAGAGAAGCTGTACATCCCGGCGCGTGACGCCACCTTTGAGTGTCTGCCCGCTGAGCCGAAACGTCTTGAGGGTCTGGACTATTCACTGTGCCTACTCGATGAGGCCGGGGTAGTCGACCGCTCCACTTATGAAGTGCTGTCCCTGGCCCAGGGCAAGCGGGAGATCTCATCACTGATCGCCATCGGTACCCCCGGCCCCGACCCCACCGACTCAGTTCTAACTGACCTCCGCAACATGAACCATGAGCTGGGCGACGAATTCGTCACATGGAGAGAGTTCTCTGCCGACAAGTTCCAGCACCACGACGCGACGTGCCGCCACTGCTGGACGCTGGCGAACCCTGCCTTGGGCGACTTCCTTGCCGAGGACGCCATGGTGACGCTCGTCAAGTCCACCCGAGAGAACACATTCCGCCGCGCACGGCTGTGTCAGCTCGTGAACGACACCACCGGCATGTTCCTCCCTCCTGGCGTCTGGGACGGGCTGAACACGGGGCGGAAGATCCCCAAGGGAACCGAGATTGTCGTCGCCCTCGACGGGTCACACTCCGACGACTCCACCGCCCTGGTCATCGGCACCGTGTCACCCACTCCACACTTCGACCTCCTGGCGGTGTGGGAGAAGAAACCCACCGACCCCGACGACTGGCGGGTACCCATCGTTGAATTGGAGAACGCCATCCGGCAGGCCTGCCGGGACTACAAGGTCCTGGAGGTGGTCGCCGATCCCTGGGGATTCTCCCGCACCCTGCAAGTCCTGGAGGCCGAAGGCATCACGGTCGCCGAGTTCCCCTGGACACCCTCGCGTCTGACCGCGGCCACCACCGACGTGTACACCTCCGCCATCGCGGGGGACCTCTCCCACAGCGGCGACACGACCCTAGCCCGCCACGTGGGCAACGCTGTCGCTGTGCACGACGGTCGCGGAGTGCGAATAACCAAGGCCCACCGACGAGCCCGCAAAATCGACGCCGCCGCCGCGCTGGTGATGTGCCACTCAAGAGCGACGTGGCGGGCAACCCACCGACCCAAGAGACGGACCGCAAGTTTCGCATGACCTCCGATCACCTTGTCGAACTTCTCCACGAACTCGACGCACCCCAGCACCGATACACCCAGCTATCCA
Source organism: Actinomycetota bacterium (assembly GCA_018268465.1). Taxonomy (GTDB): domain Bacteria; phylum Actinomycetota; class Actinomycetes; order Mycobacteriales; family Mycobacteriaceae; genus Mycobacterium. The sequence goes on from JAFDWN010000053.1 coordinate 4,865, forward strand.
ACTACTTCGAGGGCAACAGTCCGCTGTCCTATCTCAGCGCCGACGCCAAGGCAGCGCTGGCCAAGTTCGACCGAATGAGTAGCAACTTGTGCCGCACCGCCGTGGTGTCCCTGGTGGAGCGGCTACGGCTGGCCGGGTTCACCCCGCCGGATGCCTGGGACCTGTTTCTGGCGTCGAACCTTGATCAGCTTTCCGCCGTCGCCCACCGCGACGCCCTGGTCTACGGCACCGGCTACATCTTCTGCTGGACCGACCAGCGGGGCAGACCCCGCGCCACCGTGGAGAGTCCCCGACAGGTGGCAGTGCAGCGGGACCCCGTCACCTCCGACGTGGTGGCCGCGGTGAAGCGGGTGAGAACCAAGACGACCACCGAGTCCTGGTTGTATCTGCCCGACCGGATCGAGCACTGGCGCGCCCAGACCCCCGGCGCAGCCACCGCCGGGTTCACCCTCGTGAAAGTCGTGGACAACCCGCTGGATGTCGTACCCCTGGTACCCCTGGGCTTGGACGACACGTCGACCCTGCTTGATCTCCTCCCGATCCAGGACAGTCTGAATAAATTGCTGCTCGACATGATGGTGGCCTCCGAGTACACCGGGCGGCCGCGACGTTGGGCAACCGGTGTGGAACTGATCGAGAAGCCGCTACTTGATGAGGACGGCGAGCCGGTGATCGAAGCGGGCGAACCGGTCTTAGAGACGGTCAACCCGTATCCCGAAGCCAACCGGATGTTCTTGGCGGAGAATGAACAGGCCCATTTCGGCCAGCTCTCCGCGGCCGACCTTGCCGGGTTTGAAGCCGGGGTGAGGATCATCATCGCCCAGGCCATGTTGGTCTCTGGGCTTCCGGCGCATTACGTCGGTGCCCTACAGGATTCCGTCACCAGTGCCGATGCATTGAGGGCCGCGGAGGCTGCCCTGGTATCCCGCGCGGAGGCCAAGCAATTGGCGTTCGGCACTGGGTGGGAGAACGTGGCCAAGCTCCTGCTGGCCATCCGCGATGGTGCCCACCCCGACGACATTGACGCCAGAGTGACGTGGGCACCCGCCGACACCCGATCCCAAGCCCAGGAGGCAGACGCCGCCCAGAAGCTATACGCCGCCGGCCTGCTGAGCAGAACCACCACCTTGCGCAAGCTGGGCTTTACCGACGACGAGATCGCCGAGGAACTACGGCTGAGCACCGCCGAGAACCCGAATAAGAGGACCCAAGCATGACCGACCAGGCCCCAGAATCCCCAGAAGCCGACGAAACCGCCGACACCGGGACAACTCCACCCGAAGCAACGGCAGACTCGCCAGAGGCCACTACAGAGGCCGAACCCGAAGGGGAAGAGACCTTTAGCGCGGCATATGTTCGTCAACTGCGCGAAGAGAACGCGAAAGCACGGGTAAAGGCCCAGCGGGCCGACGAACTCGCCCACCGCCTACACGCCGAACTTGTCCGGGCCACGGGCAGGCTGGCTGACCCCGGTGACATCGAATACGACGCCGAGCACCTGGACGACGGCGACAAGCTGACCGCGGCCATTGATTCCCTGTTGGAGGCCAAACCTCACCTCCGCTCGCGAACACCCAAGGGGGAAGTGGGGCAAGGCGTTCGGGGTGGACCTATCGAACCGGTGGGCTTGCTGGGGCTTCTCCGGTCCTCATAACCTGGTCGTGCTTGCGGTGGCATGAGGCGCACCGCGGGACGTAGAACTTCGGATTACCGGAGTAGGCGAGCGAATACCCGTCGATAGCCTCTGTGCGCTCATCCGGGCACCCACCGACATAGGACCACTCTTGCGCCGGATTCTGGCAATCGGTGCAATCATGCTGGGAGGCCGACCCTTTGGCCATCCGGATACGCCAGTGAGCCGTGTTGTAGGTGACGTTCGGACCTTGCCAGCAATGATGCCCCGGCCCGCCACGTCTACCCGGCAGCCGCTTGATGCGCGGGTCCCCGACATAGCCGAGTCGTCGCCACCTCTGATAATGCTTAGAACAGAGATCATGCCCTGTGACGGGGCTATTGCATCCATTGATGCTGCATTCACGCATAAAACTGATTAGCTCAACTATCTAGTATAATTGAATTAGGGCCTGGTGCCCACATAAATCTTAGGGCCGGGTGCCCGCATTCAGACTTGCGTCCGGGTGGCGTGTCTTTCCATAACGCAACTCTTTTTAAGGACTCATCATTTCTATCGATGTCACCTCCGGGAACTCGACCGTTCTCGCGAGCCAGATTGCCAACCTGATTGTTGGCCCGCTTCAAGAGCGTTCCTCGTTCCTCGCCGCGGGTCCCCGCGTTATCGACACCAATCAGCCCTTGCGGATTCCGCGGGTGGCCAGCGGCTCTAATACCGCTTTCGTGGCCGAGGGTGCCGAGATCACCGAGGACAACAACTGGGCCTTTGATGAGATCACCCTGTTGCCGTCCACCCTCAAGTCATTCAAGACTTTGGTGAAGCTGAGCAATGAATTGATCCGCACCGCCGCTGTCGCTATCGATTCCGTGCTCCAGCAGCAATTGGTCATGGACATTGCCATTGCACTGGATAAGGCATTCTTCGACGGCGCGGGGACCTCGAATACCGTCAAGGGCATTTTTCAGCAGTCCGGGATCGCCACAGGCGTCCTGGACACCACCGACGTGGACAGCCTGTGGGCCGCCTACACCACGGCGAAGAACAACTTTGTGGACCCTACGCATTGGGTGATGACTCCCGCTGTGTACCAAGCGTTTCGGACGATCAAGGTGGGCGAAGACGATGCCCGCTATGTGTTTGATCCGTCCAACGCCGTGGCCGCGGGACAGCCCACCATGCTTGGGCTCCCTGTGATTCTTAGCTCGCATATTCCGGTGGCCTCAACCAAGGCCCGCGTTGCGCTGGTCGACTTCAATCACGTCGTAGTGGCCCGGGACCTGGCCACCGAGGTCAAGGTGCTGACAGAGCGGTATGCCGAGTTCGACACCACGGCAATCCGTCTGGTGTCCCGCTGGGATGTCGGCCTGACTCAGGCAAAGGCAGTTACTCTTCTGACCGAGGCGTGATGCTTGAGCCCGACCACGTCACCACCCTGATCGGCGACCAGTTCGTCGTCTCGTATGAGCAAGCGGCAGCAGCGATTTCGGTCGTCACGGCGATGGCGAAGGCGTACACCAGGGGTGTCGGATTCTCCACCGTCGTGGTGCAACCCGCCGATGACGACCACGAGGAGGTCACCCGCGAGGTTGTTCACGAGGAGATTGCAGCAGTCATTCAGACGGCGGCCATCCGGTACCTGAGGAACCCTGGGACACTGCCCTTCCGCGAGGAGATGGGCGGCCTAGTGGTGGACATCAAGGGCGGATTCACCGGCTGGTCTATTGCCGAACGTGCAGTGCTCGACCGATACCGACTAAAGGCGAAATAACATGCAGGACAAGATTAACGATCTCCGCGCAGCCGTGGCCAACCTCCGCAAGGTGGCCCACGCGCTCCACACTCCGCTGGACACCAGCACGGTTGAGGCGGCAATGGCAGCGGTCGAAGCAGCCACCCGGCGCAAGTAACAGACCACCTCCGCCGGTTCCTCATCTCTCCGGCGGGGGCTAGAACTCGTCGCTGGTCCCGGCGAGCACGGTCCTTATCGGACTGGAAAATTCCCTAATTTGGAACGTGGGAAAGCAGAACCCCCGGCAGTGATCCTGTCGGGGGTTTCTGTTTGTCAGAGGTAATAGTGCACCAAAGTCCCTGTGTTACTTAGGATCTACTTATCCCACGGATGCACGGACGGGTGTAGCTTTCCCACCATGTTGAACATGAGCTACGTCATGCTGGCCATCCTGGCCGACAACCTGGGAGATCACCGGCTGGCACCGCTGGTGCGCAGGGTGGTGGAGCTGGGCGAGGATGTCCTAGACCGAGAGGCCACCGAACAGGCACTGGCGGATCTGTCCGCGCTGGTGGACATCGGCGAGCTATGAGGTAGCGTTCTCCAGCTCAATTGCCGCCAACAGCCCAAGGTGGATCGCCCTCTCACGGTAGTACTCGGCTTGGAGCAGGTCGACCTGCTGCCAGGCCTCAACCTCGTCATCGTGGGCGAGAGCTTCAAGCCACAGTGGCGAGAGTTCACCGCCGCGGTCACGGGTGCGGCGCGCGGCCAACACGCTAGCGACACCTGCGCTCCGCATTGCCAGACTCTCCTCTACGGATCGCCCCTCGAACGCATACGTTCGTGCATCGGCGAGATCGGCAAGCGCTTTGGTGATCCACGTCTGAGGATCTTGGGGATGGTCGGTGGGGAATTCGGCCATGTCTCTACCTGTCCTGTGAGGAACCTGTGAACAAGCATAAGACGGCCGTTTGGCCCGTGCGCGCTCAAATTCGCGTTCTTGACGCGTTCCTTCTCAGGCTGTCTCGGTCCGCAGTTGGTCCGCAGTTGGTCCCGTTGGGTGCCGCGTGACAACGCTGATTTTTGCAGGTCAGCGCACTTTCCCAACGGTGCCCACCGCCTGCAAACGCCCAGTTCGGGGTAGCTGTACATCCTCTGATCGGTCCGCTCTGACACTGGCTCGCTCGGCACACCCGGGCGGGCCAGTTCTCATTTCGGCCCAGCGTGTCGACAGGCGACCTGCCGGGCGGATTGGCACGGAGTTCGCCGCCCGCACGCTCGGCGGCAGCGGTTGCGCGGTGTGCGCGCGGCGAATGGAGCCGCCGGCCGGTGGCGTCACCCCGGATAGTGCACCGGCTCCAGCCGCCCGCTGACCAATGACCGGGCGGCCGCCTCGGCCACGGCCTGCGCCTTGAGCGCCTCGTCCAGATCCGGCCCGACGGCGTTGCGGCCGGCCAGTGCGCCAACGAAATGGTCGAGCGCTGATCGGTAGCTTGGGGCGATGCGGTCGAACCAACCCGTGTGCAGGCCGTCGTCGACCACGCGGCCCGCGCCGTACCGCGACACCGCCCCGGCGCGGTGCCGCCGCGCCTCGACCATGCCGGCGGACCCGAGCACCTCGATGCGTTCGTCGTAGCCGTAGCCGATTTGGCGGGCGCTGTCGATCTGGACGAGCGACCCGCCGGGTAGCCGCAGGGTCACCGCCGACAGGTCGACGTCGCCGTACTCGGCGAGTCTCGCGTCGGTTATCGCGGAACCGGTGGCGAAGACGGCTTCGGGATCGGTGCCGCTGATCCACCGCGCCAGATCGAAGAAATGGACGGTTTGATCACGCATTTGTCCGCCCGAGACGGCGATGTAGGCCAGCGGCGGCAGCGTCGGGCCCCGGCTGGTCATCTGGATGAGGTGGATGTCGCCGACTTCGCCGGTCGCGACGGTCCGGCGGAGTTCGGCGTAATCGCGGTCGAAGCGGCGGTTGAAATCGACCATCGCCAGAATGCCCCGCTGCCGGGCGTAGCGCACGACGTCGACAGCCCGTTCGAGGTCGAGGTCGATCGGCTTTTCGCACAGGGCGGCGATCCCCGACGATGCGGCGGCGCGCAGATGTTCCGCATGGGTGTCCGTGGAGGAGGCGATCAAGACGGCGTCGACGCGGGTGGGGTCGAAGACGTCCATGAGCTCGGCAGTGGCGCGGGTGCCATGTCGATGCGCCACAGTTTTGGCCCGGTCGGCGTCGATGTCGTAGACGAGGGCGAAGTCCACCTCGGGGTGGGCGGCGAGGTTGGCGGCGTGCACCGCGCCGATGAATCCGGCACCCACCAGAGCGACGCGGTACATGTCATACCCCAGCCGCGGCGGCGGCGAACGCGGGCGTCACCCAGGCGCTGTCCTGCGCGTGGGAGGCCGCGGTGGCCTCGACGAACTGGACGCCGACGAGCCCGTCCACACCGGTCGGGATGGTCAGTTCGCGCTGCGGGAGTGCGGCGCCGTCCCTGCGGGCGTGCAGGTGATCGGCCAGATCGCCGTAGAAATTCGCGAACGCCTCCAGGAACCCTTCGGGGTGGCCCAGGCCCGGGCGGGTCAAGCGCGCCGCGTCCTCGGACAGGCCCGACATGCCTTGCGCGAGAAGCGTCGTGCCCCCGTCGAGGGTGCGCACCGTCAGGTGGTGCGGATCTTCGTGACGCCATTCCAGCGCCGCGGTTTCCCCGAACACCCGGATACGCAGGCCGTGTTCGTTGCCGGTGGCCGCCATACTCGCCCACAGCGTCGCGGGCGCGCCGTTGGACAACTGCAGCCGGACGTTCGCGTTGTCGTAGACACGGCGGCCCGGGACCAGGGTGCTCAGTGCGGCCGACACCCGGGTGGCCTCGAGGCCGGTGACGTAGCGCAGCAGATGGAATGCGTGTGTACCGAGGTCGGCGACCACGCTCGCCTTCCCGGCGACGGCGGGATCGGTGCGCCACCCGGCTTGTTTGTGGCCAGTGGTCTCCAGCGGTGTGGCGGCCCACCCGGATGCGTGCTCGACGGCGACGAACCGGATGCCGCCCAGGGCGCCGTCGCGCACCATGCGCGCCGCGTGGCGCACCATCGCGTAGGACGAATAGCAGTGCGGCACAGCGAGTATCGCCCCGGTAGAATCGGCAAGGGCAACCAGTTCCGCGGCGGAACGCGAGTCCCCGGTGAGTGGTTTCTCGCACACCACCGAAATCCCGGCGCCCAGGAATGCGGCGGCAATCCCGAAATGACTGTCGTTGGGGGTGGCGATCGCGACGACGTCGACACCGTCGGGCCGCGCGGCTTCCGCCTCGGCCATCTGCCGGTGGTCGGGGTAGGTGCGCTGTACGGGGATCCCGAGTTCCCGCGCCATCCGCGCCGACGAGGCCGGATCGCGTCCGAACACTCCGGCGCTCAGCGTGTAGCGGTCGTCGAGGCGCATCGCGTGGCGGTGCGTCTTGCCGATGTCCGCGCCGTCGCCACCGCCCACCATGCCTGCCGACAGGCGCGGGCGTGCTCGTTGGCTCATCTGATCCTCCCAAGGGTGTGTGGGACAAGTGTGGGACCGGTCCCATACCGTGACCAAGAATAGGGCGGATCGCACCCGAGAATCAATATGCTGACTGCGATGAACGAGCGGCCTGCCACCATCCGTGATGTCGCCGCCCGCGCCGGCGTCTCCAAATCACTGGTGTCGCGCGTGCTGCGCGGCGAGCCCAACGTCAGCGCGGAGCGTCGCGCGATGGTGCAGGCGGCCATGACCGAGCTCGACTACCGGCCCAACACCATCGCACGCGGATTGTCGGAGGCGCGCAGTGGCACCGTCGGGGTGGTTCTCAACGACCTGCGCAACCCCTGGTTCGTCACGCTGCTCGAAGGCCTCACGACGACGCTCGATGCGGTCGGCATCGCGCCGTTGCTCGCCGACAGTCACCTCGATACGCGGGTCGGTCGCGATACCGTCGAAACGCTGCTCTCCCACCGGGTCGACGGACTTGTCGTGGTGGGGACCACCGAAGCGGGTGCCGCCGTCGAACGGGCGGCGCGCACCGTGCCGGTGGTCCTCGCGGGCACGCTCGAGCCCGACCTTCCGCGCATCGACATCGCCGCCGATGACGACGACGCAGGCGCGCGCCTGGCCACACGTCACCTTCTCGATCTCGGGCACCGGCGCGTGGGTCACCTGGCCGGCTCAGGAATCGTCGGCGCGCTGCGCCGGGCGGCGTTCGAGGCGGCGATGGCAGGGGCTGGACTGGCCGACCTCGCCATGGTCGAGGTGGCGGGCATGACCGAGGAGGGCGGATACGCCGCGGCGGCCCGCTTGCTCGACCGGCCGCAGCGGCCCACTGCCATCCTGGCCTTCAACGACGTCACCTGCGTCGGTGCGCTCTCCGCCGCCGACGACCGTCATCTCGTTGTGCCGCATGATCTTTCGCTGGTCGGCTACGACGACACATATCTCGCCAGGATCCGGCACCTGTCCCTGACCTCAGTGGACAACGGAAACTTCGCGGTCGGCTCGCAAGCGGCCAAATTCCTGCTGCAGCGCATCCAGAGGCCCGACCTGCCGCAGCGGGTCTACTTGCATCCACCCACGCTGAGTATTCGGCGGTCCACTGCCGGTCCGCCGCAACGCTGATCCCGCCTCAGTCCGTCCAGCGTGAGCGTCTCCGACGCGCCGCGGGGTGTGCCGGAGTTTCCGCACTCTCGGCGGGCACGGGCGGAGCGGGCACTGTCTCGCCCCTACCTGGGACCTCGTGTCCCCCGATCGGTGGATGCCGGTTTCCCCCGGGGTAGGGGCCGGTCACCCGACAGACACCTCGTGGTGCGCAGGGCATTCTTATCT
>JAFDWN010000054.1 GCA_018268465.1 Actinomycetota bacterium
CCGTCATCAAACGGAACCCGCCCAAGCGGGCCTGCGACGAGAACCCGCTGAGCGGGCTGCTTTAAGGAGAAATGATCATGGCCAAAACCGGCTGGTTCGAAACGGTCGCCGAAGCGCAGCGACGGGCCAAGAAACGACTGCCACCCAGTGTGTACGCCGCACTGGTGGCGGGTTCGGAACGCGGCGTGACCGTCGAGGACAACCTGAACGCGTTCACCGAGTTGGGCTTCGCGCCGCACGTGGTCGGCCAGCCGAACAAACGGGACCTGGGCACCACCGTCATGGGGCAGTCGATCTCGCTGCCGGTGTTCATCTCCCCGACCGGGGTGCAGGCCGTGCACCCCGACGGCGAGGTCGCCGTCGCCCGCGCCGCCGCCGCCCGCGGCACCGCGATCAGCCTCTCGTCGTTCGCGTCCAAGCCGGTCGAAGAGGTCGCCGGCGCCAACCCGCAGACCTTCTTCCAGATGTACTGGACCGGCGGGCGTGACAAACTCGTCGCACGCATGGAGCGGGCCCGCGCCGCCGGGGCCGTCGGCCTCATCGTCACGACGGACTGGAGCTTCTCCTCCGGCCGCGACTGGGGCAGCCCGGCCATCCCCGAGAAGATGGACCTCAAGGCGATGGTGCGTTTCGCGCCAGAAGGCCTCCGCCGCCCGCGCTGGCTGCTGGACTTCGCCAAGACCGGCAAGGTGCCCGACCTGACCGCGCCCAACCTGGCCGACGGCGGCGCCGCGCCCACGTTCTTCGGCGCCTACTACGAATGGATGCAGACCCCGCTGCCCACCTGGGAGGACATCGCCTGGCTGCGCGAGCAGTGGGGTGGACCGTTCCTGCTCAAGGGCGTCATGCGGGTCGACGACGCCAAACGCGCCGTCGACGCCGGCGTCACCGCGATCTCGGTGTCCAACCACGGCGGCAACAACCTGGACGGCACACCCGCGCCGATCCGGGCGTTGCCCGCCGTCGCCGAGGCCGTCGGCGGTCAGGTCGAGGTCGTCCTCGACGGCGGCATCCGCCGCGGCAGCGACGTGGTCAAAGCCGTGGCGCTGGGCGCACGGGCGGTCATGATCGGCCGCGCCTACCTGTGGGGTCTGGCCGCCGGCGGGCAGGCCGGGGTCGAGAACGTGCTCGACATCCTGCGCGGCGGCATCGACTCGGCACTCATGGGTCTGGGCCTGTCCTCGATCCACGACCTCAGCCCCGCCGACCTCGTCGTCCCGGCCGATTTCCGCCGCGACCTGGGCGTCTGAACGCTTCCCGAATGACGGAGCCGCACCCGCGGTGGATTCCCACCCCGCCAATGCCCCGCGGGTGCGGCTCCGGCCCACACGACCGTGCGCCGAGGACCGTTGTCAGCCGGCTTTGTGCGCAACCAGCAGGTACGCCGGGAACTTGATGCGGCCCTTGTCGTCGCGGTCGTGCGGCGGCGGCGTGAATGGCGCATCCGGCACGACGATCGCGTTGGCGTGGATGAACGCCGGGCGGATCTCGTCGATCGCCCAGTACTTCGCCACCGCGGCACGCAGTTCGTCCTCGTCGACCTCGTTCGGTTTCATCTCCATCTCGGCGGGAAACGCGCCCTTGGCGAATACGAGGACGAAGAACCGCGCCCCGGGTGCTGCGGCGCGATGCACCGAACTCAGATAGCCGTCACGACCCTCCACCGGCAGCGAATGGAACAGGGTGCTGTCGACGACGGTGGTGAACCGCCCGTCGAAACCCGTGAACGACGTGATGTCGGCCTGGACGAACTCGGCGGTCGAAAGGCCCCGTTCCGCGGCTGCCCGGGTGGCCGCGGCGATCGCCGTCGGGCTCAGGTCGATGCCGACGACGGTGTAGCCGTCGGCGGCCAGCGCCAGCGACAGCTCGGCGTGTCCGCAGCCGGCGTCGAGTACATCACTGCGGAACTCCCCCGCCCGGTGCAGTGCCGCCAGCTCGGGCTGGGGCTCGCCGATATTCCACGGCGGAGGTCCCTCGAACCCGCCCTGTTCGCGGTAGACGTTATCCCAATCCATCACCTCAGATGTCATGGCACCGAAGGCTACTCGCCGCACCTGACTGTCCCCTGACGTTGCCTCAGCAGCCGGGCCCATCCCAGGTGTGGACGGGCTCGTTGCTGTGCATCCGCTGGCAATACAGCCGCAGCATCTCGGCCAGCGCCTCGGGCCGCGACAGCCCGCGTTCCTGCAGCGCCGCGACCGTCGACACCTGCCATGCGGCGCCGTTACGCCCGGTCTTGGCACGGCCCTCGATGACGCCGAGGTAGCGTTCGCGGACGTCGGCGTCGACATCCCAGCGGCGCAGCCCCTCATGCGCCATCGGCAGCAGCTCCCGCAGCACCAGTTCGTCGGGCGTCACCTCGCCAAGCCCCGGCCAGTACAGGCGGGCCTCCATCCCCTGGCGGGCCGCCTCGCGGAAGTTGTCCTCCGCCGCGGAGAAACTCATCTTGGTCCACACCGGCCGGTCCTCCTCGGACAACGTACGCAGCATTCCGTAGAAGAACGCCGCGTTGGCCATCATGTCGAGAACGGTCGGGCCCGCGGGCAGCACCCGGTTCTCCACCCGCAGGTGGGGGCGCCCGCCTCCGTCGTCGCCGACGACGTCGTACACCGGGCGATTCCATCGGTAGACGGTGCCGTTGTGCAGTCGCAGCTCCGGCAGCCGCGGCGTGCGGCCCGCGACCAGTTCGGCCGCGGGGTCCTCATCGGACATCTCCGGCAGCAGTGACGGGAAGTAGCGCACGTTCTCCTCGAACAGGTCGAAGATCGAGGTGATCCACCGCTCCCCGAACCACACCCGCGGCCGCACACCCTGTGTCTTGAGTTCGTCCGGGCGGGTGTCCGTGGCTTGGGCGAACAACTCGATGCGGGTCTCGGCCCACAGTTGGTGGCCGAAGAAGTACGGCGAATTCGCGCCGAGCGCCAGTTGCGGGCCGGCCAGCACCTGGGCGGCGTTCCAGTTGTCGGCGAACTGGGCGGGGGAGACCTGCAGATGCAGTTGCATGCTGGTACACGCCGACTCCGGTGCGATCGAGGCCGACTCCAGGCACAGCCGCTCCGGTCCGGCGATGTCGATGATGATGTCCTCGCCGCGTGCGGTGAAGATCGAATCGTTGAGCGCCTGGTAGCGCGTCGACTCGCTCATCCACTCACCGGACAGGTGCTCGGGCATGAGCGTGGGCAGGATGCCGATCATCACGATGTGCGCGCCGTCCTGGCTGGCCTTCTCCTCGGCGGCGTTGAGGCTGGCGCGCACCTCGGTCTCCAGATCCGCGCCGGTGCGGCCGGGCAGCGGCCGCGGCGGCACGTTGAATTCGATGTTGTAGGCGCCCAATTCGGTCTGGTAGGCCGGATCGGCGATGGCGGCCAGGACCTCCGAATTGTTCATCGCCGGCTGGTAGTCCGCGTCGACGAGGTTGCATTCGATCTCCATACCCGTCAGCGGGCGCTCGAATTCGAAACTCGACTCCCCGAGCATGGTTTCGAATACGTCCAGGCAGAGCTGGACCTTGCGGCGGTACTCGCGCCGGTGCGCGCGGGTGTACTGCGTCTGATTGACTTCCTCGCCCACGGTAATGATGCAACCGGGTATTCGGCGTATTGGCAAGGACCGGGTCGGCGGCATCCGCCGGGTTCGTGTCAGGCCGGCGTGCGATCGAAGCTCAGGTCGCCGCGGAACTGCAGCAGCAGTGCGATCGTCGCGGTCCAGCCGGTCTGGTGACTGGCGCCGAGGCCGGTGTCGCCGTGGTCGCCAGTGAGTCAGCGGTGAACCTGGTAGTTGTAGAACCGTTTACACCACAACAACTCCGCCGGCGCCGGACGTTTGTCGTCGCAAGGACGCCGGCGTCTGGGTGTTCGGCGGCGGCATCGACGAGAGCGTTCCGCCGGCCCTGGTGGACGAGGACGGCACGGTGACCGAGGGCACCTACCCACAGACGGCGCAGCTCGACGGCGGTTACGCGGTGCTGGAGCTGCCTTCCCGCGAGGCGGCAGTGCACTGGGCGGCGAAGATCGCGGGTGCCTGCCGGTCTAGCCGTCGCGGGTCGCCACGACGATCTGCGGGCTCATCAGACCGCCGCGCAGGTCGACGGTGATGGCACGGTCGGCATGGCGGGCCAGGGTCCGCAGGGCCGACGGGCTGTAGGAGCGCAGTGAGCTGATGAATCCGTCGTGACCGAACGGCAGGAACGCCAGCGGCAGCATCGTCGCCAACCGCATCAGATGCAGCGGGGACGGAGGCCGCGGCAGGTCGATGATCAGCAGCCTCGCGCCGGCCCGGGTGCCTTCGGCGAACACCCGCGACGCCGCCCGCGGTGAAAGGTGGTGAAACGACAGGGCGAACAGGACCAGGTCATAGGCGCGGTCGGCGGCATCGATCGCGGTGGCGTCCATTCCGCGCACCACGGCCCGGGGATGGCGGCCCAGGTCACCGGCGGCCATCTCGGCCACCGACACCGGGTTCACGTCGGTGACGGTGACCGTGGCGGTGGGGTGGTTGTCCAGCAGGATCCGTGACACCGCGCCGTGGCCCGCCCCGAGTTCGAGGATGGCGGGATCGGGGATATCGGCGACGAGGTCCAGGGCGACCTGCGCGAACTTCTCGTGGTTTCCGAAGACCCGGCCCGTCCAGTCGAGCGCGCCGATCACCTGCCGTTTGACGTCGTCTGCGACGTCGTCGCGGTCGAGGTACTCCAGGCGGTCCGTCTGCAGGAGCCGGTCCAGGCAGGAGGCGCCGAATCCGCCGCGCGGCATCCGGTCGATCCCCATGATGTCGTTGGCCACGTCAACCATCATGGCCGCCGGCGAGCAGACGCGAAAGCCACTGATACGCCGCGGTACCGGGTGGCTTTGCGTCTGCCCGCGCAGGATCAGTCGGATTCGCCGAGGATCTGGTAGATCTCGCGGCGGGCGTTGTTGACGATGTCGATGATGCGCTGCTGTTGTTCTTCGGTCGCGGTGTAGGCCGACTGCGCGACGGCTCCCATCAGCTGGCCCGCGGCGCCGCGCAGGCTGGCGTGCCCGGGTTCGACGTCGTCGACGAACTGTTCCCACGGCGGTGTGGCGACCGCCTCAGCCGCGGTCCTGCCGTCGTCGGTGAGTGCGAAAAGCTTTTTGCTGCCGTCACTTTCGGATGCGGCGATGAGGCCCTCGTCAACCAGCAGCTGCAGTGTCGGGTACACCGAACCGGGGCTGGGCCGCCACAGGCCCTGGCTGCGTTCGCCGATCTCCTGGATCATCTCGTAGCCGTGCATGGGGCGTTCGATGAGCAGGGTGAGGATGGCGGCGCGCACGTCGCCGCGCCTGCCGCGGCGGCCGTGCCCGGGTCCGCCGCGTCGGCCGCGGGGGCCGAACCCGAATCCGCCGCGCGGATCGAATCCGAATTCGAAGCCGGGCGGAAAGCCCCGGCCGGGCCCGAAGGCGGGCCCGCCGTGGGCGGTGCCGTGTTCGCGGAGGTGTTCGCGGAAGTCACGGCGCGCTTGACGGCGCTGCTGATGGAATCCGCCGGGGCCGAAGCCGAAGCCGAAACCGCCGGGGGAGGGAGTGAATGGGTTGGTCATAGGTGGTCCTTTTTCTCGACGGGAAACGCCGAAAGCGCTTCCGATACGTTGACGATATATCGGAAACTATCGTGATGCAACGTTTATTTCCGGTGGCGGTCCTCGATCGCCTTCGTCAGCGCCCGGGCCCACCGCGCCTCCATCGCATTGGCCTGCAGTCCGTATTCGAGGGCGGCCCGGCTGTAGAACTCGGATTCGTCCGCACCCCACTGCGCGGCATCGCGCAGGTGCTCCAGGCGTGCCACCTCGGCCTCGGCGTGCTCGGCAACCTGCGTGACCAGCTCACGCGCCGTATGTTCACCGACCTCCCCGAGCAGGAAGACGCGCAGCAGACCGGGGCGCCGGATCGGCGGGTCGTCCTGCGGGGCGACGATCCAGCGCCGTAGCTCGGCCCGTCCGGCGCCGGTGATGGCGTACTCCTTACGCCCCCGGGCGCCGACCGACGACACCTCGATGAGACCGGCGTCGGCGAGTTTGTTCAATTCGCCGTAGAGCTGGCTCTGTGTCGCGGGCCAGACGTTGGCCATCGACTTCTCGAACCGCTTGAGCAGGTCGTAGCCGCTACCCGGTTTTTCGGCGAGCAGCCCCAGGGTCGCGATCCGCAGGCTCACCCGAAAAGGGTACGGCCCGACATTCCAGGTGAGGAATGTCGGGCCGTATCCGCAGGCGCATTCAGTCGGCGCTGAGCGCAGGTTCGCGCAGCGGCTGCATCCGCCAGGCACCGCGGGTGGCCAGCGTGTAGTAGAGAACGAAACCGACCCCGCAACCGATGAACCAGCTGTATTGCGCGGCGGTGTACATGCCGGTGACCGACCCGCCCAGCAGCACCGGGATGACGGCAAGGACGGCCCCGGTGACCGTCGAGACGACCGCGACGGGGTTGTAACCCTTGCTGTACCAGTAGTTCCCGGTCTTCGACATGGTGAACAGGTCGTCGACGGCGATCTTCTGCTTGCGGATCAGGTAGAAGTCGGCGATCAGCACACCGAACAGCGGACCGATGAACGCGCCCAGCGTCTCCAGGGTGTAGTGGATGACCTCGGGGTTGCTGTAGAGGTTCCACGGCGTGATGAGCACCGACCCGATGGCCGCGATCATGCCGCCGGCGCGCCAGCTGATGCGCTGCGGACTCACGTTGGAGAAGTCGAACGCGGGACTGATGAAGTTGGCGACGATATTGATGCCGATCGTGGCGATGGTGAACGTCAACGCGCCCAACACGATTGCCATCGTGTTGTCGATCCTGGCCACGGTCTCCACCGGATCGGTGATGAGTTCGCCGAACACCGGCACCGTCGCTGCGGCCGTGACGACCACCAGCAGCGAGAACACCAGGAAGTTAACGGGCAGACCGAGGAAGTTGCCGCGTTTGACGGCCTCGAAAGACTTTCCGTAACGGGAGAAGTCGCCGAAGTTCAGCATCGGGCCGGAGAAGTAGGACACCACGAGCGCGATCGCACCGAGCATGATCGCGATGGTGTTGCCGTTCTTCTCGCCGCCGAGGGTCAGGCTGACCTGCCAGTCGCTGCGGTACAGCAGGTACCCGCAGAGGATGAACATCACCACGTAGACGGCCGGGCCGCAGAAGTCGATGAACTTGCGGATGGATTCCATCCCCCGCCAGAAGACGCACGCCTGCAACACCCACAGCAGCATGAAACTGCCCCAGCCCAGCAGCGACAGACCGGCGAAGCCGTAGACGTCGACGTCGGCGTACGGGGCAAGCCCGGGAAAGAGCTTCAGCAGCACCACATCCAGGGCCGCCGAGGCCAGATAGGTCTGGATGCCGTACCAGGCGACCGCGATGAGACCGCGGATGATGGCGGGAATGTTGGCGCCCAGCACCCCGAAGGAGCTGCGGCACACCACCGGGTAGGGCACCCCGGCCTGCTGGCTCGGCTTGGCGACCAGGTTGCAGAAGATGTTGACGATCACGATGCCGACGAGCAGGGCGATGAGCACCTGCCAACTCGCCAGGCCCAGTGCGAACAGGCTTCCGGCGGTGACGTAACCGCCGACGCTGTGCACGTCGGACATCCAGAACGCGAAGATGTTGTAGGACGTCCAGCTCTGCTTCTTCAGCGGCGCGAGATCCTCGTTGGTCAGGCGCAGGTCGTAGTCGGGTTTGATCAGCCCGCCGCCCACGGGGTGGCCGGCGGCTTCGACGATGTCGTCGGCGCCGGCTCTGGCGCCCGGTGGCAGATCTCTTGCGGTATCGGTCATGGGCAGTGTTCCTGTCTTCATGCACGGGATTCCGTGATGGAAGGAAACTAGCCACGCGATATTTCCGGACCGTTGCCCTGAAAGTATATTTTCGCTACGAGATGTCGTGACGGCCGGTGTCGTCGATCACCAGGCCCGTATCCGATGGCAACCTGCAGACCACGGCGTTGAGGCGGCTGTGGTGAGCAGCGCTGACGGACAACAGCTTATCGGCGTCGCGAGCCAGAAACGCCTCGAGCATCCGTTCGTGGTCGGCGTGCAGCAGGGCGCGGTCGGAGCTGGCGACGTGAACCATGAGTTGTACGGGCTCGGTGATGTTCCAAGCGGATTCGAGCATATGCACGAGTCGGTGCATCCGCGACGGGCGGGCCATCCCGAGGTGGAAGTGCCGGCTCTGGCGGTGGTAGGTCTGCGGATCATCCTCGCGGACCGCGCGTTCGAGCCGGGCGTGCACCCGGGCGACGTGCTCGCGGTCGTCGTCGGTGGCGCTGGCCACCGCGGCGGCCAGGGCCGCGGATTCCAGTGTTTCGCGCACGATGTACATCTCGGCGAGCTCACTGGCGGTCAGTCGCGCGACGGCGTAGCCGGCATTGCGCCGGTGCTGGACGAGGCCCTCGCCGGTCAGCGTCTTGAGGCTCTCGCGCACCGGGATGTGGCTGACGCCGAACAGTTCGGCGAGGTCGCCCACCGGTATCGGGGTGCCGGGCGGGACCGCACCGTCGAGGATGACCCGCCGCAGTTCGTCGACGATCGTCTGCTGGGAGGTGCCGGTGTGGCGCACGGCCAGCCTGAACATCATGGCGGAGTGCTGGCGCGCTGGCATCCGCTGATCGTCCTACGGTTCGCCCTCGGCCTCCACCCGAACATACTCCACTCTTGACATGTCAATAGTGGAATGTAATGGTGGAGGAACCCGCCCGGTACCTGCGTGAGGAGCAGTCCATGACCGACACCGACACGTCCGCGCTATTCGGCACAGGCCACTTCTTCCAGAAGGCCAACTACGCGCCCGTGCCCGACGAGCTGACCGAGTTCGACCTGCCCGTCGAGGGCGCCATTCCACCCGAACTCGACGGTTGGTACCTGCGCAACGGCCCCAACCCGCGTCAGGCCACCGGGCACTGGTTCACCGGCGACGGCATGATCCACGGGGTGCGCCTGGAAGGGGGTCGCGCCGCGTGGTACCGCAACCGGTGGGTCCGCACCGACAGCTTCACCGAGAGCTTTCCGCTCTACAACGCCGACGGCACCCGCAACCTGCGGGCCAGCATCGCCAACACCCACGTCGTCAACCACGCGGGCAAAACCCTTGCGCTGGTGGAGTCGTCGCTACCCTACGAAATCACCAACGACCTGGAGACGGTCGGAGCCTACGACTTCAACGGCAAACTCGTGGACTCCATGACGGCGCATCCGAAAATCTGCCCGAACACCGGGGAGCTGCACTTCTTCGGCTACGGCAACATCTTCGCGCCGCACGTCACCTACCACCGCGCCGATGCGAACGGTGAATTGACGGTCAACCGGCCCCTTCAGGTCAAGGCTCTGACCATGATGCACGACTTCGCCTTGACCGCAGAGCATGTCGTGTTCATGGACCTGCCCGTCGTGTTCAACCTCGACATCGCGCTCAAGGGTGAAGCCGATATGCCCTACCGGTGGGATGAGCAGTACGGCGCCCGGTTCGGCGTGATGCGCCGCGACGATCCGTTCGGCGAGGTGCGCTGGTTCGAGATCGACCCGTGTTACGTCTTCCACGTGGCCAACGCATTCGACACCACCACCGCCGCCGGGGCGGCGATCGTCGTGCAGGCCGTCCGCTATCCCGAGTTATGGAGGGATAGCGGCGGATTCGATACCGACGGCACGCTGTGGAGCTGGACGATCGAGCTGGCGACCGGCGCCGTGCGCGCACGGCAGCTCGACGAACGCCCGGTCGAGTTCCCCCGCATCGACGACCGGCTGACCGGGCTGGCCGCGCGTTACGCCGTCTCGGTGGCGCACGATCGGCTGGTGCGCTACGACCTGAACAACGGCGGCGCCGAAGAACAGACCTTCGGAGCCGGACCGGCACCCGGCAGACCGGGTGAGGCGGTGTTCGTGCCGTCGCCGTCCGGCGCCCCCGACGAGAGCAGCGGCTGGTACATCGGCTACGTCTACGACCCGGCGCGTGACGGCAGCGATCTGGTGATCCTCGACGCCGCCGACTTCGCGGGCACGCCGGTGGCCCGGATCTCGCTACCGCGCCGGGTGCCCTACGGCTTCCACGGCAACTGGATCAGCGCCTAGACGCGCGCCGCTGGTGGCGTTGCCCCGCCGGGAACCCCGCGCCTGAGTAACGTCACCAGCCATGATTTCGGCGTGCGGATGGCCATGAGCGGCATCGGCTTCCAGACACTGGCCCTGCTCTGCGCCGTCGGGCTGACCGGACCGCTGCTGGCGTCGCTGCGGACGTTCCGGATCCCGGTCGTCATCGGTGAACTGCTCGCCGGGATCATCATCGGCAGTTCGGGTTTCGGCATCGTGAACCCCACCGATCCGACACTGTCGCTGCTCGCCGACATCGGCTTCGCGTTGATGATGTTCGTTGTCGGGACCCACGTCCCGGTCCGGGATGCGAGCCTGCGCGGGGTGTTCGGAGGTGCGCTGCTGCGCGCGGTCATCGTGGGTGCGGTCGCCGCCACCCTCGCAGTGGCGTTGGCGCGACTCGTCGGAACAGGCCACGCCGCGCTGTACGCGGTGGTGATGGCATCCTCGTCGGCGGCGCTGGCGCTGCCGGTCATCGACTCGATGCGGCTGCAGGGCCCGCCGGTGCTGTCGGTCACCGCACAGATCGCCATCGCCGACACGGCCTGCATCGTGCTGCTGCCCCTGGTCATCGACATCTCCGAGGCCGGACGCGCCGCCCTCGGGGGGCTCGCGGTGGCCGGTGGCGCCGTGGTCGTCTACCTGCTGCTCAGAACCGCCGACCGGCGCGGCGTCACGAAACGCGCACATCACTACTCCGAACACCACAAGCTCGCGCTCGAACTGCGGATCAGCCTGATCCTGCTCTTCGGCCTGGCGGCGCTGGCCGTCAGCACCCACGTGTCGATCATGCTGGCCGGTTTCGCGCTGGGATTGGCGGTGTCGGCGGTGGGAGAACCCCGCCGGCTGGCCCGGCAACTGTTCGGCATCACCGAAGGATTCTTCGGGCCGTTGTTCTTCATCTGGCTCGGTGCATCGCTACAGGTGCGCGATCTCGGTGAGCGGCCCGGATACCTGCTGCTGGGCCTGGCCCTGGGCCTCGGCGCGGTGCTGGCCCACGCGGCGGGCAGGCTGACCGGACAGCCCCTGGGCTTCGCGGTGATGTCCGCGGCACAACTCGGGGTTCCGGTGGCGGCCGTGACACTGGGCACCGAACGGGGTCTGCTCGTCCATGGCGAGGCCTCGGCGATCATGCTCGGCGCGCTGGTCACCATCGCCACCACGTCGGTCGCCGCCGCGCTGGCGTCGCGCCGCCGGCCCCACGGCGAACCGCCGCCCCGTCAACCCGCCGCGACGCCGGAGTGACCCGCCGCCGCGCGGTGGGCGTTGGGACTCACCCCGTAGGCGCGTTTGAACGCGCTGCTCAACGCGAACGGGGTTGCGTAGCCGACCTGTGCGGCCACCGCGGCGACGGTCGCCCGGGTGGACCGCAGCAGATCGGCGGCCAGCGCTAGCCGCCAGCCCGTCAGGAACGCGATCGGCGGCTCACCCACCCGCTCGGCGAACCGCCGCGCGAACAACGCTCGCGAACAGCCCACGGCCGCAGCCAGATTCGCGACCGTCCAGGGGCGTTCGGGGTAGTTGTAGATGAGTTTCAACGCGGGGCCGACCACCGGATCCCGCTCGGCGTACCACCACGTGGGCGCATGGCCCTCCCGGTCGAACCAGGTGCGCAGCACCGCGATCAGCAACACATCGAGCAGCCGATCCAGATACGTCTCCTGCCCGGGTCCGTCGCACCCCGCCTCCAACGCGAGCAGGTCGACCAGCGGCGTATCCCACTCGCCGGCCCGCACGACCAGCACCGACGGCAACGCCTCGAGCAACCGGGAGCTCACCTCGCTGCGGCCCTCATAGGCGCAGATCACCGACCGGCTCGCACCGTCGGGGCTGTTACCCCAGGTGCGTACGCCCAGTGACATCTCGAATCGCAGGTCCTCACCCGCCGTGGTGGTGCAGCGCTGGCCCGGGTGGATGACCACCGAGGGGACGGTGTCCGGCGCGTCGGCGAAGAGATAATGCTCGGTGCCACGGGTCAGCGCCACGTCGCCGGGGCCGAGCCAGACGGGGGCCGTCTCGTCGCCGACGATCACCGCGCGACCGCCGGTCTGGCAGATCACCGTCAGGGGCGCCTCGTCGCGGATGCTCATCGACCACGGCGGATCCATCGCCATCCGCAGCACGAACGCGCCACGGGCCCGCACTCCGTCGAGCAGTCCCACCACCGCGTCCACGCCGCGATGCTAGACGATGACGTATGTCTTGGGGAGCTTCAACGATGGATCGTCTCGGTAGTCCGGAGTTGACTGCCCGGTATGAGCACCAGCCCCGTCGTCATCCTCACCGCGGCCGCCGCGATCGGAAGCGCCGCCGTCGGAGGACTCTTCTTCGGTTTCTCGTCGTTCGTCATGCGCGGCCTGGACCGCACCGGCCCCGCAGACGCGATCACCGCGATGCGCGGCATCAACGCCGAGGCCCAGGCCAACGGCCCGTTTCTCACCGTCTTCCTCGGTTCGGCCGTGCTCGCGCTGGCCGTCGGTGTCGTCGCGGTGATCCGGTGGGGACAACCCGGCAGCGGGCTACTGCTCGCCGGGGCCGTCGCCGGACTTCTCGGACTCATCGTGACGGTGGCCTTCAACGTCCCGCTCAACAACCGCCTCGACGCCGTCGACCCGGCCGCACTCACACCCGCCGAGACCGCCCGGCAGTGGCAGCAGTACCTCTCGTCGTGGATCGCCTGGAATCACGTCCGGACCGCGACTGGGGGCGCCGCCGGCGCGCTGATGCTGCTGGGGCTGGCCCGCTGACGGTTACCCTTTCGCGCGGGCGGTGCACGGCCAGCGACATGACAACGGGCACCCCTGCTCGGGGTGCCCGTTGTGGTGCTCGGGTGTCAGCGGCCGCTGTGGCGCACGGTGTTGTCGACCTGGGGGACTTTCACGTTCTGCTGGATGTCGTTGATCCAGCCGAGGTGGTCGGTG
>JAFDWN010000055.1 GCA_018268465.1 Actinomycetota bacterium
CTGCGACCACTTGACCCCCAGTCAGCGAGAAACCCTCTTCACGCGTACCAGACCGTCCCTCCCGTCCCACCGACCAGCACAAACCGTCTCACCGTGTCCCCCTGCGTCCCAGGGTGTTTCACGCCACTTGTGACAACTGTGTGACAACGTGACCGCCCACCACCCCACCGCCAGCAAACCCAGCATCTCGAAAGGACTGCCGGCACAGCCGGTATGCGCCAACCCAGAACGCTCCGACCGGTGTTGCTGCCTGACAAACGCGACAGCGAAGTATCGCGACCCGTCACGACAGGCCTCTCGCCATCCGCATGCTCCATCCCCTCCGGGACCGGCGGTGGTATTGCTGCGCGCCACGCGCGACCCTCGGATTTACCGGCCGCAACAGTCGGTCCCGCATCCGGCTTGGCCCACCGGCACAATCCCGACACATCCCCATACCCGCCGACGACGACGGCGACCGAGGTCACGAAAAACCGAGTACTTCGACGGCGACCATAACCCCAGCCGGCAGTCACCAACAGCGGTCTGTCGAACTCGCCCACCATAGAGCGAATATAAGTCCGGCCCGATCCCTCAGCCACATCGAAACACGCTCGTTCTGGGGTTGACACCGCGCTGGGCATCAAGCGCTCCCACCCGTGCGAGAAGGCGGCCACAATGCGCATCGTGCGGGCGTTGCGCGCCGAGTTGGGCTCCGATCAGGCAACGGTGTCTTGGGTGGCCCGCCAACTCAGCTGGTGGGTGAAATCGGTGCGCTGCCGCCCCGGGCGTGAACTTCCAGCGCATTCGACGCACAAACGGTTGCAGCAAACACCGAACAACGTTATTTTAGGGCTTCCGCTCAGCCGCAAACAGCGCGAAGGTTCGTGACAAAGTCCCGAAGGCGTGGGCGGAACGGGGCGGGATGAAGGATGTCGGATAATTTCGACGGGATCTGGGGGGATCGTGATGGCAATCGACGCCGGCGGCGGTCGTCGCCGCATATACGTCGACGGTCAGCCGGCTGTGCCCGTTCGGCGGTCGTTGGAGGCGCCGCCGAACGCCGATCCACCTGCCATGTTCTTCGATCCGCGCTGCGGACCGTCCGACGAAGCCGAAACGGCGTCGGCCCTCGAAGCCGATGTGCGTGACCGGGTCACGCGGCTGCGTCGAGAAAGCCGGCGGATCGCCGAAAGCATTGCGGTGCATGGTGATCAGGAGCAGCGACAGCATGAAGCCGACATTGCGCAGCGGCAGCGTGAAGTGGTCGACCGCCAGCACGCCGACCTGGCTGCGCTACGCACAGCGCACCAGAGGCGAGCGGCCGCAGCAGCGGACGCCGTCGCACGGGCGGCTGCAATCGTCGCACCTGGCGCGGCGAGCATGGCGTGGACCGACATGCTGCCTGCTGTACCGGCCCGTCCGGCCACCCACCTCCGCTTCGGCACCACCGAGACAGGCGCCCCCGCGCTGGGGCCGTTCCTCGATCGCGCCGGATGGTCGCTACGTGGCGACGAGGACACCTCACTCGACCTCGTGCGCCAGTTGGTCCTGCGGACCACGGCACAGATCCCACTGCGGTTCCTGAGGATCAGGCTATTCGATCCCCGCGTCGAGGGTGCGCTCGGATGGTTCTCCGAACTCCGGGATGCCCACCCGCCCAGCTACCCGCCGCCCGCGCACACGACCGAGGATCTCCGCGACGTTCTGACGGAGGTGACGGCGCTGGCGTCGAGGGCCGCAGAACAGATCAGCGCACGCCATCTGCGAACGCTGGGCGAGTTGTGGCTCGACGAGGGAAGACCGACACATCCCTACACCTTGCTCGTAGTACTGGCCTACCCGTTGGGGATCGACGATGCATGTCAATCGGCGCTGGTTCGGCTTGCCGAATCCGGCCCACCGCGCGGGGTTTCGCTGCTGGTGCAGGTCAATGGCGGGACAATGCCTCTGCGCGACGTGCTGCCGGAGGAGTTGCTTCGGCACCTGACGCCGTTCGAGACCGCCGACGGGCGGTGGCGCACACCGTTGCTGCCTCAGGGGGTGACGGTGTCCGCGGATTCGCCGCCGTCCCGCGAGGTAGTCAAGCAGTTCATGTCGCGGGCAGCCCGTGAGGTCAGCGCCGACACCGGTCCAACAGTTCCCCTGGCGCAGCTGCTTGCCGGGCTGGGCACCGACCCGTGGCGGGACGCCGTGGTCGACGGCATCGAGGCGGTCATCGGCCTTCGCGGTCGGGAATCGGTCTCGCTGACGCTGCGGTCTGAGAATCCGCCACACCCGAATCTGTTGATCGGCGGCGCGGTCGGCCAAGGCAAGTCGAACCTGCTGCTCACCATCATCTACTCGCTGGCCGCCCGGTACAGCCCCGACGAGCTGGAAATGCTGCTGTTGGACTTCAAGCAGGGGCTCGAATTCAAGCGATTCGACAAAGATGCCGACGGCGCGAACTGGCTGCCGCACGCGCGGGTACTGAGCTTGGAGAGTAGTAAGTCGTTCGGCGTGGCCGTCCTCGAGTTCGTGCAGGAGGAGATGGAACGCCGCGCCCAGTTGTTCAACGCTGCCCGCTGCAACGGATTCGGTGAATACCGCCGCAACACTGGTGCGCCGATGACCCGAATGTTGTTGATCATCGACGAGTTTCAGGTCCTTTTTGACGGCAACGACGACGTGACAGCGTCCGCCGTGCTGCTCTTTGAGCGACTGGCGCGACAGGGACGCGCCTTCGGCGTCCACATCTTGCTGTCCTCGCAGACCCTGTCCGGGATCTCGGGCCTGCAGGTGAAAGGCGACTCGATCTTCGCGCAGTTCCCGCTGCGAGTGTCGTTGAAGAACACCGCCGACGAGTCGCAGGCGATTCTGTCCCGCGGCAATACCGCTGCATCCGAACTCACCTACCGCGGCGAGATCGTCGTCAACAGGAACTACGGGATGACCTCGTCCAATGAGATCGCCATCGCCGGTTACGCGGACCCCGGCTGGATCTCTGAACTACAGAAGGCATTGTGGCAGAGGGTTCCCGCGCCTCGAGCGCCGTGGGTTTTCCTGGGGAACGACTTCGCGCAATGGCCCAGCGAGCTCCCCAATACGCAGGTGCCAACCGCCAGCATTGGTCGCCCCATTGCGGTCACCGACGAATTAGTCCAACTGCCGTTCGCTAACGATGTCGACCAGGCGGTGGCACTGGTCGGCACCGGCGACGCCGAGGCGGCGGCCGTGCTGCGCGCCTGCGTGGAGACGGTGACCGTAAGCTGGGGCCCGGGAGCGCAAGTGATCCTGCTCGACGGGCGCAACGTCCTCGCCGGCAGTGATCCCCTGCTGGGCGATGCGCTCGACCGCGTACGGGCGCGCGACATCGAGGTACGCGTAGTGCATGGCACGCAGGTACCTCGATTTCTGATGCGGGAGATGACCATCGGTCTCCGCGAAGGTGGTCAACTCACGTTGGTGCTCGTAATCCATCCGCAGCGCATTGCGACGATGGCCGACGAGATGCCGCTCGATCCTGAGAACGAGTACGGCCCAACGATTTCAGGCGCATCCGCGCTTCGCGATCTCACCATGCAGGGTAGTGCAGCAGGCGTGCATGTCATCGGATGGTGGCCCAACCTGCGGGCCTTGTCGCGGGACCTATCGTTCGACCACGGAGGGGTTTCGCGATACCTATTCCTGAAAGCGGGACTTGACGACCTGCGCCAGATCGCGGGACCGCACGCACAGCCAGCGGAAGGCTATCCGAGGGTCCAGGTGTTCGACCGGGCGTCCGACGACGGTATCCGGGTGGTCGTCCCGTTCGGGCCAGAATCCGGAGGTACGTGGTGAGACACGATCCGGCCTACCAGGCCTATCTTAGCGCGCTGGAGACTGTTGCCGGCTTACCTGGTGTGCAGGCGGCTGAACTCGACGAGGCCAAGCGGCGGTGCCGCGCCGAGGTGGAGGCGCTCGACCGCAGCCGCCGCGACGTGGCCCGGCGGTGGGTAGGTTTGCGCGACAACAGCTCCCGGCTCACGCGTCGCCTCGACGAACTTGGCCGCGACGTCGGCGCACCGCCGGCTACCGAACCCGTCTCCGATCTGCTGGCGCCGCAGACGCTGCCGGCGGCATTGGACACGCTACGCTCCGACCTCGACCAGACCGACCAAGCCTGGCAGTGGGTGCTGCGCCACCGTGAGCGACGCGTGACGTCACCGACGACCATGCCACCACCGGCACCCGCGCCAGCGCCGACTCCTGCACCGGCGACGGTCGCCGCATCGGTGCGCAAAACAGTCGATCCGAAACTACTGCTCGCCGTCGCCGGCGTGGTGATCGCCGTCCTCGTCCTCATCGTCATCCTGACGGCGATCTAGGAGCGTCCATGAGCCTAAATCGCCGCCTTCAACGGGGGAAGACGACGCCGAAGAGCAACCTGGACTCACGGTCGATGGTGCAGCGGCGCAACGCTGTACCACAGCCCCATCGGTCAGTATTGGCCGCGCGGACGCAACCCCGCAGCCAGGAGCTGCTGCAGACCTTGTTTCGGGTGGACGTGCAGGTCGACCAGGTCGCACAAGCCTCTGTCATGCAGTGGATCCGTGGCGAATACGACCTGCGCTACGGCGGCATGCTGCTTGGCATGTTCGCGAAGTGCTATCTGGGACCGCCGTATATCGACCACAAGCTCGACCTGCTGGGTTCCATCCTGGAGCATTACGCGCCGACTGACGACCCCGGCTATCCGTACTCGAAGGCCCGCGGGCTCGCGCGCAGCGGTTCCTATGCGTTCATCGAGATCTACTCAGATGGGCAGATCGTGCCGATCCTGCCAGACGGCACCGCGGTGTCGCTGTGAAGCTACGCAGTGACCGCCCACAAATGGAGGACATGAAAGATGACTGACGGTCCCAGCATTGGCCAGATCAGGGCGGCGGTGGCCAGCGAGTTAGCCGTCACAATGGCCAAGCTCAACCAGATCGAGAACCGGGTCCAGTCGGTGGATGGCAACGTCGGCCGCGTCGCCAACGATCTGCAGACGACGAGAAGTGAACTGCTGGCGCTGCGCGACGAATTCCAGTCGTTCGTGTTGCAGGCCGAGCGCACCGCGAACGTGCAACGCTCGGAAACGGTCCTCGGCAATATCGAGGCGGCCCTGGAACGCGACTACGGTCACTACAAGGTGGTCCGGCGGACATCGATCGGCATGCTGCAGGCGTTCGACATTGGCAACGTCAGCAACAAGACCGTACAGCAGGTCTCCGAAGAGTTGATGATCCAGTCGCCGAAGTACTGGCTGGCGCCGGCGTTGGTCGGCCTGGCGGCCTGGTCGCGCGACAACGAGGATCTCGCGACGAAGTCCATCGAGGCGGCGTTCGAGCGTGATCCCCGCAAGACCAGCCTGTTCTTCGCCCTGGTGTTACGTCGGCAAGGCCGGATGGAAAGTGCGTCGCGATGGCTGCGCCACTATCTGCAGGCACTCGACCCGCGGGCTCTGACCAGGGAGTTCGTGGTGATCCTGGAGGCCGCGTCACAGGAGGCCTTCGGACCCGCCGGACGAGCGCTCATTAGCGACCAACTCGGCAAATGGAACGCGATGCTACGCGATGACCGTTCTGTGGTCGAGGCGCAAGTGGCGGCGTGGACCGGGGATCTGAACATTCACCGCGCCGCCGTCAACGACGCACAGTTCCCGCACCTGGCCCGGGTCAGCCCGCAGTGGTCGCAACTCAAGGACCTGCTGCAGCGGGCATCGACGCATGGTTTCACTGCGGCGAAGTATCTGGCAATCCGGGAAGAGCCCACGCTGCTGGGATTTTCGATCCAGGATCGGCTCGACGACATCCTGGAAGTCCTCGTCACGGAGTTCGACGCCGAGGAGCTTCCCTACCGCAGGGAGGTGGTCTACCACCGCGCGGTCATCGACAGCGGTGGCGACGTCGACCGGGCCCGCGGTGAGGCAGACGCCATCAACGTCGCTCATGAGGAGACCCTCGACGCGGTGTCGCTGCAGACGCAGACCGCGATCCGCCGAGAGATCTACGGCGTGTCGGTGTCTGCGCAGAAGATCGCGATCGGCAACAGCCGCAGCGACTTTCGAGGCGCTGTGCACCGGTACTCGGCCGACTACCGTTCACGCTATCTGGACAGCGTTGACATCACATTGCCCAACAACCACTCCGAGTATGCAATGACCTTGAATTTCACAGGCTGGACGACCAACACCGCGGTCCCGCAGGGCCAGGCCGAGGCATCGCTGGCTGAGACGTGGAAGGCCACCGTGGCTAATTACCTCGAGAGTGTGCGGTTCAAGGAGCACAACTACATCATCGCCGGCGGCATCGCGCTGGTCGGATTGATTTTCATGATCATGATAATCAGCGGCGGTAACCCAGCGTTCGGTGTGTTCGTGTTTCTGGCAGCCGTTGGCGGTGCCGGGTTCTGGGTGTGGCGCAAGAAGACCAGCTGCGACCAGAAGTACGAGCAGGCGCAACGCATGGCCCAAGCGGCACTGGAGTTCTCCGTCGATATCTACCGGTCGGCTGTTGCCGAGTTCGTGGACGCCAAGGTTGCCTACTCCGAAGAAGATGCGAAGGAGGCCGATCTCGTCAAGATCATCGACACCTGGCCGATCTTCGTACAGAACCACACCCAGGAGCGTGTGTCGTGACTGATCACAACTTCCACCACTCGGCGCCGCCGCCCCGCATTATGCGAGAGCCCTCGACCGACTACCCGACAGAGGCATTCGCCGCCGCTGCGGCGCCACCGACGGAACGCATAGCGAGCGCCGCAGCGCACGCCCGCGGAACCGCACCGCCGCCCATCGTGCTGCGGCGCGCGCGCCCCGCCGTGTTCATCGCGCCGCAGCCAGAGGAGGGCACCCTCGTCTCCCGCGATATCGGCCTGGGCCGCAGCCTGCCCAAGCAACCGGAACTGTCCCGCAATCGCAAGATCGCGGGCAACCTTCCTTCCTGGGATCCGCTGCCGCCAGGCGAGATCCGCGTGACACCCCGTAGGCAGCCGAACGGGTTGTGACGGTGAGCGCCAGCGCCTACGAAACGTGGGTGACCGCAGTTCGCGCTTGGCGTGACGATCCGCGGCACGACCTGACCGCGTTGCCGGCATTACGTGTTGACTCGCTGCCGCCCGCCGCCTATGAGCGGCTGTTCGAGCACATCCGCGCGGCGCAACAGCGGGTGATGGACCGCTGGTCGGAGACGTTCGCCAGGGACTGGGGCGCTGCCAAGGATGACCACGGGCGCGTGCGGGCACTCATTGCGACACGCGTAATGCTTGCTCGCCGACTCCAGTTGGCCGGCCATCCGGGACTGCCCGAGACGGTCCGCACCGAGTTCACCGCCGGAGTCGCCCGAGACGTTCGCACCCTGCAGACAGACCTGGAGACTGCCGTGACCAAGCAGACCGGGCATCGATTCGATCCCTTGCAGACAAATCGTATCCTGGGTCTGCTCCGCAGCAACCGGCTGACCGCGATCCTTGAGCCGGGATTTCCTCTGCAGGCGCTGATCGACGGTCGTATCGACACACCGAGTCTCCCCGAGCCGCCGATCCCTGTGGCCCCACAGTCGCGAGCAACCGATGCGCCACCGGCAACCCCGGCACGCCGCAAACATCGCGCGATCGTCATCGGCGATTGATCAAGTGCCCGATTCCCTCAAACGAGCAGCGAAAGGTCGTTGATGCCGAGCCAAGACGACACCGTCAAGGAGTTGCGCCGCTACCTCAACGCGCGCATCCCCCTCATCATCCTCCGCAGCACCGAGGCCCGACGAGCACTGGAAGTGGTCCGCCAGGTTGCCGCAGGCATGAAGGGAATGTCGTTCTACGGCTTCACCCGGACCGGTGGACTGACCGAGCTGCTTACCCAGAAGCAGATAGTCGATGACCGGTCCTTGGGGGGAGCGCTTGACTACGCGGCGTCCACATTCAGGTCTCGTGACTACGTCAATTTCGTTTTGGTTGATGTCGAGGACATCGGCGACGACAGCGGCACCACCCGGTATCTGGCGGAGGTGTCCGACCTCGCCGAGGGCCGCTCCGGCTCGATCGTCCTAGTGACGTCCGAACCGGTTGCCAGCAGTTTGATGCGACTGGGCATGTCGGTCGAGCTGGACCTGCCCAATCTCGACGAGTTGTTATACGTCGTCAGCGATCTCGTGGACAACTATCGGGGCAGCATGCAGATCGAATGGACCCACGACGACGTCCGTCGAGCCTCGGAGACACTGGTGGGCCTGACCGAATCGCAGGCGCTCAATGCGGTTAGTACGTTGCTGGCCAAGGGAAGTCTGCAGACCGCCGACATCGCAGAACTGTCGATGCATAAAGACCGGATGTTCGGGTCCATCAGCGGGATCGAGCGGGTCGACATCAAGCCTGCCGACCGTCAGGTGGGAGGATTGACCTCGCTGCGCACCTGGTTGCGTCAGCGGGGGCGGCTGATCCGGATGGATCTGAGCCACTCCGCGCTGAGGCCGCCACGGGGGGTGCTGCTGGTTGGTGTCCCCGGGTGCGGTAAGTCGCTGTCGGCCAAGGCGATAGCGGCCGAATGGGAGTTTCCGCTCTATCGGCTCGATATGGCCGGAGTGCTCGGAATGTACGTTGGCCAATCCGAGGGGCGGTTGCGCGAAGCTCTCGAGATGGCGTCGCGGGTGGCGCCCTGCGTGCTGTGGATCGATGAGATCGAGAAGGCGCTCGCCGGCGGTGGATCCAGTGGTGATTCGACCGGTATCACCCGGCGGCTGATCGGCCAGTTCCTCTACTGGTTGCAGGAATCCCGTTCCAAGGTGTTCATCGTGGCGACAGCCAACGACGTGACATCGCTGCCTCCGGAGTTGTTGCGCAAGGGCCGGTTCGACGAACTGTTCTTTGTGGACCTGCCCGATGCCGAGGACCGCGCGGAGATCATCCGGCTGTACTTCCAGACCTATCTGCAGTCGGACGCTTCGCCCTACATGATCGAGGAACTAGTGGCGCTGTCGGAGGGGTTCGCCGGGGCGGATATCGCCTCGGTGATCCACGAAGTCGCTTCCTACCGGCTCCTGGAAGGCGTCGAAGCGGGGGCCATCCCCGACGAGGTAATCAAGGATCAGTTCCGTAACCTCGTGCCGTTCAGTCAGACGAACCCCGAGGAAGTGGCCGCGATCCGCGCGTGGGGTCTGGAACGTGCCGTCCCGGCCGGTCGGTCCCGACACGACTACGCCACGGAGAACAGCCGACCCACGCGCCGCATCATGACCGCCATCTGACCACCACTGCCGCACGAGGAGACCCATGTCGGAATTGCAGAAGTTGAAAGGCACCCTGGAACAAATCGCTAGCTCTGCCAAGCAGACCGGGGGCAACCTCGGTCAGTTCAAGGCGAAGTTCTCCTCCCACCAGGGCCAGGTTCAGCAGGCGATCGGGGGCAGTTCGCAACGCAAGGACCAAGAGGTGCTGCAGTCGCTGAATGCCGCTGCCAAACAGGTCGACGCGGCCGTCCGCGCGTTGGAGAACGCCGCGAAGATCGCGTCGAACTACGGGCGATCGCTGTGACCCGACCGGGCGCCGACGACCCGGTGGCGCTGGAGCGGTCAGCACGGGAGTTGCGAGAGATCGCCCGGGAGGCGCGACGCCAGGCCGCAGTGATAACCACCCATGCCGGCAGGGTAGAACCGGTGGCCGGCGGTGTGTCGTCGGCGATCGGCGGTACCGCCATCGGCGCCGACAAGAAGATGATCGGGTCCCTGGAGCGTGCACTGCGGGAGTTGACGTCGGCGTCGCGGGCGCTGCAGGAAGCCGCGGAGACTGCAGAGAAGCTAGCGCATCAGGCCACCTCCCGTGCGCTAAAAGCACGTGAACAACACGCCGCGGCGGCACACGGGCGACGGTGAGCGATGGCGTCGGACATCGAGACCCTCGCTGACGCGCTGCGCGCGTTGGCCTCTCACGCAGCACACGCCGGGCGCGAGGTAGCGCAAGCCGCTCAGGCCAGCGCCAGGCTCGTAGAGGCCGCGCACGCGCAAGGGCGCAGTGGGCTGCAGGTCGGGCCGTTGGTCGCTCAGCTGCAGACCGCCGCCAAGAGTGCCGAAGCCGCGGCCGCCGGCGTAGCGCAGGTCGCCGTCCACGGCGAGTCGTTCGCCGATCACCTCGCCCATACGCGCAGTGCCCACCCGGTCGGCGGAATTCGCGCCGATCTCATAGCCACGTTAATGGGAACCTTCGTCAACGGGTGGAATGCCGATCTGCCGACAACCCCGGCAACCGACGTGACCGGCGATATCGGAACGCACCAGGTGCAGCAAGCGGCCGCCGTCGACCGCGCCGACAGCGACAACGACCGATGGGACGCTGCAAATCAGCTGGCGACACGTCGCAACGACAATGCAGGCGGTCGGGCGACCAAGTGATCACACCGACGATCGGAGCCACGGCGCTGCCCTCAACACGCAGGGGTCGATCCGTGGCTGACGATCAACAACCGATGTTGCGCGACCCCGGGATGGTTCTCGCGTGAACTCGCCGAACAATTCTCCGGTTCGAGCGGCTTGCCCGTCGAAGCGTCGAGTGAGTTCGCAGACGCCGGGATCACCGGGTTCCTGTGTTGGGCAGGACCGGCGGGTCCCGGTCCTTGCCATCGGGGTACTGAAGGGCTCCGATTTGGCGGTTGTGTGGCGGCAGGTTCACAAGGCACTCCTCGCGGCGATTCGCCGGCTAACGGCCATGCCGACTGTGCGTCACGGAGTGAGCAGGGTGTCCGGACTCCGAGACATGGGCCGCGCCGGGGCCGAGCATGCATCGAGCCTCTCAACTCCCGACGGATCTGTCATGGCTTCGTGAACTGTTAGTTAAAAGGAGAGTCCTCGATGACTGACCCGAATCAGCCCATGTTTTCCTCCTCGCGCGTCGTACCGACTCGCGACCAGGCCGCAGCCGGCGTTCCTCCGGCCGGAGGACCTCTCGGCTACCCGCAGATCGCAGCTGCGGGCCCGATTCCACCGACCGCCAGCAAGGCCGCAGGACGCGTGACGACGACGCGTAGAATCCCGCCGGCGTGGATCATTGGGGCCGCCGCGGTACTCGCGATCGCGGCGGTGGCAGTCGGCACCTTCGCGATGATGCAGACCTCGGCCGAGCGGGCAGCCGAAACATCGGCTTCGACAGCGACTGTCACCGTCGATACGGAACCAGACGGTGCAACTGCCGACAGCGGCTCCACGCAATCACCGGTTCCGCGGACAAGCTCAGCCTCGGCCGCAGACGTCGCCCTCAACGTCAGCGTGCCGATCACTCAGCCGACGTGCGACGGGACGGGGATCGTCGTGCTCGGTAACGCCGTTGTTCCGGGCAAGTACGCCACCGAGATCCAACAGTTCCTCAACGCCTTCCCGGGCGCGTCATACCTGCGCACAGATCACTCATGCCCCTCGTTGAGGCAGGTATCTGACAGCGGTACAGCGATTTACGCCGTCTATCGGCCTGCGGGGCACACGAATGCCGAGGTGTGTGCCGCCGTCCGGGCCGCAGGAGGCGGTGCGTACGGCAAATGGCTGGATCTCACTACCGACCCGAAGTACATCCTGCCGTGCTGAGAATCTGGGCACGGCCTGCCGCCTTCGCTGTCGACTCCGCTCAGACGATTTGTCGGGTGAGCACTACCCACGCTGGTTCGAGGCTGACGGCCGGCGCTGACCGTGCGGACGGAGGCGAAAGCGTTGCCTGACTTCGACAAGTTGGGTCGCTCCGTGGCCACGAAAGCCCAGAACCTGTCCCAACGCACCGCGGAAGCCTCCAGTGACGGGGACCAGACTGGCAACACCGCAGCCGAAGCTGACCGGCTGCAGATCCGGATCAATCAGCTGCGGCCGGAACCGGCCCGGTGAGCCGACGATGGTCGCTCGGAGTCGGCGTCGTGATCGCCGATCACGCTTGCCACCCCAACGGCATTGCGCGGCATCGTCGGGAGGCTAGACCGGTACGGCGGGCTTGCCATCGACTCGCAGTCGGTCTCGATCGACGGCATCAAGATCCCCTGGTCGGCAGTCACCGCGGTGCGGACGCACAGTTTCGTCGAGTACTTGCTGTCCGGCGCTCTGCAGGAACAGGTTCGGACATTGCCCGTTCCCTGGTTCCCTGGTCGTCGCAAATTGCTCGCAGCAGTGTCAAGTGCCATCTTGACCGCGCTTTTCGCCGCCGCGCGTAAACAATTGGATCAGTTTACCAACGCGCCGGTGCCCGTCGAGATCGGATACCGCGGGGCAACGCGCGAACGTTCGGTCCCGCCGGGTCCTTCGACCGACTTGTCCTCGGCGCGGGGAACTGCGATTAAGGGAAGGTTCTCGATGACCGACCCGAATCAACCCATGTTCCCGCCGGCGTACGAGGGGGCGGGCGATCATGCCGGCGAAGGCTGCTATCCGCAGATTCCCCAGACAAGAAGTTTGCGGTGCTGCAGGATCCGACCGGTGCATAAGGCGTCGCGCTCGTCGCCAAATCAGGCGACGGATCATTCGAGTCCGGTGTGTCAGCGGTCAATCCGCTTGCAGACTGGGTCAAAACGAGCTCTGCGAGATTCGCTCGCCACCTGTGTCCGGCACGGTGATTGGCGGTGGCCACCAGCCGATGTTCGTTCTGCGAACGACCGATTAGTTGCCCGCTTCGATGGACTCCACGATGGCGGCCGCTTTAGGTCCGCATATCGTCCGCAGGTCCACTGGGCCCTGTGCCAGCAGTCCCTCGATGCGGCCCTTGAGCTCTCCTGAGGCAACTCGAGCATAAAGATTCGTGCCAGGGCACGAGGTCGAGGCGAAATCGCGGTGCCCGGCGAGCGTGTGGGGGCCGAGCCGAAAGGTCTGGGCCGCCCAAGCGAAGGCGACCGCGGCACTGTGCAGTTGATCGTCGCTGACGGGCTCGACGTCGAAGTCGCCTTCGCACAGGACAAGAAAGTGGCCGGACGGATCGTAGTCTGTGGCGGTGTCACCTGCCAGTTCAGGTGTCCGGAGCTCAAAGATGTTGCCCTTGCGATCGACACCCACGTGGTACGCGATGTCGATCCAACCTTGGCCGTCCTGGTGATAACGCTGATGCTGGCGCAGGCGATCTGCGATCACTCGGTTGTCCTCAAGCGTCACGGCAGAATGATGGATCGTCATCTGCACGATGGTGTGCGGCCTGCCACCGTGGCGCGGCGGCGAAGCGCCCCATGAGTCGCGGCACAGCATGACTGCGGACACTCCGCTCGGCGCGGGCGGGAATGAGACCACCGGAGCCGGTGGCGAACTCGGCAGCGGCGCAGCGGAAGACGCACTGACAGCATCGGTCGGGGGTCGGTTCGAACAGGCGCCCAGGGCGGCCGCGGCCAGGCTGGCGCTCCCCACCAGCTGCACCAGCTGTCTGCGGCTCAGCACAGCCGAACGGCCTGCAGATCGAACGAGCGAATCTGTCCCCATGCCGGTCAGGATACGCACGCGGGCGTCCAGCCACACACTCTCCGACAACGACGCCCTCCGCACGACCGAGTCAGGCGGACGCGTCGATTTGGTGAAGGGGGTCAGAGTCACTCGCGTGCACCAGTCACGGGCTATAGGTGACGACGTCAACAGCGCCAGAGTCGTCATGCTCCCAGGTGCCTCGATCATCTCAACAGGCGGCGACGACAGCGACTTCGTCCGTCCGTCGCCACGCGTCGGATAACGAGAACGACAAGCACACCGGTCGACGCCAAGGTGTGGGAGACGAACCGCCACCGAGATTTCAGCGACGACGCGATCAAGTTCCTGGCCTCCGCGCTCCGTTCGTATCGTCCAAATTCATCTACTACGTCGGGGAAACTACACCCACCACCGAACCGAAATGGGGCCCGACGACCACCGTCCCGCTATCTCAGATGTCCACTACTTCTGGGGAACCCAATTCACGTACCAGCCGGTTACACGGGTTCGCAGTGACCAAACGCAGGAGCGTTCTTGGTAAGGTCGATTTGGCGTCCCAAGGCACCGAAGATTCGTGTGCGTACCTGCGTCCAGGCGAAGTTTTCGATCCAGTTCATGTCGTTGCAGGCGAAGTCGTGTGAGCCGCTCACGTAGTCGGATTTGACGTTGTTGGCCCAATCGCTTGAGAAGGGTTTGGTGCCGCACCCCACGTGGACCTGATATCTGCCGCCGCGGTCGAGGGTGTAGGACCAGTCCAGTCTTGTCAGGCCGGAGGCGCCATCTCTTCCCGGATGGGGGCCGCTGACGTTTGCCCAGCCCGACGTTGATGTCTCGGCCTGTACCCACGCACCGACGGGCTGGGAGTTGAGGCAGACGACTTGGCCTTGGACTGTCTCCCCCACGGGAGGCGATGGGGCGCCGGCGGGACCAGGCTGCTGGTCGATTGTCGCGCAGTCGGGGCCTACCGCATCGAGGGTGCCGGTCTCGATGTCCACGTCGGCGACGTAGTGGCCGTCGGATACTCGGTACCAGAGATTGTCGAATTCTCCCGGGATGTTGAAGCTGAAGTGCCCTTTGACTGGTTGGCCTCGTGTCCAGCACACCAGGTCTATTCTGTCGCCGGCGTTGTAGACGCCGTCCTGGCGCGACCCGAGGTTGGGTTCGGTCATTCGCTGCGTTTGGGTCGCTGCGGTGGCCGTTTCTGCATTGGCGGTGGGCGCAGAGGAAATGGATCCGATCATTCCCAGGAAAATCGCCAAACCGCCGACGGTCTTGGTTCTTTTGGCCTTGGCGCTCGCAGCGGTGATCCCTTTAAAGCTTGTGACTATAACCCTCATCATCCGTGCGCGACGCGCAAATTGCTGCGCTTTCGACGTGCTCGTGTATGTCATCCGAGGAAGGGTGCGGGGTCGATGCGGCCGGCGTAACCGTTGTTGAAGTTGGGGTTGAGCGGCAGCACCTCGAAGTGGAGATGCGGTCCGGTGGAGGCGCCGGTTGAGCCCGAATAGCCCAGGAGTTGGCCCTTCGATACCTGCTGTCCGTTGTTGACGACAGTGCGGCTCAGGTGAGCGTACCCAGTGTACTTGTCGCCGTGGCGAAGCAGAACACAGATGCCGGCCATGCCGGTCATCCAGGAGTTGTTCTGACCAAACCCCTCGAAGGTCACCGATCCCGCGTCGGCTGCGTACACGGGGGTACCTTGACCAACCTTGTAGTCAATCCCGTTGTGCCCGCTACCAAATCCGCGCGTTATTGGAGGCGCTCCGTCAACTGGCACCCTCAAACCGGCAGGGGCGGGACCAGCAGGAGGAGGTGGCGGCGGTGGGCTGCTGTTGCAGTCGGGGGCGACGACATCGAGTGTTCCAGTCTCAATATCAACGTCGGCCACGAAGTTGCCGTCTGACGTTTTGTACCAGAGGTCGTCCCAGCCGCCGTTGGGGATGTTGAAGCTGAAGAAGCCCTGTACTGCTTGACCGCGACGCGAGCAGACCAGAGTGACACGGTCACCCTCGTTGTACCACCCATTCTGCTGGGAGTTAAGAGTGGCGGCGGCCATCCTTTGGGTTCTAGCTTTCACGGTGGCGGTGGGCTCCGCGTTCGCCGGAGCGGCCATAGCCAGTGAGCCCGCGAGCATCAAGCTCAACAGAAAACCCCCTAACCTTGACATACGTGGTCCAATGGCTGGTACAAAGCTCGTCACCGGCTTCCCCCAAATGGATGCTGAAACTGTGCACTCGGTGTGTATTAATTGTGAGTGAAAGTGTTACAGCATCACGCCCTAATGCGCATGGCAAACGACCAGATTGCGGGACACTAAGCCTTGATCCACCGACAAATGGGCTGGTTGTCGGGGTGTCGGAATGAGGAAAGTGCCCTCTGAGCTGGGAATATTGGTGTTCTCTACGCAACAATCCGACCGGCATAAGGAAGGCACTTCCAGTGAGAGTGTCCCACAGGTTCGGCCTCGACTCTGCTGTGTTCGATGAGGACAACCTCGTGTCCTGCGCGGGTCTGGTGCCGGTGATGGCGCTGGCCGAGCAGGCCGGACTTTCCCGCTTGTTGGACACCAACATTCGCATCACCTCGACACGGGTCAAGTCCGGGGCGGCCAACCCGGCCCCGAAACTAGCCACTCTGATCGCGGGCATGTGCGCCGGCGCGGACTACATCGACGATGTCGACCTGGTCCGCGCCGGTGGCGTGAAAACCCTCTTCGGCCGGGTGTATGCCCCCTCCACCGTGGGAACCCTGTTGCGTGAGTTCACCTTCGGGCACGCCCGCCAACTCGACACCGTACTTACCGGACATCTGGCCGGGCTGTGCCAGCGAATGGATCTGCTGCCCGGAGCCGACGTGCGTGCCTTCATCGACATCGACTCCCTGCTGCGCCCGGTGCATGGTCACGCCAAACAGGGCGCCTCCTACGGGCACACCAAGATTGCTGGCAAGCAGGTCTTGCGCAAAGGGCTGTCCCCGCTGGTCACCACCCTGAGCACCGACACCGCCGCACCGGTGATCACCGGCATCCGGTTGCGCGCCGGGAAAGCCAACTCCGGTAAAGGAGCCGCCCGGATGGTGGCCCAAGCCTTACAGGCGGCGCGGGCAGCGGGCGTGACCGGGCGCATCATCGTGCGCGGTGACAGCGCCTATGGATCGCGTGCGGTGATCCGGGTATGCGCCCGCTACGGGGCGGTGTTCTCGGTGGTGCTGACCCGCAACGCCGCGGTGCAACGCGCCATCAACGCGATTGACGAGAATGCCTGGACCCCGGTGAACTACCCGGGTGCGGTACCTGATCCCGACACCGGGGCACTGATCTCCGACGCCGAAGTCGCCGAGACCATCTACACCATGGCCGCCACCCGCAGCTATCCCGCTGTCACGGCCCGGCTGATCGTGCGCCGGGTCAAAGACGCCAACCAACCCGACGACGGCCTGTTCCCGATCGAGCGGTATCACCCGTTCTTCACCAACACCACCGAGCCCGCCACCGTCGCCGATATCACCCACCGCCGCCACGCCATCATCGAAACGACCTTCGCCGACCTCATCGACGGCCCCTGGCCCACATCCCGTCCGGGCGTTTCGGCGCCAACAGTGCCTGGGCCGTCTGCGCCGCGATCGCCCACAACCTGCTGCGCGCCGCCGCCACGCTGGCCGGTGCCCGTCACCGCACCGCCCGCGGGGCCACGCTGAGCCGTCACCTGGTCAACGTGCCGGCCCGGCTGGCCCGACCCCAACGCCGAGCCGTCCTGCACCTACCCACCCACTGGCCCTGGCAACCAGCGTGGATGACCCTGTGGCACAACACCATCGGCCACCGATCCAGCGCCTGAACCACCAACCCCCAGACCCGACAACCAGGACCCCAACAGGAAAAGCTGGACAGACCAGCGGCTCTATCACGCCCCCACCAGCCCAAATCAAGATCAACAGCTCAACCCGCCACCACAGGGTCGATCGGTGGAATCAGGCTAAGCTAAGGACGTGGCGACCACGAACGGCAGGCTCCCGTCGTGTGTTCCTAACCGCCGCCGAGATTGACGCGCCGCCGGCCGCACCCGACCGTGACACCCGGCTCGGTCGCCGTAACCACGCGATGCTTGATCCTGGCATGCCAGACCGGGCTGCGGGTCTCGGAGCTGACTGGCCTACGTCGCGCCGATATCTATCTCGGCGCCGGCGCGCACTGCCGGCGCACCGGCAAGCGCCGCAAAGACCGCGCCCCGACCAGATAAACCGTTGCTGCACTACGTGTTTGGCTGGCCAACCACGACGGCGGCCCGGACGCCGCACTGTTCACCGCCAGCCGGGGCCAACCACTCTCGCGAGACGCCGTCGCCAAGATGATCACCAAACACGCCGCCCTCGACTGCCCGGGCATCGCCACCAAGCGCGTTCACACCACACACCCTGCGACATTCCGCAGCGATGGCGCTGTGTCAGCGGTCACGTAATTCCCCAGGTCTGCGGGGATAGCCGAACAGCTGGGCGTGCCGGTGACAGTGGCGACGATTGCCCAACGCCTGCGCGACGATCAAGGCGTCGATGTATCGGAGTCGACGGTACGTCATTACATCAAAACCACTTTCGCTGAGCAGTATCGCGAGGGCAGAGTCACTGTTGCGCGGGGTGCGGTCGAGCCGCGCAGCGAAGCGCAGATCGACTACGGCAAGCTCGGCTGTGGCGTGACCCGCAATCGGGCCGCCGCATCGCGGTGTGGGTGTTCGCGATGATCCTGTCGTGCTCGCGGGCGTTGTTCGTCCAACCGGTGCTTGCTCTGCCTCGATAAACTCGGATACGTCCAAATCGACCCTCGCGGAGCGGAATTGCTCTTCCAGATCATCACCGAACGCGAAGAACGCGCCTCCGTGGCCATCGCCACCAACCTGCCCTTCAGCAATGGGAGAGATCCTCGGCGACTCCACCGTCGCCGCCGCCATGCTCGACCGCCTGCCGCACCGCTCCGTGGTCATCAACCTCGACGGCGAGTCCTACCGCCTCCGCGACCACCACGCCGCCGCCGAAACCCTGCGCCGAACCACCACCGGCAGCCGCCATCCGATGCAGTGACCCGGCCATTGGGTATCGATTTCTTGGTGAGCACGCCCGCGGCCTTTCAGCTCAACCCGAAAATCGGCAGTCCAGGCTGCGGGCTTACTCAGAAGGCGCTCGCGGCGGGCGCCGACGCCGCCAACGCTCCCCACACTTGGCCGCCGACTCAGAGTTGGCACCACCGCAGGTTTGCCAACTCACTCGGAAGGTCCGCGCGGGAGTTGTAGTAGCTGCCATCATCGCAGGCAAGCTCGTTTTGATAAGAACTGTCAACGACATCGAAGACGGTGTGCATGATCTCGACGAGACCGGCCAGAAGTGACCTCGTTCACCTCGGGACCTGATGTGGACCCTGCGTTGCGGACCGTGGCCAGAGTTTTGCCGAGGGGCTTTGCCCTCAACCGTGGGCTGGCGGTGCCGCGTGCCGTGACGACGCTGTTGGGACGCATCCGCGCCGACCGTGACGTACCGGTCGCGGCCGTCGATGCCGATGTGAGCGTGCGTCTGCATCGGCCCGCTCGCCTGGCTGATCGGGCGCCTGCACTGCTGTGGATCCACGGCGGTGGGTTCGTGTTCGGCAGCGCACGACAAGAAGATGGCTTCTGCCGCAAGCTGTCGCACCTAACTCGCAAGCTGTCGCACCTAACTAATGTCGCAGTCGCGGCCGTCGATCACAGGTTGGCACCCGAACATCCATATCCCGCTCCGCTGGAAGACTGCTACGCGGCGCTGCTGTGGTTGGCGCAACAGCCGTGGGTTGACCCGTCACGGGTCGCAATCGGCGGTCTCAGCTCCGGTGGTGGGCTGGCCGCGGCATTGGCGTTCCTGGCCCGCGATCGCGGCGACATCCAGCCGGCCCTTCAATTGCTGTCCCAGCCGAACCTCGACGACCGCACCGGCAGTCAAGCCACGGGTCGCCGTCGCCTGGTGTGGTCGGAGGCGGACAACCGCCACGCCTGGCGGTGGTATCTGGGTAACGCGGACCCCGCGGGCGCCGTGGTCCCAGCGCGGCGGACCGACCTTGCCGGGCTGGCGCCGGCGTGGATCGGCACCGGTTCGTTGGACTTGCTGCATGACGAGGCGGTCGAGTACGGCAGGCGCTTGAATGACGCGGGCACGCCCTGCCACGTCGAGACCGCGTCCGGCGCCTTCCACACGTTTGATTTGATCGTGCGGACGCGCCGGTGTCGTTGACATTCTTCGCCAGCCAGTGTGATCAGCTGCGCTCGGCGCTGACTGACAGACCAAAGACAAGGGACACAAAGTGATCAGCCTCAGGACGTCAGGATCCGTAACAAGAGCCGAAGCTCAACTCGGTGTACGTCGTCATCGATCAAGTTGCTTCGCAACAGACTCTTGACCGGCGCTCCCTGCCAAACCACGATTTCCTCAATACACTTGACACCAGCCATCAGGTGGGGATTTTCGGTGAGCACACCCGGGGATTTTCAATGAGCGCAGTCACTCATCGAGTACGCGGCGGCGATCACCGCGCGCACAGCCGGACAGTGCGCCGCCCCATTACTACAGGCGTGGCGTTGCACCAACACCGATCCGGTCAGCACCAAACAGAATTGGCGCGCGACGTGAGCGGAGCGCGGCAGGATACCGTGAACCACACCACCAACGGAACGCCGGTATCGCGGGCGGCGAGACTGCCACCATCACCGGAGGGATCCGCCACCGTCCTCGAGTGCTCCGACTGATTGACATCAACGGAACGCCTGACCGCACTCGCCGAGCGAAGCACGACATGTTGATACACGATCACGTTGTCGCGCCGGGCATACCGGGTCTGCTCGAACAGCAAACGCGTAGGACCCAAGCTGTTGATAGGCGGAAATGATGTCCATGCGGTCCTTCGCAGATTTCAATGGAACTCCCCGATGGTGGCGCTGAGTGGTTGGCGCCTTCACCGTCACCATCGGGGCCCGTAGTTCCTGATCGACACGACGAACACGGGGCGGATACTTTTATCTGGCCAAAACTGGATACCTCTACTTGGCCACCAGCGGGTACTTTTTCATGGCCACGGACAACTCGTCGCGGCCATCCTGGCGTCGACCTTTGGATAGAACACGCAGGTCAAGGTCGGTTTCGTGGCAGGCGAAGATGCGGCGATTGCGTGTCAAGTTCCGGTACCCGCTTGACCGATGAGTTCCGGTAGGTGCTTTACAGGGTGTCGGGCCCTGGTGGGGAGGTCGTTTCCCGCGTCGGTGCGCTGGGCGCCGGTCAAGGGCTCAGGGTCAAGGCTCGGCCCTCGGGCCGACCGCGCAGCGGCGTGGCCTTGACGCCGGGACCGTTCGGCGCATCCTGACGCGGCGTGCGGGGACGACCATGCGGGGTGGCGAAAGCGCCGTGTTCCTTAGCCCGGTCATGGCGGATGGCATGGGTCCGCACGATCGCTCCCGCACAGGCGATCTGGACCGATTCCGCCACGATCGACAAAGGTGCTCAATGGCGAGCGGTTCGACGACATGGCGCCGGCAGCGGTGTAGGCCACCCTGCTCGACGAGGGCACCTACCTGTACAGCCAGTCCACGACGTATCGGCTGCTGCGGGAGCGCGGCCAGACCATCGAGCGCCGCCCGTCATGCCACTCACCCTGCAGCGGCGAAGCCGGAACTGGTTGCCCACCAGCCGAATTCGGTGTGGTCGTGGATCTCGCTGACTGCAGCGATCTGGCACGCATGTGGAACAATTCAACCGCCGACTGGACCATTCACCAACGAGGCCCTCACCGCAGCCTGAAGCCCAACTCGGTCTGATCGTGAGCCTGCTATCGGCAAGCGACGCTAGAACCAGGGTCCGTCGTATTGGCCGTTTGGTGCGTACACGAGGGTGCCGTCTTCGTAGCAACCGTAGACGCCCTCCTCGTGGAAGCAGTTGAAATATTCGTTTGTGACGTGTCCCTTGACCACGAGCATCCAGTCCCGGTTAATCACTTCGGTCGGACGCACCTGCCAGTTGGATGACACTTTGTCGCCGGTCGTTATGTTGATGACCGGGCTGTCAGAGTCGTTTGCGATGTATAGATACTTCCCGGCGAAGAACAGGTCCTCGATGTTCAGCCCAGCCACGTCGGCGCCCTCACGGCTGAAGATCTTCTCGTTCTTGTCCATGTCCCATACCGCGATGAACGAGGCTTGCCCGAAGCTGTATGCCGTGTACGTGTCGCCCCAGAAGGCGCCGCCGGTTGGGATCGGTCCCTTGAATTGAGTGTCGCGCATGTCGAAGTAGTAGTACTCGTACGCACCATCGTGGTGCTTACCTTTTTCCACGCCGAAGCCATCGCGGAAGACATCGATGCCACCCGGCATGCTTGGGCCGATCGAGGACGCCACCTCCGCGCCATCTTTGGCAGAGTGGAAACGGTACCTCCACTCGAAGTCGTCGACTCCTTCACCCCGAGTATCGAATGTCACGTAGCCCTGCCTATTGGCCTCCACATCCGTGTCGGCCGATCGCCAGGTGGGGTGCAGAGTAGTCAGGTCGAAGCCCATGATCCCGCCCCTGCCGTGCGCCATGAAGCCCCACTGGGTGGGAACGATGTGCTCGAAGTCCACGACGTTCGAATCGGCGGGCCACACAGTACTCGCGACCGGTGTGTCGGGTTGGTTCGGATCGTAGGTAACCAGTCGCGTTTCTGTGCTCTCGGGGTTGAGACCAGATGAGGGGGTGCGAACCGTGAAGACATATACCACACGCAGAACATTCTCATCTCCAGCAACCGTGCAGGCGCCGTTGATCACGAGTTGCCCGGCAGGGATGGCGGGAACCGGGCGGCGCACATTCCGTCCAAGCGACGGCACGAACACTTGTCCTTGACTGAATTCCAGATCGTCGCCTTCCGCCAGCGTCTGATTGCAGCCGCTGAAAACCGTGCCGGATCCGAGGACCACATCTCCGCCCGCTCCATCGGAGCCTTCGGTCACTGGTAGGGGCGCCGACGTAGGTTGGGCAGGGGCTGCGGCGATATGCGTCGTAGCGGACGTCGACGAGGAGGCCGGACTGGTCGATGTGTCGGCCGTCGAGTTGTCAGACCGAGACGTGCATGCAGCCACTAACGTCGCGCAGACCATAACCGCGCCGATCGCAAGCAGCGATCGACGCGACTTCCCCAAGCGAGCTGCACGCAAGTCCGTACCTCCCGAGACATAGCAAAGCAGTCGACGCCGTCGACGGGCTGAACGTAGCATGCCTTTCCGCCCAACACACTTTCTGGCCGGTCTCGTCTGAGCAACCCGTGCGCCCATTGACGGCACTCGGTCAAATGCGGGCAGGAATGGCACAGGCTGACCGCCCTGGCCAGCCGGATTGACACGCTCTGGTTCTGCCGGAG
>JAFDWN010000056.1 GCA_018268465.1 Actinomycetota bacterium
ACCACCGCAAACACCCCCGCAATCCCTGCGAGGGTGAGGATAGGCAGGTACGGATTCATCGTCGGGCCCTTCCGGATCGGGTGCTGGACTTCAGCGTGGCAAAGACCAGACTGGTATCAGCACCCCAACGTGGGGGAAGGCCAAG
The DNA here is from genome assembly GCA_018268465.1 of Actinomycetota bacterium. Taxonomy (GTDB): domain Bacteria; phylum Actinomycetota; class Actinomycetes; order Mycobacteriales; family Mycobacteriaceae; genus Mycobacterium. The sequence continues at coordinate 146 of JAFDWN010000056.1, forward strand.
GGGATTCACCCCGAGCGCCCGCGGCACTAGCATCCGGTGGGTGAGCATCCAGCCGATTCGAAAGCACCTCTACGCGCCGCTGCGCGTCCTGGTCTACAGCAGCAACGCCCTGGTTCGGCGTCACGTCATCGGTGCGATCGGGCGATCACCCGATTCATCAATTCCCACAGTGGATTTCATCGAAGCAGCGACCCGGGACTCGGTCATGCGGCATCTGGCTTCCGGTCAGATCGACCTGGTTGTTCTCGACGGCGAGGCGACACCGGCAGGGGGGCTGGGGGTCGCCAAAGAGCTCAGAGACGAGCTGCTGCAATGCCCGCCGGTCGTTGTCCTGACAGGGCGCGCAGCGGACGACTGGCTGGCGCGATGGTCGTGTGCCGACGGTGTGGTGTCCCACCCGGCCGATCCCATCGCGCTGACCCAGACGGTCGTCCCGCTGCTGCGCACCCGATTCGTCGCCTAGCCGACGGGATAATGGTTGTGGATGGAGGAATGTTCTGCCATCCAACGGTTTTCGATACGCAGTACCCGTCGGTGTTCGAGTACCAGCCAGGCGATCCCACCACTGATGGCGAGCACGCCGACGATGCCCGCGGTCGGCACCCACTCGTGCTGCCGGTAGGCGGCCGCCGCGATGCACGCGATCAGCGACAACACTCCCAGTGCGATCGAGAGCAGCCCCGGCCAGCAGTACGAGTCGATGAACTGCTCGCCGGCGTGCGGATGGGTGGTGCGGAAGTGATCGGTCGGGTCGTGGTGGGTATCTCCCATTGTTCCTCCTCGATAGGGGTATTCGAAGAGGTAGTCACCCAGCGGGCGCAGGCCATCCCCCTCCCCGGTGGTCGACAGGGTGACAGGGGTCGCGGCGGATCAGTGCACGGTCTCCCAGCCCAGTTCGCGGTGGGCGCTGAGATGTCCGATCAGCAGTTCTGTCGAGCCGGTACAGGGGGATTGGGTCACGATGTGCCAGGGCCGCGCCAGCGGTGTGCCGGCAACCGGCAACTCCACCAGCGCACCGGATTCCAGTTCGCGTCGCACTGCCTGCCGCGACACCAGGGTGACACCGATACCCGCCGCCGCGGCGGCGACCACCGCACCCTGGGAGCCGAGCACCATTTGCGGCGGGGTGATTTCGAGTTCCTCGAACAGCATCGCGGTCGTCGCCCGGGTGCCCGAGCCCGACTCACGCAGGAGCCAGGTCGCCGTCGCGGCATCGAAATCGCGGGCCGCGCCCGCGGGCCCGACCACCACGAGCGTGTTGGGGCTGATGGCCTGAACCCGGACCTTCTGGAGCTCGTCGGGGGGACGACCCGCAACCACCACGTCGACCTCGTGACGTTCGAGCATCGGCCAGATCGCGGTGCGGGAGGCCACATTGAGCTTGCACACCACACCCGGATGTCTGTCCCGGAAGGAGGCCAGCAGTGCGGGGATGAGCAACTCCCCGGCGGTGGTCACGGCGGCGAGCCGGATCGACCCGTGTTCGGGATCGGCCTCCCCGCGGGCAGCCAGGACGGCTTCGTTGTGCAGACCGAGGATCTTGCGCGCGTACTCGACGTAGCGGTGCCCGGCCGGGGTCAGCCGGACGCCCCGGCCGTGCCGATCGACCAGTGGGACACCCACATCCGAGCTCAGACTGCTCAGTGCCGACGAGATCGCGGACTCGGTGACCACCAGTCGCTCCGCAGCGCCGCGAACCGAGCCGGTGTCGGCCAGTTCGATGAGCGCCCGCATCCGCGCGTTGGTGGTCACGAGGCCGCCGCGGACTGTTCATCGTCGAAAACCCGGCTGGCCAACAGATCTGGTGCTTCGATGGTGGTCAGCTGGGGCAGGCCGACGTGCGGCCCGCCGTCGCTGAACAATCTGCGAGCATGACGCAGGCGTGCGCGTTCCATCGCGTTGCGCACGCTGCGGGCGTTGGCGAACCACGGCTGACTGATCCGTCGCAGCAGGTACTCGTTGAGAGCTTCCTGGGCCCCGGCGGACAGCGTGTAGCCGAGTTGTCCGACCATCAGGGAGGCAATCTGCTCGAGTTCGCCGACGGTGTAGTCGGGGAACGTGATGTGATGGGCGACGCGGCTCTGCATACCCGGGTTGGCCGAGAAGAACCGGTCCATCTTGTCGGCGTAGCCGGCCAGGATGACGACGAGGTCGTCGCGGTTGTTCTCCATCACCTGCAACAGGATCTCGATGGATTCGGCGCCGTAGTCACGTTCGTTCTCGACCTTGTACAGGTAGTACGCCTCGTCGATGAACAACACCCCGCCCATGGCTCGCTTGATGACGTCTTTGGTCTTGGGAGCCGTGTGCCCGACGTACTCACCCACCAGATCGTCGCGGGTCACACTGACCAGATGGCCGCGGCGCAGATAGCCGAGGCGATGCAGCAGTTCGGCCATTCGCAGTGCCACAGTGGTCTTTCCGGTTCCCGGATTACCCGTGAAGCACATGTGCAGGGTGGGCTGCGGTGCGGTGATGCCGTAACGGGCGCGGACCCTGTCGACCAGCAGCAGGGCCGCGATCTCGGCGATGCGGGTTTTCACCGGCGTCAGCCCGACGAGGTCGGTGTCCAGCTGGCGCAGCACGTCGTCCACGCCCGATTCGCTGCGGACCTCGGCCAGGTCGACCGTCGCCTCGGGCGGCAGCACGGGAACCGTCTGCTCGTCGCCGGGATCGGGTGCCAGCTGCGGTCCGGACTGCGCGCCGGGGGTGAAGGCGAACGATCTGCGCGACGTGTCGGCGGTGGTCATGACCGAAATGCTTCCACCCCATCCTGAACTTGTCCATTGAGAATTGGCTGTCGATCCTTAGGTTATTACTTGAGTGTTCGGGGCTGACCGCTGCCGCGGCGCACGATTGACCGCACCGCATGGCAAGCGCACGAAAACGGCTGGCGGAAAACGTGATACCGCCCTGTCGCGGTATGTGCGAGGGGTCGAGGGTCGCTACGCGCACGCCCCGGCCAGAGGGATGATCGCTGTCACCGCGGTGCCCGAACCCGGTCGCGAACGGATACGCAGCACCCCGCCGACGAGTTCGGCCCGCTCCGACATGGACAGCAGGCCGTAGCCGCCCATATCGTCACGCGCCAGCGGGTGCTCGATCGTCTCGAAGGTGTTGAAACCCACGCCGTTGTCCACGATCTCGAGCGATGCAGCATCGTCGTCGACCACGAATCGCAGCTGAGCGACGGTGGCGCGGGCATGTTTGACGACGTTCTGCAGACCTTCCTGGGCGATCCGGTACAGCGCCAACTCGATGTGTTCGGCCAGTCGTGTCTCCGCCAGGTCCAGTTGCAGCTCGAGCTGGGGGATCGACCGGGCGAGGCTGGCCAAACCGCCGGCCAGGCCGAGGTCGTCGAGCACCGGCGGGCGCAGCCCGCTGATCGCGGCGCGCGCCTCCTGCAGGGTCAGTTTGACCAGACCACGCGCTTCCTCCAGCTGACTGGCCGCCTCGTCCGGGTCGGTCGCGAGCGCACGAGCGCTGGCGTCCAGCCGGTACGACAGCGTGATGAGCCGCTGTGAAATACCGTCATGAATGTCGCTGGCCAGCCTCCGCCGTTCGACTTCCTGCGCCTCGATGACCTGCTCGACGAAGTTCTCGTGGGCCTTCTCCCGGGCGACCAGCTGCCGGTGCAACCTCGCCTGGTGCAGGGCTCCTCCGATGAGTCTGCCGATCACGCAGAGCAGTTCGACGTCGCGGTCGGTGAACTCACGGCGTTCCTCGGTGTGCACGGTCAGTTCCCCGACGAGTCCGCCCGGCCCGGTCTCCATGGGAACCGACACCATCGAGGCGAACCGTTCACCGCCGAGCGGTTCGATCGGCAGATACCGCGGGTCGGACTGGATGTTGTCGGTGATGACCACCGGGCGGCGATGGCTGGCCACCCAGCCCGAGATCCCGGATCCCAGCGGCAGTCTCACCTTGCCGACGTGGCGATCGAACGGCGGCGTCGCGCCGGCCAGCGTGAGCGAACGGGCGGTGTCGTCGAGCACGTGCACGAAGCACACGTCGGTGCCGGTGGCGTCGGTGATCATCCGCGCGGCCGCGGCGGCGAGCGGCTCGATGCCGGGCCCGCTGGAGGCCGCCTGGATGAGTTCGCGCAGCAGGGCCAGTTCGCGGTCGGCGTCGACGAGATCGTGCACCGCGGGCACCGGCGGCGCGGCCGACGCATCGATCACCCCCGCAGCGATCTCCGATGCGGTCATTGATAGATGCCTTCGCGCAGTGCGGTCGCCACCGCACTGGTGCGGTCGCTGACCCCGAGTTTGCGGTAGATCGCGCGCAGGTGGCTTTTCACCGTCTCGTCGCCGATCACGAGTTTCGTGGCGATGCCACGGTTGGACAGTCCGGTCACCATGTACGACAGGATCTCGCTCTCGCGCTGGGTCAAGCCGTGCCGGGCGCCCGGCCAGAACTCGGCGCGCTGCAGGCGCGCGGCGGTGTCGACGGCACGCGCCGCCAGCCCTGGGTCGATCGCCGTCTCACCGTCGCGGACCAGTTCGAGTTGGCGGACCAATTCGTCACTGCCGATGCTCTTGAGCAGGTAGCCGCACGCCCCGACCCGCAACGCCTGGAAAAGGTACTGCTCGTCGTCGTACACGGACAGCATGACCACTTTGCGGTCCGGATCCCGTTGCCGTAGCGACAGACACAGATCCAAACCACTGGACCCCTGCATTCTGATGTCGCACAGCACGACTTCGGGATCCAGACTGTTCACGACGCTCACCGCGCGTTCGGCCCCCACCGCCTGGCCGACGACCCGCACCCTGTGCTGGAATCCGGCCAGCATCGCCTTGAGGCCTTCGATGACCATCTCGTGGTCGTCGACGAGCACAAGCCGCACCGGGGTCGTCACCGCCATCACCATGGGTCCACACGATAGGGCGGCGATGTGTGCGGCGTCACGCGACTTCGGCCGTTATGCCCCGATGTAACCCGCACAATCCCCCGCTACGGGGGAACGGGGGCGCCCGCGCCGTTCCTAGCATCGCCTTCAACCACAAGGAGGTCAGATGGATACGCGCGTGCCGACGCTCGTCGCTTCGGTTCTGCCGGCCGATTTCTCAGAACTCGGGCTGCAGGTCAAGGAGCTGGAGAAAGCCGGGATCGACCGGATCCAATGGGATGTCATGGACGGCAGATTCGTGCCGAACCTGACCTTCGGACCCGACGTGATCGCCGCCAACCGCGGCCACTCGACCATCGGTTTCGAAGCCCACCTGATGGTCGACGATCCCGATCCGATGCTGCAGCGGTGGGTCGAGGCGGGCTGCGAAATGGTCATCGTGCACGCGGAGGCCACCCGTCATCTGCACCGGACCCTGTCGGCCATCGCCGACCTGGGAGCCCGCGCCGGCGTCGCCCTGAACCCCGCCACGCCGCTCGATGCCGTCACCAATGTGCTCGACCTGGTCGACCTGCTGTTGGTCATGACGGTCAACCCCGGCTTCGGCGGCCAGAGGTACCTGACCTCCATGGAGCCCAAGATCGCCGCCGCACGTGCCGAAATCGACAGGCGAGGAAGGGATATCGAACTCGAAGTGGACGGCGGCATCGGTACGTCCACCATCGCCGCGGCCGCGCGCGCCGGGGCGAGGACCTTCTGCGCCGGATCGGCGCTGTTCAACGGTGACGACACGATGACCGAGCGGGTGACCGCGCTGCGCGCCACCGCGGGCTCGGCGTTGTCGGGAACGGGGGAATGATGAGCGTCGCGACGACCACGACAAGCGGTGGGGCGGTGTTGTCCGATGAGGTCGACCGCCTGGCCATCACCACGCTGAGATTCCTGTCGGCCGATGCGGTGCAGTCGGCCAACAGCGGCCACCCGGGGCTGCCGCTCGGGGCGGCTCCGGCGGCATGGGTGCTGTGGTCGCGGCACCTGCGTCACGATCCGGCCGATCCAGGCTGGCCCGACCGGGACCGCTTCGTGCTGTCCGCCGGTCACGGTTCGGCGCTGTTGTACTCGCTGCTGCACATGTTCGGCTACGACGTGCCGGTGACCGAGTTGCGCCGATTCCGTCAGCTGGGTTCCCGAACCCCCGGCCATCCCGAGGTCGGCCACACGCCGGGTGTCGAAACCACCACCGGCCCGTTGGGGCAGGGCCTGGCCAACGCCGTCGGCATGGCGCTGGCCGAACGGATGCTCGCGGCGCGGTGCAACGTGGGCGCGCACCGCGTGGTCGACCACCGCACGTGGGTGCTGGCCGGCGACGGAGACCTGATGGAAGGCATCAGTCACGAGGCCGCCTCGCTGGCCGGCAGGCTGGGATTGGGCCGGCTGACGGTGATCTTCGACGACAACGACATCACCATCGACGGCGCCGCCACGCAGAGCTGCCGCGACGACGCCGAGCGCCGATTCGCCGCGTACGGCTGGCACACGTTGTCCGTCGAGGACGGCAACGACGTCGACGCGATCGACGCGGCGTTCGCCGAGGCGCGCGCCGTGGACTCCGCACCCACCTTCATCCGGCTGCGCACCACCATCGGGTACGGCGCACCCGGCGTGGAGGGCACGTCGAAGGCACACGGCAGTCCGCTGGGCACCGCCACGATCGCCGCCATGCGCGCACGATTCGACTGGCCGCACGAAGCGTTCCATGTGCCCGCACATGTTCGCGCGGTGGTGACCGACCTCGCCGCCGACGGGGCCCGGGCGCACGCCGAATGGGCTCGCGTCCACGAGGACTGGTCGACGGCGAATCCGCGCCTGGCTCACGACTTCCCCCTCGACCGGGTGCCGGAGCCGGGCGACATCGCCGCGCTGACCGAGTTGGCCGATGCCGCGCCCGGCGGCAAGTCGGCGACCCGGCAAGCCTCCGGCGAGGCGCTCAACGCGCTCGCCCAGGTGTACCCCGCATTGGTCGGTGGATCGGCGGACCTGGCCGCGTCGACGAACACGGCCATCCCCGGCGGTGACGTCAGTCCGGGCGAATATGGCGGGCGCACGATCCATTTCGGGATCAGAGAACACGCCATGGCGGCCGCGATGAACGGGATCGCCCTGCACGGCGGTCTGCGGCCGTTCGGCAGCACCTTCCTGGTGTTCGCCGACTACCTGCGGCCCGCCCTGCGCCTGTCGGCGCTGATGCGGCAGCCGGTGATCTACGTCTTCACCCACGACTCGGTGTACGTCGGCGAGGACGGGCCGACCCACCAGCCGATCGAGCACGTCGAATCCCTGCGCGTGATACCGGGTTTGACGGTTCTGCGGCCGGCCGACGCCGCCGAGACCGCGCTTGCGTGGAAGATCGCCGCCGACAACACCTCCGGTCCGACCGCACTCATCCTGACCCGTCAGAACGTGCCAGTGCTCGGAGGGGAGCGCCTCGAGGACATCCGTGAGACCGGCTGTCGCGTCGTGCGGGCCGGCGCCCAGCCCGAGGTCGTGCTGGCGGCCAGCGGATCGGAGGTCGCGCTGGCGCTGGAGGCCGCCGACCTGCTCGCATCCCGCGGTCTCGACGCGACCGTGGTGTCCGTGATGTGGCGCGAACGTCTGGCAGAGGCCCTGGCTTCGGGGCGGCGTCCGCTGCCCGACGCGCCCGTCGTGTGGACCGAGGCCGGAGTGCCCGGAGGTTGGCATGGCGTCGCCGGCCCGAACGACAAGGTGATCGGGCTGACCCGATTCGGCGAGAGCGGGCCGGGCCCCCAGGTCGCCGCGAGCCTGGGTCTGACGGCGGTCGCGATCGCCAATGCCGCGTTCACCGCACTGGGCCGGGCGGCCAGCTGGGGCTGAGCAGACGACAAACATCCGGACGTGAGGAGGGGAGAGGCCACCTTGTCTGTTTTCGCCCCCGACTGGAGTTTTCGCATCGGCCGGCCCGCAAGGGAGCACCGGCGCAGGCCGGTGATGCTCGCGGTGGCGGGCGACAGTGCCGCGGGCAAATCCACCCTCACCACCGGATTGGCCGCGGCGCTGGGACCGCAGCGGTGCGTGGTGATCTCGGCCGACGACTATCGCCGCTACGACCGGTCGCAGCGGCGCGCGGTGCCGCTCACCGCGCAGCACCCCGACTGCACGCACCTGGACATCCTCGACCAGCACCTGCAACTCCTGGCGACGGGCCAGTCGGTGCTCAAACCCGTGTACGACCATGTCGCCGGCACGTTGCTGCGGCCCGAGCTCGTGGCGCCGCGCGAGTACGTCATCGTGGCCGGCCTGCTCCCGCTGCACAACAAGCTGGCCAGGGCCTGCTTCGACATCACGGTGTTCGTCGACCCGCCCGAAGACATCCGGATGGACTGGAAGATGCGGCGCGATACCGCCATTCGCGGATACACCGCCGCCCAGGTGCGCAGCGAGGCGACCGCGGCGCACGGCGACTCCGAGCGCTATGTCCGGCCCCAACAGGCCCATGCCGACATCGTCGTGCGCTTCGCGCCGGTCGCCGGCCGCGACGATCCGCCCGACACGCCGTTGTCGGCGGAACTGGTTCTGCGCCCCACGATCCGCCAACCGGACCTGACCGAGATCCTGCAACCGGAGGTGACGCGAACGATGCATCTGCGGCTGGCCCGCGAGAACAACGGCAGACCCGTCGACAGCCTGCACGTCCACGGCTACACCGGCACTGAGGAGAACGCCGCGGCGGAGAAGATGATCTGGGAGGCTCTGGGGGATCCGCGCACGGCGATCCCCGACAGCCTCGGTGTGATCACACCGGGCCGGCGCAGCACCCCGCTGGCGATCACCCAGATGATCCTGCTGCACTATCTCACCGATGGGCTGCGCTGACGATGCGGCCCGGATCCGGACAGCCACCGAACCTGCGGGCGGTGATCTTCGACGTGGACGGCACGCTGGCCGACACCGAACGCGACGGCCACCGCCGCGCGTTCAACGCCGCGTTCGCCGCCCACGGACTCGACATCCGTTGGAGCGTGCCCGAATACGGCCGGCTACTGGGCACGACAGGAGGACAGCGGCGCATCGCCGGATACCTGCGTGACGGTGGATACGGCTCTGCCGCTGACGAACTGGCGACGGCGGTGCATCGGACGAAGACCGAACTGTTCCGCGACAGCGTGCTCGCGGGTGATCTGGTGCCCAGGCCGGGGCTGCCGGAACTGGTCGCCAGCCTGGCCGACGCCGGCATCCGCATCGCGATCGCCACGACGGGCCGGCGTGCGTGGGTGGAGCCGCTGGTGCGCCACCTGCTGGGGCCCGGCACCGTCGAGGCCATGGTGACCGGCGACGACGTGCACCGCCTCAAACCCGATCCGGAGGTGTATCGGCGTGCCCTGGAAACCCTGGCTCTGGCGGCGCCGTCGGCATTGGCGATCGAGGATTCCGAGGTCGGCCTGCGGGCCGCGGCGGGCGCCGGGTTGGCGACGGTGGTGGTGACCAACGCCTACACCGAAGGTCAGGATTTCACCGGCGCCGCAGTGACGCGAACGGGATTCGACGGTGAGCGACCGCTGCGGGCAGCGGAGTGCCGACGGCTGCACGGACAGTGGTGGTCGCCCCGCGCGCCGGGCTGACCCGTGTCATCCGGACATGGCCGCGACGATCTGCCCGGGAGTAAGCGGCAGTCGTCGCACCCGAACCCCGATCGCGTCGTCGACCGCGTTGGCGATGGCCGCGGCGCACGGACCCTGTGCGCATTCCCCAACGCCCAGTGACGGATTGCCGTCACCGGGCAACAACACCACGTCCACGTCGGGGACCTCCGAGAACCGCAGGATCGGGTAGGTCTCCCAGTCGGTGCTGGTGACCGTGAACGGGTCGAAACGCACTCGCTCCTTGACCGTCCAGCTGGTCGCCTGGATCGCGCCGCCCTCGATCTGATTGGCGGCGCCGTCCGGGTTGACCACCAGCCCGGCGTCGACCGCCACCGTCAGCCTGCGCACCCGGACCTCCTCCACCGCGTCGACCTCGGCCACCACCGCGCAGAAGGCGCTGCTGTTCTTGTAGCGCGCATAGGCGATTCCGTGTCCCGTTGCCTCCTTCGGCGTCCAGGAGTGCCAATCGGATCGGCGCGCGGCCGCCTCGAGCACCGCTCGCGCGCGCGGGTCCGACAGATGCGCGAGCCGGAACTCGACCGGATCGCGGCCCGCGCCGGCCGCGAGCTCGTCCATGAACGACTCCACCGCGAAGACATTGAGGTGCGCGCCCAGCGATCGCAGCGCCGAGGTCCGCAGCGGCATCACCGTCAACAGGTGGTTGACCACCTGAAAGGAGGCGAAGTCGTAGCCCGGCACGGAATTCCGGCTGGCACCACCGCCCCGCGCCAACGGCGGCTCCGCCCCGGGACCGATCTGCCGGCCGCCGGCGCGGTGACTCGCCGCCAGCAGCGAGGGGGTGTCGGTGGTGCCGGGGCGGCCCATGAAACTGCCGCTCCAGATCTCGTGGCGCCACGCCAGCACGGTCCCGTCGTCGGCGGTGTCCGCCGAGATCCGCACCACGCCTGCCGAACCCAGCGGCGCCCAGCCCAGCTCGTCGGCACGCGACCACACCACCTGCACCGGTCGACCCGGCACCGCGATCGCCAGCACGGCCGCATCCGCCGCGGCGTCGTCGGCGCCGTTGTGCCCGTAGCATCCCGCACCTTCGACGTGGCGGACGACGAGCCCGTCGACCGCAACACCCAGCCCCCGCGCCAGGTCGCGGCGCAGGGCGTGCACGCCCTGGCTGTGCGTCCACACCTGCAGCCCGCCCTCGGCCGAGGCCAGCGCGACGGCGCAGGACGGTCCGATCGAGCCGTGCGCGAGGTAGGGCCGTTCGTACACCGCCGAGCGTGCCCCCGCGGTGAGCGAATGCCCGTCCGTCTGCGCGATCACCGTCGTCTGCGACGGCGCGGCTTCGAGGAATCCACGCAGGTCCTCGTCGTCGGGCAGCGTCGGGTGCTGTGTCCACACCGCGTCCCGGCTCAGCCGATCGGCGGCCCGGTTCGCCGTCTCCTCCCGGTCGGCGACGACGCCGAGGAAGTCGCCGTCGACGACCACCGTGATCACACCGGGCAGCGCCTGCGTCCGACGGATGTCGACACCGTCCAGCGTGGCACCGCGCGACGGGGGTCGCACGGCCCGCCCGAAGACCATTCCGTCCAGGACGAGGTCGTGGACGTATCGCGGGCGTCCGGTCAGTTTGTCCGGCAGGTCCACCCGGTGGGCGTTCGTTCCGACGACGCGGTACGCCGACATCGGCTTGAGCGGTGCTCCGCCGGTGGCGGGCCGGTCGAGCAGCGCGTCGTCGGCCAGTTCCCAATAGCTAGTCGCGGCGTCCTGCGGACCGTTGATCTGTCCGTCGGCGACCGTGAGGTCGTCGACGGGTACGGCGAGTTTCTCGGCGGCCACCGCCAGATAGATCTGCCGGGCCTCGGCGCAGACCTCGCGCAACGCCGCCCCCGATTGCTGAATCGACAGGCTGCCCGCGGTGAACCCCTCGTCGGGGCTGATGTCGGTCGCCGTCGGGGTCATCCTGATCCGTGTGACAGCCACGTCCAGCTCCTCGGCCACGATCTGCGCCAGCGCCGTGAGCACGCCCTGCCCCAGTTCGACCTTGCCGGAACGCACCTCGACCGTTCCGTCGGCGCCGATGCGCACCCAATCGCCGAGACGGGGATTGGCCGCCAGCGACGGCGGCAACTCGGGCGCGCTCACCGGCGAGTCGCCCGCAGTTCGGCGGCGGCGTCGAGCACCGCGCGCACCACCCGGTTGTGCGCACCGCAGCGGCACAGGTTGCGGTCCAGGGCCGCGCGAACCTGCGCGTCGGACGGGTCGGGATTGTCCGCGAGCAACGCGCAGGCGCTCACCACGATCCCCGACATGCAGTAACCGCACTGTGCGGCCTGCGCCGAGACCAGCGCGCGACTGACGGGATGCGGGTCTTCGCCGGTCCCGAGCCCTTCCACGGTCGTCACGTCCTTGCCCGCCACCGCCCATACCGGGGTGTCGCAGGAGTAGGCCGGGCGCCCGTCGACCAGCACCAGACATGCCCCGCACACCCCCAGGCCGCAGCCGAACCGGGTGCCCTTCAAGCCCAGGTGGTTGCGCAGCACATAGAGCAGCGCGGTGTCCTCCTCGGTGTGCACCCGGTGATCACTGCCATTCACCCTCACCGTCTGCGTCTGGTCGTCTGCCACCCGTCCAGGATGTGCCCCCGGCCTGTGATTCGCCCGACAACGGGGGCTGTGAACCATCGGGCACCCGGTGTCGTATAGACGACGAAACGGCACTCGCGTGCCGTGCCGAGCGAACATGATGACGACAGACAGCCCACGTCGAAAGGTTCACCGATGGATTTCCAGGAGTTGCGCGTCCCACGTCAGCAGTTCATCGCCGGTGCGGGCGCCGTCGTGGCGGTCACTGCGCTCGCCGCGTGTTCGGGCAGTGACGCCCAACCCGCGGCGGGACAGGACAGCGCCACCGCCACCACCGGTGAGGCCGCGGCCGCCGCCGAGCCGAAGACCCTCGCCAAGACGGCCGATGTGCCCGTCGGTTCGGGCATCATCGTCGACGACATTGTGGTGACCCAACCGGTCGCGGGTCAGTTCAAGGGCCTGTCGGCGACCTGTACACACAAGGGCTGTGCACTCAACCAGGTGGCCGACGGCACCATCGACTGTCCGTGCCACGGCAGCAAGTTCAACCTCGACGGCACGGTGGCCAACGGCCCGGCCGACAAGCCGTTGCCCGCGGTGAACATCACGGTGGTCGGCGACTCGATCGTCACCGCCTGACCCGCGTGAGCTGACCACGACCGTCCTGAAAGTGCCGGTCCGGCAACCGTTTCCGGGACGGGGCCGAAACGTCGGCGTCGGTGTCACCGCGGGCGGGCACACTGCGGGCATGCTCGATCTGATTCTGCCGTTGCGGTGCGGCGGCTGCGGGGCGCCGTCCACGGGCTGGTGCGGGTGCTGTGCCCGCGACCTGGAGGTGGGCGCCGACCAGCCCGGTCTCATCACGCCGCGGCTCGACCCCGGGGTGCCCGTGTTCTCTCTCGGGCGCTACGCGGGCGCCCGCCGCCGTGCCCTGATCGAGGTCAAGGAGCGCGGGCGTGCCGACCTCGTCGCGCCGCTGGCGGGCGCGTTGCGCGCCGGACTGGAGCATCTGGTGCGATGGGGTCTGGTGGACGTGCCGGTGACCCTGGTGCCCGCCCCCACCCGCCGGTCGGCCGCGCGGCGCCGCGGTGGCGACCCGGTCACCGCGATGGCGGTGGCGGCCGCTCTCGACGACCCTCGGATGACCGTCGTCGCCGCGCTGAGGATGCGGTGGGCGGTCCGCGATTCGGTGGGTCTGTCTCCGGCGGACCGGCAGCGCAACGTGGCGGGCCGGGTGCGGGTGCACCGATCCGCGCCCGCACGGTGCGCCGGAGAGGTCATCGTCGTCGACGACATCGTCACCACCGGCGCCACGGCGTCGGAGTCCGTGCGCTGCCTGCAAACCGCCGGAGTCCGGGTCGCGGCCGTTCTCGCGGTGGCCAACGCGTGACCGCCGCCGCGACCATCACCCGTAGGTCAACTCGGCGTGAAGAACTGAAAACGCGTCGACCAAATTACTGGCACTAGCGGGTGAACAACGACTACCGTCGGCACCAACATCCGTGAACCTCTCACGGCGGCGCCCAGGCAGTGAGCGCCACTTCGCCGCACAACGGTAGGAGGTGACTAGTCGACACCTTGCGCCGGTGGGTGGAGGTACTTGCCCTGGGCCCGTCGGCGCGTTCGTGACAGGTCAGGCACGCCCATATGCGTGCGACGCGAAAGAGAAACGAGTTGCCAAGCATGTCAACCCATTCCGTGGACTCCGACCACACCTTGGTGGCCGAGGAGGACAAGCCAGCACCCGAACCCAAAGCCGAGATTGTGGTCAAGGGCCGCAACGTCGAGGTTCCTGAACACTTCCGCATCTACGTCTCGGAGAAACTGTCGCGCCTCGAGCGCTTCGACCGCACCATCTACCTCTTCGATGTCGAACTTGACCACGAACGCAATCGGCGCCAGCGCAAGAACTGTCAGCACGTGGAGATCACCGCGCGAGGCCGCGGCCCCGTCGTGCGCGGCGAGGGCTGCGCGGACAGCTTCTACGCGGCGCTGGAATCGGCCGTCTGCAAACTCGAGAGCAGGCTGCGCCGCAGCAAGGACCGGCGCAAGATCCACTACGGCGACAAGACGCCGGTGTCGCTGGCCGAAGCCACCGCCCTCAACGCGCTGCCCGAGACCCCGCCGGCAAGCGATGAGGCCGCGCCGGCGGTGGCCGTCGACGACCACGAACCCGGCCGGGTGGTGCGGACGAAGGAACACGCGGCCAAACCGATGACCGTGGACGACGCGCTCTACGAGATGGAGCTGGTCGGGCACGATTTCTTCCTCTTCCACGACAAGGAGTCCGACCGGGCGTGCGTGGTCTACCGCCGCCACGCCTACGACTACGGACTCATCCGCCTGGCCTGACCGGGCGAGCAGACGCAGAAGCCCCCGGCACATGGCGTGTCGCGGGGCTTTTGCGTCTGCTCGCCGGGGGTGGTGACGGGCGCGTACGGTTATCCCATTCGGCGAGTCACCTACGATGGACGTCGTCTCTTAGTTCCCGACCCACAGGGGAAATAGCGTGCTGTCGAAGTTGCTCCGCGTCGGCGAGGGCCGGATGGTCAAACGCCTCAAGAAGGTGGCTGAGTATGTCAACACCTTGTCCGACGACGTCGAAAAGCTCTCCGACGCCGAGCTGCGAGCCAAAACCGACGAGTTCAAGAAGCGGGTGGCCGGCGGTGAGGATATCGACGACCTGCTGCCCGAGGCCTTCGCCGTAGCGCGTGAGGCGTCGTGGCGGGTGCTCTCGCAGCGGCATTTCGACGTCCAGGTGATGGGCGGTGCCGCTCTGCACTTCGGCAACGTCGCCGAGATGAAGACCGGTGAGGGCAAGACCCTGACCGCGGTTCTGCCGTCGTACCTGAACGCATTGTCCGGCGACGGCGTGCACGTCGTCACCGTCAACGACTACCTGGCCAAACGCGACAGCGAGTGGATGGGTCGCGTCCATCGTTTCCTGGGGCTGGACGTCGGCGTCATCCTCTCCGGCCTGACGGCCGACGAGCGGCGGGCGGCCTACGCCGCCGACATCACCTACGGCACCAACAACGA
>JAFDWN010000057.1 GCA_018268465.1 Actinomycetota bacterium
CGCCGGACCCACCTCGCTGGGCACCGAGCCCTCCGTGATCGTCTGCCCGTCGCTGAGGTACTGACCCGAATCGGCTCCGGACACCAGATCCAGGTACTGCTCGCCGATCGCCGACACCGAATGGACATTGGCCCTCGCACCGACCGGGATGCGGAAGGTGTCGTCGATGCTGATCGTGGCGCGCGCCCCCGTCTCCGTCGGTTCGACCGCGGTGACCTTCCCGATCGTGATACCGCGATAGGTGACGTTGGCGGTCGTGTACAGCCCGCCCGAACGGGGCAGCTCCGCATACAGCTTGTACTGGCCTATTCCGGCCAGGCTCGGCACCCGCAGGTAGTAGAACGTCAACGCCGCCAGCGCGAGCAGCGTCAGAACGGTGAAGAGAACCAGCTGCAGCTTGACGAAGCGGGTGAGCATCACCGCGCGACCACGGCTTACTCACCCCTTTCGATCAACGGGCCGCCCACCACGTCGGCGGGATTCGGCGTGTACCGCACATCCGGGATCATCGTGTTCGGATCGCGACCCCACGCCTGCTCCAGCGCCCGCAGCATGCCCGACACCCCGGTCCCCGACAGGAACCCGTTGTCGATCGCGCTGAACGTCAGGTCGACGTTGAATGACACGTTGATGTAGTCGCCGCGCACGGCCTTCGGGATGTTGTCGATGGCATAGGGCGCGGTGAGCATGATCTTGAGCGCACCGAGCAGATAGGGCGAGGCCCTGCCCAACTGCTTGAGCGGGCGCTGCAGATCCTGCAGGTTGGTGTGCAGATCGCCGCTGCTCTGCCCCAGGTAGGTGTCGGCGGCCGCGCTGATACGGCCCACCGCCACCACCGCGTCGGCGAACAGATCGCGGGTGTCGGCGAAGTGCTTTATCAGCGGCGGGAATTCGGTCAGCACCCGGTCCAGGGTCTCGTTACGGCTGGACACGATCGTCAACAGCCGGTTGGTGGAGTCGATGGCCCTGGTGAGGTCCTCGCGCTGCCGGTTGAGCTCGTCGGTGAACGTATCCAGCCGATTCAGGAACTCCCGGATCTGGTCGGCACGGCCGGTGAGCACGTTGTTCAGCTCGTTCTGGACCACTTCCAGATTCGGGATCCCCCCGCCGCGCAGGATGGTCGCGACGCTCGCGAGCACCCGCTCGGTGGTGGGAAACGCACTGGAATTCTGCAGCGGGATGGTGTCGCCGTTGCGCAGCGGTTCCGACGACGGGTCCGGCGGCAGGTCGAGCTGGACGTGCTGCGAACCGAGCAGGCTCGTCTGGCCGATCTTGGCAAGGGTGTTGGACGGCAGGGTGATTCCCGGCTCGATGTCCAGCGTCAGCGTCGCCACCCAGTTCTTCAGCTCGATCGAGCGCACGCTTCCGACATACACGTCGGCCACCCGGACCCGGCTGTTCACGTTGAGCGCCAACGTATCCGGCATCTGCACGTAGATCGTCATCGCGCCGGGCCCGCTGCCGGGGCCGACGGGCAGCGGCACGTTGGCGATACCGCGCCAGGACCCGCACGCGCTCAGCACGACCCCGACCAGCAGCAGGGCCACCGCCCTGAACACCACCCGATGTCGGCGCGCGCCCGTACGCCCGGCGCGCCGGCGCGCGCCGAGATCACGCGGGGAACGAATCACGGGGCACCTGCCTCGGCCGGCAGTGGCGTGCCCGCGGGGGCCGGAGCGGCAGGCGGGGGCGGCGCGGGAGCACCGAGCGCGTCACCCGGGACCACATCGGGCGACGGTGCGGGCGGGGGACCCGGCTGCGGATACCACGGCGGCGGCAGCGGATTCCGGCCGTCGTACGCGTTCGGTGGGGCGCCACCGCGTGGGCCGCCGGGTGGGATGTAGCTCGGATCCGGCCCGCCCAGCAGCGCGGCCAGCGAGTCGGGGGTCAGCATATTGGCCGTGAACGGTTGCACGTCCACACCCTGCATACCGGGCGCGACGACCCAGCCGGGCTCATGGTTGCCGTGCGAGAACAACGTGTCACGCGACCAGATGCCGGGCACAGTGGTGTCCTTGTAGCCCGGTGGCGGCTGCAGCCGCGGCTCGGAGTAGGCGATCTGCTTGGGCAGCGTCATCGCGGTGCTGACCTGGTTGAGGCCGAACGGCGGGAAGTTGAACTTGATCGCATCCAGAATCGGGGCGAGGTACTGGGCGCACAGCTCCGCCGAATCCTGATAGCCCAGCCGGCTGCCCGCCTGGATGGCGCTGCAGAGGAACTGCATCGGGTTGGCGAAGTTGTTGATCACCGGCACCGTCACGATGCCGCCGGCGTTCGGCGAGGAAATGTTGAGCAGGTTCGCCGCTAGGTTCGGGAACACATGCAGACCCGTCTCGAGGCCGTCGCGCGGTTCGGGCTGCAGGATGGCGTTGGTGGTGTCGGCCAGATTGGTGATGTCCTTGGTCAGCACCGCACTGTTGTCGTCCAGGAACTGCCGCGTGGTGGTCAGCAGCTGGTTGAGGTCGCGCAGCGCGTTGGCCAGCTCCCGGTCGGTGTTGGTGAACGAGTTGGTGAACTGGGCCAGGTCGTTGTTGAGTGCCACGAACTGCTGATCGCTCTTGTACAGCGCGTTGACGAACAGCGCCAGACTCTTCACGACGGAGAAGAAGTCACCGCGCCCCTCGTTGAGGGTGGTCAGCGCGTCCGACAGCCCGTTGAGGGTGCGGTTGATCTCCTGACCCTTGCCCGCCAGCCCGTCGGCGAACGATTCGATCACCTCACCGAACGGACCCGACGGCTGTTCGGGCGTCGGCCCCAGGTCGGTGAGGATGCGGTTGATCGAGTCGCGCAGTTCGTCGTACTCGACGGGCACCTGGGTGCGTTCCATCGGGATGACGGCGTTGTTCTCCATCACCGGGCCGCCGGTGTAGGGCGGTGCCAGCTGGATGTTGCGCGAAGCCACCAGGCTCGGGTTGAGGATCGATGCGGTCGCGTTGGCCGGGACTTTGTAACGGGACTCGTAGTGGAACGTCACCCGCATCTTGTCCCCGTCGGGTTCGATCTTGTCGATCGTGCCGACCCGCACACCCATGATCTGGACCTTGTCGCCGGGGTAGAGCGCCAGCGTCTGCGGGAAGTAGGCGACGACGGTATTCGTCGTCAGCCTCTTGTACAGATGCCAGCCGCCGAACGCCGCGACCAGCGCCAGCACCACCACCAGCGATCCGATGATCACCGAAGTCCGGGACAGACTGGGCCACTTCATATTCCGCACGTTGAAAATCGTCGACATCGGCGCGGCCCTATCCTTGCGACCCGGGCGGGAGGAACGGCGGGTTACCCGGCAGCGGCGGTGTCCCCGCGGGGGGCAGCTGCGGACCCGGTCCTGGAGGCACCGGACCGCTGTCCGGGGCCACCGGCGGAACCGCGATGGCCGGAGTGAACTCCGCGGGCGGACCCGGCGCGGGACCGACCGGCGGCGGCCCGACGGGTACGGTGCGCGCCCCCGGCGGACCGGGCGCCAGCGGCACCGGCGTACCCGGCACCGACGGCGGCAGCTCGCCCGGCAACGCGGCGCTGGGGATGCCCGGCGTCGGGGGCAGGCCGTCCGGGTTGGGCGCCGAGGTGACCACGTTCGGCGGGCCGTAGTTGGCGCCGTACGGGTTGTCGCCGAACGGGCCCTCCGTCAGATGCGCACACGGCAGCGGGTTGTCCGGTCGCGGCAGGCCGTCGGCGGGCGGTGTGTAGGAGCACGGCGAACCCTTGATGACCGCGGGCCCGGGGAATTCCGGTGTGCCCTGCAGAGTTTCGGGGGCCGGTGGCGGCGCGCCATTGGGCTGCCGCTCGCCGTTGGGATCGGGCCACTGGTAGGCCGGCAGACCGGCGCTGCGCCAGAAGTTCTCGGGGTCGATGCCACGCTTCTTGAACGCCGCGTCGACGAACGGCTGGAGGATCCAGTACGGCATCAGGTTGACCACCATGACCTTGAAGTACGGGCCGGAGGCGATACCTTCGGCCAGCGCCACGGTGAATTTGCTCAGCGCGGTCAGGGTGTCGACCAGGTCGTATTTGCGCTCCACCAAAACGTCGCTGATGGTCCGCAGCTGCTCGAGCACCTTGTTGAGGTTGGGGTTGTCGTCGATGAAACCCTGCACCTGCTGGGAGAACGCCGAAACCTGTTCCAGCAGTGCGCTGATGGCCCGGCTGCGCTCGTTGAACGCGGCCAGCAGCGTCTGGGCGTTGACCAGCAGCTGGTTGATCTGCTCGCTGCGGTCCCCGAGCACGCCGGCGATCTTGTTGGCGTTGGCCAGCAACTGGCGGATCTGCTCGTCGCGCTTGCCGATGGTGTCGGAGAACCGCGCCACCCCGTCCAGTGCGGCGCTCAGATGCGGAGAGGTCTGATCGATGGTCTCCGACAACACATTCAGCGATTGTTTGACCGATTGGGTGTCCCAGCCCGACGCCGCCTTGGTGACGTCGAAGAACGCGTCGTAGATCTGGTACGGGGTGGTGGTCTGACCCACCGGCAGAACACCGTTGGCGCGCAAGGGCTGTGAGCCGCGCGGTTCGATGTCCATGTTCTTGCGGCCCAGGATGGTGTCGGTTCGGATGCCGGCGCGGCTCTCGTCGCCGATCTGCACCCCGCTGAGGCTGAAGCCGATCACCACCTTGTCGCCCTGGATCTCCGTCGACCGGATCTGCCCCACGTCCACCCCGGCGATGCGCACCTTGTCACCGGTGTTGATGCCGCCGGTATCGGTGAACTGGGCGTAGAACGTGGGCTGCGCGAACAGCATCGGCACACTGGCGAAGCTCTGCCCGACGCCGACGACCAACGCCAGCAGGATGATTCCCATCATCCCGAGGCGGCCCCGGTTGGATCCCTCCAGCGTCCTCATTGCGGGGTGCACCTACCCGAGGGCTGCGACCAGATCTTCACCGTGCGGACCGGTCCACCCGGCTGCAATCCGTTCAGCTTCAGGGACACGTCGCAGAAGTAGAAGTTGAAGAAGTCCCCGTAGATGCCGCCGCTGCGTCCGATGATCTTGATCGCGTTGGGGAAGTCGATCAGGAACTGGTTGAGCTGTTCGCGCTGGTCGACCAGCGGCTGCTGGACGAGGTCGAGGTAGTTGACGGTGTCGCGCAGCAGCGGCCGGTTGTCGGCCAGCAGGTCGGCAACCGTACCCGCCGCATTACTGATGTCGGCGGTGGCGGTGGCCAGCGGGTCCGCGCGGTTCTTCAGCCCCGTGACCAGCACCTCGAAGTTCTTGAGCGTGTCGTCGAACTGTTGCTGGTGTTTGACGGTGGTGTCCAGGACGGTGTTGAGATTGGTGATCACCTCGCCGATGGCCTGATCCCGGTCGGCCAGCGTGGAGGTGAGCTGCGCAGTCTGGTCGAGGATGTCGCTGATGGTGCCGCCCTGGCCCTGGAAGACGGTGATCAGCGACTGCGCGATGTTGTTGACCTTCTCCGGGTCCAGCGACCGGAACAGCGGCCGGAATCCGCCGATCAGCGCGTCGAGATCAAGTGCGGGTTCGGTGCGCTCGATCGGGATGGTGGCGCCGGCGGCCAACCGCTGGTCGCTGTCACCGCGTTTGAGTTCGAGGTAGCGGTCGCCGATGAGGTTCAGATAGCGGATGGACGCGGTGGTCTCGTCGAACAGCGGCAACTCCCGGTCGACACTGAAATCGACCCGTGCCCTCGACCCACCGTCGATCAGCTCCACGTTGGAGACCTTGCCGACTTCCACGCCGGACGCCCGGACGAACTGCCCGGCCCGCAGACCGCTCGCGTTGGAGAAGACGGCCGAGTACCCGGTGGTGCGGTCGAACCGCATCTGACCGAACACCACGATGATGATCGCGGTGAACAGCAGCAGCACCAGCGAGAAGGCGCCGAGTTTGAGGGCGGTACCGGTGATCTTCATGGGTTGATCGTGTTCTCCCCGATCTGGCGCCCCCACACGTACTCGATGGCGATCGGCTGGCCGAGTTCGAGGTGGTTGTACGGCGCGATCGAGGCGCCGGTGTCCATCACGAGGTATGGCGCCGGCCACAGATCGCGGTTGACGGTCTGCCAGCAGCCCGGCTTGCCACCGGGGCCGCCCCTGGCGTTCACCCGGGGCAGGTTGTCGGGATAGACGTAGGGGTTGGCGGCGCCGAGGATCTCGGTGCGGGTCCGCAGCGAGTACCCGTTGCCGCCCAACGAGTCGGCCACCTTCGGCCCGACATCGTGGTAGTGCTTGATGGTGCAGTACAGCGAGGGGCTGTACTCGTCGAGCAGCGCCGAGGTGGGTAGCAGATCGCGCAGGCCGCGGACGAGGTACGGGCCGCCGCGTTCGAAGATCTCGCCGCCGTTGTTGCCGAAGCCGACGGCGGCCATCAACGCCTGATCCAGGTTGCCCTGTTGTTCGTTGAGGGTGCGCGCGGTGGTGACCGCGTTCTGCAGGCCGTCGAACAGGTCGGGCGCCGCGTTGGCGTAGACCTCACCGAGATCGGCGAGCCGCTGGGTGTTGTAGCGGATCTGGGGCATCTGCGGGTTGATGTCGGCGAGGATGTCGTTGCCGTTGACGAGCGACTGGCCGAACCGCTCGCCCAGGCCGTCCAGCGCCTGGGCCGTCGCCGTCAGCGTCTGGTTGAGTTTGACCGGGTCGACCTTCTCCGCCACGGACACCACGGTTTCGAACAGCGTGTTGAACTCCGTCGTCACACCCGACACGTCGATGACGTCGGCGCTGCTGATCCGCTGGGCCACCGGGTTGGCCGGCGACGAGAACGACACGTACTTGTTGCCGAAGACGGTGGTGGCCTTGAGGTCGGCGACCACGTTGGCCGGAATCAGGTCGAGGTAGCGGGGTTTGACGTCGACGATGATCTTCGCCTTGGGCACACCGCCGACGTCGATCGCCTCGATCCTGCTGACCTTGCCGATCTCGACGCCGTTGAACGTCACCTTCGAGCCGGGGTCCATCACCAGGCCGGCGCGCGACGACAGCAGCGTGAGCTGCTCGCGCTCGTTCCACGGCACGTCGCCGCGGAACTGAAACCACACCAGGCCCGCGATGAGCGCCCCGATGAGCAGCAGGATGCCGCCCGCCAGCTTGTAGGGCGGGGTGCGCGATTCGTTGGGCGGTGCCTGCACCTGACCGGGAGCCGTCATCTCACACCGTCAGGTTGAAGTTGGGGTCGGTGCCGTACAGCGCCAACGAGGCGAGTAGGACGACGACGACGATCGCGATCAGGGACGCCCGCATCGACCGGCCCACGGCCTCCCCCACACCGACGGGTCCGCCGCTGGCGTAGTAGCCGTAGTAGCAGTGGTTGAGCATGACGATGACGGAGATGACGATCGCCTGGACGAACGACCAGGCCACATCGTCGGGCCGCAGGAAGGTGCGGAAGTAGTGCTCATAGGTGCCCGTGGACTGCCCGTAGAACAGCGTCGTCGTCACCTGCGCGGACAGGAACGACATGATGATCGCCATGGCGTAGAGCGGGATGATCACCACGAAGCCGGCCAGGATACGAGTGGACACCAGGTAGGAGATGGACTTGATGCCCATCACCTCCAGGGCGTCGATCTCCTCGCTGATCCGCATGGCGCCCAGCTCGGCGGTGGCGCCCGCACCCACGGTGGCGGCCAGCGCCTGCCCGGACACCACGGGTGCGGCGATGCGGACGTTGACGAGGGCCGCGAAGAAGCCGGTGAACGCTTCGACGCCGATGTTGCCGAGTGAGGCGAAGCCCTGGATGGCGATCAGCGAACCGCCCGAGAGCGTGACGAATCCGACGATCGCCACCGTGCCGCCGACGACGGCCATCGCGCCGGTGCCCATGCCGATCTCGGCGATCAGGCGCAGCACCTCGCGCCGGTAGTAGCGCAGCGCGTGCCCGATCGACCCGACGGCCGTGATGACGAACCATGCGACGTGGCCCACCGAGTCGAGCCCGCGGCCCGGTGCCCCGGCCCATCGCTCGGCGCGGGCGAACCCTCTCGGGAAGCGTGAACGCAGAACGGTCGAAGTGGCCACGTCAGCGTCCCGTTCCGAATCGCACGCCGATGGTGGTGAGCACCACGTTGACGGCGAACAGTGCGACCACGCAGAGCACCAGGGTCTCGTTGACCGCCGTGCCGACGCCCTTCGCGCCGCCCGCGACGGTCAGCCCGCGGTAGCACCCGACCAGGCCGGCGATCAGGCCGAAGGTGAGCGCCTTGAAGATGGAGATGAGCACCTCGGGCAGTCCCGTGACCAGGGTCAGGGTCGACACGTACGCGCCGGCTGAGACGTTCTGGATGTAGACGCCGAAGATGAAACCGCCGACCAGGCCGATGGTGATCACCGCGCCGTTGAGCAGGAACGCCACGAATGTCGATGCGACGACGCGGGGTACCACCAGGCGGTGGATCGGATCGATGCCGAGGACCTCGAGCGCGTCGATCTCCTCGCGGATGGTGCGGGCGCCGAGGTCGGCGCAGATCGCGGTGGATCCGGCGCCGGCGACGACGAGCACGGTGACCAGGGGGCCCAGCTGGGTGACCGCACCCAGCGCGGCACCGGCGCCGGAGACGTCGGCGGCGCCGAATTCGGCGAGCAGGATGTTCAGCGTGAAGATGATGAGCACCGTCAGCGGTACGGCGACCGCGACGGTGGGCAGGAACGCCACCCGCATGAGGAACCAGCCCTGCAGGATGAACTCGCGCCACTGGAACGGCCTGAGCAGCGCCTTGCCGGTGAGCACGCACATGCGCACGAACCCACCGATGGCCTCGAGTCCCGGCCTGACCTGGTCGCGCACGTAGCCCGACAGCCCGGGCGACGCCGTCACCCGTGCGCTCCCGCGGCGGGAACGCGATCGTCGTGGCGTACCGGCAGCCCCTCGCGCACGCTCCCTCCTAGCCCCAACCCCGGATCGGTGACGACCGTCTCCCTACTCGCCAGTAGTAGACGAGACCACAGGACTGTACCCGATGCCGCCGTGGCCGGTGACCGCATCGGTCGGATTGTGCACCCAACCGTTAGCAAACGCCCCCGTTCAGTGGGGGCGTCCGGGAGTTCGGCTGAAAGCGTTGGGGCAGAGGAACTTTCGTCGGCGTCAATCTCGCCGTCCCGAATCGACGGCCGCGCCAGCTCCGACCGGTGTGCGTTGCTGGAGCGGTTCGGCCGCGGGTCGCCGAGGCTGCGGCGGGCGTGGTTCGGCGCGACGGGCCCACCGATCAGCAGGGTCGTCAACGGGCGGCTTCCTGTTCTACGGGCGACGCTCGGGCTTGCGCGGTCTTGATATTTGATCAAACATTGTGTTGCCCCGGTCACACTATGGCCCCGGCTGTCGGCGGGCAACCCCTCGTCGGTGAGGCCCGATCTGCTGTTCCAGAAGGCCAGGGGGACCACCGTTGGACGCACCGGCGCGACCCCGCACGCACCCGGGCGGTGCCGTGCACCGCGAACAGCTGGCCGACGAGGTGGCCGCCCGGCTGCGGGTGGACATCATGACGGGCACGCTGCGCGCCGGTGCGTACATCCGGCTCGACGAGACGGCCACCCACCTCGGGGTGAGCATCACCCCGGTCCGGGAAGCCCTCCGCACCTTGGTCGGTGAAGGCATGGTCTCCTCGGAGCCGCACCGCGGCCACCGGGTTCTTCCGCTCAGCCGCGCCGACGTGGAGGACATCTTCTGGCTGCAGGCCACCATCGCCCGCGAGTTGGCGGCCTCCGCGACGACACGCATCTCCGACGCAGACATCGCCGAGTTGGAGCGCCTCAACGACGCGCTGGCCGACGCCGCCGAAATCGGCGACGCCGACGCGCTGGCCGACGCCGAGTTCGCGTTCCACCGCGCCTTCACCGACGTCTCGGGACGGATCAAACTGGCCTGGTTCCTGTTGCACGTGACCAGGTACGTGCCCGTCGCGCTCTACGCCGGTGATCCGCGGTGGGCCTCCGGGGCGGTGGCCGGGCACCGCGCACTCATCGACGCGCTGCGCCGCCGGGACACCGACGGGGCGGGGGCGCTGGCCTTCGGCGAGTTCAACGATGCGGCCCGCATCTTGATCGCCCGGCTCGGCCAGACCGGGCTGTGGAAGTGAGGCCGCCGGGTCAGGCGCCGGCCGACAGCTGTTCGGCGCGGGCCTTGAGGTTGCCCGCCAGGTAGTCCAGCGTGTCCCCGATGGCCTTTTTCACCATCGGTTTGGGAATCGGCAGTTTGGTCTCGACCTCCAGGTCGACGGTGAGCAGCGACGACGGGCCGATCGGCACCACCGAGAACTTCTGCTCCTGCTTCTCCAGGTGATCACCCTGCTGCAGCACGGTGTAGATCTGATTCTCGTCCGGGTAGTACACGGCGGTGATGAAGGTGCCCGCCTGGCCCTGAATCTCCACGTCCAACCGCAGCTGGCTCGGCCGGCCGTCGTCGTACCGGGCGAGGATCCAGCAGCCCTTGATCTCCTCGTTCCACGTCGGGTACTGCTCGAAATCGGCGACGATCGCCATGATGGCATCGGCAGGGGCCGTGACCTCGACGGTCTTGCTCACTAGCGGCATTGGGCGAGCATAGCCATCGCGCGGCTACCCGATGCGCGCCGTCTCCAGCAGCGACCGGAGGTCGTCGGGGATCGGAACGGGACGCCGACCCGCCCGGTCGATGTAGACGTGCACCCAGTGCCCGACCGCGGCGACGGGGCGCGTCGCGACGCCACCGGCGACACCCTCGAAGAGGCCCAGCCGGTAGGTGACGCTGCTGCGGCCCAGCCGCGTGACCGCCAGCCCGACGACAAGGGGATCGGGGAAGCGCAGCTCGGCGAAATAGCGGCAGCCGGACTCGGCGACGACGCCCAGCCAGGGCGCCGCGAGCGGGTCGGTGCCGGTGGCGGTGTTGATCCACGCGTTGATCGCCGTGTCGAACATTTCGTAGTACACGGCGTTGTTGAGATGGCCGAACATGTCGTTGTCGGTCCAGCGGGTAAGCACCGGCCAGTGCACCGGGAAGTCGCCTCCGGTCAGCGCGCGTTCGTCGACACTCATGCCGAGTACCACTCCGGCCGCATCTCCGGCATGGTGTAGTCACGTTGCCCGTCGCCGGGGGCGAACGTGGCGCAGTGCCGCGACTTTCCCAATCTACCCTCCACATAAGCCTTGTGTCCCAACAACATTCGCTTGACATCACGATGTCCGGCGATCGGGATCTACGGGGAACCGGAATCCCTGACGGTGAGCGGCCCGCCACGGAGCCGGCCCTTGGCATGGTGCAGGGATTTCCGGCGGAAAGTGTAACTCCGGTGCGAGGGCCCTGATGCCGACGCTCAGGCGGCCCTCGTTCGTCATGCGGGAAATGTAGACGATGCCGCGGTGCGCCTCGCCGTTCGTCGTCGCCGGGCCCTGCACGTGCACTGCCGCAATGCTCGCGGACACATAGACTGCCGCGGCGAGGCACCACAGCACTCGGTGAGTCGCTATCTTTCGACCAGACGGCATCGCACCGTCACGCTGCCAGCCGACCGCACGGAGGCCGGATGTTCGCGCACCTCTGGAACCAGCTGTGGAAGCTGCATGCCCGCGTGTTGCGGCGAGTGGGCCACTACCCCTGGTTCGGCGCGCTTGCGGTGCATGTCGTCACACCGATAGATCGGGTAGTGATCAAGACAAGCCGGGGCAGACTGTCGATGACCGGCCCAGAGTTCACGACCATGCTGCTCACCACGACCGGCAGGAAAACCGGTAAGCAGCGCACGATTCCGGTCGCCTATGTTCGGGAAGGCGAGAAGTTGGTCGCCGTTTCGTCGAACGTCGGCCGCAAGACGGCGGCCAACTGGCCCAGGAACCTGCTCGCAGACCCGCGCGCACGCATCGAGATCGCGGGCGTCGCTGCCGACTATCGGGCACGGCTCGCCACGGACGACGAGGTGGCCCGCTACATGCCCAGGCTGACCGATATGTGGCCCACGATGGACACCTACTACCGGCGAACCGGCGTGCGCAACGTCTTCGTCTTCGAACCCGTGCACGTCGGCCCGGGAGGCTAGCGCGGCGGAGGATCCCCGCACCATCGTCCGTGCCGCCGGGGCGGCTACCGCGGCTGGGTGACGTCGATGCCCAGCGGGGACTCGGTGCGGACGGTTTCGTCGCGGATCAGCCCGCGCAGCAGGGCGGTGCTGAACTCCACGGCGATCTCCTGGGCGGTACGCCTGCCCTGGGGCCGCAGCCAACGGTAGGAGCCGAGCGTCATGCCGATGTACCCGAGCGCCAGCACGTGCGAGTCGCAGTCGTAGAACTCGCCGCTGGCGATGCCGCGGTCGATGACGTCGCGCACGTGTTCGTAGACCGTGGCCTCGGACGTGCGGATGTAGGCGACCTGTTCCTCGGTGAACCACTCCGTGATGTAGGGGCCCTCCTGGAAGTACACCGCGGCCCGTTCGATGTTCCCCGCGATGCCGACGAGCAGCCGACGGGTGAAGTGGTAGAGCATCTCCCGGGCCGAGGCCGCGGGATCGTCGTGCAGTGCGTCCACCGTGAAGTCGGCGGCGCCCTTGTAGATGTCGTAGAGGATGAGCGATTTGCTCGCGTAGTAGTGATAGACGGTCGCCTTGTTCAGTCCGACGGCGTCGGCGACATCGTCCATACGGGTGCCGTGGTAGCCACGTGCGGCGAACAGTTTGGTGGCGACGGAGAGGAGTTCTTCCCGCCGGGTCAGCCCGTTCGACGAGCCGCTCGGGCGAAGTGCCTCTGAAGACGGTTCCGGTGACATGGCGGCTCACTAACGACGGGCCCGGGCTGGGCATCTATCAACTGGCTGGTCGACCAGTTTAGGCAATACCGCCCGAGCGGCGCCGCGGTCCCGCCGAGCGGGTTTAGACTTCGGGCAAACCGATGGTGCCGGCGTTGGGAGGTGCTCGATGGATCCGAATCCGGATTACGACGCGAGCGACGAGATCGAGTACTTCTTCCAGTGGTTCGCGTGGGGTCTGCGCGGGATCTCCGGCCCCGGCGGCGGGTACCCGCCGCCGGCCTATCCGCCGGTGTAGCGGCTACGCCGCGGCTGCCTTGACGGCGAGACCCACCTCCGTGCGCACCCGCGCATACTCCGGCGACCGCCGCAGCTCGTCGGGATCCACCCCAACACGCGGCAGATCCACCGGCAGGTCCAGCGCCACCTGACCCGGTCTGCGCGTCAGCACCACGACCCGTGAACCGAGGAACGCGGCCTCGTCGGCGCTGTGCGTGACGAACACGGTCGTCCGCCCCGAATCCGCGCTGACCTGCCGCACGTCTTCCTGCAGGCGTTCACGGGTGAGCGCATCCAGCGCCGCGAACGGCTCGTCGAGCAGGAACAGCGGCGTTTCGGCCGCCAGCGCCCGCGCGATCGCCACCCGCTGCTGCTGCCCGCCGCTGATCTCCCAGATCCGGCGGTCGGCGGTGCCGTCGAGACCCACCCGCTGCAGCAGCTCGTCCCGGCGCGCCGCGCGCCGCTCGCGGGGCACCTTGGCGTACTTCAGGGCCAGTTCCACGTTGCCGCCGACGGTGCGCCAGGGAAACAGCCGCGGCTGCTGGAACACCACCCCGGCGGTCACCCCGGGCGTCGGCGGCGCACCGGCCACCCGCACCGACCCCTCGCTGGGCGCTTCGAATCCGGCCAGCAGCCGCAGCAGCGTGCTCTTACCGCATCCCGACGCCCCGACCAGCACGAGGAAGTCACCCGGATCGACCGTCAGGTCGACCGGTCCCAGCGCCGTGACCTCGCCGGCGCCCCGCCCGTAGCGGTGCGAGACGTCGTGGATGCGGATCCCGGTATCCGGGCGGTCACTGAGAGAGGGCATCCGGCAGACCCTTGACGTAGAGCGCATCTTGGAACGTCCGCAGCGGCGCGGCCGCGGGGATCTGTTTCTGGTCGGCGAGGAACTGCGACGCGCTTTGCAGATTTGCCGCGAGATTGCCCGGCTGGCCCTCGCTGCCCAGCCATTGCGGCGACGCGATCTCCTCGGGCGTCAGGAAGACGGCCTGCTTGAGCTGGCCTTCGACCTCCTTCGGGTCCAACGCGTTCTCCGCCGCGACCGCTTTCGCGGCGGCCTGCGGATCGTCGTGAATCGTGCGCAGGGCACGGGCCTGCTGCTGGCGCCATACGTCGACGACCTCGGGATGGGACTCGGCGAACTCCGTCGCCACCACCGCCAGGTCGAGGGTGGGCTTCCCGGCGTCGGCCAGTTCCTTGCTGCTGATCAGCTGCGTGCCGTTCTTTCGGACCTCGTCGAGGGTGGGCAGCCAGGTGTAGACGGCGTCGACGTCGCCGCGGTCGAACGCGGCCAGCGCCGCCTGCGGCTGCAGGTCGACGAGCTGGACGTCGGCGGGTGAGAGGTTGTTCTGGGCCAGCGCGGCCAGCAGGCTGTAGTGCGCGGTGGAGGCGAACGGGGTGCCGACGCGCTTACCCTTCAGATCGGCCACCGTGGTGATGCCGGTGCCGTTGCGCGCGACCAGCGCTTCGTTCTCGCCGGCGACGTCGAGGATGAACGCCACCTGGTAGGGGATGTTCAGCGGCTCGGACAGTCCGCGGGCGACGGGGCTGGAACCGAGAGCCCCGAAATCGACCTCCTTGGCGACGAAGGCGGTGTTGACGTCGGCGCCGGAGTCGAATTTCGTCCACTTGATGTTGTAGTCGGGCAGCGCCTCTTCCAGCCACCGGTTGTTCTTCACGATGAGGTCGCCGCTGGGGAAGCTCTGGTAGGCGATCCGGATCGTGGGCTTGGCGGCGTCCTGTTCGGAACGGTCGACCGAGCAACCCGTCAGGGCCATCGTGCCGGCCAGCGCGGCCGCCGTCAGCCCGGTCAGAAGGCGCCTGAACTTCATATCTTTCCTCTCCATGGGACCGCCCGCCGTTCCAGCGTGCGGAGCAGACCGTCGATGACCAGGCCGGAAAAGCCGATGGCGAAGATGCCGACCAGGACGACGGGGGTGTTGTTGTAGTTGCTGGCGTCCTTGACCAGGCCGCCGATGCCGGGGATGCCGTTGAAAAGCTCGGCGGCGACCACCGACGAGTAGGCCATTCCGACGGCCAGGCGGATTCCGGTGAAGGTCTCCGGCAGGGCCGAGGGCACGACGACGTCGCGGATCACCTGTGCGCGACCCGCGCCCAGGGCGCGCGCCGCCTCCGTCAGCCCGACCGGCGCCGCCACGACTGCCGCGGTGGTGGCCACCGCGGCCGGCGGCAGCGCGGCGAGCGCCAGCAGCGTGACCTTCGGGGCTTCGTCGATGCCCAGCCAGATGACCAGCAGGAAGAAGTAGGCCAGCGGCGGCAGCGCCCGCAGGAACGTCAGCCACGGCTCGAGCACACTGCGCACCCAGCCCACCGAGCCCATGACCAGCCCGAGCAGGACACCCACGCCGACGCCGATGACGACACCGGCGAAGACCCGGCGCAGGGTCATGTAGAGGTGTTCCCACAGCAGGTACCCGGCGTAGCCGCGCACGCCGTCATGGGTCGTGGAGACGTCGAGGAAGGCCCGCCACACCGTGCTCGGGTAGGGCACGAAGGTCTGATTCCAGATACCGCTGGCCGCGGCGAACTGCCATGCGACGAGGAAAACGACCACGGACAACAGCGGCAGCGCCGCCGCGGTCAGCGCGCGACGCCACCGCCCCGCACCCGACGGTGCGGGGGCCGCGGCGGCAGCCTCCGGGACGACGTCGACGAATACCGACACTGGCTGGCTTTCTCTTACATGGGACATGGCGACGGGACACCGGTTCGTTCGACCGGTGTCAGGAATGCGTCAGCGACAACAGCGGTCGCGTGCCAGCGTGGTGCCCATCGCGGTATTCCTACGCGTGCCCCGCTCGTGCGGAAAGCTCCAGCCTCAGCGTGAACTTAAGTCCACTAGGGATGTCGCTGGGACGGCCCCGCAGATCGCGGGGCGGCCCGCGTCGACCCATGACCGGGGAGGCTGACCGCGCAAGTGCGCTCCGCCAACTCTTACACTGACATCTTCCACCGCTCCGGCGTCGGCCTTTTCCGCGCGCACGGACCGGACCTGGACCACGACCCGAACCAACCTAGATCGGACCGAAATCTATGATCATCGGGATACCGCGAGAGTCTCTAGCTGGGGAGACGCGCGTTGCCGCGACCCCTCAGACGGTCGGGCAGCTGATCAAACTGGGCTACCAGGTTCTGGTGGAAACCGGTGCGGGAGCCGCGTCGAGCTTCTCCGATGCCGCCTACACGGAGGCCGGTGCCGACGTCGGTTCCGCCGAGCAGGCCTGGGCAGCCGAAGTCGTGTTGAAGGTGAATGCCCCGAACAGCGCCGAGATCGCATCGGTCCGTGACGGCGCGACCGTGGTGGGCCTCATCTCACCGGCGCTCAAGCCCGAGCTGGTCGAGGAGTTGTCCACCCGGCGGATCACCGTGTTGGCGATGGACGCGGTGCCGCGCATTTCCCGGGCGCAGTCGCTGGACGTGCTGTCGTCGATGGCGAATATCGCCGGGTACCGCGCGGTCGTCGAGGCGGCGCATGCCTTCGGCCGGTTCTTCACCGGCCAGGTCACCGCGGCCGGAAAGGTACCGCCGGCCAAGGTGCTGGTGGTCGGCGCGGGTGTGGCGGGCCTCGCGGCCATCGGCGCGGCGGGCAGCCTGGGTGCCATCGTGCGTGCCACCGACCCCCGGCCGGAGGTCGCCGACCAGGTCAAGTCCCTTGGCGGGGAGTACCTGTCGATCGAATCGCCGGAGACCGAGGTGTCGGCAACGGGCTACGCCAAGGAGATGGGCGACGACTACAAGGCGCGCGAAGCGCAGCTGTACGCCGAGCAGTCCAAGGATGTCGACATCATCGTCACGACGGCGCTGATCCCCGGTCGGCCGGCGCCGCTGATCATCACCGCCGACATGGTCGCGTCGATGAAGTCCGGCAGTGTGATCGTCGACATGGCCGCCGCCAACGGCGGCAACGTCGAGGGCACCGTCAAGGACCAGGCCGTGGTGACCGACAACGGGGTCACCATCATCGGCTACACCGACCTGGCCGGCCGGCTGCCCGCGCAGGCCTCCCAGCTCTACGGCACCAACCTGGTCAACCTGCTGAAGCTGCTCACCCCGGAGAAGGACGGCCAGCTCACCCTGGACTTCGACGACGTGGTGCAGCGCTCCATGACCGTGGTGCGCGACGGCGAGGTCACCTGGCCGCCACCGCCGGTGCAGGTGTCGGCGGCACCGGCCGCCGCTGCCGCGGCCCCTGTCGAGGTGAAACCCGCCAAGCAGCCGATGACGATCAAACGTCGTCTGGGGATCGCGTTCACCGCTGCGGCGGTGTTGTTCGCCCTCATCGCGCTGTCCCCCGCCGCGCTGCAGGTGCACCTGACCGTCTTCGCCCTGGCGATCGTGATCGGCTACTACGTCATCGGCAATGTGCACCATGCGCTGCACACCCCGCTGATGTCGGTGACCAACGCCATCTCGGGCATCATCGTCGTCGGCGCGCTGCTGCAAATCGGCCACGGCGACATCGTCGTCACCTCCCTGGCATTCGCGGCGATCCTGCTGGCCAGCATCAACGTCTTCGGCGGCTTCGCGGTGACACGCCGCATGCTGGCCATGTTCTCGAGGAGCTAGGACCATGTTCACCCTGGAAACCGCCGCCACCGCGGCCTACGTCGTCGCGGCCCTGCTGTTCATCCTGGCGCTGGCCGGCCTGTCCAAACACGAAACCTCGCGGGCCGGAATCTCATTCGGCATCACCGGCATGGCCATCGCCCTGATTGCGACGATCGCGCTGGCGCTGGCACGTCACATCGAACCGCTGGGCCTTGGGCTTCTCGTCGTCGCCATGGCCATCGGTGCGGCGATCGGTCTGTGGCGCGCGAAGATCGTCGAGATGACCGGCATGCCGGAGCTGATCGCGCTGCTGCACTCGTTCGTCGGCCTGGCCGCCGTCCTGGTCGGGTGGAACGGATATCTGCATGTCGAACGCGACATCGCCGGCGCCGAAGCCGCGACACTGGCGCGGGAGGGCATGCTCGGCATCCATTCCGCCGAAGTCGTCATCGGCGTGTTCATCGGCGCGGTCACCTTCACCGGCTCGATTGTGGCCAACCTCAAACTCTCGGCGCGGATGAAGTCCGCGCCGCTGATGCTGCCCGGCAAGAACATCCTCAATGTCGGCGCGCTGGTCGTGTTCTTCGCTCTGACGGTGTGGTTCGTCATCGATCCGCAACTGTGGGTCCTGATCGTCGTCACCGTGCTCGCCCTGCTGCTGGGCTGGCATCTGGTCGCCTCCATCGGCGGCGGCGACATGCCCGTCGTGGTGTCGATGCTCAACAGCTACTCCGGCTGGGCCGCCGCGGCCGCCGGCTTCCTCCTCGGCAACGACCTGCTGATCATCACCGGCGCGCTGGTCGGCTCCTCGGGTGCCTACCTCTCCTACATCATGTGCAAGGCGATGAACCGGTCCTTCATCTCCGTCATCGCCGGGGGTTTCGGCATCGAGGCCGGGCCGGGAGACGACAAGGACTACGGCGAGCACCGGGAGATCAACGCCGAGAGCGCCGCCGAGCTGCTCAGTTCGGCCAGCTCGGTGGTCATCACCCCCGGTTACGGCATGGCGGTCGCGCAGGCTCAGTACGGCGTGGCCGACCTCACCCGCAGGCTGCGCGAACACGGCGTCAACGTGCGCTTCGGCATCCATCCCGTCGCGGGCCGTCTGCCCGGCCATATGAACGTGCTGCTGGCCGAGGCGAAGGTGCCCTACGACATCGTGCTCGAGATGGACGAGATCAACGACGACTTCCCGGAGACCGACGTCGTCCTGGTCATCGGCGCCAACGACACCGTCAACCCGGCGGCATCCGAGGATCCCGGCAGCCCCATCGCCGGGATGCCGGTGCTCACGGTGTGGAACGCCGCCAACGTCATCGTGTTCAAGCGGTCCATGGCATCGGGGTACGCCGGCGTGCAGAACCCGCTGTTCTTCCGGGAGAACACCCAGATGCTGTTCGGCGACGCCAGGGACCGCGTCGACGCGATCAACGCGGCGCTGTCGGTCACCGAGCACGTCTAGCTCACCCGCCTGATCCGCGAGCATGCCGGTCGAACGTCTGCTGCCCTCCGACGAAGCCGTCGAGCTGATCGCGCTGACGCGCGACATCGCCGCCAAGCTGCTCGACCCCATCGTCGACGCGCACGAGAAGGCGGAGACCTATCCCGACGGCGTCTTCGCCCAGCTCGGCGCCGCGGGGCTGCTCAGTCTCCCCCAGCCGCAGGAGTGGGGTGGCGGCGGCCAGCCGTACGAGGTGTACCTGCAGGTGCTCGAGGAGATCGCCGCCCGGTGGGCGGCGATCGCGGTGGCGGTCAGTGTGCAGAGCCTCGCGTCATATCCGCTGCTCGAGTTCGGCACCGACACGCAGAAGCGGCGGTGGCTGCCCGGGATGCTCTCGGGTGACCAGATCGGCGCCTACAGCCTCTCCGAACCGCAGGCCGGGTCCGACGCCGCCGCATTACGGTGCGCAGCCACCAGGACGGCGGACGGCTACGTCATCAACGGCTCGAAGTCGTGGATCACGCACGGCGGCCGCGCCCATTTCTACACCCTGTTCGCCCGCACCGGGGAGCGCGCGGTGTCGTGCTTCCTCATCCAGGGCGATCTACCCGGTCTGTCCTTCGGCAAGCCCGAGGACAAGATGGGACTGCATGCGGTACCCACGACGTCGGCGTTCTACGACCATGCGCACGTCGAGGCCGACCGCCGCATCGGCGCGGACGGCCAGGGGCTGCAGATCGCGTTCTCGGCGCTGGACTCGGGCAGACTCGGCATCGCGGCGGTCGCGGTAGGGCTGGCGCAAGCCGCGCTCGACGACGCGACCGCGTACGCGAATGAGCGAACGACGTTCGGCCGCAAGATCATCGACCACCAGGGCCTCGGATTCCTGTTGGCCGATATGGCGGCGGCGGTGGGCAGCGCCCGCGCGACGTACCTCGACGCCGCCCGCCGCCGCGACGCCGGGCGTGCGTATTCCACGCAGGCCAGCATCGCCAAGCTGGTGGCCACCGACGCGGCGATGAAGGTCACCACCGACGCCGTCCAGGTGTTCGGCGGTGCCGGGTACACCCGCGACTACCGCGTCGAGCGTTACATGCGCGAAGCCAAGATCACCCAGATCTTTGAGGGCACCAACCAGATCCAGCGTCTGGTCATCGCGCGCGGATTGACGGGCCGCTAAGCCCTCTCGTCGAGTTCCGCCTCGGGGCCGCCCGCGCACGCCCTGGTCGAGGAACTGGGTGGGTGGATGAGAAGAAGGGGCGCCCCGGTGGGGCGCCCCTTCTTGTGGTGCTCGGGTGTCAGCGGCCGCTGTGGCGCACGCTGTTGTCGACCTGGGGAACCTTCACGTCCTGCTGGATGTCATTGATCCAGCCGAGGTGGTCGGTG
>JAFDWN010000058.1 GCA_018268465.1 Actinomycetota bacterium
ACGCTCGCGGGAAGGGAAGAGGAGCGGGAAGGGAAGAGGGGCAGGGCAAAGAGGGGGAAATAAAAAGAGTGTGATGCCGGGTTCGGACCCACGATGATGGTCGATGTGCCGTACCTGACATCGCCGGCGATCGCACCCGGTTCCCTATCTCGATCAGCTCATCCGTCAATACCTGTCGACGGGTCCGCAAAGCTGCGCCCCTGGCTAATCACCGACG
This sequence comes from Actinomycetota bacterium, assembly GCA_018268465.1. Taxonomy (GTDB): domain Bacteria; phylum Actinomycetota; class Actinomycetes; order Mycobacteriales; family Mycobacteriaceae; genus Mycobacterium. The sequence goes on from JAFDWN010000058.1 coordinate 218, forward strand.
CCGAAGCCGTCACCGCAGTCTTCCGAGACGAGGACATCCAGCGCTGGCATGTGCGGTCGGCCGAGTCCGTGGACGAAGCGCGCGAATGGATCGTCAGCTGGCAGAACGGCTGGTTGGACGAGTCGCAGCTGCATTGGGCGCTGGCAGATCGGGACAGCGATACCCTGCTGGGCCGAATTGCATTGAAGGGCGTGGATCTCCGCGACGGATCAGCCGGCCTCGCGTACTGGATGGTTCCGGAGTTTCGGGGTCAGGGGCTGTGTGCGCGGGCGGTGATCGCGTTGTGCCACTGGGCGTTCAACGAGGCCGGATTTCATCGGATAGAAGTCGAGCATTCGACGGCCAACACGGCGTCCTGCAGAGTGGCGATGAAGGCCGGTTTCCGCGAGGAAGGCGTTCGGCGCGGGTCGGCACGCCATGCCGACGGATGGCACGACATGCACGTCCACGCGCGTCTGGCCGACGACGATCCCCGTATCTGAATCCTCATGGAAAAGAATGTCTTTCGACGAAAAGGGCCCGGCCCGCCACGAGCGTGCGCAAGCTCCGCCCGCCCGCCCGGCGTGGCGGCCGCAGACACGCACCGTCGCGGGCGGGAGGCGTGGTGCGAGCGCTACGCGCAGAGCTGACCCAGCTTGACGTTCGCTTCGTCGGCGCTGCGTAACCGTGCGATCTGGTCGGGGTCCGAATCCAGCGAACCGGCCGTTGCCGCGGCTCCGATATCCATCAGCGTGTTGGCGAATCCTGTTGCGGTGTCGGCCAACTCCTGCGGCGTGGCGGGATCGAGGCGGGCCAGCAGGTACTGCCCGCCGTCGTAGAGGGCGATGCGCGCATTCGCCGCGACCGCAAGCGTTCCCGCGACATCGCCCTCTCCACCGGGGATCACCAGGCTCGTGTTGCGCGAGACACCGCGGCGCACCATGTCGAAAGCCGCGCACGCCTTCGCCTTGGCATCGGCACGCTGCGAGTCGCTGTAGGCGGATGGGCCGGGATCAGTCCCCACGCCTGGACGCAACAACGCCCACCCCGCCAGCCCGATCGCGGTGATGGCGAGGACTCCCACAATCGCGATGATCATGGTTCCGCGATCACGCGGCCGGTCGGGTTCGGGGCTGGCGGTCGACGAAGGAGCTTCGGGCGATGGCGAGGAATCTGACGAATCCGGCATGCGTCCGAATGTTAGCCGCGCCTCAGGTCGAAGCCTTCAAAAGTTGCTTTCGAAAACACCGCTTGACCAAATTGTCATAATTGCCAGTCCGGGATGGCGCTTGTTGCTATTCTCCGCCCACAGCAGGTTAGGGGCTATTTTTCCATTGCTCAGAGGGGGACCAACGATGTTCGACCCGTCTACCACCACCGCACCGCCAGCCCTGCGGGCTCGCCACGCGAAACCAAACTCCGGTCGAAGCGTGGTTGCCAAGCGGGTTGCCGGTGGCGCCATGTTCAGCGCGGCCCTCGCGGCCGGGACGCTGGCGGGCTTCGGAAGTGGGACGGCGTCGGCCGACCCCTGTGCACCGCCACTGGTGTGCAACGTGCCCGGCGGCGGGGGCAGTCTGCTGGGCGGCGGCACCGGGGCGGGCCTCAACTTCGCGAGCCTGTCAAGCCCCAACAGCCTGCAGATCGGTGCCGGAAACAGCATCAGGCTCATCGGGCCGGGCGGGCTGCTGATCGGCAACGGGATCAATGCTGCCGACGACTGTGTCGGCGATGAATGCAACGGCGGGAACGCCGGTCTGCTGTTCGGCAACGGCGGGAACGGGGCCAACGGCGGAACGGGCGGCAACGCCGGGCTGTTCGGCAACGGCGGCCGCGGCGGCAACGGGGAGGCCGGGCAAGCCGGCGGCGCCGGCGGCAACGCATTGCTGTTCGGCAAGGGTGGCGCAGGCGGTGACGCCGGAGCGACCACGGCCACGGGCGCAGCGAGCGCCACCGGTGCGTCCGGCGGTAGCGGCGGCTCGGGCGGCATATTCGTCGGCAGCGGCGGCGCGGGTGGACTCGGCGGCAATGTAACCACCGTCTCGGGCGACGCGACCGGCGGGCGAGGCGGCAACGGCGGCAAGAGCGGCTGGCTCGGTGACGGCGGCGCTGCTGGTGCAGGCGGTAGCGCGGAGTCGACAGGCTTACCGGTGACGTCCTCCTCGACGGTCGGGCCGACTCCGACTGTGACCAACATTTTCGGCTTCAATGTCAACACCAACACCACCGTCACCACTACCGGCACCAGCGTTATTGCCGGCACCGCAACCGGCGGCGCCGGTGGAAACGGCGGTGATAGCGTGCTATTCGGCAGAGGAGGCGCAGGTGGTGATGGCGGCGCAGGTACCTCGGCGTCTGCTATCAACCCCGGTAACGGCGGCGCTGGCGGCGCTGGCGGCGCCGGCGGCGGCATTTTCGGCAGTGGCGGTGCTGGAGGATCGGGAGGCGCCGGCGCCAGCAGCGGCAGTGACTTCTCGGGCACCGTCCGGACGGTCATCACATATCGCGGTGGGCTTCTCAATGGCAGGACGTATTCAGACACGACGACCAACCTTGACGATGCCACCAACTACGGACCTGCCAACGGTGGAGCGGGAGGCAAGGGCGGCGCCAGCGGGTTGATCGGCACCGGCGGTATCGGTGGTGTGGGCGGTGACGGCACCACGCAGTCAAAGACTGCAGCTGCCACGGGTGGCCTCGGCGGAGCAGGCGGCGCGGGTGGCCCTCTCGTCGGCAACGGCGGCGCGGGCGGAAACGGCGGCAACGGAACCGGGTTCCTGATCGGCAAGGGCGGTGGCGGCGGAGCCGGCGGCGCCACGGGCTTCCTCGGCGTCGGCGGCGCAGGCGGCACCGGTGGTATCGGCACCGCCGAAGGAACCGGGCCGACGACGGTGACCGTCACCCTTCCCATCGTGGGCACGGTCCAACTCCCAGGTAGCGGCGGCGTGGGCGTCGGCACCGGTGGCGCGGGTGGTGCTGGCGGCGCCGGCCAACTGTTCGGCGGCAAAGGCGGCGGCGGCGGCGTTGGAATAGGCAGCCTCACCGGTACAGGTGGCAACGGCGCGGCGGGCGGATTCGGAGCTCTGTTCGGTGGGGCCGGTGGGGCCGGCGGAACCGGGAACGGAACCGGCACTGCGTCCCCCAACCTGGTCACAGCGACGGTGCCGGTGGGCACCGGCAATGGCGGACTCGGCGGACTCGGCGGCGGCGGGCTGTTCGGTGGCCGTGGCGGAGACGGCGGCGACGGCAACGGGACCCTGCTGGGCAATGCGGGGAACGGAGGCGCCGGCGGCACTGCCGGAAGCCTCTTCGGCGGACGCGGCGGCAATGGCGGCAACGCAACGGGAACGGGATTCAGCCTGCTGACCATTGGCTCGGACGTCACCTCCATACCCGTCGGAACCGCGAACGCAGGTAACGGCGGAGCCGGCGGCAACGGGGTCTTCCTGGGCGGTCGCGGCGGGAACGGCGGCGACCGAAGCGACGTCAACATCCTTGCCGCGTTGGGCCTCGGCACACCCGGCAAGAACGGCAATGGCGGCGACGGTGGCACCGGTCTGATCGGCGGCGCCGGAGGCACCGGCGGTAAGGGCACCACCAACGTCGGCGGACTGCTAGGCGAACTCGGTGACCTCGGTGACCTCGGTCTTCCGATCGACATCAACCTCGAGGATCTGAACATCGCCACCGCAGGTAACGGTGGAAACGGCGGTGCCGGCAGCCTGATCGGAGGGGCCGGCGGATGGGGTGGCTCCGCAGGCGGGCTGGGTGACAACTTCATTCCCACATCGCTTTTGGCCACTGGCGGTAACGGAGGAAAGGGCGGCACCGGCGGGCTGTTCGGCGGATGGGGCGGCGGGGGCGGGTTCGCACTCGCTCTCGTGCAGGCTACTGGCGGCAACGGCGGAAACGCGGGTACGGGCGGCATCGGCGGAGGCCTCGGTGGACTGGGCGGTGGCGCACTCGGTCTCGCAACTGCCCAGGGCGGCAAGGGCGGAGACGGCGCCGAAGGCGGCGTTGCCGGGGGCAGCGGCGGCCACGGCGGCTGGGCGGCCGGTCTCGTGTCGGCGACCGGCGGAGGCGGCGGCAACGGCGCCGACGGCGACGTAGTCGGCGGCTCGGGCGGCGGTGGTGGCGGCGCGGTCTCGGGCGGACAAGCGACCGGCGGCAACGGCGGAAATGCCGGCAACGGCGAGGTGGTCGGTGGCTCCGGAGGCGGCGGCGGCAGTGTGGTCTCCGTCGGCAGCGGCAAGGGCGGCAGCGGCGGAAATGCCGGCAACGGCGCACTTCCCGGTAAGGGCGGTAGCGGTGGTAACAGCACCACCGTGACCGGATCCAGCACCGGCGGCAGCGGCGGCAAGGGCGGAAACGGCCGGCCCGGCATCTTCAGCGGCGGTGGCGGCAAGGGCGGTCAGGGCGGCGGCGGCTTCAGCTTCCAGGGCCCGGCGTTCGGCGGCAAGGGCGGGGACGGCGGAACCGGCTTGCCCGGCAAGATATTCGGCAAGGGCGGTAAGGGCGGCGCCGGTGGCCCCGGCGGCAGCGTCAGCAGCACCGGCAACGGCGGCAACGGCGGCAAGGGCGGATCGCCCGGTGGCTCCGGTGGCCCGGGCGGACCGGGTAGCACCGACAACGGTGATTCCGGCAACGACGGCTAACCACACCTGATCGACTGAAGGGGCCCCACCCACCGGGTGGCGGCCCCTTCGTCGCGACGCAGCCCTTCCGGCCCGCGCTCCGAGACCACACCGTAAGTTGTTGCACCATGGGCTCTGTCGCCGGCATCCTGCTCGCACTGGCATCGTCAGCGTCCTTCGCGTTGTCCGGTGTGATGGCCCGGGCGATGATCGACTCGGGATGGTCGGCCGGCGCGACGGTGACCGCACGCATCACCATCGGCGCGGCAGCACTCCTCATCCCCGGTCTGCTTGCCCTCCGCGGTCGTTGGGGATCTCTGCGGAACTCTTGGGCCGTCCTGCTGCTCTACGGAGTCCTCGCCGTCGCGGGGTGCCAACTGGCCTACTTCTACGCGGTGACCTACCTACAGGTCGGTGTCGCGCTGCTCATCGAATACACCGCCCCCGTCGCGGTGCTGGCGTGGATGTGGCTGCGGCACCGCCAGCGCCCGGGCCGCCTCACGCTGCTGGGCGCGGCCATCGCGATCGCGGGCCTGGTCCTCGTGCTCGACGTCCGCGGCGACATCAGCGCCGTCGGTGTCGCATGGGCGCTCGGCGCGATGACCGGTGCCGCCGCCTATTTCGTCATCTCCGCCGACGAGCGGATCGGCGTGCCGCCGCTGACCCTGGCGGCAACGGGTCTGGTCGTCGGAGGGCTGGGCTTGGCCGTGGCAGGCGCGGCCGGGATTCTCCCGATGTCCGCGGGCACCGGTGAGGTCGCCATCGCCGAACACGCTGTGCCGTGGTGGCTTCCGCTCGTGGTCCTCGGAGTCGTGACGGCAGCGCTGGCCTACACCCTGGGGATCGCGGCTGCTCGACGCCTCGGATCGCGGGTGATGTCCTTTGTGGCACTGTCCGAAGTGCTGTTCGCGGTGACGTTTGCGTGGCTCGCGCTCGGGGAATTGCCGGCCCCTGTTCAGCTGGCCGGCGGCGCACTCATCGTGCTCGGTGTCGTGGTCGTGCGGCTGGGTGAGCCGGCAACCGAACATGTTGCCAACGATTAATTCTCACGCCCCGGTCACACCGAAGGGTCATCACCGCCTGTCGGCGCTTCGGCGGCCGTATCCGCCGCCTCCTCATCCGCCGCACCGCTGGCGGAGCCGTCGTCGGGCACCAGTTTCATTTGCGGACGCGGTGACGGCGGGTCTGTCGTCATGACATCGGTGCTGCGCCAATGGGAGGCCATCCCCAGCAGCGCCCCCGTCAGATCGTTGGCGAACAGCCGGTCACTGGTGCCGAATCGATAGGACGGCAACTGGCCGTCGGCGCCCGGCCCGGCCAGGCTGGCATACGGCGGAGCACCGGCCACATTCGTCTCGTACTTGTCCTGGAATGCCGTCAGCCAGCCCTGCAGCCCGGCCGTCGCAGTGCGAAACCTGATCCACCGCTGGTTGTTCCAGCCCCACGCCGGCGGCTTTCCCGGCAGCTGCCCGGCGAACTTCGTGACCAGCAGCCCGGCCGCGGCCGCGCCCCGGTTGGCCAAGCTCGTGACAACCGGCTGCGGCATCGCGAGATTCATCCCGCCCTCGGCATCGTCGTGATAGATCGTCACGACGCGGTCGCGATATCCGGGCATGCTGAGTTGTGCCGCATCCACCCATCCCCGCGCGGTGTCGACGATCTGGGAGATGAACGTCCCGATGGCACCGACCCCGGAGGACGGGAGTCCGGTCCAGCGCCGCGCCAGACCGGCCTTGTTCGCGACGGGCAGGTAGCAGTTCTCCGATTCGTCCGGGCTTTTCTGGCGATCCGGTGGAAAGCCGGCCAGATCCACGGCGAACGTCGGCCGGGTCGGCAGGGGCGAGTCGAAGAAGTGCACCGGCAGGTTGGCGCAGATGCCGCCGTCGGAGAACCAGTTCACCTCGAGGGTGGGTTTGGCTGTGACAGCCGCGGCGGCCTCCTCAGGGGAGGCATCCGGGTTGGCCGAGAGCCATTGAGCTCCGGCGTCGGCCGCCTCCTTGTTCGCGGTGCGCGAATAGTCCACGCCATAGAGCGGCACCGCCGTGATGAGAAGCGGGAAGCTGAGGCTCATCCGGGTGGCCACGACAACCGGAACATGCTCTGGCGGTGGAAAGGGTCGCTTCGGAAGCGCCTGTGCACGAAGGAGATCGCGCCGACGCTGTGCTGCGGTCCCCAGTGGATTGCCGTCGGGCCCCATGTTCGGCGGATGGTTCTCCATCCAGGCGACCACGTCCTCCGGGAACAGCCGCCGCATCTCCGCCGGGTCGAAGAAGTACTCCTGGTTCCTCCAGGGCATCGCCATCGGTTTGCGCTGGGTCAGGTTGGTGGTCATGGTCTTCAATTCGATGCGGGCGGAGAGAAGATCGCCGAATGTCAGCGGAGCGCCGCCGGGGCGATTGGCCATCGACTGGATCCGCTCGTGCAGCCACGGGGTGAGCGCGGCGGCGTTCTTCCCGCCCGCACCCGGCATCCCGGTGCACAGCCCGAAACCCGCGCTCGGCACGCCGCCGAGCATCCGGAGAACACCTACCCCCACGCCCACGGCCAACCCGATCAACAGCAGAAGCGCACCTGCCACGATCCCGGCCCATTGTGCGGGCCCGCTGCCCAGCAGACACACCACGATCACGACCACACCCAGTGCAGCGCCCAATAGCGCCCAGAACCAGAACCCCGTCAGCAGAGCGGCGATGATCCGCAGCACCTTGTGCGACTTGCCCATACCGGCGGTGAACGCGCGGTAGAGCGGGTACATCTCAGGTGTGGGCTGGAACAGCCGGAACAACACCGAACCGCCGCCGGGCGAATTCGTGGTGATGTCGTGGGGCAGTCGCTCGAGCTGTTCGAATCCTCCTGTCGCGCGGCCAAGTTCGGCAGCGGCCGCGGCGGCCGCCGCGATCGCCCCCGCCGACGCCCCGCCCACCGACCGCAGCCGGTAGGTGGTTGCCAGTGTGCACACGGCCTTCGGGTAGATCACTCCGCTGGTGATGCCACCCTTCATCACGATGTCGCATTCCAGTTGCGGGTTCGCGGGATAGGTCACTGTCACTCCTCGGGATGTCGAAGCGCGGCCCAGGGCGGCGACGAGCCTGCCCATCCGCCGGACGCCCCCGCTGAATCGTCCCATTGATGAACCCGTCTGGAGGCGGATCGGCGAGGAGTTGGCCCTTTCGGTATCCGTCCATCTCTGGGCACGGCGGTATCGTCGCCGACTGCCGTTGTCTCAGAGAACTATTCGCAGGACCTGCCACGACGGTGGGCAGCACCCGCGGCCAATGCGGTCCCGGTGCCGGACCGGTTGGGACATCGGCGTTTTCGCGGCGCTCGCGGCGGCACCGCCCCGTCGTAGCGGCTCCACGTCTGCATCGCGGATCAGGCGGTCTATCGTTCGTTGAATGGACGCCCCGAAGGACGTCGTCGGACGCGCCAGCCGGCTGCTGCGCGAACTTGCCCGCGCCGAACCCGCTGGCGCGACGACATCGGCCCTGGCCAGGGCGGTGGGACTGGCGCGCCCGACCGCCCACCGGCTGCTCGTCTCCCTGCTGGACAACGGCCTCGCCGAGCGCGTGCGGGAGACGGACCGCTGGGTCCTCGGGCCCGAGGCGTACCTGCTCGGCGCCGCCGCGGCAGCGCGCTACGACGTCACCAACATGGCGCACCGCCACGTCCGCGCCCTGGCCCAGGCGACCGCCGAAGGCGCCTTCTTCTCGGTCCGCCGCGGCGACGAGACGGTGTGTCTGATCCGTGAGGACGGGGCATTTCCGCTGCGCAGCCATGTGCTCCACGAGGGCGTTCGGTTTCCGCTCGGAGTCGCATCGGCCGGTATGGCGATACTGGCCCACCTGCCGGACCGGGACGTCGACGACTACCTGCGCCGCACGGACCTGACCGGGGAATTCGGGCCGCAGCACGCCACCGACCACGTGCGATCGCATATCGAACAGACCCGTAGGGCGGGGTATGCGGTCAATCCCGGGCTGATCGTGGAGGGCAGCTGGGGCATGGCGGCCGCCGTCTTCGATGGTGACGGCCGTCCGCAGTGGGCGCTGACCCTGACAGGCGTGGCCCACCGGTTCTCCGACGACCGCCGCCCCGAACTCGGAGCGATGCTGCTGCGGGAGGCGCACGCGCTCACGACCGCACTGCGTACGCGCCCGTAGATCCGTCCACTGAGTGGACGGCTATGACGAGGAACGTCCGTCAGACGAGAGTTTTCCCCGGATTTGGCGTCCATCTATTGACCGCGGGGTGACAGCCCACTTTCCATGGATGACAGCGACGGCCAACGACGGCGTTGCGGCCTGAGAGGTGGGCAGATGCGCGAGAACTCAACCGTCATCGTCAGCGGGGCACGAACCCCGATCGGTCGGCTGCTCGGCGGACTGAAGAGTCTGTCCGCAACCGATCTTGGCGCCGTCGCGATCGCAGGCGCCCTGGAACGCGCGGGGATCCGCGCCGAGCAGGTCGACTACCTGGTGATGGGTCAGGTGCTGCAAGCCGGCGCCGGCCAGAATCCGGCGCGCACGGCGGGCCTGGCGGCCGGACTTCCGGCGAGCGTCCCCTCGATCACGGTCAACAAAGTGTGCCTGTCCGGCATCAACGCGATCGCCACTGCGGACCAGCTCATCCGCGCCGGCGAGGCGACGATCGTCGTCGCGGGCGGCATGGAGTCGATGAGCAACGCGCCGCACCTGCTGCCCCGCAGCCGCGAAGGTTTCAAGTACGGCGACACCACCCTGGTCGACTCCATGGCGCTCGACGGGCTGTTCGACCAGCTGACCGGGCAGTCGATGGGCGCCATGACGGAGGCCGTCAACGCCGGCCGGGACACCCCGGTCTCCCGGCAGGAACAGGACGCCTTCGCCGCCCGCAGCCACCAGCGCGCCGCCGCGGCGCAGAAGAACGGCTTGTTCGACGAAGAGATCGTCCCGGTGACCATCCCGCAGCGCCGCGGGGATCCCGTCGTGATCAGCGCCGACGAAGGTATCCGGCCGGATGTCACGGCCCGGTCACTCGCCGAGTTGCCCGCGGCCTTCTCCCGCGATGGCACCATCACGGCCGGTTCGGCCTCGCCGATCTCCGATGGCGCCGCCGCTGTGGTGGTGATGGCCAAGACCACCGCCGAAACGCTCGGCCTGCCCTGGCTGGCCGAGATCGGCGCCCACGGCATGGTGGCCGGACCGGATTCGTCGCTGCAACTGCAGCCCGCCAACGCCGTCCGCAAGGCCCTACTCAAGGACGGCCTGCAGGTCGCCGACCTCGATCTGGTCGAGTTCAACGAGGCGTTCGCCGCCGTGGGGCTGGAATCCAGCCGTGCGCTCGGCCTGTCGGAGGACAAGGTCAACGTCAACGGCGGTGCCATCGCCGTCGGCCACCCGCTCGGCGCGTCCGGCGCGCGGATCGTGTTCCATCTCGCGCTCGAACTGCGGCGCCGCGGCGGCGGCATCGGAGCGGCGGCCCTGTGCGGGGGCGGCGGTCAGGGCGACGCGCTGATTCTGCACGTTCCCGCCCGGTAGGCAGGCCGCTGGCAAATCGGGCCTCCGCACCACCCGGCGTCAGCGCGTGCGTTCTGAACTGTCTGGTGGCCAATGCATTTCGCCGCCCGCGACCCGTCAGTGTCGCATGCCCAGACCCCGGGCCGCAGTCGCGCACCGACTGCCCGCGGTGGCATAACTACCCCGAAACCGATTCCACGACAGCCGATTTCCTGCGCCGACCCGACGGGTATGGCGCACTGGCTGCGCCCCCCAGCTATCTCCACACCGACGCAACCTCGTTGCGAACGCAACGTCAGGTCCGCTCAGCGGGGAGTTTGTTGACTATTCGGCAAATGCCGGAGATCTCGCGGGACTACGTTCTGCTGTAGTCCAGGCCACGGCGGCATCCAGGGGATCCATGTACGCAACCGGCCCGTCGTTCGACCTGTTGGCACAGGCAGTCATCGGCCGCGCCTGCGCGGCGGCGGGTCGCCGCGCGGATGGCGACGACGACGGGTGCCGGCCCGTAATGCCTGCCTCAGCACACATCCGGCCCGCGAATTCCGCGCCGCGACGGGAGGGCCGACGGATTGCTGTCGACGCAACGCGACGAACGGCTGCGCCGCCAAATGGTCTCGCAGGGTGCCATTTCACGAGCGAGACGGCATACCACCGATCACGCCGCGGCGTTGCCGGCTGTGAGAAGCCCGTGAAAGTGCTGTCAACCCCAAGTTGACTCCTGACAATTTTTCTCCAAAATGCATCAGGGATCGAAAGATTAGCGCGTATCAGAGCCAGGCAGCCGTTTAATTTACGGAACAAGGGAGAACGATGAACAAGCCGCGCAGGATGCTCGCCATCGCCTGTGTCACCTCCTTCGCCGTCTTCGGCGTCGCTGCCTGCGGCGGCGGTGGCGGGGGCGGAGGCGGAACGGGTGGCGGCGCCGAAGGTGGCGGTGAGGTCAACGTCACGATGACGTCGTTCCCCGACTACGTCGATCCTCAGCTGTCCTACACCGTCGAGGGCTGGGAAGTTCTCTACAACGTGTACACCCCGTTGCTGACCTACAAGCACGCCAAGGGTGACGAGGGCACCGAGGTGGTCCCTGGCCTCGCCACCGATATGCCCCAGGTCTCCCCCGACGGCAAGACGTACACGCTGCAGCTGCGCAAGGACATGAAGTACTCCGACGGCACCCCGATCAAGGCGTCCGACTTCGCCTACGCCATCCAGCGGCTGTTCAAGGCGAACTCCGGCGGTTCGGTGTTCTTCGAGCCCATTGTGGGCGCCACCGACTACGCCGACGGCAAGGCGGACTCCATCGCCGGCATCAAGACCAACGACGAAACCGGCGAGATCACCATCGAGCTCACCGAGCCGAACGGTACCTTCGACAACGTTCTCGCCCTGCCGTTCGCCGCGCCGGTTCCGCCCAGCACGCCCTTGGACAAGGATGCGACGAACGAACCACCGCCTGCGAGCGGTCCGTTCATGATCAGCCACATCCAGGCGCCCCAAACCCTCACCATGGAACGCAATCCGCAGTTCGAAACGGTCAAAGCCGCCGGGGCGGACGAGGTCGCCGACGCCAACGTCGACAAGATCATCGTCACCCAGAACAAGAGCAACAGCGCACAGGTGACCGATATCGAGCAGAACCGGACGGACTACATGTCCGATCCGCCGGACGCCGACCGCCTGGCGGAGGTGAAATCGCGCTACGGCGACCGCTTCCGGATGGAAGAGTCCATCAACACCTACTACTTCTGGATGAACAACGAAACGGCGCCGTTCAACGACGTGCGGGTGCGGCAGGCCATCAACTACGCGATCGACCCCGAGGCCCTCAACCGCGTCTTCGGCGGACGGCTGCACCCGACCCAACAGATCCTGCCCCCGGGTATGCCCGGCTACGAGGAGTTCAAGCTCTACCCCGGTCCGGACATGGAGAAGGCCAAACAGCTGATCGCAGAGGCCAATCCGGCCGATCGGGATATCACCGTGTGGACCGACGACGAGCCCGACCGCAAGCGGATCGGCGAGTACTACCACGACGTACTCACCCAGCTCGGGTTCAACGCCACGCTGAAGGTGATCGCGGGCGACGTGTACTGGCCGACGATCGGCAATCAGAGCACGCCGGATCTCGACACCGGATTCGCCGACTGGTTCCAGGATTTCCCGCATCCGGACGACTTCTTCCGTCCGCTGCTCAACGGCGCGAACATCCTGCCCACCAACGGCAACAACTACTCACGGGTCAACATCCCCGAACTCGACGCGAAGATGAATGAGCTGCGCACGCAGCAACTCGGGGACGGCGGAGTGGAGAAGGCCTACAGCGATCTCGACCGCGCCTACATGGAGCAGGCCGTCTGGGCGCCGTACGGCAACGAGCAGTACACGACGTTCCTGTCGGAGCGGATGGACTTCGACAAGAGCTATCGCCATCTGCTGTTCAACCAAGACTTCACGTCGTTCGCGTTGAAGTAATGGCAGTCCCGATCAGCGAGGTGGAGGCGCCAGGCGAACCGGCGCCTCCACCCGGAATCCCCTCCGCCCAGGTGCAGGGCCGCAGCCCCTGGTACCTGGCCTGGCTCCGGTTGCGCCGCAACAAGGTGGCGCTCGGGTTCGGTGCGTTGTTCATCGCCATGGTGGTGTTCTGTCTGGCGGCACCGCTGTGGGCCGATCACGTCGCCCACAACACTCCGGACGAGAACCACATCACCGACACCATCACCGTCGACGGGCAAGAGGTCAATATCGTGTCCCCCGACGGCATTCCGCTCGGGCCGGGACTACGCGGACAGTATCTGCTCGGTGCCGACCAGAATGGCCGCGACGTGATGGTGCGACTGCTCTACGGAGGCCGCACCTCGATCTTCATCGGTGTCGCCGCGGCCGCCATCACCACGGTGCTCGCGGTCGTCGTCGGCATGCTGTGCGGGTTCTATCGCGGCTGGATCGACGCGGTGCTGTCCCGCGTCATGGACGTGATGTGGGCCTTCCCGGTGCTGCTGCTGGGCATCGCCCTTGGGACGGCGCTGGCAGTGGGCGGCCTGCAGGTCGGATTCCTGGAAATCGCCGGGGATTCGGTGTGGATCCCGATCCTGATCATCGGCGTGGTGTACGTGCCCTACATGGCCCGCCCCATCCGAGGTGAGGTGCTCGCGCTGCGGCAGAAGGAGTTCGTCGAGGCCGCCGTGGCACAGGGCAAGGGACCGTGGCGGATCATGGTCACCGAACTGCTGCCCAACGTGGTGTCGACGATCATCGTGTTCTTCACGCTGAACATCGCCAACAACATGCTGCTCGAGTCGGCGCTGTCATTTCTCGGTGCCGGGGTCCGGCCGCCCGCCGCGTCCTGGGGGACGATGATCGCCGACGGCTATCAGACGATCTACACCGCGCCGCACCTGACCATCGTTCCCGGGTTGATGATCGTGCTGACCGTGTTGTCGCTCAACGTGTTCGGCGACGGCCTGCGCGACGCGCTCGATCCTCGGGCCAAGATCCGGTTGGAGCACTAGTCTTATGGCCCGTTTCATCGCACGCCGGGTGATCGGGATGGTCGCGGTGCTGTTCGCCATCTCGGTCATCGTGTTCCTGATCTTCAACGTCATACCCAACTCCAACCCGGCGGTCCGGATCGCGGGTAAGAACGCCAACCCCGAGCTGATCGCCCGGGTCAGCGCCGATCTGGGTCTCGACCAGCCGCTGCCGATGCAGTACCTCACGTTGATGAGGAAGATCTTCACCGGCGAGCTGACGTCGTATGCGAGTTCCCAGAACGTCACCGAGCAGATCTGGCGGGGTCTGCCCGCGACGCTGTCGCTCACGATCGGCGCCGCGGTGCTGTGGATGGCGCTCGCGGTCGTCTTCGGCTACCTGAGCGCGGTGCACGCCGGCAAATTCACCGACCGTGCCCTGACGATCCTCGCCCTGGTGGGCATTTCGATGCCGGTGTTCTGGCTGGCCGCGATCCTGCTGTACTTCCTGACCTTCAAGGTGGAGCTGTTTCCGACCAGCAGTTACGTACCCCTCACCGAGGATCCCGTGCAGTGGTTCTACCACCTGATCCTGCCGTGGGTCACGCTGGCGGTGCTCTACGTCGGCTTCTACAGCCGTGTGCTGCGGTCCAACATGCTCGACGCGATGAACGAGGACTACGTGCGGACGGCACGCGCCAAGGGCATCACCGAGCGCCAGGTGCGGATCCGCCACGTGCTGCGCAACTCGATGATCCCGATCGTCACCCTGTTCGGACTCGATTTCGGCGCCGTCGTCGGTGGCGGTGCGATCCTCACCGAGACGGTGTTCAACCTCAACGGCGTCGGGTTGTACGCCGGCCGGGCCATCGGCAGCCTGGACCTGCCCCCGCTGATCGGCGTCACCATGTTCGGAGCGTTCTTCATCGTGCTGTTCAACACCATCGTCGACGTCCTGTACGCCTACCTCGACCCACGCATCCGGCTGGGAGAGGCGGCGCCGGTATGAGCCCGATCCTGAGCGTCAACGACCTGCGGGTCAGCTTCGCCACGGAGGACGGGATCGTGCGCGCCGTCGACGGGGTCTCGTTCGACCTGGCCCGCGGCGAGATCCTGGCCATCGTGGGGGAATCCGGTTCCGGCAAGAGCGTCACCTCGCAGACGCTGATCGGGCTGACCCGGGCGCCCAACACGAGAATCACCGGCTCCGTGGACTTTCAGGGCCGCGATCTGGTGGGCCTCGACGACGACGCGCTGCGCGACGTGCGCGGCGAACAGATCGCGATGGTGTTCCAGGATCCGATGTCGTCGCTGAACCCCGTCTACCGGGTCGGCGACCAGATCGCCGAGATGATCCGGTCGCACCGCGACGTATCGAAAGCCGAAGCCCTCTCCCGCAGCGTCGAATTGCTGCGTTCGGTCGGCATCCCCAATCCCGAGCGCCGGGTGCGTGACTACCCCCACGAGTTCTCCGGCGGCATGCGCCAGCGCGTCATGATCGCGATGGGGCTCGCGCTGGAACCCGAGTTGCTGATCGCCGACGAACCCACCACGGCGCTGGACGTCACGGTGCAGGCCCAGATCCTCCGGTTGATCGACCAACTGAACCGCGAGCGGGACCTCGCCGTCGTGCTGATCACCCACGACCTCGGTGTGGTCGCCGAGGTCGCCGACCGTGTGCTGGTGATGTACGCGGGCCAGATCGTCGAGGACGGCACCCTGGAGGAGATCTTCTACAACCCGCAGCACCCGTACACGTGGGGTCTGCTGGGGTCGCTGACCAGGATGGACCAGGCGCAGAGCGAGCGGCTGCCGCAGATCGGCGGGGCGCCCCCGTCGCTGCTCAATCCCCCACCGGGATGCCGGTTCGCCCCCCGCTGCCCGCATGCGTTCGATGCGTGCGGGGCATTGCCGACACTCGAGGCGCGTTCGGGCGACGGTCACCTCGACCGGTGTTGGCTCCAGCCGGACCAAAAGGCGTTCGTCCGTGAAGTGGATGGCCGAATCGGATTGGGAAGCAGGTGAATCCGTGAGCATCGGCGATCCTCTGCTCGAGGTGACCGACGTCGTGAAGCACTTCCCGATCAAGTCGGGCGTGGTGATCGAGCGCGAGGTCGCCCGAGTCCGTGCCGTCGACGGCGTCAGCCTCACCGTCAACGAGGGTGAGACCCTCGGTCTGGTAGGCGAATCCGGCTGCGGCAAATCCACCCTGTGCCGCACCGTTATTCGGCTCATCGAACCGACATCGGGGTCGATCCGGTTCGCCGGGCAGGAACTCGTGGGCCTCTCCCGCAGCGAGATGCGCCCGCTGCGCAGGCAGATCCAGATGATCTTCCAGGATCCCTACGCGTCCCTGAACCCGCGCAAACGCGTCGGGCAGATCGTCGGTGACCCGATGGAACTGCACGGGCTGGCCAGCGGCGCGGACCTCAAACGGCAGGTCCAGGATCTTCTGGACCGCGTCGGGTTGCAGGCCGAGCACTACAACCGGTTTCCCCACGAGTTCTCCGGCGGACAGCGCCAACGGATCGGGATCGCCCGCGCGCTGGCGCTGCGGCCGAAACTGATCATCGCCGACGAACCGGTGTCGGCACTCGACGTCTCGGTGCAGGCGCAGATCATCAACCTGCTCAAGGAACTTCAGGACGAATTCGGGCTGTCGTATCTGTTCGTGGCGCACGACCTCGGCGTGGTGCGCCACGTCTCCGACCGCGTGGCCGTCATGTACCTGGGCCGGATCGTCGAACAGGCCAGCCCGGACGCACTGTACGAGACGCCGCACCATCCGTATTCGACCGCACTGTTGTCGGCCGTGCCGATCCCGGATCCGCGGCTCAACGCCGCGCGCGAACGGCTCGTCCTCGAAGGGGACGTGCCCAGTCCGATCGACCCGCCGCCCGGGTGCAGTTTCCACACTCGGTGCCCGTGGGCCACCGAGGTCTGCACCACCGACGATCCCGCGCTGCGTGAACACGAAGCGGGACATCTCGCGGCATGCCATCACCCCAGGAATGTGGCGGCGGTCGCGGCCGGCTAAGCCTGAATCCACCGATGAAT
>JAFDWN010000059.1 GCA_018268465.1 Actinomycetota bacterium
GCCTAATTCAGCGGCCTCCTAGGCCGCCCAGATGGGCAGCGGCAATCTCGAGGTACGTGACAACCACCTCGGAGACTAAGTCGAAGCCAGCCGACATGTCGGCGCTGGAGACTGCCGGATCACGTTGTGACAGAATGATTTTCGCTCTCGCAGCTGGCGATCCCTCGCGCGGCTGCCAGAGTGATTCATCAGCTGTTGCTAAGAAGGAGATCCGGCACTGCTCGGCCACCTCGGCCAGTTCGTTAAGTCGAGCGGCGGCGCCACTGTTCGGATTCTGTCCTCTGTCCATTAGGTGGACTCCTAACGACGATGGCTTCGTCGCCACGTCGCGGTTTCGAATCTCGATGCGGCACGCACTGTCCTACGAATCGCGCCATGAAACGCCCTAGGTTTCCCGGAGGCTCGGGCTATTGGATTCCGATCAAGGGTTGTTCGGTCCGGTATGCATCGTAGAACGCGGCTTCGAACTCGGTGGGTGGGATGTCGCTGAGGTAGCTGTGCAGTCGGCTGGTGTTGTGCCAGTAGACCCAGCCGAGGGTGGCCAGTTCGACGTCTTCGACTGTCTTCCACGGCCCGTTGCGGGCCGGTCCGTAGATCAGCTCGGCCTTGTAGTAGCCGTTGACCGTCTCGGCCAGGGCGTTGTCGAAACTATCCCCAACGGTCCCGATGGACGGGACTGCTCCGATCTCAGCGAGCCTTTCACCGTAGCGAATGGACGTGAATTGCGACCCGGCATCGGAGTGACATCTCAAGCCTGGCAACGCATTTCCACGTGATCATCGCGCCATCTCGAGTGCGTCGAGGACCATCGAGGTCCGCATATGGCTGGCCACCCGCCAGCCCACGATCATCCGCCAATACGCATCAATGATGAAGCACACATACGCCACCCCAGCCCAGGTCGGCACGAACGTCAGATCGGTCACCCAGAGGTCGTTCGGGGCCGTCGCGGTGAAGTCCCGCTTCACCAAATCCGGATGCCGCGCCGCGGCCGGGTCGGCTTTGGTGGTGCGGACCCGTTTGCCGCGCCGGACTCCTTCGATGCCGGCCGCCCGCATCAGCCTGGCCACCTGATCCCGGCCGACGTCGTAGCCCTCGCGGCGGGCAGCTCTCCAGAGCTTGCGGGCCCCGTAGACGCAGTAGTTGTCTTTCCAGAGCTGACACAACGCCGGCCCCAGCACGGCATCACGCTGGGCTCGCGCCGACGGCGGCCGGGCTTTGGTGTCGTAGTAGGTGCTCGGGGCCACCTGCAGGCCTGCGCTGCGCAGAACCGTGCAGATGGGCTCGACCCCGAACTCCTGGCGATTGTCGTCGATGAACTCGACTACTTCTTGTGTTGGCGGTCGAGCTCCGCCCCGAAGAAACTCGCCGCTCGTTTCAGAATCTCGTTGGCACGCTTGAGTTCTCGGATCTCCTGCTCGAGTTCCTGCACCTTCTTCGACTCCGCGGTCGTCACGCCAGGAGCGAGGCCTTCATCGATGTCGGCCTGCCGCACCCAGGTGCGCACTGATTCCACGCCGTAGCCGAGCTGGCGAGCGACGCGCTGCACCGTGCCCTGCTCGGTGCCCAGCTCAGCCCGCAAGGTGCGGACCATCCGCACCGCCGCGGCCTTCTCCTCAGCGCTGTACCTGCGTGTCGTCGGCTTTCCGGGCGACTGTTCCTTCGGCATACCTGCATCCTCGTTTCCAAGGTCAGGAGCCTCCGGCATTTCCAGGGCGTTTCACCACACGCCGATGTCAGACTGCTCCGCCGCATCGCAGTCGCCCTCTGGATGGTGCGGCCCCGCGCGGTCAGTAAGTGTGGCACCCCAGACCCGCCGGTCGAGGTTCTCAACGTGCTCGCACCCGGCCGGTAGCAATATCAGAATCCACCCTCTGCCTCCAGGCTGCGTACTTGTCGCGCCATGGCGGCTCTGTCTTCTGCCGTTTCTGGGCAAACGCTTTAACCAACGGCCATCGCCCAAGCGATGCCAATCTGTCTTCACCTACCCACATCAGCGCAGTACGAGGAGATTTACGCGCCTGTGCGGCTAGGAGTTCGGTCACGTAGTCGTCCAGACCGTGCATTGCATTGAGCGCATCGGCAGCTTCGTCAGCCGTCGGTTGAAAGCCCCGGTGGACAACCCGGTTGCGCGGGCCTGCCACCTTCCTGGACCACTCTCCGACCGGGCTTGTGCCAAGCGGATTCCATTGCCCTCCGAGGCGAGGGTGGTACTCCTTCTTCACGCGTGACGCTAGCGGCGCGGCCAACACTGCGGCCGCTGCGTCGACGTCGCCCGTCGACTCGGGCGCACCACCGGTCTCTTCCCACAGCATCAGACCTAGCACTCCATCGAGGAGAATCTCGCATGCCTGCGCTGCCATTACGATGGCGTTGGCAAAGTCGCCATCAACGGTGAGCGTCTGCTCAGCCTCTACGACCGCACGGCGATAAATGGCACGGATGTCGCCAGCAGAAAGTAGCTGCACGTTTGACAAGACCTGCGCAAGCGCGTTTGTCTCAAGCAACTTCGTAGGGCGATCATCGCCGAAGTTCTTGTGATTCAGCGGCTGGAGATGGATAGTCCAGTCTGGCTTCTCGATTGTCAGCTCACGTCGCAGCAAGGGAATCGACGGCCCCACGCGCATGTAGGTCGGTACCCGCGCGGGTACGTCTGCCGACAAGTTGTAGGAGTGTACGAAGTGCTGCAGACAGTGCAGGCCCCTCAGCCATGGGTCTGTGAGGTCCTCGAGTTCCGTATCCATTGGGGCGGTGTCCGACGAAGTCACGTCGTATACGGCTACTTCGGCGATGGTAACGACACGTTTGGGCTTGAATTCCTCGTCATCTCTGACGAACTCGGAAGCAGTAACCGGCGCGAGCGCAGACACGTCGCCCTTGAAGTGCTCCATCACCCTCACCGCAGCGGTCGTACGGACTTGATAGTCGGCGGGTGCGGCTGGCACGTGGGTGAAGCTGATCGTCACGTCTTGCGGCCCCCCTACCCGCAGCAGGAGGTCATCGACCTGCTCATTGATCGTCGGTGTCGCGAGATAGGGCGTCCTTCGTTCGTCATACACAAAGTGCAGGGTGATGTTTTTGTTGATGCCGATCGGGTCGGGCAGAGCAACGAAGTAAATGTTCAGGAATCGATTCACGACAGTCGGACCCGCGTCATCTCACGCAGCGCCGTCTTTCGGAGCGGCATTGTCCCGCACGGTGTTCAGGATCGAAACGATGTTGTCGACATCGGCCTCGGGGAACACGTCATCGGGGCCCGTCGGCGCGTGGTCGATGTATGGCGACTCGTAGAGCCGCACGGGCTCCATGAAGCCGTTCGCGGTCAGTTCGGTGATGATGAGGTTCACGAAGCGGATCTGGTCGGCATTGAACTTCGTGCCGTCCAGGTATGCGCCGAAGGCTTCAGCGGCGGCTTCGCGGTCCAGCCCGACTAGTGACCGCACGAACAACCCCAGGCCATGCGACTGCTCCTTGGCCAGCTCGATATCGGCTTGCTCTCCCGTACCGCTCTCGATGAGCATCTGCTCCAGCGAAGCGAGGTCATCGGGAGTCAAGGGCTTATTGCGTCGTAACCGTTGCAGTGCAACGTGATCCTGGTGCTGTCGAAGATATGCGCGGGCCTTGGCTTGGAAGCGTTCCCAGTTGGTGCCGGGCGTGATCCCCGGGAGATCAACGAGGGTGGCTTCGCTGAGTTCGTCGGCGAAGTCGGTATAGACCTGGTTCCGTTTTGCCTTCTCTAGGAACCGGAGCAGACCGCGTAGCTTGCGCCGTACTGATTCGAGCATCGGCAGAGTGACGTCGATCCACCACTCATCCCCGCCGACCTCTTCGAGAAGGACCTCTTGTGTCTTCACCGACGGGATCGCGGTCTGGCTCAGCAGGCCAGTCGCGATGTTCTGGATCTGTTCACGTAGCCGTTCGGCCGCGACAGCGTCGCCTTCGAGTTGGGCTAGTTGACGGCGCAAGACGAGCATGTCGAAGCGCTTGGCGTCTTCGTCGTCGTCCTTGTGGGCTGACGGAAGCCCGGCGAGGTGTTCGGCGACGTCGCCGGCGACCTCGGACGTCAGCGATGTCCAGGCCGGCCATTGCGAGTACTGCTCGACTAGCCTGCGGTGTGGTCGCACCAGGAAGTTGTCGAGGTTCATCCCCGTGACGGCCCGATGGAGCGACCACGCGACATCGACGCGCAATCCTCGTTCGGTCTCGGTGCCCTGTCCCTCTTCGGGTTCTGGCTGCGAGGGTGGCCAGGCGTGGTCGATGGCGGTGATCAGGCCGAGGCGCGTTTCGAACAGCCGCTGGTTCAATGACTTCTGAAATGAGCCTTCGGACCCGGGCAGGTGCTGGCTGAAGAATTCGAGGTTGCCGCAGAAGTCGAAGACGTAGAAGTTCTGCTTGTCCTTGCCGGGGCCGAAGAGATCGGGACGTAGGCGGGTCCCGCGGCCGATCATCTGCCAGAACTTGGTTTTGGACCGAACGAGCTTGAAGAAGACAAGGTTGACGACGTCGGGGACGTCGATGCCGGTGTCGAGCATGTCGACCGAGATGGCAATGTGTGGTGCCTTGTCGGTAACCGAGAAGTCGTCGATCAGCGACTGGGCATAGGCAGTGTTGTGGGTGATCACGCGGGCGAATGTTCCGGCGTATTGCGGATATTGGACGTCGAAGCGTCGGGCGATGAACTCGGCATGGGCCTGGTTCTTGGCGAAGATGATGGTCTTGCCGAGCCGGTCACCCTCGGCGACGCGGTGGCCTTTGCTCATCATTTCGGCGAGCACCTTGTCGACCGTATCCTCGTTGAACAGGAACCGGTTGATCTCCTCGGAGCTCACCTCGTCAGGTGGATCCTCGTCGCCCCAGTCCAAGGCGTCCCAGTCGTCCTTCTCCTCTTCGGAGAGATCGGCGTAGCGGATGCCTTGGCGCAGGAATTTGGTGCCCACGGAGATCCCGACCGCAGGCACCAGGAAGCCTTCCTTGACGGCGTCGTCGATGCTGTAGGCGTCAGTGGGTACGCCGTCTTCGAGGTGGAACAGTCGGTAGGTGTTGTGGTCGACTTCGTCTTTGGGGGTGGCGGTCAGGCCGACGAGCAGTGAGTCGTACCAGTCGAAGATTGCCCGGTACTTCTGGTAGACGGAGCGGTGGGCTTCGTCGATGACGACGAGGTCGAAGTAGCCGGGACCGAATTTCCTGATGCCGGAGTCGGTGTCGTTGATGAGGTTCATCATCGTCGGGTAGGTGCACACGTACACCCGTCCGTCGGTGATCTTTTCGGTCACCAGGTTCACGGTGGTCGCGTCGGGCAGATGCGTCTTGAATGCGTTGGCAGCTTGGGTCACCAGTGCGGTTCGGTCAGCGAGGAAGAGGACCCGTTTGACCCAGTTGGCTTCCATCAGCTGCTTCACCAGCGCGATGACGGTGCGGGTCTTCCCCGACCCGGTGGCCATCACCAACAGGGCCTCGCGCTCCTTGCCGGTGAATGCGTCGTCGATCGCACGGATGGCGCGGTGCTGGTAGTGCCGTTCTACGATGGCGGAGTCGATCGGCATGTCGGTCAACGGCTTGCGGGTGTCGCGGCGCTGGATTAGGAGCTCCAGCTCGTCCCGGGTGTAGAAACCCTGGATCTCCCGCGGAGGGTAGCCGCCGGTGTCATCCCAGATCCAGTGCTCAAAGCCGTTGGTGTAGAAGATGAGCGGCCGACGCCCTGTCATCTTCTCCAGGCAGTCGGCGTAGAGCTTGGCCTGTTGTTGGCCGATCTGCGGGCTCTTGGTCGTTCGTTTGGCCTCGACGATCGCCAACGGGAGACCGTTTGTACCCCACAGGACGTAGTCGACGAACCCCTTGCCGTCGCCATTGGGCATGCCGGTGACCGGGTACTCGCGGTCCTTGGCGTCTGCCAGGGTCCAGCCCGCCTCGGCGAGCATGACGTCGATGAATCGATCTCGGGTGTCGGCCTCGTTGTAGTCCCGGTCGTCGGTCTGCTGGTTGGCGGCTTGAGCCTGCTTGACGGCCTCGCGCAGTGCCGCGATCTCGGCATCCTTCTGCGCAGCCAGCTCGTCCTTTTCTGCCAGCGCCTTGGCATGGGCTTCATCCTGAGCGGAGAACTTCGCGGCGAGCTGGGCGACTTCCTGCCGCGTCAGCGGCGCGGACTTGACGGCGATCTTCGGGTCAAACGCGGCGTTCATCGGAACCGCTTGCGGCTGAGTCGAATGCCGGAACGCCGCCCACAACATGACATGATGCAATTCGCGGAGCGCATCGATCGCCGCGCGTGGCGGGATCGGCTGTGCTTCGTGGACCGCGGTGTTGCCAAGCTTGCGGATCAGGTTCAGCTTGGTCGCGATCCCGACGCCGACCTTAGACTTGAACTTGGGATCATTGATCTTGGCGGCCAGGTCGTTCTTGTACGGAATCGGGAGAACCAGAACGTCGTACAGGTAGTCGACCAGTAGTTCGACGGTGCGGCGGCTGTAAAAGCAGGCCGACCGGGGGTCGCTGGTGGCGTAGCTCTCCGCCCGCGCGCAGTCGGAGTGCATCTCGGGCCAGCCGACCGATTGCAAGAAGGCGAAGTTCGACATCTAACTACCTCACAGCTAACCGGAGAAGGCACGGGATTCGAGGGAGGCGAACAGCTCGTCGAAGGCCGCAGCAGCTTCCGCCCTGCGGGTTCGCTCTTCTTCTAGCTTTGCCATGATGCTGCAGAACTCTCGCTGGAGCTCGATCGGCGGTAATGGGCAGGGCAGCGCTCGCAACCCAGGTCCGCTGAAGTTCTGCTGTGCAGACTGGTGCGAGCCGGCTTTGATGATGGATTGAATGGATCTAGTTCGCAGGAAGGCTGCTGCAAACCTTGGTTCCAGCGAGTCCCGCAATTTGATCCGGATAAAGTAGGCCCCCGCAATGCAAAGTGGGTCCTCGTGCTTGATCAGGGCAAGTTTGCCCACTGTGGCCCCCGTGCGCGCAAAAATAATGTCGCCGGCAGTAAGTGCAAACTTTTGTCGTTCGCCATCCGTTACAGTCATTTTCGGCATCGGCCCGAAGTTGAGGTGCCCAGCTGTATCCAGATCGGTGATGCGCACGATCCGGACACCCTCAGGTGAGTACGACTCGTTGTAGAAGCGTGGCCCATACTGCATCGACGCCACGAGCTCCCCAAAACTATGCGTCGGCCAGCCTCTTGGGTTCGCAATGGGGTCACCAAACAGCCGGTCGAAGATTGCTGATGCGAGCTCCGTCCAACTGCGCTCGATCTGAGCACGTTTGGTGCGAAGCGCATCAGCGCGGTCGAGGGTCGCGGCGATGCGACGCTGTTCCCCGAGCGGAGGGAGCGGTATCTGCAGTTCCTGTAGGAACGCCACAGGGACTCGACGTTGACCAGCACTCCCTGTCATCCGCATCTCACCGTGGCGGCGAACGCTGCTCTGACGCAGGAAGTGCAACAAGTACCGATCGTTGATCCGATCACCAGGCCGCAGAACATGGAACTCGGTCGACCCCACGCCGATCTTGTGTTCGAGCTGAGCTTGCCCGATCTTGTTGTTCTCGAAGCAGGGTGTGATCTTCGCGACGAGAAGATCTCCGTCGGCGAACACGGTGTATCCCTTGCTGACTTCGGCGAACGGAGTCGCTTCGCCGGCATCCGTTTGGGCTGTCGAAGCGTCAAGCTGTGCCATCCCTACGAAGGAAACGGTTTCGTGCCCGGCGATTGTCGGCGGCCGCGGGTTGATCTCGGAAACTTCGCCCAGTGGAACCGTCGTCACGACAGCATCGCCTTCAATTCCTTTAGACCCGAGATAATTTCACCTTCGAGTTTCTCGATCTCGGCAGCGATCTCCAGTGGTGGACGGTGCTCGATTTCGTCATGAACGATCTCTTTGTACTGATTCAGCGATAGGTCGTAACCATGCGCAACGATGTCGTCCTTCGACACGCAGAAGGACTGGTCGGTGCGTGTCCTTGCAATTTCAGTACCGGCGCGCTCGCGCCAACGCGACAATGCATCTGGAAGATCGTTAGCTTCGATCGGGTTTCGTTTGTCGTCGAGCGAGAATCCATCAGTGACCACATCGTAGAACCAAACCTGTTCAGTACCACCCGAGTTGGTCTTAGTGAACAGCAGAATCGCTGTGGAGACGCCTGCGTAAGGCCGGAAAACTCCCGACGGCAGCTTCACAATGCCGTCGAGCTTCTGCTCTTCGACCAGCATGCGCCGAAGATCCTTGTGCGCCTTCGATGACCCGAACAGCACCCCGTCGGGAACGATCACCGCGGCGCGGCCACCCGGCTTCAGCAACTTTAAAAAGAGTGCCACGAAGAGCAGTTCCGTCTTCTTCGTCTTGACGACCCGTTGCAAGTCCTTGGATGTTGACTCGTAGTCCAGCGACCCCGCGAACGGTGGGTTTGCGAGGATCAGCGTGTACTTCTCTGCGTCCTCAGAAGCGCCCTCGGACAGTGAATCTCGATAGCGGATATCAGGGCTTTCGATGCCGTGCATCAACATATTCATGCTGGCGATCCGCAACATGGTGTTGTCGAAGTCATATCCATGAAACATGCTGGCGTGGAAGTGTCTACGCTGCGCCGCATCGGTCAACACCGAGGGATGTTGCTCCCGGATGTACTCAGAGGCAGACACAAGAAACCCAGCGGTGCCGGCCGCTGGGTCGCAGATCTCGTCGGCCGGCGTCGGCGCTGTCATATCGACCATCAGCTTGATGATGTGCCGCGGCGTCCGGAACTGACCGTTGACTCCGGCGCTCGCAATCTTCGACAGCAGGTACTCGTACAGATCGCCATTGGTGTCGCGGTCGTTCATCGGAATCTCGTCGAGCAGATCGACCACCCTCGACAGCAGCTGCGGAGTCGGGATGGTGAAGCGAGCGTCCTTCATATGCTCGCCATACGTTGAACCGTCGCCACCGAGGGTCCGCAGGAACGGGAAGACCTTCTCCCCGACCGTCGCGAACATGACAGCCGGCTCCTCGTTCTTGAAGCGCGACCACCGGAGTTCCTGTTGGTCTGAACCGAAACGGAGCTCGCCGGCTGCGCCAAGGCGAGCCTTGCGCTCCTCCAGAGTCTCCAGGTCATCAAGGCGTCGGATGAACAGCAGGTAAGTGATCTGCTCGATGACCTCCAGCGGGTTGGAGATGCCGCCAGACCAGAATGCGTCCCATACCCGGTCGACTTTGCTCTTCAACTCACCGGTAATCACGGCGGAGGCCCCCTCAATCCATCGTCCTGAACTGAACGGAACTGTATATAGGACCCGGCCGACAGGTGGTCCACAACGCTGAGGATCGACCAGCGGATCGGGACGGCCCTACGTCCGACCATCCAGATGGGGACTTGGAACTCAATATCCCACGGCCCTGCCGTCGGGAGGATCACCTGGGCATTCCCCACAAAACACAAAGGTCACGAACCATTTCTGGTTCGTGACCTTTGTGCCTGCAGTTCGTAGAACCGCTCTCTGTGGGCGAAGGGGGACTTGAACCCCCACGTCCCGAAGGACACTGGCACCTGAAGCCAGCGCGTCTGCCATTCCGCCACTCGCCCGAATGACCGGGGGAGCCTATCACGCGGCCCGCCCTGTTCCCCAAATCGCGGCGACCCCGCGAAGCCCCGCCCGGACGGCGCCCGACCCGACTGATCCGGGCCCGACCAGGCCCGATGGGATTCTCAGAGTTCTGTGGTCTCATACCGGCACGCATGGCCGATACCATGCTGGTAACCGTAGTGGCCAGGCGACACGCTGCGCCGAGGCCCCGCGGTACAGGCAGAACGGTCCACGACGAGCAAGGCAGGCGGTGATATGGGTCTGGTCGACCGCATCGAGCGCAAGCTCGAGGTGACTGTCGGCGACGCATTCGCCCGTGTTTTCGGGGGATCGATTGTGCCGCAAGAGGTTGAGACGGCTCTTCGCCGCGAGGCCCAAGGGGGCGCCCGCCCTGCGGGGCGCGGCCGGGTTTTGGCCCCCAACGATTACGTAATTACCCTCAGTGTGCCCGATTATCAGAAAGTAAGCGCAGATAGGGACCTGACCGCGGCCGCATTCGCCAAGCATCTGGAGGGATACATCCATGATCAGGGGTGGCAAACGTATGGTGATGTCGTCGTTCGATTCGAGGAATCGTCAAACTTGCACACCGGACAGTTCCGCGCTCGCGGTGCGGTCAACCCCGACTCGTCCACTGGCGAACCCGCCCCAGCACATCGAGACCATGCGTTTTCCGCAGAATCAGGAGTACCACCGATGACCGACAACCCGAGTTACCGCGGCGGCCAGGGACAGGGGCGCCCGGCCGACGAGTACTACGACGACCGGTACGGCCGTCAGGGCGAGGACGCACGCGAAGGGCGCGGCCCCGAGCCGCGCGAGCAGCAGCAGTACCAGCCGGAACGCAACTATCCCCAGCAGGGACCTCAGCACAGTGAGCCCGGCTACCCGCCGCAGCGCGGTGGCGGCTACCCCGACCAGGGCGGCTACCCCGACCAGGGCTATCCGCCACAGGGCTACGAGCAACGCCCGCCGGCCGGCTACGGCCCGCCCGGGGGCGGCTACGACCAGGGCTACCGTCAGGGCCCCGGTGGGTACGGCCAGCAGCCGGGCGGGCAGCAGGGGTACGGCGCACCCGCCGACTACGACTACGGGCGCCCGCCGGGCCGCCACGAGGACGGCGGCTACGGCCGCCAGGAGCCCCGGCCGCAATACCCGGACCAGGGTGGCTACCCCGACCAAGGCGGCTACGGCGGCCAGTACGGCAGGCAGGACTACGGCCAGCAGGACTACGGCCGTTACGAGCAGCAGGCCGGTTACCCCGAGCAGGGGTACGCCGAGGGCCGCGACTACGAGTACGGCCCCGGCCAGCAGGGCGGCTACGGCGCCTACAGCCAGGCCGAATACTCGTCCGGCGCGGCCACCGTCACCCTGCAACTCGACGACGGCAGTGGTCGCACGTACCAGCTTCGTGAGGGCGCCAACGTCGTCGGCCGAGGTCAGGACGCCCAGTTCCGCCTCCCCGACACCGGCGTATCCCGGCGGCACCTGGAGATCCGCTGGGACGGCCAGGTCGCGCTGCTCGCCGATCTGAACTCCACCAA
Organism: Actinomycetota bacterium; assembly: GCA_018268465.1. GTDB lineage: Bacteria > Actinomycetota > Actinomycetes > Mycobacteriales > Mycobacteriaceae > Mycobacterium. Next base: position 11,092 of record JAFDWN010000059.1, read on the forward strand.
CGGCACCACCGTGAACAACGCCCCGGTGCAGGAATGGCAACTCGCCGACGGCGACGTGATCCGCCTTGGCCACTCCGAGATCATCGTGCGGGTGCACTGACCCGCACCGATGATCACGGCTGGGTCTCGGATCCGGTCATAACCGTCGGACCGCCGTGGCTTCACCCTCGCGCGGATCGCCGCCCAAGTATCGTGACGTTGCCGATGATCGCCGAGCCGTTCGGCGGGCACGTTCGACGCGCCCCGCGACGCGGTGACGCGTCGCCGGCGAGCCGGGAACCGAACGGGAACGGAGAGGACGTCAGATGCAGGGGATAGTTCTGCAGCTGACGCGCGTCGGCTTCCTGCTGCTGCTGTGGCTGTTCATCTGGTCGGTGCTGCGCATCCTGCGCACCGACATCTACGCCCCGACCGGAGCGGTCATGGTGCGCCGCGGGCTGGCCCTGCGCGGAACGATCCTGCCCAAGGGTCAGCGCCGTCACATCGCCCGGCAACTCGTGGTCACCGACGGCGCGCTGGCCGGCACCCGGATCACGCTCGGCAGCCAGGCGGTGCTCATCGGACGCGCCGACGACTCCACCCTGGTGCTCACCGACGACTACGCCTCGACGCGGCACGCCCGGCTTTCGCCGCGGGGCTCGGAATGGTACGTAGAGGACCTAGGATCTACCAACGGCACATACCTCGACAGGGCGAAGGTGACGACGGCGGTAAAGGTTCCGATTGGTACGCCGGTGCGAATCGGCAAGACGGTGATCGAGCTGCGCCCGTGATCGCGCACACGCGAGGAGCACTATGACGGCCCGCACGCGGGGCGCGGTATGACCCTTGTCCTCCGCTACGCCGCGCGCAGCGACCGCGGCCTCGTGCGGGCCAACAACGAAGACTCGGTATACGCCGGTGCGCGCCTGCTGGCACTCGCCGACGGTATGGGCGGACACGCCGCCGGTGAGGTCGCCTCACAACTGGTCATCGCCGCGCTGGCACACCTCGACGACGACGAGCCCGGGGGAGACCTGCTGGGCAAACTCGACGCAGCCGTACACGACGGGAACTCCGCGATCGCCGCGCACGTCGAGGCCGATCCCGACCTCGACGGCATGGGCACCACCCTGACCGCAATCCTGTTCGCGGGCAGCCGCCTTGGCCTCGTCCACATCGGCGACTCGCGCGGATATCTGCTCCGCGACGGTGAACTCAACCAGATCACCAAGGACGACACATTCGTCCAGACCCTCGTCGACGAGGGCCGCATCACCGCCGAAGAGGCGCACAGCCATCCGCAACGGTCGCTCATCATGCGGGCGCTGACCGGCCACGAGGTCGAACCCACACTGATCATGCGCGAGGCACGTGCCGGTGACCGCTACCTGCTGTGCTCCGACGGACTGTCCGACCCGGTCAGCCAGGAAACCATCCTCGACGCACTACAGATCCCCGACGTCGCCGAAAGTGCCGACCGCCTCATCGAATTGGCGTTGCGCGGCGGAGGACCGGACAACGTCACCGTCGTCGTCGCCGACGTCGTGGACTACGACTACGGCCAGACCCAGCCGATCCTGGCCGGCGCGGTGTCCGGCATCGACGACCAGACCGCACCACCCAACACCGCCGCCGGGCGGGCATCGGCCTACAACCCCCGGCGCAACGAACCCAAACGTGTTGTCCAGCAACCCGAAGAGCCGCCGCCGCGGCCCCGGTCCAAACGCCGGATGATCATCGCCGCGGTGCTGTTGGTCCTCGTGGTGATGACCGGCCTGGCCATCGGCCGCCAGATCGTGCGCAACAACTATTACGTCAGCGAACACGCCGGCACCGTGTCCATCATGCGGGGTGTTCAGGGTTCCTTTCTCGGCCTGTCCCTGCAAGAGCCCTACCTGCTCGGTTGCCTCAACGCACGCAACGAACTGTCCCTGATCAGCGCCGACCAATCCCAGGACAACCTGGGCTGCCGGATGCTCGGTGTCGACGATATGCGGCCCTCCGAACGGGCGCAGGTGGTGGCCGGACTTCCCGGCGGCACCCTCGACGACGCCATCGCCCAGATCGAAGAGCTCGCCCGCAGTTCCGTCCTGCCCGTGTGCGCGCCGCGGGCGCCCGCGACCACCAGCCGGCCGCCGTCCCCGGCACCTTCGCCGTCACCCTCGGCCGTGCCCCCGCCGTCCGCCGCCCAGTCACCGACCCGCGCCCCGTCGGGAACCACTGAGCAGGGGGTGATTCCACGCGCCTCGGCCGACTCCCCGGCCCCTGAGACACCCACCACGGTGACCGCGCCCGCCACCTCCGGTGCGCCCGCGGCACCGCCCGCTCCGCCCTCACCGTCGCCCACGCCGTCACCGACCGTCACGGCTCTGCCCCCGCCGCCACCCGAGCCGGGCACGAACTGCCGGGCAGCGTCATGACGACCCAGCCCCAGTCGCCGGTAACCGTGCTGCCGCCGCTGCCCAACCGGCGCAACGCGGAACTGTTCCTGCTGGGGTTCGCCGCGGTCATCACCACGGTGGCGTTACTGATCGTCGAAGCGAACCAGGAGCAGGGCCTGCGCTGGGACCTGGCCCAGTACACCGTGGCCTACCTCGCCGTGTTCACCGGTGCCCATCTGGCCGTGCGACGCTTCGCGCCTTACGCCGACCCCCTGCTGCTGCCGGTGGTGGCGATGCTGAATGGCTTGGGGCTGGTCATGATTCACCGCCTGGACCTTGCCGAAGGCGCCCTCACACCCGGCGCCGCCCACGGCCCCAGCGCCAATCAGCAGATGCTCTGGACCCTCGTCGGGGTCCTCGGGTTCTCGCTGGTGGTCATCTTCCTGCGGGACCACCGCGTGCTGTCGCGCTACGGCTACGTCTGCGGCCTGACCGGTCTGGTCCTGCTCGCCATCCCCGCCGTGCTGCCCCGCTCGATGTCCGAGCAGAACGGCGCCAAGATCTGGATTCAGTTCCCGGGCTTCTCCATTCAGCCCGCCGAGTTCTCCAAGATCCTGCTCCTCACCTTCTTCGCAGCGGTACTCGTCGCCAAACGCGACCTGTTCACCAGTGCCGGAAAGCATTTCCTCGGCGTCGACCTGCCTCGCCCCCGCGACCTGGCCCCGGTGCTGGTCGCGTGGATCGTGTCGGTGGGGGTGATGGTCTTCGAGAAGGACCTGGGCACATCGCTTCTGCTGTACGCGTCGTTCCTGGTGCTGCTCTACGTGGCCACCGAGCGGCTCAGCTGGGTCGTCATCGGGCTGGCCCTGTTCGCCGCCGGAAGCGTTGCCGCGTACTACATGTTCGGCCACGTGCGGGTGCGGGTGCAGACCTGGCTCGACCCGTTCGCCGACCCCGACGGCGCCGGCTACCAGATGGTGCAGTCGCTGTTCAGTTTCGCCACCGGCGGCATCTTCGGCACCGGCCTGGGCAACGGCCAGCCCGGCACGGTGCCCGCCGCGTCCACCGACTTCATCATCGCCGCCGTCGGCGAGGAACTGGGCCTGGTGGGGCTTTCGGCGGTGCTGATGCTCTACACCATCGTCATCATCCGCGGGCTGCGCACCGCCATCGCGGTGCGCGACAGCTTCGGCAAACTCCTGGCCGCGGGCCTGGCCTCCACCCTGGCGCTGCAGCTGTTCATCGTCGTCGGCGGGGTCACCAAACTGATCCCGCTCACCGGCCTGACCACCCCGTGGATGTCCTACGGCGGTTCGTCGCTGGTGGCGAACTACCTGCTGCTGGCCATCCTGGTCCGGATCTCCCACGCCGCGCGGCGCCCCATCGTCACCCGGCCCCCCAACACGTCGTCGATCGCGGGCGCCGGCACCGAGGTGATCGAGAAGGTATGAACACCGCACTGCGCCGCGTCGCCGTCACGATCATGGTGCTGATCGTGCTGCTGCTGGGCAACGCCACCATGACCCAGGTGTTCACCGCCGACGGGCTGCGCACCGACCCGCGCAACCAGCGGGTCCTGCTCGACGAGTACTCCCGCCAGCGCGGCCAGATCTCGGCGGGAGGCCAGCTGCTGGCGTACTCGGTGGCCACCGACGGCCGGTTCCGCTTCCTGCGCGTGTACCCGAACCCGCAGACCTACGCACCCGTGACCGGGTTTTACTCGCTGCGCTACTCCAGCACCGGCCTGGAACGCGCCGAAGACGCCATCCTCAACGGCTCCGACCAGCGGCTGTTCGGGCGCCGCCTCGCCGACTTCTTCACCGGCCGCGACCCGCGCGGCGGCAACGTGTCCACCACCATCAACCCGCAGGTGCAGACCGCGGCGTGGGAGGCGATGCAGAAGGGCTGCGACGGCCCCTGCAAGGGCGCCGTCGTGGCGCTCGAGCCGTCCACGGGCAAGATCCTGGCGATGGTGTCGGCGCCGTCCTACGACCCCAACCTGCTCGCCTCCCACGATGTCGAGGAACAGGGCGTGGCCTGGGAGCAGCTGCGCGACGACCCGAACTCCCCGCTGCTCAACCGCGCGATCGCCGAAACCTACCCGCCGGGCTCCACGTTCAAGGTCATCACCACCGCGGCGGCGCTGCAGGCCGGCGCGACCCCCGACACCCAGCTCACGGCCGTACCCCGGCTGCAGCTGCCCGACAGCACGGCAACACTGGAGAACTTCGGCGGCCAGCCGTGCGGTTCGGGGCCGACGGCCTCCCTGCGGGACGCCTTCGCCAAATCGTGCAACACCGCGTTCGTCCAGCTGGGCGTGAACACCGGGGTGGACGCGCTGGCCGACACCGCGCAGGCGTTCGGCTTCGACATGGCGCCGCCCGCCATTCCCCTGCAGGTCGCGGAGTCGACAGTAGGTTCCATGAGCGACGCGGCCGCACTGGGTATGTCGAGCATCGGACAGAAAGACGTTGCGGTCACACCACTGCAGAACGCGCTGGTCGCCGCGACCATCGCGAACAAAGGGGTAACGATGCAGCCCTACCTGGTCGACAGCCTGCGCGGCCCCGACCTGGCAGTCATCAGCACGACCGCTCCCACCGAAGAGCGCCGAGCCGTTTCACCGCAGGTCGCCGCTACACTTACGGATTTGATGGTCGCCGCCGAGCAGGTGACTCAGCAGAAGGGAGCCATTGCCGGCGTGCAGATCGCTTCGAAGACAGGCACAGCGGAGCACGGAACGGATCCGCGCAACACCCCTCCGCATGCCTGGTACATCGCCTTTGCTCCCGCCCAGGCCCCCCGGGTCGCGGTGGCGGTGCTGGTAGAGGACGGCGGCAACCAGCTGTCGGCCACCGGCGGCGCGCTCGCGGCCCCGATCGGGCGGGCGACGATCGCCGCGGCCCTCCGGGAGGGATCATGAGCGCGCGGGTCGGGGTGACGCTGTCCGGGCGTTACCGGCTGCAACGCCTCATCGCCACCGGCGGCATGGGCCAGGTGTGGGAAGCCGTCGACTCACGGCTGGGCCGCCGGGTCGCCGTCAAGGTGCTCAAAGCGGAGTTCTCGTCCGACCCCGAATTCGTCGAACGGTTCCGCGCCGAAGCGCGCACCGTCGCGATGCTCAACCATCCCGGCATCGCCAGCGTCTACGACTACGGCGAAACCGACATGGACGGCGAGGGCCGCACCGCGTACCTCGTGATGGAACTCATCAACGGCGAACCGCTGAACTCGGTGATCAAACGCACGGGACGGCTGTCGCTGCGGCACGCCCTGGACATGCTCGAGCAGACCGGGCGCGCACTGCAGGTCGCCCACAGCGCCGGCCTGGTGCACCGCGACGTCAAACCCGGCAACATCCTGATCACCCCGACCGGACAGGTGAAGCTGACCGACTTCGGCATCGCCAAGGCCGTGGACGCGGCGCCGGTCACCCAGACCGGCATGGTGATGGGCACCGCCCAGTACATCGCACCCGAGCAGGCGCTCGGCCACGACGCCACCGCCGCCAGCGACGTCTACTCCCTGGGCGTCGTCGGCTATGAATCGGTGTCGGGTAAACGGCCCTTCACCGGCGACGGCGCGCTGACCGTGGCGATGAAACACATCAAGGAGAACCCGCCGCCGCTGCCAGCCGATCTGCCGCCCAACGTCCGCGAACTCATCGAGATCACCCTGGTGAAGAACCCGGGGATGCGCTACCGGTCGGGCGGCCCGTTCGCCGACGCCGTCGCCGCGGTGCGCTCCGGCAGGCGCGCGCCCCGGCCGAACCAGGCCCCGACCATCGGTCGCGCCGCGCCGGCCGCGGTGCCCTCGGCGGCACAGGCCCGCGCCGCCGCCGACGTCACCGGCCGCGCACCCGTCACCGCCGCCCGGGCCAGACCCACGACCGGAACGCACCGGCCACCCCCGGCCCGCCGCACCTTCTCGTCGGGTCAGCGGGCGCTGCTGTGGGCCGCCGGCGTCCTCGGCGCACTCGCGATCGTCATCGCCATCCTCATCGTGCTCAACGCGCAGGACCGCCGGGACCGGCCGACCGCGCCGCCGACAGTCACCAACACCATCACCGAGACCACGCCGTATCAGTCCCCGACGGCCATGCCCGGCGGATTGCCCGCCGGGCCGTCGGCGCCCGGTTGGACCGGAGCCGCCCTCATCGGCCATGGTGGAGAGATATTCGGGGTATCCCGAACCGACACCTATGACGCAGTGGCAGCACCCGCGGTGCGGGTCGCGCCCCAGGCCCCAGAACAGACGTGGCGATGACGACCCCGCAGCACCTGTCCGACCGGTACGAACTCGGTGAGATCCTGGGTTTCGGCGGGATGTCCGAAGTCCATCTCGCCCGTGACCTGCGGCTACACCGAGACGTGGCGGTCAAAGTGCTGCGCGCGGACTTGGCCCGCGACCCGAGTTTCTACCTGCGGTTCCGCCGTGAGGCCCAGAACGCGGCCGCGCTGAACCACCCGGCGATCGTCGCCGTGTACGACACCGGCGAGGCGGAAACCCCGACGGGCCCGCTGCCCTACATCGTCATGGAGTACGTCGACGGCGTCACGCTGCGTGACATCGTGCACACCGAGGGCCCCATGCCGGTGAAACGGGCCATCGAGGTCATCGCCGACGCCTGCCAGGCGCTGAACTTCAGCCACCAGCACGGCATCATCCACCGCGACGTCAAACCCGCCAACATCATGATCAGCAAAGCGGGCGCGGTGAAGGTCATGGACTTCGGCATCGCGCGGGCGCTGACCGATTCCCACAGCGTCACCCAGACCGCGGCGGTGATCGGCACCGCGCAGTACCTCTCGCCCGAGCAGGCCAGGGGAGAATCCGTCGACGCGCGGTCGGACGTCTACTCGCTGGGCTGCGTGCTCTACGAGATCCTCACCGGCGAGCCGCCGTTCGTGGGGGATTCACCGGTCGCGGTGGCCTATCAGCACGTCCGCGAAGACCCGGTGCCGCCCTCGCAGCGCCATCCGGGAATCTCACCCGACCTGGACGCCGTGGTGCTCAAGGCCCTGGCCAAGAACCCCGACAACCGCTACCAGACCGCCGCCGAGATGCGCGCCGACCTGGTCCGCGTGCACAGCGGGGAGGCCCCGGACGCGCCGAAGATCCTGACCGACGCCGAACGCACCTCGCTGCTGACGTCCACCCCCACCCACGACCGCATCCCGCCGATCGACCAGCCCGATTCGGGCTACGGCGAGCGTGAACGCGGCGGCTCGGTGGCCCGCTGGCTGATCGCGGTGGCGGTGCTCGCGGTGCTCACCGTGGTGGTGACCGTCGCGATCAACATGGTCGGGGGCAACCCCCGCGACGTGCAGGTGCCCGATGTGACCGGCCAGCAGTCCGCCGAGGCGATCGCCCAACTGCAGAACGCCGGCTTCGGCGTGCGCACCGAACGTGAACCCAATTCCGACGTCCCACCCGACCACGTGATCAACACCGAACCCGAAGCCAACACCGCCGCCGGTGCCGGCGACGAAATCACCATCAAGGTGTCCACCGGCCCCGAGCAGCGTGAGGTGCCCGATTGCGCCGGACTCTCCTACGGTGATTGCGTCACCAAACTGCGCGACGCGGGCTTCGGCAAGTTCCGGCAGTCCCGCTCGGAGTCCTCACCGGAGTTGAAGGACAAGGTGCTGACGACCAACCCGCCGGCGAATCAGACCTCGGCGGTCACCAACGAGATCGCGATCATCGTCGGCGACGGCCCGCGTAGCCGTTCGGTGCCCGACGTCACCGGCCAGCAGGAGGACGCCGCACGCCAGATCCTGACAGCGGCGGGATTCACCAACATCGTGACGGTCCAGGTCGACAGCGCGGCATCGTGCGGTCAGGTGATCGGCACCTCACCCGCCGCCGGGCAGTCCGTGCCCGTGGACACCCTGTTGCAGCTGCAGGCGTCCCAGTGCAACCAGTTCGTCATGCCCGACGTGCGCGGAATGTTCTGGGCGGACGCCGAGCCGAGGTTGCGCGCACTGGGCTGGACGGGCCAGCTGGACAAGGGCGGCGACGTTCAGAACAGCGGTCAGCGGACCAACGCCGTGGTCAGTCAGAGCCCGTCGCCGGGTAGTGGGGTGAACTTCGGCGCCAGGATCACGCTGAGTTTCGCGTCGTAGCCGCCGCCACGGCGCCGGCCACCTCGCGTTCGAGCCGGGTGACCAGGTTCTCGTCGGGCGCCGCACCGCAGAAGCCCAGCCAGTTGGCGAGCATGCGGTGGCCGCCCTCGGTGAGGATGGACTCCGGATGGAACTGGACACCGTGGATGGGCAGGTCGACGTGGCGCACGGCCATGATCACCCCGCCCTTCCCGGTGGCCTCGTCGCCCGCGGTGCGGGCAATCACCTCAAGTTCGTCGGGGACGGTGTCGGGCAGGATGGTCAGCGAGTGGTACCGGGTGGCGGTGAACGGGTCCGGCAGCCCCGCCAGCACACCGGCGCCGGAATGATGCACGACGCTGGTCTTGCCGTGCAGGAGTTCGGGGGCACGGTCGACGGTGCCGCCGAACGCCACCCCGATGGCCTGGTGGCCGAGGCAGACGCCGAGCAGCGGGGTCGACGACGCGGCGCACGCGCGGACCATCGGAATCGTGGCCCCAGCACGTTCCGGCGTCCCGGGCCCCGGGCTGAGCAGGACCCCGTCGAACTCCGCGGCGGCCGCGGCGACGGCCGCGTCCCCCGTCAACCGCGGGTCGTCATTGCGCCACACCTCCGCCTCGACGCCCAGCTGGCCGAGATACTGCACCAGGTTGAACACGAAGCTGTCGTAGTTGTCGACGACCAAGACGCGCATCAGCCCAGGTTACTGCGTTGCCCTTGGAGTCTTCCCGCGCGGTGAACGGGCTCAGTAGCCGATGGGCCCCAGCGGTTTCGCATATTGCATCCGCACCGGCGCGGTGTGGCCGACGAGTTCGACCTCCGAGCGGGGTTCCTCGGTGTAGCCGAGCCCGAATCGGGCGACGTAGCGCTTGTACAACGCGACGAGGGGCGCCGCCCCCAGCGCCGCCTGCATGGCACCCGCGTCGCCGACGGCGGTGATGACGTAAGGCGGGCTGTAGGTGCGGCCGTTGAGCAGCAGCGTGTTGCCCACACAGCGGGGTGCGGACGTGGCGATGATGCGCTGGTCCTGCACCTGGATCCCTTCGGCCCCGGCGCTCCACAGCGCGTTCAGCACGGCCTGGATGTCCTGCTGATGCACGACGAGGTCGTCGGGGGAGGCGTCGCGGGGGAACCGGCCCTCGGCGTCACGTTGTGCGTCGTTGAGCGTGACGACCAGGCCGGGACCCCGCACCGGGTCGAGCCCGGCGGCGTGTGCCAGCCGGTCGGTGCGTGCGGTGATCGCCGCCAGCGCGGCGTCCGATCCGGGGGAACCGCCGTGGTGCTGATCGATCGTGGTCACCAGTGCGTCGCGTTGGGCGCTGAGCCGGTCGACGGACTGCTGGGATTCCCGCACCAGGTCGACCAACCGCGGCGCGTCGCTGCGCCGGATCTCCCCGCCGCCGGAGACGCCGTGTGTGGTGGCGAGCAGCAATCCGGCCAACAGGCAGACCAGGGGAACGCCGAACCGCCACGGCGACGGCCGGTGACCGGTGCTCAAGACTGCTCCAACAGGTTCTCTCCCTGACTGCGGACTGCGTTAGGCTCGTGGTCATCCTGCTTCATCGTCGCACTCCGCCGCCGGTCACCGCACCGGCATCGCGTGGGACGCCAACTGCCCGAAGGTAGCCATGCCCAAGTCCAAGGTTCGTAAGAAGAACGACTTCACCATCAACCCGGTGAGCCGGACCCCGGTCAAGGTCAAGGCCGGCCCGTCGAGCGCGTGGTTCGTGGTGTTGTTCATCGGGTTGATGCTGATCGGCCTGATTTGGCTGCTGGTGTTCCAGTTGGCGGCGACCAACCCGTTCGACACGCCGGGCGCTCTGCAGTGGATGGCCGAACTCGGGCCGTGGAACTACGCGATCGCGTTTGCTTTCATGATCAGCGGGTTGTTGCTCACGATGCGCTGGCGGTGACCGTGACGGCGGCCGAGATGAATTCAAAGTGTGTTCGGCGCGTCACCGGGACAGCAACGTCAGGCCGGGTCAATCACACCGATGTGATTCATCCCCATTGGGGATAGCGCTTGTGGATAACTCCATTAGCTGCGGTAAGAGGGTGTCGAAGGCCCGTGCAGCAAACTGAGTGGAGCCCGCCCACGGCGGGAATCGCTGGTTGTGGCGTGTTCGGATTGGTGATGGCTATCACCTCTGTGACGCTCATCACAGATCTCCCCGGCCGGGTCCTGACAGGTGTTGCCGCACTGGGACTGCTCGCGTTTGCAATCTTCTCGTGGCGCGCACGACCCAAGCTGGCAATCACCGACGACGGGCTGGTGGTCCGCGGATGGTGGCGCACCCAGGTGCTGCGGCGCGCCGACATCACGCTCATCCGGATCACCGAGTTCCGCCGGATCGGACGTACGACGCGACTGCTCGAAGTCGACACGACCGACGGCCGGCTGGTCGTGTTCACCCGGTGGGATCTCGGCACGAATCCGCTCGAGGTGCTCGACGCATTGACCGCCGCGGGCTACGCGGGGCGCTGACCCGCACCGTTCCTGCACGCCGCAGGTCCGGACGGCCCCGCCGGGGCGGTCCGGACCCGTCGGCCGTTGCCTAGGAAACCGTGATGGACTCGATCACGACCGGCTCCGTCGGGCGGTCGTTGCGATCGGTCTGGGTGGTGGCGATGGCGTCGACGACCTTCTGCGACTCGGGATCGACGACCTCACCGAAGATGGTGTGCCTGCGGTTGAGGTGCGGCGTCTTGCCCACCGTGATGAAGAACTGCGAGCCGTTGGTGCCGGGCCCCGCGTTGGCCATCGCCAGCAGGTAGGGCTTGTCGAACACCAGCTCCGGGTGGAACTCGTCGGCGAACTGGTAACCCGGGCCGCCGCGGCCCGTGCCCGTGGGGTCGCCGCCCTGGATCATGAATCCGTCGATGACCCGGTGGAAGACGGCGCCGTCGTAGAACGGTCCCGACGTCCCGCCGGAGGCATTGCCGGTGGTGTAGTCCTTGGTGCCCTGAGCCAAACCGACGAAATTGGCCACGGTCTTCGGGGCATGATTTCCGAAAAGGGCGATCTTGATGTCGCCGCGGTTGGTGTGCAGGGTCGCGGTCCCTGTCTGAATGGCGCTCGTCACGGGAACTCAGTGTGCCATCCGGCAATTACGCGTCCGCCGCCGCCCACTGCGGACGAAGATGGCAGGCTGGAATCCCGGTTGCGGAACAGCCCCCAGAAAGGTGCGACATGAGCTTGAGCACGGATACCCGAACCACCCCCAGGGAACGCCTCGCGCGCGGGTTGAAGTACTCGGCTGTCGGACCCGTGGAGGTCACCCTCGGTGTCGTCGGCCTGGGTGCGCAGACGGCGCGGTCCGCGGCCTGCGGGCTGCGCAGCCGATACCGATCCGGGCAACTGCGCGAGGAACTGGCCGCCGCCCAGGAGGCGCTGGTGCATGAGCTCGCAGCCGCCCAGGAGGTAGTGGCCAACCTGCCGCAGACACTGCAGGCCGCGCGCCGACCCAAACGCAGGCGCCGCACCCTGCTGTTCGCCGCCATCGGCGTGGTGGCGCTGGCGGGCGGTGCCGTCGCGTTCTCGATCGTGCGGCGCTCCACCCAGCCCGACCCGTCGCCGTTGCCGCCCAGCGTCGAGGTGGAACCCCGACCATGACCCGCGCGCCGGTGCGGCCGTGACGGTCAGCGTCTTCGACCTCTTCTCGATCGGCGTCGGGCCATCGAGTTCGCACACCGTCGGCCCGATGCGCGCCGCCGCACGGTTCGTCGAACTCCTGGCTGCAGCAGACCAACTGGCCGCGACCGACTCCGTGCGGGTCGAACTGTACGGCTCGTTGGCGGCCACGGGGGTCGGGCACGGCACCGTCGGCGCCGTCCTCCTCGGGTTGGAGGGCAACGCTCCCGAGACGCTCGACCCACCCACCGGACGCCGCCGCGTCGAGGAGATCACCGCCGCGCGCCGCCTCCGCATCGGCGGAATACGCGAGATCACGTTCGACCCCGCGGCCGACGTCGCGATGGTGCTGCGCACGTTGGACTTCCACAGCAACGGAATGGTGTTCCTGGCCCACGACGCGGGCGGTGCCGTGCTGATGCGCCGGGTGTTCTTCTCCGTCGGCGGCGGTTTCATCGTCGACGAAGACGACCCGCCGCGGCCGGCCGCCGATGTCGTCGTTCCGTACCGATTCGACACGGGGGCCGAGATGGTCGCGCTGGCCCAGCGGGAGGGGTGCGGTATCGCCGACCTGATGGCCCGCAACGAGGCCGTGCTGGGTCGGGTGCCGGATATGCGGGCCGGGCTGCTGGCCATCTGGTCGGCGATGCAGGACTGCGTATCGGCCGGTCTGGCGGCCACCGGCGACCTGCCCGGCGGCCTCAAAGTGCACCGGCGGGCGCGCAGCCTGGCCGCGGCGCTGGCGGACAATCCGGACGACCCGCTCAACGCGCTGGACTGGGTGACGGTCTACGCCCTGGCCGTCAACGAGGAGAACGCCGGCGGCGGACGCGTCGTCACCGCCCCCACGAACGGTGCGGCCGGGGTCATTCCCGCGGTGCTGCACTACTACCGGCGTTACATACCCGGCGCCGACGACGACGGGGTGATCGAATTCCTGTTGACCGCCGGCGCGGTCGGGATGTTGTTCAAGGCCAACGCGTCGATCTCCGGCGCCGAGGTCGGCTGCCAGGGTGAGGTGGGCTCGGCGTGCTCGATGGCCGCGGCGGGTCTGGCCGCCACGCTCGGTGGCACCCCGGCTCAGGTGGAGAACGCCGCCGAGATCGGTATCGAACACAATCTCGGGCTGACGTGCGATCCGGTCGGGGGACTGGTGCAGATCCCGTGTATCGAACGAAACGCCGTGGCATCGGTGAAGGCGATCACCGCGGCGCGAATGGCGTTGCGCGGGGATGGAACTCATCATGTCAGCCTGGACATGGCGATCAAGACGATGCGGGACACCGGCGCCGACATGGCGGACAAGTACAAGGAGACCTCCCGCGGCGGTCTCGCCCTCAACGTCGTGGAGTGCTGACCGGTCCCGCGCGTGTGGTCCTCCGCATATTGATAGGGTCCTAATTATTAGGATACGATTTCTTGGTGTCTTCGCCCACCGCGCTCGAATCGATCGATCCGCTCGCCCTGGAAAACCAGGTCTGCTTCGCCCTGGCCATCACGAACAGGGCCGTGCTGGCCGTGTACCGCCCGCTGCTCGAACCGCTGGGCCTGACCCATCCGCAGTACCTGGTGATGCTGGCGCTGTGGGATCACGCGAAGCCGGCCGCCGCGGCCCGGAAACCACTGTCGGTCAAGCAGATCGCCACCACATTGCAGTTGGACTCGGCGACCCTGTCGCCGATGCTCAAACGCCTCGAGGCGCTCGGTCTCATCACCCGTGAGCGCAACGCCAGCGACGAACGCTCCACCGACGTCCAGCTGACCGACGCCGGCACCGCGCTGCGCAACCGGGCGCTGGAAATCCCGCCCGCCGTGATCGCCCGCCTCGGCGTCGACCTCACCGAGCTCGAAGAGCTGCACCGGGTGCTGACCCGCATCAACTCCGCCGCCCTCGCGGCCGGCGCGCTCGACAACTGAACCCGGCCAAGGAGTCACCATCACTACATCCACCGCACCCCGCCCCACCCTGGTCCAGTACGTCACGTACGCCTACGGCCGCCGCCTACCCGACGAGCTGCGCGACTGGGTGGCCGAGGATCTCGCCGGCCCCGGCGCGGTGCGCCGGCACATGCTCCGCGCCGCGCTGCCGCCGCTGGTCGTACTCGCCCCGCTGTGGCTGCTGCCCGCGTCGCTGTACGTCCATCTCGAGATGACCGTGCCGATCTACCTCTGGGCGTTGCTCATGGGGCTCGCGCTCAACAAGGTGTGGCGCCGGCACCGGCTCGCGCAACACAACCTGGACCCGAACCTCGTCGATGTGCTCAAGCGAAAGAAGGACGCGCATATCCACGAGGACTACATCCGGCGCTACGGGCCGCGCCCGGACTCCGCCAAACCGCAGTCGAACAGCTCGCCGTTCTGACCGGGCGCCCGCTCGCCGCGCCTGAAATTGTGATTGTGGAGCCTAGGAGATTCGAACTCCTGACATCTGCCTTGCAAAGGCGAACACTGACACGCTCTGGTTCTGCCGGAG
>JAFDWN010000005.1 GCA_018268465.1 Actinomycetota bacterium
TCGATCCACGGATTCAGGCTAAGGCGACGGCGGCTGGAAGGGGTTCTGCGGCACCTGGATCGGAATCGGCACGGGGACGAACGGCACCGTGATGTAGGTCGTCGTCATCGGGTTCGTCGGCACCGTGGTCGTGGTGGTCGGCACCGTGGTGACGGTCGTCGTCGGCGGCGTGGTCGCCGTCGTGGTGGTTGTTACCGTCGTGGTCGTGGTGGTGGTCGCCGTGGTCGTCGTGGTGGTCGGCACCGTGGTGGTGGTGGTCGGCGGCGTGGTGGTCGTGACGTACACGTGCGTGGTTGTGACCGGCGCCTGCGTGATCGTCACCGGCGGTGGGGGCGGCGGCTCGCTGACGACGGTCTCGACCGGCGGTGGAGGTGGTGCCGGAGCAGGGGTTTCGACGGGAGCGGGCGGCGGCGCCTGGGCCGTGGTCGGCCGGGCGGATTCCGTCGGCGTGGAGGATTCCGTGCCTGTCATCCCGGTCAGCGCGTAGGCGACCCCGCCCACGGCGACGAGTGCGACGACGGCCGCCAGCCCGACGACCAGTTGCGGCAACCGCTGCCAGGGCCGAGTCTCGTCCAGCGGGTCCGAGGGGACGTACTGCACGGGCGGGCGCCCCGCGGTCGCCGGTGAGGCATAAGGATTCTCCGGCGCGTACGGATTCTCGTCGGTGTAGGGCACCGGTTCGTCGGCGTCGTCGCCCTGGGACCAGGCGAGCGCCCGGAAGGTCGCCGACCCCGGCTCGCCCCCGCCGATCGGCGCCGCGGGGGCCACACCCGTCGGGGCCTCCGCCGCGGGTGCGACACCTGTCGGGGCGTCGGCGATCGCGCCGCCCGCCGCGTACACCGCCGCACCGAGCGCGGCATCGAGGGCGGGCTGCGGTGTGGTCACCAGCGGCGCTCGCGAGTGCTCGGAAAGCCGTTGAGTCACCAGGGGTATGCTCGCGCCGCCGCCGACGGTGACGACGGCGGACACAGTCGGCCAGCTGATCCTGTTGCGCTCCAACGCATTGTCGAGTGCGCGCAGCACACCCGCCAGGGGCTCGGCGATCAGGCGTTCCAGCTCGGCACGGGTGATGCGAACGCCCGAGCGGTAACCGGGGAGTTCGGCGACCAGATCGGTCGCCGTGTCGGCGGACAACCGCTCCTTGGCGAGCCGGCATTGCTCGCGCAGCCGGGCCAGCGAACCGACCGCGGCGGTTCCGGCGGGGTCGACGGCGCCGGCATCGGCGACACCGCCGAGCACATGCATCAGCAGCGCCTGGTCGATCTGGTCGCCGGAGAAGTCGGGGTAGCGCACGGTCTCGTCGACGGGTTCGAACGCCGACGCCGCATCCGCCAGCGTGATGCTCGTTCCGCCGCCGCCGAAGTCGAGCAACGCCACCACACCGTGCGCACCCAGCCCGGGATTGGCCTGCAATGCCGTCAACGCGGCGACACTGTCGGGTACCAGGCGCGCGGGGACACCGTTCGGCGCGAGATTGGGATTGGTCCGTAGCGCATTGCGCAACGCCCACAAGGTCGACGTGCCCCAGTACGCCGGTACGGCGACGGCGATCTCACGCGGCGTGTCCGGTCCGGAGACCTCGATCATCGCGTCGAGCGCCTCGACCAGCAGCCGCTCGGCCGGATACGACGAGCCGTCCTCGGCCACCAGCGGCACCGGGTCGCCGACCCGCTCCACGAAACCGCTCAGGACCCGCGCGTCCGGTGGATGGCCGTCGAGTGGAGGCGCGCCGACCTGCGGCGTGCGATCACTGGACAGGGTCAGGATCGAACGCCGTATCACGGGCCGGTTGCCGACACGCGCCGCAACCAGGTTGGTGGTGCCGATCGACAACCCCAACGGGTCGCTCATATGCCCCACACCATAGCTGCCGCGGAGACCCGTGGACGCCAGACACTCCGGTCACACCGCATCCAACAACGTTCCGCCACCATGGTTTTGACGGCGGCGAAAGCTCTCCAGCAACCGATTCGCTACCGCGGATCGGTCGACTCGGGCGCCTCGGCGGGCAGCAGTTTGCGCATCAGCGCCGATCCGGCCACGCCGACCACGATGAGCGCGATACCCACCGCGTCGGGCAGCGCGTCGGACACCCAGCCGGCGATACCCGCGACCGTCACAAACGGGGGCAGCCAGTCGAACACCTTGAGGACGGGGGCCGGCGGGTCGGTCGGCTCGCCGACGCTCTGGGCAAACTTCGCCGTGGCGTAGTCGGGATAGAACTCCGTGAACGACACCGCGAAGATGATTGCCCCGATCGGCAAGATCCACGCGGTCCAGAAATTGTTGTTGTCCGCCAGCACTGCATCCCCGTAGGCCCCGACGATCGCCGAGAAGAGGAAGGCCGCGGCCCACGCGCCCGAGATCGCATAGTTGATCTTCAGGAACAGCGGGCTGTCCCAGTGTTCACGCGGGGTGGTGTCCTTCGCGTAGGCCAGGGTGAACGGGCGCCGGATGACCAGCGTGAGGATCGCGAACGCGGCGAGGGCGATGTTGCTCAGTTCGCCCGACCACAGTTCGAGCCATGTGATGACTCCGTCCGGAGCGAACAACCCGAGTACCGCCATCACGGCGAAGTAGGCCACGCCGAAACTCTCGAGAAGGTGCACCGGCACGCCGCGGCGGTGACCGACCCACACCGTGAGCAGGGACAGCCCCAGTGCCGCCGCGGCGGCCTCCTCGAATCGGCCCGGCCCGGAGATCAACGCCATGAGAATCCAGGGGGCGATGCCGGAGAGCGGCGATCTGACGTACCCGTCAACGAGTTTCATGAGCAAACCTTATGTTCTCGGACCTGTTTATGTTGAGATGTCGGCCATGGGTGACATCGATGACATCAAGCAGGTCAAGTACCGGTACCTTCGCGCGCTCGACACCAAGGACTGGGACACGTTCGCCGACACCCTCACCGAAGACGTCATCGGCGACTACGGCGAGTCACTGGGCGAGGACCACCGCTTCACCGATCGCGACGCGCTGGTGAACTACATGCGCTCATCGCTCGGACCGGGGGTGATCACCGAACACCGTGTCGCCCACCCTGAGATCACGCTGGACGGCGACGAGGCGGCGGCCACCTGGTACCTGCAGGACCGGGTGATCGCGCCCGAATTCAACTTCATGCTGATCGGCGCCGCCTTCTACCGCGACAGGTTTCGCCGCACCGCTGACGGCTGGAAGATCTGCGAAACCGGCTACGACCGCACCTACGACGCGTCGATGTCGCTGGAGGGCTTGAACTTCAAGCTGAAAACCGGACGCGCACTGCATATCTGAGCGGGCGGGTTACTGGGCCACCGCGATCACGGCGCCCGGCCGCAACCACCGGATGATCTCCACCAATGTGGCGTCGTCGATGGCGACACATCCCGCAGTGGGCCCGCCGTCGGAGGCGTGCAGGAAGAACGCGCTGCCGGCGCCGGGCACGCGGGCCTTGTTGACACCCATCACGACGGCGTGCACGTACTGCGGAATGTTCAGGTTCTCCGTCGGCGGCGCGGTGCTGAACGGGCATTGTTCCTTACGGCATACCTGCATCGTGTTGTAGGTCGGGCTGCCCACGTCGCCGTCCCACCAGTGTTCGTCACCGACCTGGACATAGGGCAGCCCGCCGCCCGGCGGAGGCGTGGTCCCGAATGCGAAGTCGAGCGTGAAAATGCCCATCGGGGTCTTCATCTCACCCTCGCGCGTCTGCGCGGCCATACCCTTAGCGCCGACGAACGCGGGGATCGCGACACCGATCGGCTGCCATCCCGTCGCCGTGCGCTGCCAGACATCCACCTTCGCCGTCGAACCGCCCTGCCCGACAACCGAAACCACCTGTGTGGCCGGCCCGACCGACCCCGCGAACCACGGCGCTACCTCGCCATGCGCGACGGGTGCGCCCGTCCCTGCCAGCCAGACCGCGCACAGCAGTACCAGCAGTCGGCGCACCCACTCATCGTCCGCAGGACACCTCCGACGGTCAAGTCAAGGTTGAGACACGATTTCGTCCACTCGACAGCGAACGTCGAGGTCATCCTCCGCGGTGACGGCCGCACCGTTCACCGGCCCGATAGGTTGGCGTCATGAACATGCGGCCATTTCGGCGTGGAGGCGGCCTCGCTCAGATCGGTCAGGGCCTGGGAACCCTCGACCGTGAGGTGTTCGAGGCCGTCGCGGAGTCGCCGAGTCCCCTGCTCGACGCGGCAATGCCCAAGCTGACCAGGGCGGCCGACCATTCCAAACTGTGGCTGGCCATCGCCGCGGGGCTTGCGGTGTTCGGCGGAGCCTCCGCGCAGCGCGGGGCGGTCCGCGGTGTGCTCAGCCTGGGCGTCACCAGCCTGGTGACCAACCAGGTGGCCAAACGTGTGTGGCGCCGGCCCCGACCCAACCACGGGCTGGTACCGCTGGCCCGCCGGTCCCGGCGGATGCCGACCTCGCATTCGCTGCCGTCCGGGCATTCGGCCAGCGCGGCGGCGTTCGCGGTCGGAGTCGGGCTGGAGAACCCGACGGTCGGCCTGTCCCTGGCGTTGTTGGCGGGCCTGGTCGGTCTGTCGCGCGTCGCGACCGGCGCACACTTCCCCGGCGACGTGTTCGCGGGCTTCGGCCTGGGCGCGGGCATCGCGGTGCTGGGCGGACGGGTGGTGCCGCCGATTCCGCCAGAGCGGGTGCCGGGCGCCGATCCACTGCGCGTCGACACCCCGCCACGTCCCGAGGGTGAAGGGGTCGTCCTGGTCATCAACCCGGCGTCGGGTGGCGGGAACGGCGCGCGGGTGGTCGACGAGGTGCGTACCGCACTCCCTCGGGCCGACGTGATCGAACTCAGCGAGGACAGTGACTTCGTCGCGGTGCTGCGCGAGGCGGCCGCCAGCGCCGAGGTCCTGGCCGTCGGCGGCGGGGACGGCACCGTCGCGTCGGCGGCTGCGGTGGCGGTGGACGCCTCGGTTCCGCTGGCCGTGTTCCCGGCGGGCACCTTCAACCACTTCGCCAAGGACATCGGTTGCGACACCGTCGCCAGAACCGTCGACGCGATTCGCCGCGGCAGTGTCGCCTGCGTGGACCTGGTCTGTCTCAACGAGGCCGATATGGTGATCAACACCGCCAGCATCGGCGCCTACCCGCGATTCGTGCAGACCCGGGAGAAACTCGAGCGGCGCATCGGCAAGCCGCTGGCCGGCGTGTACGCGATGTTCCACACCCTGCGGCGCGACGAGCCGGTCCGGATCCGCTACGACAACCACACTCTGCAGACGTCACTGTTCTTCCTGGGCAACTCGGCGTATCTGCCGTCGGGTTTCGCCCCGTCCCGACGCACCCGCATCGACGACGGTCTGATCGACGTCCGCATCCTGGAGACGGGGAAGCGGTTCAGCAAGGTGCGGATCCTGGCGGCGCTCGCATTCGGCAGGCTGGAACGCAGTGCGCTCTACCACGAGATGCGGGTGCCGGAGTTCGCGTTCACCGCGGTGGACGGGCCCACGCTGCTCGCGCGCGACGGCGAGGTCGCCACGGAATGCAGAGAAGCCAGTTTCAGCGTGCGGTATCGGGTACTGCCGGTGTTTCGTCCGCTTCCGTGATCGGCGTCGCCGGCCTCAGGATCAACAGGCAGAGCACGTAGTACGCGTAGCCCAGCGCCCAGCCGGCGACGACGTCGGAGGGGTGGTGGACGTTGAGCACCACCCGGCCGACACCGATCAGGACGACGATGGCCGCGCCGGCCGCGATCAGCCATCCGCGCAGGCTCGGCCGCAGCACCGGCCAGGCGACGGTGAGCAGTGCCAGCACGCCGACCAGCACGCCGAGCGCGTGTCCCGACGGGAACGACGACGACGGCGCCAGGACCAGCGCGGTGGCCGGACGGGGCCGGTTCGCGGCCGTCTTGGCGATCTCGGTGAGCAGACCGCTCAATTCGACGCTCACGACCAGAAACATCGCCGTGCGCAGGTTGCGGCGGGTCAGCGCCACGACGATGACGATCAGGGTGACCAGCCGGAACGCGGTCGGGCCCAGCACCGTGCAGAACACATCCCACGCGGTCACCCAGCCGGGATGCGCCACACCGAACGCGTGCAGCGTCCCCAGCGCCCAATCGTCGATGTCGGTGAGCCAATTCCATTGCAGCCCATAGCCGATCCACATCAACGCGTAGATCGCCACGGCAGCCGAGGCCGATCCGGTCAACCAGAGTCTGCGCGCGGCCATCCCGCCCGTTCTACCACGCGCGACTCGGGTTCCCGGGCGGTCGTGCTGACGTATGGTGGGGACGCATGGCGGTGTTCCTGCGCAAACTGCTCAAGATCGGCAATCTGCCCGAGCAGATGCGCGCCGAGCTGGACGCGGAAGGCATCATCCACCTCGCCGAGTATCTGCCCGTGACCAGACGGTTCACCGGATCCGTGCCCGGCAAACGGTCGACGGCCAGTGTGGCCAGCTACGTCGGCGCCCTGGTCCTCACCGATCGCCGGGTGCTCGGCACGCTCTCGACGGTGCCGAAGCTGGCCGGCCGCACCATCGACCTGCGCTGGACCGATCCGCCGGCGGGCGCGGTGAAGGCCGAGATCTCCGGCGACGGTCTGCTGCTGGAGGTGGACGTCGCCCACGTCGACCCGCGCTGTGAGGGCCGATTGTCGCTGCACTACAAGGACTTCATCCCCGACGACACCCTGATGCGCTTACCCCGCCGGTCGCTGGCGTTCGACGTGCCGCCCGAATGGGTGTTCCGCGCCGTCGGCATCCCCTACCACCCGTAGCACCTCACTCCTCGGTGAAGGCGTGCGAGATGGCGATCCGCCAGCTGCCGTCTGGTTGACGCCGGAACACGTCCAGCCCGTTCTCGACCGTGGTGTCCAGCACTTGTCCCCCGCTGTCGCTGACCGTCAGCGTCCACAGCAGGCGCACGGTCGCGAGGTCACCGTCGACGAGCACCTCGCGAATGTCCGGCGGGGCGTAGCGGAATGTTCGTGCCGGATCGTCGAAAAGGTGGCTCATCTGGTCGCAGAACGCCGCGTGGCCCCGGTCGGGGCTGTCCGGGTAGATCAGCACCACGTCGTCGGCGAACAGGCCGCAGACGCCGGCGAGATTCTCGTCGTTGAAATCGTCAGGCCACTGCCGCAACGCCGCCTCGATCGCGGCGCGGTCCTGCACCGGGTCGCGCAGAGGCTGGGCCCCGGCCTGCGCGCATCCGGCCGCCAGACCCAGCGTGACCGCGAGCATGCCCACCACCGTGATCCTGTGCATGGGAGAGACGGTGTCACGTCGTCGAGATCGACGCCAGCGCGCAAAAGTGCGAGTGGCGCCCGCGCCGGCGTCGATCTCGGTTCTCGTCGTGACTGCCGTAGCGTGTTCGGGGAGTCAGAACACCGCCTCAGACAAGGAGTGTCACGTGAGCGGGCAGCGTCGAGACAACGTCCTGATCGTGCACTGGCACGATCTGGGCCGCTACCTGTCGGCGTACGGGCACCACGATGTGTCCAGCCCGCGCCTGGATCGGCTGGCCGCCGAGGGGATCCTGTTCACCCGCGCGCATGCCACCTCCCCGCTGTGCTCCCCGTCGCGCGGATCGTTGTTCACCGGCCGGTATCCACAGAGCAACGGCCTGGTCGGGCTGGCCCACCACGGCTGGGAGTACCGCGACGGGGTCCGCACGCTCGCCCATGTTCTTGCCGAATCCGGATGGCACACTGCTCTTTTCGGGATGCAGCACGAGACGTCCTATCCGGCCCGGCTGGGGTTCGACGAGTACGACGTGTCCAATTCGTACTGCGAATACGTGGTGAAGGAGGCCGGGCGCTGGCTCACCTCCGCACCGGCCGAACCGTTCCTGCTCACCGCGGGATTCTTCGAGACGCACCGGCCCTATCCCCACGACCGGTACACCCCCGCCGAGGCCACCCGCGTCGACGTGCCGGGATACCTGCCCGACACCTCCGAGGTGCGCGAGGACCTCGCCGACTTCTACGGTTCCATCGCGGTGGCCGACGCCGCCGTCGGCGAACTGCTCGACACACTGGCCGACACCGGACTGGACCGCAGCACCTGGGTGGTCTTCATGACCGACCACGGGCCGGCGCTGCCGCGGGCGAAGTCGACGCTCTACGACGCGGGCACCGGCATCGCGCTCATCGTGCGGCCCCCCGCCGGCGTGGCGCCCGCGGTCGCGGTCTACGACGATTTGTTCAGCGGCGTGGACCTGATGCCCACCGTGCTCGACCTGCTCGGCGTCCCGATCCCGCGGGAAATCGAGGGCCTTTCCCATGCGAACAATTTGCTGCAGACCGATACGAACAGCACCGCCATCCGATCGGCGGTCTACACGACGAAGACTTATCACGATTCTTTCGATCCTATTCGCGCAATTCGTACCAAGGAATTCAGCTATATCGAGAATTACGCGTCTCGGCCATTGTTGGATCTGCCGTGGGATATCGCGGAAAGCGCACCCGGCCGGGCGGTCGCCCCGTCGGTGCAGGCCCGACGCCCGGCACGCGAACTCTATGCACTGGGCGCCGATCCCCATGAGACCACCAACCTGCTCGGACCGGCGGCAACGGATGACTCCGAGGCCGTCGCCAGCGATCTGGCACTGCTGCTGCACGACTGGCGACAGAAGACCAACGACGTCATCCCGTCCGAATTCGTCGGGACCCGCATTTCCGAGCGCTACACCGAAACGTA
Organism: Actinomycetota bacterium; assembly: GCA_018268465.1. Taxonomy (GTDB): domain Bacteria; phylum Actinomycetota; class Actinomycetes; order Mycobacteriales; family Mycobacteriaceae; genus Mycobacterium. The sequence continues at coordinate 8,656 of JAFDWN010000005.1, forward strand.
TTCGCATCTACTCGGCCGCGCCGCCACCAGTCGTTCGGCCATCGCCGAGGACCGCGGAGTCACCGGATCGCACGGCTCTACGCAATAGTTTTACTCAGCGTGATGAAATGGCGAGCGAATGCAGTGCTAATCGCTTGCGGATAAGCTCACGCGCGTGTCCCCTCCGACGGCCTACCTCGTCCTCGCCTCTCAGCGCAGCGGCAGCACGCTACTGGTCGAATCCCTGCGCGCCACCGGCGTCGCCGGGGAACCCCAGGAGTTCTTCCAATACCTGCCCGATACCAGCATGTCCCCGCAGCCCCGGGAGTGGTTCGCCGGCGTCGACGACGAGTCGATCCAGCGGCTGCTGGATCCGCTCATCGAGGGCAAACCCGATATCGCACCCGCCGAGATCTGGCGCGACTACATCCGCGCGGTCGGGCGGACCCCCAACGGCGTCTGGGGCGGCAAGCTGATGTGGAACCAGACGCCACTCCTGCTCGACCGGGCCAAGGACCTGCCCGACCGATCCGGCGACGGGCTGCTCGCCGCGATCCGCGACGTCGTCGGCAGCGACCCGGTGCTCGTGCACGTCTACCGCCCGGACGTCGTCTCGCAGGCGGTGTCGTTCTGGCGGGCCGTACAAACCCGCGTCTGGCGCGGCAGACCCGATCCGGTCCGTGACGCCCGCGCCGAATACCACGCGGGGGCGATCGCCCACATCGTCACGATGCTGCGCGCACAGGAACAGGGTTGGCGCGATTGGTTCGCCGAGGAGAACGTCGAACCGATCGACGTGCCGTATCCGGTCTTGTGGCGCAACCTCACCGACATGGTCGGCACCGTGCTCGACGCGCTGGGACTCGATCCGCGCCTGGCCCCCGCACCCGTGCTGGAACGCCAGGCCGACCAGCGCTCCGATGCATGGGTGGAGCGATACCGCGCCGACGCAGAAAGTGAGGGATTGCCGATATGAGCACGGCGACAACGACATACGACGACACCCACGTCGACGAGCTGCGGCTGCTGGAGGCCGAGTCGGTGCACATCATCCGCGAGGTGGTGGCCGAACTGCAGCGGCCGGTGCTGCTGTTCTCGGCGGGTAAGGATTCGATCGTGCTGTTGCGGCTGGCGGAGAAGGCATTCCGGCCCTCTCCGCTGCCCTTTCCCGTCCTGCACGTCGACACCGGCCACAACTTCCCCGAGGTCATCGAGTTCCGCGACCGCCGCCTGGCCGAGCACGGCCACCGGCTGATCGTCGGATCGGTGCAGGCGACGATCGACAGCGGCCGCGTCCCCGACCCGGGACCCGGCGCGTCGCGCAACCGCCAGCAGACCCGCACACTGCTCGACGCGCTGGAGGAGGGCGGCTTCGATGCGGCGTTCGGCGGCGCCCGCCGCGACGAGGAACGCGCCCGCGCCAAGGAACGCATCCTGAGCTTCCGCGACGAATTCGGTCAGTGGGATCCGCGCGCACAACGCCCCGAACCGTGGTCTCTCTACAACGGCAGGATCAGGAAGGGCGAGCAGGTGCGGGTCTTCCCGCTGTCCAACTGGACCGAACTGGACATCTGGCGCTACATCGAGCTGGAGAATCTGGAACTGCCCTCCATCTACTTCGCCCACGAGCGTGAGGTTTTCGAACGCGACGGCATCCTGCTCGCGGTGTCGGAGTACGCCACCCCGCGCGGTGACGAACGATCGGCGGTGCAGTGGGTGCGTTACCGCACCGTCGGGGATCTCACGATCACCGGAGCCGTACGCTCCCGCGCCACCGGCATTGCCGGGGTGATCTCGGAGATCGCGGCGGCCACGGTGTCCGAACGGGGCGAGACCCGCGCCGACGACCGCACTTCGGTGGCCGCCATGGAAGACCGCAAGCGGGAAGGATACTTCTGATGAGCACCGTGGACTCGACGACGAAAACCGTGACGCGCCAACTCCTTCGCATCGCGACCGCGGGTTCGGTGGACGACGGCAAGAGCACACTCATCGGGCGGCTGCTGCACGACACCGACAGCCTGCCGCTGGACCATCTCGAGGCCGTCACCGACGAGGAGGGTGTCGCCGACCTGGCGGCACTGTCCGACGGGCTGCGCGCCGAACGTGAACAGGGCATCACGATCGATGTGGCGTACCGGTTCTTCTCCACCGAGTCCCGCAGCTACATCCTGGCCGACACACCCGGCCACGAGCGCTACACCCGCAACATGTTCACCGGGGCCTCCAACGCGCATGTGGCGATCCTGCTGGTCGACGCCCGTGCCGGGGTGCTGCGGCAGACCCGCCGGCACGCGCGGATCGCAAAACTACTGGGCGTCAAGCACTTCGTCGCCACCGTGAACAAGATCGACCTCGTCGACTTCGATGCGGCGCGGTTCGCCGAGGTGGCCGTCGAGCTGCGGCAGATGGCCGACCGGCTGGGCGGCGCCGAACTCACGGTGATCCCGATCGCCGCCAAACACGGCGACAACGTGGTGCACCGGTCGCAGCGCACGTCGTGGTACGAGGGCCCGACGCTACTGGAGTACCTCGAGGCCATCGACCTGCAGGCGCCGCTGGCGCATGCGGCCAACCTGCGGCTGCCGGTGCAGTGGGTGTCACGGCCGACGGCCGCGCAGCGGCGCCGCTACACCGGGCGACTGTCGGCGGGCACACTGCAGGTGGGTGATCCGATCGTGAGCCTGCCCTCGGGCACCCGTTCGACGGTGACCGCCGTGGACACCCTCGACGATCACCGAACCACTGCCGTTGCGCCGCTGTCGGTTTCGATCGAACTGGCCGACGACATCGACGTCGGCCGCGGTGACGTGTTCGTCAGCGCCGCCGACGGCGCGGTGCTGCCGGTGCTGGCCAGGGAACTGGACGCCACCGTGTGCTGGTTCAGCGACACCCCGCTGCGCGCCGGTGACCGCATCGCCCTCAAACAGGGCACCGGTACCGTGCGGGCCACGGTGCAGGCATTGCACACCCGGCTGGACCCCGAGACCCTCGACGAGCTGGACGGCCCAGTCGAGTTGACGCTCAACGACATCGGCGCCGTGACGCTGCGGACCAGCTCCATCGTGGTGGCCGACACGTACACCGAGAACCGCGACAGCGGTGCATTCATCCTCATCGACGAGTCCTCCAACGACACGGTCGGCGCGGGGACGATCGTCGAGCCGCGTGAGGTCAAGCCCGGCGCGGCCACCCGCAACGACATCCGGTGGCATCCGTCGTCGCTCGACCGCGACTACCGCTGGGGGAAGACGGGTCAGCGCGGTGCCACGGTGTGGTTCACCGGGCTGCCCGCCTCCGGGAAGTCCACCCTGGCCGTCGCGGTGGAACGGGCACTGGTCGAGGCCGGACGGGTGGCCTACCTGCTCGACGGCGACAACATCCGGCACGGCTTGTCCGACGACCTCGGCTTCTCCGCGGGCGATCGGGCCGAGAACATCCGGCGCGTGGGGCATCTGAGCCGGCTGATCGCCGACGCGGGTGTGGTGGCGCTGGCGTCCCTGGTGTCACCGCTGAAGTCCGACCGCGAGATCGCCAGGACGCTGAGCGCCGCAGCCAAACTGCCGTTCATCGAAGTCTATGTCGCCACCCCGCTGGCCGAATGCGAACGGCGCGACCCCAAGGGGCTCTACGCGCGGGCCCGGGCCGGGGAACTGAAGGGACTCACCGGCGTGGGGGCGCCCTACGAGCCGCCGGAGAACGCCGAACTGGTCATCGACACCACGGGAGCCGACGTGGACGACCAGGTGGCGCGGGTGCTGGCGGTGCTCGCTCAGTTCACCTGAGCGACGACGAACACCCGCCGGAACGGGTAGAACGTCGTGCCGTCGGAGCGGGCCGGGTAGGCCGCGTCGAGGAGCGGAATGAGTTCGTCGCGGAACTGCTGCCACTGGGGTTCGGTGAGACGGCTCTTGACGGGCCGCAGCGCGGTGCCGGTGATCCAGTCCAGCACGGGGTGCTCACCCGTCAGCTCGTGCAGATAGGTGGTTTCCCAGGCGTCGACCAAGCACCCCGCGTCGGTGAGCAGTGCGGCGTATCCGGCGGGGGTTTCCACCACCTTGCCGACCCGGAACGGGATGTCGGCCAGGGTCTGCGCCCACGGCGGGCGCCCGGCGAGGTCGCGGACCGCCTGGTGGGAGGGTGAGTCGAAGTTGCCGGGCACCTGCACCGCGATCCACGAGCCGGGTGCGAGCTGCCCGGCCCACCGCACCATCAGCTCGGCATGCCCGGGCACCCACTGCAGGGCGGCGTTGGACAACACCACGTCGGTGTCCGGCCGCGGCGTCCAGTCACGGACGTCACCGGTCTGCGCGTCGACGCCGCGGGCCCGCGCGGCGTCGACCATCTCCTGGGAGCTGTCCCACGCCTCCACCACCGCCGACGGCCAGCGCTTCGTCAGACCGGCGGTCAGGTTGCCCGGTCCGCAGCCCAGGTCGACGACTCGCCTCGGCTGCCGGGCGCCCACCCGCGACAGCAGGTCGAAGTACGGGCGGCCGCGGTGGTCGGCGAACTCCAGGTACACATCGGGGTTCCACATCGGGCCAGTGTCCCAAAAACTGCCACCCACAGGGCCTTCCCAGCCGATGTTCAGCGCACCGGCCAGCAACGTCCGGCACGGTGAAGCCGTGTCAACCCTCGTCGCCCGGGTGTGGCCGCGATGGACGTTGGCGCTGCTGCTGTCGGTCACCGCGGTGCTGTACCTGTGGGGCCTGTCAGCCAACGGGTACGGCAACGCGTTCTACGCCGCGGCCGCGCAGGCCGGTTCGAAGAGCTGGTCGGCGTGGTTCTTCGGGGCGCTGGACGCCCAGGACTTCATCACCGTGGACAAACCGCCGACGTCGTTGTGGGTGACCGGGCTGTCGGTGCGGTTGTTCGGGATGAACAGCTGGTCGGTGCTCGTGCCGCAGGGGCTGATGGGCGTCGCGTCGGTCGGGGTGCTCTACGCGACCGTCCGGCGTACCTTCGCCGACCGCGATGCGGGCACCGCCGCGGGCCTGCTCGCCGGCGCGGCGCTGGCGGCGACACCGGTGGCGGCGTTGATGTTCCGCTACAACAACCCCGACGCCCTGCTGGTGCTGCTGCTCACGACGGCGGCGTACTGCCTGATCCGCGCGGTCACCGACGCGTCGCGACGCTGGCTGGCGCTCGTCGGCGCGGTGATGGGCACCGCATTTCTCACCAAGATGCTGCAGGGCTTCCTGGTGCTGCCCGGCCTCGGTGTGGCGTACCTGTTGTTCGCCCCGGCCGGCTGGCGCAGGCGGGTGCTCGACGTCGCGGTCGGCGTGGCGGCGCTGGTGGCCACCGCCGGCTGGTGGGTGCTGGCGGTGCAGCTGATCCCGCCGTCGGCGCGGCCCTACATCGGCGGCTCCAGCGACAACACGGTCCTCGATCTGGCCTTCGGCTACAACGGCATCAGCCGCATCGTCGGGGTGCAGGAGCATCTGGACGTCCCGCGTATCCACCTCGTGGGTGCGGCCGGTCTGCACCGGCTGTTCACCGCGGAGATCGCCGACGAGATCTCCTGGCTGCTGCCCGCGGCGGTGATCTGCGCGATCTTCGGCACCTACCTCGCCGCCCGGCGGCGACTGGATCGCACCGAGTCGGCCGCCCTGGTCATGTGGACCCTGTGGCTGGTGGTGACCGCGCTGGTGTTCAGCTACATGAAGGGCCTGGTGCATCCCTACTACACGGTCGCGCTGGCACCGTCGGTCGCCGCGCTGACGGGGATGGGCGCGGTATGGGCGTGGCGCTCGCGTGCGCGGGTGGACGGCAGGATCGCGCTGGCGGCGATGATCGCCGCGACCGGGATGTGGTCGTCGGTACTGCTGCGCGGCAACGATTTCGGTCCGTCATGGCTGCCGTGGACCGTCACCGCGGTGACGGTCGCCTGCGCAGTGGGCGTACTGGTGCCCCGGCGCCGGTTGGTGGCCGCGGCGGTGCTGACCGGCGCGGTCGCCGCCGTGATTCCGACGGCGGCGTACTCGGTGGCGACGGCGGCCACCCCGCATCAGGGCACCATGCCCAGCGCGGTCCGGCATTCGATCGTCGGCGGAGGGTGGATGGGCGACGAGTCCACCAATCCCGAACTGGCCACCATGCTCGCGGGCACCCATACGCAGTGGTCGGCGGCGACCAACGGTTCCCAGTCGGCCGCCGCGCTCGAGATCGCCTCGGGCACGCCGGTGATGGCCGTCGGCGGCTGGAGCCACGACCCGGTACCCACGCTGAGCCAGTTCATCGACGACGTGCACGCGGGCAAGATCACCTACTACGTGGAGGCGGGCCGTACCACCGCGGCCGACGCAGACGTGGTGCGCGGTGCCGCCCGGGGCGGCGTGCACACCCGCGAGATCGCCGACTGGGTGGCCCAGCACTATCGGGGACGCACCGTCGGCAAATCCACGGTCTACCGGCTGTCCTGACCCCGCCGCTCAGGACGGCACACCGAGGAGTTCGAGCAACTCCCGATGGTGGGTGATGCGGAAGTCGGGCGCGCAGTCCCCATGGTGTTTGGTGCCCTGATCGGAGTCGAACATCACCGTCCGCATACCCACTTCACGGGCGCCGAAGATGTCGCGGAACATATCGTTGCCGACGTACACGGTCTGCTCCGCCGGCACACCCAGTCCCTCGATCGCGTACTCGAACAGTCGCGGATCGGGTTTGCGGAATCCGTGGTCACCGGAGACGACGACGGGGCCGAAATACTGCGTGATGCCGACCTTGTGCAACTCGCCCCGGGCATAAGCACTTTGGGCATCGGTGACGATCGCCAGCGGATACCGCCCGCGCAGGGCTTCAAGCATCGTCCGGACATGCGGATAGAGTTTGAGCTTCGTGCGGGACACACCGCGGAACAGCTCGGCCAGCGTGACGGGCAGTTCGTCGAGCCGGCCCTGCGGCAGCGATCTGGTGTAGTCGGTGGCGAAATCGTCGACGATCGAGCGGAAGATCGCGACCGCGTCGAATTCGGGGTACTGCTCGGGGCTCGCCCGTTGCTGCGCCTTGAGCCGTTCGAAGTACAGGTCGCGTACCTGATGGCGGCGTAAGTCGATGCCCTGGTAGGTCAGGTAGTGCCCGATGGTCCGGAAGATGTCGTCGCGGTGTTCGTCGGTGCGGATGTGCACCAGCGTCCCGTTCACGTCGAAGGCGACGGCCGCGACGCCGGCCAGTTGTGGGCTCATGGGCTCAGTGTGCCTTCAGCAGACGCTTGGACTGACGCAGCAGCTGCCGGCCGTAGTCGCGTCCGACGTAGTCGTTGCGCGCGACCCGCAACAGGTTCATCGCCATGTAGTACGGCAGGCGCGAGGTGACCGAGCGGAACGCGGCGTCGCGGTCGGGAAAGTGGCAGCAGTACTCCCACAGAAAATGGCCGATGAAGGGTTCCGCCCGTTCGGGACTCCCCGTCGCGGCCATGAATGCGTGCTGGATCTCACCGGCGACCCTGCCGACGTCGAACATGCGGTCCCCGCGCTTGGCCCGTTCCAGATCGATGGCGGCGACGTCGAGTCCGTGGCCGAACAGGAAGTTGGCGGGGGTGGCATCGCCGTGCAGCCACACCTGCTGATCCGCCCACATGGTGGGGCGGTCGCGCCACAGGCCTTGCAACCACAGCAGTTCGTCGGCGTCCCACGTGCCGATGCGGTCCCTGCGGTGCAGCCGCTGCACCAGGCCCCCGAAATAGCGGCAGTCGACGTCGAAGTCGACGCGGTCGCCGTTTGCCGTTCGATTATGTTGTGTGGCAAGAAAATACGCCAGAGCCTTGAGGCGCCAGTACAGATGCGCGTCATCGCGATGGTGGATCGAGCGTTTGATGGCCTGGCTGAACTGCTCACCGCGGTAGAACTCCATGGCCAGCACGCTGTTGAGATCACGACTGACGCCAAGCGGGCGCACCACATGATGGGGTGAACCGACCAGGTCGAATCCGCGCAGTCGCTGCAGGCTGTCGAATTCGCGATGGGCCGCCCCGGCGGCGCGGTCGGTATCGCCGCCGAACCGGGATCCGTAGAACTTGCAGATCACCCGGGCCCGGCTGTGCTTCTCCTCGTAGCCGTACACCTCGTTGCTGCCGCGCAACCGGAAGGCGCGGAATGCCGGTGAGCGTTCCCGCACGCCGAGTTGATCCCGGACGATGCCGCACAGGAATCCATACATTCCGTCGTCGCCCGAGACGTAGCCCACGTACCTACCGAAAACGATGCCTCCTCGAACCCCGCGCCGTACGTTCGCCCGACGGCCACCGATTGTTCACACCTTAGATTCCGCGCGTTCGGGTCGCACGGCGACGGAAGGCGTCCCGCCCGGCACCCGAGACCCTCCGGGCGGCAACGGACTACACCAGGGGCCTGCCCGCCCGCACGCGGCGGTCGAGATCGGCGAGCAGGACGTTGAACGGGAACTGCCGGACGGGACGCGGCATCGCATCGTTGACCACGCGCAGCGCGCGCATCAATCGGTCGAACCGGCGCTGCCTGCCGGAGTCCCACGGCAGGCGCATCTCGTCGCGGAACCGCTGCGGTAGAAATCCGGTCGTGATGAGCAGCGCGATGCCGTCCAGGCGCCGCTGCACCGGGCCGGGCAGCGGGACACCCGGCACCCGGGCCAGTGCGATCGGGTACAGGTACGCCCGCACCGCGTCGTCGATGTGGACGTCGTCCAGCGATCGGCGCCAGTAGCCGTCGAATGCGGTGCGATCGGGCGGCCACAGCTGCGGCGGCACCTGAAGTGTCGTCCCCAGCGCCTGGCATCGGCGGTAGTGGTCGTCGGCTGCCGCGGCGTCCATCTCACCGACGAACAACCGGTGGACGTCGACCGCTCCGCGGTACATGCACGCCGCCACCCACAACTGGAGATCCCGGTCGAACGCGTTGTAGGGCACCGGGCTGTCCGGGGTCGAGTACACCCGCGCGTGGACCCCGTCGACGGCGCGCCGGAAGGCCGCCTTCTGGGCGGTGTCGCCGGCGAGAGCGACCGCGAGATACGTGAAAGTGGTGCGCGCCCGTTTGATCGGATGACGGTCCAACCGCCCGGCCTCGACGCGGCTTTCCATCACGCCGTAGCCGACGGCCGGGCGCGACAGCTGCATGATCACATTGGCGGGCCCCGCGAGCAGACCCACGCCCATCAGCGCCTCGCCGATGCCCGAGGCCCGGCTCCCCATCGGCCACCCCTTGCGGTGACAATCGTGCGCGTCTGTTCCCCGATGGTCGCCCCGCACGCGGCGGGGTGTCAAGGCCGCGCCGCGTGCGCCTTGGCCGATTCCCTCCTCACACGGCCGTGACCGCACCTAACATCACATCAGGCCTGATCAGTTGTCGTCGAACGGCGTCGAATATGCCCACCGAGATATCCGTGACGATCGCGGTGTGTGAACCGTTTCGGCCCTGCGCGCCGGTCGGCATGTGCGCGAGCCGGTGCGAGGGGTATCCGTGAACAAGTCCTCGGGGTCGTCCGTGGCGCCGGGGGTCAGCCGCGAATTCGTCGGTCTGGACTCCCCGACCGCGCGCCGCGCGGGCTCCGGCGGCCACCCCTGCCAAGGTATTTACTACCGCGGCGTGGGCCGTAAACCCAAGGCCGCGATGATCGCCACCCACTACCAGATCGACTTCTCCGAGCACTACCTCGCCGACTACATGGCGACCCGCGGAATCGGCTTCCTGGGCTGGAATACCCGCTTCCGCGGCTTCGAGAGCAGCTTCCTGCTCGATCACGCCCTGGTCGACATCGGCGTCGGCGTCAGGTGGCTGCGCGAGGTTCAGGGTGTGGAAACCGTTGTGCTACTGGGTAGCTCGGGTGGTGGCTCGTTGATGGCGGCCTACCAGGCCCAGACGGTCCACCACCACGTGACGCCCATGGAGGGCGTGCGACCGGCCGCGGGCCTCAACGACCTGCCCGGCGCCGACGGATTCGTCGTGAGCGCGGCGCACCCGGGACGGCCCGACGTGCTCACGGCATGGATGGACGCCTCGGTGGTCGACGAAAACGACCCGCTGGCCAGCGATCCCGAGCTCGACCTGTTCGACACCGCCAACGGGCCGCCGTATTCCGGCGAATTCGTCAGCCGCTACCGGGCCGCTCAGGTCAGGCGCAACGATGTCATCACCGATTGGGTCGACGCCGAGCTGAATCGGGTGCGCGCCGCCGGGTATTCGGATCGGCCGTTCACCGTCATGCGCACCTGGGCCGATCCGCGGATGGTCGATCCCACCCTGGAGCCCACCAAACGGCCCGCCAACATGTGCTATCTGGGCCTGCCGCAGAACGCCAACCGCTCCGCCCACGGCATCGCCGCCGCATGCACACTGCGCAGCTGGAACAGCATGTGGAGCCTGCGCCACGCCCAGACCCGCGCCGAACCACACCTGGCCCGAATCACCTGCCCCACCCTGGTCATCAACGCCGAGCAGGACACCGGGGTGTTCCCCTCGGACGCCCGACGCATTCTCGACGCGCTGGCCGGCACGGACAAGTCGCTGCGCACGATCGACAGCGACCACTACTTCACCACGCCCGGCGCGCGCAGCGAACAAGCCGACACGATCGCCAAGTGGATCGCCCGGCACTGGCGTTAGGACCACGGCACCGTCGGGACCACGCTCCCGCGGCCGTCGTCGCATCCGGCGGAAAGCCTTGATCCGCAACGGGGTCGGACGTCGCGCCCGAGAAGGCCGCGCTGACGTTGGGGACCCGCAGCAGCCCGCGGACGCCGCACAGGGCATTCTGACCGGATGAGCGGTCACACCGGGAGGCGATGAGATGGCCCTGCGAGTGCTTGCCCACTTCGTTCCGACCGACGGTGTACGCCAATTCCTCGCCCCCTACTCGGACTGGCTCGACATCCGGTACTGCGCCGAGGACGACGACGAGACCTTCTACCGGGAACTGTCGCACGCCGAGGTGATCTGGCACGTGCTGCGGCCCGTGACGGGTGAGGATCTGGGCAGGGCCACACATCTGCGCCTGATCCACAAACTCGGCGCCGGGGTGAACACCATCGACGTGCCCGCCGCGACCCGCCTCGGTATCGCGGTGGCCAACATGCCGGGCGCCAACGCACCGTCGGTGGCCGAAGGCACCGTGCTGCTGATGCTGGCCGCGCTGCGCCGCTTGCCCCAACTGGATCGCGCCACCCGCGCCGGGCGGGGCTGGCCGACCGATCCCACCTTGGGCGAGACCGTTCGCGACATCGGCAGCTGCACGGTCGGACTGGTCGGGTACGGCAATATCGCCAAGCGCGTCGAGACCATCGTGTCGGCGATGGGCGCCGGGGTGCTGCACACCAGCACACGCGACGACGGACACCCGGGTTGGCGCGCACTGCCCGATCTGCTGGCCGCCAGCGACATCGTGTCGCTGCACCTGCCGCTGACCGATCGCACGACGGGATTGCTCGACCGTGCCGCGCTCGGCGTGATGAGACCGGGCGCTGTGCTCGTCAACACCGCGCGCGGCCCGATCGTCGACGAGAGTGCACTTGTGGATGCGCTGCGCGACGGCGGCCTGGGCGCCGCCGGCTTGGACGTGTTCGGCGCCGAACCCGTATCCCCCGACAATCCGCTGCTGGGTCTGGACAACGTCGTGCTCACGCCCCACGTGACCTGGTACACCGCCGACACCATGCGCCGCTACCTGACCGAGGCGGTCGACAACTGCCGCCGAATCCGGGCGGGCACGGTGCCGGTGCACGTTGTCAACGGGGTCAACGGGGGCAGCGGGGTCAGCGGGGTCAGCGGCGGCAGCGGCGGCAGCGGCGGCAGCGGCGGCAGCGGCGGCGATGGTGTCGAACGCGTCAGCGCGCCCGCCTGGGAGGACGTGGCGCCGGAGTAGGCTCTGCCCCAACCGACCGGTTATTGGGGAAGGCCACAGGAGGCAACCACATGCCCATCGCAGTAACTCCTGAGCACCGCGATCTCGCCGATTCCGTGCGGGCGCTGGTGACGCGGGTGGCACCGTCGGAGGTGCTGCACGACGCGCTGGAGAATCCGGTCCCCAATCCGCCCCCCTACTGGCGGGCGGCCGCCGAACAGGGCCTGACCGGCATGCACCTGAGCGAACCCGTCGGCGGCCAGGGCTTCGGCATCCTCGAACTCGCGATCGTCCTCGCCGAGTTCGGCTACGGCGCGGTGCCCGGCCCGTTCGTGCCGTCCGTCATCGCCAGCGCGCTCATCGCCGCCCACGACCCCGACGCCAAGGTGCTCGCCGAACTCGCGTCGGGCGACGCGATCGCCGCGTATGCGATCGACTCCGGGCTGACCGCCACGCGCCACGGCGACATGCTGGTGATCCGGGGCGAGGTCCGCGCGGTGCCCGCGGCGGCGCAGGCCTCCATCCTGGTGCTGCCTGTCGCGATCGACAGCGGTGAGGAGTGGGTGGTGCTCGATGCCCACGAGCTGGAGATCGAGCCGGTCCGCAGTGTGGACCCCCTGCGGCCGGTCGCCCATGTGCGCGCCAACGCCGTCGCCCTCGGCGACGACCGGGTGCTGAGCAACCTGAGCAGACCGCTGGCGCGGGCACTCATGTCGACGCTGTTGTCGGCCGAGGCGATCGGCGTGGCGCGTTGGGCCACCGACGCCGCGGCGGCGTATGCGAAGATCCGCGAACAGTTCGGGCGCCCGATCGGACAGTTCCAGGCCATCAAACACAAGTGTGCCGAGATGATCGCCGACACTGAACGCGCCACCGCGGCGGTGTGGGACGCCGCCCGGGCGATCGACGAAAGCCGCTCGCAGGAAGCGTCTTTCGAGTTCGCCGCGGCCGTGGCCGCCACACTGGCGCCCGCTGCCGCCCAGCGGTGCGCCCAGGACTGCATCCAGGTGCACGGCGGAATCGGCTACACCTGGGAGCACGACACCAACATCTACTACCGGCGGGCCTTGCTGCTGGCCGCCTGTTTCGGCAGGGCCGCGGACTACCCCCAGCAGGTGGTGGACATGGCGACCGGCGACGGTATGCGCAGGGTCGACATCGACCTCGATCCCGACACCGAACAGCTGCGGGCCGAGATCCGCGCCGAAGTGGCTGCGCTCAAAGCCATTCCGCGCGAACAACGAACCGTGGCGATCGCCGAGGGCGGCTGGGTGCAACCGCATCTGCCCCGGCCGTGGGGCCGCGCGGCCGGACCCGTCGAGCAGATCATCATCGCCCAGGAGTTCTCCACCGGCCGGGTCAAGCGGCCCGCGATGGGCATCGCCGCGTGGCTGATCCCCTCGATCGTCGCCTACGGCACCGAGGAACAGAAACAGCGCTTCCTGCCACCGACCTTCCGCGGCGAGACGATCTGGTGCCAGCTGTTCTCCGAACCCGGGGCGGGTTCCGATCTGGCGGGGCTGAGCACGCGAGCCACCAGGGTCGACGGCGGATGGCGGATCACCGGGCAGAAGATCTGGACGACGGCGGCCCAATACTCCTCGTGGGGTGCGCTGCTCGCGCGTACCGACCCGAACTCGCCGAAGCACAACGGCATCACGTACTTCCTGCTCGACATGGCCAGCGCGGGCGTGCAGATCAGGCCGCTGCGCGAGCTCACCGGCAACGCCATGTTCAACACGGTGTTCCTCGACGACGTGTTCGTACCCGACGAACTGGTGCTCGGAGAGGTGAACCGCGGTTGGGAGGTCAGCCGTAACACGCTGACCAACGAGCGGGTGTCGATCGGCAGCAGCGAACCGCCGTTCCTGGCCAACCTGGACCGTTTCGTGGAGTTCGTCCGCGACGGGCATTTCGACCAGATCGGTCAGAACCACGCGGGGCGGCTGATCGCCGAGGGGTACGCGGCCCGGGTGCTCAACATGCGCTCGACGCTGCTGACCCTGGCCGGTGGTGACGCGATGCCCGCCGCGGCGATCTCGAAGTTGCTGTCGATGCGCACCGGCCAGGGCTATGCGGAATTCGCGGTGGCGTCGTTCGGCACCGACGGAGTGATCGGCGATCCCGAACAGCTGACCGGCCGTTGGGCCGAATACCTGCTGGCCAGCCGGGCGACCACGATCTACGGCGGCACCAGCGAGGTGCAGCTCAACATCATCGCCGAACGTCTGCTGGGCCTGCCCCGCGACCCGTAACGGCCGATAACAGGGTTGCTGCCGGTGCTACCGTCGAAGTAGGGGAACAGCCGACGCGATGGGCACACCGATGAACACACCCTTTACCTCACTCGGACGGCGCACCGTCCGGCTGACGGCCGCCGCGGTGGCCGCAGTCGGCTTCGCGGTCGCGCCGACGGCACTTTTCGGTCAGGTCGGCGCACAGCCGGCGGTGCAGAACGTGGCCCAGCCGTGTGTCAACGGCGTGGTGCCGGGGAACCCGTACATCGTGAACTGCAATCTGGGTCCCAGGCCCCCGCGTGTCGCGGGGTCGGCGCCCGACGCCGGCGCGATCATCGCGTGCCGGGGCTGGCCCGGGTGCCTGTCCTGGTATGTCAACGGAGGTCCGTGACCAACGACGTCGAGAAACGTTGGCACGATCCGCCCACGTTCCGCGCGGCAGTCACCTACGTGGTGGCGGTCATAGCGCTCGCGGGCTTCGCATTCGCGATGTACGTGATTCCCGGCAGCCGGTCGTTGTACTCCGCCGCCGCCGTCCCGCTGATCCTGTTCGCCGGCGGCGTCGGCGCGTTCGTCAAGACCTACCGCGTCTGGAAGGCGGAGGGCACCTGGCCGATCTGGCACGGCGCGGGCTGGTTCCTGTTCGCGCTGTTCCTGGTGTGTCTCAGCGTGCCGGGCTCGGCCCTGCCCCCCGGGTAGACGCCTACGGCAGGATCGCGTCGACGTATCCCCCGTCGACACGCAGCGCTCCACCGGTGGTCGCCGACGCCAGCGGCGACGCGAGATACGTCACCATATTGGCGATTTCGTCGGGTTCGATCAGCCGCTGCAGCAGCGACTGCGGCCGGTACCTGCGCATGAACTCGCGTTGCGCCTCGTCCCACGCCAAGGCGGTGTCGACAAGTTGGTAGACGAAATCCTCGACGCCCGCGGTGTGTGTCGGTCCGGCGATCACGGAGTTCACCGTCACCCCGGTGCCCGCGGCGTCCTTGGCGAATCCCCGCGACAACGCGAGCAGCGCCGTCTTGGACACCCCGTAGTGGATCATCTCCTCGGGGATGACGATCGCCGAGTCACTGGCGATCTGCACTATCCTGCCCCATCCCCGGCCCGCCATGCCGGGCAGGTAGGTGCGGATAAGGCGAGCTGCGGCAAGCACATTCACCTCGAAGTAGGTGCGCCACTGGTCGTCGGTGATCTCGCGCGCAGGTACGGCGCCGAAGATCCCGAGGTTGTTCACGAGGATGTCGACGTCGGGCAGCACGCGCACCAATTCGGCCACCCCGTCCTCGGTCGTGACATCGACGGCGACACCGAACACTTCTCCCTCGGAACCCGCGAGGGCAGCGACGGCCTCCTGGACACGCTCGGCGGCCCGCCCGTTGACCGCGACCCGGGCCCCCGCACCGGCGAGCCCTTTCGCGATCGCCAGGCCGATGCCCTGTGTGGAACCCGTGACAAGTGCGGTTTTCCCGGTGAGGTCGATGTTCACGACGGAGTACTACCTCCCGGATGACGAAACTATTCCTCGGAGCGCCTCAGTCGACGTCGATGTCGCGCAGTTCGCGTTTGAGGATCTTGCCGGTGGGATTGCGCGGCAGCTCGTCGAGGAAGATCACCTCACGCGGCACCTTGTAGCGCGCGAGATGCTCACGGACGTAATGCTTGATGGCCTCTTCGTCGACGATCGCGCCCTCGGCCTTGACGACGAACGCCCGCAGCCGGGCACCCCACTCCTTGTCCTCGACGCCCAGTGCGGTGGCCTCGACGACGTCCGGGTGCCCGCTGATCAGATCCTCGACCTCGGCTGGAAAGACGTTCTCTCCACCGGAGACGATCATCTCGTCGTCGCGACCGCTGACATAGAGCAGGCCGTTCTCGTCGAAGTACCCGACGTCACCGGTGGACAGCAGCCCGTCGATGATCTGCTTGCCACCGCCGCCGGTGTATCCCTCGAACGGGAAGAAGTTCCCGACGAAGATCCGGCCGACCTGACCCTGCGGTACCTCCTTGCCGTCCTCGTCGAGGATCTTGACCCGTACGCCCTTGACCACGGGGCCGACCGTCGAAGGGTTGATCGACAGATCCTGGGGCCGGGCGATCGAGGCGAACGCGACCTCGGTGGACCCGTACAGGTTGTAGATGACAGGTCCGAGTTCCTTGAGCGCACGGCCCGCCAGTTCGGCACCGAGTTGCGAGCCGGACACGAAGACGATGCGCAGGCTGGACAGATTCGGTGCGGGCGACGCCGTATCCAGCGCGTCCAGAATCCGCGAGAGCATCACCGGAACCACGACCATCGCCGTCACATTGTGCTTTTCGATGTCGGCGAGCACAGTGGCCGGCTTGAACCGCCGGCGTAGCACCAGGGTCGAGCCGAGCATCATGGCGATGGTCGCGTGCAGGTACCCCAGCGCATGGAACATCGGCGCGGGCAGCGAGGTGACTTCGCCGGAGCGGAACGGCACCAATGAGAGCACCCCGCCGATGGGCGCCAGCGTCGGCGGGGTCTTGCGGTTGGCCCCCTTGGGGGTTCCGGTCGTGCCGCTGGTCAGGATGATGATCGAGGAGTGTTTGGTGACCTTGGGCGGCGGTGCGGTGCTGCTGCGGGCAATCAGGTCGGCCAGGGTCTCGTCGGTGCTTCCCGAGTCCTGCTCCGTGTCGGGGTTGGTGCCGAGCGCCCTCAGCTTGCCCAGCACGGGATCGGCCTGTGCGACGGCGGCCGTGTACTCGTCGTCGTAGATGACCAGCCGGGCACCCTCGCGTTCGGAGACTTCCTTGATCTGCGGGCCGGAGAACTCGCTGTTGAGCAGGATGATCCGGGCCCCGACCCGCGCGCAGCCGTACACGGCGATGAGGAACCATCGGTGGTTGCGGGCCAGGATCGCCACCCCGTCGCCGCCCCGGACGCCCGCGGCGCGTAACCCGTTGGCCACCGCGTTGGCCGCCTCGTCGAGTTCGGCGTAGGTGATCTGGCCGTCGTCGTCGATGACGGCCGCACGGTCGGGGGTGCGGCGGGCGTTGAGGGACGGCATCATCCCGAACTCACCCCAGCGCCGCATGTCGGCGGCCATCCCGATCACGTTCTGCGGGGGCTCCAGCTTGAGCGCACCCGCTTCGAACATCTTGCGGGCGTAGTGCAGTTCGGCCGCACCGCGTTCGGCGAGTTTCTGGATCCTGGCCGCAGCCTGCAACGAAAGGTCAGTCAGCTTGGGCATGACGCTCACAATATGTGACACGCATCGCACCGTGCCCGGGAAACTACCATGTGGACCATGGCCGGACCGTCACCGCTGGACGTGGACGGTCGGCCGGTGCCGATCACCCACCCGGACAAGATCGTCTTCCCCGCGGTGGGCATCACGAAGCTGGACCTGGCCCGCTACTACCTCGGCGTCTCCGACGGGGCCCTGCGCGGCGTCGCGCGCCGCCCGATGATCCTCAAACGTTTCGTCAAAGGCATCTCCGAGGAAGCCGTCTTCCAGAAACGCGCCCCGGAGAAGCGTCCCGACTACGTCGGCGTCGCCGAGCTGAAGTACGCCTCGGGCACGTCGGCCAAGGAGGCGGTCATCGATGACGCCGCCGGGCTGGTGTGGGCGATCAATCTCGGCTGCATCGATCTCAACCCCCACCCGGTGCGTGCCGACGATCTGGACCATCCCGACGAGCTTCGGGTCGACCTGGACCCGATGCCGGGTGTCACCTGGCGGCAGATCGTCGACGTCGCGCTGGTGGCGCGGGAGGTGCTGGAGGACCACGGACTGAGCGCGTGGCCGAAAACGTCGGGATCGCGAGGTTTTCACATCTACGCGCGGATTCACCCCCGGTGGCCGTTCACCCACGTCCGGCGCGCGGCGCAGACCGTGGCGCGGGAGGTCGAACGCCGCGCACCCGACCTGGCGACCAGCCGGTGGTGGAAGGAGGAACGCCGCGGCGTCTTCGTCGACTTCAACCAGAACGCCAAGGACCGCACCGTCGCATCGGCGTATTCGGTGCGGGCCACCCCCGACGCCCGGGTGTCCACGCCGCTGTTCTGGGACGAGGTCCCCGACTGCGAGCCGGAAGCGTTCACGATCGCCACCGTGCCGGCCAGATTCGCGCGGCTCGGCGATCCGTGGGCGGCGATGGAGGACACCGCCGGCGGCCTGGACTCGCTGCTCGAGCTCGCCGAGCAGCTCGGACCGCCGGAAAGGGCCCCGAAAGGCGCCGGCCGGCCGGCCGACGGGCGCCGGCAGTCGGCGATGCCGCTGATCGAGGTTGCCCGCACCAGAACCAGGGACGAGGCCATGGCGGCGCTCGACGTCTGGCGCGCCCGCCATCCCGGCGCGGCGCACCGGCTCGAACCGGCCGACATCCTCGTCGACGGGATGCGCGGGCCGAGTTCGATCTGGTATCGCATCCGGGTCAACCTGCAGCATGTGCCGGCGGACGAGCGCCCGCCGCAGGAGTTGCTGATCGCCGACTACGACCCGTGGGTGAACTACACCGGTGGCCAGTTCCGACGCGGCTGACCGGGGCGGATACCGCGGCATCCCGGCCGCGAGGGGTTCCCTGCAGAAGTGAAAGCCGGTTCTTAACAAAGTATTAGCCGTTGCTCCCAGCCGCCTTATTTTGGCCGGATAGCTTGGGCCGTACGTTGAGGTGACAGGGCTTGCCGGGTCACGTCAGCGAACCATCGAGGGGAGGCTGTTCATGACCGTCACCACATTCCGGTACGGAAATCCGGCCCGAGACTGCGGCCGCGCTCAGTTGCGGGCGCACTGCCGTCAGCTCGCGACGGTGGTCACCGTCACCGGCGCGGTCGACGAGGCCAATGCCGACGCCATCGTCGAGTACGCGGCCCACAACATCCTCGCCGAAAAGCCGTTCGTGCTCGATCTGAGCGGCGTGAGTTGCTTTTCCCCCCAGGGCATTTCGCTGCTCCGCGCACTGTCGCGCGAATGCGGCGCCACGGGTGTCGACTGGCGCCTGATCGCGGGCGACGAGGTTGCGCGGGTTCTCGTGGCATACGCCGCGGCCGACATTCCCACCGCCGAGTCGGTACCCGACGCGCTGGCCGAGTTCGCCGAGTTCAACCGTTCACGGCGCCGGCTGCTCCCGATTCTCACCAAGACCGCCTGACCGAGTGATCGCCGAGACGATGAGGTTGATGACACAGTGTTGATCGATGTTCGGTGGCTTGGAGTCCTCCTGCACCGCTGGCACCGGCCGGCCAAGCGTTATCCCGCGCTGACCAGCTCCGCACGCTGACCCCTGGCCCGGCCGCGGACGGTCGGCAGTAGTGTCGGCGCACCGTCGCGTGCCGACCGTGGCGCCGATTCGAGATCCCCGGCAGCCCTATCTACTAAGTCACTTAGTACTATCTTCAATAGTAGATATTCTCCGGAGGCAGGGGTGCCGGTGACCAGAGGAACGTTCAGTGCGTGGGCGCATGTTGGGGCTCTTGTTTTCGTTTCATGCGCCGCCTGGATGCTAATCGTCGCCGCGCCCGCCGGTGCCGACGGTCCGGGGGTCACCGCGGTGCCGACCACTCACACCTATCAGGACGGGCATAAGGGCGGGCCCGAGGGGTCGGGTATCGCACTGTGGGTCCTGCTCGGCGCCGCCGCCGGTCTCACGGTCATCGCTGTCACACTCACCCGGCACGGACGTCCGCAACCTCGGCACTGACGCGTCACCGCCACCACCCGGAGCCTGCGGCTCAGGTGTGACACACCGTGATGATCACCGCGGGAACGGCCAGCAACAGGGTCAGTGTCGCACTGAGGAGCAGGCGCTGCCGCCACTGCGGCCAGCGACGCACGGGCCCGGCCAGCCGGGCCGCACGCGCGACGACCGCGGTGTCGGCGGCCCCCAAGCCGGGACCGACCCGTGGCCCTCCGGCGAGGGCCATCAGGCTGCACAGCACCGTATCCCGGCCGTACCGGCGGGCCGCTCGGTCGTCGGCGCACATCTCCACCAGAGAACCGACGGCCTCGACCGCCGCAGCCAACAACGGCAGGCGGGGCATGGATATCGCCAGCGCGCGCAACGTCATCATGAGCTGGGGATGACGTCCGCTCACGTGGGCCTGTTCGTGGGCCAGGACCGCCGCCAGTTCGCGTTCACTCAAGCTCGCCACCGCGCCGGTGGTCACCACGATCGCATGCGGACGGCCCGCCACGCAGTACGCCGTCGGCTGCTCGGCGCTGAGTACCACCACACCGGGACGGCTTGTCGAAGCGCCCAACAGGTGCGCCGCGTGGGCATGCTCCCGGCTGCGCGACCACAGCCGCCGCAACGTCACGGCCAGTCGCCGCGCCACCACGACGGACACCCCCAGGCCGGCAATCCCGGCCGCCGCCAGGCCGAGCTGGCCCGCCCAGCCAAGGTGGCCGACGGCCAACAGCATGTCCACGCAATACTGCACCGGTCGTACCGAATGCATCGACACCACTTCGGCGAGCACGCCGGCACCCGCTGCTACCCACGCACCGAGGGCCAGCGCAATCGTGCTCAGCCACACCATGATCGACAGTGCGGGGTTCCGCCCGGCGCGGGTCAGCCGCGCCAACGCCGGTGGGCACAGCCACACCAGCACTACGCCGTAGACCAGCAGGCACAGTGCGGAATTCATGACACCTGGCGCCGGCGGGTGACCTTGCGCAGAGCCGCCCGCAACCGGGCCGATTCCTCGTCGTTCATCTGGCCGAGGAAGAAGGTCAGCACGTCGTCGGCGTTGCCGCCGGCATGCAGGGCGTCGGCCATCAGATTCGCCGAGCGTTGCTCTCGGGTCATCGTCGGCCAGTAGCGGTAAGCCTTACCGGCGCGTTCCCGCTCCAGCCACCCTTTACGGTGCAGATTGTCCATCGTCGACATCACCGTCGTGTACGCGATTTCCCGCGTGGCAGCCAGATCGTCGTACACATCCCGGACCGTCACTGGCTCGGCGGCCATCCAGACGCGGTCCATCACCACGGCTTCCAGGTCGCCGAAACCTCGCTGCTGCACCGCTTACTCCTGCCAGGACTTCGTGACATGCATCTGCACAGATACCTGCTGCTTGAGGCTAGCCGCTGTCGGGTATGCACGCGCACGGGACTTCGCGGTCGCACCGTCGATCGGTCAGGAGCGCAGCGCGCTGCCGGCCAGCCAGGTCTGCCACGGCACGCTCCAGTCGCCGTTCTGCCATTGCTCCAGCGGCGCTCCGCCGGTATTGCGGATCTCGACCACATCGCCGGGACGGGAGAAGTCATAGAACCACTCCGCATTCGCCGCGCTGAGGTTGAGGCATCCCGCCGAGACGTTGGTGTTGCCCTGTGCCCATACCGTCGCTTCGCGCTCGTGCAGATAGATGCCGTCCGGGCTGATCCGTACCGCGTGGGGGACGCTGATCTTGTATCCCGACGGAGAATCCACCGGCAGCCCGTAGGTCGACGAATCCATCAGCACCGGGTTCTCTTTCTCCATCACGGTGTAGACGCCGGGTTGCGTCCAGAACGCGATCGTCTTGCCGCCGACCGTCTCGGTGCCGCCGCGGCCCATCGACGTCGGCATGGTGCGCACCAGTGTGCCGTCGACATATACGTTCACCTGCTTGGTGGCGTCGTCGGCGATCGTGACGTGCGACGGCCCGATCCTGAAACTGACCTTTTCGTCCGCCAGACCGTACAACCCGCCCCCGAGATTTGCGCCATAGATGGCGGCGTCGACGGAAACCCGCGTGCCCGCGGGGAAGTACTCGCGCGGCCGCCAATGTGCCTTCTGGTCGTTGACCCAGAACCACGAACCCTCCACGACCGGAGTCGTGGTGACCTTCAGCAGGCGTTCCGCGGCCGCACGATCCGGGATCGGGTCGTCGAAGCGCGCGACGATGACCGTGCCCACGCCGTAGGTGGCCCCCTCGGCCAGCGCAGCGCCGGAGGTGAGGCCCAACGTGACCTCGGTCTGGTGACCGGGCACCACAGTGGAGAACTGCGACACCTGCGTGGCGGTAGCCGCGTCTGCTCCCCGGCTGGTGGCGCTGAGCGTGTAGGTGCGCCCATAGCCCAGCGGTTCGGCGGGCTGCCACTCGCGATTGTCGGCCTGCATCGTGCCGGCGATCACCCTGCCCTGCTCGTTGACCATCGTCACCTCGGTGAGCGTGCCCGACGTCGCAGTCACCTTGACCCGGCCGACCGGGTCCACATCCACCGTTCCCGGCCGTGGCGCGATGCGCACCGCGGGCGGCTCGGGTGCGGCAGCGCGCTCCACCTCGGCAGCGCCGTCGCCGACCGTCGCCCGTGAGTCGAGGGTCGGGCTGAGCGAGTCGCTCCGCGATGCCGTCACCAGCACCGCGACGACGGCGCAGGCAACCAGCGCCAGGAGTGGACGTCGTCGTTCGAAGGTCACCACCATCTCCAAGGTTCGCGTGCCGACACACCGCGGTGATTACGTACCTACATAGTAGATGGTGGCCAACGCGTAGCCGAATGCACGAAGATGTGCGCAAACCACAGGCCCCGGGAACAACCGTACATTCGCTGTGGGGCGCGGAGTTTATTCGGCCAGCGCCCGGTCGAGCGCGTTGGTGAGGTCTTCGTAGCGTCTCGGCTCCAGCCGCACGCCGTCGACGAAAAACGTGGGAGTGCCCTGCACGCCGAGGGCCTCGCCGTCGGCCATATCCAGCCGGATACGCTCCAGTGTCGCCGGATCGTTGTACGCCGCATCGTAGGCCAGCATGTCCAGACCCAATTCGGCTGCGAAACCCCGGAATACGGCGTCGGCGGGAATCCGCCGTTCACCCCACTCGCTTTGGGTTTCGTACATCTTCTTGTACATCGCCTCGAGCTTGCCCTGCTGGGCCGCGGCCTCGACGGCGCGGGCGGCCCGCTCCCCGTTGAAGTGCCCGCTCAGCGGAAAGTAGCGAATGACGAAGTTCACCCGGTCGCCGTATTCGGCCCTCAACTGTTCGACCGCCGGGTAGAGCGCCTTACAGCCTTCGCATTCGAAATCGAGGAACTCGACGAAGTTCACGTCGCTGTCGGGCACCGAGTTCAACCGATGGCTGTTCTCGCGGACGACCTGGCCGACCTGCGCGTCCTCGGTGGCCCGGGCCGGTGCCGGTGATCCGCCGTCGCGCACCAGCAGCACCACCACGACACCGACAGCCACTGCGGCGATGACGAAGGTGGTCAACAGAATACGTGCCGTGCGCGTCACGCGGTCTCCGCCGGCGCCAGTTGATACTCCACGACAAATACCTCCGCAATATCCGGTCGGCGCGTGCCGCAACCGCGTCTTCTACTATTCAGCCTAGTAGATAGGAGCGGTGGCGGGAACCGCCCGCCCATTCCGGGCGGTCATCGACCGGACGCGGGCGGGCTGCCGCGTCGACTATGCGGACCTCACCCCGGGAAGATCGCGTCACCCAGCCACGGCACCGGGTCGATCTTGGCGTTCGGGTTGTACTCGCGCGGCATCACCGACAGATGCAGATGCGGCGGGACACCGCCGTTGGTCTGGGTGTTCGGGTTGATGTGCGCGATGAGCTGGCCGGCGACGACACGGTCACCCTTGGCCACCCGGCGGACGATGTGCCCGTACTCGACACAACCGCCGCCCTCGGCCGCGGACGAGTCGATGACCAGCCACCCCGCCGGGTCAGGTCCCCCGTAGCCGCTGGCACCGCCGGAGAAGATGACGGTGCCCGACTGCACGGCGAACACCGGTTTGCCCGCCGATCCGCCCGGCCACCCGAAATCGGTTCCCTTGTGGAAACCGCCGGGGCGCCAGCCGAATTTCGACGTGATGATGTAACCGCGCCCCAGCGGCCAGTAGCGCTGGCCCGCTCGTTGCGGTACGGCTTGTGTGCTGCGCCGCAACGCTTCCCACGTCTGCGGGCCGACGACGCCGTCGACCACGAGTTGGTGTTCGCGCTGAAACAGCCTGACCGCCAATCCGGTTGCCGGACCGTAGACCCGGTCGACGACGAGGTCGTAGTGCAGCGTGCGCAGCATCGCCTGCAGCGCAGCCACATCGTCACCGCTCGCCCCGGGCATGAGCTCCACGTCGGCCGCCGCCACACCGGCCGGCGCCATCTCGGCGGCGGGGTACCGCAGGCCACTCCCGTTGCCGTCGTAGCGGTCCAGCATATGCAGCGCCGCCACCAGGCTCTGACGGACCTCACGCAGGACGCCGACGTCACCGTCGCCCGGCGCTGCCGGCTGTTGCGCCGCGTCGCGCTCCGGGGCGGTGCCGACCGCCGTGCGTGCGCCCAGATCCGCATGCCCGGTTTCGAAGAGCCGCTTGAGCAGCACCATGGCGCCGCACTGCTGGCTCACCGCCGTCTCCGACCATCGACCGTCGGCGACGTACTTGCCCTGCGAGTACTGATTGCTGAAGCTCCACAGGTACGGCGACTTCACGTGCGGGTGATACAGGCGGTATCCCCAGCCGTTGTAGCGCTCGAATTCGAAGGCCAGGCGAGCGACCGACCAGTCGGCGATCTGGTCGAGCCCGCGGTAGGCCAGCGCGTCGGCGGCGCTGACCTCCCAGGTGAACGGTGGCCGGCCCGACGCGGGCCGTCCCGCAGGCACGTGCACGGTGCGTGCGGTGAGCGGATCACCGTTATGCAGGTGCCTGCTGAAGTTGCCGCTGGCCTCGAGATTGTGGATGATCGCGACCGCGAACCACGGCATCCGCGTCAGCCGCTCGACCGCGCGGTACCGGTCCTCGTTGGCGACGACGCGCTCGACGATCCTGTCCACCTCGGCCATCCTGTCGAGGCGGATCGCCATCTCGGCCCACAGGTTCGCGTACTCGCGCTCGAGACCGGCGAAATCCGGATTGCCTGCCGCCGCCGCCTCCACGACGCTCCGGCTGACTGCCGCACCGTCGTCCGAATACCGGTACTCGGCCGCGAATTCGTGCACCTCGTCGATGTAGCGCGCTGCGTCGGCGTCCTGCGTCGCCAGTTCGCCGCCCGCGTCGATACCCGCGTCGATGGCCATCGTCGTCTCCCCTCGACCCCTCCGTGTGAGGTGGCTCCGCCCCAGTATCGACAGCGGCCCGGACGCGGTATCGAGTAGCGGACTACCTCTTTTTGCGGACCCGCCACCCGGCCTACCCGACGGCGGGGCGGCCGTCAGGGCTGCGGCGGCGCGGGGGGACGGATGCCGCGGTGTTCCCAGTCCCCGCCCAGCGCGGTGGACAGCACTTCCTCCGATTCCGTCGGCTGCGCACCGACGTCGTCGCGCACCGGGGTGGGTCCGGCCACGATGTGGTTGCGCAGCGTGCCCAGACCTTCGACCTCGACCTCGACGACGTCGCCGGGATACACGGTGCGCGAATACGCCGGGGTGCCCGACAGCAGCACGTCGCCGGGTTCCAGGGTGATCACCCGGGCGATGTCGGCGACGAGATAGTGCATATCCCACTCCATCTCGTCGGTGTTGCCGTCCTGCTTGACCTCACCGTTGACCCGGAGCTGAATGTGCTTGTCGTGGAAGTCCCAGTCGTCGACCAGTCCGGGGCCCAGCGGACACAGCGTGTCCGCCCCCTTCACCCGCAGCATCGATCCGGCGTCGGTGTCGCGGAAGTCGTGCAGCCCGTAGTCGTTGGCCACCGTGTAGCCGCGGATGTAGTCCGCCGCCTCCTTGACCGAGATGTTGCGGCACGTCTTACCGATGACGATCGCCACCTCACCCTCGTAGTTGAGCCACTTGCAGCGCTCGGGCCGCACGACGGCGCCGTCGTGGGCGTTCAGCGACGTCGTCGGTTTCTGGAAGTAGGTGGGCGCCTTGGGCAGTCGCGTCATGAACTCCTCGACGCGGCTCTGGTAGTTCAGGTGCACGGCGATGATCTTGCCGGGCACCACCGGCGCCAGATGGACGGCGTCGGCGATGGCCACGGTACGTCCGTCGCCGGCGACCAGCTGGTCGCCGTCGCGGACCACCTCCACGACGTTGCCGTCGAGAAGGATGCGTCGGTATTCGGTCATGATCCAGCGACTCCTGCGTCGTGTAGGGAAGGTTGTTCGGCGGTCAGCGGTTCCAGGTGGGTGCGGCGGGGGCGCGGGAACCCGTCGGCGGGACGCTCGAACCACAGGTGCACCTGTCCGGTGCCCACCGAGTTCTCGTACTCGCCGTACTGCGTGGAGGGCGCCCGGCAGTCCCCCTCTCCGAGGGCTCCGGCCATCATCAGGTAATGGCCGAACCGCCCCTCCGGTTTGAACCGGTAGAACTCGGGCATGGTCTCCAGCACCCGAGCGTGGTCACCGGCGGCGAACCACTCCAGCCGCGCCATGTCGGCGTGGTAGGCCTCCTGGGTGAAGATGTGTTTGGGATCGGCCGCCTCGTGCTCGCGGATGACGCGCAGCGGCCAGAAGGTGTGACTCAGTGCGCCGGAGGCGATCAGCACCACCTTGCGATCGGATTCGGCGATCGCGTCGCCCAGCGCACGTCCCAGGCGCAGGTTGTCCTCACCGTCGGCGGTCTGGCACATCCCGATGCTGATCCACTTCTTGTCGGGCAGACCCTGACCGAGGAATTCCCACAGGTTCGTGGTGGCGTAGAAGATCGGCAGGTGATCGTCGTCGATCGCGGTGATCCAGGTGCCGTGGTCGTCGGCCTTACTCGCGATCAGTCGCGCCAGCTCGGGATCACCCTGGAAATCGTAGGGACGCTGCGACATTCCGCGTGGCAGTTCCTCGGAGGTGAACAGTCCGTGCCGGCGCTGCTGGGCGGTGACGACGAATTCCACCGTGGTGGCCCAGTGCGAGTCCAGGACGACGACGGTGTCGTAGTCGAGGGTTTCGAACATGTCCTTGCGCAGCTGCTGCAAGCCGGCCACCAAGGTGGTGTCCTCGCCGTGGTTCAGCGACCGGCGGACGTCCTCCGGCAGCACGATGGTGGGCACATGCGCCAGCAGCGCGGCCCCGACGACTTCACCCATTGTGGTGTCCCTTCTTCCACCCGTTCGGCGAGAACACGGTGTTCTTGATGTCGGAATAGAAATCGAACGACCAGGTGCCGCCTTCGCGGCCGATGCCGGACTGCCCGTTACCCCCGAACGGGGCACCCAGGTCACGGACGAAGAAGCAGTTCACCCATACCGTGCCCGCGCTCAGTGCGGACGAAACCCGCTCGGCGCGTTGCGGATCGCCCGTCATCAGGGTGGCGGCCAGCCCGAAGCGGGTGTCGTTGGCCATCGCGACGGCCTGTTCCTCGGTGGCGAAGGTCTGCACGGTCAGGACCGGGCCGAAGACCTCCTCCTGCACGATCTCGCTGTCCTGGGCGACGCCGGTCAGGATGGTGGGCCGGAAGAACAACCCGCCGAGGTCGGTGTTCGGGCCGCCGCCGAGCAGCACGCGAGCACCGTCGGCCACCGCGCGTTCGACGAATCCACTGACCCGCTCGAAGTGCGGACGCGACACCATCGCCGACACGTCGGTGTCCTCGTCGCGCGGGTCGCCCTGCCTGATGGTTTTCGCCCTGGCCACGACGGCGGCGACGAAATCGTCATGCAGGCTGTCCTGCACCAGGATCCGGAAGGCGCCCAGGCAGACCTGGCCCGCGTTGTCGAACTGGTCGACGGCGATGTCGACAGCCAGCTCGAAGTCTGCGTCGTCGAACACCACCAGCGGCGACTTGCCGCCGAGTTCGAAGGACAACGGGACGATGTTGGGTGCGGCCGCCGCCGCGATCTTGCCCGCGGTGGGCACCGATCCGGTGAAGGACAGCCGGCGGATACCCGGGTGGGCGGCCAGCGGTGCGCCGGCTTCGGCGCCCAGGCCCTGCACCACGTTGAACACGCCGGGCGGCAGACCGGCCGCCGCGGTGATGTCGGCGAGCAGGGAGGCCGTCAGCGGCGCCCACTCCGGTGGCTTGTAGACCACGGTGTTCCCCGAGGCGAGTGCCGGGCCGATACGCCACGTGGCCAGCATCAACGGCGCGTTCCACGGGGTGATCACCGCGGTGACTCCCGACGGGTCGAAGGTGATGCGTTCGCGGTGTCCGCGCACCTCCATGTCGTCGTGGGCCAGCGACCGCAGATGCTCGGCGAAGAAGCGGAAGTTGTTGCCGACCCGGGGCATCACACTGCGCCGGTGCGACCGCAACAATGCACCGTTGTCGCGGGTTTCGACCCGGGCCAGCTCCTCGGCGCGCGCGTCGATGCCCTCGGCGATCCGTTCGAGGATGTCCGCCCGTTCGGCGACGGGCAGGGCCTTCCAGGCGGGGAACGCCGCACGCGCCGCGGCGACGGCGAGGTCGACCTCGCCGGCCGTGCCCCTGGCGATCCGGCCGAGTTCGGTTTCGTCGATGGGCGAGATGTCGGCGAACGTGTCCGCCGACCCGACGCGGGCGCCGTCGATCCAGTGCCTGGTGTCGACGGTGACGCCCTCGACCTCGATGGTGTCGGTCCGTACGGTGGTGGTCATCGCGTCACCGGGCCGCGATCGCCGGGGCGGCAACGGTATTGGAGTGGATGACATGTCCGCCGTTCCATTCGACGCCGACCTGCTGGTAGTAGGCACCGATGAATTCGGTGGGCGCGATGAGGTGCAGTTCCTCGGTCGGGGATTCGTAGAGGTTGAACATGTCGATGTCGGCGTGCCACGGGGTGCCACCCTCGAAAGACGCCGCGCCGGTGGAGATGATCTCGTCGAGGCTGTATTCGCCTGGACGGTCGATCGTGTTGACGTAGCGACTGTGCGCCATCGGGTGGCCGTTGACGAACCCGTTGCGCTCGGACGGTTCGGTCAGGGTGATACTGGCCTCGGCCAGGCGACGGTCGGCCGCGGCGAGCGACGCGCCGAACCTGCCGCCCGCCGCCACCCGCGGCGCGGGCCCGTAAGGGTGGGGTCGGGTCTGGTGGATCGAGCCGAACTTCTTGGGATAGCCCTGGTGGATGCCACGGGCGATGGCGAAATCGGAGTCGACCCAGATGAAGACGCAGCGGCTGAAGGTCCGGTCGCCGAGTTTGCACCGCACGACGACGAACGCCTCCTTGTACTGACCGAGGACGGGATCGAGCAACTGTGCGTTACCTGCGGCGGTCGACTGCCAGTCGGCCCAGATGAACGCCACCGCGCCGGGATCGTCGTCGGCGAGTTCAAGCGGTTCGGGCAGCAGGTCGGCGATGCGGGCCGGGTCGGTGCGGTACTCGACGGTGAGCAGATCGCCGGAGTAGAACCACGGCGGTTCAGGTAGCAGCGACGCCCGTCCCGTCGCCGTTTTCGGGTGGAAGAACCCTTTGAGGGCTGGCATGTCGGTGGACCTCCGGATGAGTGGTGGTGTGGTGGATGTCAGTGGACGGGGGTGGGACGTTCGCGCAGCCGCCTGGGTGCGGCACGGCCCGTCTCCTCGCGGACGAGGTTGCGCAGGATCCGGCGGACGTGCAGGGCGGCGACGTCGGCGCTGACGTCGACGTCGATCCCCGGCCCGTCGCGGTCGACCGTGCGCTGCATGACTTCGCAGGCGGCCGCGACCCTGGGGTAGTAACCGGCGAATTCCTCGGTCAGGGTGTCGGTGACGGCGGGGTCCGCGAGGTTGAAGTCGCGGCTCACCCGCCACGTCAACAGACTGGTGCGCTCGTCGATTGGGGTGACGGCCTGGACGAACCGCAGGCGGTAGCGGGTGCCTCCGTCCTGGACCTCCCAGTCGTCGGTCCACACCGCCGGTGAGGCCAGCGTCCCGAACTCGCGGTGCGGGCAGGGGGCACCGGCGGGCAGGCCCGCGGCGGCGCTGTGCCAGTCCGGCAGCGTCGCCGACGGGTAGCGTCGCACGAACGACACCGACGTTTCGGTGATCTCCACCTCCAGGGGCGGGGTCGGACCGCTCGACAGCACCGGCGGCGCCACCGCGGGTGCGACGAACGGGACGTGGGTGACGTCGGCGAACATCTCGAGCAGGAACACGTGGTTGGCGGCGACGGTCAGTTCGCCACCGGCACCGGTCCAGGCGGAGTCGTGCAGCCAGTCCAACGCCGGCGGGCGCCGTCGTTCAGCCAGGCGCGGATCACCGGTCCAGATCCAGACGAACACGCCGTCGTCGATCACCGGATAGGTGCGTACCCGCGCGTCCACGGGGATCAGCGTCTGCGAGGGCACGTGGACGCATTGGCCGTCGAGGGTATAGGTCCAGCCGTCGAGCCCGGACACAATGCGGTCGCCGACCCGCCTGCCGAGGCTCAGCGGATAGGGCCGGTGGGCGCCGCGGTCGGCCAGCGCCGCCACCGCGCCGTCCGAGCCGCGGGTGAGGACCACGGCGCGGCCGGTGATCCGCAGCGCGGTCAGGGTCTGGTCGATGTGGTCGGATCGCGCCGCCAGATACCAACAGTCATAGGGATAACTCCGGGATCCGGCCGGCGGGCGGTCAAGGCTGGGAGTGGTCACGGGGGGCCTTTCGGGCTCGCGGGCGGGCGGTCGATCTACAGGTCGAGAGTCAGCTGCTTGGATTTGCACCGTGAGACGCAGATCATCATGAACTCGTTGGATTCCCGTTCCTCCTCGTTGAGGATGGAATCCCGGTGGTCGACCTCACCGTCGAGTACGCCCGTCTCACACGTTCCGCACACCCCCTCCAGGCAGGATCCGAGCACGCTGACGCCCGCCTCCTGGCACACGTCGAAGACCGACTTCTCCGGGGTGACCGTCAGCGTCATCCCCGACCGCGCGAGCACCACCTCGAAGGTGGATGCCGCATCGACGGGCGCCTGCTCCTTGGCCGAGAAGCGTTCGTAGTGAAGGGCTCCCGCGGTCCAGTTCGCACACATCGCCTCCACCGCGTCCAGCAGACCCGACGGGCCGCAGCAGTACACCGCGGTGTCGGGGCGCGGCGCGCCCAGCAACGCGGCGAGATCGAGACGGCCCGCCTCGTCCTCGGGGACGATGGTGACGCGGTCGCCGTAACGGGCGAGCTGGTCCAGGAAGGCCATCGACGTGCGGCTGCGCCCGCCGTAGACCAGGGTCCAGTCGGCACCCGCGGCGTCGGCCTCGGCGATCATGGGCAGGATCGGGGTGATCCCGATGCCCCCGGCGATGAACTGATAGCGCGGCGAACCGGCCATCGGGAAGTGGTTGCGCGGTCCGCGCACCCGCACCGTCGACCCGGCGGCCAGCCCGTGCACCGCGCGCGAACCTCCCCTGCCCTGCGTGTTCTTCAGCACGGCGACGCGGTACGACGTGGTGTCGGCCACCGACCCGCACAGTGAGTACTGCCGCGTCAGGTCGTCGCCGAGCACGAGGTCGATATGTGCGCCGGGGGTCCAGGCCGGCAGCTCCGCACCGTCGGGGTCGATCAGGGTCAGCGCGACGATGTCCTCGGCGACCTCCTCGACCGACTCCAGGACGAGGTCGGCTTCGCGTTCGCGCACGACGGTGCGGGTCTCGAGGGCCTCAACGGTCACGGGACACTCCTTGGTGATTTCGGCGGTCCGGCGTTCCACTGATGGAAAGGACTGCCACTGGGGACTTTTCACTTCACTATCGGCCCGGTTGCGATATTCATTCGGTACCGAATGATTTTAGGTGCAGGCCGCACCCGGGGTCAACCCCTGGCGGCCCGCGCCGTCACGCGGCCGCCGCTCAGGCCCGCGTCACCTTGACCGGGAACTTCTTGATGCCGTTGACGAAGTTGGATCGCACCCGGGTGACCTCACCCGCGAGTTCGATCGAGGCGATACGCGGCAACAGCGCCTCGAACATCAGCGTGATCTCCATCCGCGCCAGCGCGCTGCCCAGGCAGAAGTGCGGGCCGCCCTTGCCGAACGTGACGTGGTCGTTGGGTGTGCGGGTGAGGTCCAGCGTGTAGGGGTCGGCGAAGACTTCCTCGTCACGGTTACCCGAGGCGAACCACATGACGACCTTGTCGCCCTCTTTGATGTGCTGTCCGCCCAGTTCGACGTCCCGGGTGGCGGTGCGGCGGAAGTGGTAGACCGGCGACGCCCAGCGGATCAGCTCCTCGATCGCCGGGCCCATCTTGTCCGGGTTGTCCTGCAGCCACCGTAGCTGCTCGGGATTGCTGATCAGCGCGTGCATGGCATGGCTGATGGAGTGCCGGGTGGTTTCGTTACCCGCGACCACCAGCAGCAAGAAGTAGTTGTCGAATTCGGTGTCGCTCAACGGCTGCCCGTCTTCGGGAATCTTGTTGACCAACCGGCTCACCAGATCCTGGCCGTCGCCGCCCTTTCGTTCGGCGGCGAGCTTGCGCCCGTACTCGAACACCTCCAGCGACGCGGGCGAGCGGAACGGCAGGTGTTTGTACTGTTCGCTGGCGGGGTCGTCGAGCATGACGTCGCCGTACTCGGGGTCGGTGTTGCCGATGATGCGGTTCCCCCAGTCGATGAGCTGTCCGGTCTTGTCCTCGGGTACGGCCAGCAGGCGGGCCAGCACCTGGATCGGGAAGTCCGCACTGATCTTCTCGACGAAGTCGAATTCGTCGGACTGCAGCGCCTCGTTGACGGTGACGGCCGTCAGGTCGCGCAGGAAGTCGCGGTAGGCCAGCAGGGCACGGCCGCTGAGGTCACGCTGTATCAGTTTGCGCAGCGCGAGATGGCGGGTGCCGTCGCTCTCCAGCATCGAACGCCGGATGCGGATGTAGTCGTCGTCGACGTCCTCGAGGTTGACGAATTTCGTCGAGGTGAAGGTCTCGGGATCGCGGTCGACGGTGGTGATGTCGGCGTGCCGGGTCACCGACCAGAACCCCCGCCCGTTCGGCTCGGGGTTCCAGTGCACGGGGGCTTCGCGCCGCAGGGTGTCGAACTGCGCCCACCCCTCGTTGCGAACGAAACGCTGCAGGTCGGTCAGATCGACGTCGGCAAGGGCGAAAGTCTTGGCGGTCATGATGTTTGGCACTCCGTGTGGGCTGAGGGGTGGTCGCGGATCAGAGGTGGTAGGCGTATTCCTGGAACTCCCAGTCGGTGACGAAGTGGTAGAAGCGGTCCACCTCGTCGCGCTTGTAGGCCAGGAAGGTGCTGACGAACTGCGGGCCGAGCAGGTCGACCAGTTCGGTGTCGGCCTCCAGCGCGTCGAGCGCTTCGGGCAGGCTGGCCGGTAGTTTCGGAGATCTGGCCGGGTCGTATCCGTACCCGACGAGCGGTTCGGGCGCCTCGAGTTCGTCGCGGATGCCGAGATAGGCGCCGGCCAGCAATGCCGCGATCGCGAGGTAGGGATTGGCCGTCGCGTCGCCGAGGCGCAGCTCCAGGCGTGCCGCCTTACCCCGCTCGGGCGGGATGCGCACCATGGCGCTGCGGTTGTCCAGTCCCCAGTCGATGAGCCACGGCGCGAGCGTGTCGGGCCCGAACCGCTTGTAGGAGTTGATGGTCGGGTTGTTCAGCGCGGCCAGCCCCGGCGCATGACGCAGGATGCCCGCGATGGCGTGCAGCGCGACCTTGGACAGGCCGTGTGCCTGGTCGGCGGCGTCGAACACCGGCGAGCCGTCGGGGCCCAGCACCGAGAAGTGGATGTGGAAGCCCGATCCGCCTTCGTCGTTGTAAGGCTTGGCCATGAAGGTAGCCAGTTTGTCCTCCCGGCGCGCGAGTTCCTTGATGGCGGATTTGAATCGGAAGGCGCGGTCGGCGGCGTCCATGGCGTCGGAGTGCCACAGGTTGATCTCGAACTGCCCGCTGGAGAACTCGTGGTTTGCCGCGACGACCTCCAACCCGTAGTCGCCGAGCTGGCGCAGCGAGCGCAGCAGGACGTTCTCCGGGTCGCCCTTGAGCCCGGCGACATAGACGTTTCCCGGCGCCTCGCCGTACCGGGCCCAGCCGGTCGGGGTGTTGGTGGCGCGTTCGAGGATGTAGAACTCGAGTTCGGGGCCGACGATCGGGGTCATCTCCAGCGACGCGAACGCCTCCACCACCCGTCGCAACACGTTGCGGGGACTCTCCTGCGAGGGCGAGCCGTCGGGATTGAACAGGTCGGCGATACAGTGCGCGACCCCGTCCTCCCACGGGATCGTCTGCATGGTCGCGAGATCCGGCACGGCGAGGACGTCGGGCAGGCCCTCCTCGAGACCACCGACGATGTTCACCACACCTCCGCCGGGGGTCGTCGCGTACACCGAACGGCAGAACGCCAGCCCGCCGCCCAGGGTGCGGGCGAACCGGTTCACCAGCACGTCGCGTCCGCGTTCGCTGCCGATGATGTCGGAGTAGGTGACGCGTACGACGTCGACCCGCTGGTCGATGAGCGAGGCCGCCGCCGCCTCGAGGTCATCTGGGTTGGAATGCTGCACAGGGGTCGCCGCCTCTCAGATCGTTTGGTACCGAACCATATGTCCCCACCTCGACCGATGCAAGGGAATCGGCAGAATTCACCGAATATTTCCCCATCCCTTTACAGATCGTTCGGTACCGAATAATCTCGCCCGAGAAGTCGACGAAGGGACCCCTGTGCCTGTTCTCCCCGACCTGCCGGCACCCGGCGGGCGCGCCGCCCCCGCTCCCCCGGCGACCCGCCTGCACGAGCACCGGCCGCCGCGGACCGGGCGGTGAACCGCCCCCTCATCGCCATTCCGGCACGCTTCTCCGAGTCGGCCTCCGCGCTGCGCTTCTCAGCCGAGGTCAACGCTCGCAAACTCGTCGAGGCGGTGTACGACGCCGGCGGCGAACCCCTGACCATCCACCCGGCAAACGAGGTGTCCGACGCGGCCGTCGACGCCCGGCTGTCCTTCGTCGACGGGGTCCTGCTGCCCGGCGGCGGGGACGTCAGCCCCGCCCTCTACGGGGGCGCCGGGCACGACGACATCTACGACACCGACGACACCCAGGACGCCTTCGACGTCGCGGTGGCGCACTGGGCGCAGCGCATGCGGCGGCCGCTGCTGGCGATCTGCCGCGGACTACAGGTCGTCAACGTGGCCCGTGGCGGCACCCTGCACGCCCACCTGGACCAACCGCACCGGCACGTGACCTCGCGGCTGCGGCTCGGCGCCGACAGCCACCTCGCCGCCGTCACCGGATGCCAGGAGATGGTCATCAGCTGCTTCCACCACCAGGCGATCGACCGCCTCGGCGCCGGTCTGCATGCCACCGCCTGGTCGCATGACGGGGTCATGGAGGCCGTCGAAACCGGCCCCGGCGACGGACAGTGGTTCCTCGGCGTGCAGTGGCACCCCGAGGACACCGCGACCACCGACCCGGCACAACACGCCCTGTTCGGCGGCCTCGTCGACGCGGCGGCCCGCGTGGCGAGCACGCGGTGAGTGATTCAGGCGTCCCCGTCGGCGATCAGCGCACGCCGTTCCTCCCCGGCGTCGTCGAGATGACGGGCGATCGACCGCAACGCGCTGGCCAGCCGGTTGAGGGTGTCCGGGCTGAGCGACTCGACCACGAACGCCTCCTCGGCGTTGAACTTCGGGAACAGCTCGTTCATGAGCTCCTCACCGGTGGCGGTGTTACTGACCAGCACCAGCCTGCCCTCGGACTCGTGGGGGCGCCGGCGCACCAGACCCCTGCGCTCCAGGGTGTTCAGGACTCCGGACAGCGTGCTCCTGCTGACCCCGACCTCCTCGGCCAGGTAGCGGGTCTGGGTCTCACCCCAGATCCAGAGCACCCACAGTGTCACGAACGACGTCCAGGTCAGCTCCCGATCCCGCAGGACCCCCTGCTCGAAATGATGGCGGATCCGGGTGGCGACGCGGTGGATGTTCGATACGGTCGCCATCGCCTCCAGATCCAGCGACATACCCGCGACATGCCGTTCGGCCAGCAATTCCGCCATCGTCTTCTCACCGTCCGGATCCACGACCGCGCCGAACGGCGGCTCACCCGTCGACCTGCGCGTCGGTCCCTCGCTCATACCACCGATGCTACCGCGATCTGTCGGGCCCGAACGATCTACGTCCAGGCCCCGCGGTATGCCCCTCGTCACAGACCGGCACCGTCCCGATCACCGTCTCAGCGTCCAAATCCATTGCCAGACAACGTAAAAATGAAACCGGAGTC
Organism: Actinomycetota bacterium; assembly: GCA_018268465.1. Lineage (GTDB taxonomy): Bacteria > Actinomycetota > Actinomycetes > Mycobacteriales > Mycobacteriaceae > Mycobacterium. Next base: position 44,586 of record JAFDWN010000005.1, read on the forward strand.
AGCCATGAACAGCGAGCATCCCGAACCTGCCACGCAGACGCCCGCCCGGCGGGAGCACCAGCTGCGGCGAGGGACCCTCGGCACGCTCGGTGTCGCCTTCTTCGTCATCTCGGCCGCCGCTCCCCTGACCGCCATGGCAGGCGGAGCGCCGGTCGCGATGTTGCTCGGCAACGGTGCGGGTCTACCGGGCGCCTACCTCATCACCGCCGTGGTGTTGCTGGTGTTCGCGGTCGGCTACACCACCATGTCGCGCCACCACACCAGCACCGGGGCGTTCTACTCGTTCATCACCCGGGGTCTGCGCCAGCGGGCCGGCGGTGCCGCCGCCTACCTGGCGCTGCTCGGCTACAACGCCATGCAGATCGGCCTGTGGGGTCTGTTCGGCGCCGCCACCGCGGCGTTCCTCGCCGACGAGCTGGGCTGGTCCGTGCCGTGGTGGGGCGCCACGCTGGTGGCCCTGGCGGTCGTGGCCGTGCTCGGCTACCGGCAGATCGACGTCTCGGTCAAGGTGCTCTCGGTGCTCGTGGCCGCCGAATTCCTCATCGTCCTGATCCTGGGCGCCGTCATCGCCGTCAAGGGTGGCTCCTTCGGCACGAGCGGGTTGAGCCTGCAGCCGCTGACCCCGCAGGCACTGGTGAGCGGGTCACTGCCCATTGCCCTGCTGTTCTGCTTCGCCTCATTCGTGGGTTTCGAGGCCACCGCGATCTACAGCGAAGAGGCCAAAGACCCCAAGCGCACCGTGCCCCGCGCGACATACCTCGCGGTGATCGTCATCGGCGCGGTCTACACGCTCATCACCTGGCTCATGGTCAACGGCGCCGGCATCGACCAGATCCCCGGCTACATCGCCGGCCTCGGTGACCCCACGAACTTCCTGTTCGCGCTGTCGGATTCCTACATCGGCGGGTGGTACACGGCGATCATGCGGGTGCTGTTCATCACCAGCGTGTTCGCCGCGGTGCTGGCGTTTCACAACGCGGTCGCCAGGTACACCTACGCGCTCGGTCGCGAAGGACTGCTCCCCGAGGCGGCCGGGCGCACCCACGCCCGCCATCTGAGCCCACACGTCGGCTCGGTCGCTCAGTCGGTGCTGGCGCTGGCCGTCGTGCTCGTCTTCGTCATCGCCGGTCTCGACCCGATCCTGGCACTGTTCACCTGGCTGACCAACCTGGGCACCCTCGCCGTCATCGCCCTGATGGCCGCGACCTCCTTCGCCGTCGTGGCCTTCTTCGGTCGCCACCGCCACCTCGCGCACAACACATTGCGTACGGTGCTCGCCCCCACCGTCGCCGGTGTCGCACTGGTCGGGGTGTTCATCGTCGCGGTCGCCAACTTCGACCTGCTCATCGGCAGCACCGGCTTCCTCGCCTGGTTCCTGCCGTCGCTGCTCGTGGTGTTCGCGGTCATCGGCGTGGCCGCAGCCCAGATCGTCAAGAGCCGCTCACCGGAGCTCTATGCCGAAATGGGCCGCCACCGCGAATCCGCTTGAGCCGCTGCTACGTATAGGCCACGTGGACGCGATGGATCCGGCCTTCGAACGGAAACGGGGCGCGGTGGTAGTAGTCCCGCGATACCGGTGAACCCAGGCAGGTGCCGATGTCGAGGCAGTCGTTGGCGGTGAACAGCAGCGGCGCGCTGATCGGGACCTGACCGGACGCGATCGTCTCGCCGTCGCGCGTCACCGTGATGTCCAGCGGCCCGGCCGGGCGCGGTTCGGCGTACTGCGTGGTCACCGTGATCGTCGCCGTCCCCGGCGCGATCTTGTCCGCCGACCGGATCACCGTGCGCGACAGGATGAACAGGTTGTACTCGTACACCAGGTGCCCGTCGTCGAAGTAGCACGTCAGGCCGCCGGCCGCGCCGCCGAGTGCGTACAGCACCCCGTTGGCGTCAGCGGGAATGTCGGCCTCGATGGTGACGGTGTTGTTCTTGTTGCCCAGCGCCGGTGCGCAGAATTCGGGCATCCGCACCATGTCGCCGGAGAACTCCCACTCCCGGTACGGCGGCGCGATGCGCAACTCGGGGTGAAGGGCAGGCACCCAGAGGCCGCCACCGATCGGCAGCACCGAGTTACGGGCGGCCTCGATGGCGAACAGCTCGCGCAGCTGGGCGAGCTTCTCGGGCAACTGCGCCGCCAGATCGTTGGCCTGCGACCAATCGTCGTCCAGGTTGTACAGCTCCCAGACGTCAGCGTCGGGCGTCCAGGTGGCGATCCCCCCGGGCAGGCCGGGCACCCACGGCAGACGCGGCCCGCGGGCCGACGCCAGCCAGCCGTCGTGATAGATCGACCTGCTGCCCATGATCTCGAAGTACTGCGTCTTCTTGCCGCCCGGCGCATTCGCGTCGACCAGGGTGCGCGCGAAGCTCGCGCCGGCGATCGGCATCTGTTGCTCGCCGTACACCGTACGCGGCGGCTCGATTCCGACAACCTCGTAGATCGTCGGTACGACGTCGGTGCAGTGCAGGAAGACCGACCGGGGTGTCGGGTCGGGGTCGACCTTCGCCGGCCACCGCACCACCATGGGATTTCGGGTGCCGCCCAGGTGTGAGGCCAGCAGCTTCATGCCCTTGTACGGGGTGGAGCCGGCCCACGCCCAGGCCGCGTGGTACTGGTTGTCCACCATCGGGGAGCCCAGCACGTCGAGGCCACCGAGTTCGTCGAGCGCATCGATGTGCTGGCGCACCGTCGTGGGGATCCCGTTCTGCGCCAACAGTTCGGCGATCGTGCCGTTCTGTCCTTCGCCCGACGACCCGTTGTCACCCCAGATGTAGACGAAGAGCGTGTTGTCGGCGTAGCCGAGGCTGTCCAGTTCGTCGGCGATGCGACCCACCTGGACGTCGACGTGTTCGGCGAAGCCGGCGGCGACCTCCATCAGGCGGCGCTGGAACGGCTTCTCGTCCTCAGGGATGCTGTCCCACGCGGCCAGCAACTCGTCGCGCTCGGTGAGTTCACAGTCGGCCGGGATCCAGCCCTTGTCCTTGGCGCGGGCGAACACCCGCTCCCGGTAGGCGTCCCAACCGTCGTCGAACTTACCGGCGTACTTGTCTGCCCATTCCTTCATGATGTGGTGCGGGCCGTGCAGGCATCCGCTGGCCCAGTACATGAAGAACGGTTTGTCGGCGTTGAACGCCTTGTGCTGGCGCAGCCACGAGATCGCGTCGTCGGCCAGGTCCTCGGAGAGGTGGTAGCCCTCCTCCGGGGTCTTGGGTGGGCGCACCACGGTGGTGTTGCGCACCAGATGCGGCTCGTACTGTGACGCCTCACCGGCCAGGAACCCGTAAAAGTACTCGAAACCCAAACCGGTGGGCCAGTTCTCGAACGGCCCGGCGGCGGTGGTCTCCTCGGCCGGGGTGTTGTGCCACTTGCCGAACGCCGAGGTGGCGTAGCCGTACTGCTTGAGCACCTCGGCCACCGTGGCGCTCGAACGCGGGATCTTGCCCGCGTAACCGTCCCAGTCGTTGGCGAGCTCGGCGATCTGGCCGTTGCCGATCTCGTGATGGTTACGCCCGGTCAGCAGCGAAGCCCGCGTCGGCGAACACATGGCGGTGGTATGAAAGCGGTTGTAAGACACGCCTTCTGCAAGAATCCGGTCCATGGTCGCGGTGGTGACCTCACCACCGAGCGTCGACGGCAGGCCGGGCCCGGCGTCGTCGATCAGCACGATGACGACGTTCGGGGAGTCCTCGTGCAGCCGCCGCGGAATCGTGCGCGGCGTATACGTCGACTCCTGCATGGTGCGGCCCGCGACACTTGCCGACGGCACCGGCGGGAACGGCAATACGCCACCGCCCGGCAATACCGGAGCCACCACCGAACTCGTCTGATCCGACAACCCCTGCCCCTTTCCCACGCCCGACGGTCAACCTTGCAGGACACCCCGCCCGCCCGTCTTGATAATCCCGGACAATTTCTTGAGAATTCCGGACAGACCCACCAGTGTTGACCCGTGAGCGTGATCCGCGGTACCGCCCTGACCGGCTACCACCAGCTGGTCACCGATCTCGGCGGCGACAGCCGCGCTTTGCTGTCCGCCGCGCACATCCCGCCCGCCGACGCCGGACGCCATGACCGGTTCATCTCGCTGCCCAACGGCATCGCCGCCCTGGCGCAGACCGCCGCCACGGTCGGCGCCCCGGACTTCGGACGGCAGCTGGCCCGCCGGCAGGACATCGCCATCCTCGGGCCGGTCGGCCTGGCCGCCCGCAGCGCGGCGACCGTCGCCGACGCATTCGGTGTCTTCGGCACCTTCATGGCCGACTACAGCCCGGCCATCACCACCCGCCTGACCACCACCGCGGCCGATCCCGCGTTGCGCCGCTTCGAGTTCGAATACCACCTGGGCCCCGGCGCCCCCCAAGCCCAGGCCATCGAACTGTCCCTCGGCGTGACGCTGCGCATCCTGCACCTGCTGCTCGGCGGGGGTTACCGGCCGGTGAGTGTGCACCTGCCGCACGGCGCGCTCACCCCGCCGCGCGATTACAAGCGATACTTCGGCTGCCCGGCACATTTCTGCGAGCCGGTCGCCGGGTTCACGTTGCGCGCGGCCGATCTGCTCCAAGCCCTGCCCAGAGACGCCCTCGCCCACCAGACCGCCATGAGCTACCTCACGGGCGCCGTCGCCGGCCACACCCCGCCCACCAGCAGGCTGGTGCACCGTCTGATCCGCCAGTTCCTCTCGAGCGGTGCGGTGACGATCGACGACATCGCAGGCCACGCCGGAATGCACCCCAAGACGCTGCAGCGGCGGCTGCGCGCCGAGAACACCAGCTTCGCCGTTCTGCTCGACGGCACCCGGCGCGACACGGCCGAGCGTCTGCTGCGCGAAACCGACCTCAGCCTCGGCCACATCTGCCGGGAACTCGGCTACGCCGAACAGAGCGTCCTCACCCAGGCCAGCAGGCGCTGGTTCGGTACGACACCCAGTAACTACCGCAAGGCCGGGGTGGCCGCGCCGGAGGACCGCTGAGAGCGCTGCGCATCCCGTCGGGCTACCCACGACTCCCGCGCAGGCTCGCGGCGGCCGACCGCACCGCATCGGTGATCGACCTGACCAGCCGGCTGTCCAGCTTCCAGCACTGCCAGTACAGCGGAACGTCGAGGTGCACCGGCGATATGCGCACGAACGCCCCCGCGGCAATCCGCGGCGCCGCCAGCTGCTCGGGATACATCCCCCAGCCCAGGCCCGCGAGCACCGCCGCCCCGAAACCCTCCGCGGTCGGCACATAGTGCACCGGCCGCGCAACCGCACGCCGAAACGCTTTGCGCACCAACATGTCCTGCAACGCGTCGTCGCGATTCCAGGCTAGCGAAGGCGCCGCACCCACCGCGCCCGCGACAAATCCGTCCGGCAGGTGCCGGGCTACGAATCCCGCCGACGCGACCGGCACATAACGCATCACCCCCAGCGGCTGCACCCGGCAGCCCGCCACGGCGGCGCGTTCGGTGGTCACCGCCCCCATGACGGCGCCCTCCCGCAACAACCGCGCCGAGTGGTCCTGGTCCTCGATGCGGATGTCGAAGAGCACATCGGGCAGTCCGCCGAACACCGCGGTGAACCAGGTGGACATCGAGTCGGCGTTGACCGCGAGCGCCACCCGGGTCCCCCGCGAGGACCCGTCCCCACCGGTCTCGGCAAGGGCCTCTGACTCGAGCACCGCCGTCTGGGCCGCCAGTCGCAGCAGGGGTATTCCGGCAGCGGTTGCCTTACAGGGCTTTTCGCGAACCACCAGCACCTGCCCCACCCGGGTCTCCAGCGCCTTGACGCGCTGGCTGACCGCCGACGGCGTCACGTGCAGCCGGTCGGCGGCCGCGTCGAAACTGCCGAACTCCACGACCGCCGCCAGCGCCGCGAGCTGGTCGGCGCCCAGCCGCGCCGTCACGTGGCGAACAGTTGGTCGATGTCGGCGAAAGCCTTGAACTCCAAGGCATTTCCGGATGGGTCCAGGAAGAACATGGTCCACTGTTCACCGGGCTGACCTTCGAACCGCACGTAGGGTTCGATGACGAACTGCACCCCGGCCCCGACCAGCCGCTGCGCGAGGACCTTGAACGACTCCACCGACAGCACCAGACCGAAGTGCGGCACGGGTACATCGTGCCCGTCGACGGGGTTCGTGCCGGCGACCGCCGCGCCGACGGCCGTCCGGCCGGCCACCTGATGGGTGACGAGCTGGTGCCCGTGCAGGTCCCAGTCCACCCATGCGGCGTCCGAACGGCCGTGCGGCAGACCGAGCACCTCGCCGTAGAAATGGCGCGCGGCGTCGATGTCGTGGACGGGGATCGCCAGGTGGAAGGGAACCAGCGGGCGCGATGATGCGGGCATGTGCAGACCTTTCCGGACGACGACTCGGCCACCGAGCTGATCGTCGGCTGATTGTCGCAACTCATCGCGACCCCGTGCGGCCGACCGGCGCACCGGTGAGAGGATCGAGCCGTGCCCATCGCGCTCGTCCGTCCGCCGTCCAGCCGCCTGGCCGAAGGTCAGCTCACCTTCCAGGAGCGTGAACCCGTCGATGCCGACCGGGCGCGAGCACAGTGGGACGACTATGTGGCCGCCCTGCGCACCTCGGGGTTCGAGTGTGTCGAACTGGCACCGGCGCAGGACCATCCCGACGGGGTGTTCGTCGAGGACACCGTCGTGATCGTCGGCGGCACCGCCATCCTCACCCGGCCCGGCACGCCCAGCCGCGCCGGCGAGGTCGCGTCGATGAAGGACGCGCTGGCCGCGCTCGGCATCCCCATCCGCGAGATCGCCGCACCGGGCCACCTCGACGGGGGCGACGTGCTCAAAATCGGCGACACGATCTACGTCGGCCGCAGCAGCCGCACCGACGATGCGGGGATCGACCAGTTCACCGCATTCGCCGACGAGCTCGGATTCGCTGTCGTGCGCATTCCGGTCACCCGGGCACTGCATCTGAAGACGACGCTGTCCGCACTTCCCGACGGCACGATCATCGGCTACGCACCCCTGGTCGACGACCCGTCGATGTTCGCCGAGTTCCTGCCGATACCCGAACCTCAGGGCAGCGCCGTGCTGGTGCTCGGCGACGACGCGGTACTGATCTCGGGATCGGCGCCGGGGACCGCCGAGGTGCTGCGCCGCCGCGGGCTGCACGTCGTCACCACGTCCATCACCGAATTCGAGAAGGTCGAAGGCGGCGTCACCTGCCTGTCGGTGCGTATCCGCTGACGCAATCGGTCACAGCACGTCCTTGATGTCGTTCTTCAGCGCCTCGGCCTGTGTTCCGAACACCGCCTGGACGCTGTTGCCCACCTCGATGACCCCGGCGGCGCCGAGCGCCTTCAGGCGGCCCTGGTCCACCTTGGATTTGTCCGCCACCTCCATGCGCAGCCGGGTGATGCAGGCGTCGACGTTCACGAGGTTCTCCCGACCGCCGAACGCCGCGATGAGCTGTTCGGCCTTACTGGCCGTGGCGGTGGCGGCGGGTGCGGCCGCCGCACTCGCCGAACCCGCCGCGGCGACAGGCACGGCCGCGGCCTCACCATCGGTGAGGTTGGCCGCCTCCTCGGCCTCGAATTCGCTCTCGGGCTCACGGCCAGGGGTCCGCATATTCCATCTCGTGATCGCGAACCGGAACATCAGGTAGTAGACGACGAAGAACACCAGACCCATGCCGATGAGCAGCGGAATGTTCTTGGCCGCCGGGGCGGTGCCGTAGAGCAGCAGGTCGATGAGGCCCGCGGAGAACGAGAAGCCCAGGTGGATGTCCAGCAGATACGCGATCGCCAGGGAGAGACCCGTCAACAGCGCGTGGATCACGTACAGCGGAAACGCCACGAACATGAACGCGAACTCGAGCGGTTCGGTCACCCCGGTCAGGAACGCCGTCAGCGCCGCGGCCGACAGGATGCCCACCGCCACCTTGCGCTGGCGCTTGTTCGCGACGTGGATCATCGCCAGGGCGGCGGCCGGCAGGCCGAACATCAGGATCGGGTAGAAGCCCGACGTGAGGATGCCCGCGGTGGGGTCGCCCGCGGCGAACCGCGGCAACTCCCCGGTGACCACGGCGCCGTCGGGCTTCTGGTAGTCGCCGTAGATGAACCATACGTACGAGTTGACGATGTGATGGAGTCCGACCGGGATCAGCATGCGGTTGGCGAACCCGTAGACGAACGCACCCAATGCGCCTGCACCGCCGATGAACTGCCCCAGCGCCGTCAGCCCGGCATCGAAGATCGGATAGAAGTAGCTCATCCCGAACGCGATCACCAGCGACGCCAGCGACACGACGATCGGCACGAACCGCCGGCCCCCGAAGAAGCCGATATAGGCGGGCAGTTTGATGGTGTGGTAGCGGTCGAACAGCGCCGCCGTCACCAGGCCGACGACGATTCCGGCGAACACGCTGTAGTTGATCTGCGCCTGCTCACCGGCCTTGTCGACCTCACCGGCGAGCACGACCGGCGACATCGTGGTGAACACCGCCTCCATCACCAGATAGCCGACGACGGCGGCCAGCGCGGTCGAACCGTCGGCCTTCTTGGCGAACCCGATCGCCACACCGACGGCAAACAGCAACGGCAGGTTGGTGAACAGCGCGCCGCCCGCCGCGCTCATGGCATGGAAGAACGCACCGATGACGGGCGCGTCGATCCGGCCCAGCAGGTCATCCTGGCCGAGCCGCAACAGGATGCCCGCGGCGGGCAGCACCGCGATCGGCAGCATCAGGCTCTTACCCAGGCGCTGCAACTGTGCGAAGCCCGGAATGTTCAGACCCGACTTCTGCTGCTTCCCTTGAGGTTTGGCCGCCTCGTTCATCGCCGTGACCCTCCTCTGCCGCGGAATCGCGGCCCCGCATCGGCTGAGCCGAAGCTTAGACCAGCGAACCCCTTCGGAGACCGGGTTTCCGGCACGCGGATACACCTCGACTCCCTATCCTGGGCACATCCGGACAAAGGAGTCGAATGTGAGCACCACGCCAGTCCTCGCTCCCGTTGAGGGGCGCGCGGTTCCGTTGCAGGACGTCCCCGATCCCGTGTTCGCCCAGGGCATGGTGGGTTACGGCGCGGCGATCGACCCGCCGCGCCGGATCGTCGACGCGGTCGCACCCGTCGGCGGCAAGATCCTCAAACTGCTGCCGCACGCCTACGTGATCATGACCGCCGACAGTGTCGGCGTCCTGGTGCATCTGGGTCTGGACACCGTCGGCCTGGAGGGCAAGGGTTTCACCACCCACGTCAAGGAAGGCGACACCGTCAGCGCCGGCCAGGTGGTCACCACCTACGACGTCCCGTCCGTCGAGGCGGCCGGGCTCAATCCCATCGTGCCGGTGGTGGTGATGGACGAACGGGAGCCGGGCAATATCTCCCCCGCCGACGCCGTGTCGGCGAGCGCGGAGATCACCTCCGGTGCAACCCTTTTCACCGCGACCAAGTAATGGAAGTCGTCATCCTGCCCGACGCCCGTGAGATCGGCGCCGTCGCCGCCGACACGATCGGCGGGCTGCTGGCCGCCCAGCCGGACGCCGTGCTCGGCCTCGCCACCGGGTCGTCGCCGCTGACGATCTACGACGAGTTGGCCTCCCGCTGCGCGGCCGGGCGGATCTCCTTCGCCCGGGCCCGCGGTTTCACCCTCGACGAATACGTCGGCTTGCCCGCCGACCACCCCGAGCGGTACCGCAACGTCATCGACACCGTCTTCGTATCGCGGGTCGACTTCGCGCCGGGTGCGGTGCACGGGCCCGACGGCCTGGCCACCGACATTCCCGCCGCGTGCGCCGGCTATGAGGAGGAGATCCTGCGCGCCGGCGGAATCGACCTGCAGATCCTCGGCATCGGCACCGACGGGCATATCGGGTTCAACGAGCCGGGGTCCTCGCTGGCCTCCCGGACACGGATCAAGACGCTCACCCGGCAGACCCGGATGGACAACGCCCGCTTCTTCGACGGCGACGTCGACCAAGTGCCCACCCACTGCCTGACCCAGGGGCTGGGCACCATCATGGATGCCCGCCACGTCGTGCTGGTGGCAACGGGGCGCAGCAAGGCCGAGGCGGTGCACCAGTTGGTCGAGGGACCCGTCAGCGCGATGTGGCCCGCGACCATCCTGCAGCACCACCGCCATGCGACGGTCCTGCTCGACGACAGTGCGGCGAACCGGCTGCAGCTGGTGGACTACTACCGCGAAACCTACCGCAGCAAACCGCAATGGCAGGGCCTCTGAGTGCTGCTCACCGCCGACACCGTCATCACCGGCCCAGAGTTGTTGCGGCCGGGATGGATCGAGGTCGTCGGCGAGACGGTGGCGGCGGCCGGCGCCGGTGATCCGCCCCGGCCCGCGGACATCGCCCTGGGCGCGACGGCCGTCGTGCCCGGCTTCGTCGACACCCACGTCCACGGCGGGGGTGGTGCGAGTTTCTCCAACGCCACTCCAGCCGAGGTTTCCCGCGCGGTCGACACCCACCGGCGCCACGGCACCACCACGTTGCTCGCCTCGCTGGTGACGGCGGGCCCGGCCGATCTGGCCAGGCAGGTCGTTGAGCTGGCGGGCCAGGTACGGGCGGGCCTGATCGACGGTATCCATCTGGAGGGTCCTTGGCTGGCCGCCGCACGGTGCGGCGCCCACGATCCCGCGCTGCTGCGGGACCCCGATCCCGCCGAACTCGATCACGTCATCGCCCTGGGCGCGGGCACTATCCGGATGATCACGCTGGCGCCGGAGCTGCCCGGCGGGCTGGCGGCGGTGGAACGGATCGCCACGGCGGGCATCGTGGCGGCGGTGGGGCATACGGAGGCGACCTATGAGCAGACCCGCGCGGCGATCGCGGCGGGCGCGACGGTGGCGACCCATCTGTTCAACGCGATGCGCCCGATCCACCACCGCGAACCCGGACCGGTCATCGCGGTCCTCGAAGACGACCGCGTCACAGCCGAATTCATCGCCGACGGGGTGCACGTGGACGCGGCGCTGTATCGCCACGTCAGCCGCGGCGCCGGGGCCGACCGGGTGTCGCTGATCACCGACGCGATGGCCGCTGCCGGCATGTCCGACGGCGCCTACCGGCTGGGGCCACTGGCGGTGGAGGTCCGCTCGGGGGTCGCGCGGGTGGCGGGCACCGACACCATCGCGGGCAGTACCGCCACGATGGATCGCATCTTCCGGTACGCCGTCACCCACAGCGGTCTACCGCGCGACCAGGCGCTCCTGCTCGCCGTGCGGCAGTCGTCGACCAACCCGGCTCGCGTGATGGGGCTGCCGTGCCCCGACCTCGGCGCCGGCGCCCGCGCCGACCTGGTGGTGCTCGATCCGGACCTGGCGGTGACCGGCGTCATGCGCGCCGGGGATTGGGTCGTCGGCCCGCCGCGATGAGTGGCGCCGGGCGGCGCTGCCCGCGCCTGTCGACCGTCCTGCCCCAGTTGATACCCGCCAAGACGAGGACGGCGCCGAGCACCCCGAGCGCCGTGACCGGGTCACCGGCGAGCGGGACGCCGACGACGGCGGCCCACAGCGGTTCGGTGCCCAGGAGCAGGCTCACCCGGGCCGGCGAGGTGCACCGCACCGCACGGATCTGGACGAGGAACGCGAAGACCGTGCACACCAGTGCCAGGTAGCCGGTCAACGCCCAGGCCTGGCCGCTCATGTGGCCCGCGACCTCGGTCACCGGGCGTCCCGTCATCGGGGCGACGACGGCGAATACGGCCAGGGCGGTGCACAACTGCACCAGGGTGATCCGCGCCGAGTCGAGTGCGCGGTGCTCGGACACCCGGGCGATGACCGTCACGTGTACCGCCCGCGCGACCGCGGCGAACAGGATCAGCAGATCCCCCGGACTGGGCGCGGCCCACCCGCCGGTCTGGGTCAGGCAGGCGATCCCGACGACGGTCACGACGGTGGCCCCGTGGAACGCCCTGGGCACCCGGGTGCCGCGCACCCAGCGTTCCAGCAGCGGCGTCATCACGATGGTCAGCGAGATGATCAGGCCGGCGTTGGACGCGGACGTCAGCGTGACGCCGTAGGTTTCCAGCGTCAGCACGACGCTGAGGATGAGGCCGAACAGTGCGCCGCAGCGAAGTTCGGCGCCGGTGATGCCGCGCAGCGCCGGCGCCGTGAGGATCGCGAGCGCGGCAGTGGCCACGCCGAAGCGGATCACCAGGAATGCGAACACACCGTCCGGCTCGACGACCTCTTTGGTGGCCAGATAGCTCGACCCCCAAGCCAGCGCCACCGCCACCAGCGCGACGTCGACCGCGCCGCGGTGTGCGACGCGAGGTGCGGATGGCAGCGACGACAGCACGGCGCCGACTCCTTCATGTCCGTTGGGATGATCCGTACTGCCACCCGGGGCCGTGCCGCGGCCTGGTCGCGAGCGGGTACGCCCGCCCTACCGGTGACTCACCGCGGGCTCCGATGCCCGCGGTGAGTCCATGGTCGCCGAGTCGGGATCAGTTAGACAAGCGATAGTTTTTTCACTAATTCGGTAGTTTCTCTTCATGGATGTGGAGCGCCTGCGGCTGCTTCGGGAACTGGCCGAACGCGGCACCGTCAACGCGGTGGCACACGCGGTGTCGTTGACGCCGTCCGCGGTATCCCAGCAGCTCAAGATCCTGCAACGGGAGGCCGGTGTGCCCCTGCTGGAGCCCGAGGGCCGCCGGGTACGCCTCACCGATGCCGGACGCACCCTGGTCACGCGCGCCGACGAGGTGCTGGCCGCGCTGGACCGCGCCGAGGCCGATATGAGCGCCTACCGCACCGTCCCCCGCGGCGTCGTCAGGGTGTCGATGTTCCCGTCCGGAGCGGCGATGCTGCTGCCTGAGCTGATCGTCGACGCCGCGGCAACGGGTGTCGAGGTCCTCGGCCGTGACATCGACCTGCCCGCGTCACAGGCACCCGCCCAGCTCGCCGACCACGACGTGGTCGTCGTTCACCGTGACGAACGGGACGTCACGCCATGGAATCCGCGTTACGAGGCCACCGTGCTGATGCGCGAACCCCTCGAGGTCGTCCTGCCGCCCGGCCATCGGCTCGCCACCCGCGCGCGGGTGCCGCTGCGCGAATTGGCCGGCGAATCCTGGATCGGCGTCGAAGGCGGCCTCATGGTCGACGACGTGCTGCGATCGCTGGCCACCCTCACCGGGGTTGATCCACGTATCGTCCAGCGGGTCAACGACTTTCGCGTTGTCGAGGAACTCGTATCGGCCGGGGTGGGCGTGGCCCTGCTGCCCCGCCAGGTGCGCACCGTGCGGGAACTCACCCGAAAGCCGCTCAGCGGAATCCGCGTCGCCCGCCGCATCGAGGCCGTCACCCGCGCCGGCGCGACCAGCCGCCCGGCCGTGGCCACCGTCATCGAGATCCTCCAGCGGATCGCCGGGGATACGATCGCGCGTCCCCGCTGAGGGCGGCCCGCCCGTAGCGGCCCTACCCGGGTGTGGGCGGGCGGTGCTCGAGGAGCAGCGCGGCGAGCTCCTCGCGGCTGGTCGTGCCCGTCCTGAGCATCGCCTTGTAGATGTGCCCCTCGACGGTGCGCACGGACACACTCAGGCGTGCGGCCATATCGCGGTTGGACAGGCCCTGCCCGATCAGCACCACGACCTCACGTTCCCGATCGGTCAGCGGGAGTGGCATGCGGGCCTCACGAAGCGCCGGGGTATCGGCCCCACCGCACCGCTGTGCCAGCGCCTCGGCCCGGCTGGCGCAGCTCAGCGCCGATCCGCGCAGGTCGCGGCCGCGATACACCCGGGCGGCGTGCGCGGCGGCGTCGACGGCCGCCAAACCGTCACCGATGGCCTCGAAAGCCTCGGAGACCGCCGTCAGTTCGGCCGGGTCACCGTCGCGCATAGCCGTCGCGAAGCGGGCGGCCAGTCCGGCGCGCGGGCCCTCGACGATCGTCTCCAGCTCACGCAGTCGCGGTCCGCCGGTCCGGTCACCGAACTGCGTCGCGGTCTGCAGGCACATCACCTCCGCGGCGAACCGCCCGTTATCGGCCGCGGTCCTGGCCGCGGACACCAGGATGTCGATCGCCTCGCTGACCGCGCCCTGACCGGCGGCCACCCAGGCGCGGGCCAGGCTCCTCTCGAAGTCCAGCAGCCGAAACGGCCGGCGCAGACCGTCGAGCACGGCGAGCGCGGCGGCCGCCTCCTCCGTGGCACCGCGCATGGCCAGCGCGGTCGCCCGCGGGACGCGGTACCGGTAACCCCAGCCGATGGCATGGCCCGATGCGGCCAGCGCCCCCGCCGCCTGTTCCAGCAGGGCGCACGCGGTGTCGAGGCGGCCCGCCCCGAGGGCGGCCCGCCCCGCGATCGCGGCGCCCAGCCACTGGGCCGCTCCCGGCAGGTCCGCGGCCTGCGCCCGGACCCGCTCGGCCACGTCGAGCGCCTCATCCACCCGCCCGGCCAGCAGAAGCGCGTCCACGTGGGCGTCGGCGATGTTGAACCTCATGTGCGGCGCCTCGAAACACCGGTCCGCAACGGTGTACCCCACCTCCGCGGTGGCCACGGCGTCCGCCGTGCACCCCGCCTCGGCCCGTATCGCCGACAGCGCCCAGGCCGTCTCGGTCCCGACGATGGCGGGCAGGTCGTCGAGCACCAGATGCTGCGCGGCGCGCGTCGCGGCGTCCGGACGGTCGACGGCGAACCAGTACACGGTGCGGACGGCGTCGATGCAGCTGCGAGCGGCCCCGGCCGTCAGGTGCGCCGCGCCGTCCATGATCTCCTCGGCCCGAACCGGATCGGCCAGCGCCCACAGCATGTTGCTGGCACGCAGATAGGTGAATCGCGCGTGGTCGGTCTCGGACAAGCCGGCCACCGCGACGCCGGCGAGCACCGCCTCGGCCTCCTCCCCCCGGCTGAGCCACGACAACGCGTGGGCGCGGACGAACTGCGCTTCGGCACCCGCACCTGCCCGCAGCGCCGCGTCGGCCAGCCGGTCGGCGAGGGGCAGATCCGCCAGGAACACCGCCCCGTGGGCGGCGCCGACGAGCAGATCGGCGTCCGGCGCGGTATCGGAGTCCAGGGCGAGCGCGGCCCGCCGGACCATCACGCGCACATCGTCGCGATCGTCGGCGGCGGCCAATTCGGCGGCGACCAGTCCGCGCAGCCGCCGCAGCCGGGTCGGCGCGGCGGTCCGCCTGCGCACCTCGGCGTAGAGGGGGTGCGCCACCCGGACGTCGATCCGCGAGTCGACATGCTCGAGACCGATCAGACCGCGACTGTCGGCCTCCTCGACCGCCTCCGGGTCGGTGATGCGTTCGAGCGCGGCCAGTTCGAGCGGTTCGCCGACGGCGAGGGTGTCGATCACCGCGCCCACCGGGGCCGGCAACGCCCCGATGCGGGCTTCGACCAATTCGACGAGGCTGTGCGGCATGACTGGATCGCCCACCCACTGCCACTGGCCATACCTGCTCTCCAGCCGGCCGTCGGCGACCTCGCGTTCGACGATGTGGCGCAGGTACAGCGCGTTGCCACGGGTCAGCTGCCACATCCGGCCCGCTGCGTGCGGATCGACCGATCCGGCCAGCGTGGCGGCGAGCAACGCGGCCGTACCGTCGGGCGACAACGGCTGCAGATCCAGCCGATCGAATTGACCCACTTTCCAAAGCTCTTCCACCCCAACGGGTATCGGTTCGCTCTCGCGCACCGTGACCACCAGTTTGGCGGCGCCGCGAAGAACGATCTGATGGAGCACGAAGATGGACAGATCGTCGAGTAGATGCGCGTCGTCGACACCGACGACGACGGGAGTGCCCGGAGCGGCGTCGGTCAGCGCCTCGATCACGCCGCGCACCAATTGCAGACTGTCGCTTCCCGCCAGCCCCGCCCAGGATGCCAGCGCGCCGAGGGGAAGTCCCCGCGCCGAGGAGGTGCCGACCACCCAGCGAACCTCACCACCCCTGGATGCGGCGGCGTCGAGCGCTTCGCGGGCGATCCGGCTCTTGCCCACGCCGGACACACCACAGATCACGATGCCGGACGTGCCTGCGTCGGACAATGCGGCCGCGATCAGCCCCAGTTCCTTCGAACGCCCGGTCAACGGCCACGTCAACCACACGTGCACAGACTAGGAGCGCAGGTGCGCGCGGCGCAGCGCAATCGCCGACCCACGCGATACGGCCCGGCCGCGGAGGTATCCGCCCGCGGCCGCTCGCCGGAAACAAGTGGTGCACCACTCACTCCCGCGGCGTCGTCACGTCGGAAGATCGGCAGATGATCGCAGTCCTGGGAGGGTTCACCCGGTGGCCCGGTGCGGCAGCGGCAGTCCGGTGCCGATACCGGCGGCGACCCGCCCCGCCGCGGCCGCGACGCGAATCGATCAATGCCCGCTACCTTTACGTTCTTTGCGGCTACGATCACCCCCGGGGAGGGCGCTGGTGAACGACACAGGCTCGTCGGCTCGCGCACTGGACACGCGCGCCTCCACCACATGGCTGCGCCGCCTCGCCCGCACCACACCCGGCGTCGTCGCGATCGTCGCGATCGTCATCGCGGTGAGCTGCGTGATCGCCGGGGTCGTGTGCGCGACCCAACTGGATCGCCGGATCGCCGAGCGCAACGCCATTCTCGACCGCTCCGAACCCTTCGCCTATGCCGCGCAGAACCTCTACGCCGCCCTGTCGGCCGCCGACGCCGCGGCCGCCACGTCGTTCCTGTCGGGCGGTATCGAGACCGGTGAGATGCGCGCGCGCTATCAGCGGGCGCTGGCCGACGCCGCGGCGGCCCTTGCCGACACCACCGCCGGGGCCACAGAACCCGAGACCCGCACCGCGGTAGCCGAGATCGCGGCCCAACTCGCCGCCTACACCGGCCTGGTCGAAGCCGCACGAGCCAACAATCGGCAGGGATTTCCCATCGGCTCGGCGTATCTGCGCGAAGCGTCCGCGCTGATGCAGACCCGTCTGCTGCCCGGTGCCGAACGGATCTACACCGCCAATCTGGCGGCCGTCGACGAGGAACAGGGCGCCGTCGGTTCGGTGCCCGTCCTCGCGCTCGTCCTGCTCGTAGGTGTGCTGGTGGTGGTCGCGGCCGGCTCGGTGGTCATGTACCGGCGGACCAACCGGCAATTCAACGTGGGCCTGCTCGTGTCCGCGGCGGTCGTGCTCCTGGTGATCGGCTGGGTGGTCGTGGCTACCCGCATGGCGGCCAACGACATCGAGCACAGCCGCACCGAGGGCACGGCCCGGTTCTCCGACCTCGCCAAGGCCCGCATCCTCACCCAGCAGGCGCGTACCGACGAGACCCTGCAACTGATCTCTCGCGGCGACGTCACCGCGGGAGAGAAATCGTTCTACGGTCACATCGACGAACTGCTCGACGAACTCGGCACCGACGAACCCGCCGTGGCCGACGGCGTCGCGAGTTGGACGGCCAGCCACCAGAAACAGGTAGCGGCCTACACCGGCGGCGACTATGCGACCGCGGTCGCCCAGGCGATCGGCACCGATCCGGCCGCCTCCACCGCACACGTCGCGGTCGTGGAATCCCAACTGCGCGACGGGATCGAGCAGTCCCGCGCCACGCTGCGCGATCACGTCTCGGCCGCGGGCGCGAGCCTGGTGTGGAGCCCGACCGGGACGCTGGTACTGATGGTGCTCGCCGCCGCGGCCGCGGTTTTCGGCCTGTGGCCCAGGCTCAAGGAGTTCCTGTGAGATCACGATTCGCGCCGGCGCTTCTGACGATCGCGGTTCTCACCGCGAGCTGCGGATCCTCGCCGGAACCCCCGGCCGCGGTGTCGATCACACCCGTCGACGCGCAGCCCGCCGGTGTCGAGGTCGCGACGACCGCACCACCGCAAGGGGATACGAGCTGCGACCGGGAGGCCAGCCTGCGCCCCGACGGACCGCTGCCCGCGCCGGGGGCGATGCCCGCGGGGTCGACGATGGCGGCCATCGCCGAACGCGGGCGCCTCGTCGTCGGCGTCGACCAGAACCAGTACCTGTTCGGCTTCCGCAACCCCGCGACCGGACAACTCGAGGGTTTCGACATCGACATCGCCCGCGAGATCGCCCGCGCCATCTTCGGCGACCCGGACCGTGTGCAGCTGCGGGTCGTCGAAGCCGGCCAGCGCGAAGCGGTGCTGCAGTCAGGTGACGTGGACATCGTCGCGCGCACCTTCTCCATCAACTGCGCACGCAAAGCCAACGTCGCATTCTCCACCGTGTACTTCTACGCCGACCAGCGCATCCTCGTGTCGAAGGGTTCGGGCATCGAATCGGCCGCACAGCTGGGGGGCAAACGCGTCTGCGCGGTGACGGGCACGACCTCGCTGGCCAGGGTGTTCGCGCTGGACCCCCAACCGACGGTGGTCGGCGCACCGACCTGGACGGACTGCCTGGTGATGCTGCAGCAGGGGCAGATCGACGCCATCGGAACCGATTACGTGGTCCTGTCCGGCCTGGCCGCGCAGGATCCGAACGTCGAGGTGGTCGGTGCCAGCCTGGGCACGGAGCCCTACGGCGTGGGCGTCAAGAAGGAGAACACCGACCTGGTGAGGTTCATCAACGCCGTGCTGCAACGGCTGCGGGACGACGGCACCTGGGAGCGCCTCTACGACAATCGGCTGGGCAGTCTGGGACCCTCCCCGGGTCCGCCGGCTCCCCGATACGAGGACTGAGTGCGACCATGCTGACCGCCGAGCAGATCGATCGCGAAATCGCCTCCCGGGCAGACGAAGTCGCCGCGATGTCGGCGACCCTGGTGGAGCTGGACAACCATCCCGGCCTCGAACACGTCCGGCGCTTCGCACCGACCGGCGCGACGGCACTACGGTGGGCAGACGTCGAACAGTCGCTCAGCCAATTGTGGGACGACCTGGGCCGGATGACGACGATCCTGGACGCGGCACGCGCGGTGCGGGCACGCGGCGGAACCCGGCTCGACGACGCCGAACGGCGCGAACTGACCCGGCTGCTGCGGGAACGATCCCATGAGGTGTCGCGGCAACGGATTCCGTTGGCACAGCGCACACTCGCCGGCCCCGGCGAGTCCGTCGAATACGCCGGGCTGGCCGACACCGCGGATCGGATGCGCGCCGCCTACCCCCCTGTCATCGAATTCCTCGATGCCGTCGTCACGATCAACACCCTGGTCGCCGCGCGGCTGGCACCGGCTCAGGAACGCCTGGATGCGGCCGGGGCGACCGGCCCCAAGGAGATCGCGGAGCTGCTCACGCTGTCGGCCACCGATCCCCTGGCGCTGACCGGCGAAGAAGTCGAGCGACGCGCCGGCGCCATCGCGCGGGTAATCGACGAGCGGTCCGCCGAACTCGCCGAACACGCTGCGCTGCTCGCGGATTGGCCCGACGAGCTGGCCCGTACCCGGGTGCGGTGCGACGAGTTGCGGGATGCGACGCAGCGCGCCACGCAGATCCGTGCGCGCGCCGAGGAGGTCGTGCTCACCGCGCCACTTCCGGTGCGGACCGACCCCGAGCCGCAGTTGCGGGCAGAACTGGACGGGTTGACCGCGGCGAATCCGCTTGCGCTGCAGGCGCTGCGGCACCGAATCAGCGCGGCGCTGGATGCCGCGCTCGAGGACGAGCAACTCGCGCAGGGCCTGCTCGACCGCCGCACCGAGTTGAAGGGCCGGCTGACGGCCTACCAGGCCAAGGCCGCGCGGCTGGGCCTGGGCGAGGACCGGGATCTGATGGCGTCGGGCCAGATCGCCTCCGGCCTGCTGTCCCGGCGTCCCTGCGATCTGCGCGCGGTGACCCGCGCCATCAAGGACTATCAACAGATCCTCGACGAGAAGCGGGGGAAGCCGAGATGAGATGCGCCGAACCGGATTGCGCGGGCACCGTGGTCGACGGCTACTGCGACGTGTGCGGCACCGCCCCGGCCGAGAGCCCGCCGCCCATCCAGGCGACCGCACCCGCGCCGGCACCCAGCACCCCGAGCGCCCGGTCGGGGCGTACGGCGCGGACCGGATCGACGACGTCCGCCAGCTCCAGGGGCCGTCTCGGAGCGGGCGTGGTGGTGATGCCGAGGATGCCCAAGGGGGACCCCGCCGCCGCCATCCTGCCTGATCCCAAAGTTCCTGAGAGCAGCCGGTTCTGCGGTAACCACGAATGCAACAAACCCGTCGGGCGTTCCTCGGACGGGCAGCCGGGACGCACCGAAGGTTTCTGCCCCCAGTGCGGCACGCGGTACTCGTTCACCCCGAAACTGTCCGCAGGCGATCTCGTCGCCGGCCAGTACGAAGTGCAGGGCTGCCTCGCGCACGGCGGCCTCGGCTGGATCTACCTGGCGATCGACCGTAACGTGCACGACCGCTGGGTCGTCCTCAAAGGCCTGCTCAACTCGGGTGACGCCGACGCCATGGCGGTGGCCGCCGCCGAGGTGCTCGCACTCGCCGAGGTGGAACACCCGAACATCGTCCGGATCTACAACTTCGTCCAGCATCCCGATCCGGCAGGCGTCCCGGTCGGCTACATCGTCATGGAGTACGTCGGCGGAACGTCGCTCAAGCAGATCCGCAAGGCGCGCAACACCCCCCTGCCACCCGACCAGGCCGTCGCCTACATCGTCGAGATCGCCCCGGCACTGGAATACCTGCACTCGCAGGGACTGGCCTACTGCGACTTCAAACCCGACAACGTGATGCAGAGCGATGAGCAACTCAAGCTCATCGACCTCGGCGCGGTGATCGCCATGGACGACCTGGACAGCGCCATCTTCGGGACGGTCGGCTACCAGGCGCCGGAGATCGCCACCACCGGGCCCACCGTCGCCAGCGACGTGTACACGGTGGGCCGCACGCTGGCCGTCCTGGTGATGGATGTGCCACAGGCACACGGGCACTTCGTCGAACACCTGCCCGGACCGTCCACCGTTCCCGTCCTCGCCAAGTACGAATCGCTGCATCGCGCGATCCTGCGCGCCACCGACCCCGATCCGGCCAAGCGATTCCCGTCCATGGCAGAACTCGAAGACCAACTGACCGGGGTGCTGCACGAGATCGCGGCCACCGACGGCGGCACCGTACACCCGCGCATGTCGAACCATTTCAGTCCCCAGCGGGCAGTGTTCGGTGCGGGCCGGGACGCTCCGGTGGATCCCGCCCACGTGATCGCGGCCCTGTCGGTACCCGTCGTCGACCCCAACGACCCCGGTGCCGCCGTGCTGGCCACCACCAGCGGCACACCGCCGGCCCAACTCGAACATGCGCTGTTCCTGGCGCGCGGAGGTGCGCACCAGGGCAAGAGCTCCTCGGTCGAGATCCCGCTGCGGCTGGTCCGGGCGGCGCTGGAACTTGGCGCGCCGGACGACGCCAGGAAGCGGCTGGCCGACGTGGCACCCGACATCCCCGGAGACTGGCGGCTGCGCTGGTACGGCGGGCAGTGCGCCCTGCTGGACGGGGCGCTGGACCAGGCGGCCGCCGACTTCGACGCGGTGCTGACGATGCTGCCCGGCGAACTCGCCCCCAAACTGGCGTTCGCGGCCACCGCCGAACTACGCGGGGCGCACCAGGATGCCATGCGCTACTACGAGACGGTCTGGCGCACCGACCAGGGCAAGGTGAGCGCCGCCTTCGGTCTGGCGCGACAACGCGCACGCGCCGGCGACCGGGCCGGTGCGGTCGCGGTCCTCGACCAGATCCCGGCCGAATCAGCACATTTCGCCGCCGCGCGCACCACCGCCATCGACGTCCTCCTGGAGGGTCGGACACCGCAGGACACCGACGAAGAGACACTGCTCGACGCCGGCGACCGCGCGGGAGCCCTGACGCTGGAATCCGCAGGCAAACGCGCGGCGATCCGCCTGCAGGTGCTCGACGCCGCACTGGACTGGCTGCGTGCGGGCCGCCAGAACACCGCGACGCGGCTGCTCGGCGCACCGTTCGACGAAACCGGCGTGCGTCGCGGGATGGAACGCGGCTACCGCGAACTGGCGCGTGAAACGACCGGCATGTGGGAACGTATCGCGTTGGTGGAGCAGGCCAATGCCGTTCGCCCGAGGACGCGGCTGTGAGCGCCGGCACGGGCACGTGTCCCCGGTGCGCGGCAGCCGTCGGGCCCACCGACAAGTTCTGCGAGGGCTGCGGGGCGCCGTTGGCGGAGGTGCGCCGGGTCGCGGTGCCGCGGGCGTTACGCACCCTCGGCGCCCCGGCGGGTCCCTGCGCGGACTGCGGCAATCAGGCCTACGTCGACGAATACTGCACCGCCTGCGGCCATCGCCGGCCCGAACCCGATCGCGACCAGATGGAGTTGGCGGGAATCGTCCTCGTCACCGACCGCGGGATCGAACATGTCCGCAACGAGGACGCCGCAGCGGCGGGGATCGTCGGTGAACCGCCACACGCACTCGCCGTCGCCGTGTGCGACGGGGTGTCGACATCCGGCGAAGCGCACACCGCCGCGGTCGCCGCCTCCAAGGCCGGTGTGGACGCGATGCTCGCGACGCTCGCCGCCACCCGAAAGGGCCGGGCGGCGGTCCTGACGGGATTGGCCGGTGCGGCCAAGGCCGCCGTGGCGGCCGGGGCGGGCGCCGACCCGTCCTCGGCGCCGTCGTGCACGTACACCGCGGCGGCGGTGGTGCCGGCGGGTGCGGGAACAGTGGAGATCACCATCGGCAATGTCGGTGACAGCAGGGCGTATTGGCTTCCCGAACCGCCCGCTGCCGCGCGTCAGCTGACGGTCGACGACTCGCTGGCGCAGGAACTCATGACGGCGGGCGCATCCGCCGACTCCGCGGCCGTGCAGCGCAGCGCGCACACCCTCACCCGGTGGCTGGGCGCCGATGCCGACGCCAAGCCATGGTCGGATTCGAGCGTGCAGACCATCACCGCGACCGGCCCCGGCGCCCTGTTGATGTGCACCGACGGCCTGTGGAACTACCTGCCCGACGCCGCCGACATCGCGCCGTTCTGCGCCGGTGCCGACGCGGTGGCCGCCGCGGTGGCGCTCGTCGAACACGCCCTGCGCGCCGGTGGCCAGGACAACATCACCGTCGCCGTCATCCCGATCGGAGGACTTCATGAGTTCACCTGAGCAGCAATCTGTTTCCGGCATCACGGTGGATGTCGACCACAATCCCTACCTCGCCGAGGGGGCCGGGACCGTCGATGCGATCGTCAGTATCGCCGCCAGGGACGGTGCGCCGGCCGGCCCCGCAGGGGAACCGGAGCGGGTGGAGGCCATCGTCATCGACTGCTCCACGTCCATGCTGTCCCCGGCGGGCAAATTCGACGCGGCCAAACGCGCGACCGAGGCCGCCATCAACGAACTCGTCGACGGCACCCACTTCACGATCATCGCCGGCACCGCCAAGGCCACCCCCGTCTACCCCGCCGAGGGGCTCGCGGTCCGGGCGAGTGCGGCGACCAGAGCCGCCGCGGTGCGGGCCGTCGACGCACTGCGCCCCAACGGCGGTACCGCCATGGGGACCTGGCTGGCGTACGTGCGCGGCGTCGTCACCCAGCACCCGGGCGCCCTCACCCATGCGATCCTGCTCACCGACGGCAAGGACGAACACGAGACGCCCGAGGAGCTGGGCGAGGAGATCGGCCTCAGCGAAGGCGAATTCACCTGCGACTGCCGGGGCGTGGGCACCGACTGGGAGGTCGAGGAACTGCGCGCGATCTCCTCGGCGCTACTCGGGACGGTGGACATCGTCGCCGATCCCGCCGACCTCGCCGACGATTTCGCGGCGATGATGCGCGCGTCGATGGCCAAATCGATACCCGACCTGATCCTGCGGGTGTGGACGCCGAAAGGCGCGAGTGTCGAATTCGTCAAGCAGGTCGCTCCAACGGTGGAGGACCTGAGTCACCGCCGCGTCGAGTCCGGTCCGCAGAGCGGCGAATACCCGCTGGGTTCGTGGGGTGCCGAGGACCGCGACTACCACATCCAGGTCGACGTCGAACCCGCCGCCGCGGGGCGCGAGAAGCTGGCCGCCCGGGTCAGCGTGGTGGCCGGCGACCAGGTGGTCGGCGAAGGGCTGGTGAAGGCGGTATGGACCGCCGACACCGCACTGTCGGCGCGGATCAGCAGGCGGGTCGCCCACTACACCGGTCAGGCGGAGCTGGCACAGGCCGTGCAGGACGGGCTGAGCGCACGCAAGAGCGGTGACGTCGCAACCGCGACGGCGAAACTGCACCGGGCGATGGAATTGGCGGTGGAATCGGGTAACGACGGGACGGCCAAGCTGCTCCGTGGTGTCATCGAGGTGGACGAGCGCACGGGCACCGCCCGGCTGCGCCGCGAGGTCGCCGCGGCCGACGAGATGGCACTCGATGCGCGCTCGACGCGAACCGCGCGCGTGCGAAAGGAAACCTGATGCCGATCTGCGCCGACGGACACGACTCGACCACCGCCGACTACTGCGACGTGTGCGGGTCACCGATCGGAATGCCGGTGACGGAGCCGGGTTCGCCGTCGTCGCCGGCGGCGGCGCGGACGTGCCCGGCATGCAAGGCGCCTGTCAGCGGCCGATTCTGCGAATCCTGCGGACACGATTCGGCGCTGCCCGCGCCCGCCGGCGCCCCGGCGGAGACCGCCGCCGCGCCGGCGGCGTGGACCGCCGTCGTCACCGCCGACCGGGAGTTCTACGACCGCGTCATCGCCCGCGGCGGCCCGGACACCGTCGACTTTCCCGAGTTCTTCCCCGAACGACGAATCATGCTGCGCGCCAACAACACCCTGATCGGACGGCGCAATCTCGAACAGGGGGTGACCCCCGAGATCGACCTCGGAATCCACCCCGTCGACCGTGGGGTGTCCACCCAGCACGCGGTGCTGAGGATCCGGGACTCCGCGGTGACCGTCACCGACCTGGGCTCCACCAACGGCACCAGCCTCAACGACAGCGACGCCTTCCTGCGCAACGGGGCGGAGACGCCACTCGACGACGGTGACCAGATCCACGTCGGCGCGTGGACGACGATCACGATCGTGCGGGGCGGCTGACCGGAGCCGATGCGGTGACCACATCCGGCAACCCCACCCCGAACACCGCGGACGCCTCGCGCGAACAGCTCCGCGAGCTGCGCGACGCCCGCGAACAGTCCGCGGCCAGCCGCGAGATCCTGGACGCGCTCAGTCGCGACGTGGCCAATCCGGGGGCCGTGCTGGACACCGTGCTGGAGTACGCCACACGGCTGTGCGCAGCGAACGCCGCACAGCTGTTCGTCGTCGACGGGGACGTGTTCCGGCTGTCCCGGGTCACCGGCGAGACCTCCGAGGAGTACCGCAAGTACCTGGTGGACCACCCGCTCGCCCGCAACCGCTCGTCGACCGTCGGGCGCGCCGCCGAGGATCGGCGCACCCACCAGATCGCCGACGTGCTCAGCGACGCCGACTACGGGCGTCATGATCTACAGCGCCTGACCGGGTTCCGCTCCCTGCTCTCCACGCCGATGCTGCTGCAGGACGAGGTCGTCGGGGTGCTGACGATGTGGCGCACCCACGTGGAACCGTTCGACCTCCGGGAATGCGAACTGCTCGAGGAGTTCGCCGTCCAGGGGGCGATCGCGCTGCGGCAGGTGGCGCTGATCCGCGCATTCGAGTCCAGGGGCGCCGAGCTGACCAACAAGGTCTCGCAGCTGGAGGCGTTGCGCAAGGTCGGAGAGGCCGTCGGCTCGAGTCTCGACCTCGACGAGGTCCTGGACCGCATCGTCAGCAGCGCGGTCCGGCTCACCAACCTCGGCTTCGGTGACATCACCCTCGGCACCGACGGCGGATCGATCCTGGAGTACGACGAGGAGAGCGACTCGTTCCACGTCCGCGCGGCGTTCGGCCGCCGCGATCTGCTGGCCCAGATGCGCGCGATGACGATCGACCGGGAGACCACGCTGGTGGGACGGGCCGCGCAGGCCCGCCGCCCGCTGGAGGTTCCCGACCTCGCCGAGGCGGACCTCGACCCGTTCCTGAACATCCAGCTGCGCGACGGGTGGCGGTCGGTGCTCGCGGTGCCGATGCTGCGGGGCGACCGGGTGGTCGGTGTGCTGGTGATCGCGCGCCGCGGCACGGGCAGCTTCCCCGCCGATGTGACCGAGCTGCTGGAGACGTTCGCCAGCCAGTCGGCCCTGGCCATCGTCAACGCCCGCCTGTTCGGCGAACTGGAGACCAAGACGAGGGAACTCGAGATCGCCAGCCACCACAAATCGGAGTTCCTGGCCAACATGTCCCACGAGCTGCGGACACCGCTCAACGCGGTGATCGGCTTCTCCGAGGTGCTGCTGGAACGGATGTTCGGCGAACTCAACGACCGGCAGGACGAGTATCTCCGCGATATCTGGAACTCGGGTCGCCATCTGCTCGAACTACTCAACGAGATCCTCGACCTGTCGAAAGTCGAGGCGGGGCAGATGGTGCTGGAGCCCAGCATCTTCAGCGTCGACGGCGCCATGGACTACACCCTGGCGATGGTGCGGGAACGGGCCGCGCTGCATGCCATCACGGTCACGGTGCAGGTCGGCGAGGACGTCGGGGTGATCGAGGCCGACGAGCTGCGGTTCAAACAGGTGGTGCTCAACCTCCTCTCCAACGCCGTCAAGTTCACCCCCGACGGGGGCAGCGTCTCGGTACGCGCCTACCGCGAGGGCTCCGACCTCACGGTCACGGTCACCGACACCGGAATCGGGGTGCCGCCCGAAGACCGGGACCGGATCTTCGAGTCGTTCCAGCAGGGCCGGCGCGGGACGACGAAAGAGGAGGGCACCGGATTGGGATTGACGCTGTCGCGCCGCATCGTCGGCCTGTTCGGCGGCCGGATGTGGCTGGACAGTGCCGTCGGGTCGGGCAGTACGTTCGCGTTCTCGATCCCGGGGCTGCTGCGCCAGGAGGACGTGATCGCCCCGCCGGTGCCCGGCGAGTTCCCCGTGGTCGTCCTCGTCGACGACGACAGGGCCTCCCTCGATCTCATGTCGGCCTATCTGGACGGCTCGCCGATCCAGGTGTTGCGGGCGCACGACGGTGTCGAGGCTCTCGAACTGATCCGCCTGCTGGTGCCGGCCGCGGTGGTCCTCGACATCAAGTTGCCGCGTCTGGACGGCTGGGACATCCTCGCCGAACTCAAAGGCGATCCCGCCACCGCGGCCGTACCGGTGATCGTGGCCACCGTCGTCGACGAGCGCCACCGTGCCATCGCCATGGGCGCCGACACCTACCTGCGCAAACCGGTGCGCCGCGACGAATTCGTCGACGCGCTGCGGGCAGCGGGCGCCCTGGCGCCGTAGTGCGGCGCGGACTACGGACTTTCCAGGGTTCCCCTCGGCGCGGTGTGCTGCCAGGCTGGTCAGTACGTGTTCACGTATGTCAGAAAGGGGTCCAGGCAATGAGAATCACGGTAGTCGGGGCTACCGGCCAGGTCGGTCGTGCGGTCGTCGACCTGCTGACCACCGCCGGCCACGACGTGGTGGCGGCCTCCCGCGGCTCGGGTGCCGACGTGCTCACCGGTGAGGGGCTCGACGAGGCGCTCCGCGGGGCGGACGTACTCGTCGACGTGGTCAACTCGCCGTCGTTCGAGGACGAGCCGGTGATGGCGTTCTTCAGCGCCGCGTCGGCGAACCTGGTGGCCGCGGCCCGGAAGGCCGGCGTGGGCCACTACGTCGCCCTGTCGATCGTCGGTGTGGACGACTTGCCCGACAGCGGCTACATGCGGGCCAAGGTGGCGCAGGAACGCACCATCGCCGAATCCGGCCTGCACTACACGATCGTGCGGGCTACCCAGTTCCACGAATTCGCCGAGATGATCGTCGGTTCGCTGATGGTCGGTGCGGAGATCCACGCACCGGACGCCCGTATCCAGCCCATCGCGGCCGCCGACGTCGCTGCCGAGGTGGCGCGCGCGGCACAGGCCGATCCGGCCGACGGCGTCGTCGACATCGGCGGACCCGACAAGATGAGCTTCGCCGACCTGGCCCGCACCGTGGTCGCCCACCGCGGCGAGACGACTCCGGTCGTCGTCGACCGCGCCGCGACGTACTTCGGCACACCGGTCGACCAGGGCAGCCTGGTCACCGGGGACGGCGCGGCCATCAGCGCGACTCGGTTCTCCGATTGGCTTGCGGTGCACTGATCTTCGCGGCCACCCGCCGAGATGGGAGATAACGCACGGCGCCGGCCCGTATGCGTGTCATATGTCGAATCTCGGCAGCGTTCAGTAGGTGGTCAGCAGCCGGCTCAGCACGTCGACCCCGAAGCGCAGCGACCCGACGGGGACGCGCTCGTCGGCGCCGTGGAACAGGGCGGTGAAATCGAGGTCATCGGGCAGCAGCATCGGGGTGAAGCCGTAACACTGAACCCCGAGCCGATGGAGCCACTTCGCGTCGGTGAATGCCGTGCTCATATAGGGCAACACGGTGGCCGTCGGGTCGGCGGTGCGCAGCGCATCGGAGATGGCGCCCAGCAGAGGGGTGTCCAGGGCCGCCTCGACCGCGGGCCCGTCGTAGAGGGTTTCGATGGTGATCGCGGGGCCGATGACATCGCTCAACTGCCGCCGGTATGCGCACTCGTGCCCGGGTAGGTACCGCGCGTCGATGGTGGCGCTCGCCGCCGCGGGCACCACGTTGGCCTTGTACCCGCCGACGATCTGGGTGGGGTTGACGGTGTTGTGCAGTCCGGCCCTGGTCATCCGATCGAAATGCCCCAGCCGGTGCAGTAACGCCTCGGTGGTCGACTCCGGCTCGGCCACGATCGCGCGCAACCGGTCGAATAGCGCACGGGTGGTCGCGGTGAGTTCCGGCGCCTGCAGGCCGTGGTCGGCGACCCGGGCCACGGCGCGAGTCAGGATGGTGATCGCGTTGGCCGGGTTGATCATGCTCCCGTGACCGGCGGTGCCGTCGGCGCGCAAACGTGCCCACCACACGCCCTTTTCGGCGGTGGACACGAAGTACGCGCGATGGCCGGCGTCCAGCGTGTGGCTGAATCCGCCGACTTCCCCGATCGCTTCGGCGCAGTCGGCGAACAGCTGCGGGCTCTGTCGGGTGACATACCCGGCGCCCAGCGTCCCGCCGGCTTCCTCGTCGGCGAAGAATGCGAGGACGACGTCGCGGCGCGGCGGTTGCCCTTGCCGCCAAAGACGTTGCAGAGCAGCCAGAGTGATAGCCACGGGCCCTTTCATGTCCACCGCGCCGCGGCCCCAGATGTAACCGTCGTGCAGTTCCCCGCCGAACGGGTCGCGTGTCCAGTCGGCATCGACGGCGGGGACGACGTCGAGGTGCGCGTGCAGGAGCAGCGCGGGCAGCGAGGGATCGCGTCCGGCGAGCCTGCCGACGATGGAGGTCCGGCCCGGTTCGGGTTCGAACCAGTGGCAGTGCATTCCGATGCCGGCCAAGACATCGGCGACCAGTTCGGCCGCCGGCCTCTCCGATCCCCCGGGGTTGGATGTATCGATGCGGATCAGCTGCTGCGCCAGCACCAGGACGTCGTCGTCCTGGTGCGTGTCGGCGCGGAGGTGAGTGGTCACGAAGTCGTCAGGGCCTCGCCGCTGCCGACCACGGCGATGGCTTCGACCTCGATGAGGAACCCGTCGTACATCAGTCCCGCCACCCGGACGGCGGTTCCGGCGGGCCCAGGGGTGGGCAGGAATTCCAGCCGGACGCGGGTCATCTTCTCCCAGAACTCCCGGACCCCGTCGCCGGTCTCGTTGCAGCAGTAGTAGGTGTTGATCTTGACGACGTCGCGCCAGGTGGCTCCGCCCTCCGCCAGCACCCGGCCCACGGCCTCGAACACGTTGCGGGTCTGCAGCTCGATATCACCCTCGCCGACGACGTTGCCGTGCTCGTCGGCCGACAGTTGACCACCGACGAATACCGTGTCGCCGACGCGCCAGCCCTGGGAGAACGGCGTGGGCATGTGCCAGTCCCATGAGCCGGGCGGCATGAGGCGTTGGCGGGTGATCGGGTTGAGCGTGTTATCGACCTGGGTCATTGGGCGTCCCTCCTGAACGACGTTGTCTATGTGCCGGTTTCGGCTGCCGGCTAGTCCATGAAGACCGCGACGGCGCGGATGGGTGAGCCGGTGCCGTTGCGGATGAACAGGGGCAGGCCGAAGTACAGGAACCGCTGGTTGACGACCAGGTGCAGATTGGCCAGCCCTTCGGTGTTGACGATGCCGTATTCGCCGCACACCTTGTGCCCGGAGAAGTCGCTGTCGTCGGCATGGTCGATGGCCACGTTGTCCACCGCGATGTTGACGACACCCTGCTCCGCCAACCACAGCGCGGCGTCGCGGTTGAGGCCGGTGTGTTTCTCGGTGTAGGCCGGATCCGGATAGGTGGCGTCGCCGTATCCGGTGTAGAGGATGACGGTGTCGCCGGTGCGGATCTCCTGACCACTGGCGGCCAGGGCGGTCTGCAGATCGGCGGAGGTGATGTAGTCGGGGTACTTGACCGTGCGCAGGTCCAGGCAGATCGCTTCGCCGTAGTAGTACTCCAGCGGGGACTTGTCGATAGTGGGCCCGTTGGGGTCGTATTCGAACACAGCGTCGGTGTGTGTTCCGGCGTGCTCACTGATCAGCAGGTTGTGCGCCTCGAATCCGAGGTGCGTGTTGTAGGTGGTCTTGAACTGTTCATGGGTCTGGTTGGTGTTGATGAAGGTTTTCTGGTGGCCGAACCACATGGGCATACCCTCGAAGATCTCGCGGGTCAGATCGACCACGCGCACGGGACGCCGCATGATCTCGGCGCCGAATTTGGGATAGCTGCGAACGGTATCGGGTTCATCGATGGCGGTCATATCGTGTTCTCCAATCATGCTGCGGAAAAGGAATTTTCAGGACGTGTCAACGCTGTCAGGTGAGGTCGGCGGCGGGCACCGCACGGGTGAGGGGATCGGGTCCCGGCGCGGCAGCGGCGGCCTGCTGTCGGGCCAGCAGGGCACGCAGGCGTGCGGCGTTGTCAGCTTCGCTGACGGTGTCGGCCACCACGACGCTGTTCGGGACGACGCGCGTGAGCACGGTGTAGAGGACGCCGCCGATGACCGCGGAGGAGATGAAGCTCAGGTCCACCCCACCGGCCGCGTCAGCCCATGGCCCGACATAGAGGGTGGTGTTGACGAACAGCATGCCGATCACCGTCGCGACCAGCCAGGCGGTCATACCGGCGAGGTTCCAGCCCCGGGTGAACCAGTAGGCGCCGCCGGCGACGCGGGGTCGCATGTTGAACACCTGCAGGTCCTGGGAGTAGTACCGGCCGCCGGTGAACACGAATCCAAGGACGTTGATGACCAACCAGGGGGCCGTGACGACCAACAGGATGATGAGGAACGCGGTGGCCACCGAAACCAGGTTGTAGACGAAGGCGCCGATGTAGACGAGAACGGTGCCGGCAGCACCGATGAGCAGCGTCGCCGGGACACGCTTGAGCCGCGGGAAGATCGACGAGGTGTCCAGTCCGGTGCCGTACACGCACAGGGCTGCTTGTGCACACGAACCTATCAACGCGATCACGACGATGGCCGCCGCGAACGGTGTCGGCGACACCGAGACGAACCCGCCGACCCAGTCCGTCACGTCGGGAGGAAAGGTCATCGCCACGTACACGGCGAAGCACATCGCCACGGCACATCCCAGGAACATGCCGCCCCCGGCCGCGACCATGACGCGGGCCGGCGTGAAGCGGCGGGCGGAGATGTAGCGGGTGTAGTCGCCGACGTAGGGCGAATACGAGATCGGTAGCGAGGCAGCGGTGGTCGCTGCCAGCAGCCAGGTCGCCGGGTAACTACCGAGGAGCAGCTCCGCACCCGGTCCGGCAGCGGTGAACTTCGGCGCGAGCACCAGCACGCCGATGATGAGCAGCACACCCATGGTGGGCACCAGGATTCGATTCGCCAGCACCACGTTGGCGTGCCCGTAGACCGCGACGAGCAGCGTGAGCGCGGCGATGACGGCATACGCCGCCGCCGAGATCGCGGTGCCGTCGGGCAGCCCGGCGAGCTTGTGCAGACCGGCCACGAGCGCCTGCCCGCCGGTCCACACGGTCAGCGCGTAGAAGCCGATCGCGGTGAATATGCCCACCAGCGAGCCGATGATGCGCCCGACCACACCGAAATGCGCGCCGCTGCTGACGACGCTGTTGGTACCGGTTCGAGTGCTCAACAACGCCAGCGGTGCGAACATGGCCGATCCGACGGCGAGTCCGGCGAGCGTGGAGGTGATCGACCCCCACCAGCCGAGTCCGAACGACACCGGGAGATATCCCAGCACGATGATGCCGAAGCACAGTTGGGTGCCGACGAAGACGGCGGTCAATTCACCCGGCCGGGAATGACGTTCGGCCTCGGGTATGTAGTCGACGCCGCGTGTCTCGATGCGGCCGACCTGATCGATGCCCCCGGCTGCGGGCTCTGTTGAAGCAGACATAACGGGATCCTTATCGGGCGGTGGTGGTCGGAGTGAGGCTGGCGGCACAGTGGCCGTGTTCGATGTGGGCTGCGAAATCGGTGGGGAACAGGGTGCGGGCCGAGTCGACGGGCGGCGTCGGCATGTCGATCAGGGCACATTTGCGCGGCATGTCGGCGACGAAATCGTCGACCGCTGCGAGTTTGTCCAGAAGATTCCACGACCCTTTGCCGGAGCCGATCTGCTGGAACGTTCGTTGGTAGGTCTGGGTTTTCATTCGGCAGGGCGGGCACTGACCGCACTGCTCGCGGCCGAAGAAGGCGGTGATGTCTTCGCAGACCTCCACGATGCAGTTGTCGGTGGTCAGCACGCGGACCGCCAGGCAGCCCGGTTGCGAACCGGCAGCGCGAATGTCGGCGTCACGCATGCTGATGCCAGCTGCCTCGGCAGGCAGAAAGCGGCTGGACGGGCCGCCGGGCTGGAACGCCTTCAGTTGTCCTGAGCCCGTCAGACCGCCGGCACGCGCGATGAGCGTGGCGAACGTGTCGACGTGCGGGTCGATCTCGTACACCCCGGGTGCCGCGACAGCCCCCGTGACGGTGCACAGCCGGGTCCAGTGCGGTTCGCCGCCGCGTTCGGCCGCCCGGATCAGCCGAGGCAGATTGGCCAGCGTCTCGGCGTTGGAGACCAGCGTGGCGTGCCCGCCGATCCCCCGTTCACTCGGGTACGGCGGCTGACCGGTCGGTTTTCCGTCGCCTCCGTCGACGACGCTGATCGCCGCGGTCGCCTCGCCGGCGACATAGCGCTCGGGTGCCGCGACAATGCGCACCGATGCGCCGGCCAGCATTGTCCGTGTACTCGACTCGTCCAATGCCGCAGCAAGGCTGTCGATTTCGTTGCCCGTGTGCTGGCCGGCGTAGAGCACGACCGAGGCAGCCGCCAGGACCGCGGCGGCAATCAGCGCACCTTCGATCACGACGTGAGGGTTGGCCGCCAGCAGCGCACGGTCCTTGCCACTGCCGGGTTCGTCCTCGGCGGCGTTGCACAGCACCACCCGTGGTGCTGGCCGATCGAGCACCGCGGTGATCTTGCGGGCGAGCGGGAAGTGGGCGCCCCCCAGCCCGGTCAAGGTCGTCGTCCGCAATACTGCGCGGGCACGGTCGGGATCGGCGGCCACCGCGGCGAACGCGCGGTAGCCACCGTCGGCGAGATAGCCGTCCAGGTCGTGCCGGCGCGGGGGTAACAAGAGGTCGGTGCTCATCGGCGCGGTCAATCCGACAGGCTCAGATCGCCGGGCTTGAATCCGGCGTCGAGCATGTTGAAGATCTTGCGGGCGATGAAACTGCCACTGCGGTCGATGGATTCGACAGGATCTCCCCCGTCGGCATGGGCGATGATCGCCTCGGCATGGGTGGGGTCGATGTCGCTGTAGAACGCCCGCCGGTGTTCGATCAACAAGTTGGGTCCCTGTTCGCAGGCCGCGAAACAGATGTAGTCGTTGATCTCGACGTCGGAACCCACATCCGCGGCGACCTGCCGCAGCCGGTCGCGTACCGCTTCGGAGCCACGCATTGTGCAGTCGACATTGACACAGATGTGGATGATGCGTTCCTCGGAACTCAGGCCGTCATACACGGACATCGTCTCCGGGATCGTCGGCGTCCCAGGACAACACGACCTGGTCGGCGTCCCAGCGGGTGAAGTAGCCGCGGTAGGCCGACACGACCTGGTTGAGATCGCGGCTGTCCCAGTCACGGCCGAGGTGATCGGCCACGGTGGTCGCGTGGATGACCATCCGGTCCGGGACGTCCAGTAGCACCATCCCGGGTATCTGGACGACAGAGGCGTCGGGGACGTCCTGCAGGACGGCGGCGACGATGGCGTCGCACTCCTCACCCGCCATCATCTCGATGCCCACCACCGAGCGCGTGACATGGGAACTCATGCCGATACCTCCTCGTGGGCACCCACGGCGGGGACCGTGATTCCGGACTCGGCGAACTGCGCGTGTACCCAGGTCATGGCTTCGCCGACGGGGTCGGCGCCGGCGTCGGCGAAGCCGAGTAACGCGACGGCCGCGGCATGGGCTCGCGGCAGCAGGTCGGCGGCCCAGCCGCCGATGAGTTCGCGGTTGCGCTCGCCGTGGCGCTCGTCACCGGCCACCAAACGCAGGAACGCAGCGGCACTTTCGCGGTGACGGATCTTGTCGTCGTCGATGGAACGGCACACGAACGGGGTCAGGCTGTCGCCGGCGGCCAGCGCCCCGGTCGTCAACAGGGCATGGGCCGCAGCAGTGTGCAGCGGTTCGAAGACGATGTCGGCCATGATGATCGCCTTGCCCCAGTCCAGCGTGGCCATGATCTCTTCGACGATTCGCCGGCACGGCTGAAACTGTGGGCCCTCCATCCACGCGGGTCCCGGGTCGTCGAACCCGTCGTGGTGTTCGCTGTAGGCCAGTGCCAGGCGTCCGTAGAGCTGGGCGTGACGCAGTTCGTCGAACATCATGAACGACGTCGCCCCGGCGATCCATGACGACAACGCGAACCGGGTGGTGTGCTGATGGGATACGCATAGGCCCCAGTCGGGATACTGCAAGGATCCCAACACATTCCGCAACATGTCCACCCGCTCGGGCGAGACGGCGGCGACCTGGCTGTCGGCGGCGGCGAAGTCGAACGCAGTGGCCACGCTGCGGCCGGCGCGCGATTGGCGGGTGGTGTAGGTGCGGTAGTAGAGCTTGTCGGGGCTGCGGTAGGCCTCCCAGTCGGTGCACCGCAGTGCGGTGCTGTCGTCCGTCCACACCTGATGGGCGGGACGGTCGCCGTCGATGTGGTAAGGCGCGTGCCACTGCAGTAGCCGGGTGGTTTCCTCATATTCGTTGAGCCGGCGGGTACCGCCGGTCGGGACACGCAGCGCCTCGGCGTCGATCTCCGGCCTGGCCGGGGTTGTCGTGTCGATGTTCGGCTCGCCGACCGCGCGGATGTCGACGAGGTCACCGTCGCCGATCCCGAGGTCGGCGAGCTTGGCGGTGCCGAGCACATCGGGCATATCCAGCGTGACGAGACGTCCCTGCGCGGAGCGGGCGGCGCCGATCCGGCTGAGCAGGTCGGAGACGGTCGGATCGTCGTCGGCGAGCACGAACGCCTCGGGAGCGGCTTCTCCCAAGATCCGTGAGTAGATCAGCATTGGCGAATCTCCCTGTTTACTAGGTTGTTTGCGCGTCAGATGGTGGCGGGCACCGGCATCGACGGGAAGTAGCCGGCTGGGGCATGTGTGCCCCCCAGCGGTTTGCCGTCGGGTGTGATGTTGAGGAACTGCGCCACCCACGACGGGTCCTTGTCGGCCAGCAGCAGCGCCGATGGTTCAGCGGTGCGCACGTATTTGGCCGATTCCCGTTCGAAGATCCACCGGCAGCCTTCCGAGCAGAACCAGTAGCGCTGCCCGGCGTAGTCGACGGGAAAGGCATTGGCGTTTGCGGGTTCTGGGAACGTACACGGGAACTTGCACAGGTCACAGACCATGGGCAAGGTGTCGGCGTCGACGACCGCACCGTCGGCCGCCGCACGCCAGAACGCGGCATGGCTTTCACCGAACGCCGGGTACTTGTCGTGCAGCCACGCCAAATCCTCGTCGGTCGGCTGGTGGACGTCGAACCACAGCTGGTCGCGGGTGGTGTAGAGCCCGCGCCAGATGGTGTGTGATCCGTGTTCGATCTCCTGCAGTGCCTGAGCGAGATGGCGCGGCGGCTGCAGTCCGAACTGAGAGAGTTCGGACACGTAGCCCTCGATGAAGTCCTCGAGTACGTAGCGGCGGAAGGCCTCTTTGTACGAGATCGGCTTCTTCTTGGGGAAGTAGTCCAGGACGGGGCTGACGACGGCCAGCAACAGCCGGTGGCACCGCCAGAACCACTTGTCCATCCACTCCTGAATCAGGGTGAGGTTGGCGTCGCCGAACTGCAGCATCGCCCGTGCGACCGACTGTCCCAGGGCCATATGCCGAGTCTCGTCGCTCTGGATGGTGAGGTGGGCCTGCCCAAAGCCGAAGTCGCCGTTGGCCACTCCCGCGGCGGGTGCCGCGATGAACAGCAGGTTGGTGAAAGCCGTCTCGAACACCAGATTGGTCCCGATGATCGCTTCGATCGGGTCCGTGGTGATCAGATCCTCGAAGAATGCGCGGTCGCCCTGGAAATACCAGTGCCGTTCGAAGAACATGATGCGGTCCTTGGGAAGCAGAAATCCGCTGTCGTGATGTTTGACGTAGTCCTTGGCCTGGTAGATCGCTTCTTCCGCGTGACGCCTCTCGTCCATCGCCTGCACCATCGAGGCGATCCGGATCGCCGGCGCCGGCGCGAACCTCGCGACCCTGACATGGCCGCGATAGTTGTAGTACTCGCTGTAGGTCAGCGCGGTGTTGAACGACTTCATCGCCTCTACCCAGCGGGCGTCGACCCGTCCGATGTGGCCGAAACGGGCTCCGGCGTCACGCACCGCGTGGAATTTGTCTTCCTTCTCGGCCTGGATGCGCACGTAGTCCTCGAAGAGGATCTGGAAGGGGTCGTTGAACTTCTTCCAGTCGGGCATGGTGCACGCGGTGCGCCACTCCTCAGGGATGTACGCGTCCTCGCCCACATAGGTGGGATCCCAGTGCAGGGAGTGGGTGAGCCGCTGGTACTGCTCGCGGGACTTCATGACGACTCCAATCGTGTGGTGCTGCCGGCTGCGTGCGTCAACCTTCACTATTTTCATGAAGGTTGTCGATATGGATGGACCACTCAAAGGTTGTTGGAATTCTTGAAGGTTAGAGCGCAACTATTACCGCGGTGTTGACAATCGTTTCGATCGCGTTGCAGCGTGACCGGCATGACGGCGCCGGCCAGGGCGCTTCCGATAGCGGGCCATCCCGGATGCGACGCGCGGCGTTACGCTCGGTGGGCCGGCCCCAGCCGGGCGCAGGGTGCACGAGGAAGGAACCCGATGTGACGGCCCACGTCACGGCCACCGACGGGCATCACGAAGGTCACGTGCCGAGGCGAGCCCACCCTCGGAAGCCCGTGCACGCCGACAGGGATGACGCCGCACGCCCCGCCGATGACGGACAGGGGCTGTACATCCAACAGGCCGCCCAACTCGTCGGCGCCACAGCCGTACAACTGCGCGCGTGGGAGCACCAACAACTCATCACGCCCACCCGCACCCCCGCGGGATACCGCGTCTACACCATCGCCGATATCGAACGTATGCAACGCATCCAGTCGCTGATGGCCGGTGGAGTCAACGCCGAGGGCGTCCGGAGAATCATCAACGGCCCCGGCAATTCGGCGGGACTGCCGGTCTCGCTGACCGCGCCCTCGTCGCGGTCGCGCAGCGTCGGCAACACCATCCGGGCTTTGCGCAAAGAACGCGGCCTGACCCTGCGGGATCTGTCGCGGTCGACGGGTCTGAGCGCCTCCTACATCAGTTCCGTCGAACGCGGTGCGGCTGCCCCGTCGATCGCGTCCCTGCAGAAGATCGGCGCCGTATTCGACACCAACGTCCTCGGCCTGATGTCAGACGCATACGAGGCGCCCTGCTCACCTCTGGTCCGGGCCGGCGACCGCCGCGTCCTCGACAGCGACAAAGGCGTGCGGATCGAAGATCTCTCCACGGCGGGGAGCAACCTCGAACCGCTGTTGTTCACCTTCCAGCCCGGCTGCGGCAGCGACGGCGCCATCTCCCACGAAGGCGAAGAGTTCCTCTACGTCATGTCCGGCCGGCTGTACCTCTGCCTCGATGGCAGTGACGAGTACTACCTCGACCCCGGGGACTCCATGAGCTTCCGAAGCGAACGTGCCCACGAATTCGGCAATCCCGGCGACCTGCCGACGGCGGTGCTCTGGATCAACACGCCACGGACGTTCTGAGACTCCGGACCGCCCCGGCCCCATCGGGAACATACCGGCGCTCGCACCGCCCACGTACCGCGGTGAGGATCTCGTAATCGATGGTGCCGGCCAGCTGCGCCCAGTCCGCCGCGGTCGGCTCACCATGGGCACCCGAACCGAACAGCACCACCCGCTCCCCCTCCCGGATGTCCAGACCGTGTGAGCCCAGATCGACGACGAACTGATCCATACACACCCGACCGACGTTGGCGAAGCGGCGTCCACGGCACCAGACCGACAGCCGGTTCGACGCCACGCGCGGCACGCCGTCGGCATAGCCACAGGCGATCACCGCCACCGTCGTGTCGCGCGGTGCACGCCAAGTGTGATTGTACGAAACACCCTGCCCTGCTGCGATTTTCTTGACCTGGGCGATCTCCGCCGTGAGCGTCATCGCGGGAACAAGGCCAAAGTCCCCCAGCTCGGGGACGGGGCTGCGACCGTAGACTGCGATGCCGGCGCGAACGAGGTCGCGGGAAAGATCGGGACGCGTCAGCGCCGCAGCCGAATTCGAGAGGTGTCGCAGCTGCGGAGCGGCCCCGGCTGACGACAGCTCGGCGACACACTCGTCGAAGCGGGTGGCCTGGCTCGTGTTCAGGGGATGTGCCGGTTCATCCCCCCGGGCCAGATGGGTCATCGCGGTGCGCAGCACGACCGCCTCCGCCGCCACGAGGCGGACCAGCGCTTCACGCAACTGCGGCCACTCCCCGGCCGCGGCACCGCTGCGACCCAGGCCGGTGTCGACCTTCACGCCGACCACGGCGGCGCGACCGAGCGACTCGGCCGCGGCGCTGACCGCCGACAGCTGCCCCAGCGAGGACACCACCACCTCGACGTCCTGACGCACGGCACCGGCGAAATCCGTTGTCGGCGTGTGTAGCCAGGCCACGATCGGGGCGGTGATGCCACCGGCGCGAAGCGTGAGAGCCTCGTCGACGGTGGCTACACCGATCTCGACGGCACCGGCCCGCAGCGCCGCCGCCGCGACCGGCGCCGCGCCGTGGCCGTAACCGTCGGCTTTGACGACGGCCATCACCCCGGCACCGGATCGTTGCCGCAGAACACCGACGTTGTGGGCGATCGCGCCGAGGTCGACGATCGCCTCGACGGCCGACATCTCAGTACCTGATGGCTTCGATCAGCGGCGAGGGTTCGTCCATCAGCGCCCAGAAGCGGTCCCGGATCGCGACCGTCAGGGGCCCGGGCGCCCCGTTGCCGACGGGTTCACCGTCGAGGGTGTTGATCGGCGTCACACCGCCGGCGGTGGTCACCGCCATCAGCTCATCGGCGTCGTACAGCTCATGGCTGGTGACGTCGCGCAGCGTCGCCTCGACACCCATCGCGTCGGCGATTTCGAAGACGGTCTTACGGGTGATGCCCGGCAGCGCATTGCGTGACGGCGAGGCGAGCTTGCCGTCCCTGACGACGACGACGTTGAATCCGGGACCCTCGGCGACACAGTTGTCGGCATCCATGAGGATCGCGGTGCGGGCGCCACGATCCTTGGCTTCGAAACTCGCCGCGGTGAGATCACCCCACTGGTAGTTCTTGATGGTCGGGTCGACCGTGTTGCGGCCGGCCCGCCGGACATGGCGCGGCACAATCGCCGTGGTGCCGTAGATCTGCTCGGCGGGCGGGAATGCCCACAGATAGGGGATGGCGTAGATGTAGACCTGGTGGGTGAGTTTGGACAAGTCCTTCTCCCCCCTGCGTTTTCCGTATCCGCGCGTGACGGTGAGGTTGACGAACGACTCCCGGAGCTGGGACATCGCCACACAGCGTTTGGTGATGTCGGCCAGTTCCTCCTTGCTCATCCCGGCATCCAGGCGCAGTTTGCGCGCGCCGTCGAGCAGGCGGTCCAGATGGTCACCGAGTCGGAAGATGTTGCCGTGCCACACATGCGCGACGGTGTAGGTCAGGTCGGAGTGGCCGAACCCGGTGTCGAAAATGGAGATCCGGGCGTCCTGGGCTGGCAGATACTTCCCCTCGATCCAGGCCACCCCGCCGGCCAACGGGCTCGACGTGTCGAGTTCGTAGTCGCTGTACTGGATCACCGAGCCGGCGGGCGTGTCCTCACGGATCGCGCCCGGTTCGACGGCGACGAGATTGCTGGTACCCGGTGCCATGGTGGTCATGTCACATCCTTTCGGGAGACGTTGTGAATATCCGAGATTCAACTGAGGTGAGTGCGGGCGTAGCCGGAGCCGGCCTCACCGCGGCGCAGGCGGCCGCGCAGCCCGGTCCCCCACCAGAGCGCCGCCAGTGCGACGACACCCACGAACACCCATCTGTTGCTGGCGAACTGCGGCAGGAACAACAGGGCGATCGCGACGGCGAGGAACACCACGAGCGCGGTCACGTACAGCGGCAGCCGCCAGCGGCCCAGGTCGAAGGTGCCGGGCTCACCCTGCGGGATGGTGCCCATGCGGTACCCGACCAGCAGCCCAACCGTCTGCAGGATGTAGACGAAGAAGAACAGCAGTGACGCGATGCCGATGATGTAGTTGAAGGCCTTCTCGTTCACCAGCGCCGAGAGCAGCAGCAGCGTCGACAGGCAACCGAGGCCGATGACCGCGTAGGTCGGTGTCTTGCGGGTGGCGGAGACGTGGCGCCAGATGTGCGAGAAGGGCAACATATTGTCGCGGGCCATCGAGTAGGTCAGCCGGGTGGCCACCAGGATATTGGCCAACAGGCACGCCAGGATGTTCGTCAGCGCCACCGCGACAACGATTTTCGTCACAGCCGGCCCGGCCTGCTGATTGATGATCTCCTCGATGGGCGCCGCGGAGTTGGCCGCGACCGCGTCGGCGTCCCGGATCGCGAGGACGAACACGATGTACATCAGCAACTCGATGACGATCGAGGTCACCAGCGCGTAGAACATCGTCTTCGGCACCACGTAGCGGGCGTTCTTGGTCTCCTCGGCGACGTCGGCGCCGGACTCCACGCCGATCAGGCCGAAGAACGGTCCCAGCGCGGCGGCCAGCCAGGCCAGCAGATAGGAATCCTTGTCGCCGGACTCACCCCCGGTGAACAGCACCGAGATCGGCTGATGGTGATCGGGCGCGGAGAACGCGATGATCGCCACCAGCGCGGTGGCACCCACGGTGACCACCAGCTCCAGGCTGACGCCGATGTTGTTGACCATGGTGGCGAACCGCACACCGTAGATGTTGATGAGCACACAGAGGAACACCACCCCGATGGCGACCAGGATCTGCGCGCTCTGGGACATGTTCCAGCCGAACAGACCGCCGAGGTACCCCGACAGGATGAAACCCACTCCCGTCATGCCGCAGACCCACCCCATCAGGGCGATGAACCCGGTGAACCAGCCCAGGCTGGGCCCGTTGATCCGGCTGATCCACTGGTAGGAGTAGCCGGCGAGCGGGATCTTGGCGGTGAGGTCGGCGGCGATGAACGCCCACAGCGCGAATACCGCGCCCGCGAGCAGCAGTGTCCACACGAACGGGGCTCCGGCGGTGAAGTACCCGGCGCCGAATCCGGTGAACACCGCGGTGGTGGCACTGATGGTGGCGAACCCGATGGCGAAGGACGCCAGCGTCCCCACCGAGCGATCCAACCGTTGTTCGTAGCCGAATTCGGCAAGTCGGGCATCCTCGCTCTCACCCGGCCGGGAGGCGGGCGGAATCGGCGCGGATGAATGAGCGGCGGGTGTCAGCGCGTCTGTCATGGTTACTCCAGGTCAAACGGGTGGCGATAATCAGGTGAAAACAGGAAATCGCGACGCGGGCCCCGGCGGAAGTTCCATCATTTGATGTGGTGATAACGGCGATTTATGAGTCCTCGACGTCGCCGAAGTTCCAGTGCGCCTGTACATGCCTGACCAGCGCGTCGGCCTGCGGCGACAGCGATCCGGGATGCCAGGCCAGCGCGGTGTTGCTGGGTGGCCGACCCTTGATGGGCACGTAGGTGATGCCCGGCCGGTCGTAGAAGCGCGCCACCGATGAGGTGGTGAAGCTGATCCCGAGACCTCGGGCGATCATCGTCGTCTCCGCCTCGTAGGTGGCCGCGACACCGGCGATCGTCGGCGGCCGGGTGCCGCGCACATCCATCGCCATCCAGTAGTCCCGCCAGGATCCGGCGGTCAGGGGCGCACACACGATGGGGTCGTCGAGCAGTTCGGCGATCTCGATCTCGTCGCGCTCGGCGAATCGGTGGTCACGAGGCAGACACGCCACCCACGTCTCGGAGTCCAGGATGAGGTACCGGTGTTCGGGCAGATCCACCGGCGGCCGGATCAGCGCGACCTCGGTGGTGCCGTCGGCCAG
The DNA here is from genome assembly GCA_018268465.1 of Actinomycetota bacterium. Taxonomy (GTDB): domain Bacteria; phylum Actinomycetota; class Actinomycetes; order Mycobacteriales; family Mycobacteriaceae; genus Mycobacterium. Next base: position 87,026 of record JAFDWN010000005.1, read on the forward strand.
CCCGGCCGTCGGGTCCGCGAAGTCGAATTCGATCGGCTCCACCGTGACGTCGGGGTAGGCAACCTGGAAATGCCGGACGATCCGGAACAGCAGGTCCGCACCGGTCCCGATCAGATAGCCGAGCCTCAGCACGCCCTGTCGAGTGCCCGACAGGGTGACCAGGTTGGTCACCACCGCGTCGACACCGCTGAGGGCCTGCCTGACCTGGGGCAGCCACGCGGCGCCCAGATCGGTGAGCGCCACCTCGCGGGTGTTGCGGCGGAACAACGCCACCCCGAACTGGTGCTCGAGCTGCTTGATGGCCGTCGACAACGCGGGCTGCGTGATGAACAGCTTTTCCGCGGCGCGCCGATAGTTCAGCTCCTCGCCCAGGACCGCGAAGTAGCGCAACTGCCGCAGCGTCACGTCCGCGCTCGTGATCGCCTCCTCCACCCATGGCTCGACACCCGGATCGCACCACAGTCGCACATCTGCCCCCGGGCGTCGACGCATCCGGCGACGCCCGGGCGGGCGCCGCCGGGACGACCGTCATCGGGATTCGGCGAGCAGAGCCGCGACCTCCGCCGAGCGCGGCGCGAATACGTCCAGGACACCCACGGCGCGCACCGCGGGACCCAGTTCACGCAGTTGCGCCCGGATCGCCGGCCGGCGCGGGTCCGCCGGGTCCAGGGTGGTCAGTTGTTTCGCGTTGACGACGAATGCCGCGATGGTGCCCTTGCGCACGTCGATCCCACCGAAGGTCGCGGTGTCGTCGGCGTCGGGCAGCACGTCCTCGGGGCGGCTGGGCGCAGGTTCGGTCATTTCACACCCTTCACAATCTTTTGCGGGCCATTTGCACGCATCCCTGACGATACTCCGGAAGCGTGCAAACGTCACATATAGTGTCGGACGTGACATCCTCCGGGGAGCGAGTGGCCGCGCAACTCGGCCGGCTGCTGCTCCGCAGCACCCGCCAACACCTCTATCGGCGGGTGACACACGGAATCACCGGCGTGGACGTGACGACGTACCCGGTCCTTTCCGGCGTCGACCGCCTCGGACCGACCACGGCGACACGGTTGGCGCTCGCGATCGGCCTGGACCGCTCGGCGACAACCCGGTACGCGTCGAAACTCGAAGAGGCGGGGCTCATCGAGCGTCGGGCCGATCCCGGCGATGGGCGCGCCACCCAGTTGACACTCACCGCGGCGGGTATCGCCGCAGTCGCCCGTATGCGCGCCGAACTCGGGGTCGCCGTCGGCGAGATCCTCTCGGGCTGGGACGAAGCCGAGGCGAGTGCATTCGCCGACGCGCTGCGGCGATTCACCGATCAGCTGACCGGGCCGTCAGACCCGCCAGAGGATTGACACAACGGTCGTCGACCGGTGCCCCGCCCACGGCGACACCGTCGTCAGTAACGAACGTCGCTGGCCAGCAGCGGCGGATACACCGCGGAGGACTCGCCGTCGACCGTCGTGCCGGCGAACTGCAGCATCGAACGCACCGATCCGTTCATCGACGCCGGGTAGTTCAGTTCCGGGGCCGACACCTCGTCCAGCAGTGCGGTGTCGTCGTCGGACAGCGTCACGTCGAGACCCTCCAGGTTGGCCGTCAGATGCTCCAGACGCCTGGCGCCGACGATGGGGACGACCGTGCCCGGCCGCGATCGCAGCCATGCCAACGAGACGGCGGCGGGCGAGGCGCCCACATCGGCGGCGACCTTGGCGACGGCTTCGATGACCCGGAACTGGTCGTCGGTGGGGCCGCCGACGAAGTCCGCCCGCGCCGAATCGGTGACCGCCGCACCGCGACGGTACTTACCGGACAGAAAGCCGTTCTTCAGCGGACTCCACGGGGTCAGCGCCATCCCCGCGTCGCGGGCCAGCGGTGCCACCTCGCCTTCGACGGTGCGAGCGAGCAGCGAGTATTCGACCTGCAGTGCGACCAGCGGTGTCCATCCCTTCAACACCGCGGTGGTCTGTGCTTGCGCCGTCACCCAGGCCGGGGTGTTGGAGAATCCGATGTAGCGGATCGTGCCGGCGCGGACCAGATCGTCCAGGGCGGACATGGTCTCCTCGATCGGCGTGTGACGGTCCCAGTTGTGCAGCCAGTACAGATCCAGATAGTCGGTGTTGAGGCGGCGCAGGGTCTCACGCAGTTGCGCGCGGATCGACGAGCGTCCGGCCCCGCCACCGTTGGGATCACCCGGGTGCATGTTCGCGAAGAACTTCGACGCCAGCACCACCCGGTCGCGCCGGCCGGGGCGCGCGGCGAAGTAATCGCCGAGGATCTTCTCGGAATGACCATTGGTGTAGAAGTTCGCCGTGTCGATGAAGTTCCCACCCAGGTCGAGGTAGGTGGACAGGATCCGCTCGGATTCCTCGACCGTCGTGCCGGCACCGCCGGGATCATTGCCGAAAGTCATCGCACCGAGCGCGAACGGGCTGACCCGGAGTCCGGATCGGCCGAGGGTGACGTAGTTCTGGAGTGACATGTAATCGCCTTTCGTGGAGTCGAACTGGTTGTCTTCAGTCAACCCGCGTGGCCCTGCGCAAGGTAGACCGATCCACGCCACCTCTTGCACGATCCTGCCTACTACGCGAGTATCGTCGCATGACATCGCGCGCCGGAATTCTTGCCGAGATGAGCCGAATTATCGATCGGCACGCCCGGGCGGACCTGCACACGCCCGTCGAGGGATTGGCGCTGTCGAAGGTGACGGCAGATTCGGCAACGCCGGACTACACGCTCACCGAACCACTGCTGGTCGTCATGGCCAGCGGCGGCAAGTGTCTGTCACTCGGCGATCGCACCTACGAATACCGCGCCGGGCAGTGTCTGGTCGTCACCGCGACCGTGCCCGTCACCGGCCACTACATCGACACCAGCGCCACCACGCCGGCACGCGGGCTCGGGCTGGTACTGCAACCCTCCGAGATCGCCGCGTTGATGCTGCAGGCGCCGATTGAATACCGTTGGCGGGGAAGGGAAAACGATTCCGCCGTCACGACCGCCGATGCCGACGAGGATCTCCTGGACGCCGTGGTCCGGCTGCTCCGCCTTCTTGACCGGCCCCAGGACATCGCGGTGCTCGCACCGTTGGTCATCAAAGAGATCCTGTGGCGTTGCCTCACCGGCCCGCAGGGTGCCGCACTGCGGCAGATCGGTTTGGCCGACAGCAATCTCTCCCATGTCAGCCGCGCGATCGGCTGGGTTCGCGACAACTACGCAGAACCGGTCCGGATCGACGATCTCGCCCGGATGGCGGGAATGAGCGCGTCGGCATTCCACCGTCACTTCCGCACGATCACCGCCATGACGCCGCTGCAGTTCCAGAAGTGCATTCGGCTCCAGAACGCCCGCTCGCTACTGCTGTCTCACAGCGGTGACGTCGCCGGTGTCGGCCATGCCGTCGGCTACGACAGTCCATCCCAGTTCAACCGGGAGTACCGGCGGTTGTTCGGAGTGCCGCCGGGCCGCGACGCGGTGCGGATGCGTCAGGCACCCGATCGGGTGGCGCAACCGGCCTGACCTCCCGCAGATTCGGTCTTCGGGTCGGTGCTGTGGTTCGGAGCGATGGCGTGCGAAAGCTGTATCGGGATAACCCCTTCCGATTACACTCCGCACTTGCGGTTTCGATTCGGGACCTGTCGCCGGTTTGCTGTCTAAGATCGCCCAATGGCCTCACCAAGACTGCTCGACTCGCTGAGCGAGCCAGACCTTTTGCTCGTCCGCGCCACCGAGCCCGCCGAACTCGGCGAACTGGATGAAGACGCGCTGCTTGATCTCCATGCCCGGGTTCGGCGCGCGCGGAACAAGCACGTCGGCGTGTACCGCCGTCAAGCTGCGGCGCGTGTTCCGGCGAAGGGGGCACGGGGCGCCGCCCGGGCGGGTAATCAGCGCAATGCGGCACGCGCCGAGGTATTCGAAGAGGCCCTTGCCCGGGTCAGCCGCCAGTTGAGCGCTGCGGCACGCCAAAGTGCGCGTGAGCTAAAGGAAGAACGACTTGCCCTGGCACGCGGCGGTAGCGCCGCGGCACCGGCCCCCGTGGTCAGCGCACCGCGGACGAGTGGTGTGACACCGCGGGTGCGCAAAGACACCACCAGGGATTCCCCCGGCCGCAAGAAGCGCGAGGCATCGACCAAAGCTTCCGGGGCACGCCGCCAAGCCCGGCGTGACAGCCGGTCAGGTTGAGACGACGATCCGCGTCACGCGTCACCCATCGGTCGGCTGTCCACCCGGCACGTGACAATCACCGTCGACGGGCGGTGGATGTCGCTGGTCCGTGTCAGGTCCTGTTGGATTAGCATTTCTAATGCATACAAAGAATAGTTAGCTGTACTGATTCCGCGCCGCGCCCTACCGTCATTTGCATGACCTCGCCCCTGATCCTGGGATTCCTGTCCGCATTCACACTCATCGCGGCCATCGGCGCACAGAACGCGTTCGTGCTGCGCCAGGGCATCCTGCGTCAGCACGTCGGCGCGGTGATCGCGGTGTGCACGGTCAGCGACGTCATCCTCATCACCGCGGGCATCGCCGGCGTCGGCGCGCTCATCGCCGCCCACCCAACCGCACTGGATATCGCCACGATCGGCGGCGCGACATTCCTCATCGGCTACGGGCTGCTCGCGGCACGCCGCGCCTGGCGGCCGTCCACGCTGACACCCTCGGAGAAGACACCCGCCCGGCTGGCCGAGGTCCTCGTGACGTGTATCGCCATGACATGGCTCAACCCACACGTCTATCTCGACACCGTGATCCTGCTCGGCGCACTGGCCAACGAGCACCGCGACGAACGCTGGTTGTTCGGCGTCGGCGCCGTCACGGCCAGCACCGTGTGGTTCGTCAGCCTGGGTCTCGGCGCGCGCCGGCTGGCCGGACTGTTCGCCAACCCCAGGACATGGCGAATCCTCGACGCAGGTATCGCCGTCATGATGATCGCCCTCGGCGCCGCCCTGGTCGTGACGTGACGCAGACGGATCGCGGCGCAAGCGTCAGATCGGCGATTCGTTCGTGACGGCCTGATAGCCGCGCGCGCCCGCCCGGTCGATCGCCGCCCGCACCAGCCCGAACACCAGGCCCTGCAGGGCGGCGCCGGCGAACGCCGTCGCCGCCGAACGATTGAGATCCTTCGGATCGGGCGGACCCTCGCCACTGTCGTCGACACGTTTCCAGATCTGGCCGAACATCGCGGTGGCCAGCATCCCGCCGACCGCGCTGGTGACTATCGACAACGGCACGTACATGGCTTTCGTGGCTCGGCTCACGGACTCTCCTCAGTGGTTTCGCAGCATGGAGATCAACGCGTCCTTGCTCATCCGGGAGTAGCCCGACATACCGAGTTCCTTGGCCCGGGCGCGCAGATCCGCCACGGTCCAGCCGTCGTAGGACCCCGACCGACCGCCCTTGCGACCCACCGCCGAGGCGCCGCGGGCCGCCGCGGCGTTGGCGATGCGCGCAGACTTCTCCTTCGAATTGCCTTCCTCGCGAAGGTCTTCGTACAGCTTCTCGTTCTTGATCGATGCGTTGGGCATCTCGACCCCTCCGGTACGTTCCGCGTTCGGCCTGGCGGTAGAGTGCCCGCCGCCACACTCCCCGAAACGGGGGAACGCACCGGATCCGTCGGGCCGCGGCGCGCGGCCCCACTGCCGGAACCGGTCTAACCGCAGCGGTTACGGAAGTCGACCAACGGCTGACGAATACCCTGCAGCTCGGCTTTCACCTCAGGATTCGCCTCGGCGTAATCGGCTACCGCCGCGCGGATCTCGTCCTGGGGCCGGCCCTGCAGGGTCGTGAAGAACGCGTTCACGTCCGGATGGGTGAACAGATACACCGATGTCGCGGCCGAAACACCCGCCGAAACACCCGCGAGGTCGGCCGCGGTGCAGTTCGGCGGGGGCGGTTGGGCCGAGGCCACCCCAGCTGCTCCCACAAGGAGCGCCGGCACAGCGGCGACGGCACCGAGGGCCCCGAGCAGGGCGCGGTGAACAGAGACGGTCGACGACGACATCAACCACGACATGGTGATCCCTTCCCATTCGGACAATCGATGATTCTGCGTGCTCATCGTGACCCCGCCGCCCCCGGGGGCGGTTGACTGGCCGGCCCGGCGCACCGCCGTCGTACCTCCGCCCAGTGTCGGGCGGCCCGGGCCGATCCCGACACCCCGACCGTATTCGTCTCAGTACCAATCACATTCACACCGACACGGCACGACGCCGCAACGCCACCTCCCCGCGTCTCGCGGCGCCACGATGTCGTCACGGCTACCTCCCCGCGCTCCGCAGTATCCGTATGGCCCGGAGCATAATCCGCCGTCTGCGGCAATTGGCGCTATCGACGATTAGTCCGCCCCGCCTCGCCCCGTCACCGGACCGCGACGCGCGCCGCATCGTCGCGGCGCTCGTGCCGGCGCCGGTGTTGCTCGGCGGCTTCCGGGAAAGTTGGCGCTACGCTCGGCGCGTGCACACGGCACTGACCCGGCGCGGCTTCCTCACGATGGCCGCGGCCGCGGGCCTGGTCACCGCCTGCGGATCGGAGAAGCCCGGAACGGTGGCCGACGACGGCTCCGTCACCGTCACCCATGTGTTCGGCGAGACCAGGATCCCCGCACCGCCGCACCGCGTCGTCAGCGCCGGCTTCACCGGGCAGGACGACCTGCTGGCGCTGGGCGTCGTACCCGTCGCCGTCACCGAGTGGTTCGGGGGCCAACCGTTCGGCGTGTGGCCCTGGGCCCAGCCGGCACTCGGCGGCGCCCAGCCCACCGTGCTGAGCCTCGCCGACGGGATCCAGGTCGAGCAGATCGCCGCCCTCAAACCCGACCTCGTCATCGCCACCGATGCGGGACTGGACGCCGCCACCTACGCCGCGCTGTCGGCGATCGCGCCGACCGTCGCCCAATCCGGACAGGACGCCTTCTTCGAACCCTGGAAGGATCAGGCCACCACCATCGGACAGGCGGTGTTCAACGGCGACCGGATGAAGGACCTCATCGACCGGGTCGACGCGAAGTTCGTCACCGCCGGCAAAGACAATCCGCACTTCAACGGGACGAAGGTGCTGCTGCTGGGGGGCACCTTCTACCGGGACAGCGTGCACGTCACCCCCGCGGGCTGGCGAACCGACTTCCTCACCCAGATGGGATTGGTCATCCCCGACAGCATCGACAACTTCGACCGCGACGGCCGCGCCCTGATCCCCCGCAGCGAAGCCGTATCCGTCCTCGACACCGCCGATGTCCTCATCTGGGCCACCGAAAGCGACGAGGAGCAGGCCGCGCTCGCCGCCGACCCCACGATCGCGCAGCTACGCGCCACCGCCGAGCGGCGAAACATCTTCACCGGCAAGGATCTGGCCGGGGCCATCGCCTTCGCCTCCCCGCTGTCCTACCCGGTGGTCGCCGACCAGCTGCCGCCCCGCATCACCGCCGCGCTTGCCTGACAAGATGTCGGGGTGACCAGCGAGACGACCGACACCACAGAGACGCGCGCCACCTTCGCTCAAGTCGGCTCCGCCTATTATCCGGTGCTGGTCGCGGTGTTCACGGCGCTGGTGATCATCTCCAACGTCACCGCCACCAAGGGCGTCGCGTTCGGCCCCGTCATCGGAGACTGGTCGATCATCACCGACGGCGGATTCATCGTGTTCCCGCTCACCTACGTGATCGGCGACGTGCTGTCGGAGGTGTACGGATTCAAGGCCGCCCGGCGCGCGATCTTCCTCGGGTTCTCGATGAATGCGCTTGCCGCCCTGGCATTCTGGGTGACGATCTATCTCCCGGCCGCCGACTTCTACACCAACCAGGCACACTTCGAGAACATCGTGCACGCCTACACCCAGCTGATCGTGGCGGGGCTGGCGGGATTCATCGTCGGCCAGACCATCAACGCCTGGGTGGTGGTGGCCATCAAGGAGCGCACCAAGGAGAAGCACCTGTGGGCCCGCCTGATCGGTTCGACGTTCGCGGGCCAGCTCGGCGACACCCTGGTGTTCTGCAGCATCGCCGCCGGAGCGATCGGGATCAGCTCCTTCGGCGACTTCGTCACCTACACCGCGCTGGGCTGGGTGTACAAGACCGCCGTCGAGGTGATCATGCTGCCGATCACCTACCGGGTCATCGCGGTCATCAAACGCCGCGAACCCACCTACCAGGCCGCCCTCTGAGCGATCGATAAGGTCCTGAGCCTTCGGTAAGGCAGCTCTGGCAAACCTCACAAAGGTGTCGTCAGCGACCTTACTCGCGGGTAGCTTTGGCACATGACCGTGACAACGGATTCCATGGTCGCCGGGAAGGTCCGAGACTACGGCGACCTGGCGTTGCTGCTCGAGTTCGACAGCAACGCCGAAGTATTGGCGTGGGCAGATGCCATCCGCGCGGCCCACCTGCCGGGCGTGCTCGACATCGTCCCGGCGTCGGTCACCGTTCTGGTGAAGCTCGCCGACCCGCGCTACCGGGCGCCGACGAGGCAACGACTGGCCGCGCTGCGGCTCGATCCGGAAGCGATCTCCGGGCACCCCGACGGCCGCCATGCCGACATCACCATCGACGTCGTGTACGACGGTGCGGATCTGCGCGAGGTCGCGCGCCTGACCGGACTCGACGCCGCCCAGGTGATCGCGGCACACACCGGCACCCTGTGGCGGGTCGGGTTCTGCGGCTTCGCACCGGGATTCGCCTACCTCGTGGGCGGTGACGAGCGTCTGCACGTACCGCGCCGAGCCGAACCCCGCACCAAGGTGCCCCCCGGCGCCGTGGGCCTCGCCGGTGAGTTCAGCGGTGTCTACCCGCGTGAATCACCCGGCGGTTGGCAACTCATCGGCCACACCGACGCCGTGATGTGGGACGTTGGCCGGGAGCAGCCCGCATTGCTGACGCCCGGCATGTGGGTTCAGTTCCGGGCCGTGTGAGGAGGACGTCATGACCACTCGATCGACGACCACAGCGCCGGAACTGGAGGTGCTGCGCACCGGGCCGCTGGCGCTCGTGGAGGACCTGGGCCGGCCGGGCCTTGCTCACATGGGGGTCACCCGCTCCGGCGCCGCCGACCGGCGCTCCCACGAACTGGCCAACCGGCTCGTCGCCAACACCGGGGATCTGGCCACCGTCGAGGTGACGTTCGGGGGATTCTCGGCGCGGGTTCGCGGCGGCGACGTCGCGATCGCCGTGACGGGTGCCGACACGAACCCCGCAGTCAACGGAGTTCCGTTCGGCACCAACAGCATTCACTACGCCCGACAGGGCGATGTGATCTCGATGGGCGCCCCGCACGCCGGGCTGCGCAGCTACCTGGCCGTACGCGGCGGCATCGACGTCGAACCGGTGCTCGGCTCCCGCAGCTACGACGTGATGTCGGCGATCGGACCCACACCCCTGCGCGCCGGGGACGTCCTACCCGTCGGCGCACACACCGGGTCGTTCCCCGAGCTGGATCAGGCGCCGGTCGCCGCCATCGAGAAGAACGTGCTCGAACTACACGTGGTACCCGGGCCCCGGGACGACTGGTTCACCGATCCCGACGTCCTGGTGCGCACCAACTGGCAGGTCACCAACCACAGCGACCGGGTGGGTATGCGGCTCGTCGGAATGCCGCTCGAATACCGCTGGCCCGACCGTCAGCTGCCCAGCGAAGGCGCCACCCGCGGGGCGATCCAGGTCCCGCCCAACGGATTCCCGGTGATCCTCGGACCCGACCATCCCGTCACCGGCGGCTATCCGGTCATCGGGGTGCTCACCGACGACGATATCGACAAGGTCGCCCAGATCCGTCCGGGCCAGACGGTGCGGCTGCACTGGTCACGGCCCCGCCGGCCGTTCGACAGCGAGTTCTGACCCGACCGCCGATCGGCGGACGGATGTCAAAACCGCCGCACACTGGTAGAACGACAGTGTGCACTACCAGGATGTCGGTGCTCCTCACGTCCGCGGCGCCTCCGGTGCCCAACGCGCCCGCGCCGTCCACACCGCGCGCCTGGTTCATACCTCCGACCTCGACAACGAGACCCGGGACGGTGCACGCCGCATGGTCATCGAGGCGTTCGCCGGGGACTACACCGACACCGACTGGGAGCATGCCCTCGGCGGTATGCACGCCCTGATCGTGCAGCACGGTGCGCTCATCGGTCATGCCGCGGTGGTCCAGCGCCGGTTGCTCCACCGTGACGCCGCGCTGCGCTGCGGCTACGTCGAGGGCGTGGCGGTGCGCGAGGACTGGCGGGGGCAGGGCCTTGCCGGCGCGCTCATGGACGCGGTGGAGCAGGTGGTGCGCGGCGCCTACCAGCTCGGCGCGCTGAGTTCGTCGGACTCCGGTCGCCACCTGTACACCAGCCGCGGCTGGCTGCCGTGGCGGGGACAGACGTCGGTGCTGGCACCCGACGGGCTGACCCGAACACCCGACGACGACGCGGCGTTGTTCGTGCTGCCCGTCGCCGTCGACGTCGACACCAGCGCTGGGATCACCTGTGATTGGCGCGCCGGCGACGTGTGGTGACGGGCCGCCTCACAACGCCGACCCCGGCCGGGTGAGCGGAAGTTCACGACCGAGTCACCGCGTGCAGCGTGCGGGCAACAAAGCCCGCATACCGTCGTGTCAATGCCGCGACCAGCCCATTCGCGCAGCTACATCCCGCCGCAACAGGCGCTTAACGAGATGGACACACGACATGCATACAAAAGACACATGAGTGAGCCCGACTGGGCGCCGCTCACGGGGTTTCGGGTCGCAGTGACCTCCGCCCGCAGGGCCGACGAGCTGAGCGCGCTCCTTCGCCGGCGCGGCGCCACCGTGACCAGCGCCGCGGCCATCGAAATGGTCCCGCTGCCCGACGACGACGAACTGCGGGCACACAGCGCCGCACTGATCGACACCCCGCCCGACATTGTCGTCGCCACCACCGGCATCGGCTTCCGCGGCTGGGTGGCCGCCGCGGACGGGTGGGGTCTGGCCAACGACCTTCTCGGCGCACTGGGCAAGGCGCGGGTGGTCTCCCGCGGGCCCAAGGCGACCGGCGCGCTGCGCGCCGCCGGCCTGCCCGAGGAGTGGTCCCCGGAGTCCGAGTCGTCCCGCGAGGTGCTGCACTACCTGCGCGACGGCGGCATCTCCGGACAGCGCATCGCCGTCCAATTACACGGGGCGACCGACGAATGGGATCCGTTCCCGGAGTTCGTCGGCGAACTGGAGGCCGCCGGCGCCGAAGTGGTGCCGATCCGGGTCTATCGCTGGCATCCCGCCCCGCGCGACGGCGAGTTCGACCAGCTGGTGGCGGGGATCGCCGAGGAGAAGTTCGACGCCGTGAGCTTCACGTCGGCACCCGCGGTGGCCTCGGTGCTCATGCGTGCCGGCCAGATGGGCATCGCCGACCGGGTGCTCGCCGCGATGCGCACCTCTGTGCACGCCATGTGCGTCGGACCGGTGACCGCGCGACCACTGGTGCGGGTCGGCGTGCCGACCTCGGCGCCGGAACGGATGCGGCTGGGTGCGCTGGCCCGTCACATCACCGACGAACTGCCGCTCCTGCAGTCCCGCACCTTGCGGGTGGCCGGACATCTGCTGGAGATCCGGGGCACCTGCGTCCTCGTCGACGGCTCCGTCAAGGCGCTGTCCCCCGCGGCGATGGCGACGATCCGGGCGCTGGCCCATCGGCCCGGAGCCGTGGTGTCGCGGTCCGACCTGCTCGGCGCGCTGCCGGGCTGCGGCACCGACACCCACGCCGTGGAGACCGCGGTGCTGCGGCTGCGCACCGCGTTGGGAGACAAGAACATCGTCGCGACCGTCGTCAAACGGGGCTACCGCCTGCCCGTCGACGACGATATGGCGGTGACACAGTGAGCCTGCTCCTGGTTGCCCACGGCACCCGCAAACAGCAGGGCGTCGCGCTGATCGGCGATCTCGCGCGCCGGGTCGCCCGCCAGGCCGGAGAACCGGTGCACGTCGCATTCGTCGACGTGCTCGGACCTACGCCCAGCGCAGTGCTGGCGACACTGCACGACCGCCCCGCGATCGTGGTGCCCGCCTTCCTGTCCCGCGGCTACCACGTCGGTGTGGACATCCCTGCGCACGTCGCGGCCAGCGGCCACCCCGACGTAGCCGTGGCGGACGCGCTGGGACCGGACCCGCAGATGATCCGTGTGCTCACCGATCGGCTCATCGAATCCGGTTGGCGCCCCGGCGATTCGGTGGTTCTCGCCGCGGCGGGCACGTCCGACCCCGGTGCGCGGCGTGACCTGCACACCACCGCGACCTGGCTATCGGCCATGACCGGCGCCCGCGTCGAACTGGCGTTCGCCGCCACCGGCACCCCACGCGTCGCCGACGCAGTCGAGACGTTGCGTCGTGGCGGTGCGCAACGGATCGTCGTGGCGTCGTACCTGTTGTCCGACGGCCTGTTCCAGGACCGGCTGCGCGCCAGCGGCGCCGACATCGTCACCGAACCGCTGGGGTTACACCCCGGCACCGTCCGCCTGGTCGCGGCCAGGTTCCGCCGCGCCCGGCTTCCCGTACCCGCCGGCCGTTAGATACAGCCGCTCACGCTGATCCGTCTGCCGACATTCGCGCACACGTTGACGTTGGGCAGTGGCGGCGGCGGTGGCGGAGGAGGTGCGACGTAATCCTCCGGCAGCGGCGCGTACTCCGCGGGCGGTGGCACCCACGGCGCGACGGCGTCGGCGATGTTGCCGCATCCGCTCACCGAGACGCGCCTGCCGCCGACGTTGGCGCACACATCGGCGTTGTGCGTGGTCGACATGGCCGCGGCACCGAGCATCTCGATACCGGTGACCATGGCGATCCCGCAGACCGCCGTGACCCCGAACCTGGTGAACCGGTTCATTGCGATCCCCTTCTCGACGTGGATCCCGTCGAAGGCTACCGCCACGGGACCCCGACGGGGTGTCGGTCCACCCGAATCTGTCGCCCGGCGGTGCCATACTCGCGCCATGACACAACGCGACGTTGCGTTGGAGACCTACCGCTACCTGCGCGGCGGGATGCCGGTCATGATCGTCATGCTCACGGCGGCGGTGCTGTTCGAACGGATCCGGGCGGACTGCTGGCAGACCTCGATCAGCGCCTACTACTTCACCTCTGCACACGCTGTCTTCATCGCCTCCGTATGCGCCACCGGCGCCATGTTCATCGTCTACCGCGGCAGCACCGACACCGAGGACGCCCTGCTCAACCTGGCCGGGGTGCTGGCCTTCGTGGTTGCGATGGTGCCCACCACCCGCCCGGTCCTGGAGTGCGGAACCGCCCTGGCGCCGGGCGAACTCGAACTCGGGGCCGTCGTTCGCGCCAATATGTGGGCGGTCGTCATCGCGCTGGCCGTCTCGCGGGTCGCGTCGTGGTGGCTGCACCGGCGCACCAGAACCTCGACACCGATGAGCCCCCTGGGCAGGGTCGCGACATGGATACAGCGGCTCATCTTCGCCGCCGGGCTGGCCACGCTGATCTTCGCCCCCGACTGGTTCACCGCCAACGCGCACGGGATCGCCGCGATGCTGATGTTCGCGGCGATGATCGTCACGGTGTTCATCACCGCGTTTCTCAGTGGCCGCCAGGACGATGCCAAATGCCCGAACCGGGCGGTGTATCACCGGCTCTACCACGCGATCGCGGTCGCGATGGTGCTCACCCTCGCGGTGACGGTGACGCTGCACCGCACGCTCGACGGCTTCAACCACGCCGTACTGATCGCCGAGGCCGCCCTCATCGCCGAGTTCGGTGCCTACTGGCTCATCCAGACGATCGAACTCTGGCGCGCCGGCACCCGCGACGAACTGATGTCCCCCGAGGCCTGTACCCAGCAGCGGCTGCTACAGGCGTTGTGAGCCAGCTCGTTACGGCGTGAGCGGCCGACCGACCTCCACCAGGCCGTCGTCGCTCACCCGCGTCTCGTACACCGGCACCGACACCGCGGGGTCGTCGAGGCACACCCCGTCGTCGAGTGAGAACGCCTGCTTCTTGATCGGCGACTGCACGGTCGCGCGCCCACCGCGATCGCCGACGATGCCGCGAGACATCACCGCCGACCCGGAGAACGGGTCGATGTTGCCCACCGCGCGCAACGACCCGTCGTCGAGGCGGAACAGGGCGACCTGCGTGCCGTCGCCGAGCAGCACACCCACACCGCGGCACGGGATCAGACGGTCGTAGCGGCATGCCGCCGTCCAGGCCTGGGTCTCCCTGGCGCGACGGTCGTCGAGGAGAGTCATACTTGCTCCTTCTGGTAGCGGGGCATGCCGATGGGCACCTTGCGTCCGTTGCTCTCGGTGAATTGGATTGTCGGATCAGGGGTTTCGGGTGCGTTGACGAACGATACGAAGCGCGACAGCTTGTCCGGATCGTCCAGCACGCCCTTCCATTCGCAGGCGTAGCCGTCTACGTGACGGGCCATCGCCTCCTCGAATTCGGCGGCCAACCCGAGCGAGTCGTTGCAGACCACCTCGCGCAGATGGTCCAGACCGCCCTCGAGGGCCTCCACCCACGGCGCCGTGCGCTGCAACCGGTCGGCGGTGCGGATGTAGAACATCAGGAACCGGTCGATGTACTTCACCAGCGTCTCGTCGTCGAGGTCCCCGGCCAGCAGCTCGGCGTGCCTGGGTGTCATCCCGCCGTTGCCGCCGACGTAGAGGTTCCAGCCGGTTTCGGTGGCGATGACGCCGACATCCTTGCCGCGGGCCTCGGCGCATTCCCGCGCGCAGCCCGACACACCCATCTTGATCTTGTGCGGGGCCCGCAGACCGCGGTAGCGCAGTTCGAGGTTGATGGCCATCTGCACCGAATCCTGCTGGCCGTAGCGGCACCAGTCGCTGCCGACGCAACTCTTCACCGTGCGGAGCGATTTGCCGTAGGCGTGGCCGGACTCCATCCCGCCGTCGACCAAGCGGCGCCAGATCTCGGGCAGCTGGTCTACCCGGGCACCGAACATATCGATGCGCTGCCCGCCGGTGATCTTCGTGTACAGGCCGAAGTCGCGGGCGATCTCACCGATCAGGATCAGATGCTCGGGGGTGATGTCGCCGCCGGGCACCCGCGGCACGACCGAATAACTGCCGTTCTTCTGGATGTTGGCCAGGAAATGGTCGTTGGAATCCTGCAGCGATGCCTGCTCACCGTCGAGGATGTGGTCAGAGCTGGTCGACGCCAGGATCGACGCAACCACGGGTTTGCAGATGTCGCAACCCTTTCCGGTGCCGAACCGCGTGATCAACCCGCTGAAGGTGCGGATCGAGGTGGCCGAGATGAGCTCGAACATCTCCGCGCGGGACTGGCTGAAGTGTTCGCACAGCGCCTTGGACTGCTCGACGCCCTGGGCCTCGAGCAGCTGTTTGAGCAGCGGCACACAGGATCCGCACGACGTGCCCGCCTTGGTGCACGCCTTCAGCGCGGGCACGTCGCAGCAGCCACCCGCAATCGCCTCGGTGAGATCACCTTTGGTGACGTTGTTGCACGAGCAGATCTGGGCCGCGTCGGGCAATGCGCCCACCCCGAGGCCACCGGCGCCGTCACCCGTCGACGGTGCGATCAGCGCCATCGGATCACCGGGCAGGCGCTCGCCGACCATCGGGCGCAGCACACCGTAACTGGAGGCGTCGCCCACCAGGATTCCGCCCAGCAGCGTTGTCGCGTCGTCGGAGAGCACCAATTTGGCGTAGGTCTGATTGACCGCGTCGTTGACCACGACCTCCAGGCAGTCCGGCGTGACGCCCATCGCGTCGCCGAAGCTCGCGACATCCACCCCGAGCAGCTTGAGCTTGGTCGACATGTCGGCCTCGGGGAACTCCGCGGCCCCGCCCAGCAGCCGGTCGGCGACCACTTCGGCACTGGTGTAGCCCGGCGCCACCAGCCCGTAGCAGCGGCCCTCGATCGCGGCCACCTCCCCGACCGCGAAGATCGCGGGATCCTTGGTAGCACAGGATAAGTCGGTGAGGATGCCGCCGCGCTCGGCGACCTCCAGGCCGGCAGCGCGCGCCAGCTCGTCGCGCGGGCGCACCCCGGCGGCGAACACCACCACTCCGGCGTCGATCACGGTTCCGTCGCTGAGCGTGACCTGCATCGGGCCGTCGGACGTGGCGTCGATGGCTTTGGTGCCGACCCCGACGTGCACGGAAATACCCAGGTCGGAGATCATGCGGCCGAGCAGCGCGCCGCCCGCCTCGTCGAGCTGTTGGGCCATGAGGCGCGGCGCCATCTCGACGACATGGGGTTGCATGCCGAACCGGCGCAGCGCATTGGCCGCCTCCAGCCCGAGCAGACCGCCGCCGACTACCACCCCGGAGCTGGTGTGGCCGGCATCCAGCGCGCGCCGAACGGCGCCGTGGATGGCGTCGAGGTCGTCCAGCGTGCGGTAGACGTGGCAGTCCGGCAGGTCGTGACCCGGCACCGGAGGCACGAAGGCGTACGAACCGGTGGCCAATACCAGCGCGTCGTAACCCACCTGGCCGCCGTCGGCGGTGCTGACCTGCCGGGCGTCCCGGTCGATACCGACGACGGCGCCACCCAACCGCAGGTCCACGAGGTCGTCACCGCTGTAGCCGTTACCGGGCAGTGCCATCAGGGTGCGATCCCAATGCTCGGTATAGCCGGTCAGCCCGACGCGGTCGTAGGCGGCGTCGGTTTCCTCGGCGAGTACCGTCACCCGCCACACCCCGTCGGCGTCGCGCGCCCGTAACGCCTCGACGAACCGGTGCCCGACCATGCCGTGGCCGACGACCACGACGTTCTTCAATGACGACATGGGCTGAGGTTAGGTAGCCGATATTGCCGCGATGTCGCCTCAGGTGAAGCGCCCATCACAGTGTCCTCACTTCCGGTGATGACGACATGTGAAGACGCGTTCACTCACGGCGAACGGGCGGGCGGAACTTTAGCGTGGTCGACTCAAGTTTATCTGTGTGACGGACCGGCGGCTGCCGGTCGGACAACGAGAGACGAGGAGTTCTCATGAGCAGGAATGTCACACTGTGGGCTCGTCCCGCCTGGAGCGCCGACCGCTGGGTCCGCGACTTCTTCGGACCGGCCGCCGCCGACGAGTGGTTCAAGCCGCTGCCGGCAGGCTTCAATCCGGCCGCCGAGATCGTCAGGGACGGCGACGACGCGGTGGTCCGCGTGGAGCTGCCGGGCGTGGACGTGGCCGAGGACGTCAATGTCGAGGTCGCGGACGGCCGCCTGGTCATCCACGGCGAACGCCGCGACGAGTTCACCGCCGGGGAGGACAAGGACGGCGACAACGATGGTAGGGCCGCCGCCCGTTCGCTCCGCGAGGTGCGGTACGGCTCGTTCCGTCGGTCGTTCGCCCTGCCCGAGCACGTCACCGGCGACGATGTGACGGCGTCCTACGACGCCGGTGTGCTGACCGTACGGGTCGCCGGGGCACACAAGAAGCCCGAGGCCGAAGGCGCACGCCGCATCGCCATCGAAAGTAAGTAGTACCCCGACACATGAGATCCGGTGGGCACCGCGGGTGCCCACCGGATTCGTCGGCTACCCGCCGAACGCGTCCGCCGCGTCGACGCCGATCACCCCGAGCAGGGCGGCGACCTTACGGTTCAGATCCTCACCCACGGCGCTGACCTCGCCATTGCCCAGGCTGGCGAAACTGTCACCGGGCCGATCCATCGTGAACACCGCCTCGCCGCCGCCGTTGCTGTGGATGAGCACCCGCAGCGGCGCGTACAACATGGCCTTCGCATCGTGCCGGTACATCGTCTCGGCGATCACATGATTGCCCAGCAGGTACTCCATGGCCTTGCCGGAGTGCCCGGCCACCACGAACAATTCGGTCGCGTCGATCGTCGCGTAGATCATCAATCCGTTCGGCGCGTTGGCCGCGGTCGCGGTCCGCACATCGTCCCAATTGCCGCCCTCCGCGATCAGGCGCCGTACTGCCTCCAGGTCGACGCGCGGCGCCGCCGCCTCGAATGCGGCGACGAACTCCCCGAATTCGATGCCGGTGTCGATGTCGATACGCGTCATCGTGTGCGTGTGGGCGTGCGACCGGGTCGTCATGCGTCTACCTCTGTCTCAATCGACGGATCAAGGACACCACGCGCGGTTCGGCGATGCCGTCGACGATGTCCCGCCAACCGCTCCCGTGAGACACCCGCCGATGCGCGACCGAGCAGCGTTCCTCGGAAACCTCCCGGTGGTTCAGTCAATGAACCGTGGTTCGCTTGCGACTTTATGGTTCGGTGACCGAACTCGCAAGATGCGACACTGGGTTCCATGCCACTACCCCGCGTATACACAGCTGAGAGCTGCCCTATCGCGCGGTCTCTCGAGATCGTCGGCGAGCGTTGGACATTGCTGATCCTGCGGGACGCCTTCTACGGCGTGCGCCGGTTCGGCGATTTCCATGCGCATCTCGGCATCCCGAAAGCCGTATTGACCGAACGGCTCACCCTCCTGGTCGCCGAGGGGGTGCTGACCCGAGTTTCAACGCCCGGCGGGCGCGACGAATACATCCTCACCGACAAGGGGCGCCGACTCTGGCCCACGATCTGGTCGCTGATCAGCTGGGGCAACGAGCACTACGTGCAGACGCCGACGAGGCGTACCTTCCGGCACGCCGAATGCGGCGGCACGATCGAACCCGACGGAACCTGCGACACCTGCGGACACCAACCCGAGGTCGACCACCTCGTCGTCCATCCGCCGCGGCGGCCCCGCACCGGCCGCGACGATCACGTCAGCCGGGTGCTCCGACTGCCCCACCGCATGCTGGAACCGGTGCGCGCTACCACCGGCTGATGCAGGACGTCGCCACAGCCCCCGCTAGATCCAGCGGCCAAGCAGTTCGTTGGCCCGCGCGGACAGCGCACGCTGCAGGAACGGCCCGAAGCTGATGCGAGCGACGCCCAACGGGCCGAACGACGCCGGATCGTCCTGGTCCGGCAACGCGATCGCGTTGATGGGCAGCGGCAATTCGTCCGCCAACCGCCGCATCGTGTCCGGATCGTGACGCCCGACCGGATACAGCACGTCGGCACCCGCGCGGGCCGCCTCGCTCAACCGGGCCACGGCGCGGTCGACCCGATCGGACGCGCCACCGTCCTCCCTCAGGAACAGGTCGGTACGCGCGTTGACGACGACGTGCACACCCGCGGCGTCCGCCGCGGTACGCAGACCGCCGACCAGTGCCGCGTGCTCGGCCGACGACCGCAGCCGCCCACCCTCGCCGTGCACCGTGTCCTCGATGTTCAGCCCCACCGCGTCGACGCCGAGCAGACCGTCGATGAGCCGAGCCGGCTCCTGGCCGTACCCCGACTCGATGTCGACCGACACCGGGACGTCGACGGCAGCGGTGATCTGGGCGACCCGCGCGAGCAGGTCGTCGAACGCCATCCCCTCGCCGTCGGCCTTGCCGACCGAATCGGCCACCGGATGGCTCCCCACGGTGAGTGCGGAAAAGCCCGCGTCGACGGCCAAGTTCGCCGACCACGCATCCCACACCGTCGGCAGGATCACCGGGTTACCGGGCTGGTGCAAAGCCAGCAGCGCCGCCGCCCGATCCTGCAAAACCTGGGTGGATCCCACGTCAACCTCCCGTTCCCGACGTGACCCGCGTCACGCCAGACTTCATAATGTGAATAGCATCGATTGTCGTACTGTGATCGATGACACCCTTCAGCCCGAGGAGGTCACTTGTCCAGCACCACCGAATTCGCCGAACTGCACGAACTGATCGGCGGTCTGCGACGCTGCGTCGCGGCGTTGGCATCGAAGTACGGTGACTCGCCGGCCACGCGCCGCATCGTCAACGACGCCGAACGCATCCTCAACGACATCGACCGCCTCGACATCGACGCCGAAGAGCTCGAACTCGGCCGCGGGCTGACCCGTCACCAGCACACCGCCGAGAAGATCGCCATTCCAGACACTCAGTACGACAGCAATTTCTGGCAGGGCGTGGACGACGAAGGCCTGGGTGGCGTGCGATGAGCGGACGAATCCGATGAGCGGATGCTGACGAACCGAGATACCCGTTGAGCTGAGGCGGCAGCAGCCCGACAACGACTTCGACCGACCACAGGAAAGGGAGCCGTGAGCGCACCCACCGCTGACCGCCCAGCGACGGGCGTGTTCTCGTCTACCCGCGCTGCGATTCCCCAGCGCACGCTGCGCACCGACCGGTGGTGGCAGGCGCCGCTGCTGACCAACCTCGGACTCGCCACCTTCGTCATCTACGCGACGGTGCGCGCGTTCATGCAGGACAACTACTTCGTCGCCGACTACGGCTATCTGACGCCGTTCTACTCGCCATGCGTCAGCACCGGGTGCATCCCCGAGGCCAGCCACTTCGGCCAGTTCCTCCCCGACGTGTGGTGGCTGCCGTACGCCGCGGTCTCGCTTCCGTTCCTCCTGCTTTTCCGGCTGACCTGCTACTACTACCGCAAGGCTTACTACCGGTCGGTGTGGCAGTCCCCGACAGCGTGCGCGGTGGCCGAACCACACGCGAAATACACTGGCGAGAAGCGCTTTCCGCTCATTCTGCAGAATGCGCATCGCTACTTCTTCTACATCGCGGCGATCATCTCGGTGATCAACACCTACGACGCCATCGCCGCGTTCCACTCCCCCAGCGGCTTCGGATTCGGGCTGGGCAACGTGATTCTCGTCGTCAACGTGACGCTGCTGTGGGTGTACACCCTGTCGTGTCACTCATGCCGGCACGTGACCGGCGGGCGGCTCAAACATTTCTCCAAGCACCCGGTGCGGTACTGGATCTGGACCCAGGTTTCCAAGATCAACACCCGGCACATGCTGTTCGCCTGGATCACCCTCGGCACCCTCATGCTCACCGACTTCTACATCATGCTGGTGGCCAGTGGCGCCATCTCCGATCTGAGATTCATTGGTTAGCAATCCGATTCGACGCTTCGACGCACCGTCGCGGCAGAGACGAATGAGGTTCAATGGCTGAGCTGGAACGGCACCCCTACGACGTGGTCGTCATCGGTGCCGGTGGTGCCGGACTGCGCGCGGTGATCGAGGCCCGGGAACGCGGTCTGCGCGTCGCCGTGGTGTGCAAATCGCTGTTCGGCAAGGCGCATACGGTGATGGCCGAGGGCGGCTGCGCCGCGTCGATGAAAAACGCCAACCCGAAAGACACCTGGCAGGTCCACTACGCCGACACCATGCGCGGCGGCAAATTCCTCAACAACTGGCGGATGGCTGAACTGCACGCGCAGGAGGCTCCCGACCGGGTGTGGGAGCTGGAAACCTACGGTGCACTGTTCGACCGCACCAAGGACGGCCGCATCAGCCAGCGCAACTTCGGCGGCCACACCTATCCGCGGCTGGCGCACGTCGGTGACCGCACCGGCCTGGAGATCATCCGCACGATGCAACAGAAGATCGTCTCGCTGCAGCAAGAGGACATGGCCGAACTCGGCGATTACGAGGCGCGGATCAAGGTCTTCCACGAATGCACCATCACCGAGCTGATCCTCGACGAGACGGGCGGCCAGAAGCGGGTGGCCGGGGCATTCGGCTATTGGCGGGAGTCGGGCCGCTTCGTCCTGTTCGAGGCGCCCGCGGTGGTACTGGCCACCGGCGGCATCGGCAAATCGTTCAAGGTGTCGTCGAACTCGTGGGAGTACACCGGCGACGGGCACGCCCTGGCACTGCGTGCCGGGTCGACGCTGATCAATATGGAGTTCATCCAGTTCCACCCCACCGGCATGGTCTGGCCGCCGAGCGTCAAGGGCATCCTGGTCACCGAGGGGGTGCGCGGCGACGGCGGAGTGCTCAAGAACTCCGAGGGCAAACGGTTCATGTTCGACTACATCCCCTCGGTCTTCAAAGGGCAGTACGCCGAGACCGAAGAGGAGGCCGACCAATGGCTCAAGGACAACGACTCCGCGCGGCGCACCCCTGACCTGCTGCCCCGCGACGAGGTCGCCCGCGCGATCAACTCCGAGGTGAAGGCCGGCCGCGGCACACCACACGGCGGCGTGTACCTCGACATCGCCTCGCGCATCCCCGTCGAGGAGATCAAGAAACGGCTGCCGTCGATGTACCACCAGTTCATGGAGCTGGCCGAGGTCGACATCACCAAGGACGCCATGGAGGTCGGCCCGACCTGCCACTACGTGATGGGCGGCATCGAGGTCGACCCCGACACCGGTGCGGCGAGAACTCCCGGACTGTTCGCGGCGGGTGAGTGCTCGGGCGGGATGCACGGCAGCAACCGCCTCGGCGGCAACTCCCTGTCGGACCTGCTGGTGTTCGGCCGCCGCGCGGGGCTGGGCGCGGCCGACTACGTACGCGCGCTCACCACCCGGCCATCGGTTCCGGAGGACGCGGTGGACGCCGCCGCCAGGATGGCGCTGGAGCCGTTCGACGAGCGTCCCGGCGCGGAGAACCCCTACACCCTGCACACCGAACTGCAGCAGTCGATGAACGATCTCGTCGGCATCATCCGGACCCGCGACGAGATCGAGGCGGCGCTGGCCAAGCTCGAGGAGCTGAAGACCCGGCTGAACAACGTCACCGTCGAGGGGCACCGCCAGTTCAACCCGGGCTGGCATCTGGCCGTCGATCTGCGCAACATGCTGCTGGTCAGCGAGTGCGTGGCCAAGGCCGCGCTGCAGCGCACCGAAAGCCGTGGCGGACACACTCGCGACGACTACCCGCAGATGGACGCCGACTGGCGCAACACCCTGCTGGTGTGCCGGGCCGAGGGCGGCGATCCCGTCGTTCCCGACGTCACCGTCACGCCGGAACCACAGCTGCAGATGCGGCCCGACCTGCTGGAGCTCTTCGAACTCAGCGAGCTCGAGAAGTACTACACCGACGCCGAACTGGCCGGCCACCCGGAACGGAGAAGCTGATGGCGAGCACAGGGACGTACGACGCGCGGATGCGGGTCTGGCGCGGTGACGAGACCGGTGGTGACCTGCGGGACTACACCGTCGAGGTCAGCGAGGGCGAGGTGGTCCTCGACATCATCCACCGCATCCAGGCCACCCAGGCCCCCGATCTGGCGGTGCGGTGGAACTGCAAGGCGGGAAAGTGCGGATCCTGTTCGGCCGAGATCAACGGCAGGCCACGGTTGATGTGCATGACCCGGATGTCGACGTTCGATCCCGCCGAGACCGTGACCGTCACGCCGCTGCGGGCGTTCCCGGTCATGCGTGACCTCGTCACCGACGTGTCCTTCAACTACGAGAAGGCGCGGGAGATCCCGTCGTTCACGCCACCCAAGGACCTGCAGCCCGGCGAATACCGCATGCAGCAGGTCGACGTGGAGCGCAGCCAGGAGTTCCGCAAGTGCATCGAGTGCTTCCTATGCCAGAACACCTGTCACGTCGTGCGCGACCACGAGGAGAACAAGAAGTCGTTCGCCGGACCGCGGTATCTGATGCGCATCGCCGAACTCGACATGCATCCGCTGGACACCGTCGACCGCAGGGATATGGCGCAGGAGGAGTTCGGCCTGGGCTATTGCAACATCACGAAGTGCTGCACCGAGGTGTGCCCCGAACACATCAAGATCACCGACAACGCGCTGATTCCGATGAAGGAACGGGTCGTCGACCGTAAGTACGATCCGCTGGTCTGGCTCGGCAACAAACTGTTCCGCCGTTGAACCGTCCGCGCCTGGGGTGAGCGCGGCCCGCGACGAATCGCGCGGGCGGATTCACCGGCGTGCGTCGCGAAGACGCCGAAGGCGCGTACCCTCGGGGCAAGCGGCCAATCAACGACGAAAGGCAGCACCGTGAGCATGGGACAAACCCAGAGCGTCAACGACATTCGCACCGCGATACGTGAGCTGTCCGCGCGCGCCGACCTGGCCCGCAAGGAGGGCCGGTCCGACGATGCCACAGAACTCGAACAGCGCATCAAGGGCTACCGAGAGGTGCTTGCCGAGCGCCCCTGATCCGGCGACTCCGCCGGCTGCGCTCAGGCGCCCAGCCGGCGGAATGTGCTGCGGTGAAAGACGATCGGCGCCACGTCGGGGTGCACGGTGATGCTGCTGACGCGCAGGATCACGATGGTGTGGTCCCCCGCCGGTATGGTCTGCTCGATCGAACTCTCCAGCCACACGCTGGTGCCGTCGATGAACACCGCCCCGCTGTCGGTCGACACGGTGTGCAGCCCGGCGAAACGGTCACCGGTCTTGGCGGCGAGGGTGCGCACCGCCTCGTCGTGTGACTCACCGAGCACACTGATACCCACATAGGGCAGCTCCCGCAGCTTCGGCCACGTCGCGGAGGTGTTCTGCACGCAGAACGACACCAGCGGCGGGTCGAGCGACACCGGCACGAAGGTGCTGGCTGCCAGCCCGGTGCGGGTGCCCTCGACTTCGGCCGCAATCGCGACGACCCCCGACGGGAAGTGCCCGAAGGCCTCCCGCAAGCTCGACGGGTTCAGGTTCGTGGTGGCCATGTCAACATCCATCTTCACACGGGGCCGCGCGCGGCGGCCACGTCTCTGTCCGCACTCCACAACGCACACGCTGGGCGGGTTCGTCCCGCGCGGAGATCACTGGGCCCATGATCGCCGGGCCCGCGGCCGCCGGCCACCGTCGCGATCGTCGTGAGCAGAAATCCGCGGCCGCCGTCGTCGGATATCCGCGTCAGATATCCGACCAGCGGTGCGCCTCCACCTCCGGCGGCAGCGGTGGATGGATCGGAACGTCGAGGCCGTCGTAGATACCCGGCTTCTGGGTGGCCAGCCACTCGACGGCGCCGAGAAGCCGATTGACGGCCGTGGTGTTGCCGCCGTCGGCGCGCGTGCCGCCGGGCACATCCGCGCGGGTGACGATCGTCAACTGGGGATCGCCGTCGACGATCACGCGGTGATCGCCCACCCCTTCGTCGGGTTGCGGCCAGTCCGGCGCACACGACGGATCGACGCGCGTGATGTGGTCGATGACGATGCGCTGCCGCCCGTCTGCCCAGCCGATGATCTTCAGCCAGAACGCGCCCTGGGTGCCCCGCTCGAAACGGCCCATCGCGGTGTCCACCGATTCGGCGAGCGGCCGCCGTTCCACGCTTTCGGTGATGTCGTCGATCGCCAGGCCGAGGCCGCGACCGATGAGGCGGATATTGCCGCCCCACACCATGGTCGGCACCGTCGGCAGCAGCATCATCGGGACGGGATCCTCCGGCCCCATCGGCGCTCCGAATCCGCACAGCACCCGCACCGCGTGCGGCTGGTCGTATGTCGAGTAGTCGAAGATCTCCTGGCAGCGGATGGTGCGGATGCGGGTGCACAACCCCGCCGCGAGGACGGCCAGCGCGTCGTTGGCCCATCCGGGATCGACACCGCTGACGAGCAGCGACGCGCCGCCCGCCTCGGCGGCTCCTGCGAGACGCTCCACCCATTCCGCCGGCGCCGACGCCGGGTCGTACAGCGAGTACAGCGAGGGCGTCACCACGTGCGCACCGGCGGTGAGACAGCGTTCGATGTCGCCGAGTGCTTCCTGCGCACGGATGTCTCCGGAGGCCATGTAGGCGACCGCGTCGCAGTCTGCCAGTGCCGCGTCGGCATCGGCGGTCGCGGTGACCCCCGTGGGGGTGTCGAGGCCGGCGAATGTCGCGGCGTCGCGGCCCACCTTGTCCGGCGACGAGGTGATGACGGCGGTCAGCGTCAGGCCCGGGAACGCGACCGCGGACCGGATCGCCGTCGACCCCATATTTCCCGTTCCCCACACCGCGAGTCGCCGCATCCGCCCACCCTAGGGCCATCTATGGTGATCACCATCACACTAGGCCAAAAGGGCAGGTCAGACGGGTGTCAACGGGTTTGATCAGCCTCCGATCAACCGCTGGGTTGGTTAGCGTGTGGAAATTGCTCGGAGAGGGTTGGCGTTGAAGTTACTGAACGGTATAGTCGGACGCAGTTACTGGTGGGTAACTTAGCGACGGTACCCAACCTGATGTGGCGATCTCATCGAGGAGGAACAGTGAGCCACTACAAGAGCAACGTACGTGACCAGGTCTTTAACCTCTTCGAGGTGCTCGGTGTGGACAAGGCCCTCGGCGAGGGTGACTACACCGACCTCGACGCCGATATCGCCCGCGAGATGCTCGTCGAGATGAGCAGGCTGGCCGAGGGGCCGGTCGCCGAAACGTTCGCCGAGGCCGATCGCAACCCCCCGACGTTCGATCCCAAGACGTTCACCGTGACGCTGCCGGAGTCGTTCAAGAAGTCCGTCCGCGCCGTACTCGACGCCGGCTGGGACAAGATCGGGCTGGACGAGGAACTCGGCGGCACCCCGATGCCCAAGGCCCTCATGTGGGCGATCCACGAACACATCCTCGGCGCCAACCCAGCCGTGTGGATGTACGCCGGCGGCGCCGGCTTCGCCAACATCTTCTACGACCTCGGCACCGAGGAGCAGAAGAAGTGGGCCATGCTCGCCGCCGAACGCGGCTGGGGCTCCACGATGGTGTTGACCGAACCCGACGCCGGCTCCGACGTGGGTGCGGGCCGCACCAAGGCCGTCAAGCAGGACGACGGCTCCTGGCACATCGACGGCGTCAAACGCTTCATCACCTCGGGTGACTCCGGGGACCTGTTCGAAAACATCTTCCACCTGGTGCTGGCACGCCCCGAGGGCGCAGGACCGGGCACCAAGGGTCTGTCCCTGTTCTTCGTGCCGAAGTTCCTGTTCGACCCCGAGACCGGTGAGCCCGGCGAGCGCAACGGCGTCTACGTGACCAACGTCGAACACAAGATGGGCCTCAAGGTGTCGGCCACCTGTGAGCTGTCCCTGGGTCAGCACGGCGTACCAGCCAAAGGCTGGCTCGTCGGCGAGGTCCACGACGGCATCGCGCAGATGTTCGACGTGATCGAGCAGGCCCGCATGATGGTGGGCACGAAGGCCATCGCAACACTGTCGACCGGCTACCTCAACGCGCTCGAATACGCCAAGAGCCGCGTCCAGGGCGCCGACATGACCCAGATGACCGACAAGACCGCGCCACGGGTCACCATCACCCACCACCCCGACGTCCGCCGCAGCCTGATGACGCAGAAGGCCTACGCCGAGGGGCTGCGCGCACTGTATCTGTTCACCGCCACCTACCAGGACGCCGCAGTGGCCAGGGCGCTGCACGACGTCGACCCCGCCCTGGCGGCCCGGGTCAACGATCTGCTGCTGCCGGTGGTCAAGGGAGTCGGCTCGGAGCAGGCGTACGCCAAGCTCACGGAGAGTCTGCAGACCTTCGGCGGCTCCGGCTTCCTGCAGGACTACCCGGTCGAGCAGTACATCCGCGACGCCAAGATCGACTCCCTCTACGAGGGCACGACGGCCATCCAGGCGCAGGACTTCTTCTTCCGCAAGATCGTCCGCGACAAGGGTGCCGCGCTGGCCCACCTCGCCGGGCAGATCGAGGAGTTCGTCCGCAACGAGGCCGGCAACGGCCGGCTCAAGGCGGAGCGTGAACTGCTGGCCACCGCGCTGGCCGACGTGCAGGGTATGGCGGCCACACTGACCGGCTACCTGATGGAAGCGCAGAACGACCCCGCCAGCATCTACAAGGTGGGCCTGGGTTCGGTGCGCTTCTTGATGAGCGTCGGCGACCTCATCATCGGCTGGCTGCTGGCGCAGCAGGCGGCCGTCGCCCTCGCCGCACTCGACGCGGGTGCCGGTGCGGACACCTCCTTCTACGAGGGCAAGATCGCCGTGGCGTCGTTCTTCGCCAAGAACTTCCTGCCGCTGCTGACCAGCACCCGCCAGGTCGTGGAGAACCTCGACAACGACGTGATGGAGCTGGACGAAGCGGCCTTCTGAGGTCGTCCGCGCAACTCCGACCCGCGCCGAAATCAGGTTCAGGGACGGTTCGCGGCACGGCCGCGCGCACCACGTCGGATATCGGCGGGCAGTGGTGCGCGCGGGGGTGTCAGGAGTCGAGTCGGCGCAGGAGCGCCCGGGTCCTTGCGCGCCCTTCCGGCGACGGATCGAACACAGCGCCGACGAACTCGTCGACGCCGATATCGCGTAACTCCCCCAGGCGCCCGGCCACCGTGTCCTCGTCGCCGATGACGGCCGCGTCCTCGGGCCCCGGATAACCTTCGCGGTCCAGCACGGCCCGGTATGACGGCAGTCGGCCGTACACCGCGAATTGTTCGGCCGCCCGCGCGCGCAGCCCGGCAGTGTCGTCGGTGACGGCAACCGGCAGCGCGGCAACCACCTGGACTGCCGTCGGCGCCCGGCCGGCGTCCTGCGCCGCACCTCGCAGGACGGGGATGGCATGCTCGGCGAGGGTTGTGGGGCCGGTCATCCACGTCACGGTGCCGTCGGTGCGACGGCCGGCCAGGCGTAGCATCTGCGGCCCCAGTGCGGCCAGGAACACCGGCGGTGCCGGTGCGCCCGGGATCTGGAGGGCACCCCGGGTCGAGACGGTCTCACCGGTGGCGTCGGCACTCTGACCGCCCAGCAGCGGCTGCAGACCGTCGAGATACTCCCGCATGCGGCGCAACGGCTTGTCCCAGGGAACACCCCACATCGACTCGGTGACCAGCCGGTGTGACAGACCCAGTCCGAGGGCCAACCGGCCCGGCCCGATCAGGCTCAGGGTGAGTGCCCGCTGCGCCAGCAACATCGGATGCTGATTCTGGATCGGCAGCACACCAGTACCGACTGCGATGCCGTCCACCTCGCGCAGCCCGACGGCCAGGATCGTCAGCAGGTCGGGCTCGTGGGGCAGCTGCGACGCCCACACCCGGCCGAATCCCTCGCTGTGCACCTCGGCGAGGTCGCCGACGAACACATCGATCGGCGACCGTCCGGCCGGAGCACCCAGGGACATCATCAGGCTGGTGCGCATGGTGCTCACGGTAGCGGCGGAACGGCTGCGTTCACGGCGAATTGCGCAGCACCACGCTGGGCTCCGGCGACGGGGATTTCACGTGGCTCGGGGGTGAATCACAGACCCCTGAACGCATAAAGGCGGGTTCGGGAGGACATGTGGGTGCGTCTCAGTATTGTCTCACGCGTCCGGCTTTCATCCCTTGCCGGCACTTCGGATAAGTCACTCCCGAACCCGTCGTGCGCTCGATGTTACGCCTCGAACTGCGTTGATACCAGAGGTTTTTTGCGCCGAATGAAGATGCCCCGTGTTGCCGTCGGGTCGGGGGGTCAGACGGCAACACGGAGCTATCCGATGTATCGACGGCCCTCCCGCGGGCGTTACAGCACCCACGAGAATTTTTCGTCACGCCTCCAGAATCGCGGTGACGCCCTGGCCACCGGCGGCACAGATGGAGATCAGTCCGCGCACCGGCGCGCCCGTCGCATCTTTCTTCTCGTGGAGTTGTTTGGCCAACTGCGCGACGATCCGGCCGCCGGTCGCCGCGAACGGATGCCCGGCCGCCAGCGACGACCCGTTGACGTTCAGTTTCGCCCTGTCGATACTTCCCAGCGCCCGGTCCAGGCCGAGGCGCTCCTTGCAGTACTCCTCGGACTCCCAAGCCTGCAGATGCGCCAGCACCACCGACGCGAACGCCTCGTGGATCTCGTAGAAGTCGAAGTCCTGCAGGGTCAGCCCGTTGCGCGCCAGCAACCGCGGCACCGCATACGTCGGCGCCATCAGCAGACCGTCGTCACCGTTGACGTAGTCCACCGCCGCGGTCTCCGCGTCCACGAAGTAGGCCAGCGGCTCGAGCGAGCGCTGCGCCGCCCATTCCTCGCTGGCCAGCAGGGACACCGACGCGCCGTCGGTCAGCGGGGTGGAGTTGCCGGCCGTCATGGTCGCGTCGCCGCCCTTCACCCCGAACACGGGCCGCAGGGTGGCCAGTTTCTCCGCCGACGAATCCGGCCGCACGTTGTTGTCCCGGTACAGGCCCAGATACGGGCTGATCAGGTCGTCGAAGAAGCCGCGATCGTAGGCGGCGGCCATGTTGCGATGGCTCGCCGCGGCGAGTTCGTCCTGGTCGACGCGTTTGATGCCCATCTTCTTGGCCGTGATCGCCGCATGTTCGCCCATCGACATGCCCGTGCGCGGTTCGCTGTTGACCGGGATCTCGACTCCCAGCGCCGCGGGCAGTTTGCCGACCAGTTTGAGCCGCTGCACGGCGGACTTCGAACGGCGCAGGCCCAGCAGCACCCGCCGCAGGTCGTCGCCGAAGGCGATCGGCGCGTCCGAAGTGGTGTCGACCCCGCCGGCAGCGGCCACCTCGAAACGGCCCGCGGCGATGCCGTCCGCCGCGGCGATGGTGGCCTGCAGGCCCGTTCCGCACGCCTGCTGCACGTCGAACGCCGGTGTGTACGACGACAGGGCACTACCGAGTACGCATTCACGCATCAGGTTGAAATCGCGGCTGTGTTTGAGCACCGCACCGCCGATCACCGCCCCGAGACGTTCGCCGCCAAGGCCGAACCGCTCGATCAGGCCGGCCAGTGCGGCGGTGAACATGTCCTGGTTGGAGGCGCCGGCGTAGGCGCCGTCCGAGCGGGCGAACGGGATCCTGTTGCCGCCCAGAACCGCGACGCGCCGCGAGGTGCTGCTGTTAGCCATGGGCCCATACTACTCACCGTTCTTACTCTGGAGTAAGTTCGGTCGTATGGCTACCGACCTGTACTCGCAACTCGTCCATTCGGCGCCGGGTGCGTTCATCGCCAAACAATTCGGCATCCCCCAGCCCGAGACACTGCGCCGCTACCGCCCCGGCGACCCCCCGCTGGCCGGATCGCTGCTGATCGGCGGGTCAGGTCGCGTCGTCGAACCTCTGCGCACCGCGCTGGCCGAGGACTACGACCTCGTCTCCAACAACCTCGGCGGACGCTGGGCGGACACCTTCGGCGGGCTGGTATTCGACGCCACCGCCATCACCGACGCCGCCGGCCTCAAGGGCCTCTACGAGTTCTTCACCCCGCTGCTGCGCAACCTCGGCCCGTCCGGGCGCATCGTCGTCATCGGCACCACCCCGGAAGAAACGGCCGACGTGTCCGAACGTATCGCGCAGCGCGCACTCGAGGGATTCACCCGGTCCCTGGGCAAGGAGATGCGTCGCGGCGCCACGGTGTCGCTGGTGTATCTGTCCGCGGCGGCCAAACCCGCCGCCACCGGCCTGGAATCGACCATGCGGTTCCTGCTGTCGGCCAAGTCGGCCTACGTCGACGGGCAGGTGTTCCACGTGGGCGCGGCCGATTCGGCGCCTCCCGCCGACTGGGATGCCCCGCTGACAGGAAAGGTCGCCGTCGTGACGGGCGCCGCCCGCGGAATCGGCGCCACCATCGCCGAGGTGTTCGCCCGTGACGGGGCCACCGTGGTCGCGGTCGACGTGCCCGGCGCCGCCGAGGCGCTCGACGAAACCGCGGCGCGCGTCGGCGGCACCGCGCTGGCCCTGGACGTCACCGCGGACGACGCGGTCGATCGCATCACCGCCCACCTGCGCGAGCAGCACGGCGGGCGCGCCGACATCCTGGTCAACAATGCCGGCATTACCCGCGACAAACTGCTGGCCAATATGGACGAAGCCCGCTGGGACGCCGTGCTCGCAGTGAATCTCCTTGCACCGCAACGGCTTGCCGAGGGCCTGGTAGACAACGGCACCCTCGGCGACGGCGGCCGGATCATCGGGCTGTCCTCGATGGCGGGAATCGCGGGCAACCGCGGGCAGACCAACTACGCCACCACCAAGGCCGGCATGATCGGACTGACCGACGCGTTGGCACCGGTATTCGCCGGGAAGGGCATCACCATCAACGCCGTGGCTCCCGGGTTCATCGAGACGAAAATGACCGAGGCGATCCCGCTGGCCACCCGCGAGGTGGGCCGGCGACTGAACTCGCTCTACCAGGGCGGCCTGCCGGTCGACGTCGCCGAGACCATCGCCTACTTTGCCAGCCCGGCCTCCAACGCCGTCACCGGCAATACGATCCGGGTCTGCGGCCAGGCCATGCTCGGTGCGTAGGGTGGGCGCCGTGGGGCAACCGTCCGGACTGACGAACATGCTGCGTGCGGCGGCAGGCGCACTGCCGCTGGTACCGCGTGGCGACCACCTGCCGGAGCGCACGCTCACCGTCGAGGATGTCGGGATCGACCCGGCCAACGTCTCCGAGTACGCGGCCGTGACGGGCCTGCGATTCGGCGACGCGGTGCCGCTCACGTATCCGTTCGCGCTCACCTTCCCGTCGGTGATGTCGCTGGTGACAGGATTCGACTTCCCCTTCGCCGCAATGGGTTCGGTACACGTGGAGAACCACATCACGCAGTACCGGCCGATCCTGGTCACCGACACCGTCGGGGTGCGGGTGCATGCCGAGAACCTACGTGAGCACCGGCGCGGACTGCTGGTGGATCTGGTCACCGACGTCAACGTCGGCAACGACCTCGCGTGGCACCAGGTGACGACGTTCCTGCACCAGCAGCGCACCAGCCTGTCCGACGAACCCAAACCGCCCCCGCAGAAACAGCCCAAGCCGGGACCGCCCAACGCGGTGCTGCGGATCACCGCGGGCCGGATCCGGCGCTACGCCGCCGTCGGCGGCGACCACAACCCGATCCACGTCAACGGCATCGCCGCCAAATTGTTCGGGTTCCCGGCGCCGATTGCACACGGAATGTTCAGTGCGGCAGCAATTCTGGCCAACATCGAAGGACAGCTTCCCGCGGCGGTGCGGTACTCGGTGAAGTTCGGCAAACCGGTGGTGCTGCCCGCGACGGCGGGTCTCTACCTCGACCGGACGGCGGACGGCTGGGGTCTGACGCTTCGGCACCTGACCAAGGGCTTTCCGCACCTGTCCGGGACGATCAGCGCGCTCTGACGCCGCACGCAGCGAGGCTCGCGCCTCATGCGCTGATCGACCGCGCCGGCGTCAGTTTCGCCGGCAGGTATTCCGAGGTGAGGCCGAACGCGACGCCGACGACAAACGCGACGCCGACGAGCACGCTCGGGTGGGTGAACGCCACCGGATCGGTGATCGACGACTGCGTGGCCGCGATGGTGCCCGCCGTGGACGCGAATCCCAGAAAGCCGGCAGGCGTGAAGGACAGCAGGGGGAAGTGTCCGATGGCGACCAGCGCTCCGGCACCGACGATGCAACAAGCGGCAACCGCCCACACCGATCCGCCGAGTGCCGCCCCGGCAATCAGAGTGAGGGTGGCGCTGATGATTCCGGCCGCACCCATCACGAGCGTCGACCTGGCGCCCTGGCCGCCACCGCCCGCGGCGAAGAAGCACGCCCACGCAATGAACACCACCCAGATCGGCACGATGACGACGTAGGCGGTGAAGACCACGGAAACAGCGGCGAGCAGGCCGACCACGACCGTCGAAACAACGCGTTGGGACATGGAACGTCTCCTTGGAGGGGGTGGGGGCACGCGCGACGGGTCGACCGTTCCGCTTCGTCGCCGGAAAGGGCAGTCGGGATGCCGGGGCCGCCGAGGCCGATGATTTCGACCTGGCGGTCAGCGTTTCACATCAGATCTGAGCGACCGGGTTTCGCCAGCAGTTCATGAATTCCGTTGTCGATGAACGCCGTGTCGACGTCGTTGATGCCGCCGCCGGCGAAATGGCCCCAGATGCCCGGGATGACACGCACTTCACCGCGTTCGATGAACTGGCTGGCCCACACCTCGTCCTCGGGCGGGAAGTAGAGGTCCTTCTCGGCGGGCAACGCCAGCAACGGACACCGGATCGACCGCAGTGCCTTTTCCACGTCGCCGCCGAAACCCGGTGTGTTCCCAACGTTTCCACCGTGCCAGGTGTGGAGCATCGCAATCAGATTGTTCGGATCACGGCCGTCCCGGAAGAAGTTCTCCCAGAACCCGTACAGGAAGTCGTCGAAGGAGGTGAACCCGAGCTTGCGCCACTCCTCCTCCCAATAGAAGGCCTGCGAGAAGCCCCACCCCGAATAGACCCGGGCGAACGCCCTCAGTCCCTTGACCGGCGGGGAATCGGCGCGATAGTCGCCGTCGGCCCACGCGGCGTCGGCCCTGAGCGCGACCTCCAGCGACTCCAGAAAGACCTTGTTGTGCGGTGCGGTGATGCTCGATCCGCAGAACGGGGCCGCCCGCTCGACCATGTCGGGGTGACTGACCGCCCACTGGTAGGTCTGGCCCGCACCCATCGACCAGCCCGTCACGAGCGCAATCCGTGAGATGCCGAACTTCCCTGTCACCAGCTGGTGCTGTGCCTCGACCTGGTCGTAGAAGGTCACCGACGGGAAGCGGGCATGGTCGTACGGCGGCGGGGTGTTCGACGGTGACGACGACAGACCGTTGCCGAGCATGTTCGGGACGATGATGAACCATTCGTCCGGGTTCAGCGCCTTGTCGGTGCCGATGAGCCATTCGTTGTCCGTGTGCCACCCCGAGTACCACGTGGGGTAGACGATGACATTGCTCTTGTCGGCGTTGAGCGTGCCGTAGGTCTTGTACGCCAGCTTCGCCGCGCGCAGCGTCTGGCCGTTCTGGAGCGTGAAGTCGCCGAGTTCGAAATACTCGGCATCGGTGGGTGCGGGCATGGCAGCCTCCTCGGATGTCGGTGAACGGGTGTGAATCAGTTGCTGACCGCGCATTGACCGCGGTCGATGCGCTGCGGCGAACCCGCGGACGGCCGTACGTCGATATCGAAGATCGCCGTCGGAACATACAGCGTCGCACAGGAATTCGGTACATCGACGACACCCGACAGGCGTCCCTCAACCGGAGCGGCGCCCAGGATCAGATAGGCCTGCTCACGCGTCCAGCCGAACTTCGACAGGTACTCGATCGCATTGAGGCACGCGTTTTGATAGGCGAGCGTGGTGTCCAGGAAGTGCTGTTCACCGTTCCTGTCGACCGAGAACCCCACAAATGTGAGGAACTCGCTGTAGCGCGGGTCCACGTTACCGGGCATGAAAATCGGGTTCGTGGTGACACCGAACGTCTCCATACCACCCTTGATGACCTCGACGCGCAGGTCGATGAAACCACCCAT
Organism: Actinomycetota bacterium; assembly: GCA_018268465.1. Classification (GTDB taxonomy): domain Bacteria; phylum Actinomycetota; class Actinomycetes; order Mycobacteriales; family Mycobacteriaceae; genus Mycobacterium. The sequence goes on from JAFDWN010000005.1 coordinate 121,885, forward strand.
TTCTATTGCGCCACAGAATGTTATCTCGCCGTCGCCCTGCGAGAAGTGCAGATCCCCAAGAGACAGTTTCGCGCCGTCAACGAAGACCGGATAGAAGATTCGACTACCCTTCGACAGGTTCTTGATGTCCTGGTTGCCGCCGTTCTCGCGCGGCGGCGCGGTCCGTGCTGCTTCCGCGGCCATGCGGTCGTACTCCGCACCGCTGACGTTTCCGAGCACGGCATTGTGCGGCTGGGGTGGCAGCGCCAACGGCGGCACCCGATCGGGGTCGGTCGCGATGAGAGCGGCTTCGCGCGCATTCCACGTCTTGAGCAGCGCTGCGCTCGGCGCCGTCCCCATCAGTCCCGGATGGATGAGGCCGGTGAACTCGACACCGGGTATGTGCCTGCTGGTGGCCTTCTGGCCGGTGAAATCCCAGATCGCCTTGTACGCCTGGGGAAACCAATCGGTGAGGAATCCGCCGCCGTTCTCCTTGGCGAACACACCGGTGTACCCCCAGCCCTGCCCCGCGACAGGCCCGCTCTGCTGCGGCACCGGACCGACATCGAGGATGTCCACCATGAGCAGGTCACCGGGCTGCGCGCCTTCCACGGCGAAGGGCCCGGACAACTGGTGCACCATCGACAGGTCGCAGTCACGGATGTCGTTGGCGTTGTCGGAGTTGACGATCGTCCCGTCGAACCATTCCTTCGATTCGACGCGGAAGACGTCACCGGATCGAACGGTGGCCACGGCGGGGATGTCCGGGTGCCAGCGGTTGTGACCGACGAGCTCCTGCTCCCGAAAGGGCTTCGACTGATCGACCGGAAAAATGACGTCGGGCACAGCTGACTCCTCACTGATCTCGGTGAGCGGTGGATTCGCCGGTACCGGGGGGCGAATCCACCGTCACGGCCTGGGTAGCTTGCTGATTCGGGGGTCGGTTCGCCGGGCGGATCCCGAACTGTCGTTGCGCCGTCGCACGACATCCGGGGATTCCGCCGAACGGGCTTGCCGCTCCACGGCCATCGACACGAACGGCGACGTCGTCGCCAATGCCGGTGCCGAGAAGATGCGCTTTGCGTCCGCAGGACAGCGGTCGCACCGTGCCTGCGCAGGCGCCGATCCCATCGGATAGTCACGGTCGATGACCCCGTGCGCTACGCATCGGTACCGGTAGATGGCCATGACACCCTCCATCCGCGTCGCACACGGGCGTGAATCCTCCCAAATGGGAGTAATTGGGAACCTACTCCAGCCGCCCGTGGTGTCAAGGGTTCAGCGGAAACTGACCACGGACGGGTGCCGGTGCCGCGATCCGGCAGGCCGGCCGCAACACCGGCCGGAACGCTGGAGCCGCCCGACGATGCGACCTCCGTCTCCGGTCATTCGCGGATCAGTCGCGCACGACGTCGAGGTCCGGTCCATACTTCAGGTTGATCCGGAGGACCGCCGGTTCGGTCTTCCTGAGGAGTGCGGCACCGTGGACAGACAACCGCAGAGTCACCCGCCGGCGATCATGTTGCGCAGGCGCCCTGAACACCGCGCCCATCTCGACCAGCGCATCAATCGTGCGGGTCGCCGACGTCGGTGGGATGACGAGCGCGTCGATCACCTCGGCCATCGAGCAGCCCGGGCTGGTTTCGACGAAGGCAAGCGCCCGCCAGTGGTCGACACCGAGGTCGGTATCGCGGAGGGCTGCCTCGATATCCAGGGTGACCAGCGCCGCCTGCCTGAGGAAGGCCAATGTGTCGGTGACTGCGTCCATGACCCAACTCCTTCGGAGGCTGCTTTGCCGCCGCGTACGCTCACGGGGGTTGACCGCGACGCGACCGAACCCGCCGATGTCCTCGACTGTGCAGTATCCAGGACACGCGACTTCCGTGTAGCACTTGTACTCCCCGGAAAGGGGCCAGCGGGCATATTCGGGCTCGAATGCCGGGCCGCGGCGGAGTTGGCCGCGGCCGAGATCGACGCCGCCGGGGGCGTGGCCGGCCGATCGGTGCGCTTCGTCCATGTCGAGGCAGGCGGGGACCCGCACATGGTGGGGCGCACGATCGGCGGCCTCCTCGCTGCCGACGCCATCGACGCCGTCACCGGCTGGCACCTGTCCAACGCACGCCAGGCCATCGCGAAGGTCGTCCGCGGACGGGTGCCCTACGTGTACTCCGCCGCCTACGAAGGCGGCGAACGCAGCGACGGTGTGCTGTGCAGCGGGGAGGTACCCGGCGATCAGATCCTCGCGTCGCTCGGCTGGCTGCGCACCGAGCTGCGGCTCCGACGGTGGTACGTCGTCGGAAACGACTACGTCTGGCCGCGCGGGACCGCCGCGGCCACCCGGCTCGGCCTGCGCGATACGGACATGTCGGTGGTCGACGAGCGATTCCTGCCGCTCGGCACCGACAACCCGCAGGTCTGGGATCGCGTTCTCGACGACATCGTCGGCAGTCGGGCAGATGGAGTCATCACGCTGCTGGTCGGATCCGACGCGGTCCGGTTCAACCGGGCATTCGCGCGAAAAGGGCTGGACACCAGCATCACTCGATTCAGCCCGTTCACCGACGAGACCGTCGTGCTGGCCAGCGGCGCGGACGCCACCACCAACCTGTTCATCTCCGCGGGGTGGTTCGCCGATCTGGCGTCGGCGTCGGCAGCCGATTTCGCCAAGGGATTCACCCGGGCCTTCGACCTGGTGAACGGCACTGGCCCTATCGGGGAATCCCACTCTCCACCACCGGGAACGATGGCCGAGACGACGTATTCCGGTCTGCATCTGCTGGCCGGCATCGCCAGTACCTCGGTTCCCACCGTCGACGATGCCCGGCGCGCGTTCCACGCGTGTGGGTGGGAAACTCCGCACGGCCCCGTGGATCTTCGTGCCGGTACAGCCCGCCACCCGGTCCACCTCGCCACGGCCAACGGGGTGGAACTGGACGTGATCGCACGCGTCAGCTGAGTGCCCTGTCGACGTGTGCCGGCATCACAGCCGCCCACGGCTGCGGGCGCGCTGCGGCACCGGGCAGGCCTGCGCCAACAACTCCGCGAGATCGGAAACCGCGATCCGGTCCAGATCCGACACCGCATCGACGATCTGCGTGCGCAACCCGCCATCCGCGAACGGTTCGGCGAGCCAGTGGAACTTCTCCACCACGCGGTCCCAGGTCATCGGCCGGGTGGGCGAACCCTCGAAATCATCTTGCTCCCTGTTGAATTCACGGCCATCGCGCAAGGTGACGTGCACTCGCGCCGAGGTGCGCTGCGGATACCCCGCCGTCAGATCCGGCGCCGGTTTGACATCGATCAGGGCCAGTAACTCCTGCACGTCGGCCCGGCGGACACGCGCCGTGTCCACTTGTTCGGGTCCCACCTGCCCGTCGAGCAGTGCGACGGCGGTGAGGTACTTCAGGTTGTAATCGGCCTCCTCCTTGGTCCACGGCCTGCTCTTGTCGCCGTAGCGCCCGCCACCCGCGAAATCGTAAGCACCATCGAAGACTTCGAGCTCCACGCCGGCGACATCGGCGCCCGCGATACCGTGCTCGTCGCGCAACGCCAGGACGGCGTCGATGACGACCTGACCGTGGATCAGCGCGCAGTACTGCTTGAGATAGGTCTGTTCGACCGATGTCAGCGGACGGTCGTCCAGACGCAGGTCGATCCGCTGCCCGAGTAGCGGCTCCAAACCGCTCGGAGCCTCGAACAGCGCTCTGGGGCCGGTGATTCCACGACTGACCAGGATGCTGGTATAGACCGCCCGCATCCCTGTCATCGCCGGCGAGATGCCCTTCCAGTTCGAGACGGGCTCGGCGTGCACCGCGGCCAGCGACACGTTGTCGACCGTCGCCGCGGCGATGGCGTCGGCGATGCGTGGGGCACTCAGTCCCAGTAGCTTTGCCGAACCGGCAGCCGCCGATATCGCCAGCTGCAGGGCGTGATTGAGCCCGCGCGCCATGACCGGGACGTCCCCGCTGAACCGGCACTGCAGCTCGTAGGCGACGGCCAGGGCGAGCAGGAAATCCCGCCCGCCGGCGCCGACGTGTTCGGCCATCGCGAACACCGCGCCGAAGTTGTCCGCCGGATGGCACAGGCCGCCCGGCGTCAGGAACGTGTCGAGCAGGTCGGGATAGCGCACCAGGACCGTATTGAAGAACGCCGCCTGGTCCACCGACCCGCGCCCACCTCCGACGAATGTCGCGGTGGGCCGTCCGCTGAACTGTTCGGCCTGCGCCCGCACGGCGGGAATCAGTTCCCCGTCCAGGGCCCCCACCGCACAGGCGATACTGTCGAGGACATTCCGCTTCAGCGCCGGCAGGACGGCGGTGAGATCCGCCGCCTCGGCAGCGGCGACGAACTCGGCGATGTCCTCCACGAAGTGGTTGTGCGCCATAACCTTCGGCTCCTCACAATTCGGCTATCCCGAGTGAACGCCGCATGTGCTGCGGTGTCCACGACGGGTCGCCTACCTGTGGTCGGCGTTGGTTCACACCGTCGGTGAGGTGCGGCCGGCCGCGGCGAGCGTGCCGCGATGCGGGTCGTCGGCGGGAACCCACCACGCCCCGGCGGGCGGAGTGCGCCAGGCCCGACCGACGGCAAGCGCGACCATGGCATCCACGGCGTGGCCGACGGCCAGTCTGCTGTCATCACGGCGGTGCAGCAGTGACCACGTCCACACCGGAACCGGGTCGGCGACCGGACGTTGTCCCAGCGTCGGCGGCGCCACCGCACTGTGCCGCTTCGGCGAGGCGAGCACCGGCACACCGAGGCGGCGCACGTGGGAGTAGAACGCGTCGCCGGCGATCCCGCCATCCTCGATCCTGGCGATCCGCGCACCGGTGTGCGCCGCGAACTGCACCGCGAAACGGTTCCACGACGACCATGCCGCCTCATCGGCGTCGACCAGCACCGTCACGTCGGCCGCTGCCACCGGACCCTCCGACGTCGCGCCCGGCAGCACCGCGCGCAGCGGCTCGGCGCGGATCAAATGTGCTGTCAGTCCCCGCTTTTCGGCGCCAGGTGCGCTCACCCAGGCCAGGGCGAGGTCGAGGCTGGTATCGGCGACGCGGTCGGCCTGGGCGTGGGACGGCAACACCCAGTCGTCGATGCGCACCGCGACGGCCGGGCCGAGGAGGGTGGCGAGGTCATCCGGCAGCCAGCTGACGTACCCCAGGCGCAGGGGGGTGGTCTCGGCCGAGATGCGCCGCAACCGCTGTTTGGCGTTCTCGGCCAGCGCCAGGATCCTGCGGCCGTCCTCCAGCAACGAACGGCCCGCCTCAGTCAGCCGGACGCTGCGGCGGTCACGGACGAACAGCTGGGCACCGACTTCCCGCTCCAGCGCAATGATCTGCTGCGACAGCGCGGGCCCCGAGATGTGCAGGCGCTCCGCGGCGCGTCCGTAGTGCAGTTCCTCGGCAACGGCCACGAAGTACCGCAGCTGCCGCAGCTCCATCATCCGAGCTTAGCCACCGCGGGCGGCCGATTCGAACGGCCCCGCCCGCCGACTGTGGTCCCCGGATACGCCGAGCGGACTCACCGCCTGCACAGACCCGCGGTGGGCAGCGGGCCGGCCGGCCCGCGTGCACCCGGTCACAACCTCCGCTTGTGACGGGCTACCATGACGCATGGCGCTGAGCCCGCGAATGCCCGAACTGCGGTCCTTCGAGGTTCTGCTCGCGATCGCGCGGACCGGCAGCCTGGGCGCCGCGGGACGCGAACTGGGCCTCACCCAGCAGGCGGTGTCGGCACGTCTGGCCTCGATCGAAGCACAGACGGGTGTGCCGCTGGTGGTGCGCAGTACCCGCGGATCACGGCTGACGCCGGCGGGCGTGGTGGCCTCGGAATGGGCCGACCAACTCGTCGACATCGCCGAGCGGGTGGACGCGGCGCTGGCGTCGCTGCGCAACGAGGGACGCAGCCGGGTCCGCGTGGTCGCCAGCCTCACGATCGCCGAACACCTCATGCCGCGGTGGCTGGTGCTGCTGCAGGCATCGGCGGCGCGGACCGCACAGCCCGCCCCCGAGGTGATCCTCACCGCCGCCAACAGCGACCAGGCCATCACCGCCGTCCTCGACGGATCCGCCGACCTGGGGTTCATCGAACGCCCCGGGGTCCCCAAGAACGTACGCACCCGCGTGATCGCCCGCGACGAGCTCGTGGTGGTGGTCCCGCCCGAACATCGATGGGCACGTAGATCGACCCCGATCACCCCGGCGCAGCTCAGCGTCACCCCGCTGGTGATGCGAGAACAAGGCTCGGGCACAAGGGATTACCTCGAGGAGGCGCTGCAGCGGGCCCTGGGACCCGCCACCGCGCCGGCACGCCCGGCAATCGAGCTGTCCTCGGCCACGGCGATGCGTGCCGCGGTGCTGGCCGGTGCGGGCCCGGCCGTGATGAGCCGGCTCGCCGTCGCCGACGACCTCGCCGTGGGCAGGCTGTGCCCGGTCGCCGTGTCGGGCCTGGACCTGCACCGCGACCTGCGCGCCATCTGGGTCGGCGGGCGCACGCCGCCCGCCGGGGCGGTCCGCGACCTGCTCAGCCACATCGCCGCCGCGTCGCACCGCCCGTCACCCGCGGAACAGCCGTCCCGACCATGAGCCCCGCAGCGTCTGTGCGGCCACCACCGCCCAGGCCGCCACGAGCAACATGTACAGGGCGACGGCCAGCCAGCTCAGCGCGCCGATACCGCTGGCCGCGGCCAGCGCACCGGCTCCCGTCACGCAGGTTCCCACCGGGAAGGTGAAACTCCACCACGTCAGCGTGAAACGCAGCCCGCGCCGGGCGGCATGCACGGTGAGCGCCGCCGCCAGCGTGAACACGAATGCCCCCAGCCCGCCCATCACCAGCCCGAACGCGATGCCGAAGGTGTGCAGGCCCGCCAGGACGCCGGCGTACTCACCGGCCAGCACCGATGTCGCCTTCGCCGGCAGCAGGTTGGCCGCGGTGATCGACTGGCCGATCAGCCCGATGGTGATCCAGACCGTGGGGATCGCCTGCACGTCGGGCAGGCCGCCGTGCAGCATCCGCGCGTAGACCATCGCCATGGTGAGCAGTCCGACGGACAGGCTCAGCCCGAACATCGCATAGCAGCCCGCCAGCAGGGCGAGACCGAGCTGGCCGGTGCCGATATGTGGTAACAGCAGCGCGCCGGTCGTCGCCGACACCATCGGCGGCACCACGGGCATCATCCACACCGGCAGGGCGACCACGCCGTCGCGCCTGCCGCGGGTGATCATCGTGAACGGCACCCACACACTGACCACCAGACCCAGCGCCGTGCCGAGCAGCCATAACGTCGCGTCGACGGCTACCGCGGCCTGGTGCCCGAGGACGCGCGGTCCCGCGAGCAGTGCACCGGCGCCGACGGTCAGCAGCGCCATCGCGGGCGCGCCGTAGAAATGCGCGTAAATATGATGCGCTGCATAGCTTTTCGCATTGCCCCGGTGAAGCGTCCAGTGCGTGGCGAACGCCCCGGTGAGCAATACCAGCGCGCTCGCGGCGAAAATCCAGACCGCGGTGGCGAAGTCCTGCAGACCGGGGATCCCCACGGGCAGCGTCGCCGCCGCAGTGGCCACGATCCCGGTGCCCATCACCGACGCGAACCAATTCGGCGTGATGTGCGCAAAGATCCGGCCGGGGCGGTCGAGTTCGCGCAACAAGCCGGTCTTGACGGCGGGGCCCGCGGCGAGGACGTAGGTCATGCTCTCGATACTCGGCGGCCACCGCCACCCGCGGTAGGGAGCGCGTCCTTGTCAGGTCACAACCTGCCCTTGTGGCCGGCAAGCAGCGACGATCCGCCGTTCGGTGCGGACAAGCGGCGCGGCGCGGGGAACGCGGTGCACTCCAGCGCGGCCCGACAATCCCAGCTCCGATGTCGACCACAACGCACACAACTATCTCTGCGTCCGCAAGCGTGACCGTGACCCTGACCACGGTCAACACTTCCTGTCATCGCGACCACATCAGGGTCGCATTGTGACCGATGAGGAGATCTCCGGTGTTGGTAGCACTCGGCTTTCTGATGGTGGCTGTGTTCATGTTCCTGATCATGTCGAAACGCGCCACTCCGGTGGTGGCGCTGATCGCGGTGCCGATCGCGTTCGGCATCGCCGCCGGGGCCGGATTCGGCATCGGCGACATGATCACCGACGGGGTCAAAGCCGTCGCACCCACCGCTGCGCTGCTGTTCTTCGCGATCATCTACTTCGGCATGATGATCGACGTCGGCCTGTTCGATCCGCTGGTGCGCCTGGTCCTGCGCGTCGTCCACGCCGACCCGATGCGCCTCGTGGTGGGGACCGCCGTCCTCGCGATGGTGGTATCGCTGGACGGGGACGGCTCGACGACCTTCATCATCGTCACCTCGGCTCTGCTGCCGCTGTACCTCAAGCTCGGTGTGAGCCCGGTGATCCTCACCGTGGTCGCCGGCCTGTCCAACGGCGCCATGAACATCGTGCCGTGGGGCGGACCCACCGCGCGTGCCGCCGCCGCCCTGAACGTCTCACCCACCGACATCTTCGTGCCGATGATCCCCGCGCTCGTCGCCGGAGTCGTCGTGGTCCTGCTCTTCGCATGGCAACTCGGCCGCAGCGAACGCCGACGGATCGGAAAGCTGGTCATGAGTGCCGATTCGCTGCTGGTGGGCGCGCATTCGGGCGGGACCAAACGGCCCCGCACGGGTTCGGGCGGCACGGGCGACGCACCGGGCGCCGACGACGGGGGGCAGGAACCGTTCGTCGACGGCCTCGATGCCGAACGTCCCACCTTGCGGCCGAAACTGTTCTGGTTCAACGCGGTTCTGACCGTCGTGCTGCTCGCCATGCTCGTCGTCGACGTGCTGCCGATCCCCGTGCTGTTCATGATCGCCACGTCGATCGCCCTGACCATGAACTTCCCCCACGTCAAGGACCAGCAGGAGGCCATCACCCGGCACGCGTCGAGCATCGTCGGCGTCGTCGCGATGGTCTTCGCCGCGGCCGTACTGATCGGTGTCTTCCAGGGCACCGGCATGGTCGAGGCGATGGCGCAATGGTTGATCCACGTCATCCCATCCGGCCTCGGCCCGCACCTGGCGGTGGTCACCGGCGTACTGAGCCTGCCGTTCACCTTCTTCATGAGCAACGACGCCTTCTACTTCGGCATCATGCCGGTGCTCACCGAAGCGGCGTCGGCGTACGGCATCGCGCCGGTGGAGATGGCCCGCGCCTCGATCACCGGCCAGACGTTCCACATGCAAAGCCCCCTGGTGCCCGCCATCCTGCTGCTCGTCACGCTGGCGGGGGTGTCACTGGCCGACCACCACCGCAAGGTGCTCTGGCGCGCCGCGCTGGTGTCGCTGTCGATGCTGACAGTCGGCGTCCTCCTCGGACAGATCCCCCTCTGAGGTCCACATCGATGAATCCACCGACACCCCAAGGACATCCACGATGAACGCCGAGCAATCCGACCCCCGTCCCGCCCGCGGACCGCTACACGGAATCCGCGTCCTGGACATCAGCACCGTCTATGCCGCCCCGATCACGGCCATGCTGCTCGGCGACTTCGGCGCCGACGTCGTCAAGATCGAGCATCCCAGGGGCGACCCGGCGCGGTCCCACGGCGCCAGCAAGGACGGCCACGGACTGTGGTGGAAAGTCATCTCGCGCAACAAGAAATGCGTCACGCTGAACCTCGGCGTGCCCGAGGGCCAGCAGATCCTGCGCGAGCTGGTCCGGGAGGCCGACGTCCTGGTCGAGAACTTCCGGCCCGGCGTCCTCGAGAAGTGGGGGCTGGGACCAGAGCACCTGCAGGTCCTCAATCCGCACCTGATCACGTTGCGGGTCACCGGTTTCGGCCAGACCGGGCCATACGCCCACCGACGTGCCTTCGGGACCCTCGCCGAAGCGATGAGCGGTTTCGCGCACCAGACCGGAGAAGAGGACGGACCCCCGACGCTTCCCCCGTTCGGCCTCGCCGACGGCGTCGCCGGGATCTCCGGTGCGTTCGCCGTCATGACCGCGCTGTACCACCGCGACACCCGCGACCGCGACCGCAAAGGTCAAGTCATCGACCTGTCGCTACTCGAGCCGCTGGTCGGGATACTCGGTCCCGGACCCACCGCCTTCGACCAACTCGGCACCGTCGCGGGCCGCCACGGCAACCGCTCGCCCAACAACGCCCCGCGCAATGCCTACCTCACCCAGGACGAGCGCTGGGTCGCGATATCGGCCAGCGCGACGTCGGTGGCCGAACGGGTGATGCGGCTGGTCGGCCGTCCGGACCTCGTCGAACAACCCTGGTTCGACTCCGCGGGCGAACGCAGCCGCCACGGCGACATCCTCGACGACGCGGTGGCCAAGTGGATCGCCGAGCGCCCGCTGAGCGAAGTCGCCGAGGAATTCGAGCGTGTGGGCGCCGCACTGGCACCCATCTATGACGTCGGGCAACTCATGGCCGACCCGCACGTCGTCGAGCGGGAGTCGATCACCACGGTGTGCGATGAGGACCTCGGGCCGATGAAGATGCAGAACCTGATGTTCCGGCTGGGTGCGACGCCCGGCAGTATCCGGTTCGCCGGGCGGCGCCTCGGTCAGGACAACGCGCACTTCTACCGGGAGACACTGGGTTTCACCCCCGATCGGATCGCCGCCCTGACTGCCGAGGGAGTCCTGTAAATGGATCGCAGCTACCTGTTCGCGCCCGGTCACAGCGACAAGCTGCTGGGCAAGGTGTTCGATGCGGGCGCCGACGCGGTCATCCTCGACCTCGAAGACGCGGTGCCGCCCGAGCACAAGTCCGCGGCACGGCGACGAGTCGCCGAAACCGTGGTGTCCCACCGGGCGTGGGTGCGGATCAACACGGCGAAAACCGAGCTTGCCGCCGCCGATCTGGCGGCCGTCGGCGAAAACGCCTACGGGATCCGCATTCCCAAGGTCGAATCGGTCGAGGATGTCCGGTGGGTCGCATGCCGTGCGCCGGGTAAACCGTTGTTGTGCGCGATCGAGACCGCGAAGGGACTCGTCAACGCGGTGTCCATCGCGGCCGAACCCCACGTCCGGCACCTCGCCCTCGGCGGGATCGACCTGCGGCGCGACCTCGGCCTCGGCAGCGACGATGCGGCGCTGAACTATGCGCGATCCCACCTCGTCGTCGCGTCCCGGGCGGCGGGGATCGGGCCGCCGATCGACAGCGTGTATCCCCACCTCGGCGACGATGCTGGGCTGCTGCGACAGTGCACCCTCACCCGCTCGCTGGGCCTGTTCGGCAAGTCGGCGATCCATCCCGGCCAGCTGGCGACCATCCACGACGCGTTCAGTCCCACCCCCGAAGAACTGCAATGGGCGCGGAACGTCATCGATGCCTTCGACGCCGCATCCGGCGCGGCCACTCGGCTGCCGGACGGCGAGTTCGTGGATCTCCCGGTTGCCGAGCGCGCACGCGCACTGCTTCGGCGGGCCGAGTCGGTGCCGACCTGACATCGCCACCCGGGTGTGAGCGGCGGCGCCCTACCCGCCGGTGACCGCCGCCCGGGGGTCCATCCCCGGGTCGCTGCGCTCCTGCCCGCCGTGCCCTTTCCCCGGGTCGCTGCGCTCCTGCCCGCCGGGGTCCGCCGGTGTGCCCTTCAGCCCCCGCCAGAACAGGTTGATCATCAACTCGGCGGCGTCGTCGACGTCGGCGTCCCCCACACTGACCCGCGCGGCGATGGCCTCCCCCGCTCCCACCAGCGCCACCGCCATCATGTCGAAATCGGTATCCGGCTCCGGGTGGCGAGTGCCCGACCGCAGCAGCCGGGCCACCAGGTCGATGATCCGCTCACGGCCCTCCCGCACCGTGTGGGCGAACGCCTGCGAACTGGTGGCCTGCGTGTACAGCACGATCCACGACGCCCGGTTGGCATCGATGTAGTTCAGGAACGACAACACCGCATTGCGCAGCAGATCCTTGGGGCTCTGCGTGAAATCTATGTTCGCGCGCACGACGTCGACGAACCGGGTCAACTCGCGGTTGAGGCAGGCGCCGAACAGCTCTTCTTTCGACCCGTAATAGAGGTACAGCATCGGTTTGGAGATCTGCGCCTCGGCGGCGATCGCATCCATCGACGTCTCGTGGTAACCGTTGACGGAGAACATCTGCACCGCGGCGTCGAGCATCTGCTGCTCACGAACCGCGCGCGGCAACCGTTTCGTCCCACCGGCCATGACCTCAGGGTAAGCAATGCGCGTCGGGCGGGCGTCCGCGGCGTGACATCGGGCTTCCGCGCGTCGCGCTCAGCCCCCGCACCCCGCGGCGGGCCCCTTCACCGAGGCCATCCGCAGCACCGAACCGTCGACCGCCGCCTGGCTCAGCTCCCCCGCAGCGACCGCCTTCTCCAGCCGGTCCAGCACCGCGGGCACCTCCCCCGTCGTCACCCACAGCGCGGTGTCCGCCCCCGCCTGCAAAGCCCGCAGCACCGCCTCGGCCACGCCGAACCGGTCCGACACGGCCCGCATGCTGGACAAGTCGTCGGTGAACACCGGCCCGTTGAACGCCGGTCCCCCGTAGCCGCCCGACCGCAGCAACCCGTAGGCGGCCGGACTCAGGCTGGCCGGATCCGCACCCGTCAGACCCGGCACCTCCATATGGCCGACCATCACCGCGACCGGGGCCTGCGACGTCAGGGTGCGGTAGGGCACGAGATCGTTGGCCATCAGATCGTCCAGCGGCGGGGTGGACACCCCGCCGGTGTGCGAGTCGCCAGAGGCGTGGCCATGCCCCGGGAAGTGTTTGAGCACCGGCAGCACGCCGGCGTCGCGCAGCCCGCGGGCATACGCTCCCGCGTACTCGGTCACCACCGCCGGGTCGGCGCTGAAGGACCGGTCGCCGATCACCGTGTCGTCGGGTGCGTCGGAGACATCGGCGACCGGCGCGAAGTCGACGGTGATGCCCAGCGCGCGCATCTTGGCGCCGCGGTCACGGGCGATGCCGTACACCTGATCGGCCGTGTAGGACTGCGCCAACGCCCGTGCGGAGGGCTGACTGCCGATCAGCGAGGCGAGCCGCGATACCCGGCCGCCCTCCTCGTCCACGCTGACCGCCAGCGGCAGCGGTCCCGCCGAACCGGCGATATCGGCCAGCGAACCGTCCGAAAGCATCGACAGGTCGGTCCAGCTGCCGATGAAGATGCCGCCGACGTGTTCGTCGGCGACCACCGCACGGGCATCGGCCGCCCCCGTGACCCCCACCATGAGCAGCTGCGCGAGCTTGTCGCGCGTCGACATCGTGGTGAGCACGTCGCCGCACGCCGGGGCCGACGGCACCGGGGCCAGCGACCCGTTCAGCGGTGTATTCGGCACACCCGTCGGGGCGGGCGCGCTGACCTGCGGAGACGGCGACGGGGCCGCCTCGGGCGCGGCGGCGGCCGAACAGGCCGACACGAGCGCCGACACGGCCAGGACCGCGCAGGCGGCGGATCGGCGGTGCCGACGGCGTGACACGGGGCGGACAACCGGACAAGGCAGGGCCATGGGCCCCCAGGCTAGCCGCTGGCAGGACGGCGCCCAATATCCTGACTGTTGACGCAGACAAGGAGGTACGCGGTGGCCGCCGACGAGAAGACGGTCATGGTGATCGCCTACGACGGCAGCGGCAACTCCCGCCGCGCCGTCGAATACGCGGGCCGGCTCCTGAGCGCCGACCGCGCCGTCCTGTTGACGGTATGGGCCCCGGCACTGCGCGGACCGCAACCGGTGTCACTGGACCTGGACGGACCGCCGGACCCGTCGGACGGCGACGACGACGAGGACATTGCGCTGGCAGACGCCCAGCGGACCAACTCCGAAGGGGTCCGGCTGGCACGTGCGGTGGGCCTGGCCGCCGAACCCCTCTGCGTGGCGATCACGGGCACCGTCTGGTCCACGATCATCGAGACAGCCGACTCGCTGGGCGCCGACCTGATCGTCACCGGGACCCGCGGGACGACCGGGTTACGGGCGCTCATGCAGTCCAGCGTCGCCGATCACGTGCTGCGTCACGGCCACCGTCCGGTGCTCATCGTCCCACCAGGGCGCTGAAAGAACCCCGTGCTACCTTGGGCCGCATGGAGCGGTTTATCGTGCCCTCTGCGGCCAGCATCGTGGTCGGGCTGTTGCTGGGCGCGGCCGCCGTATTCGGAGTGACGTTGATGGTGCAGCAGGACAGCAAACCCCCGCTGCAGGCGGGCGATCCGGCGTCATCGGTGCTCAACCGGGTCGAGTACGGCGACCGCACCTGATCCCGTGACGGCGCCGCTGTCGCGGCGCTGGCTGTGGGTCGTCGGCGCGGCGGCGCTGGTCCTGACTTTCGCCCAGTCACCCGGACTGATCTCGCCCGACACCAAACTCGATCTCACCGCCAATCCGCTGCGGTTCCTCGCCCGCGCGGCCAACCTGTGGAACAGCGACCTGCCGTTCGGCCAGGCCCAGAACCAGGCGTACGGCTACCTGTTCCCGCACGGCGCCTTCTTCCTCCTCGGCGACCTGCTCGGGCTGCCGGGCTGGGTCACCCAGCGCCTGTGGTGGGCGCTACTGCTCGTGGTGGGGTTCTGGGGTGTGCTGCGGGTCGCCGAAGCCCTGGGGATCGGCAGCCCGTCGTCGCGCGTGGTGGGAGCCGTCGCGTTCGCGCTGTCCCCCCGCGCGCTGACCACCTTGGGCGCGATCTCGTCGGAGACGCTGCCCATGATGCTGGCGCCCTGGGTGCTGCTGCCGGTGATCCTGGCACTGCGCGGCGGATACTCCCTGCGGCTGATGGCGGCGCGTTCGGCGCTGGCCGTCGCACTGATGGGAGCGGTCAACGCGGTGGCCACCCTGACCGGCTGCCTGGCCGCGGTGATCTGGTGGGCCTGTCACCGCCCGAACCGGTTGTGGGTGCGTTTCACCGCGTGGTGGGCGGGGTGCGCGATGCTTGCCGTCCTGTGGTGGGTGGTCGCGCTGGTGCTGCTCGGCCGGATCAGCCCGCCGTTCCTCGACTTCATCGAATCCTCGGGGGTGACGACCCAGTGGATGTCGCTGACCGAGATGCTGCGCGGCACCGGCAGCTGGACGCCGTTCGTCGCGCCGACCGCCACCGCGGGTTCGTCGCTGGTCACCGGGTCGCTCGCGGTGCTGGCGACCACTCTGGTTGCCGCGGCGGGACTGGCCGGTCTGGCAATGCGGTCGATGCCAGCCCGCGGCCGGTTCATCACGATGCTGCTGGTCGGCGTCGTGTTGCTGGCGGTGGGCTACTCGGGCGGGCTCGGCTCGCCGGTGGCCCATCAGATCCAGGTGTTCCTCGACGGCGACGGCACACCGCTGCGCAATCTGCACAAGCTGGATCCGGTGATCCGGCTGCCGCTGGCCCTCGGCGTCATCCACCTGCTGGGCCGCATCCCGCTGCCCGGCAGCGCGCCCCGGCGGGTGTGGCTGCCCGCCTTCGCCCACCCCGAACGCGACAAGAGGGTGGCGGTGGGCATCGTCGTGCTGGCGGCGCTGGCCGCCGGCACCTCCCTGGCCTGGACGGGCCGGCTGACGCCGCCCGGCGCATACGACGCGATACCGCAGTACTGGCATGATGCCGCCGACTGGCTGGACGAGCACAACGCGCACGCCGGCAGCGCCACCCCCGGACGCGTCCTGGTGGTCCCCGGGGCACCGTTCGCGACCCAGATGTGGGGCAACAGCCACGACGAACCGCTGCAAGTGCTCGGCGACAGCCCGTGGGGGGTCCGCGACTCGATCCCCCTGACACCGCCGGAGACGATCCGCGCCCTCGACTCGGTGCAGCGGCTCTTCGCCGCGGGGCGGCCGTCACCCGGGCTGGCCGACACCCTGGCACGGCAGGGAATCGCCTACGTCGTGGTGCGCAACGACCTCGACCCCGAATCGTCGCGGTCGGCGCGTCCGGTGCTGGTGCACCGCACCATCGACGGATCCGACGGGCTGGTCAGGGTCGCGCAGTTCGGCGACCCCGTCGGCCCGGGCACCCTGGACGGATTCGTCAGCGACAGCGGCCTGCGGCCGCGCTATCCGGCGGTGGAGATCTACCGCGTCGACACGCCCGCCGGGGCCAACCCGTCGGGACCCTACCTCGTCGACGCCGACGCGATGGCCAGGGTCGACGGGGGTCCGGAATCCCTGCTGCGTCTCGACGAGCGGCGCCGGCTGCTCGACCAGCCCCCGCTGGGCCCGATGCTGCTCACCCAGGACGCGCAGCGGGCGGGTCTGCCGGCGCCGCTGGTCACCGTCACCGACACCCCCGCGGCGCGGGAGACCGACTACGGCCGCGTCGACGACCATTCCTCGGCGATCCGCACCCCCGACGACGACCGGCACACCTTCAACCGGGTGCCCGACTATCCCTCGGCCGGAGCCGACCTCGTCTACGGCCGGTGGTCGGGCGGGCGGCTGACCGCGTCCAGCTCCGCGGCCGACTCGACGGCCCTACCCAATGTCGCCCCCTCCAGCGGCCCCGCCGCGGCCATCGACGGGGACGCCTCGACCAGCTGGGTGTCCAACGCGCTGCAGTCGGCGGTGGGCCAGTGGCTGCAGATCGACTTCGACTATCCCGTCACCAACGCGACGCTGACCATCACCCCCAGTGCCACCGCAGTCGGTGCGCAGGTCCGCCGCATCGAGCTGTCCACCGTCAACGGGACCAGCACGCGCCGGTTCGACGAGCCGGGCAAACCGCTGACGATCGCACTTCCCTACGGGGAGACCCCCTGGGTGCGGATCACCGCGGTGGGCACCGACGACGGCTCCAGCGGTGTGCAGTTCGGCATCACCGATCTGTCCGTCACTCAGTACGACGCCAACGGCTTCGCACAGCCGGTCAGCCTGCGCCATACCGTGCTGGTTCCCGCACCACCACCGGGATCGGCTGTGGCGCAATGGGATCTGGGCTCGGAACTGCTGGGGCGGCCGGGCTGTGTGGACAGCCCCGACGGTATCCGCTGCTCGGCGGCGATGGCGCTGGCCCCCGAGGAACCGGTGAACCTCAGCCGCACGCTGACGGTGCCCGAGCCGACCACCGTGACGCCCACGGTGTGGGTCAGGGCGCGGCAGGGACCGAACCTGGCCGACCTCATCGCCCAGCCCGGCACCACCCGGGCCCAGGGCGACGCAGACCCCCTCGACGTACAGGGCTCGGCCTTCGCCGCCACCGACGGGGATCCGCGCACCGCCTGGACCGCGCCGCAACGCGTTGTGCAGCACAAGAGTCCGGCGACGCTGACGCTCACGCTGCCCACCCGCACCGAGGTGGCGGCGCTGAAGCTGACACCCAGCCGGGTCCAGCCGCCGGCGCACCCGACCATGGTGTCCGTCGATCTCGGCAACGGGCCGCAGGTCCGCCGACTCGACGGCGACGGCGGCACGCAGACCATCGACCTCTATCCGACCGTGACGGATACCATCACCGTCTCACTCCTGGACTGGAACGACATCATCGACCGCACCGCACTGGGTTTCGACCAGCTCAAGCCGCCGGGGCTGGCCGAGATCACCGTGCTCGACGCCGACGGAGCGCCCATCGGAGCCG
Organism: Actinomycetota bacterium; assembly: GCA_018268465.1. Classification (GTDB taxonomy): domain Bacteria; phylum Actinomycetota; class Actinomycetes; order Mycobacteriales; family Mycobacteriaceae; genus Mycobacterium. The sequence goes on from JAFDWN010000005.1 coordinate 139,363, forward strand.
CCGACGCGGCCGCCAACCGGGCCCGCGCCATCTCGGTGCCGTGCGGAAAAGGACCCATCATCGGTGTCGCGGGCCAGTTCGTGCCGACGTCGGTCAGCACGACCGTCGGCGCGCTGCTCGACGGCGATCCGATCGCCGCCCGCCCGTGCCGGGCCGAGCCGATCGCCCTGCCCGCCGGCGAGCAGGAACTGCTCATCAGCCCCGGCTCCACCTTCGTCGTCGACGGCGTCCAGCTCGCCACCCCGAAATACAGCGAACTACACACGGCTACAACGACTTCCGCGGCCATCGACAGCTGGGGCAGCGACCGGCGCGAGATCGACGTCCAGGCGGCGCCGCAGCGTCGCGTACTCGTGGTCCCCGAGAGCGTCAACCCCGGCTGGACCGCCCGCACCGCCGACGGCGCAGCGCTGAGCCCGATCGTCGTCAACGGCTGGCAGCAGGGCTGGGTGCTTCCGGCCGGCACCGCGGGCACCGTCACACTCACCTTCGGCTCCAACATGCTCTACCGCACCGGGCTGGCCGGCGGCCTGGCCCTGCTGCCCCTGCTGGCCCTGTTGGCTGTGCTGCCGGCGCGCCGGCGCGCCGGACCGGACGAGGCGGCCCGGCCGTGGCGGCCCGGACCGCTGCTAGGCGGGTTCGGTGTGCTCACCGCAGGCACCCTGATCGCGGGAGTCGCGGGCGCCGCCGTCGCCGCCGCCGCCCTGGGCACCGGGTATCTGCTGCGACACCGCCCCCACCGGCGCGACCGGATCTCGGTCGGATTCGCCGCGGCGGGGCTGATCCTCGCCGGCGCGGCGTTGTCGCAGAATCCGTGGCGCTCGGTGGACGGCTACATCGGGCATTCCGCAGGCGTCCAGCTGCTGGCCCTGATCTCGGTCATGGCGGTAGCCGCCTCGGCCGTGACGTGGCAACCCCGCGCCGCCCCCGGCCCCGCCACCGACACCCCCGAGTCCCGCGGTCGCGACCCGGTGGACGCGACGCCGGTGCCGTAGCGGCGGCACCGGTCAGCGTGCGACGACGGGCTCCGGTGTGGAAGTGACCGAACTGTCCAGCGGCGGGGCCCCGCCGCGGCGGCGGTACTCCCAGTTACGCAGCGCCTGCCGGCTCGGATTCTCCACCAGCGCGTAACTGACCGCCGCTAACGCGAAGCCGAACAGCACCGTCAGCACGAGCACGATCGGCATCCGCCCGTTGAACGGGAACTCACCGATCATCGGGAACACCATGGCCAGCGCGGCAAGATGCCACACGAACAGCCCGTAGGACCACCGGCCCAGCGTGACCATCACGGTGCTGCCCAGGAACCGGTGCGGGGTGTCCGGACGGTCCAGCACCAGCGGCGCGAGCAGTGCCGCGGCGAGGACGGCGCCCATCACCGTCTTGAGGGTGAGCTGGCCGACCGAACCCGGGTGCAGACCCTCCGTCCCCGCCAGCGGGGACGCCGCCACCGCGAACGCAGCCACCGTGATACCCGCCATCAGCACCCGCCGCGCCGCCAGCCGGTGCGCCCGGCCGGGTGGGCTCACCGTCAGCTCGGCAAGCAGCATGCCCGCGGCGAACCAGGAGAAGAAAGCAGGCGGCCAGTTCCACGGGTTGTGTCCCGACGACCCGTCGAACGGGATATGGACCCACAGCAGGCTCAGCGCCGCGACGCCCGCGATCACCGGGATGCGGGCCCGCACCGGCAGCCGCCGCCCCAGCAGAGCGAGCAGCGGAAGCGCCAGATAGAAACTCATCTCCACCGACAGGCTCCACATCTGGGTCAGCCCGGCGGTCAATGTCAGCGGCACATAGATCTGCGTGAGGGTCAGGTTGGCCAGCCACACGGTCAGATCGCCACGGGTGTCCACCGCGCCCGGCAGGAGCAGGAGGATCACGACGACCGCGACCAGGTAGCCGGGCATGATCCGCACGATGCGCGACCGCAGATAGTGCCCGGTCGGCGGGGTGGGCCGCAGACCCCGCGCCGCTGCCGCGTGGCCCCGCCACAGCAGGAATCCCGACAGCGCGAAGAACACCGCGACCGCGAGGTCGAACCGACCCCACACCCGTCCCCAGAAGCCCGCGCTGTGGCCGGTCTGGAAGGCGACATGGGTGACGACGACGCCGATGGCCGCGCAGGCACGTAACCCCTCGACGGCCGACAGGTAACCGCGCGAGGCGCCGTTCTGTCCGGAACTCGCCATGCAGACCAGTGTGCCGGGCGGGGGCGGGCGGCCCGAAAAGAGGTGACGAGACGGCGCCGAACCACCCGGGCCGAGGCAGAGTTCTCGTAAGTACCCCGCCTTAACTTGTGCTGTTAGGGTCGAACGGGTTTTGCCTCCACTGAATCCCCCACGATCGGGTGGGGATGCTCCCGCGGAGTGCCCCGCCCGGGGCGCAGTGGTGGCGTAGGACGGAGCGGCCCATACCAAAGGAGGGCACGGTTTGAACCGCGCAGTTGCGCTGCGAATAGCGGCGTGCGGGCTGATGGGGCTGGGAGCGGCCCTGCTGATCGCCGCCCTGTTGCTGTCCACCTACACCAAGGGCAAGATCGCCAAGATCCCGCTCGACATCGACACCACGCTGGTCAGCGACGGCACCGGAACCGCGTTCGACCCGGCGTCACTGGCAGGTGAACGGTTCGTCGTCGACGAAAACGTGCCCGTGGTGCTGCAACAGCAGGTCACCGTGGAATCGCCGGCCAACGCCGACGTCGTCACCCTCCAGGTCGGTAACACGCTGCGCCGATCCGACAAACAGCAAGACAACGGGCTGCTGCTGGCCATGGTCGACACCGTCACCGTGGACCGCAGTTCGGCGATGGCCGTGTCCAGCGAGACCAACCCCGGCGGCGCGGTGCAGCGGCCGCGGGCCATCGAGGACGACAACCCGCCGACGAACATCGCGCTGCCGCACGAAGGTCTGGCCTACCGGTTCCCGTTCGACACCGAGAAGAAGACCTACCCGGTGTTCGACCCGATCGCGCAGAAGGCGTTCGACGCCAACTACGACGGCGAGGAAGACGTCAACGGTCTGACCACCTACCGCTTCACCCAGAACGTCGGCTACGACGCCGACGGCAAGCTGGTGGAGCCGATCGCATACTCATCGCTCTACGAGAACGACGAGGACGCGCGGGTCAGCGCCCGCGCCATCCAGTGGGGTCTGCCCGGCGACCCCGAAGAGTCGGTCGAGATGAGCCGGTACTACGCCGCGCAGCGCACCTTCTGGGTCGACCCGGTGACGGGCACCATCGTCAAGGCCGAGGATCACGGCTTCCAGTACTACGCGCGCGACGCGCTCAAACCGGACCTCACCTACGTCAACTACAAGGTCACGTCCAACGAGCAGACGGTGGAGTCACAGGTCGCCAGCGCCCGCGACGAACGGGACCGGTTGGCGTTGTGGGGCCGCATCCTGCCCATCACCTTCACCGCGGTGGGTCTGTTGACGCTCGTCGGCGGCGCGCTGCTGGGATCGTTCAGCCTGCGGGCCGAATCCGCGCTCATCGACCCCGGGCTCGACGAGGCCGACCACGGGTTCTTCGCACGCGACCAGGAGGGCAAACCCGTCCCCGGCGCCGAGGCGATGACCGAGAAACTCCCGGCCCAGCGGCCCACCGACCTGCCGCCGGACAGACCTGTCTGAGTCCGCCCGCTCCACCGCGCACCGGGCGGTACCGGCGCGGATCCCCGCGCTGCTGCTGCCCGGATATGCGCTGCTGCTGACCCTGGCGGTGACGGCGCCGCTGCTCGCGCCGGGTTATCTGCTGCTGCGTGATGCCGTGTCGACGCCGAGGTCCTATCTGACCGACGCCGCCCTCGGGCTGTCCGAGGCGGCGCCGCGCGCGCTGCCGCAGGATTTCGCCGTGGCACTCGCCTCCCAGGTGCTCGACGGCGGCGTGGTGGTCAAGGCGCTGCTGGTGGGCGGGTTGTGGCTGGGGGGCTGGGGCGCGGCACGGCTGACGGCGACGGTGCTGCCCGACGCGGGTGCGGCCGGCCAATTCGTCGCCACCACGATCACGATCTGGAACCCCTACGTCGCCGAACGGCTGCTGCAGGGCCATTGGAGCCTGCTCGTCGGCTACGGCTGCCTGCCGTGGATCGCCGAAGCGGTGCTGCGGCTGCGCGCCGGATCGGGACGCTGGCCCGCACTGGTGTTCTTCCTGGCGCTGGCCGGTCTGACCCCCACCGGGCTGATGCTCGCCGCCACCGTCGCGCTGACCTGCGTCGCAGCGCCGGGCGACGGTACGGGGCGCCGGGCAGTCGCCGCGGTGTCACTGGGAGTGGCGCTGCTGTCCGCGGCGCCGTGGCTGGTGGCCGCGGCGCTGTCGGGTTCGTTTTCGTCGACCCAGGCCGACGGCGTCGGCGCGTTCGCCGCGCGCGCCGAACCCGGCCTCGGGACCCTGCTGACACTGGCCGGCCTCGGCGGGATGTGGAACGGCGCGGCGGTGCCCGCATCGCGGACGGGCGCGTTCACCGTCGTCGCCACCGTGGTGCTGCTCGGTGTGGTCGCGGCGGGGCTGCCGGTCCTGCTGCGACGCCGTCCGGCCGTCCCGCTGCTGGTGCTCGCGGCGGTGGCGGTGGTGGTGCCGGCGCTGATGGCCACCGCACCGGGACTGGCGGCCGTCGAGGCCGTTGTGCGGGCCCTACCCGGCCTCGGGGTGGTGCGCGATGCGCAGAAGTGGGTGGCGCTGGCGGTGCCGGCGTACGCGCTGGCCGGCGCGTCGGCGGTGGTCGGCCTGCGGCGCTGGCTGCCCACCCCCGCCGCCGCGGTGTGCTGCGCGCTGCTGGTGGCGGTGCTGCCGGATCTGGCGTGGGGGGTGGGCGGCAGGATGGTCGCCGTGCACTACCCGCCGGGATGGGCGGCCGCGGCGGCAATGATCAACGCCGATCCCCGCCCGGTGGCGGTGCTGCCGCCCGCAAGTATGCGCAGTTTCGGTTGGGCGGGGGATGCGCCGGTGCTCGATCCGCTGCCCCGCTGGCTGCGCGCCGACGTGCTCACGACCGGCGATCTCACCATCGGTGGACGGACCATCCCCGGAGAAGGCCGCCGCGCCAGGGAGGTGGAGTCACTGGTGCTCGGCGGAGCCCCCGCCGATGTGCTGGCCCGCGCCGGGGTCGGCTGGGTGGTGGTGGAGTCGGGTGCCCCGGAGCTGAGGCTGCCGGTGGCGTTCCGCGACGAGGACATCGCCGTCTACCGGGTCGGCGGTGACCATCCGGCGGCCGCGCACCGGGGCGTTGCGATCGCCGCGCACCTGGTGTGGCTGGCGACGCTGGCTGCCGGGCTGGCGGGGCTGCTCCTTCGCCGCCGAGTGCACGGACGTTGACGGGGTCACTCGCGAAACGCGTGCAACTTCCGTACAGCCGGCGATAAAAGGGGGCCGCTCAGACGACGCCGCTGACCGGGACACCGGCGCGCATCGACTCCAGCACCAGACGCATCGCGTCTGCGGATTGACGCCAGGAGAACTCGTCGCTGCGGGTCTGCGCCTTGGCGCCGAGCTGCTCGCGCAGCACATGGTCGGACAGCAGCCGGTCCAGCCCGTCGGCGAGGTCGTCGCGGTCGTCGACGAGCAGTCCGGTGACGCCGTCGACCACCGAGTCGGTGAGCCCGCCGGAGGACCGGTAACCGATGGTGGGTACCGCGTGCTGCGCCGCCTCGACGACGGCGAGCCCCCAGCCCTCCTTGCGCGACGGCAGCACATGCACCCAACAGCGTTGCAAGACAGCATGTTTGGCATCGTCGTCGATATGGCCGTGGAAGGTGACCGCATCGGAGATACCCAGCAGCGCCGCATGGTCGACGAGCCGCCGATGCCACCAGCCGCCGCCGACGATATCCAGGTGCAGATCGGGTACGCGGTGCCGCAACCGGGCGACGGCGTCCAAGGCGTCCTCGATCTGCTTATGCGGCACCAGCCGGGACAGCACCGCAACCCGAGGGGTGGCCGAGCGCGGCAACTGCAGGGTGTGCGGCGGCGCCTCGTCGAGCCCGTTACGCACCACCGCGATGCGGTCGGGGTCCACCCCCAGCTCGGTGAGGTCGCGCGCCGACGGCAGCGAGACCGTCACGTACTGCGTGCGGCGGTGCACCAGGGGTGACAACTGGGATTCGACGAACCAGCCGACCCGGCCGATCACCGGGCCCGCGACGGGCCACTGCTCGCGATGGCAATGATGCACCAGCACCGCCACGCGCCTGCCGAACGCCAGCCGGGCCATGAACGGCAGCCCGTTCTGGGTGTCGACGACGACATCGGGGCGCACCCGGCGCAGCGGGCCGAGACCCAACCGCGCCGCCGCCATCGCCAGCAGCGCCCACACGTACACCGAGTACGGGCCGCCGCCGCGGCTGACCCGCACACCGTCGATCACCTCACGACGCGACGAGCCCCGATAGCGGGCGGTGCGCAGGGTGACCGAGACCCCCGATGCGGCCAGTTCGGCGCCGATTCGCTGGAGGTAGGCCTCACTACCGCCGCCCTGCGGATGACCGGTGTCCCGCCAGCACAGCAGCAGCACGGAACGCAGGGGACGGACGGACACCCGGACCAGACTAGACGTTCGGCAGAGGTGTGCCGGCCCGAGCGTCGCCCGCCATCGGGCCCCGGCCGTAGGGTCGAGCCCGTGGATGCCACCGATCGGTTCGCCCGGCGGGCGACCCTGGCCCGTTCGGTCCGGCTGCTCGGCGAGTTCCGGTTCGAACAACGCGATCCCGCCCGGTTCTACGGCGCCCTGGCCGACGACACCGCGGATATGGTCGCCGACCTGTGGCACTCGGCGACGGGCACCTCGCCGCACGGCCGCACGGTGCTCGACGTCGGGGGCGGCCCCGGCTACTTCGCCGCCGCGTTCGCCCGCCGCGGTATGCGCTACATCGGCGTGGAACCGGATCGGTCCGAGATGCACGCCGGCCCCGCGGCCGCCGACCGCGCCACCACCTACGTGCGCGCATCGGGCACCGCGCTGCCATTCGCCAATGGCAGCGTCGATGTCTGTTTGTCCTCGAATGTCGCCGAGCACGTCCGCGAGCCGTGGCTGCTCGGCCGCGAGATGCTGCGGGTGACCAGGCCGACAGGATTGGCCATCCTGTCCTACACGGTGTGGCTGGGACCCTTCGGCGGCCACGAGATGGGGTTGACCCATTACCTCGGCGGGGCGCGGGCCGCCGCGCGCTACGCCCGCAAGCACGGCCACCCGGCGAAGAACAACTACGGGTCGTCGTTGTTCGCCGTTTCGGCTGCCGACGGCCTGCAGTGGGCGGCCAGCACCGGCGCGCTGATCGCCGCATTTCCGCGCTACCACCCGCGATGGGCCTGGTGGGCGACCAGGGTTCCCGGGATGCGGGAGTTCTTGGTGAGCAACCTGGTCCTGGTGCTGAGCCCCCGCTGAATGTCGACTGGAACAGGTTCTCGTTTTCTGGAAACCTGGGTAGTGTGACGCACATGACACAGAGCGTGCAGACCGCCTACAAAACCGAGTACGACCAGTTGTTCATCGGCGGCGCATGGGTGGACCCGTCCACCTCCGACGTGATCGAGGTCCACTCGCCCGCGACCGGCGAGAAGGTGGGCCAGGTGCCGCTGGCCGCCCCGGCCGATGTGGATGCCGCGTGTGCGGCGGCGCGTCAGGCCTTCGACGAGGGTCCGTGGCCGGCGATGGCGCCCGCCGAGCGGGCCGCGGTGATCGGCCGCGCCGTCGCGTTACTGCAGGAGCGCGCCGACCTGTTCAAACACCTGCTCACGCTGGAGACCGGGCAGCCCGCGACGATCGTCGATCTCATGCAGTTCGGGCCCGCCCTGACGACCCTGCAGTTCTATGCCGGCGCCGCGGACAAATTCACCTGGAGCGATATCCGCGACGGTATCTACGGCCAGACGCTGGTCACCCGCGAACCGGTGGGCGTCGTCGGCGCCGTCATCGCCTGGAACGTGCCGCTGTTCCTGGCCGCCAACAAACTCGGCCCTGCCCTGCTCGCGGGCTGCACCGTCGTGCTCAAACCCGCGTCCGAGACGCCGCTGTCGGCCAATGCGCTGGCCGAGGTGTTCGCCGAGGCCGGCCTGCCCGACGGGGTGCTGTCGGTGGTGCCCGGGGGTGTCGACACCGGCCGTGCGCTGACGGCCAACCCCGAGCTGGACAAGTTCACGTTCACCGGCAGCTCGGCGGTGGGTCGGGAGATCGGCAAACTGGCCGCCGAGCGCCTCAAACCGTGCACCCTGGAACTCGGGGGCAAGTCCGCGGCGATCGTCCTGGAGGACGCCGACCTCGACGCCGTGCTGCCGATGCTGGTGTTCTCCGGGGTGATGAACTGCGGGCAGGCCTGCGTGGGCCAGACCCGCATCCTCGCGCCCCGGTCGCGCTATGACGAGATCGTGGAAAAGGTCGCCGGTTTCGCCGCGGCCATGCCGGTGGGGCTGCCCGACGACCCGGCCGCCGCGATCGGGCCGCTGATCTCCCAGAAACAGCGCGAACGGGTCGAGGGCTACATCGCCAAGGGCATCGAGGAAGGCGCCCGGCTGGTCACCGGCGGCGGCAGGCCCGAGGGGCTGGACGGCGGCTGGTTCGTCCAGCCGACGGTATTCGCCGACGTCGACAATTCGATGACCATCGCGCAGGAGGAGATCTTCGGTCCGGTGCTGGCGATCATCCCCTACGAGACCGAAGAGGACGCGATCCGCATCGCCAACGACTCGGTCTACGGGCTGGCGGGCAGTGTGTGGACGACGAACTATCCACGCGCCCTGGAGATCGCGGCCAGGATCCGGACCGGCACCTACGCGGTCAACATGTACGCATTCGATCCGGGCGCGCCGTTCGGCGGCTACAAGAACTCGGGGATTGGGCGCGAGAACGGACCCGAGGGCGTCGAGCAGTACTGCCAGCACAAGAGCGTGTTACTGCCGTTCGGGTACACACCGGCCTGACCGCCCCCTCTGCTGCCGAGGTCCGGGATATGGCACGTTTTTCGCACGGCGGCGTGCCACAAGTCGGATCTGGCCAGCCGGGACCGCATACTCCGCGGGTTCGGGGCGGCGCGGCCGACGCCGTCGTGATCGGCGCGGGTCACAACGGGCTCGTCGCGGCGGCCATGCTCGCCGATGCGGGCTGGGACGTACTGGTGCTCGAGGCGCAACCCGAGCCGGGCGGCGCGGTCCGCAGCGCGATGCTCACCGAGGGCTACGTGACCGACCTGTTCAGCGCGTTCTACCCGATGGCCGCCGTCTCGCCGGCATTGCGGGATCTGCACCTGGAGGACCACGGACTGCGCTGGTCGCACGCCCCGGCCGTGGTCGCTCATCCCCGCGGCCCCGGCGACGATGCTCCACCGGTGATCCATCACGACCCGGCGGCCACCGCGGCGGCACTCGACGCCGCCCATCCCGGTGACGGTGGCCGCTGGCTCGACGCGTTCGCGCTGTGGCAACGCCTCAAACCCGGCCTGTTGCAGACGCTGTTCGCCCCGCTTCCCCCGCTGCGCGGACCCCTGGCCCTGTTGCGCACCCTGGGCGCCGCCGAAACGCTGCGCACACTGCGGCTGCTGCTTCTTCCCGCCACCGCGATGGGCGAGCAGTTGTTCGGCGGGGATGCGGCCCGGCTGCTGCTACTCGGCAACGCCATGCACGCCGACATCCCCGTCGACGCCCCCGGCAGTGGCGTCATGGGCTTCCTTCTGACGATGCTCGCCCAGGACACCGGCTGGCCCGTGCCGGTCGGCGGTGCGGGTCGGCTCACCGCGGCACTGGTCGACCGCGCCCGCAGCGCGGGTGTCTCGATCGAATGCGGCCGGGAAGTCGCCGGGATCGACGTCCGCGGCGGGCGGGCGGTGGCGGTGCGCACCGCCGACGGCCGCACGGTCCGGGCGCGGCGTGCCGTCATCGCCGACACCTCCGCGCCCGCCCTGTTCGGCCGATTGTTACCACCCGACGCACTGCCGTCCGGACTCCTGCGCGATATGACCCACTTCGTCTGGGACACACCTGTCGTCAAAGTCAATTACGCTGTGGGACAGCAGATTCCATGGCGGTGCGCCCGCCTCGCCGACGTGGGGACCATCCACCTCGGCGCCGACGCTCCGGGTCTGATCCGCTGGATGGCCGACCTGAACACGGCTAACGTACCGGACAATCCGTTCCTGCTGATAGGCCAGATGACCACCGCGGACCCCACGCGTTCCCCCGCCGGCACCCAGAGCGCGTGGGCCTACAGCCACCTGCCCCGCGGGATCACCGACACCGCGAGCGCCGAGCGGCTCGCCGCGGCGATCGACCGTGTGATCGACTCCTACGCACCGGGTTTCACCGACGCCGTCGTCGACCGCACGGTGCAACGGCCGGGGGATCTGCACACTGCCGACGACAACCTGTACGCCGGCGCGGTGAACGGGGGGACGTCTCAGCTGTTCCAGCAGCTGATCTTCCGGCCGGCGTCGGGGTTGGGCCGCCCACACACCCCGGTCGACGGCTTATACCTGGGCAGTGCGGCGATCCACCCCGGCGGCAGCGTGCACGGGGTGTGCGGGCGCAACGCGGCACGGGCCGCGCTTGCCGCACAGGGGATCCGCGGGTGGCCGCGGCGGCGGCTGAACCGGGCCGTCACCGCACTGCTCACCCGCTGACCGGCGCGGCGCGCAGGCCCGCCGGACTCCGCGCGCCCCGGCCGGCTAGGTGGTGCGCGCCCCGGGATGGTCGGCGAGCCAACGGCGTTCCTGCTGCTGCACCTGCCGGTGGGTGCGGGCCAGCCAGGCCCCGCCGCCGGCAAGTAACAGCACCGCGACGGCGATCCCCACCGCCCCAAACGCGACGTGCCCGGTTCCCGCCAGGAACAACCCCACGACCAGCGCGACGATCCCCACTGCCGTCGCGACCAATCCGGGGGCGTTGGAGCCGTTCTTCATCGACTCGCCTGCATGCGGCCGTGTCGTACGGGCGTGGTCAACGGGATCCTTCGAGGTGTCACCCACGGTGCCTCCTTTCGATCGGGTAGGCGACACATGCCGGTGCGGGGCCGTCGGGGACGTCGGGGACCACCAGGCTTCACGACGGGCTGTTACACGCCCGGGAACAGCAGTTGGCCGACCGCCGCCGGCTGGCTGCGCGCGACCTGGCCTGACCATCGCTATGGAAGAGGTCATAATTGACGGCTATCGTCGCTGGTTGGAGGTCTGTTCATCTCCCGTTAAACTGCCCGAATGGAGAGTATTCCGGCACGGCGTGCCAAATGATTGCACACTTGTCTGACGATATCTATGCTGACTGTCATAGTCAGGAGGCGCAGCAGGATGTGGATCATCGAGATCAACTTCGCCGGCCGGCAGTTCACGCATCGGGTGTTCGGCCGCCGGTGGCGGGTGTTTGCGCCCAAGCCCCGCGCCGCCGTACAGCCTGCGTCACCACGTCGCGGCGAGCGGGTGGCCTGACCCACCCGCGGAGCTAGCGATGGCGACCCCGACTCCGGCGAAACGCTGCTCGACCCGCGACAAGATGCTGGTTAGCGCCGCGCGGGTACTGCGCGAACGCGGCGTCGCCGGAGTCACGATCGACGAGGTTCTCTCTCGCAGCGGCGCCCCGCGCGGTTCGGTGTACTACCACTTCCCGCATGGCCGCAGCCAGCTGCTCACCGAGGCGCTGCGCCACGCCGGTGACGCGATCACCGCCATCATCGACGACGCGGCCACCGGCGGCGGTGTGACGATGGTCCGCCATTTCGTGGACTTCTGGGAACGCGAACTCGTCGACACCGACTTCGACGCCGGCTGCCCGGTGGTCGCGGCCGCGACCAGCTCCACCGAAGACGAGCCGCAACTCACCTCCGTGGCCGGGGAGATCTTCGGGCACTGGCGCGAGGCGCTCACCCGCGCCTTCGCCGCCGACGGGTTCGACGAACCCGAGGCGGCATCCCTGGCGGTCACCTGTATCGCGGCGATGGAGGGGGCGGTCGTCCTCTGCCGCTCGACCCGCAGCGTCGGCCCCCTGCACGACGTCGCGCGCCAGATCGAATTTCTGCTCAGGTCAAGGGAATTCGTGCGCCAGCACTGATACCGGCAGCGGATGCGGCGGTCAACGTGCCTGGCGCCACCGGGCGCAGACGAAGTCGCCGTTGACCGCCGACTCGACCAGCGCCCATTCCGAACGCAGCGGCAGCACCCTGGAACCGGCACCCAGTGAACACGGCGCGTAGCTGACGATCATCTCGTCGACCAGACCCGCGGCGACGAACTTCGCAGCCGTCACCCCGCCGCCGACGATCCAGACGTCCTTGCCGTCCGCGGCGGCAACGAGTTTCGGATGCAGTTCGGCCACATCTCCGTCGAACACCTGCACCGGATGCTCGTCGACGACGATCCCCGGGCGGGTGGTCAGTACCCATGTGGGCTGCTCGTACATCCACTCCCCCGGCTGGTTCTCGACCACCCACCGATAGGTGGCCGAACCCATCGCCAAGGCGCCGACCGACGATACGAAGGTCTCGTAATGGAACGGACCGGCCTTGTCGATCGTCCGCGACATCAACCAGTCCAGGCTGTCGTGCTCATCGACGATGTAGCCGTCCAGACTGGACGCGGTGTAGTACACGGTCGCCATACTCAGTCTCCTCTCATCCATTCCAGGGGATCGCCGCCGCGCACCTCGACACCGTGCCGGGCCAGCATCGCGCGCCCGAGTTCGCGGCGGTGCGCCGAATAGGTCAGCACATGGGCGACGATGCCGTACAGCGGGAACGACTCCGGCGGATCACACAGCGCGTCGATCACCGTGTCGGCCAGCCGGCCCTCGCTGGTCTTCTCGGAAATCATTTCCGTCCAGCGCGTTCCGACAAAATCGTGATGGCCTGCCAGTTGCGTCGGCGACGTCGTCTCGGGGCGAGTGGCGTCGCGCGACGGGAAGTCCGCGCCCTCGACGGTGGCCAGCCACACCTCTTTGGCCCACACGACGGCACCGAGCACCGCGCCCACACTGGGTTCGGGGCCGTCCCACTGGAGTACCACCTGACCCGGCGAAATCGGTTCTGTCCATTGCTCTTCGGTCAGCTCCGCGGCCCGGCCGATCAGGTAACGCGTCTCGGCGACGTCGTGGGCGACCAGCAGCGCCGACACGTCGGGCGCCTTGGCGTCCCCCGCACTGTCCAGCCACAACGAGTGCGGCGGGTGGAAGTGCATGCCGTTGGGTGCGGGCAGGCGGAAGCCGATGGTCCCGGCGCGAGACGGGGACACCCCGAACGAGCGGCGGAACGCCCGCGAGAACACCTCGGCCGACGACCAGCCCTCGGCCGCGGCGACCTCCGCCACGCCGGCACCGCGCTGCAACCGCCACGCGGCCCGTTCGAGCATCACGCGCCGCCGCAACGCCGCTGGCGATTCACCGGTGAGCCTGCGAACCTCGCGGGAGAAGTGGAACTCCGAGGCATGACTGCTGCGCGCCATGTCGGGTACGTCGGTGTTCGCGCTGTCGACGACCGCGTCGAGCAGTTCACGCAGGCGGTCGCGTCGCGCGGGTTGCTCGCTCACTTCATCGAGTATTGTCGCCCCGCGCCGATCGGGACATGACGATTCCTGCTGACCTTCGCGCGCGGGTGCGCCGGCGTCAGCGGTCCAGCACGGCGTCCACCCGTGCACGCACGACGGCGCGGTCACCGAGATCGTCCAGGTCGATCCCGAACCGGCCGGACAAGGTCTCGAGCACCTCGTCGGCGGTGTCGAACACGGTCTGCTCGGAGCCGTCCGCGCGGTGCACGGCAAGGTGGCGCCCCCGCAGATTCCAGCGGGCGTCGTCGGTGACCAGCGCCGCGGTGAGGCCGACGACGAATGTCGAGGACGGATACGTCGAGACGTACCAGCTGCCCACCTCGAGGTCGATACGGGGCCTCGGGTGCAGCGTGAACACGTACAGCGGCAGCCACTTCTGCCGGATCAGGGCCTCCAGGCGGTAGCCGTGGCCGTGCGCACGCACCCGGTAGGGTTCGTGCCGGGTGTGCTGGACCGTGTCCGTCTCCAGCCGGATCGGCGACGAGGGCGTCTGCCCGCCGAATCCGACGTCGACCAGGAACCGGCCCTCCGTGCCGGGCACGGTCACCGCCGAGATCTGATGGGTGAGCGCGGGCAGGGTGTCGTCATCGGGTTGACGCATCCACACCACCCGGCCGGCCAACCGCTCGACGCCGAAGCCCAACTGCTCCAACACGAATGCCATCAATCCGTTGTGTTCGTAGCAATATCCGCCACGGCGCCGGTAGACCAGCTTGTCCGCCAGGGCCGCGGGCCCGAGATCGGAGACCGGCACCCCCAACAGCGGGTCGAGGTTCTCGAACGGGATGGTGCGACTGTGGGCGGCGACCAGGGCGTGCAGGGTGTCGAGCGTCGGCGCCACCCCACCCCGGTGGCCGATCCGGTCGAGGTAGGCGCCGAGGTCGACGCCCGCGGCGAGGTCCGTTGTCATCTGTACATCGTGCGACCTCGACAGGGGTTGAGGTCAACCGCTCAGGTGCCCGTCCAGTGCGGCGCGCGTTTCTCGGCGAACGCGATCGCACCCTCGCGGGCGTCGTTACTGGCGAACACCGGCATCAGGATCGCCATCTGCTCGGCGAACATCGACTCGGGCCGCCACCCGCGGGATTCCACGATGATCCGTTTCGTGGCGGCCACCGCCAGCGGCCCGTTCGCGGTGATCCGCCCGGCCAGCCCGATCGCCTCCGAGAGCGCGGCGCCCGGCTCGGCGAGGACGTTGACCAGGCCGAGTGCGTGAGCCCGCGCGGCGGGCAGCGGCTCGCCGGTCAGCGCCAGTTCCATCGCGATGGCGTACGGGATGCGTTGGGGCAACCTCAGCAGACCGCCGCCGCCCGCCACCAATCCACGTTTGACCTCGGGGATCCCGAACACGGCGGCGCTGGACGCCACGATCAGGTCGGTGGCCAGCGCGAGTTCCGTACCGCCGGCCAGCGCATGGCCCTCCACCGCGGCGATGAGCGGTTTGTCCGGCGGACGTTCGGTGAACCCCAGGCCCCGGCCCGCGACCACGACGTTCTCCCCGCGCGCGAACGCCTTGAGGTCCATGCCCGCGCAGAACGTGCCGCCGGCGCCGGTCAGCACGCCCACCGACAGGCCGGCGTCGGCGTCCAGACGGTCCATCGCGGCGGCCAGGCCGCGGCTGACCTCGCCGTTCACCGAATTCTTCGCGGACGGCCGGTTGATGGTGATGATCAGGATCCGGCCCCGTTGCTCGACGAGGACGGGATCGGCTGCGTCGTCGCTCATCGGGCCGATGGTAGCGACCGGAGTTCGGCTCGGGGCGCGACTGGGTACTATCGGAACAGATAAACTAGAACACGTTCCAATTCGGTGTGGGGAGGGTGTGTGCGCACGACAGGCGTCGAGCCGACGGAGATCGCCAAATGGGATCCCGGGCTCACCGAACGCGTGATGGGCCTCATCCGACCGCTGATCAAGGGCTACCACCGCGCGGAGGTGCGCGGGCTGCGGTCCTTCCCCGCCGGCGGGGCGCTGGTGGTGTCCAACCACTCCGGCGGGCTCTTCCCGATGGACGTCCCCGTCTTCGCGACCGGCTTCTACGAGGCGTTCGGCTACGACCGGCCGATCTACACACTCAGCCACGACATCCTGCTCACCGGCCCCACCTCGGACTTCTTCGCCAGGACCGGATTCATCCGCGCCAGTCACGAGAACGCCGACGCAGCCCTGCGCTCGGGCGGAGTCGTCGTGGTGTTCCCCGGTGGGGACTACGACGCGTACCGGCCGACGCTGTCGGAGAACACCATCGACTTCGGCGGCCGCACCGGATACGTCAGGGCGGCGCTGAACGCCGGGGTGCCGCTGGTTCCGGCGGTGGCGATCGGCGGCCAGCAGAGCCAGTTCTACATGTCCAGGGGTGAATGGATGGCGCGGGCGTTGCGGCTCGACAGACTACTGCGGGTCAAGATCCTGCCGATCTCGTTCGGATTCCCCTTCGGGCTGTCCGCGGTGTTGCCCCTCAACGCACCGCTGCCGACCAAGATCGTCATGCGGGTTCTGCCGCCCATCGATCTCACCGCCCGGTTCGGATCCGACCCCGACATCGACGAGGTCGACGCCCATGTCCGCGGCGTGATGCAGCGGGCCCTCGACGACCTCGCCGCGCAGCGCCGGCTGCCCGTGCTGGGCTGAGCCGTGGCCCTTTTCGACCGACTGACCGACGCCATCGGCCTGATCGCCACCATGCGACGCGCGGGGCTCATCGCCCCGCTGCGCCCCGACAGGTACCTGCGGATCGCCGCCGCGATGCGGCGTGAAAACCTGAGCATCACTTCGGGATTCGCCAGCACCGCCCAGCGCTGCCCGGATCGCCCCGGACTTGTCGACGAACTCGGCACACTGACGTGGCGCGACCTCGACCGCCGCGGCGAGGCACTCGCGGCGGCGCTGCAGGACCGGGCCGGCACGGGCGTCGTCGCGATCATGGCCCGCAACCATCGCGGTTTCGTCGAATCGTTGATCGCGGCCAACCGGATCGGCGCGGACGTCCTGCTGCTCAACACCTCGTTCGCGGGACCGGCCCTGGCCGACGTGGTGGCCCGTGAACGCCCCGCCGTGATCATTCACGACGAGGAGTTCAGCCCCGCTATCGACCACGCGCTGGCCGGGGCCGCCACCGAACGCCTCCTGGCCTGGACGGACTCCACCGACCCCGGGCCCACCGTCGCGCAGCTCATCGACCGCTATGCAGGGCGCAGCCCGGTCCGCACCGGCCGTACAGGCCGAGTCATCCTGCTCACCTCCGGGACCACCGGAACGCCCAAGGGAGCCACCCATTCCGGCGGCGGACCGCTGGTGCTCAAGGCGATCCTGGACCGCACGCCGTGGCGGGCCGGGGAGACCACGGTGATCGTGGCCCCGATGTTCCACGCGTGGGGATTCTCCCAACTGGTGTTCGCGGCATCGATGGCCTGCACCATCGTCACCCGCAGGCGGTTCGATCCGCAGGCCACGCTGGAACTCGTCGACCGCCACCGCGCAACCGGGTTGTGTGTGGTGCCCGTGATGTTCGACCGCATCATGGAACTGCCCCCGGCGATCCTGGCCCGGTACAGCGGCCGATCGCTGCGGTTCGCGGCGGCATCCGGTTCACGGATGCGTCCCGATGTCGTCACCGCCTTCATGGACCGGTTCGGCGACGTCGTCTACAACAACTACAACGCCACCGAGGCGGGGATGATCGCCACCGCCACCCCGGCCGACCTGCGAGCCGCCCCCGACACAGCGGGAAACCCGGCCGAGGGCACCGAGATCCGCATCCTCGACGCCGACCTGCGCGACCTGCCCACCGGCGAGGTCGGCACCATCTACGTGCGCAACTCGACCCAGTTCGACGGCTACACCGCCACCACGTCCGCCACGCCGGCCAAGCACTTCCACGACGGCTTCATGTCCTCGGGCGACGTCGGCCACCTCGACGCGGCCGGCCGGTTGTTCGTGGTGGGCCGCGACGACGAGATGATCGTGTCCGGAGGCGAGAACATCTACCCCGTCGAGGTGGAGAGGACACTGACCGCCCACCCCGACGTCGCCGAGGCATCCGTCATCGGGGTGGACGACGACCAGTACGGGCAGCGGCTCGCGGCGTTCGTCGTGCTGACCGCGAACGCCACGACCACCCCCGACGCGCTGCGCGGCCACGTCCGGGACAACCTCGCGAATTACAAAGTGCCGCGCGACATCACCGTGCTCGACGAACTTCCGCGCAGCAGCACCGGAAAGATCGTCCGCGCGGAGTTGCGCGCTCACATCGGTTCGGAAGGCGCCTGAGCCGTTGCCGAGACGACCACGGCCCCGGCCGCTGCTGCGCGCGATCGCCGAACTCGCCAACGCCGCCAACGGCGTACGTCCGCTGGCCCGCAAGGGCTACATCACCGTGCCGGTGTTCTGGTTCGGCTGGTACGCCAGCGAACTCGCCCCGCTCTACCTGACCGGGTCCGTGCTCGACGCGCTGCGGCGCGCGCGGCGGGGCGACTTCGCTGGACGTCGCGGCCGGATCGCGCTGACGCTCACCGCTGTTGCGTGGGCGCTGCTGGGGCTCATCGCCCGCCGCAATGCGCGGTCGGAGCCATACTTCGAGCGCGGGCTGCGGGAAACCCTCGGCGAGGATTACGCGGCCATCGCGGCGACGTCGCAACCCGCCGAAGCGGCGCGGCG
This sequence comes from Actinomycetota bacterium, assembly GCA_018268465.1. GTDB lineage: Bacteria > Actinomycetota > Actinomycetes > Mycobacteriales > Mycobacteriaceae > Mycobacterium. Next base: position 157,528 of record JAFDWN010000005.1, read on the forward strand.
ACACAGCGGGGTCCTCGGAACCGGATGGTCCCGGCACCACTACGTGGAAAAGACGGGCACGGTGCGCTACGGCCCGCACGGACGCGCGAACCTGGCGGACATCTGGCGGCGCGCCGACCTGCCCCGCAACGGCCGCGCGCCCGTACTACTGCAGGTTCCCGGCGGTGCATGGGCCATCGGGATGCGCAGGCCCCAGGCGTATCCGCTGATGAGCCACCTCGCCGAACGGGGGTGGGTATGTGTGTCCATCGCCTACCGCGTCAGCCCGGCACACACCTGGCCCGACCACATCGTCGACGTCAAAAGGGCGCTGGCGTGGATCAAGGAGAACATCGCCGCCTACGGTGGCGACCCCGACTTCGTCGCCATCACAGGGGGATCCGCGGGCGGACATCTCGCCGCCCTGGCCGCGCTCACCCCCGGCGATCGGAACTACCAGCCCGGCTTCGAGGATGCCGACACATCGGTTGCCGCGGCGGTACCGGTGTACGGACGCTACGACTGGTTCGGCGAGGACGGTCCCGGCAGACCCGAGTTCCTGGCGCTGCTGTCCCGGTTCGTCGTGAAGCGACCCTTCGCCGGGAATCGGCAGATCTACGTCGACGCCTCCCCCATCGCCCGTGTGAATACCACCGCGCCACCGTTTTTCGTACTCCACGGCGAGGACGACTCCATCATCCCGGTGGGTGAGAGCCGCGAATTCGTCGAGGCGCTGCGGGCGGTGTCGGCGTCGCCGGTGGCGTACTCGACGATCCCGCACGCCCAGCACTCATTCGACTTCTTCGGATCGCCGCGCGGCCACTACACCGCCGAGGCCATCGAACGCTTCCTGTCCTGGGTGCATGCCACCCGGGGCGGGGCGGCTGTCACGCCAACACCCCGTCGACGGCGGTCAGGTCACCGGAAAGTCCTGCGGCGCGGCGGATCTTCCTGAACGCATCGACCATCGCATCGGTGACCTCGTGGGGGTCCTGCAGAGTCGAACCGTCGGAGAGCACCGAGATATTGAGCTGGTCGACATAGCTCCACACCGTGATGTTCAACCCGCTGCCGGTGGTCAGCGGGCCCACCGAGTACAACTCGGTGACCAGCGCGCCGCCGACGCGGCCCCGTTGCCGAGGGCCGGGGACATTCGAGATCGGCAGGTTGAGGACCTTGTTCTGGCCGTCCTTGTCCGCGAGCCAGCGGAACAGTGCTTCGGCGGGTGCGGGAGGGAAGTAGGCCGACCAGCGGCTGACCAGTTCCGGGCCGAGCAGGTGATGGCTTTCCTTGGCGGACAACGCCGCTTCCCGGGAGCCGCGCACCCAGTCCAGCGGGTCGGGACGGTCCGTCGGCACGGCGACCAGCATCCCGGTGAAGTAGTTGCCGGAGATCCGGTCGGGTGAGAAGTCGAAGCTGACCGGCACCGAGGCCAGCAACGCGTTGTCGGCTCGCCCGTCGTAACACAGCAGCAGCCGGCGCAGTGCGCCGGCAGATATCGCCAGCACCATGTCGTTGATGGTGGCGCCGAGCGTCTTTCCGGCCTGCTTCACATCGGCCAGGGCCAGGGTGGCTGTCGCGAACCGGCGGACGTCGTCGATGCGGTGGTTCATGAACGTGGGCGGTGGGGTGAACGGACGCGTCAGCTCCGGGGAGAGCGTGCGTGAACTCCTGCCGACCCGGCGTACCCCTTGCGCGGTGTACCGCAGCACGGCGGGCAGGCGACCGATCTGACGGAGGTGGTCGCCGAATGCGTTGCGCACCAACTCACTTCGCGTCGGTGCCGGATCGGTGGCGTAAGAATCCCGGTCGAGGTGCGGACCCTGCTGCAGATCCATCCCCCGTGCCAGCAGGTTGGCCGATGCGATCCCGTCGGCCAGGGCGTGGTGGATCTTTCCGAGCACCGCGATGCGGCCGTCGGCGAGCCCCTCGATGAGGTACATCTCCCACAGCGGCCTGCCGCGGTCCAACGGGGTGCCGGCGATGCGGCCGACGGCTTCGTCGAGTTGGCGGCGGCCGCCCGGGCTGTCCACCTGGTATGACCGGATGTGGTAATCGAGGTCGACGTCACAGTTCTCCCGCCACATGGGGTGGTGGAATTTGAACGGGATGTCGACCAGCTGGTAGCGGAACGGGTCGAGTTTGTGGAGCCTGCCGTGCAACACCTGCCGGAGCTCCTTCACCCCGAACGTGCGCCCGCCCAGATCGTCGAGTTCGATGACCGCCAGCTTCAGTGTGTGCATGTGCACGTTCGGGGTCTCGCTGTACAGCAACACAGCGTCCCACCCGTGCAGCCGTTTCACGCTGTCCCCCCGGGCTCGCTAGATGACCACTTGGGCGTTCGCGCCGACGCGGCTCCGATGTATCTCGTTGAGGAACAGGCCGATCGCCGTCGCCATCGCGCCGGTGCGCGCGCCGTCGGTCATGTCGAAGGCATGACCGGCGCCCGGGAGTTCCACATAACCGACCGGCGCCGCCGACGTCGCGCGCAGCCGTTCGACGAAGGCGCGTGCCTGCTGGACGGGGATCACGGTGTCCGCGGAGCCGTGCACGACGAGGAACGGCGGCGCACCGGGATGCACCCGGGCGATCGGCGACGCCTGCTGGAAGATCTCGGGGTGGCGGGTGATCCGGCGCCCGACCACGACCCGCTCCAGGAAGTCGACGAACCGTGCGCGCTCGGCGGTGGAGCGGTCCTCCCAGTCGTAGCGGCCGTAGATGCCGACGACGGCGTCCACCGAGGTATCGGACCCGTCGGGCAGGTCGGCTTGCATCGCCGCGTCGCCGCCCGTCAGACCCGCCAGCGCGGACAGGTGACCACCCGCCGAACACCCTGCGATCGCGACGAAATCGCGGTCGCCGCCGAACTTGTCGACGTTGGCCCTGGCCCAGGCGATCGCGGTCTTGACGTCGGTGATGTGGCTGGGCCAGCGATGGTGCGGCGCAACCCGGTAGTCGATCGACAGGCACACCCAGCCCTGCTGGGCCAGGTGCGACATCAGCGCGTACCCCTGCAGCATCCGGCTGCCGTGCACCCACGCACCGCCGGGTACGAAGATCAGCACGGGCGCGGGGCGATGCGGCAGGTCGTCGACGTCGTCGCGGCGCCACACGTCCAGCACCTGGGAGGGCAGCGCCCCGTAGCGCACCGACGTGCGGTGCAGGTGACGGCGGTGATGCAGGGATCGCCATAGCGGTGGGGTGCGTTCGGGGGCAGGCCACTCGACGTCCAGGTCGCCGGCCCGCACCACCCCCCGCAGTGCGGCATCGGAGACGGCGTAGGTGCGGTCGCGGTCCCGCCTGCGGACCTCGGCAATGCCGGGGGTGAGCCAGGAGCGTGCCGTCGCAGTGAGGAAGTCGGGCATATGCCGAGTGCCCCAGATTCCCATCGCCGTCGCGGCGCCAAGGGGCTCAAGGTGTTTGCCGATCACCGGCAACGAAGCCGAGGCCACGCTCGCGGCGAGCATATAGTCGGCGGGCCGGGCCCGCAGCAACCATCGGACCCGCGATGCGATCGTCGGCCCCGGGTACCGGGTCTCCGGTCGTACCGTCATGGCGCGAGCGTACCGGCGGCATCCATGCCGTGTGGACAAGATTCGAATGTTGTCTACTGCGCGGTACGCGCCCTCTACCGGACGACCGCGTCGCATTCGAAACGCTGCTCAGCCGACTCAGTTCGCGGCGGGGACGTGAAACCGGATGGCACCGGGCTCACCGCCGCGGGCGAGGTCGCCCTCGGCCTGGAGCTTGCCGAACGGCTGACCCGGATCGATGCGGCTGACCTTGTCCAGACGTTCGTACGCCGCACCGAGGTCGACGTCGAGCGCGGCGAGGTAGTCGTCGAGCTGAGCGACACTGCGCGGGCCGATCACCGGCACCACACCCGTGGTCGAACGCTTCGCGCGCTCCAGCAGCCAGGCCACCGCGACCTGCGCGGCCGGTGCGCCGATTTCGTCGGACACCGACAGCAGCGTGTCCACGATCGCCGTCTTCTGAGCACCGTCCTCGGTGTGCACCAGGCGGTTCCAGTCCGTCAGCCGCCCGCGCGCGTTGCTGTCGCGGTACTTACCCGTCAGCAGCCCGCCGCCCAGCGGCGACCACAGCGCCGCCCCGATCCCGAGCGCCTCGGCCATGGGCAGGTGCTCGCGATCGGCGCTGCGTTCGACGAGGCTGTATTCCAACTGGATCCCGGCGACGGGGATGTACCCGCGCAGCTCGGCAAGCGTCGCCGCCCGGCTGGTCTGCCATGCGGGGTAGTTCGACAGGCCCGCATAGAGGATCTTGCCCGCCCTGGCCAGGTCGTCGAGGCCGCGCACCGTCTCCTCGAGCGGCGTCACGAAATCGGGGAAGTGCACCCACAGCAGGTCGATGTAGTCGGTGCGCAGGCGGCGCAGGCTGCCCTCCACCGCGCGGGCCATGGCGCGCCGGCCGGCGCCGGTTTCCAGGACTCCGCCGCCTTCCGGGCCGCCGATCGAGAACTTGGTGGCGATGGTGAAGTGGTCTCGGACGCCGTCGAGCATCCGGCCGAGGTTCTCCTCGGATTCGCCGAGCTGATAGCTGGCCGCGGTGTCGATGAAGGTGCCGCCCGCCCCGGCGTACCGGTCGAGTATCCGGCGGGCGGTGGCGGCGTCGGCGCCGTAGCCCCAGCGTTCGCCGAAGTTGGCGGCGCCCAGCGACAGTGCCGAGACGCGCAGCCCGTTGTTACGACCGAAGGTGAAGTGCGGCATCACGTCACCCACCGTACGCGGACCTAAGTATGGTTGACAATACCTAGATCGAGCCCGCACTCACCTACTGTGAGCGCACGCTAGCCGGCCGCGACCGCATACTTGGCGATCAGTTGCTGCTTGTAGAGCTTTCCGGTGTCGGTGCGCGGCAACTGCGCCTCGAACGAGATCGATCGCGGGCACTTGTAGTGCGACAGCCGGTCGCGCAGCCACCCCAGGAGTTCGGCCGCGAAGTCCTCGGTCGCGTCGCGCGGATCGACCGTCTGCACCACACCCTTGACGGACTGACCCATCTCGTCGTCAGGGATGCCGAACACCGCCGCGTCGAGCACCTTCGGGTGCGTCACGAGGATGTTCTCCGCCTCCTGCGGGTAGATGTTGACCCCGCCGGAGATGATCATGTGGTGACGCCGGTCGGTCAGGTAGAGATAGCCGTCGTCGTCCAGATAGCCGATATCGCCCACGGTCATCCACCCGTGGGAATCCTTCGAGGCGGCGGTCTTCGCCGGATCGTTGAGATATTCGAAGGTGGTGGCGCCGTCGAAGTAGATCTCCCCCGGCTGACCGGCGCGCAGTTCGGCGCCGTCCTCGCCGAGGATGTGCACACCGGCCGTCGAGGCCCTGCCGACCGAACCCGGGTGGGTGAGCCATTCGCCAGCGGTGATCAACGTCGCGCCTATCGCCTCGGAGGACGCGTAATACTCGTCGACGATCGGCCCCCACCAGTCGATCATCTGCCTCTTGATGTCGACCGGGCAGGGCGCCGCCGCGTGGATGACCCGGCGAAGCGTCGACACGTCATACGAATTCCGCACGGAGTCAGGGAGTTTCAGCATCCGGGTGAACATGGCGGGGACGAACTGACCATGGGTGACGCGATGACGCTGGATGGCGTCCAGACAGCCCTCGGCGTCGAAGCGCTCCATCACCACGGTGGTGATACCCGCCGCCTGCACGCTCATCGACCAGACCGACGGAGCCGTGTGGTAGAGCGGCGCCGGACTCAGGTAGACGGCGTCGGCCAGGTCGGGCGACGGCCCCAGCCAGACGTCCAACAACCCCGACACCAGCCCGGGCGCCTGCGCCGGAGGCAGATGCGGCAGTGGGCGTTTGATGCCCTTGGGCACGCCGGTAGTACCCGAAGAATACTGGAGTAGATCGCCTTCGAGCTCGTCGTCGATAGGCGTATCCGGCTGTCCGGCAACGCATTCGGGGTAGGAGAGCCAGCCGTCAACCGCCTTGGCCGGGCCCGCGGTCATCAGCAGGTCCGGTAACCCGCCGGGCAGGTACTCGCCCAGCCTCTCACAGACTGCGTGCAGCGCCGGGGAACCGATGATGGCCCTGGCGCCGCTGTTGTCGACGATGTAGGCGGCTTCCGCGGCGGTCAGGTGGGTGTTGACGGGCACGTAGTACAGTCCGCTGCGTCGGGCCGCCCACATCACCGTGTGGAAGTGCTCGTTGTTCTCCATCAGGATCGCGACGGCATCCCCCTCGCGCAGACCCGCGGCGCGGAAACAGTGCGCGAGGCGGTTCGCCCTGGCCTCGAGTTCACCGAAGGTGACCACTGCTCCCGACGGATACATGACCACCGCCGGCTTCTCCGAACGCCGATGTTCGCGGATCTGCATGGGGTCAAACTCTACGACGCCACACTTGACACATGTCAAGAGTTGGCTGTCAACTCCTGGAGCCGCGGCTCGCCCCGCTCAGCCGACGTGCGGGTGAGCAGGGCATGCGGGGTCGACCCGACCCCGCCGACGGCGCGCTCAGCCCGCGTCGGCCAGGCGTTGCTTGAGTGCGTCGAACTCGTCCTTGATCCCGGTCGGCAGCTTCTCCCCGACGAACTCGAACCACTCCTCGATCAGCGGCAACTCGGCGCGCCATTCGTCGGCATCGACAGTGAGCGCCTCGGCGACATCGGCGGAGTCGATGTCCAGACCGTCCAGGTCGATGTCGTCCACGGTCGGCACCACACCGATCGGGGTGCTGACACCGCTCGCGGTCTGCTCGATACGCCCGACGATCCACTTCAGCACACGGCTGTTCTCCCCGAATCCGGGCCACAGAAACCGGCCGTCGTCACCCCGGCGGAACCAGTTGACGAAGAACACCTTCGGCAGCTTGGACTCGTCGGAGTTCTTGCCGATGTCGATCCAGTGCTGGAAGTAGTCGCCGACGTTGTAGCCGATGAACGGCAGCATCGCCATGGGGTCGCGGCGCACGGTGCCGACCTTGCCCTCGGCCGCGGCGGTCTGCTCGGAGCCGATGGTCGAGCCGATGAACACGCCGTGCTGCCAGTCGTTGGCCTCGCTGACCAGCGGCACGGTGGTCTTGCGCCGACCGCCGAACAGGATCGCCGAGATCGGCACACCCTGCGGGTCGTCCCACTCGGGCGCCAGCGTCGGGCACTGATCGATCGGGGTGCAGTACCGGGAGTTGGGGTGGGCGGCCTTCTCGCCCGACTCGGGGGTCCAGTCGTGGCCCTTCCAGTCGATGAGGTGCTCCGGCTTACCTTCCAGCCCCTCCCACCACACGGTGTTCTCGTCGGTCTTGGCGACGTTGGTGAACACGGTGTTGCCCGCCGCGATCGTCTTCATCGCGTTGGGGTTGGAGTCCCAGTTGGTGCCAGGGGCGACGCCGAAGAAGCCGAACTCGGGGTTGGTGGCGTAGAGCCGGCCGTCCTTGCCGAAACGCATCCACGCGATGTCGTCGCCGACGGTCTCGGCGCGCCAGCCCGGCAGCGTCGGCTGCAGCATCGCGAGGTTGGTCTTACCGCACGCCGACGGGAACGCCGCGGCGACGTAGTACGCCTTGTTCTCCGGGGAGATCAATTTGAGGATCAGCATGTGCTCGGCCATCCAGCCCTCGTCGCGGGCCATGGCCGAGGCGATCCGCAGCGAATAGCACTTCTTGCCGAGCAGCGCATTGCCGCCGTAACCGGACCCGTAGCTCCAGATCTCCCGGGTCTCCGGGAAGTGCGTGATGTATTTCGTGTCGTTACACGGCCACGGCACGTCCTGCTCGCCAGCTTCGAGCGGAGCGCCGATCGAGTGCAGCGCCTTGACGAAGAACCCGTCCTCGCCGAGCTTGTCCAGCGCGGCCCGGCCCATCCGGGTCATGGTGCGCATAGACACGACGACGTATTCCGAATCGGTGATCTCGACCCCCAGCTTGGGATCCTCGGCATCGAGCGGACCCATGCAGAACGGGACGACGTACATGGTGCGGCCCCGCATCGAGCCGCGGTACAGATCGGTCATGAGCGACCGCATATCCGCGGGGTCCATCCAGTTGTTGGTCGGGCCGGCGTCGACCTCGCGCTCCGAGCAGATGAACGTGCGGGATTCGACGCGCGCGACATCCGACGGATCGGAAAGCGCCAAGAACGAGTTGGGCAGCTTCTCGTCGTCGAGCCGCTCGAAAGTGCCTGCCGCGACGAGGTGTGCGGTGAGCCGGTCGAATTCCTCCGCGGAACCGTCGGCAAACACGACGCGGTCGGGCTGGGTGAGCGCGGCGACCTCCTGGACCCAGGCCAACAGCCCCTCGTGTTTCGTCGGTGCGGTATCCAGACCCGGAATGGTCGCTGAAGTCATTTAGTTACTTCCCCTGCGTGTTTTTGTTGCCAGGACGCAGGCCACATGTACGCCAACTACAGTTTGGTGACGTCACGGTCGTCCCTATGTCGAGGTTAACGTGGGTGACATACCCGTGAATATGTGGATTCCTGTCCGATCACTCACAAGAACGATTCAGAAGCCCGTTCAGAGCGATGTATCGATTCAGTAATTCGGTGCAAACCCGGTCAGCTATTCACCCGTCCCCGGTCGCGGGGTGGCGCGGACGGGTGAGTTCGGCGCGCACCGCGTCCAGCGCGCGCCGAAGCGGAGGCAGCTGACGGTCCCGCTCGGCGGCGGCCCGGGCGGTCTGCGCGGCGTGCTCCCCGAGGTCGGCGTCGATGCCGGCGATCCGCTCGGCGGCGAGGCGGCCGTCCTCCTCGTCGCGGGCGGCCAGCTCTGAGGTGAGCGCTGCTTCGGCAGCCACCACGCGGGTGGCGACCAGTTCGTCGACCGAAGAACGCAGCGACGCCGTCACGTCGACCACCCACCGGTCGAGGACCGCGCGGTCGTGCAGCAAGGCCCGGATGCCCACCACCCACACCGTGAGCAGCAGGCCGGCCAGCCCGCCCGCCACCAGACCGGCGATCGTCAGGCCCGGCGCCAGACCTGCGAACAGCCTGCTCACCGCCAGCGCCACCCCGAGCCCGAAGCCCGCGCCGAGGACCATCATCAAGCGGGTCTCCAGCGTGCGCGACCGCACCGGAGCCGAATCGACTCCGGGCGGTGTGGCCTGCTGCCCCGGCTCCGGCGGCGCACCCAGGCCCAGTTCGGACGCCACGTCACCGATATGCCGGGTGATGCCCTCGTCGACCTCACCGACGACGTCGCAGACGCGGCGCCGGACGTAGGTCTCGAATTCGCCGATCCCGCCCCGGCTCATCCCCGCGGCGTCCTCCTGAAGTTCCGAACGCACCGACGTACACCGATTGCGCGCGAAGTACGTCAGCTGCACACGGGCCTGTTGCATCTGGCTGCGCAGCGCGATGGTGCGTTCGGCCCTGGTCAGCCTGCGCTCACGCCGCACGTCCTCGCGCTGCGCGCGCAGTGCCGTGATCCGGGCCTGCCGGTCGGCGCCCGCCCCGAGGGCGCCGCAGCGCTCGATGCTGGCGACGAGCCGGGACTCCCACGAGCGCAACCGGTTTCGTCGTGCCAACGAGGCGTCGGCGAGGCGGTCGGCGAGGATCGCGACGAGATCGCCGACCGCGGGATCGCCGAGGTCCGGCGCCGCGGCGACGCCCACCCACGGCATATCCCGGTAGCGCGGGGATCGCCGCGCCAGCGCCTCCCGGTCGGCGGCGAGCACCTCACGCCAGTTGCGATGCGCGTCGATCTTGGCCACCGCGCCGATCACCAGATCGGTGTGGCGGCATACGGAATCGACCAGCACACAGTCGGATTCGGTCATCGGCCCGATCGCCGACGTGACGAAGACCACCGCCGCGGGCGCCTCCCCGGGCGCCATCTCGCCGGCTTCGACGAAGGTGTGCTCCGGCAGCCTCGCCCGCAATACGGCGACCAGCCCGGTGCTGCCGGCCAGCCACGGACCCGTCACCAGGACGGCTTCGCGTCGCTGCACCTCCGGCGCGCTGAGCGCGGGGCCGACCGCAGCGACGACGGCGTCGGCGGGCGCCGCCGGATCGCTCACCGGGACCGCCCGAGCAGTTTCAGCGCTCCCCTGGCGATGTCGGCGCCGCAGTCCCGGTGCAGTCCGTTGACCGGCCCCTGGCTGTATCGCCGCCAGTAGAGCGCCCTGCGCAGGTGGTCCCGGGACTCGTCGTGGTCGTCCACCACCACCCCGGCGGCCCGCACCACCTCGGTCGCCGCCCCGGTGAGAGCCAGGACGGTGCCGTCGGCGACGAGGAATTCGGCGATCCGCGCGTCGTCCGACATCGCTGCCACGGCCTGAAGCCGGGTGATCGCCTCCCGCACCCGGCGGTAGCGCACCGGCGCCGCCGCCACATCGATCTCCGCCCGCACCCGGTCGACACCGCTGATCTCGCGCAACACGGCCGGCAGCGCGGTCGCGTCGGCTCCGCGCGACAGTGCCAGGACGGCGTGTGCGATGCCGAACCTGTCCAGGGTGGCCAGCAGCCGGGCCCGCACAGCCGGTGGGATCTGGTGCGGCGTCGTCGTGAACGCGTCGGCCGAGGTGAAGTCGGCGGCTTCGGTGACCAATGTGCGTAATGCGCAGGTCAGCTCGTCATCCAGGGTGGCCCGCGCCAGCAGGGCGGACATCGGGACGGTCGGCACACCGGTGAGCGCCCGGAAGTGTGCGGCCCGCCGCCGCGCGGTCTCCAGCGGCCCGCCGTCTCTGGTTCCGCTCAGGTCGGCCTTGTTGAGCACGGTGAGTACCGGACCGCCGGGCCCGGCCAGCATCGCCCGGTCCTCCGGTTTGAGCGCTTCGGCAACGACCACCACCGTGACGTCCGCGTGGTCGCGACCGGTGATCGTGACGCCCGTCCCCTCGAGCGCGGCGGCCACCATCGCGCGGCCGGTGCCGGCCCGACCCCGCACCGCAATCCGCAGCGGCGCGCACAGATAGGCAATGATCGGTGTCAACCTCCGATCATCGACTCGATCAGCAAATCGCGTCAGTTCCTCGGCGAAGATATCGCGGCCTTCCGTGATGCCCGTCCGGCGGCGAAGCCGGCCCCTGCCGATCGTGTCACCTGCGCCATACCCCCGCGAACACGTGTTTGGCCATACCAGCAGTAGGCAACTGTTGGGTATCAATCTGCACCACGATGCGGGCACACCGCCATCCATAGGCGACGATGGACGGATGCATGCGCGGACGTCCGATGTCGCAGGCGGACCGGCTCCGCAACCCGACGTACCCGCACCCCAGCCCCTTCGCAGGGTGACCAGTTTCAGGTCCCGGCGGGCAGCGCTGTCCGAAGGGCAACAGGCAAGGTGGGAGCGGCTCTGGCCGGTGGTGGGCACCGAGGCGCGTGACGCCGCGGGCACACCGGTCGCCCGACTGGACACCGCCGCGTGGTTCGGCCGCACCGCGCCCGTGGTGCTGGAGATCGGCTGCGGCGCGGGTACCTCGACGCTGGCGATGGCGCAGGCCGAACCGGATATCGACGTCGTCGCCGTGGAGGTGTACCGCCGCGGCCTGGCGCAACTGCTGGGCGGCATCGACCGCGAGTCCGTCGGCAACATCCGGCTGGTCCGCGGCGACGGGGTGGAGGTGCTGCAGCACATGTTCGGACCGGACTCGCTGACCGGGGTACGGGTGTTCTTCCCCGACCCGTGGCCCAAGGCCCGCCACCACAAACGCCGGCTGCTGCAGCCCGAGACGGTCGCGCTCATCGCCGATCGGCTGCGCCCCGGCGGGGTGCTGCACGCCGCCACCGACCACGCCGGATACGCCGAACACATCGCCGAGGTCGGCGATGCCGAGCCCCGCCTCACGCGGGTCACCGACCTGGCCGCATTGCCGATCTCGGCCGTGCGGCCCACCACCAAGTACGAATCGAAGGCCCAGGAGGTCGGCAGCGCGGTCGCCGAACTGCTGTGGGAGAAGGTCCGATGAGCCCGCGCGCCGGCGAAGAGAAGCGCTCGTGAGCATGACCGACGAGATCGAGCCGGTCGCGGCCGAACCACCCGAGGTCGCCGCGGCCGGCCCGCTGCGCGTGCTGCTGGTGTGGGATGCCCCGAATCTGGACATGGGGCTGGGTTCGATCCTCGGCGGCAGGCCGACCGCGGCGCATCGGCCCCGTTTCGACGCACTGGGCCGCTGGCTGCTGGCCCGCACGGCCGATCTGTCCGCCGTTGCCGGCGACGGCGCCGTATCGCTGGAACCGGAAGCGACGGTGTTCACCAATATCGCGCCTGGCAGCGCCGACGTCGTGCGTCCGTGGGTCGAGGCGCTGCGCAATGTCGGGTTCGCGGTGTTCGCCAAGCCCAAGATCGACGACGACAGCGACGTCGACAGCGACATGCTCAACCACATCGCGCTGCGGCGCGGCGAGGGTCTGGCGGGCTTGCTGGTCGCGTCCGCGGACGGGCAGGCCTTCCGGCAGCCGCTCGAGGAGATCGCCCGTGACGGCGTCCCCGTCGAGGTGCTCGGATTTCGCGAACATGCGAGTTGGGCGCTAGCGTCGGATACCTTGGAGTTCGTCGATCTGGAGGACATTCCCGGTGTCTTCCGGGAACCGCTACCGCGAATCGGCCTTGATTCGCTGCCTGAGCAGGGCGCTTGGCTGCAGCCATTCCGGCCGCTGTCCTCGCTGCTGGCCTCGCGCATCTGAACGACAATTGAATGCGCGGGTCGAAAAGTATCAGTTAGGAGCTTGAGTGTTCGCCTGGTGGGGTCGAACGGTGTATCGATTCCGGTACATCGTGATCGGTGTCATGGTGGCGCTTTGCCTCGGTGGCGGCATTTACGGGATCAGCCTCGGTCAGCACGTCACCCAGAGCGGGTTCTACGACGACGGCAGTGAGTCCGTGGCCGCGTCCGTGCTGGCAGACGAAGTGTACGGGCGCGACACCTCCGGCCACATCGTGGCCATCTACACCGCACCCGACGGCAAGACCGTCGACGATCCGGCCTTCCAGAAGAAGATCCTGGACAACCTGGCGCAGCTGGAGGAAAACCACCCCGACCAGGTGCTGCGCACCATCGGGTATTTCAAGAGCCCCGAGCTGCTGAAGAACATGTCCGACGAGGACCGCCAGCACGCCTTCATGTCGATCCAGCTCAAGGGCGACAACGACGACGCGATCCTGAACAACTACAACAAGAACGTCGGCAAGGACGACAAAACCGTCAAGGAAGACCTGCTCGCCATCGGCGATGACGGTGTCGACGTGAAGCTGGCGGGCCTGCAGCCCCTGGCCAGCGAGCTCACCGGGACCATCGGCGAGGACCAGAGGCGCGCCGAGGTGGCCGCCATCCCGCTGGTGGCGGTGGTGCTGTTCTTCGTCTTCGGCGGTGTCATCGCGGCGAGCCTGCCCGCCATCATCGGCGGCCTGACCATTGCCGGCGCGCTGGGCATCATGCGCCTGGTGGCCGAATTCACCCCCGTGCACTTCTTCGCACAGCCGGTGGTGACGCTGATCGGCCTCGGTATCGCGATCGACTACGGCCTGTTCATCGTCAGCCGTTTCCGCGAGGAGATCGCCGAGGGCTACGACACCGAGGCCGCCGTACGCCGCACCGTGATGACGTCCGGGCGCACGGTCATGTTCTCCGCGGTGATCATCGTGGCCTCGTCGGTGCCGCTGCTGCTCTTCCCGCAGGGCTTCCTGAAGTCGATCACCTACGCGATCATCGCGTCGGTCATGCTCGCGGCGATCCTGTCGATCACGGTTCTGGCCGCGACGCTGGGCATCCTCGGCCGCAACGTCGATGCGCTCGGCGTGCGCACCCTGCTGCGGGTGCCTTTCCTGCGCAACTGGAAGCCGATGAACTGGTGGCTCAACTGGCTGGCCGACCGGCTGCAGAAGACCAAGACCCGTGAAGAGGTCGAGAAGGGCTTCTGGGGCCGGCTGGTGAACCGGGTGATGAAGCGGCCGGTCGCGTTCGCGGCACCCATCCTGATCCTGATGATCCTGCTGATCATCCCGTTGGGGCAGCTCGCGCTGGGCGGCATCAGCGAGAAGTATCTGCCGCCGGACAACTCGGTCCGTCTCGCGCAGGAGGAGTTCGACCGGACCTTCCCGGGCTTCCGCACCGAGCCGCTGACGCTGGTGATCAGGAGCGACAACGGGCAGCCGATCACCGATCAGCAGATCGCCGAGATCCGCAACAAAGCCATGACCGTGACCGGGTTCACCGATCCGGACAACGATCCGTCCAAGATGTGGCAGGAGCGCAACTTCCTCGACGGCGCGTCGAAGGATCCATCCGTCCGGGTCATCCAGAACGGTCTGGACAACCGCAACGACGCCGCCAAGAAGATCGAGGAGCTTCGGGCGCTGTCACCGCCGCACGGGGTTTCGGTCATGGTGGGCGGCACCCCGGCGCTGGAACAGGACAGCATCCACAGCCTGTTCGCCAAGCTGCCGCTGATGGTGGTGCTACTCATCATCACGACGACCGTCCTCATGTTCCTGGCGTTCGGATCGGTGGTGTTGCCGATCAAGGCCGCCGTGATGAGCGCGCTCACCCTCGGCTCGACGATGGGCATCCTGACGTGGATGTTCGTCGACGGCCACGGGTCCGGGCTGTTGAACTACACCCCGCAGCCGCTGATGGCGCCGATGATCGGCCTGATCATCGCGGTGATCTGGGGTCTGTCGACCGACTACGAGGTCTTCCTGGTGTCCCGCATGGTCGAGGCACGTGCCAGGGGTATGTCCACCGCCGAGGCCATCCGCATCGGCACGGCGACCACCGGTCGCCTCATCACCGGTGCGGCGCTGATCCTCGCCGTCGTCGCGGGCGCATTCGTGTTCTCCGACCTGGTGATGATGAAATACCTGGCCTTCGGTCTGCTGATCGCGCTGCTGCTGGACGCCACCATCATCCGGATGTTCCTGGTGCCTGCGGTGATGAAGCTGCTGGGTGACGATTGCTGGTGGGCGCCGCGCTGGATGAAGCGGCTTCAGGAGCGGATCGGACTCGGCGAGGTCGAGCTGCCCGACGAACGTAAGCGCCCGTCGGTCCGTGAACCCAGCGAGGAAGGGGCGCTCGTCGGCGCCGGCGCCCCGGTGCCGCCCCGGTCCCGCCCGCCGCACGACCCGACGCATCCCGGCGTCGAGGCTCCGTCACGACCCAGTGCATCCCGGGTGCCTCCCCCACCGGTGCGGATGAACGCACCGTCGGTCGCCGGCACCACCCGGATCCCCACCAAATCGAACAACGCACCGGCCGACGACGCGGCGACGACGCGGCTGTCGGTGGCCAAGAACGCCGGCACCGGGGCGTCTGCGCCCACCCAGCGCGCGCAGCGGACGTCCGCTCCGCAGCGTGAGGACAGAGAGATCGAGTCCTGGCTCGGGGAGTTGCGCGGTGCACCCGCCGCACCGGCCAAGCCGGCGCCGCCGTCGGCCGAACCGACCCGCGCCCTGCAGGACCCGCGCCCCGGTGCGCGCGCGACGCAGGATGTGGACGCGACGACGGCGATCCCGGCGGGCCGGCTGTCGGGTACCGGAGGTGCCCCGGCGCCGTCGGCGCGGCGTGAGGCGCCGCGCGGGGCGGTTCAGCAGTCCCGCCCGGCGGGCACCGACGCCGAGGATGCGACGACCGCGTTTTCGGTGCAGCGCACGCAGGATCCGGACTCGACCGAGAAACTCGACACCCGCGAGCGCGACGACGACGAGCAGCGTCAGCGTCGTGGGGGCGGGGTCAGTGCACAGGATCTGCTGCGTCGTGAGGGCCGGCTTTAGCCGGGTGACGATACGGGCCGCCCGCGGCACGGGGAGGAACCCGGCAATCCGGCTTTAGCCGGGCGACCCCCGCTATCTCAGTCGGCTTTATGCGACGGCCGCTCCGGTTCCAGGTCGTCGGCCTCGGCCCTGATCGCGGGCCCGTCCTCGGCCTCGAGGAGTTCCGCCTCGGCGTCGGGATCGGATGCCAGCAAGACCCGCATCGCGCTGTTGAGGAATGCCAGCGCCGGCACCGCCAGCAGCGCTCCGACGATCCCTGCCAGCACCGCGCCGCCGGCAATCGCGAGCACGATCGCGAGCGGATGGATGGATACCGCGCGGCCCATCACCAGCGGCTGCAGGACGTGGCCCTCCAACTGCTGGACGGCAATGATCAAGCCGAGTGTGATCAGGGCGTAGATCACGCCCTTGGTCAGCAACGCGACGATGACGGCGAGGAAGCCGGTGATCACGGCGCCGACCAGCGGAACGAAGGCGCCCAGGAAGACCAGCGACGCCAACGGCAGCGCCAACGGCACACCCATGATCGCCAGGCCGGTGCCGATGCCGATGGCGTCGACGAGGGCCACCAGGAATGTCGCGCGGACATAGCCCACCAGGGAGTGGAATCCCGCGCGGCCCGCGTCACGCACCCGCTCCCGGACGTGGACGGGGAAGGCTTTGGTCACGAAACCGAAGATGTTGCGCCCGCCGTGCAGCAGGAAGATCAGCGTGAACAGCGTCAGCAGGGCGCCGGTGACGATTTCGGTGATCGTGCCCGCGGTGGACAGCGCGCCGCTGGTCAGCTTCTCCTGGTTGTTGCGCAGCGCCTCGATGGTGGCATTGCCAGCCTGGTCGATCTGCTCACGGGAAAGCCGCGGCGGCCCCTCGATCAGCCAGGTTCTGGCGGAGTCGATGCTGCGGGTGACCTGTTCGACGAGCGCGGGAGCACCCTCGATGAACTGGCTGATGACGAAGGCCAGGATGCCGCCCACCAGGGCCAGGCCCGTCAGCAGCACGAGAGCGACGGCCCCGCCGCGGGGTGCGCCGCGGCGGTCGAGGAAGTCCACCGCGGGCATCAGCAACGCCGCCAGCAGCGTCGCCAGCGCCACCGGCACGACGAGCACCTCGAGCCGCAACGTGACCCACAGCAGCGCCACGATCGCGGCGAGGATGATCAGGAGTCGCCACGCCCATGCGGCCGTCTTGCGAACGAGTGGCGACACCGACTGGTCGTCGGTGGAGAGACCGGCTGACATCCGGGTAGCGTAACCGCCGGTACACCCGCATAAACGGCGCGCCCGCCGCGAAAGGGTGAGGTATCCGAGCTCACCGCTACCCTGTAGGGCGTGTCCCACGACGCACCTGCGAGTGCGGCTCGGCCGGGCCGGGCAGACCACGAGGGATCCACGCGCGGCAAATACTGGTGGCTGCGGTGGGTACTCATCGTCCTGGCGGTCACGGTCCTCACGGTCGAACTGGCGCTGGTGTGGGATCAGCTCGCAAAGGCGTGGAAGAGCCTGCTGTCGGCGAATTGGTGGTGGGTCCTCGCCGCGCTGGTCGCCTCGTTGGCGTCGATGCACAGCTTTGCCCAGATTCAGCGCACCCTGCTGCGGTCCGCCGGCGTGCACGTGCGCCAGTGGCGTTCGGAGGCGGCCTACTACGCCGGCAACGCACTGAGCACGACGATGCCGGGTGGGCCGGTGCTCTCGGCCACGTTCCTCTACCGTCAGCAACGCATCTGGGGTGCGTCGCCGGTGGTGGCGTCGTGGCAGTTGGTGATGTCGGGTGTGCTGCAGGGTGTCGGTCTGGCGCTGCTGGGTCTGGGCGGCGCGTTCATGCTCGGCGCCAGCAAGAATCCGCTGTCGCTGATCTTCACCCTCGGCGGGTTCGCCGCGCTGCTGTTGCTGGCGCAGGCCGTGGCCAGCCGACCCGACCTCATCGACGGCATCGGCGTCAAAGTCCTTTCCCTGTTCAATTCGCTGCGCGGTAAGCCATCCGACACCGGGGTGGCGAAGTGGCGCGAGATGCTGCAGCAGCTCGAATCGGTCAGTCTCGGACGCCGCGACCTCGGTCAGGCGTTCAGCTGGTCGATGTTCAACTGGATCGCCGACGTCGCATGCCTTGCGTTCGCCTGTTACGCGGCCGGCGGGCATCCGTCGCTGGCGGGACTCACCGTCGCGTATGCCGCCGCGCGCGCCGTCGGCACCATCCCGTTGATGCCCGGCGGCCTGCTCGTCGTCGAGGCGGTGCTGGTGCCCGGCCTGGTGTCCAGCGGCATGACTCTGGCCGGGGCGATCTCGGCGATGCTGATCTACCGGCTGATCAGCTGGATCTTCCTGGCCGCGATCGGCTGGGTGGTGTTCTTCTTCATGTTCCGCACCGACAAGGACATCGACCCGGACGCGGCCGTCGAGGACAGCGCGAACACCTCGGGGGCCACGGACGACGCCGAGGAGACTCCGCAGTTCAGCCCCGACCCCGAAGCCCGGCACGAACCCGAGCCGTAGCCGCCGCCCGTCACCGAGTGTGGGGGCTGTGTACTGGATCGGGCAGATTCTCGTGCACAACCCCCACACTCGACGGGTGACTGCGGACGCGAATGGTTGTGACGCCGACGCCGGCCACACCTGCGTACGCTGCTGTGGGTGACCGAAGGGACCTACCCATGATCGGCCTCCGAACCACCGTCGCCGCGCTGGCCGCGGTGGCGCTACTGGTCAGCTCGTGCGATCAGCAGACCGGAGTGCCGTCCGGTGGGACCGCCGCGCCGACGACCTCCGCCGTGAGTTCGGTGCCGTCGCCGACCGAGACGCCGACCGCTGAGGGGCCGGCCGCCACCGAGGCTGCCGCACCGCCGATGATCACCCCGATCCTGGGCCGGTCGGTCGCGACGCCGATCCCCGTGCCCGCCACCGACGGCAAGGTGCACTTGGCCTACGAACTGCTGCTGACCAACGTGCTCGCGCAGAACGTGACGCTGACGTCGCTGACCGTGCTCGACGGTGACCGGCCGCTGCTGAACCTGACCGGTGACGGGTTGGCCTACTGGACGCGAGTGGTCGGCGTGGGGGCCACCCCGACCACTCGGATCGGTCCCGGTCAGAGCGCCACGGTGTGGCTGGACGTCGCGCTGGACCCGCAGGCCGACGTGCCCGAGGAGCTCACGCACACGATCGGCGTCACGCTGGCCGACCCGAAGCCGCCGCTGTTTCCGCAGACCATGACTGTCGCGGTGGCGCCGACGACGGTGCAGACCCGCAAACCGGTGGAGATCTCACCGCCGCTGGCGGGGCCGAACTGGCTCGACGGCGACAGCTGCTGCGATATGACCGCCCACCGGATGGCGCTGAACCCGATCGACGGGCAGTTGTGGGCCGCCGAACGTTTCGCCATCGACTACATCCAGCTCGATCCGACGGGCCGGATGTACACCGGTGACGAGTCGCGGCTGGAGAGCTATCCCTATTTCGGCACCGACATCCTGGCGGTCGGCGACGGCCCGGTGGTCGGAGTGCTCGACGGGCTGCCCGAACAGGTTCCCGGGGTGACGCCGACGGGTCTGCCGCTCGACCAGTACGCGGGCAACCACATCGTGCAGGACCTCGGCGACGGCAATTACGCGCTCTACGCGCATCTGCAGACCGGCAGCGTGAAGGTCAAACCGGGTGATCGGCTCAGCGCGGGCCAGCCGATCGCCCTGCTCGGCAACACCGGCAACTCCGACGCACCCCACCTGCACTTCCACGTCATGAACGGGCCCGATCCGCTGCGTGCCGACGGGCTGCCGTTCGTGTTCTCCGCGTTCCGGCTGGACTCGCGGCTCGCCTCCGGCGACGCCGTGGATGCGCTCGTCGCCGGTCAGCCCGCGCCGTTGCAGCCGGGCTTCACCGCCCGTGACGAAACCGGCGTCAGCCCTTTGAGTCTGGATGTGATGACCTATGCAGACCGATGACCGTGTCGCCACCAAGCCGGTGGCCGCGGCCCTTCTCGCCGACGTGGTGTGTGTGGTGGTGTTCTGCACACTCGGCAGGCGCAGCCACGACGAAGGCCTCAGCATCGCCGGTATCGCCGAGACGGCGTGGCCGTTCCTGACCGGCGCCGGGGTGGGCTGGCTGGTGGCGCGCGGCTGGCGGCGTCCGCTGTCGCTCACCCCTACCGGTGTGGCGGTATGGCTGTGCACGGTGGTCGTCGGGATGATGCTGCGCAAGGCGACCTCACAGGGCACCGCGGTGAGTTTCATCGTGGTCGCGTCGCTGGTGACGGCGGTGCTGCTGCTCGGATGGCGGGCCGTGGCGGCGCTGCTGGCGCGGCGCGGCGGTCAGCGGGTCTGAATCCCGTCGGCAGACGGTTCGGGAGACGTCGACACGGTCAGGCTGGCGCGTAGACCGCCGAGGGGTCCGTCGGAGAGGCGAATCGTCCCGCCGTGCAGCGTGGCCTGCTGCGCGACCAGCGCCAGTCCCAGCCCGGAACCGCCGGGCGCGGCGGTGCTGCCCCGCCGGAAGCGGCCGAGGACGGTTTCGTGTTCGTCGGCCGGAAGGCCGCGGCCGTTGTCGTCGACGACGATCGTCAGCATGCCGTTCGTGCGCGTGGCGGTGAGCACCACGCGGGTCGCCTGCCCGTGGGTGATCGCGTTGCGCACCAGGTTGTCGACCGCCAAGCGCAGGCCCCCCGGCCAGCCCCACACGGTGCCGAGGTAGTCGGCGTCCACTTCGATCTCCACCGCGCCGCCGGGGCGCTTGTTCTCGCGGGCCACGCGGTCCAGCATGTCGGTGACGTCAATGAGCTCGCGGTCTTCGGCCTGCGCCAGCTGACCCGACGCGAGCTGACCGAGCGCGGTGATGATCGCCTCCACGCGGCGCTGCGCGCGCGACAGGTCGGCCACCACCTCGGCGCGTTCGTCGGCGGGCAGGTCGTGGATCCGCAGCGTGTCCAGATCCGCGCGCATGGCGGTCAACGGCGTCCGCAGTTCGTGGGCGGCGTTGGCGGCGAAGTCCTGAGCGGCCTGCAGCGAGTTGGTGGTCGCCAATTGGGCGGCGGCCAGCCGGCTGAGCATCCCCGTCATTGCCTTGGACAGTTCCTCGGCCTCGCGCACCCCGTGCACCTCGGGCATCTCGTCGGTGCCCGTGCCGAGTTTGGACGTGTGTTCGGTCAGCTTGCGCAACGGACGGATCGCGGGGCCCGCGAGCAGCCAGCCGACCCCGCCCGCGATGAGCACGGTGGCCAGTCCGACCGCGGTGTACAGCGGTATCCGGGCCCGGCTGAGCAGAATGCTGTCGGCGCGGATCCCGATCGAGACCAGCACACCACCGGCCTGGTCGATCGGTACGGTCCGGACCCGGTAGTCCACCCCGTTGACGGTCACCGTCTCGGTGCCCGGCGGCAGCGCGGGCAGCTGGAATCCCCGCTGGAACACCACCTGACCGGTGGAGGCGGATCGCCCGGTGCTCAAGACGCCACGCTGGGGATCCTGCAGCTGCTCGGGATACATGCTCGCGTCGACGATCGAATCGAGACGGCGGTCCAGCTGCGCGGCGTCGTTACTGGCCAGCACAACTGAGGTCAGGATGGTGAATGCGGCGACGACGGCGGCGGCAGCGGCGGCGGCGGCGATGGCCACCCTGGTGCGCAGCGACGTAGAACGAAAGATGCGGTAGAGCCACACGGGCGGCTACAGCCCCCGCCCGGGTGCCAGGTTGTCGGCCGGCCGGGCCGGCCTCACGGTTCTTCCCGCAGGACGTATCCGATCCCGCGAACCGTCTGGATCACCCGCGGCAGGCCGTCGCGCTCCAATTTGCGCCGGAGATAACTGATGAACACGTCGGCGACGTTCGTGTCCACGTCGAAGTCGTAACCCCACACCAACTCGAGGAGGCGCTGACGCGAGAGCACCACACCCGCGTTCTCGGCCAGGACGGCCAGCAGGTCGAACTCGCGTTTGGTCAGATCGACGCGCTCACCGCCGACGAATACGAGCCGGCGCGCGGTGTCGATGGTCAGCGAACCGACCATCATCGTGTCCGACTCGCGGTCGGAATGACTGGACCGCCGCAGCAGCGCATGCAACCGCGCGACCAGTTCACCGAGATCGAACGGTTTGGTCAGATAGTCGTCGGCGCCGGCTTCCAGGCCGGCGATCCGATCGTTCACCGTGTCGCGTGCGGAGAGCACGCAGATGGGAATGTCATTGCCCAACGCCCGAAGCGCGGTCACGACGGCGACACCGTCGAGCTCTGGCATCTGAACATCCAGGACCAGCGCGTCGTGCATCTCGTTGGACAGGAGCCGAAGTGCCTCTTTACCGGTCGCCGCGACCCGAACGTCAAACCCGGAATGCCGCAGTCCGCGGGCTACCGAGGTTCGGACGTCCGGATCGTCGTCGACCATCAACACCGTCCGGCTCGCGCTCTCCTGCACGGGCGGATCTTGTCCCACCCGCACCGGAGTTACGGAATTGCAGGCGCCGGCGCGGTACCGCAGCGATTCTTCAGGTCGACCAGCGGCTGGCGGACTCCGGTCAGCTCGGCCTTGACCTGAGGATTGGCGTCGAGATAAGCCGTCACCTTGGGCTTGATCTCATCGCGGGGCAGACCCTCGAGGCTGGTGAAGAAGTCGTTCACCTCCGGGTGGGTGAACAGGTACACCGACGTGCCCGCCGAGACACCGGCAGCGACCTGTGCGAGATCGCCTGCCGTGCAGTTCGGGGGGTTGTTCGCCGGCTGGGCGAGGACCGAAGGGGCAGCACCGAACAACACCGCGCCGGCAATCGCGCCTGCGCCAACCGTGCCAGCTACCAAACGCCGCGCGATACGGGGCGAGAGGACCATCAACAAGCTCCTTCATCGAATGTAGACAGGTCACAACCAGTGGTGGTTATCGACAAAGCAAAGCTAAGCAGAATTGGTGCATAGTTTCCTGCCTTGCGACAAACCAATTGGGAGAACCTCTTAAACCGCAGCTCAGTGTACCTGCGCCGATCTCGGCGCCGAACGGCACGGCTAACCAGTCGCGGCGGTGGCGGGCCCTGGCAGGGGTCCCCTGCTCTGTGTCACCGCAGGCGCGGGCGCTCGCAACGCCGGCGAAACTGCGCCGGGTACGGCCACGTTCTGGGCCGGCGGCAGCGTTGCCGGCAAACTCCCCGACGGTGTGCCGGCCGGCGATTGCGCGGCCTGCACCAGCCCCATCAGCTGCGGCACCGTGATCGGCAGGTCGCAGCGACCGGACAGGCTGGTGAGCGGCTGCTGCAGCCGCTGCATATCCTTGGCGACCTGCGGGTTGGCGTCGAAATAGGCCTTCAGTGCCACCAGTGACTGCGGCCCGTTCTGCAGCTGCGAAATGGTTGTGAGAGCCCTGTTGGTTTCCGGGTGCGTGTCCAGGTAGTCACCCGTCGACGTGGCGACCGCGCCGACCGTCCTGGCCACCTCACTGGCCGCGCAGGGATCGGGTGCCGCCGTCGCGGACGGCAGCCCGGAGCTCGACAGACCGGCCACCACGGCACCGCCGACGGCGGTGACGGCGAACGCGGCGACAAGGCCGCGGCGCAGCAGGTCGGCTGTTGGTGTCATCAAACGTCTCCTCACGGTTTGCGGACATCCACTGCCTCGCAAACAGGTGCGATCGGCGACAGTGCATGACTCACTGAATCCCCCGACGCGTTGTGCAGCCGGCGCCATCCTGCCATCGGTGCCGCGGGGGCCGCCAACTCGGCGAGCGGCGGCGGAGGCCGCGAAACCGCCGGATCCGCGCGTCGACAGCGGCCCGGAGACGGCGTCGATACGGAGTGCGGGCGCCCGTCAGATGTGACCGATGTAACGTCTCAGCACCGCCGGGCGATCTCGAGGTCGGTCAGCCTACCCCATGCTGCGGTACGCTTCCGCTACGCAACGCCAGGGGAGAGAGCGGGGAGTCGCATTCAGCAGTTCATGATGCGCCTGAGCGGCATCCTGCGCCGATACCGCTGGGCGGTGTTCGCGGCGTGGCTGCTCCTGCTGGTGCCCGCGGTGTATCTGGCGGTGAGTCAGTCCGGTCAGTTGACCGGTGGTGGATTCGAGGTCGAGGGCTCGCAGTCCCTGCATGTCCAGCGTCAGCTGGAGGAGCAGTTCCCCGAGCAGGGCGCCTCGCCGCTGGCGCTGGTGGCCGCGCCGCGGGCCGACGCCTCCTTCGAGGATATGAACACCGCCGTCGCTCAGCTGGAGCGCATCGCCGCGGAGGTCCCCAGCGTCACGGTGGTGCCGAACCCGCAGCAGCCGGCGCCGCAGCCCGACCGCCCGTACGTCATCACCCTGCAGCTCGACTTCAACAACACCGGCGCGGTCGACGTCGCCAAACAGCTGCGCCACAAGGTCGGGATCGACGGCGAGGAACCCGGCCAGATCGAGAACGGCAAGGTCAAGCTCTACGTCATCGGCCAGGGGGCGCTCGGCGCGGCCGCGTCGGAGGCCACCAAGGCCGATATCGCCCAGGCCGAGAAGTGGAATATGCCGATCGTGCTGATCGTGCTGCTGGCGGTGTTCGGCTCGCTGGCGGCCGCGGCGCTGCCGATCGTGCTGGGCATCTGCACGGTCGTGGTGACGATGGGTCTGGTCTACCTGCTGTCGATGTTCACCACGATGTCGGTGTTCGTCACGTCGACGGTGTCGATGTTCGGTATCGCCGTCGCGATCGACTACTCGCTGTTCATCCTGATGCGCTTCCGCGAGGAGTTGCGCGCCGGGCGCGACCCGGAGCAGGCCGCCGACGCCGCGATGGCCACCTCGGGTCTGGCGGTGGTGCTGTCGGGTCTGACGGTGATCGCCTCGGTCACGGGCATCTACCTGATCAACACGCCGGTGCTGCAGTCGATGGCGACGGGTGCGATCCTCGCCGTCGCGGTCGCGGTGCTGACGTCGACCACGCTGACGCCGGCAGTACTGGCAACCTGCGGAAAGGCCGCCGCCAAGCGGTCGTCGTACCTGCACTGGTCGCGGCGCCCCGAGACCACGCAGTCACGGTTCTGGACCCGCTGGACCGGATCGGTGATGCGCCGCCCGTGGTTGTCGGCGCTGGCCGCGGCGGCGGTGCTGCTGACCCTGGCCGCCCCCGCGTTCTCGATGGTGCTCGGCAACAGCATGCAGCGCCAGTTCGAACCCACCCACGAGATCCGGGGTGGCGTCAACGCCGCCGCGGAGGCGTTGGGGGCGGGTGCGCTGGGTCCCGTCCGGGTGCTGGTCACCTTCCACGAGGGCAACGCGGAGAGCCCGACCAATGCGCCGGTGCTCGACGCGGTGCGCCAGGAGATGACGAAGGCGCCCAACATCGTGTCGGTGTCGCCGTCGGTGATCGGCGAGGACAAGAGTGTCGCGTTGCTGTCGGCGGTGCTCTCGGCCGATCCGGAGGATATGGCGGCCCGCACCACGGTCGCCTGGATGCGCGAGAAGTTGCCACCCGTGGCCGCCGACGCGGCCCAGGTGGACGTCGGTGGGCCGACCGCGCTGATCAAGGATTTCGATGACCGGGTGTCGGCGACCCAGCCGCTGGTGTTCGCGTTCGTCGCGCTGATCGCATTCGTGATGCTGCTGATCGCCATCCGGTCGGTGGTGTTGGCGATCAAGGGCGTGCTGATGACGGTGCTGTCGGTGGCCGCGGCCTACGGCAGCCTGGTTATCGTCTTCCAGTGGGGCTGGCTGCAGGCGCTGGGCTTCGAGAAGCTCACCTCGCTGGACAGCACCATCCCGCCGCTGGTGCTGGCGATGACGTTCGGCCTGTCGATGGATTACGAGATCTTTCTGCTCACCCGGATCCGGGAGCGGTTCCTGCAGACCGAGAACACCCGTGACGCGGTCGCCTACGGGGTGAGCACCAGTGCGCGCACCATCACCAGCGCGGCGCTGATCATGATCGCGGTCTTCATCGGTTTCGCGTTCGCCGGTATGCCGCTGGTGGCCCAGCTCGGGGTGGCGTGTGCGGTGGCGATCGCCGTCGACGCGACGATCGTGCGGCTGGTGCTGGTCCCGGCGCTCATGGCGATGTTCGACAAGTGGAACTGGTGGCTGCCGGGCTGGCTGGACCGGATTCTGCCGTCGGTGGACTTCGAGAAACCGCTGCCCAAGGTCGAGGTCGACGACCTGGTGATCATCCCCGACGACATCTCCGCACTCGGCCCGTCCGGTTCGGACCTGCGGCTTATGGTCAAATCCGCAGCCAGGCTGAAAACCCTTGCGCCGCATACGATCACGGTGGCCGATCCGCTTGCGTTCAGCGGTTGTCTGCCGAAGTGCGCGAGTATGGCGGTCAAGCGCATCGCCGGTGAGCGGCGCCCCACCGAGGGTGCGCCCGGCAAATCCACCGGCAGCACCACCACCCGTATCAAGGTGGCCAACCGCAACGGGACGGCGTTGGTACATCCGGTGACGATGTGGCAGGGCCGCCTGACGGTCGCTCTCGAGGCGCTGGCCACGGCGGCCGACGGCGCTCCGATCGAGCGGCACAGCCCGGTGGAGACCACCAATGTCCAGCTGTCGACCGGCGACCGACTGAAAATCCCGACGGGCGCCGAGACGCTGCGGTTGAAGGGCTATCTGGTGCTCAGCCGCAACAGCGTCCGGGACTACGCAGATCTTGCCGAACTGGCCGACTGCATGGACACTCAAACGGCTGCGGTGGTGCTGGCCGGTATGGACCGGTACTACCGTGGTCCGCACCCGACATCACAGTGGGTCGCCACCCAGTTGGTGCGTCGTCTGGCCGATCCTCAGCCGTTCGACGGACGCAATGGCGGGACGGCGGGCACCGGGTCGGAGGATGATTGGGCCAAGGTCAGGCAACGGTGCCTGTCAGTGGCGGTAGCGATGCTGGAGGAGGCGAAGTGACGTTGACCTCGGATGTTCATGCCACCAGCCATGACGCTGAGCCGGAGGCGACGGAGAGGATCTCCACGGCGCCGAAGCGGCGGGCACCCGACCTCGACCGGGCGGTGGAGTTCTGGCCGACGTCGGCCATCCGCTCGGCGCTGGAGAACGACGACCTGACGGTGTGGCAGCGCATCGCCACGGCGATCAAGCGCGACCCCTACGGCAGGACCGCGCGGCAGGTCGAAGAGGTCCTGGAGGTCGTGCGCCCGTACGGCGTGTCCAAGGCGCTCGGCGAGGTGCTGCACCGCACCCGGGAGAAGTTGGAGGCCAGCGAACGCGCCGAGGTCGCCCGCCAGGTCCGGGGTCTGCTGAACCGCTCCGGCCTGGGGCGCCAGGAGTTCGCCTCGCGAATCGGCGTACCCATCGAGGAGTTCGACGCCTACCTCAGCGGCCGCACCAGCCCGTCGGCGTCGTTGATGATCCGCATCTGCCGGCTCTCCGAACGGTTTGCCAAGATCCGCGCCCAGCGCGGCGACGCGGGCTGAGTTCGCCGGGCGGCGCGACGATCCGCACGAGCACAACACCGTGGGGGCGGTCGGCGACACCGTAGGCTGTGGCCCCGTGAGTGACCGCACCTTCGGCCTGGCCACGCGCGCAATCCACGCCGGCCAACGTCCGGACCCGACGACCGGGGCGCGCGCCGTCCCCATCTACCAGAACGCCGCGTTCGTGTTCTCCGACACCGACGACGCGGCCAACCTGTTCGCGCTGCAGAAGTACGGCAACATCTACAGCCGTATCGCCAATCCGACCGTGGCGGCCTTCGAGGAGTGCGTGGCCAGCCTCGAAGGCGGTCTGGGAGCCGTCGCGACAGCCAGCGGACTGTCGGCGCAGTTCGCGGTGTTCGCCGCGCTGGCCGGCGCCGGCGATCACATCGTGGCGGCGGGCAGCCTCTACGGCGGCACGGTCACCCAGCTCGACGTGTCCCTGCGCCGCTTCGGCGTCGACACCACGTTCGTCGACGGCACCGACCCGGCCGCCTATGCCGCGGCGATCACCGACCGCACCCGGCTGGTGTTCGCCGAAGTGGTCGCCAACCCGTCGGGTGAGATCGCCGACGTGGCAGGGCTGGCCGCGGTGGCGCACGACGCGGGCCTGCCGCTGGTCATCGATTCGACGGTCGCGACACCCGCGCTGTGCCGACCCCTCGAACACGGCGCCGACATCGTGGTGCACTCGGCGACGAAGTTCCTCGGCGGACACGGCACCACCCTGGGCGGGGTGGTCGTCGACGCCGGCCGATTCGATTGGGGCTCGGGTAAATTCCCGCAGCTGACGGATCCGGTGGCGTCCTACGGAGGGCTGAGCTGGTGGGGCAACTTCGGCGAGTTCGGCTTCCTGACCAAGCTGCGCAGCGAGCAGTTGCGCGACCTGGGGGCATGTCTCGCGCCGCAGTCGGCGTTCCAGCTGCTGCAGGGGGTGCACACCCTGCCGCAGCGGATGGCCGCGCATGTCGCCAATGCCCGCGCGGTCGCGCAATGGCTTGAGGCCGACCCGCGGGTCGAGTATGTGCGGTGGGCGGGCCTGCCGTCGCATCCCCACCATGACCGGGCCGCCCACTATCTGCCCGACGGCCCCGGCTCGGTGTTCGCGTTCGGAGTGCGGGGCGGCCGAGCGGCCGGGGAGCGGTTCATCAACGCCGTGCGGCTGGCAAGCCATCTGGCCAATATCGGCGATGTGCGCACCTTGGTGATCCATCCGGCCAGCACCACCCACCGGCAGCTCACCGACGACCAGCTGCGGGCCGGCGGTGTCGGGCCGGAGTTGGTGCGGATCAGCGTGGGCATCGAGGACGTCGACGACATTCTCTGGGACCTCGACCAGGCGCTGAGTGAAAGTACGGAGGCGACCGATGACTGATGCACGCACCTGGGTAGGGCCCGATGCGCTGGCGCGGCAACGAATCCTGCGCGACACCCGGTCGGTCGCGATCGTGGGGGCTTCCGCCAATCCGGCTCGGGCCAGCTATTTCGTGTGGACCTACCTGAAGTCGACCAGCGACTACGACCTCTATCTGGTGAACCCCACCATCAGTGAGGTCGACGGCAACCCGGTGTACGCGTCGCTGGCGGATCTGCCGGTCGTCCCCGACATGGTCGACGTATTCCGCCGCTACGACGACCTGCCGTCGGTGCTCGACGACGCCGTCGCGGTGGGCGCGAAAACCCTGTGGCTGCAATTGGGACTGTGGCATGAGCAGGTCGCCCGCGACGCCGGGGCGGCGGGGTTGCAGGTCGTGATGGATCGCTGCCTGAAGATAGAACACGCCCGGTTCGCCGGTGGCCTGCACCTCGCCGGGTTCAACACCGGGGTGATCGACTCCCGCCGCCCGTGACCGTCGGCGCCCCGAGTGCGCTGCGTACGCGCTTCAGCGGGAGTGCAGTGGGGTCACGTCCTCGACGAGCCAGCGCCCGCTGTCCTTGGACAGCGTGACCCGAAGCGCCAGCACAGCATTGTCGACCGGCTCGCCGGGTACGCTCTGCGTTCCCCGCAGCACGACCGCGACGCTGGCGTCCCCCGCACCCAGCGCCTCCACCCCCGCGGAGATGGTGCTGGCCTGAGCGGACACCTTCTTACTCGTCAGTTCCTTTGCCACGCTGACGAATTCGTCTTTGAATGCCTGCGCGCGCCGGGGTTCCATCAGTGCGGCTGCCCGGTCGATGGACGCCGTCGGGCTCTGCGGGGTGAACGTCGCGGTGGCTTCGGACACGCTGGTGGCGATCCGCACCACTTCGGTGCGGTCGCTGGCGAAGTTGCGGTCGGGCACGGTCCACTGCAGGTAACCGACCACCACCCCGGCCGCCAGCGCCGCGCAGGCCAGCCCGGTCACTGCCAACCGCAGTCCGGGTCCGTCGTCGTCGGTGCCGACGGTGACGCCGTCGCGGCGCATCAGCGCGAAGTTGACCACCATGCCCTGGACGATCAGCAGGCACAGAATCGAGCAGACCGAAACCCACCACAGCGGCCACTGCAGGACGACACCGATGTACACCAGCGCCGCGATGGTGGCGGCGGGAGCGAGGATGTCGAATGCCAGCACCCGCACGAGGTTTCTCATCGGATCGGCTCGAGCCGGGAGATCAACAGCCGGCCGTCGATGTCGGACACATCCAGGCGCAAGTTCCACCGCACGGTCTGCGGTTCCTTTCCGCCGGCGTTCTCGCTCACCGACGTCGCGACCGCCAGTACGGTGTCGGTGCGTGCCGCCAGGCCTTCCAGTTCCGGGCGC
Source organism: Actinomycetota bacterium (assembly GCA_018268465.1). GTDB lineage: Bacteria > Actinomycetota > Actinomycetes > Mycobacteriales > Mycobacteriaceae > Mycobacterium. The sequence goes on from JAFDWN010000005.1 coordinate 187,286, forward strand.
GGTGGCTGCGGCAGCGTCGGGGCGCCCTCGGGGGCCTGTGGGTTGTGGTAGACGGACTCGATGGCCACCGAGTCGACCTGGCCGGTGGTGTGTGACTGCAGGGTCTGCACGATCTGGCGGAACGGCTGCACCACGGTCTCGAAGTCGGTGTTGAGCTGGCCGACGGTGCCGTCGTGCAGGGTGACCATGTCGGCGTCGACGGTGTCCTTGTTCATGTTGATCAGCACGCTGGTCCAGTCGGCCGCGGCCTGCAGGACGCGGGTCTGGTAGCGGCGTTCGTCGACCTCGCCGCGGTGTGCCGACCAGATGAGCACCGACAGCACGACGGCGGCGACGGCTATCAGACCCAACACCGCCGACCCGACACCGTAGCCACTGAACAGGCGATCGACGCCGCTCTCGCCGGACTCCTCGGCACGCTCCTCGGTGAGCTCGTCGGGCATGGGCGTGAGGGTACCTGCCCGCTGGTCAGCGGCGGCGGGCGTGTTCGCGGCGGCCGGCGCGTTGGGGGCGTCTGGAATCATGTTGGGGTGACGGTAGAAGCGATCAAGTCCGGTATCGATCTGAGCCACGTCGACGAGGGTGCACGCCCCCAGGATGATCTGTTCGGCCACGTCAACGGCCGCTGGCTCGCCGACTACGCCATCCCGGCCGACCGCGCCACCGACGGCGCGTTCCGGTCACTGTACGACCGGGCCGAGGAGCAGGTGCGTGACCTCATCACCGAGGCGGCCGCCGCGGGTGCGCCGGACGGTACCGATCAGCAGCGCATCGGCGACCTGTACGCCAGCTTCATGGACGAGGCCACGGTCGCGCGCCGCGGCGTGCAGCCGCTTCTCGACGAACTGGCTCTCATCGACCGGGCGGCGACCGCCGACGAGTTGGCCGCGGTGGTGGGTGGGCTGCAGCGCACGGGCGTCGGCGGCGGTGTCGGCGCCTACGTCGACACGGACTCCAAGAACTCGTCGCGCTACCTGCTGCACGTGTCGCAGTCCGGGCTGGGGCTGCCCGACGAGTCGTACTACCGCGACGAGCAGCACGCCGAGGTGCTTGCGGACTACCCCGGCCACATCGCGCGGATGTTCGCCCTGGTCTACGGCGCACCGGAGGACCGGGCCGCCACCGCGGCACGCATCGTCGCGCTGGAGACGAAGTTGGCCGCCGCGCACTGGGACGTGGTCAAACGCCGCGACGCCGACCTCACGTACAACCTGCGCCGTTTCACCGCGCTGGCTGACGAGGCGCCCGGTTTCGACTGGAGCGGTTGGGTCGCCGCGCTCGAAGGCGAACAGGACCGTCCGGGTCTTCCCACTGAGCTGGTGGTGCGCCAGCCCGACTACCTGACCGCGTTCGCGGCCCTGTGGGCGGGCGAGCCGCTGGATGACTGGAAGGCCTGGGCGCGCTGGCGGGTCATCCACGCCAGGGCCAGGCTGCTCACCGACGAGCTCGTCGCCGAGGACTTCGCGTTCTATGGCCGCAGGCTTTCGGGCACCGAGCAGATCCGCGACCGGTGGAAACGCGGGGTCTCGGTGGTCGAGGGGCTGATGGGTGACGCGTTGGGCCGGCTCTACGTGGACCGGCACTTCCCCCCCGGCGCCAAGTCGCGGATGGACGAGTTGGTGGCCAATCTCCGGGAGGCTTACCGGGTCAGCATCGACGACCTGGACTGGATGACACCGCAGACCCGCGCGAAGGCACTGGCGAAGCTGGACAAGTTCACACCGAAGATCGGCTATCCGGCGAAGTGGCGAGACTATTCCGCGTTGGCCATCGAGCGAGAAGACCTATACGGCAACTACCTTCGTGGGGCGGCTGTGGAGTCCGACAGGGAGCTGGCCAAGCTGGGCGGGCCGGTGGACCGCGACGAGTGGTTCATGACGCCCCAGACGGTGAACGCGTACTACAACCCCGGCATGAACGAGATCGTCTTTCCCGCAGCGATTTTGCAGCCGCCGTTCTTCGACGCCGAGGCCGACGACGCCGCCAATTATGGCGGCATCGGGGCGGTGATCGGCCACGAGATCGGGCACGGTTTCGACGACCAGGGCGCCAAGTATGACGGCGACGGCAACTTGGTGGACTGGTGGACCGATGACGACCGCTCCGAATTCGGTTTGCGTACAACAGCATTGATCGAGCAGTACGAGAGTTTCGTGCCCAGGGATCTGGCCTCCGAGAACGGCGGGACGCACCACGTCAACGGCGCGTTCACCGTCGGGGAGAACATCGGCGACCTGGGCGGGCTGTCGATCGCGCTGTTGGCGTACAAGCTGTCGCTGGGCGGTAAGCCGGCGCCCGTGATCGACGGGCTGACCGGCGAGCAGCGGGTCTTCTTCGGCTGGGCCCAGGTTTGGCGCACCAAATCCCGCGAGGCCGAAGCTATTCGGCGCCTGGCAGTGGATCCGCATTCGCCGCCCGAGTTTCGCTGCAACGGTGTCATCCGAAATATGGATGCGTTCTACGAGGCGTTCGGGGTGACCGAGGACGACGAGCTGTATCTGGAACCGTCAGCGCGCGTGCGTATCTGGAACTGAGTTAACGCCACGCTCGGCGCGGCGCTCCCGCGCCGAGCGTCGCGTGCTGAGCCTCCCGCGCCGAACGTGGTGTGCTGAGCCTCCCGCGCCGAGCGTGCGCGAACTCGGTGGTCCACCCGGCGTGTCGGCTGCAGACACGCACGCTCGCCGTCAGAACAGCTGCCAGTCCTGGGCGCCGTCATTCTGGGTGTACCAGCCGCCGTCGGTGTTCTTGACGACGACCGGGTCACCGCTGCCGAAGTTGTCGTAGAACCACTGCGCGTTCGCCGGGCTGAGGTTGATGCACCCGTGGCTGACGTTGCGCCTGCCCTGGTCGCCCACCGACCACGGCGCGCTGTGCACGAAGATGCCGCTGTTGTCGATCCGGACCGCGTCCTCGACGTCGAGTTTGTAGCCCTCGGGCGAATTCACCGGGACGCCGTAGGTCGAGGAGTCCATGACGATCTCGGGGAACTTCTCCAGCACGTAGTAGGTCCCGTTCGGGGTTTCGTGCTTTCCGTCCGGCTTGCCCATCGACACCGGGAACGTCTTGATCAGCTTCCCGTCCTGCATGATCTCCATCTGGTGGGTGCTGTCGTCGACGGTGGCGACCAGCGATTCCCCGACCCGGAAGCTCGACTTGGTGCCGCCGGCGTCGATGCCGACCACGGTGCCCGCGGGCCAGAAGTCCTGGGGGCGCCAGCGCACCTGGGTGTCGCTCATCCAGTAGAACCGGCCGGGCACCGGCGGATTCGACGAGACGTGAATGGCGTCCTCGGCCATCTGCCGGTTGGCGATGGGCCGCTGGAAGTTGATGATGATCGGCTTGGCGACACCGACCATGGACCCGTTGACCGGGTTGAACGTCGGTGGCGCGAACACCGGCTCACCGACATATGGGGTCGGGTTCTGACCCGCCGGTGTGCCCTCCGGGATCGGCAACGGCCGGGTGGCGGCCGCGGGATCGAACGGATTTACCGGCGGTGGCGGCGGGAACACGTACAGGTCCGCCGGTGGGGCCGGCGCAGCGGGCGCCGACGCCGCCGCGGGGTCGGCGGGCACCGGTGGCGGCGGCACGTCGGGTTGGGCGAATGCTGACGGGCTGCCCACTACTCCACCGGCCAGTCCGGCCGCGATGATCGCGGTGACCAGCTTCCCCCTCGTCCGCAACAGCATGCGCTACCTCCAGTCCACAGACTCAACCAGTGTCGCACAGCGCGGGGGTCAGCTACTGCCCCCCAGATCCGGACGGGGGCCTGCCGCGCGCCCGCCGATAGCGCTGAACTGCCCTGTTCATCGCGTCGAGGCGCCGGACGTTACTTACGGCCCAATTCGCAGGCAACGTCGAACAGCCCACGCGCCCGGATGACGCAGGTGAGAGCGACCGCGATGAGCGCGGCCGACACCGCGGTCAGCCCGGTCGGCCCGGCCCACCCGGAGAGCACCGCGCCGCACAGCGCGCCGGCGGTGATGCCGACCTGGAAACCCGCTACATACAGGCCGGATGCGCTGTCAGGGTCGTCGGGTGCGGTACGCATGGCCGCGGCCTGCAGCATCGGCGGCAGCGCCGTCGACGACGCACCCCACACCACGACGGCGAGCACGCCGATCACCGTCGTCGCGGTTCCCGCGCCGCCCCGCGCGGCCAGCAGCGACAGTGTGCCCAACGCGCCCGCCAGCACGGCCAGACATATCAGCGCCGACGGTTTGGGCCGGAGGTCCAGCGGGCGGGCCATGCCGGCCATCGCGAACAGTCCGGCGAGTCCGAACGCCCCTAACAGCCAGCCCAGGTGCGCCCCGCTCAGGCCGACGACGTCGCGGATGATCACCACGATGAACGTGTAGGAAATGAAGTGGCCCGTCACTCCGATGACCGTGAGCAGGCTCAGGGTGACCAGACGGCGGTTGAGCGGCCACAGGCGCCGGTGCGGTGCGACGGCGGTGTCGCCACATGACCTCATCGGCGGCAGCGCGGTCGCGGCGGCCACCGTCACCGCGGCCGCGGCGACGGCGATCGCGGCGACGGCGACCCGCCAGCCCCACAGCTGGCTCGCCGCGGCGGTCAGGGGGGTGCCCAGCACGAGCGCCAGCGCCGTTCCGGCGTATACCGCGGTGGTCGCGCGCCCGGCATGGCTGGCTGGTACCAGACGCGCACCTATCGGCGCGATCACCGACCACATCAGGCCGTGGGTGAGCGCACACAGCACCCGGCCGCCGGCGAGGACTGCGAAATTGGGCGCCGCCGCGGAGACGACTTGGGAAATGGTCAGGCAAACCAGCGTCAGCAGCAGCGTGCGCCGGCGCGGCCAGCGTGCCGTCAACCGCACGAGCGGGATGGTTGTCAGCGCGGCGATCAGGGCGTAGCCGGCCAGGAGGGTGCCCACCCGTCCCTCGCTGACGTTGAGATCCGCGGCGATCGCGGGTAGGGCGCTCACCGGGACGACTTCGGCGGTGACGTACACGAACGCCGCCGCCGAGAGCACGCCGAGCTGGGCGCTGACGCGCGGATTCCACGGCGCGGTGGGTGGGCGGGTGTCGACGGCGGTCACGGAGCTTCTACTGTGCGTCGGGGCTGGCGGAGACACCAGATGGACCCGCGGCTTGGTAGCTGATCGGCGCCCAATCGAGAGGGCATTGTGATGGTTGCCGTCACCCGCGCGGAGCGGTCAGGCCGCCACCGCGACGGGCAGTTCCCATCGCCACACCTCACCCTCCTCCGGGTGGGCGACCGCCTCGGTGCAGCGGAATCCGAGTCGGCGCAGCACGCTGGTCGACGGATTCTCGCTGGGCAGGGTGTGCGCGATGACTCTGGCCACCCGCCCGCTGGCCACCGCCTTGTCGATCATCGCCTGGGCGGCCGCGGTCGCCAGTCCACGTTCACGGAAGGCGGGGGCGATCTCGTAGCCGATTTCGACCACGCCGTTGACCGGCGGTCCGACGAATCCGCCGGACCCGACCAGGACGGCTCCGCCGTCGGCCAGGAAGAAATGCATCCACCAGTCGGATTCGTGGGGGTGCTGGGCGAGTTTGGCCAGCGTGTAGTCCACACCCTCGGGGAACTCGGGCCAACCGTCGGGCACGTCACTGCCGAGCAGCTCACCGAAGGCCAGGCGGTCGGACTGCAGGGCTTTGAGGTGTTCGGTGGTCGCCGGCAAGACGACAACGTCAGCAACATCAGCCATTCAGGCAGTGTGAACCTTGGGCGGCCCCCGCGCCAGCAAATTCCGCGGCGTGCTGGCACTCTGGTGGGGTGCTAGTGGCTTTCAGTGTCAGTCCCTCGGGCGGCGACGAATCCGGCGGTGTCGGCGATGCGGTGGCCGAGGCCATCCGGGTGGTCCGCGCGTCGGGTCTGCCCAATGAGACGAATGCGATGTTCACCAACATCGAGGGTGAGTGGGACGAGGTGATGGCGGTGGTCAAACAGGCGGTCGACGCCGTCGCCACGGCAGCACCCCGGGTGAGTCTGGTCCTCAAGGCCGATATCCGGCCCGGCCACACCGGCCAGCTCACCGCGAAGGTGGAGCGGGTCGAGCGCATGCTCGGCGACTGAGATCCGATCGCGCGGTGCGGCCTGTCCGCATTCCGATTACCGGCTTCACGCGTGCGGAAAACACCATCTGTCACCTCGAGCGGTCATAGCCTGAGCCCATCAGGCAGTCAGTCCTGGCCGTGGGGTGGCGGAGGATGCGATGACGGCAGTGTCGGCAACGTGCCGTTCGTGTGGGGCGGCGCCGCAGGAGGGCGCCCGGTTCTGCGACGCGTGCGGGTCACCGCTAACGGCGCCGGACGTCGCCGAGTACAAGCAGGTGACGGTGCTGTTCGCCGATGTGGTGCGCTCGATGCATATCGCGGCGGCACTGGAGATGGAGCGGCTACACGAAGTCATGACCGACCTGGCAGGTCGGTCGGCGGCGGTCGCGCGTCATTTCGGCGGCACCGCTGAGTTCACCGGCGACGGCATCATGGCGCTTTTCGGCGCCCCGGCGGCACTGGAGGATCACGCCTTTCGCGCATGCCGTGCCGCCTTGGACATCCAACGGGAGGCCGACCGGTTGGCGGCCGACGTGGCGCGTCGCGACGGTATTGCGCTGCGGATGCGGGTGGGCCTGAATTCTGGCCGGGTGATCGTCGGCGCGATCGGGTCGGGGTTGGGCTACGCGGCGATCGGCGAGACGGTGGGGATGGCACAGCGCATGCAGTCGATCGCGCCGCCGGGAGGCGTGACGGTCTCCGAATCCACGGCGCGTCTGGTCGAGCACGCCGCTGTGCTCAGCGACCCCGAATTGCTCCCCGTCAAGGGAACCGATCGTCCGGTGCCGGTGCGCCACCTGCTGGCGATCTCGCCGCGCCATGCCCGGGTGGGCCGCGCCGCGTCGAGGCTGGTCGGCCGCGGCCGGGAGCTGCTCGCGGTCGAGACGATGTTGGATCGCGCGATCGGCGGCCGGGGCGCGGTGGTCGGCGTGGTGGGTTCGCCCGGTATCGGCAAGAGCCGATTGGTACGTGAGGTCGCCGCCGTCGCGGGCGGCCGCGGGGTGGACGTCGTCACCGCGTACTGCGAATCCCAGGCACGGGAGATCCCGTTCCACGTCGTGTCGCGGGTATTGCGCGCCGGAGCCGGCGTGGTGAACCTGACTGGCACGGCGGCCCGCGCGCGGGTGCGGGCTCGGGTGCCCGACGCCGATGCGCAGGATCTGCTGCTGCTCGACGACCTGCTCGGCATCGCCGACCCCGAGGTGACGCTGCCGAAGATCGACCCCGACGCTCGACGCCGCCGGCTCACCGCCTTGATCAACACCGGCTCGCTGGCCCGCACCACACCGGCACTTCTGATCATTGAGGACGCCCACTGGATCGACGAGGTCAGCGAATCCATGCTGACCGACTTCCTGTCCGTCATCACCCGCACCCCGACACTCGTCATGGTCACCGCGCGGCCCGAATACCACGGCACGTTGACACGAATCGCCGGTGCACAAACCATCACGCTTGCGCCGCTGAGCGATTCGGATATGGCGACATTGCTCGCCGAGCTGGTGGGTTCGGCTCCGTCCGTTGCCGACCTGACGGCGGCCATATCGGGCCGCGCCGCGGGCAACCCGTTCTTCGCCGAAGAGATGGTGCTCGAGCAGGTGCAGCGCGGGGTGTTGGCCGGTGAGCGCGGCGCCTATGCGTGCGATGCGGATATCACCGAGGTGAGCGTGCCGGCCACCGTGCAGGCGACCATCGAGGCGCGCATCGACCGCCTGACCGCGCCGGCCAAGCAGACCGTGCATGCGGCCGCTGTGGTCGGATCTCGCTTCGGCGCCCACGTGCTCACCGCACTCGGGGTCACCCCGGCTCTCGACGAACTGGTCGGCGCGGAGCTGATCGACGAGGTGAGTCCCGGGCCGGACGCCGAATACGCTTTTCACCATCCGGTGATTCGCGCAGTGGCCTACGAATCACAACTGAAAGCCGAACGGGGCGAGGTACATCGGCGGGTGGCCGCCGCGATCGAATCGGCCGGCCCGGAGGCGGTCGACCAGAACGCCGCGGTGATCGCCGAGCATCTGGAAGCCGCAGGCGATCTGCACGCCGCGTACGGCTGGCATATGCGCGCCGGAACATGGTCGGCCAACCGGGATCTCGCCGCGGCCCGAGTCAGCTGGGAGCGTGCCCGCCGGATCGCCGACGCACTGTCCCCCGACGACCCGCACACCGTGGCGATGCGGATTGCGCCCCGAACGCTGCTGTGCGGCAACGGCTGGCGCGTCGATGCCGAGGTGGCCGCCCGATTCGAGGAACTGCGGGAGTTGTGCGCGCGGGCCGGCGACAAGGCGTCGCTGGCCGTCGGTATGGCCGGCATGGTGCTCGATCACATGATGCACGGCCGGGTGCGTCAAGGGGTTCGGCTGGCCTCCGAACAGGTTGCGCTGCTGGATTCGATCGGCGACCCGCTGTTGACCATCGGGGCCGGATTCGCGGCGGTCATCCTGGAGTTCCACACCGGACAGATCTCCGAGGTTCTCCGGTGGTCGCAGCGGGTGATCGACTGGGCCGACGGTGATGCCACCAAGGGCAACGTGATTCTCGGATCCCCGCTGGCGATGGCGCTCATTTGCCGCGGGATTTCGCGGTACTGCCTGGGCGTGGAAAGTTGGCGAGACGACCTCGACGACGCCGTCGTGATGGCCGGTGACGCCGATCCCGCGACCCGCGCACTCGTCGTGACGTGGAGGCACAGTTTCGCAGTGGGCGGTGGCGTCGTGTTACCCGACGACGCCACGGTGCGCGATCTGGAGCAGGCGCTGCGGACCGCGGAACGATCCGGCGACGACAAGGCGCTCGGCCTGGCGAAGTACGCGTTGGCCGGCGTGTTGTTGACCAGGGACACCGTGCCGGACCGCCGGCGCGGGCTGGAGCTGATGGCGCAGGTCCGTGACATGTGCCTGACCCAGCGGTTCTACCGCAGCGAACTGCCGGCGATCGACATCTACGCCGAACGGGAGAAGGCACGGCTCGGCGGCCGCGATGACGCCATTCCGCTGATCCGGGCGGCTGTTGACGAGGTCGTCGGGGACGGGCGGCTTTGGTACGCCGTCGGGGGCACCGCGTTGCTCGTGGAGACGCTGCTGAGCCGTGGCACCGAGGCTGACCTCGTCGAGACGCAGCGGGCGATCGACCGGCTGGCGGGTGTCGCGACCGAGGACGGCTTCGTGATGCGCGACATCTGGCTGCTGCGGATGCGTACCCAACTGGCCCGCGCCCGCGGTGACGACACCACCTACCGCAACCTGGTGAGCCGATACCGAGCGATGGCGGAATCGCTTGGCTTCGAAGGACATATGGCTGTGGCCGCGGCTATGTGAGTCCGGCGCCGCCCGGCGGGGCGGCCACTCTCAGCGCGGCTTCCCCGACCTTTCGTTCAGTTGATGTCGACGTTCAGAGATTTGCCCACCGTGCCGGATACCGTCGCGCTGCGATTTCCGACGGTGGCTGTGGCACTGAATTCTCCTGTTTTCCAGTCTCTTTCAAACGACGCCGAGACGTCCTTGTTCAGCTTGACCGTGGTGGACACCGCCGACCCGTCACGCGTCCGGGAGATCGAGGACGTTCCCAGGGCGGCCTTCACGGCGTTGTTGCCGCCAGGCGCATGGGTCGCCGAGAAGCTCCCGTTCTTGCTGGTGCACACCACCGATCCGGGCGATACCTTGCAGGGGGTATCGGCACTCGCGATGCCCGCCCCGGACAGGGCGACAGCTCCGGCGGCCACAACCGTTCCCACGCCTATCGCAATCTTGTGAGTCATCATCTTTCCCTTCTTCGTTGGGACGAGCGGATATTCGACGGGAGGGTGACCATTTCGCCGGATGCCGCTAGGGGAATCGTCACTCTTCTATGACGGGGCGGACTCAGTAGTGCGCTACTCGATTCCCGGCCGAATTGCGCTGGCGCTACTGAGTGTTGCTCAGAGGGTTCCAAGTTCTGCGCCGGGCGCGCAGCGCCGCTGAGGAAAACCAGGCCACGGTGCTGTTCGCCGACGTGGCGCGCTCGATGCGACGGTGGACCGCTCGGCTTGGTCGCATGGGGTATCGGCGTCCTGGCGGAGGCCTTGCTGTGAAAAACCTGCATGCCCGAGTGCGGCCAGCCATAGCCTGAACGAATCGGACGGGCTAGGGCGGAGGTCGCGGTGACGGCAGCGGGGGCGGTATGCCGGTCGTGCGGCGCGACGGCGCATGAGGGCGCGAGATTCTGCGCCGATTGCGGGACCTCCTTGGCGGCATCCGGGCAGTCCGCGGAGTACAAGCAGGTCACGGTGCTGTTCGCTGACGTGGTGCGCTCGATGGATCTCGCGGCGAATCTCGATGTCGAGCGGCTGCGCGAGATCATGACCGAGTTGGTCGAGCGGTCGGCCTCGGTGGTGCGGCGCTGCGGCGGAATAGTCCAGCACACCGGTGACGGTGTGATGGGGCTGTTCGGCGCACCGGTGGCGCTGGAGGACCATGCCTTACGGGCCTGCCGGGCCGCCCTCGACATCCAGGCCACGGCGACCAGCATGGCGGGCGAGGTGGGCCGCCGCGACGGTGTGGCGTTGCGGATGCGGGTGGGTCTGAACTCGGGACGGGTCATCGCCGGGGACGTCGGATCGGGGTCGCTGGGTTACGCCGCCACCGGCGAGCCCGTCGGCATGGCGCAGCGGATGCAAGCGGTGGCCCCACCCGGCGGGATCCTGCTCTCGGAGTCGACGGCGCAGCTGGTGGAACACCGCGCCACACTGGCCGAACCCGAGTGGGTGCACGTCAAGGGATCCGACGCACCCCTGCGGGCTCGCCGGCTGGTCGCGATCGGCGCGCGCGACGGCCTAACCGCACGCGACGCGACTCTGGTGGGCCGGCGCTGGGAGATGGCCGCCCTCGACGCGATGATCGAGCGCACCGCGACCGGCCATGGCGGCATCCTGAACCTCGTGGGACCGCCCGGTATCGGCAAGAGCCGCGTCGCGCGGGAGGCCGCTGAGCTGGCGATGCGCCGCGGAGTCGCGGTGTCGTGGGGGTTCTGCGAGTCGCACGCGCGCGACATCCCGTTCCATGCCGTCACCCGACTGCTGCGCGCGGGTAGCGGTGCCGCCGGTCTGGACGACGCGGCCGCCCGTGCGCGTATGCGCGAACGGCTTCCCGGCGCTGACCCGCAGGATCTGCTGTTATTCGACGACCTGCTCGGCATCGCCGACCCAGGGGCGACGCTGCCCCCGATCGACCCCGAGGCCCGGCGGCGGCGGTTGACCGCGCTGGTCAACACCGCAACGCGGGCCCGCGCCGAACCGGCGCTGTTCATCATCGAGGACGCCCAATGGATCGACGCGGTCAGCGAGGCGATGCTGGTGGAATTTCTCGGCGTCGTTCCCAGCACCCCGTCGATGGTGCTGATCACCTCCCGGCCGGACTACGGCGGCATGCTCGCGCGATTACCCGCCGCGCAGACGATTGTGCTGACTCCCCTCGACGATTCCGAGATGGCGGAGATGCTGGGTGAGCTGCTCGGAGTCGATCCCTCCGTGCGCGGGCTGACGGCGATCGTCGCCGAGCGCGCCGCGGGGAATCCGTTCTTCGCCGAGGAGATGGTGCGTGAGTTGGCCCAGCGCGGCGTACTGACCGGCGAGCGCGGCCGCTACTCCTGCCACGCCGACGTCGCCGACATCGCAGTACCCGCAACGGTGCAGGCGGCCATCGCGGCCCGCATCGACCGGCTCAGCTTCCGGGCCAAACAGACCTTGAGCGCGGCGTCGGCGATCGGAATGCGCTTCGACACGGAGCTGCTGCGCGTGCTGGGCGTCGTCCCCGACTTCGACGAGCTGCTGGGCGTCGAATTGATCGATCGGGAGCAGATCGGCCCGCACGCCGAGTACGCCTTTCGGCATCCCCTGATTCGCGCGGTCGCCTACGAGTCGCAGCTCCGAACCGACCGGGCGCGGTGGCACCGGCGCTTGGCGACGGCGATTCAGGACCGCGAACCGGATTCGGTGGAGGAGAACGCGGCGCTGATCGCCGAACATCTGCAGGCCGCAGGCGACCCGCTCGAGGCGTACGGCTGGCATATGCGCGCTGCGGCCAGGTCGGTCAACCGTGATCTCGACGCGGCCAGGGGCAGCTGGGAACGCGCTCGCCGCATCGCCGATGGGCTGCCCGCCGACAACCCCGTCCGCTTGTCCCTGCGCATCGCCCCGCGCACGATGCTGTGTGCGACGGCGTGGCACCCTCTGCAGGAAACCCCGGGCCGTTTCGCGGAGTTGCGGGAGTTGTGCACCGCTGCCGACGACAAGGTCTCGCTGGCCATCGCCATGTCCGGACCCATCGCCGAACTCATGTACACCGGTCGGTCGCGGGACGGGTCGGCCCTGGCAACCGAGCAGATGACGCTGCTGGAATCGGTCGAGGATTCCACCCCGACGATGGCGCTGGCATTTGTGGCGTTTTGCACCTGGTTCGACAGCGGCGACATCGACGAGATCCTGCGCTGGTCGCAGACAGTGATCGACCTCGCCGACGGAGACCCGGCCAAGGGCGGCGGCTTCGGTATGGCGTCGCCGCTGGCAGCCGCGCTGGCCTGGCGCGGGGTGGCCCGATCCTGGCTTGGACGCGGCGGCTGGCACCAGGATTTCGACGACGCCGTCGCCATGGCCAGGAACAGCAATCCGGCCGCCTTCGCCGCGGTCACCGCGTGGGCATACGGCAGCGCCCTCACCTTTGGTGGGCGCTTGGTCGACGACGCCTTGCTGGGCACCATCGAGGGCGCCCTGCAGACCGCGCGAAGCACCACCAACGACGTCGTGGTGGCCCTGGCCGAGTTGACGTTGGGTAGCGCGCTGCTGAGTCGGGACGCGCCGGCCGAACGTCGTCGGGGTTTGGAGCTGATGGTCCTGGTCCGCGGGTGGATGGCGGAACGTGCGCCCTTCCTGGCCCCGGTCGCCGACGTGTGGGTCCGTCGCGGCGGAGGCCCCGGCGAGCGGGACGCCGCGATACCGGTGATGCGCAGGGTGGTGGACGAATTGCACCAGGCCGGACGACTCTCCTATCTCGTCTGGGCCACCGGGGTATTGGTGGAGACCCTGCTGGCTCGGGGCGCGGCGGCCGACCTGATCGAGGCACAGGAACAGATCGACCGGTTGGCGACACTGCCGGCCGACGGAATCGCGATCCGCGACATCACCGCCCTGCGGCTGCGCACGCTGCTGGCGTGCGCCCGCGGTGACGCCGGTGCCGCCCGGGATCTGGTGGAGCGTTATCACGCCATGGCCGCATCGCTGGGCTTCGAGGGGCACCTCGCCTGGGCCGACGACCTACGGAAAAACCATCTGCCCGAGGTCCGCCGGCCATAGCCTTGTCCGATCGGGACGCTGGTGGGTGGAGGTTCTCGTGACGGCTGTGGGCGCGGTATGCCGGTCGTGTGGCGCAACGCCCCTGCCGGGCTCCCGGTTCTGCGCGGGATGCGGGTCACCATTGGCGGCAGCCTCACAGGCCGCGGAGTACCGGCAGGTCACTGTGCTGTTCGCCGACGTGGTGCGCTCGATGCAGATCGCCGCCACCCTGGACGTGGAGCGGCTGCGTGAGATCATGGCCGAGCTGGTGGAGCGTTCGGCGGCGGCGGTGCGGCGCCGCGGCGGCGCCGTCCAGCACACCGGCGACGGTGTGATGGGGCTCTTCGGAGCTCCGATGGCGTTCGAGGACCACGCCTTTCGCGCATGCCTGGCTGCACTGGACATCCAGGTGCTGGCCGGCGGCCTGGCTCGCGAGGTAGCCCGCCGCGACGGTGTCGCCCTGCAGGTGCGCGTGGGTCTGAACTCGGGGCGCGTCATCGCCGGGGACGTCGGTTCGGGGTCGCTGGGGTACGGCGCGTTCGGGGAGCCGGTCGGGGTGGCGCAGCGGATGCAGTCGGCCGCGGCGCCCGGCGGAGTGCTGCTGTCGGTGTCGACCGCACGCCTCGTCGAGCATCGGGTGGCACTTGCCGAGCCGGAGTGGGTGTACGTCAAGGGATCCGACGAGCCGGTGCAGGCGCGCCGGCTGGTGGCGATCCGCCCCTGGGACGGGGCGGTCGGTCGTATCGACACGACGCTGGTGGGCCGGCGCTGGGAGATGGCGGCCCTCGAGGCGATGGTCGACCGCACCGTCACCGGCCGTGGTGGTGTCGTGAGTGTGGTGGGGCCGCCGGGTATCGGCAAGAGCCGCGTCGCGCGGGAGGCCGCCGAGCTGGCGAGCAACCGCGCAGTCCAGGTCTGCTGGGGGTTCTGCGAATCCCACACCCGCGACGTCCCGTTCCACGCGGTCGCACGGCTGCTGCGGGCGGGCACCGGCGTGGCTGATCTGGACGGCGCCGACGCGCGGGCCCGCCTTCGTGACCAATTGCCCGGCGCCGACCCGCAGGATCTGCTGCTCCTCGATGACCTGCTCGGCATCGCCGACCCCGGGGCGACGCTGCCCACGATCGACCCCGAGGCCCGGCGGCGGCGGTTGACCGCGCTGGTCAACACCGCAACGCGGGCCCGCGCCGAACCGGCGCTGTTCATCATCGAGGACGCCCAATGGATCGACGCGGTCAGCGAGGCGATGCTGGCCGACTTCCTCGACGTCATGTCGGGTACCGCGGCTATGGTGCTGATCACCTCCCGCCCCGAATACCACGGCGCGCTGACGCGGGTTCCCGCCGCGGAGACCATCGTCCTTGCCCCGCTTGATGATTCGAAGATCGCCGTGCTGCTCAGCGAACTTCTCGGGGCTGATTCCTCGGTCACCGAGCTGGCGGCGATCATCGTCGAACGGGCCGCCGGGAATCCGTTCTTCGCCGAGGAGATGGTGCGTGAGCTGGCCCAGCGCGGCGTGCTGACCGGCGAGCGCGGCCGTTACGCCTGCCACACCGGTGTCGCCGACGTCGCGGTACCCGCGACGGTGCAGGCGGCCATCGCGGCCCGCATCGACCGGCTGAGCACCCCCGCCAAGCGAACGGTGAACGGGGCGTCCGTCGTCGGAATGCGCTTCGAGGCGGCGCTGCTCACCGACCTGGATATCGATCCGGCGTGGGATGAGTTGCTCGACACGGAGCTGATCGAACAGACCCGGCCCGGTCCGAACGTCGAATACGTCTTCCGTCATCCGCTGATCCGCACGGTGGCCTACGAGTCGCAGCTCAAATCCGACCGCGCCCAGTGGCATCGGCGCCTGGCGACGGCGATTCAGGACCGCGAACCGGACTCGGTGGAGGAGAACTCGGCGCTGATCGCCGAACACCTGCAGGCCGCGGGCGACGTGCACGCCGCCTACGCCTGGCATATGCGCGCCGCCGCTTGGTCCGTCACCCGCGACGTCGCTGCCGCGCGGGTCAGCTGGGAGCGCGCCCGAGAGATCGCCGACGGGCTGCCCGCCGACGAGCCCGGCCTGGCGTCGATGCGTATCGCCCCCCGCACCATGCTGCGCGCCACCGACTGGCAGGCCCGATCGGTTCAGGAGAGCCACCGCCACTTCGTGGAGCTGCGTCAATTGTGTATGGAGGCCGGTGACACGGTCTCGCTGGCCGTCGGCATGAGCGGGGTGATTTCGGAGCTCCTGTACGCGGGACGGTCGGGTGAGGGTGCGCGGCTGGCATCAGAACAGGTGGTGTTGCTGGAGTCGATCGGCGATCCCGACCTGACCACCGGGCTGGCCTTCGTCGCATTCGCCACCTGGTTCGCCACCGGGGCCGTCGGCGAGATCCTGCGGTGGTCTCAAACCGTCATCGATCTCGCCGACGGCGACGCCACCAGGGGGGCCGGCTTCGGGGTGGAATCGCCGCTGGCCATCGCGCTGGCCTTCCGGGGCGTCGCACGGTGTTGGCTGGGGATTCCCGGCTGGCGGCACGACTTCGACGAGGCCCTCGCGATGGCCCGAGACGGCGGGCCGGCGACCCTGGGTGTCGTCGTCACCTGGACCTACGGTGTGGCCATTGCGTACGGGGTGTTGCCGGCCGACGACACGGCAATGAGTGCGATCGAGGAGTCGGTATGCACCGCCCGTAGGTCGAGCAGCGATCTCGCGTTGATCTTCGCCGAGTACACGCTGGGGAGCACGCTGCTGAATCGGGACGATGCGACCGATCGCCGCCGCGGACTTGAGATCATGGCAGAGGCCCGCGAGTGGCAGCGGCTGCGTATCCCCTCGCTCGTTCCGCTCACCGAGCTGTTGGCGGCCCGGGAGAGGGCTCGGCTCGGTGACCACGACGCCGCCATTTCGGCTATCGGTGTGGCCATCGACGAGCTGCACCAGGACAGGCTCGGCTACGAGATCTGGGGTATCGGCGCGCTGGTGGAGGCGCTGCTGGATCGGTGCGCCGAGGGCGACCTCGCCGAGGCGCAGGAACAGGTCGACCGGCTGGCGACACTGCCGGCCGAGCGATCGGCGATCCACGACATCACCGTGCTGCGGCTGCGCACACTGCTCGCGCGGGCCCGCGGTGACGATCCCGGATACCGGGACCTGGCGCAGCGCTATCGTGCGATGGCGGAAACCCTTGGCTACCAGGGCCATATCGCTTGGGCCTCAGCGATGGTCGAGCCGTCGGGCTGAGCACTGAGGCCCGAATGTCGAGCGGTACACCCAGCCATCCGCGGCAGCCGGGTCAACGCCCGTTCACGAGTACGCGTTCGCCCCGGCGCCGCCGACGACGCCGGCCCAGTCGATCAGCTGTCCGTGGACGTGGGCCTGGGCCGCCGACAGCAGGAATCTGCGCATGCCGCCCTCGTCGCGGCGGAGCGTCGCGACGACGCTGTGGTCGTCGCCGCATTCGGTCAGCGAATCGCGGATTCCGGCGGTGAGCACGGGATGCGGGCTGGATTCGATGAACGTTCGATAGCCGTGGAGGTACGCCCATCGGACCGCATCGTCGAGGAGTACCGGCTGACGCAGATTGGCGAACCAGTACTCGCCGTCGAGGATCGACGCGTCCAGTCCCGCACCGGTGACGGTGGAGATGAAGGACATGTCACTTCCGGTTGCGGGGCTGAGGTGGGAAATCTCCTCCCGCAAGGTGTCTCGCAGCTCTTCGACGTGGACGGACTGGGCGGCATAGTCGATGGGAATCCGCGTGGCCGCGACGTCCTCCGCGGCACATCGAGCCATCAGCTCCTCGAGTGCGGTTGAATCGCCGGTGACGACCGTCGATGACGGACCATTCTGCGCGGCCACGGAAATCAGTCCGCACCAGCGCCTTATCAACGTGCACACCCACTGCAGCGGCCGCGGGATCGCGACCATGCCGCCGGTACCGGCGATCGCGGCTATCGCCTTGCTTCGCGCACAGACGACCATCGCCGCATCGCGCAACGAGAGAGCACCGGCGATGTAGGCCGCGGCGATCTCACCCTGGGAATGTCCGATGACGGCATCGGGCTGCACACCCAGGGCGCGCCATTGCGCGGCCAACGACACCATCACCCCGAACAGCAAGGGCTGCACCGTCTCGGCACGGTCGAGTTTGGGTGCGCCCGCGCTGCCACGCGCAACATCGATCAACGACCAGTCGACGAACTCGGCGAATGCGGCGTCGCAGCACCTCATCTGTTCAGCAAAAGTGGTTGATGTATCCAGCATTTCGGCCGCCATACCCGACCACTGCGGTCCCAGGCCGGGAAAGACGAACACCGTTCCCCCTGGGATCCTCGCCTTTCCGACAACCACGTGGGGTTCCGGCGCACCGGAGGCGATCGCCGCCAAACCAGTCATCAGTTCGCGAAGTCCGGCTCCGACCACCACGGCGCGGTGTTCGAATGTCATACGGGTGGCCAGCGAGTATGCGATGTCGCCGGGATTCGCGTCGCCGCACCGTTCGACGAACCGTTGCAGCCGCATTGCCTGTTCGGCCAGTGCCGGCGCGGTCCTCGCCGACAACACCCACGGCGTCGCCGGCGGATCATTGCGAAACCTGCCCGTGGTCAAGGTATTTGCACCGCATCCGGGCGGGCTGCTCCGCATCGACCGTGCCTGCAGCCAGTCTTCAGCGGCCATCTTTCACCAGTCCTTCGCAACGACGCGAAGTCCCCTTTCCGCGGGATCGTATGTCGCCCGGTGACCCGGCGAACGCGTCTGTCCCGCGGATCAGATGATCCAGGCGATGGGGCGCCGGCCTGTCCCCTCCGCAGGCCGGTGCCCCATCGGACCGGATCATCGGGAATCGCCTGCATCATCCCGGGGTTGGTCGCCCTCGGGCTTGCCGCCTGATGTGCGGTCAGCCGAGGCGGTGCCCGCGGACGCGGCGTTGTCCGCGCCGGTCGCCCGGACGATCGGGCCCGCACCGGCGACGGCCAGGTGCGGACGAACGGACCGCTTCCGTATACAGCTGCCCCGCGCGACCGTTTCCCTGGCATCCTTCATCAGCGTTCCTCCCACATGTCCTGGTGGAGCCGGGTCCGGATGTCACGCCCCGCGGGGAAATCGTCACGCTCATCGGTGGTGCGGGGCACAGTAGTGCGGTACTGCGATGTCGCGGGCTGGCGGGGGGGGACTACTTAGTTCATTCCGCTCGGTCCCGGTACCGGGTCAACAACGCGGCCAATTGGTCGCGGCTGTTCGTTCCGGTTTTCGACATCGCCTGGTAAATATGGCTTTCGACGGTGCGGACGGATAACGTCAGGCGCTCGGCGACGGCCCGGTTGGACAGTCCCTCCCCGATCAGCATCACGATCTCCCGTTCGCGATCGGTCAGCGGCAGACGCTCGGCGGCCTGGTGGAGGGCGGGGGTGGATGCGCCGCCGCAGTTCTCGGCGAGCGCGCTCGCGCGTGCCGAACAGGTCAGCGCCGACCCCCGCATATCCTGGCCGCGGTACACGATGGCGGCGTGGGCGGCCGCGTCGACGGCGCCGACGACATCGCCCATCTCCTCGAACTCTTCGGACACCGCGGCCAACGCCGCCGC
The DNA here is from genome assembly GCA_018268465.1 of Actinomycetota bacterium. Lineage (GTDB taxonomy): Bacteria > Actinomycetota > Actinomycetes > Mycobacteriales > Mycobacteriaceae > Mycobacterium. The sequence continues at coordinate 206,212 of JAFDWN010000005.1, forward strand.
GTCGCGGTCGTGCAGGGCGCGGGCGAACCGGGCGGCGACGCCGGCGCGTGGCCCCTCCACCAGCGCTGCCAGCTGACCGAGCCGGGCAGCGACCGAACGTTCGCCGAACTGTGCGGCGGTTTGCAGGCACAGTACTTCTGCTGCGAATTGCCCTTTGCCACATGCATTTTCGGCAGCGTTCAACAGGACCGCGATACCTTCGCTGACGGCACCCTCACCGGCAGCCACCCAGGCCCGCGCGAGGCTCAGCTCGTAGTCCAGCGATCGGAACGGGCGGCGCCGCTGGCCGAGGGCGGCGAGGATGCCCGCCGCCTCGCCGGTCGCACCGCGGATGGCCAGCGCGGTCGCGCGGGGGATGTCGTAGCGGTAGCCCCAGCCGGTCATATGCCCCGACCCGGCAAAGGTGTCGGCGGCGCGTTGCAGCAGTGCGCACGCACGGTCGAGGCGGCCCGCACCGAGTTGGGCGCGCCCGGCGACGGCGGTGCCGAGTGCCTGGGCCACTCCGGGCAGGTCGGCCGCTTCCGCGCGCAGCCGCTCGGTCAGTTCGAGGGCCTCGGCGAGCGAGCCCGACAGCAGCAGCGCGCTGACGTGTGCGTCGGCGATGTTGAACCGCATCTGGGGAGCGTCCAGTGAGCGCGTGGCGACGTCGTGTCCGGCGTCGGCGGCAGTGACGGTGTCCATGACCCGTCCGGCGTCGGCGAACACGACGGCGAGCACCCAGGCGACCTCGGCTCCGACCACGGCGGGGAGTTCGTCCAGCGCGAGGTTCTTCGACGCCGCCAGCGCGGCATCCGGCTGGTCCATCGCAAACGAATACACGGTCAGGAACGCGTCGATGTAGCTGCGCGCCCCGGACGCGGTGGTGTGTGCCGCGTCATCGATGAGTGCTTTGGCGCGCCCGGGATCACCCAGTGCCCACAACATGTTGCTGGCGCGCAGGAAGGCCAACCGGGCCTGGTCGTCGTCGGTCAACCTGTGGGCGGGCACGGCAGCGAATACCGCATCGGCTTCCTCACCCCGACCCAGCCACGAAAGCGCGTGCGCGCGAACCAGACTCGCCTCCGGTCCGGCTCCAGCGCGGATCGCCTCCGCCGCAAGGCGTTCGGCGAGAGCCAGGTCGGCCAACCACACCGCGCCCCGCGCCGCGGTCAGCAGCAGGTCGGCGTCGGGCGGGAGGTCGGAGTCCAGGCTGAGCGTGGCTCGGCGTACCACCACACGCATGTCGTCGTGGTCGCCACCGGCGGCGAGTTCGGCCGCGACCAGGCCGCGCAACCGCCGCAACCGGGTGGGCGCGGAGCGTGCGCGTCGCACTTCGCCGTAGAGCGGATGCGCCACCCGCACCTCCACACCGCCCGCCACCGGCTCGAGGGTGATGAGACCGCGGATATCGGCCTCCTCGACCGCCTCCGCGTCGGTGATCCGCCGCAACACCGCCAGGTCGATCGGCTCCCCGACGGCGAGCGCGTCGACCACGTCGACGACCCGGGCCGGCAGCGCCCCGATTCGCGATTCGACCATCTCGGCCAGGCTGGGTGGCACCACGGGATCGCCGATCCACCGCCAGCACCCGCGCCCTTTGACGATCCGGCCGTCCGTCACTTCCTGGTCGACGATGTTGCGCAGATACAGGACGTTGCCGCGGGTCAGTGTCCACAGCCGTTCGGCGGCGTCGGGATCGATCGGGCCGCCCAAGGTGTCCGACACCAGCTGTGTGGTTTCGTCACGCGTCAGTGGCTGCAGGCTGAGCCAGTCGAACCGGCCTTCCTTCCATATCTCCTGTACCGCCGCGGGAACCGGTTCGCCGTCGCGGACCGTGAGAACCACCTTCGCGGCGTCCCGCTGCACGATCTGATGCACCACGAACGTCGACAGATCGTCGAGCAGGTGGACGTCGTCGATACCCACCACGGCCGTCACGCCCGACGGCGTCGCGGTCAGCGACTCGATCACGCTCCGTAGCAACTGCACGGTGTCCGTGGCGTCGGGTCGCGCCCATGTGGTGAACGCGCCGAGGGGGACGGTGTGGGCGGCGGACGAAGCCACCGTCCACCGGACGTCGTATGCGTGTGACGCGGCCGCCGACAGCGCCTCGCGGGCGATCCGGCTCTTACCGACCCCGGCCGGCCCGCTGACCACGACTCCCGAGACGCCGGGAGCCGCGATGGCGGCCTGGATGGCGCGCATCTCCCCCGAGCGCCCGATCAGGCTCCACGACAAGCGCACGCACTCAGCGTAGGAGCGATCGCCGCAGGATTTGCCGACTTGCCCGGTTCAGGTCCGGGCGCGGATCGAATGTCAGGACCGCACCAGTCGCGCGATCGCCGCGGAGGCTTCGGCCAGCTTGGTGTCGGCGGCGTCGCCACCCTCGGCGACGGCCTGGGTCACGCAGTGGCCGAGGTGCTCGTCGAGCAGACCCAGCGCCACGGACTGCAGCGCGCTGTTGACCGCGCTGATCTGGGTGAGGACGTCGATGCAGTACTTGTCCTCGTCGATCATCTTGGCGATACCGCGCACCTGGCCCTCGATGCGGCGCAGCCGCTTGGCGTACCGCTCTTTGTTCTCCTGGAGCTGCGAGTAACCGTGCGAGCCGGCGTGACGGGCGTCCTCGTCGTCGGCAGTCATCTCATCTACCTCCTAGCCGCCGCTCAGCATCTGTTTCATCTGGCCGATCTCGGCTTCCTGGGCGCCCACGATGGCGTGGGCGAGCGCGATGGCATCGGCATTCTCGCCATTGGCGATCTCGGCCTTCGCCATCTCGACGGCCCCCTGGTGGTGGCTGATCATCGACTCCAACCACAGTGTGTCGAATTCGGCGCCGCGCAGCGACTCCAGGCGCGCCATCGTCGCATCGTCGACCATCCCCTGCATGGCCATGCCGTGCCCGTCGTGGCCGTCGGCCCCCGTGGCGGGTTCGACGCCCCAGTGTGTAAGGAACCCCTTCATCGTGTCGATCTCCGGCTGCTGGGCGTGGGAGATCGCGGCGGCCAGCGCCAGCAACTCCGGGTCGGTGGTGCGGTCGGGGGCCAGCGCCGACAGTTCGACGGCCTGTTCGTGGTGCGGGATCATCATGGTCGCGAACGAGATGTCGTCGCTGTTGTGGCCCGCGTCGGGGGCGGCGGTGGATTCCGCGCCGTGCTGGTGGTCGGTATGACCGTCGTGGGTGGCGGTGGCCGCCTGATCGGTACAGGACGATAAGACCAGGGCGGCGGCCAGGGCCGTCAGCGCGGCTCCCATCCGGGCGGCGTACGACGTCATGACACCAGCGTACTGCATACCCCACAGGGGTATCGGTAACCGGTTTGGCCGGGTGAAACGCCGAAGGCATACTTGTCTGCATGCCCTCAGCGCGTTCCGGTTCCCAGCCCGACATCAAACCCCGCAGCCGCGACGTCACCGACGGCCTGGAGAAGGCCGCCGCCCGCGGCATGCTCCGCGCGGTAGGTATGGGTGACGAGGACTTCGCCAAACCCCAGATCGGCGTCGCGTCGTCGTGGAACGAGATCACGCCGTGCAACCTGTCCCTGGACCGCCTGGCCAAGGCTGTGAAGGAAGGCGTGTTCGAGGCGGGCGGCTACCCGATGGAGTTCGGCACCATCTCGGTGTCCGACGGCATCTCGATGGGCCACGAGGGGATGCATTTCTCACTGGTGAGCCGCGAGATCATCGCCGACAGCGTCGAGACGGTCATGCAGGCCGAACGCCTCGACGGCTCGGTCCTGCTCGCCGGCTGCGACAAATCGCTGCCCGGCATGCTGATGGCCGCCGCCCGGCTGGATCTGGCCAGCGTGTTCCTCTACGCGGGTTCGATCCTGCCCGGCCGGGCCAAACTGTCCGACGGTACCGAGAAGGACGTCACGATCATCGACGCGTTCGAGGCTGTCGGCGCGTGCGCCCGCGGGCTGATGTCCCGCGAGGACGTCGATGCCATCGAACGCGCGATCTGTCCCGGCGAAGGCGCGTGCGGCGGTATGTACACGGCCAACACGATGGCCAGCGCGGCCGAGGCGCTCGGCATGTCGCTGCCCGGATCGGCCGCTCCCCCGGCCACCGATCGGCGCCGCGACGGGTTCGCCCGCCGCAGCGGCATGGCCGTCGTCGAACTGCTCCGGCGCGGGATCACCGCCCGCGACATCCTGACCAAAGAGGCCTTCGAGAACGCGATCGCGGTCGTGATGGCGTTCGGCGGTTCCACCAACGCGGTCCTGCATCTGCTGGCGATCGCCTACGAGGCCAACGTCAAACTGTCGCTGGAGGATTTCACCCGGGTGGGCGCCAAGGTGCCGCATCTGGCCGACGTGAAGCCCTTCGGCGCCCACGTCATGAACGACGTGGACCGTATCGGCGGGGTCCCGGTGGTGATGAAGGCTCTGCTGGACGCCGGCCTGCTGCATGGCGACTGCCTGACCGTCACCGGTAAGACCATGGCCGAGAACCTCGCTCACATCGCGCCGCCGGATTTGGACGGCAAGGTGCTGCGGGCGATCGACAACCCGATCCACCCGACCGGGGGTATCACGATTCTGCACGGATCGCTGGCACCCGAGGGGGCCGTGGTCAAGTCGGCCGGTTTCGACTCCGACATCTTCGAAGGCACCGCAAGGGTTTTCGAGCGGGAACGGGCCGCGCTCGATGCGCTGGAGGACGGCACCATCACCAACGGTGACGTGGTGGTGATCCGTTACGAGGGCCCCAAGGGCGGTCCGGGCATGCGCGAGATGCTGGCGATCACCGGGGCGATCAAGGGCGCCGGTCTGGGCAAGGACGTGCTGTTGATGACCGACGGACGGTTCTCCGGCGGCACCACCGGACTGTGCGTCGGGCATGTGGCACCCGAGGCCGTCGACGGCGGACCCATCGCATTCCTGCGCGACGGCGACCGGATCCGGCTCGACGTCGCCAACGGCACCCTGGACGTGCTGGTCGACGCCGACGAATTCGCTTCCCGCAAGGCCGGTTTCGAACCGCTGCCGCCGCGCTACACCAGCGGTGTGCTAGCCAAGTACACCAAGCTGGTCGGCTCGGCGGCCACCGGGGCGGTCTGCACGTAGGTCCCGCACGCCGAGATCCGACTTATGGCACGCCAGGCAGCGCCACGCGTGCCACAAGTCGGATCTCGGCTTACCGACGGGTGACCGGCGCTACTTCACGATCGCGAGCGCGAAACCATCCCAGCCCTTCGTACCGACCGTCTGGATCGCCGCGACGTCCAGATGCGGATTGTCGCCCATCTCCTCGAGCATGTCGCGCACCGCACGGGCCTGCAGGTCCTCGGCCGCCGGGGCGTAGACCCGCCCGCTACGCACGACGTTGTCCACGACGATCAGCGATCCGGTTCCGCCGAGTTTGATCGCCCAGTCGACGTAGGCGCTGTTGTTCTCCTTGTCGGCGTCGATGAAGAAGAAGTCGAAGGTGTCACCCCGCTCGGCCAGGCGCGGCAAGGTGTCCAGCGCCGCCCCGACGATGACCTCGACCTGGCCGGCGACGCCCGCACGCTCCAGGTTGGTCCGCGCCACCGCGGCATGGGCGGGGTCGTACTCCAGGCTGACGACACTGCCGCCGGGCCCCACACCCCTGGCCAGATTGATGGTGCTGTAACCGGCCAGCGTGCCGATCTCCAGGACGCGGTTCGCGCAGACCGCCGTGACGAGCAGCGCCAACAGCTTGCCGTACTGCGCGGACACCTCGATCCCGGGCATCCCGGCGGCGACCCCGGCTTCTCGCGCGGCTCGCAGCGCCTCGTCCTCGGTCTGCAGCAACCGGTTGAGCAGTGAATCGACGTCTGCGGGGGCCGGATCCGTCACCGCCACAGGCTAACCCACCGACCCACCGAACACGCGGCGCCCGGCGGTACACGCATACGCCTACCGCGCGCCTTCCTTGGCGTACACCACCCGCAGCACATACCCCACCTCGGCACCCATCACGGCGCCCGCCAGATCGCACAGCGTCGCGGTGAACTCGGGACCGTGGGGCGGATCGGACCGGCACAGGTGATGGGCGATCTCGTGCAGCACTACCAGCTCACGCAACGCCCACCTGCTGTCCCCGTCGGGCACCGCGACAACGGCCGCCCCCTGATCGCCGCCGGTGTGTTCGTAGTGTGCGGCGCCGATCCCGCGCCGCGCCCGCACCAGAAGTGGCTCCGCGGCCGGCCAGCGTTCCCGCACTCCCGGGAGGGCCAGCACATCGTCGACGTAGCCCGCGACCGCCGCCACGGAGGCGAACCGCGCCTCGGGCGGAAGAGTCAGCTGGTCGCCGAAGAAATCGACGGCGCGCCCGGCGCGCTCGCCGGCCCGGTCGAACATCGTCCGCACGAACGCCTCGGCGGCATAGACCCGCCCGCGCTGCGCGTCACGTGCCGTCACCGGGACGGTCCGTTCGGCGGCGTCACTCCTTGAGGGCGGTGCGCGGGCCCGCGAGTTCGGGGCTCGGCCCCAGCCGGGCTTGCCGGCCGGCATGGTCGCCGGCCCGGCGCGCCGCCGAAGAATATCCCGCCGACGCGGTCGTGGCGCGCCACGTCCCCCTGGCCTGGGAGGCCTGCCGGTAGAAACTCTTCAACTCGATGTCCTTGTTCCGCAGGGCGATCGCGGTCCCCGGGCGGCTCTCGGCGGTACTTTCCGCCTGTTGTTTGGCCTCGTCGCGAGCCTCCGACAGCCGCTGACCGACGCGGGCGCCGAACGCGAGCTGGAAGTTCAGGCGTGCGGTGATGGTCGGCGTGGGCCGATGCGCGCCGGTGGCGACGTAGCTCTCCGACGCCTTCACCATCTGCAGCACCAGACTCGCGTAGAGCGCATGGGTGGCGTCGATGTCCTCGGCGAATCCGTAGGCGTGCACGAACGTCGAGTTGGACGCGACGTCACACTTCACGTCGTTGGCCAATCCGATGACCACGAACAACTGCACATAGGTACGCAACCCGCGGGCGCCCGCGTCCCCGATGGTGATGGTGCGCTGCACGGGCGCCTGGGCGGCCGTGCGGTTGGCCGTGTGGGAACGTGCCACCGCGAGGTCGATCGACGTCGCCGTGGCCAGCCGCTGAGCGGCCGCCATGAACGCGTCGGCTTCATGGGCATTGTCCGTGCCCTCGGCCTGACGCAGCAGCGCGGCGATGCGCGCCAGCATCTTGTCGCCGCTCACGGGGCGACCCTGTCGGTTCTCGTCATGCGCGCAAGGTTAGGGCAGCAGTACGACTTTTCCGCGAGCGTGGCCCTTCTGCAGGTAACGGTGCGCCTCGACCGCTTCCGCGAGCGGGAACGTCCGATCGATCGTCACCTCCAACCGGCCCTCGGCAGCAAGGTCGAGGAGTTTCGGCCTGGCCGCGGCACGGATCTCGTCACCACCGTCGTCGCCGGTGAGGACGGCGATTCCCAACTGCGGCGCCCGCGCGAATCCGTTGATCGACGCGATCCGCGTCCGGTCGGCGACCAGCTCGGCCGACGAATCCAGCGCCTCGTCGGTGCCCACGAGATCGAGTGCGGCGTCCACCTGCCCGATGTCGCGAACCCGATCCACCAGCCCGTCGCCGTACGCGACGGGGATGGCTCCATAGCGGCGTAACTGTTCGTGGCGCGGCGGGCTCGCGGTGGCGATGACGGTGGCGCCCCTGGCGACGGCCAGCTGCACGGCGGGCAGCCCGACGCCGCCCGAGGCGCCGTGGATGAGCACCGTGTCCCCGCTGCCGACCCGGGTGAATTCGAGCAGATGCCAGGCGGTTGCGCTGGTCAGCACCAGGCCCGCGGCCTCCTCGAAGCTCAGCGACGCGGGTTTGTGCCCGACCGCGTCGGCGTCCACGACGAGCTGTTCGGCGTATCCCCCGGTGATTTGCGCGGCGATCACCTCGTCACCGACGCGCAGCTCGCCGGTGTATCCGGTGGTCCCCGCGGCGCAGTCGACCACCACCCCGGCGACCTCCAGACCGAGCCGGACGGGCAGATCGGCGGGATCGTCACCCATGTAGCCGCTGTAGCGCTTGTAGTCGAACGGGTTTGTGCCCGCGGCCTTCACCTCGAGCAGAACCCGACCAGGTTCCACCGGGGGAAGCGCGATATCTTGCACCGCAAGGACTTCCGGGCCTCCGTAACCTTCGGCCACTACGCACTTCGGCATGCCGAGAGTCTAGCCGTCAGGCGCCGACGAAGGTGTCGAGCGCGCTCACCAGCTGCGATGACAGCGGATCCTTGCTGACGTAGTTGGCGACGTTGTCGGTTTTGTCGTCACGCAACACATGGTTGACGCCCTTGAGTTCGACCACGGTGAGGGCGGTGTGTTTGAGCGCGGCGATGAGCGGTTGTTCGGCGTCGCAGTCGGCCTGGATGTCGGAATCCGAACAGGTCAGCAACACCGGCGTGCCAGCGGGGATCCGCGCGGCCAGTTCCAGCGGGTCGATCGCGTCGGCATCGAGGACGGCCTTGATATTGGCGGGGCTGAGCAGGGCACTGAGGCCTTCTGGCAGCTGCGCGGGCACCGTGCCCTTGGTGCGGGCCTGGTCGACCGCCGCTGTCCAGGCGGCCACCACCGTGTCGGCGTCCTCGCGGGTCTTGGCGCCGGCACTCACCGATGCGTCGGCGTCCTTGCGGACCCGGCCGGTGAGGATGTCGAGGTAGCGCCCGGGTAGCGGCTGGAACAGTCCCAGCGCATGGACCTTGGGCACATCGGGCACTGTTCCGCTGGCCAGCGACAGGGCGTGGACGGTGCCCTCGCCGAGCGCATACACCGAGATCCGGGACGCGTCGGTACCCGGCTGTTCGGCGAGGAATCGCAGGGCGGCCGCGGCGCCGGTCGTGTACACGGCGCTGCCGACCTCGTGGGAATTCTGTACGTACGGGCCCAGTCCGGTCTTACCCGTCCCGACCTTGTCGTAGCGCAGGCTTGCCACGCCGCGGTCCGATAGCGCTTCGGCCACCTGGCGCATGTTGCCGATCGGGCCGACAATCGCGTTGTCACCGTTGCGGTCGGTGGGCCCGCTCTCCGAGAGGAGCAGCGCCGCCGGGCCCGTGGTGTCGGCCTGGTGGCGGTAGGTCCCGTGGATGGTCAGCCCGTCGGCGACGAAACTGACCTCGTCCTCGACCCAGGAGGGCTGCTGGGCGTTGTCCTCCGACGAGCAGCCGGCCAGCACCATCAACGCGGCCAGCATGCACACGAGGGGGCGCAGCGCATACGTCACAGCCGGACCTCGATCCACGACACGACGTCGTCGAGCACCAGTGCCTGCTCCGGCTCGTTGAAGACCTCGTGGTACAGCCCCGGATACACCTTGAGGTGCACGTCGGCGGACGCCACGCATTCGACAAGCCGCTCACTGCCCTGCGCGTCGACCAGCTTGTCGTGTTCGCCGTGGACGACGAGCAGCGGTGCGCTCAGCGCGGATGCCCGCTGCGGCATGGTCTCGCCCAGCTCGATCAGCGCCCGCCCGATCCCCGCGGGGATCTTCCCGTGGTAGACGAGCGGATCGGCGTTGTAGGCGGCGACCACCTGGGGATCGCGGGACACCGCGCTGGCGTCGAGTTGCTCGACGGGAAGGCCCGGGGCGACCCTGCCCAGCATCTTGGCCAGTGTCACTTTGAGCGCCGGCAGAGACCTGTGGGCGTCCACCGCCGGGCCGGACAGCACCATTGCGGCGAAGTCGCCGGGGTGCTCGGCGCCGTACGCGAAAACGATGGCGCCGCCCATGCTGTGGCCGAGCACGATGAGCGGGACACCGGGGTGTTCGGCGGCGGCGAGGCCTACCAGAGTGTCGAAGTCGTCCACGTACTCGGACAGTTCCCGCAGGTAGACGCGTTTTCCACCGGACCGTCCGTGCCCACGGTGATCGAGTGCGTAGACCGCCAGGCCCGCCTCGCCGAAGCGCTGCGCCACATGGTCGTAGCGGCGGGCGTGTTCGCCGAGTCCGTGCGACAACACGACGACACCGCGAGTCGCTGCGCTCCCGCCCGCCGGGGCGGGGGTCCAGACGTCGTAGACGATCCTCACACCGCCGACGCCGTCGAAGCTTCGTTCGCTGCGGGTACTGGCCACCAGGGGAGACTAACGGGCCGGGCTGAAAATGCGGTCTCCGGTTGTCGGGGGCCGTGCGTAAGCTCGGAATCGTGACCGTGCTGGCCCGCACATTCGACGACGGCGACGCTGACGACGCATTCCTGGCCGATGCCCAACGGTATCGCCGCGAACTGCTCGCCCACTGTTATCGAATGACCGGCTCCCTGCACGACGCCGAGGACCTCGTCCAGGAAACATACTTGCGGGCGTGGAAGTCCTACAAGGGCTTCCAGGGCAAATCGTCGGTGCGCACCTGGCTGTACCGAATCGCCACCAACACCTGCCTGACGGCGCTGGAAAGCCGCCAGCGCCGCGCGTTGCCGACCGGACTTGGCGCGCCGAGTTCGGATCCCACCGGCGATCTGGTGCAGAGCGCGGAGGTGCCGTGGCTGGAGCCCCTCCCCGACCACGGCGACGACTCCTCCGATCCGTCGGTGATCGTCGGCTCACGCGAGTCGGTGCGACTGGCGTTCGTGGCGGCGCTGCAGCACCTGCCCCCGAGGCAGCGGGCGGTGCTGGTGTTGCGTGAGGTGCTGCAGTGGAAGGCAGCCGAGGTGGGCGAGGCCATCGGCGCATCCACGGCGGCGGTGAACAGCCTGCTCCAGCGCGCGCGGGCGCAGCTCGACGCGGTGGGACCCAGCGAGGACGACGCGCTGGCGGCGCCGGACTCCCCGGAGGCCAAGGAGCTGCTGGACCGTTATATCGCCGCGTTCGAGGCCTACGACATCGACTCGCTGGTGGAGCTCTTCACCGCCGAGGCCATCTGGGAGATGCCGCCGTTCGTGGGCTGGTATCAGGGCGGCCCGGCGATCGGCGCCCTGATTCATCACAACTGTCCCGCTGAACGCCCCGGCGATATGCGCATGGTGGCGCTGACGGCCAACGGCCAGCCCGCCGCCGCGATGTACATGCGCCAGGGCAACCGGTACGTGGCCTTTCAGTTCCATGTCCTCGATATCACTGCCGACGGCGTAGCCCACGTCGTGGCGTTCCTGGATTCGTCCCTGTTCGCCCGATTCGGGCTGCCCGACGAGCTTTGAGCGGGGTCATTCCCAGATCAGCAGGTTCGGCAGCGAACCCTCGAGATCGCGCAGGCAGGTATATCCCACACCTGCGATCCCGCGGAACAATCCGACGTTGAACCGCCGCGTGCCCGCGTTCCAGCGGAAATCGCCGGACAGCTCGCCGTGGCTCAGAACCGCCTGCAGCCGCCTGTGGGCGGTGCCGTCCGGCCGGCCCGTCCGCGCGGCCGCCTCGCGCCACAGTTCGACACTGCCCAGGCTGCCGCAGCACAGCGTGTCGACGGCCCCGGGCCACCCGTGATCGGCTGCGGCCAGTGCGCCGTCGACATCTCGGGCGATGTCGTCGGACCATGCGGCACCGCGGCGGACCATTCCCAACCGGGCCAGTCCGACGCCCACCGCGCCCCGGCACCACTGCGCGCGGGCGGGGTTGTGTTCGTCGCCCTGGATCTCGGGCCCGCGCCCGAATTCCAGACATTCGGTCGCCGCCGCGGCGAAGTCGGCACGCCCGGTCGCCGATGCCAGCGCCGACAGCGCGTAGGCGAATCCGGCGGCACCGTGCGACATTCCGTTCAGGGCCGCGCCGTGGGGTCCGTATCCGCGCCAGCTGCGCCTGCCGGGCGCACCGGCACGCTCGACGCCGAGCAGATGCTCACCACACCGCACGGCGGCATCCAGGTGCTCCTGGCGCGCGGTGTCACGGTGTAGCCGCAGCAGGCACAGGATCGCCCCTGCGCTTCCGCCGATGACGTCCAGGCGGCGGTCGGAGGCGGCGAGCCCGCCGGTCATCAGCGCAGCGGCACGGTCGGCGTCGGCACGCAGTTCCTCGTCGCCCAACAGATCCGACATCACCGTGAGCGCATAGACCAGCGATCCCAGCCCCACGGCACCGCCGAGCCCGAGCACCCGCGCCAGGTGGGGTGCGTTGGCGCTGCGCAGTTGCGCCCGCAGATGAGCGACCGCGGCACGGGCGAGGTCCGATGATTCCCCTGCCTGCCTGACCCGGGCATGCGCGGCCAGGAACACGGCGATGCCCGACGTGCCGTTGTACAGGTCGTGACCGAGGACGGCCGGCTGCGCGACGTCGGAGTCGCCCACCCATCCGGTGCCGATCCACGCCGCGGCACCGCCCGCGCGGATCGCGATGCGGCACAGCTCGGCCGCGACGGCATCGGCGGCCTGACAGACGTCGGAGACGTTTTCGACCGCGGGCGAACCCGCGATGTACTCGGGTCGTGCGGTGCCCGGGCGCGCCACCGCGGCATCCCCGCCGCCCGCAACGGTCTGCCCGATCAACTCGGCCTGCCAGGCGATCTCGTGGGCGTCGAGACCACGCAGCCGCGCGCGTGCACGTTGCAGACCGGGCGTCATCCCCGTCGCGACCAGCGGGCCGTGCTCGTCGCCGAGATCACAGCCGTCGCTGAGCATCTCGAAGCGGGGCACATCGAGGCGCAGCAGCGCCGTACGTTCGGCACGCTGCAGCGCCCACAGCGGCTCCTCGGTCTCCCAATTCGCCAGCCGGGCGACAAAATCCGCCTGCGCCGACCAGATCGCTCCGTCGTCCATGGTGGTGTGGTCGGTCAGCCGTCGCAGCAGCAGCCCGTAGAACCGCGTGGGCCGCAGCACCCTACGCACCGGAACACCGGCGAAACCGGCGGTCAGTTCGTCGGGGTCCCGCGCGGCAAGGTATTTCGCGTAGTCGCGATAGCCCCGCAGGAAATCGTCGACGTGATCGGCCAGGCGGGCGTACTCGCCGGCGACGTGCGGCAGGTTGGGTGTCGCCGCACCCGCCGCACGTGCGCGCACCGGCCGCATCGCATCGGAGTTGACCGCCTGCCACGTCAGGATTTCCGCACCCGCCCAGCCGGAAGCCACGCCGCCGACCGGGTATACCTGATCGTCGGGCGCGCGGGCGTACCCGGGCAGCAGCCCGACGGCCAGGACCGAGTCGGCCACCCGTGCCCGCGCGCGCTCGTCGGCCGCCGACGCCGGATGGGAGAGGTCGGCGTCGGGTGCGGCCTGCAGCAGCGTTTCCAGGTCGATCGGCACCGGGTGGTCACCGGCGGCGACGAGATTCTCCTGGTGGATGTCGGCCGCGGCGAATCCGTGCAGCAGCGCCAGCAGGGCACCGGCCCGGACGAAGAACCGCCGGACCCCGGAGGTGTCACATCCGGTGTGCTCGACGAATTCGCTCCAGCCGTAACCGTTTCGGGCCAACGTCCGCACCGCGCGCAACCGGACCGGGGCGTCGCGGTTGAGCCGTTCGACCATGGCCTGCCACGCAGTGTCGGCGCGCAGGTCTCTCGGCTTGTACATCACCCTGGCACCGCAGCCGAACTGCACGCACAGCACCGACCGTCCACCGTGATGCGGATCGGACAGCGCGCCGGCGATTCCCCTCACCCGGTCCGTGCCGGATATGCCCAGCAGGCGGGCCAATGCGTCTCGGTCGGCGTCCAGTCGGTGCAGGAATTCGCCTGCGGCGTCGACCCATTGGCGGGTCACGGTCGCCACCAGCCGGAGCATGACCGGATTATCGCCCAATAACTGTTGCAGCCCTTGACTTCTCATGGTTTCGATGAACCGGCGATAGTCCGGCTGGCCGGTGGCGAACTGCAGGTACAGAGCGGGTGCGAGAACACCGGAGATCCTGCGGGTCAACAACTCCCGGAGGTCGACGCGTGCCGCGGCGTCCACGCTGCCGGTGCGGGACCGCCCGACGGTGTTGTGCAGCCGCCGCTCGGCCTCGTCGACGAGGGGGTGGATGAGGTCGTCGAACGGGTACCGCGCCGCGGACGTCGGGGTCTCCGTGATCCGCTGCGCGCACATCGTCTGCCGTACCCAGGCCGCGTCGTCCACCCAGGCCGGAGGGTCCGCGCCGGGCCGCAGGCGCGCGCCGCCGAACCTGGCCAACACCTGCCCGGCGTCGAGCCCGTCACGGCGCAGGCGCCTGGCGAACAGCGACCAGTCCCCGGCGGTGCTCGACGCGCACCATGCGGTGAGTCGTGCGACCGCAGCCCTTTCGGGATCCGGGTCGCCGGACGGCTCGAACGCGTCCGACAGCAACTCGTCGATACCGGCGGCGCCGGTCACATCGACGGCCCCGTCCGTCACGTCCGGATCAGCTGCAGCACTTGTCGTAGTCGGAGGTCTGATACGTGTACGACAGGGCCGATTGCTCGGCGGCGGCTTCGAGTTCTTCGTCGGTGACGTCGATCTGAAGGACGTCCCCGTAGGTCGGGGTGGTCATGCGATGTCCTCGGGTTCGGTGGGTGGGGTGGTTCGGCGTCCCCTCGGCGCGGAACTGTGGTCGGCGCCCACGGCGTCTGCCGACGATTATCCACCCGGCCGCGACGCGACACCCGCGGAATCGGCAGGCGGACGGACGATCGAGGGATGTCAGGTCGCCCGCAGCGCTGCCCAGTTCTCGTTCAGGGTCGCGGCCGACGCCTGAAGCCCCAGTAGTTCGGACACCGACAGCGGGATCTCCAGCACCTGGCCCGCCCCGGCGGCGGAGACCACCGTCGGAAGGGACAGCGACACGTCGCTGATCTGGTATGCCCCGCGCTGGACGGTGGACACCGGCAGCACACGGTGCTGGTCGCCGAGGACGGCTTCGATGATGCGGGCCGTGGACAGGCCGATCGCGAGGTTGGTGGCGCCCTTGCCGGCGATGATCTCGTAGGCCGCGTTGACGACGTCGGCCGAGATCTCGCTGCGCACCTGTTCGCCGAACACCTGGCTGCCGTCGATCCGGAACTCGTCGGCGGGGACGCCGCCGATCGACACACTCGACCACAGCGAGATCTCCGAATCGCCGTGCTCACCCACGATGAAGCCGTGCACGTTGCCCACCGCGAGGTCGGCGCGCTGGGCGATCAGGTAGCGAAACCGGCTGGAGTCCAACACCGTTCCGGAGCCGAAGATGTGCCCGGGCGGCGCGTCGACCGATTGGGCGGCGGCATAGGTCACGATGTCGACGGGGTTGGTGACGAAGATGACGACCGCCGAGGGCGACTGTTCCAGAAGCTGGGGTGTCAGCGCCTGGGCCATCGCGACATTGGTGGCGGCCAGCTCCAGACGGCTCTGGCCGGGGTCCTGCTTGGCTCCTGCGGTCACGATCACGATCGCCGACCCCGCGGTGACGCCGATGTCGTCGGACCCGCTGACCGGACAGTGCGGCACGAACTGGCTGCCGTGGTTAAGGTCGAGCACCTCGGCGCGCACCTTCTGTGTGTTGGTGTCGTACAGCGCCAGAGCGCCCGCGGATCCGCGGATCAGGCAGGCGTAGGCGATGGCGGTGCCGACGCTGCCGACGCCGACGATGGACACCTTCCCGGTGCGCGATGCGGTCACGCCACCATCATGGGCCGTTCCCCTCCGCGGCGCTGTCCGACGGCCGAGATCCGGGTTATGCGACGCGAAGCTCGGCAAACCGTGCCTGAAGTCTGATCTCGCGGTCGGACCAGCCGGCGGCATTCATCGCGTCGCGAGTCCTGGCGAGGAAAGTCTGCGGCCGATGGCGCAGCATGTCGCGGCTGACCCGCACGATCCGCCAACCGAGCGCGTCCAGCCGGGCCAGCCGATCGATGTCGCGCGCATGTTGCGCCGGGTCGGTCCAGTGTTGCGCCCCGTCGTACTCCACCCCGACCAGCCGATCCCGCCAGCCCATGTCGAGCCGGGCGAACGGGTATCCGTGCTCGTCGACGACGATCTGGGTCTGCGGCCGGGGAAAGCCGGCGGCGATCAGCAGCAGCCGCGTGCGCGTCTCCGGCGGCGATTCGGCGCCACCGTCCATCAGGTCCAGGGCGCGGCGTAACTGCACGATGCCGCGGGCGCCGCGATGCCGGCGCAGCAGGACGTCGACATCCTCCCGGCGCAGCGCCGTCGCATTGGCCAGGGCGTCCATCCGGGTGACGGCGGCCACCAGATCCCCGCGGCGGCCCAGGTCGAAGGCGGTACGGGCCGGGCTGGTCGTCGACATTCCCGAGATCACGCACACCTCGTCGGCGGCAAGCGTGTCGCGGTGGATGAGGATGCCGGGTACCGGATCTCCCAGACGGATGAGTTCGGCGGGCAATCCGGGGTCGATCCACCGCGCCCCGTGCAGCGCGGACGCCGACATGCCGGCCAGGGTGGCAGTGCGGCCGGACCACAGCCACGCCGCCTTCGCCCGCACCGCCGGGGTCAGCGGGACACCGGTCGGCAGGTACACGTTGCGGTAGACGGCGACGTTGCCGCTGCGCAGCCGCCGTCGGGTGAATCGGCCGGCGGCGACCGCTTCGGTGCCGAGAAAGGGGTCGCTGGCGTCGTCCATACCGCCACGCTGACCGGGGTGTCCGACACCGCAGCACCGGCAGACCGCGAGATCAGGGTTATGACACGCAATCCTGTGGATAAACGTGCCTGGACCTTATTTCGGCGCGAAAGGCGGCGAGGTCGCGAAAGGCGGCGAGGTCGCGAGGCGGGCGAGGACGGTGTCGATCAGCGCGCCGAGTGATCGCAGGCTCTCGGGCGGCATGCCGTCGAACACCAGCCCACGCACCAGGGCGGCGTGTCCGGGGGCGGCGAGCTCGAGCGCGGCCCGGCCTGCGGGGCTCAGTTCCACCGTCACGCCCCTTCGGTCGACGTCGCTGCCATGGCGTTCCACCAGACCCCGATCGCGCATCCGGCGCAGCTGATGCGACACCCGGCTCTGCTCCCAGGCCAGGTCGTCGGCGATCTGGTACATCCGAACGGGTCCGCGTTCGGAGAGCACCACCAGCACCTCGTAATCGCTCAGCGACAGTCCGCAGTCTTGCTGGAGCTGACGGTTCATCGCGCCCTGCAGACCTGACACCATCTTCAGGTAGCCCCGCCACACCCGTTGTTCGTCGGCCGACAGCCACATGGAATACATGATACGTCATCTATGTTGTCGAGGGCATGGCGAGCCGCCTAGGCTGGCCCACGACCGAGGGGTGACACCGTGACCGCACCGTCCGCCGAGACCATCGACATCCGCCGCGCCGGGGACCGGGCCAAGACGAAGATCGCGTGGCTGGACTCGAAGCACTCGTTCTCGTTCAGCCACCACTACGACCCGAACAACACCCACCACGGGCTGCTGCTGGTCAACAACGACGATATCGTCAACCCCGGCACCGGGTTTGACACCCATCCCCACCGCGATATGGAGATCGTCACGTGGGTGTTGCGGGGGTCGCTCGTCCACCAGGACTCCACCGGCCACTCCGGTGTCATCTATCCGGGCCTGGCACAGCGAATGTCGGCGGGCCGCGGCATCCTGCACTCGGAGAAGAACGACTCCTGGCGGCTGACCGGGGAGCAATCCCACAGTGAGCCGGTGCATTTCGTGCAGATGTGGGTGGTACCCGACGAATCGGGCATCACCCCGGGCTATCAGCAGCTGGAGATCGACGACGAGCTACTGCGCGGCGGCCTGGTAACCATCGCCTCGGGTATGCCCGATCACAAGGACGACACCGCGATCAGCATCCGCAACAAATACGCGGCGCTGCGCGGCGCGCGTTTGCAGCCCGGCGACAGCGTCGAACTTCCCGACGCGCCGTATCTGCATCTGTTCGTGCCGCGCGGCGAGGTGACGCTGGAAGGGGCGGGCGTCCTACACGAAGGCGACGCGGTTCGGTTCACCGCATCGGGCGGCCAGCGGGTGACCGCGGTCACGCCCGCAGAGATCCTGGTCTGGGAGATGCATGCGGGTTTGGCTGCGGCTTAAGCGAATCGGTGTCGGTGCCGTCGGTGTGATGGTGGTGGGGGCCTGCGCTGCGGGCCCCACCCCCGACGCCGGGACGGCCTCACCGGCGACACCGGAGGCCACGGAGTCGACCGGGGCGTCGGCTGATCTGGTGCCGGTGACCGTCCAGGTGCCAGAGGACCTGGACGAGCAGCCGTTCGACCAGCCACGACAGGCGCTCGTCCCCCCGGGCTGGAGCATCTCGGTGTGGGCCAGGGTGCCCAAGCCCAGGCTCGCGGCGTGGGCGCCCGACGGCACATTGCTGGTATCGCAGCCGAGTACCGGTCGGGTGGTTCACCTGATCCAGACGGGAGCGGGTCCGCGTGAGGCACTTTTGCTCGACGGGCTGGATCAGCCACATGGCCTGGCCTTCACACCGGCTCGGCCCGGCACACCCCCGATCCTCTACGTCGCCGAGAGCGACCAGATCGACGCCTACGACTACGTCGACGGCCAGGCCGTCAACCAGCGCACGGTGGTGGCGGGATTGCCCGACGCCCGCAGCCCGGACCTGCGCGGCGCATACTCGCATGCGCTGAAGAGCGTCGCGGTCGGGCCCGACGGGGCGGTGTACTTCTCGATCGGCTCGACGGGCAATATCTCGGCGCACGACCGCGAAGCCGATCCGCCCAGGGCGACCGTCATGCGGGTGCCGCCCGGTGGTGGCCCGGCCGCACCGTTCGCCACCGGTGTCCGCAACGGCACCGGTCTGGCCATCGCGCCGGACGGATCGGTGTGGACCGCCGTCAACGGTCGCGACAATGTCCTCTACCCCGGCGAGGGTCGCGACTACGGCCGGGTGGTGCCCGAGTACGTCAACGACCATCCACCCGAGCAGCTCGCACGTCTCACTCCGGGGCGCGAATTAGGTTGGCCGTACTGTAATTCCGATGGCGGTCCGGCCGACCTGCCCTTCATCCGCGATGTCCAGACCAACGCCGACGGCGCCCGTCTCGACTGCGCCGCGCTGCCGCCGGTGGAGCAGAGCTTCGGTGCCCACTCCGCTCCCCTCGGGCTGAGCTTCGTCGACGGGGCACTACCAGAGCCATATGCCCACGGTGCGCTCGTCGGCGTGCACGGTTCGTGGAACCGCCAGCCGCCCCGCGCGCCCGAGGTGTCGTTCTTCGCCTGGCAGAACGGCACACTTGCCGATCAGCAGACGCTGGTCGGCGGTTTCCAAGCCGACGACGGGTCCCGCTGGGGCCGCCCGGTGGCCGCGGTTGCCGGCCCTGACGGCGCCGTCTACATCACCGACGACGCCGCCGACGCGATCTACCGGCTGGCCCCGCCGGGGCGCTGAGCGGTCTGGGCCGCGCCGCCATGGCTTACCCCGCCGTCAGGCCCGGCCAGGAACGGTGGTATTCCGTATCTGAATCGTGTAGGGCAGCAATTCGTTTCGCGGACCGCCGGTATCACCTTCGATGCGTTGCAGCAACCGGTGCGCGGCGCGGCGACCGAGGATGTCGCGGGGGACGGTAACGGTGCTCAATTGCAGGGGACCCGCGCTCGAGAAGCTCATATCGTCGAATCCGGATATCGCGACGTCCTGGGGCACCCGCCTGCCGATCTCGGTGCACACGTCCAGAACACCGAGGGCGATGACGTCGTTACCGCACACAAAAGCGTCGACGTCGGGGTGCTCGGCCAACACCGACCTCGCGCGCAGCGCACCCGAGGCTCGACTCAGTTCCCCCCACACATCCGGGTCGTTCACCGCGGTCAGGCCGGCCTTGCGCAGTGCGCCCAGGTAGCCGTGCATGCGTCCCCTGGATGCACTCGACGCTTCGGGGCCGCCGATCAGCGCGATCCGCCGCCGCCCGGTGGCAACGACATGCGACGCCATCTCGAACCCCGCTTGCTCATCGTCGATCCCCACCCAGTCGGATTGTTCTCCGTCGACCTTGCGGTAGACCTGCACCACCGGAATGCCTTCCTGCCGAAGGGTATCCAGCAACCGTTTGTCGTCGGCGATCAAACTGGTGAAGATCAGGCCACTGCAGTTGCGGTCCACCTGCGCGTACGCGACATCCGCTTGACGAGCGCCGTCGACGCCGACGTGCGCGACGGACACCTCGTAGCCGGCGTCCTCTGCCCTGGCCACCACTCCGGCGGCCACCTCGGTGTAGAACGGGTTGGCGATGTCGGCCAGCAGCAATCCGATGGTGCGTGTCGTCCCCGAACGCAGGTCGCGGGCGGTTCGACTGGGGCGAAACCCCATCTCCTCGGCAACGGCCAGGATATGGCGGCGCCGTTCGTCGCTGACACCGGGAGCGCCGCTCAATGCGTAGGACACCGACGCCGCCGAGACACCGGCCGCCCGCGCCACATCGCTCATCCGAACGCGACGCGGGCGCATCCCCGTATTGGAACGACTGGCCGTCTGTCGGCTTCGCGGACTGTCGGTCACACATCGAGCTTAGGCGATTAAGCGCCGGCAACGGCCGGTCGGCGGGCGTACCGGCCTTTACGCCTGGCGACATTGGGTCGGTTTCCTGATTCGATTAATCAGCCCCGGGACCCGCTCCACATGATGTTCCACCGTCCGAACATCGCCACCACGTCGCCCATTTGGGCTGTCAGAGCGGCTGTTCGTGTGACTTCACCCATCTCTTGCGTTCCCCGGTGGCGTCGGTTACCTTACTTATGCGATTAAGCATCGATTCCAAGGAGAGATTCGTGAGTTCCACCGTCGACACACCACACCCCGAGGCAACTCCCTACACCGGCCCCAGGCCGTACGGCATGAGTGACGACCTGATCACCCTCGGAGCCCTCGACCTCGATTGCGACGAGCGGCTGTGGGTTCCGCAGTCCAAGGACGTCGATTTCCGTCCGCTGGTGCTCTGCGCAAGCCAGGGCTACTTCGTCAACATCCTGCGGGTCCGGCGTACGGGGATCCTGTCCCGGCACCGTCACGCCGGTGCGGTCCACGCTTTCACCCTGCGGGGGCGCTGGCACTACCTGGAATACGACTGGTGGGCCGAGGAGGGGTCCCATGCCTTCGAGCCGCCCGGTGATATCCACACCCTCGAGGTACCCGACGACGTGACCGAGATGGCCACCCTGTTCCACGTCACCGGCGCCTACATCTACGTCGACGTGGACGGCAACACCGTCGGCATCGAGGACGTCTTCAGCAAGATCGACAGGGCCCGCGAGCACTACGAAGCGGTCGGGCTGGGCGCTGATTTCGTCGATCAGTTCATCCGCTGACCCCACTCCTCCCGCTCGTCCGATCGTCTGCCCGGCAGTTGCGGGTAATGGGACTATGCATCAACCCCGCGTCCCGGCCGATTCGGAATATTACTTAATCGATTAACTACACGCGGGCCTCCGACTTACCCCCATGCGCAAAACCACTGCTGCCCGCCCCTGCCTCCGCGTGTCGACCGCCAGCCGTGGCCTCTGGTCGCCTGGCTAATTCTGCTATCCCACAACATATTCGGTCGCAATCGGGCGCGCGGGGCGGGCAGATCACCGGGTCGCTCTTCGATCGCCGCCCGACTTCTCCCCTCTCGGACTGGAGTTTCGATGACAAGCACCAATGCACCACTCAGCGATGAAAACGCGCCGTCGATCGGCCCGCTGTCGCGCCGGTCCCGCCGTCCCCGCACACCCGGATACGCGGTCGGCGCGTTGGTCATCTTATGGCTGGTCTACGCGATGAACGCCAACACGCGTCAGATCTTCTTCTTCGTGCTGCCCTCGATCGTCGACGAGTTCTCGATCTCTCCAGGCACCGCAGGTGTGATCGCCGCGATCATCACCGTGTCGTGCTCACTACTGGCTCTTCCGCTGGGACCGTGGTTCGACAAGGGCGGTCACGGCTGGGCGCGCAAGTATCGCAACGGCGTCGTCGCGTTGGGTTACTTCATCTTCTCCATCTTCACCGGCATCGGCGCCCTGACCCAATCACTCTGGTCCATCGTCGTGCTGCAGTCCGTCAAGAATGCGTTCGGCGGCGCCGGCGAGGCGGCCGAAGTGACGGCGATGGCCGAGTCCTACCCCGTCGAACGGCGCGGATTCGCCCTGGGAATCCAGCACACCGGCTACCCCTGGGGAACTCTCATCGCATCGGTGGTCACCTCGGGGATACTCGCGACCTTCGGGCCCGAGAACTGGCGCTACGTCTTCCTTCTCATCCCGCTCGCCATGATCCCGATCTGGTTGGGCTACTGGATGTTCGCCACGAAGAAGCGCTACGAAACCTTCGAACGGCAGACCACCGAAGCCGGCCTGACCAAACCCCTGGACAGCACCGAAGACGCCGGACACCAAGCCGCACCCGCCGGCGCTCTCGGCCGCGCACTGCGCAATCCGAACATCGTCGTGCCGTCACTCGCGGCGATGCTCGGCATCGCGGTGTACACCGGAATCAGCTTCTGGCTGCCGCAGTACATCGCCTTCGTCGGCAACTACAGCTTCGCCGAGGCAGCCGCGTACTCCGCCATCTTCACCATTACCGGTGGCATCGGCCAGATTCTGTGGGGCTGGACCTCGGACTGGCTGGGCCGCAAATTCACCTCGATCATCTCGTTCGCATGGCTTGCCATCGGCATCTTCCTACTGCAGTACGCGGGCCTGGGCCTGGCCTGGCTGATCGCCCTACAGCTCTTCGCCGGCATGGCCACCAACGGCATCTTCCCGGTGATCTACGGATTCGTCAGCGACTCCGCCGAGAAGGGCGCGATGGGCACCGCCAACTCCATCATGCTGACGGCGATGTATCTCGGCGGCCTGTCACCGCTGATCCTCGGCGTCCTCATCGGTGCGGGCGGCGGGTTCTCCTCGGTTTCCGGATACAACTGGGGCCTCTACGTCATGGTCACCGCGTGCATCATCGCCGTGCTCGCTCTGACGTTCTTCACCCGTGAGCCCGTCGGGCGGTTTCGCCACCTCGACCGAGCCCTCGTCTCCCAGAAGCGCTGCAACCTGGCGGCCGCCTAGGACCCACCTACGTCAGCCGGCCACTCCCGCCCGCTCACCAGCGACAGCAAGGAGAAATTCCATGATCACCATGCCCACCTCCGTAACCGTTCCCCACCTGGGCGGCTCGGCAATCAGCTGCACGTTCGGCAAACCCTACGATCCGTCGCTTCCGACGCTGGTCATGATCAATTCCTTCACCACCTCGAGGGAGTTGTACCGGCCCCAGTACGCGGACCCCGACCTCATGGCCGCGATGAACCTGTTGGCGATCGAGCCCTACGGCCACGGCGGCACTCGTTCGACGTGGGTGCAATTCACCTACTGGGACACCGCAGTGGCAGCGTTGCAGGCACTCGACGCACTCGACATCCCCGGAGCATTCGTTCTCGGCACCTCGCAGGGCGGCTGGATCGCCGCGCGAATGGCAGTCCTCGCCCCCGACACGGTCGACGGCATTATCGTTCTGGGCACCTCGATGGACGCCGAAAGCCAACGCAGCCGTGACCTCGGGTGCTGGGATGGCGATGCCTTCTGCACCCCGACGATCGACGGGTTCTCCAGCCCCGTCGGGGACGACTGGGTGGTCCCCGACGAGTTCGTCGCCAAACTACTCGAGTCCGGTCTCGGCGACACCGTCACGCCCGCCGAGTATGCATTCTGGTTGAGCACCTACCGAGCCAACTACACGGGTGATGCCGGCCGAAAGCGCCTGCAGGTCAGTGCGATCAACCTGCGCGACCGAGACGGCTTACACGCACGCCTCGACGGGGTGCGGTGCCCGGTCCTATGGCTGCACGGCAGCCACGATTCGGTCTACTCGGTGGCGAACGCCCGCGACGAGATCGCGATGTTCACCAACTCACCGGCGGCGGAGTTGCGCATCATCGACGGCGGCAGACATTTCCTGAGTGCCTCGAATCCTCGCGACGTCGACCAGGCGACCATCGGATTCGTCGCCCGCTGGCACTCCCCGACGCCGACGAGCGGCGCGCTGGCATCCACGTGCCGCTGACCGTTCCGACTCCCGACCGCATCAACCCGACCGAAAGGAAACCCACCATGGCACACACCCAACGGGTCTTCGCAGTACGCGACACCCACCTGTTCGTCGACGACACCGGCGAGAACGATCTTCCCGTCATCCTCTGCCTTCATTCGCTGTTCCTCGACTCCCGCATGTTCGATGGTCTGGTCGACGCGGTGCGCGGTCAGTTCCGGGTCGTCAGACCGGAGTTTCGCGGTCAGGGCAGAAGCGATTTCCACGACGTCGACATCATCACCATGGACGACGATGCGGAGGACATCCTGGCCTTGATCGACGTGATGGGCTTGACGAACATCAACATGCTGGTCCAATCGATGGGCGGAGATGTCGGAGTTCGCGTTGCCGCTCGACGTCCCGACCTTTTCCGCAAGATCGTGATGGCGGGATCGTCCGCACGAGGCGAAACCCACGCGTCCTACGTCGATTGGACCAACCGTGCCGGCGTCAACGGCTTCGTGGACGATGTTCTCGACGAGACCCTCGGCGTGATGTTCGGCGAGTCGATTCGCAAAGACCCCGAGAGGGCACACATCGTGGCACTGTGGACCGACCGCATCAACGCACTGCCGAGAAGTCTGCGGCCCGCGATGATGGGTGTGATGACCCGCGCGAGCGCACTCGACCTGCTGCCCGAGATCCCCTGTCCGGTACTCATTTTCTCCGGCGCCGAGGATCATGCCCGGCCGCCGGAGTGGGGCAAGGAGGTCGCCGATGCCCTCCCCGACGCCGAACTCGTGGTGCTCGACCGGGTCGGCCACAGCCCGACCCTCGAAGTCCCGGAGGTCGTCTACCCGAGAATGATCGACTTCTTCCGAACCTGAGGCAGTGGTAGTGACGGCGCGGTGACAGCCTGCGCGTGACGATGACCCGCGGGGCCGGCAAGGCGCCGGTGCGCCATCAGTCAGGCGGGAGGTGTCCGATGATCTCCACCCATCTGGTGTGTGGCGGCGCGGGACCTGTCACCGGCGCCGGGCTGGCGCGCGTCGGTGAACTGTTCGACGTATCGCCCGCCGGTGATCTGCGCTGGTACCGCTACGACGGGACGGGTGAGGCCAGTCCGGACGGGTCGCTCGGTTGGTCGCCCAATTCGGGCAACGCCATCGCCACGGGCTGGGACACCCCGAAGTTCCTGTGCGGCGGCGGTGACGGGGTGCTGTTCGCGGTCAAGGCCAACGGTGATCTGATCTGGCACCGTTACATCGGCGACGGCAGCGCGGGCGCCCCGCCGGGCACCGGGTGGGCGCCCAAGTCGGGTAACCCGATCGGACGCGGCTGGGCCGGCTTCCTCAGCCTGGTATGCACCCCGAAATCTTCTCTGGCCGTTACTAACTCGGGCAGTACCCTGTTCGCCGTGCGCACCGACGGGAACCTGCTGTGGTACCGCTACGTCGGTGACGGCACCGCCGACCAAACCGGGGGCACCGGCTGGGCGGCCAAGTCCGGCAACCCGATCGGACGCGGCTGGCAGAACTTCAAGATTCTCACGGCGGCCGCCGACGTGCTGTTCGGCGTCGAGCAGAACGGGGACCTGCGGTGGTACAGCTATCGGGGCGACGGCACGGCCGACGCGACCGGCGGCACCGGCTGGCATCCCAACTCACGCAACATCATCGCCCGTGGTTGGCATCGCTTCGAACGGGTGGTGGGCGGACCGGACGACCACGGCGGGGCGGGGATCGCGCTCTACGCCGTCGAGCCGGATGGCACGATGTACTGGTACAAGTATCTGGGTCACGGTGAGCCGGACGTCACCGGCACCACCGGGTGGCATCCCCGCTCGGGCACCCGAATCGGACGCGGCTGGTTCTCCCCCGCGGTCCTCACCGAGTTGCATCGCCTACCACACGACAAACCCGTCAACGCCGTCGCTTTCGCCGGCGACGGATTGTCCGTCGCCACCGGATCCGACGATCACGCCGCGCGGGTATTCGCTGTCGCCGGCGGGGCCGAGAGGTCCCGCTTGGCTCACGACGGGCCGGTGACCGCTGTCGTCTGGGCGGGCGCCACACCGCTGGTGGGCAGCGCGAGCGCCGACCGCTCCGTGCGTCTGTTCGATCCGGCCACCGGCGCCGAACGGGCGCGGGTAGACCACGACGGCGCGGTCCAGATCCTGGTGCCCAGCCCGGATGGGCAGCGATTGGCCAGCGCGGGAGCCGACGGCGTCGTGCGGCTGATAGACGTTCCCTCCGGCGCCGTGGTCCGCCGCCTGACGCACAACGCACCCGTCACAGCCCTGGCCTTCGGCCCTGGCGGGATGCGTATCGCCACGGCGGCCGACGACGACACCGCCCGGGTGTTCAACACGGTGACCGGGGTCGAGTTGCTCACCCTGCCCCACGAGGTCGAGATCCGCGCGATAGCGGTCAGCCCGGACGGCCTTCGGCTGGTCACCGCGACGGCCGACGGTGCGGTGCGCACCTTCGACACCACCAACGGCGCCCAGGTGCTGTCACTGGCCGGTCTCGCCGCCAACAACGCCGTCGTATTCAGCCCCGACGGCAGGCGGATCGCCCTGGCCGGCGACGACGGAGTCGCCCGCGTGCTCGACGCGGCCACCGGGACGCGGCTGCACCAGTTCGCCCACGACGGACCGGTGCGCGCCCTGGCCTTCACACCCGACAACGCGGTGCTGGCGACCGCTAGTTCCGACCGCACCGCCCGGCTGTGGCTGACGGCCGGCGCGGGCCTGTTGTGCAGCTACCCCCACGACGGACCCGTCGTGGCCCTCAGCGTGCATCCCGACGGGACCCTGCTGGCCACCGCCGGCACCGACGCCCGCATCTACCGCATTCCCCGCTGACGGGCGCGGCGCGCGTGACGGCGTGGTGACACGCGGGCGGCGATGATGCCGTTGGCGACCCCAACGCCGGCCTGCAGCGATGTCGGCCGCGGTGCCGATCGGAGCACGCTATGACAGCCACCACCCCCGTCACCGATGCGTCGTTCGACACGTGGTCCTGCCGAGCGCCATCCCCGTCACCGTATCGACAACCCGCCGACATCAGTGGCCGCAGTCGACAAGTCAGGATCATTGGACATGGCTGAGAACCCGCAACCCGTAGCGACTTTCACCCACGACGAACAGGTTTCGGCGGTGACGTTCAGCGCCGACGGACGCCGGCTGGCAACGCTGTCCAACAAGACCCTGCGGGTCTTTCCGGTGTCCGGCGGCGGGCAACCCGTGATCGTGCCGACAGACGTCGAACTCAGCACGGTGGCGTTCGCCCCGACCGGCACGAGCGTCGCGGTCTGCGGGTTCGGCGGATTCAAGTTGTCGGTCATCGTGGTCGATCCGGCCACCGGTGCGATGCGGTGGCGCAAGACCGAGAAGACTCCGTCGATGAACGTCGGGTTCACCCCCGACGGGACGGCGATCCTGGTCCAGCAGCGGACGTCTGCGCAGCTGCTCGATGCGGCGTCGGGGACGCCGCGGTGGACATTCGCCGCACAGCAGGGGCAGACGCTGCATCGGGCGGCGTTCAGTCCTGACGGCGCCACGGTGGCGATCGGAACGGGCATGGATATCCACAGCGGCGAGATCGTGTTGCTCGACGCCACGACCGGCGCGGTGCGCAAGCGGGTCGGCCGGCCCAATGCGGTTCGCGCAGTGTGTTTCTATTCGGGCACCGGACGATTCGTGGGCTTCGGCACCGATCGTGAAATGGGGATTCTCGACACCACCAGCCAGGCCATGCGGGTCCTGCCGCACCCCGAGGAGGAGCTGCGCGACGTTTTGAAGATCACGTTCAGTGGTGACGACCGGCTGATCGGGATGATCAGCGAACGGCTCAACGGGATCTTCTCCTCGGCGCGGGTGCTGGACGCCGATACCCTGGCGGTCATCCGTGACATCCCCGAAGGTTCCTTCTGGGGTCGGCTCGAATTCGGCCGCGATCCACGCACGGTGCTCACGGTCGAATCGCTGGGCATCCGGGTGTGGGAGGTGGCCACCGGCGCCGATCTGTTCTGCTACGTCCCGACCGAGGCCGACGGGGGCGCCACCGACACGACCCTCGATCCGACCGGTCGGCTGGTTGCGCTGTCCGCCGGTAACAGCGCCCGGGTATTCGAACTCCCGGCGCGCGAACGGCTGCGGCTGGCACACGGGGGCGCTGTCCATGCGGTGAGGTTCAGCCCGGACGGGCAGCGGCTGCTCACCGCGAGCGCGGACAAGACGGCCCGGGTGTTCGAACTCGTCACTGGCACAGAACAATTCCGCCTCACCCAGGACGATGCGGTGGTGGGGGCGTGCTGGATTCCCGCCCGGCCCGCGTTCGCGACCGCCGGCACCGACGGCACCGCGCGCATCGCGAACAGCGCTACCGGCGCTCAGCGTGCCAGCATCGCCCACCCGGCCGCGGTGACCACGCTGACCGCCAGCGCTGACGGCGCCCGGCTGGCCACCGCATGCGCCGACGGCACCGCCCGGCTCATCGACGTCGACACCGCCACCGTCCTGCGCCGATTGACACTCGACGACGCGGTGCTGGCCGTGGCGTTCAATCCGGCCGGCACCCGGCTGGCCGTCGGCAGCGCGGACGGCACCGCCCGCGTGTACAACGTGGCCACCGGCGCCGAGGTTCTCAGCCTGGCCCACTCGGGAGCCGTATCCGCGGTGGCATTCAACCCGGCGGGCACCCGGCTGGCCACGGCCAGCGCCGACACCACCGCACGGCTCTACGACACCGCCAGCGGAACCGAACTGCGCACCCTGTCCCACGACGGCCCCGTGGCCGCGGTCGACTTCACCGGCGACGGGTCCCGGCTGGCGACGGCGAGCGCCGACGGCGCCGCGCGAATCTTCGACACCACCACCGGCGCCGAACTGCGCAGATTCCCGCACGGCGGGCCCGTCACCGCCGTCACCTTCACCCCCGACGGGTCCCGGCTGGCCACCGCGAGCGCCGATGCCGCCCGGATCTTCGAGGCCACCACCGGCGCCGAACTGCGCAAACTGCCCCACGACGGCGCGGTCACCGCACTGGCCGTCAACGCCGCCGGCACCCAACTGGCCACCGCCAGCGCCGATGCCACCGCCCGTCTCTACGACATCCCCACCTAGCCAACACAATCCGCACAGTCAGGATCGATATGCCCGACAGTCCCGCGCCGGTCGCGACGTTCCCCAACGACGACCGCGTCTCGTCGATCGCGTTCAGCCACGACGGGCGGCGAGTCGCGGCCATCGCGGACAAGAAAGTCCGGGTGTACACGCTGAACTCGGCGGTGCCGCCGATCGACATGACCACCGACGTGGAACTGTTCTCCGTGCGGTTCGCCCCGACCGGCGTCACGGCCGCGGTGTCCGGCTCGGCGCCCGGGCTGCACGGGGTGAAGTCCCTCATCGTGTTCGATCCGGCGAACGGTGTGCAACGCTGGCGATCGGATTCGGCGCAGTTCGTCGAATTCGATTTCGCCCCGGACGCTCTCGCGATGCTGGCTTACGACGGCAAGTCGGCACGACTGCTGGAGGCCGCCTCGGGAGCGCAACGCTGGACGTTCGACATGCCCCAGGGCCAGAAGCTGTACCGCACGGCATTCAGCCCCGACGGTACGACGGTGGCGCTCGCCACGGGCATGAGTCGCGACAGCGGGGAGATCATCCTGCTCGACGCGGCTTCCGGCGCCGTCCGCAGACGCGTCCCTGTCGCGGGACAGGTTCGGACCGTGGGGTTTTCGCGGACCGGGCGGTTCCTCGCGTTCGGTCCGGACATCGGTATCGGGGTCCTGGATACCACCACCGGCACCTTCCGTCTGCTGCCGAATCCGACCGTCCCCCATCACGGGAACCTTCGCGAGGTCTTCGCCAGCACCTTCAGCGACGATGACCGTCTGATCGGTGCCGTCAGCGTCACGATCAACGGGATCAACCCGACGATCACCGTCCTCGATTCGGACACGCTGGCCACCAGACATGAACTGCCCGACGGCTTCTTCGGGCTGTTCGAGTTCGCCCGCGGTTCCCGGTCGGTGCTGACGGCCGAGACTGGTGCCACCGTACGGGTGTGGGACGTGGACTCCGGAGCGGACCTGTTCGCTTTCACGCCTGCCGGTGAGTTCGCCGATATCGGTGACGCCACACTCGACCCCACCGGCCGCCTGGTCGCGGTGGCGTCCGGGTCCATTGTGTCGATCTTCGAGCTTCCCGTCACCGAGCGGTTGCGGTTGATCCATGGGGGTGCGGTCACCGCGGTGGCCTTCGATCCCACCGGCACCCGACTGATCACCGGCAGCGCCGACACCACCGCCCGCCTCTTCACCCTGCCCGCCGGCACCGAAAACACCCGCATCACCCACAACGACACCGTCACCACCGTCACCTGGATCCCCAACC
Source organism: Actinomycetota bacterium (assembly GCA_018268465.1). Classification (GTDB taxonomy): domain Bacteria; phylum Actinomycetota; class Actinomycetes; order Mycobacteriales; family Mycobacteriaceae; genus Mycobacterium. The sequence continues at coordinate 236,334 of JAFDWN010000005.1, forward strand.
AATCCTGGTTCGCCACCGCCAGCACCGACAGAACCGCCCGCATCATCGACACCACCACCGGCACCCAACGCGCCCGCATCGACCACAACGGCCCCGTCACCACCCTGACCACCAACACCGACGGCACCCGTCTAGCCACCGGCACCACCGACGGCACCGCCCGCATCATCGACACCACCACCGGCACCACCCTGCGCCGCCTCACCCTCGACGACGCCGTCCTGACCGTCGCGTTCAACCCCACGACCACCCGCCTGGCCGTCGGCAGCGCCGACGGCACCGCCCGCATCTACAACACCGCCACCGGCGCCGAAATCCTCAACCTCGCCCACAACGGCGCCGTCAACACCGTCACCTTCTCCCCCGACGGCACCCACCTGGCCACCGCCAGCACCGACACCACCGCCCGCATCTACGACACCACCACCGGCACCCTGCTGGCCACCCTGCCCCACAACGGCCCCGTCACCGCCCTCACCTACAGCCCCGACGGCACCCGCCTGGCCACCGGCGCCACCGACAACACCGCCCGCATCTACACCACCACTGGCGCGCTGCTACACACCCTGCCCCACCCCAACCCCGTCACCGCCCTCATCTTCACCCCCGACGCCACCCGCCTGGCCACCGCCAGCACCGACGGCAACGCCCGCATCTACGACACCACCACCGCCGCCGAACTCCGCACACTCCCCCACGACGGCCCTCTCACCACCCTCACCATCAACCCCGCCGGCACCCAACTCGCCACCGCCAGCACCGACAAAACCGCCCGCCTCTACGACATCCCCGCTGTCTAGAATGCATGGGCTGCACATGGTTTCAGCGTGCGGCAGCGTCGTTCGGCGACATCCGGCACGCCTCGCGACACCGACTAGGTGTTCGCCTTCCAGCGCCGGTAGGCACCGGGCAGGCAGCTGGCGCACGGACGATAGCCCGCGGCAACGGCGGTGTGCTCGTCAGCAAAGAACACCCGTTGGGCCCGGTAGCCGCCGGCTGCGATCGCACGCAGCGCCGAGGGGCAGTCCAGACGGCCGTAGATCTTGGTGCGCCGATGGCCGCCCAACAGCCCTGGCGATGCGGCGCGGTACGGTCGGCCGTCCGCTCCGGTGAGGATGTAGTGGCGGGATGTCATGCGGCATCATGGAAGACCAGCCCCAGCGTGAACCTGCTGCCGGACCGGACCGTGGACACCCCGTGCCGGATCGGGGCTGCCGACCAGCCCCGCACCGATCTCGTCGGACGATCCCGGGTGGTGAACACCAACCCGTGGCCGTGCGGGATCACGGTCGCGGTGCCGCGCGACTGGGCGCGGGGCCGCTGCTCGTGGAGCAGAAACTCGCCACCGGTGTAGTCGACGCCCGGATCGCTCAGGTTGATGACGACCTGCAGCGGGAAAACCAACTCTCCGTAAAGGTCTCGATGCAAGGCATTCCAATCACCGGTTCCGTACTTCAGCAGGATCGCCGTCGATTTGGTCTGCCCCGCCGCGTGGCACATATCCAGCCAGTCGTCGAGACTGTCCGGCCACGGTGCGGGCCTGCCGAGGCGGGCCCACCAGTCGCGGGCGATCGGAAGCAACCTGGGATAGAGCGCATGTTTCAACTCCGTCACGACCCGTGGATAGGGACGGTCGAAGTAGCGGTACTCGCCCTGGCCGAAACGGTAGCGGGTCATGTCGATCGTGGTGCGGAATCGCGCGGCGTCCTGGTACAGCGCCGCGGTGGACGCGGCCTCCGCATCCGACAGGAGCTGCCCGGTCACGGCGCATCCCACATCGTCGAGTTCACGGCACACGCGGTCCCACTCGGTCGTGTCCACGCGCTGCTGCCATCGGTTCATGGTGTTCACATCCTGTAGACGTTCCGACGGTGAGCTTCGTGAGTCACCAAAGGCATCCATGTGCCGTCAGAGGTATCAGCGGCTCCTGGAACGGTGTCGCGCTGCGGTGGCTCAGATGCTCGCGTTCCAGGTCGAGGAGGTACCGTTTGCGGGTGACACCGCCGGCGTAACCGGTGAGTTTGCCGTTGTGGCCCACCACCCGGTGACAGGGAACGACGATGGAAAGCGGGTTGCGCCCCACGGCCGCACCCACCTGCTGCGCGGTGATCGTGCCGCCGATCTGTCCCGCCAGCTGGCCGTAGGTGACTGTTGTGCCGTACGGGATCTGCGCGATCAACTGCCACACCGCCAGCTGCAACGAATCCCCGCGCACACTCAGCGGCAGCACGAACTGCGTGCGCTCGCCGCCGAGATACTGACTCAGCTGGTTTCTCACGTCGTCGAAACCCTCGTCGCGGCGCGGACCGAACGTTGTCTGGTGGGGCCGGTACCAATGATGCGGAAAGTACACGCCACGCAGCCCGGACGTATCACGGACCAGGGTGAGCTCACCCAACGCGGTTTCCGTCACCGAGTACCACCTGGATTCGTTCGTGGTGAAGGACATGCCGATCTCCCTTTCCCTCGCTTCTGCCCAGTAGACGTGCGCGAACCCGGTGATGTGAGATGCGAAGGAGAAGAAACGAACTGCTTCGCGCTGCCGGCAGCGACGCGCGACGACGCGCTCACACGCTTCGGATCGTCGACCGTGTCAGGGCGCGTACCGCAGGGTGATGGTCGCCTCACGCGGGACGAGGACGCCCGGCGGCGGGAATTGGGTGGCGATCCGCAACCCGGTCGGGTCTCCGACGAGGTCGAATCTGACCTTGTTGCGGGTGACGGTGAAGAAGAAGTTCCCGAGATCGCGCGGGGTGTTCTTGGTCATTCCGTTCACCTCGTCGCCCAGGAAGTTCAGGCAGTGGTCGACGTTCTCCAGGTTCACGCACGACAGCAGGCTGATGACCGCACCCGCCGGTTCGCCGACCAGATCCGGCATCGCGTTGGCCGGCCGGGGTACCACGGTGAGCACCCGCGGCGTCGAGCTCGCGTTGAGAAATCCCACCGCGCTGCAGTCGGTTTCGAACCACACGTCCGCGGTGAGGCTGACCACGAGGTTGCTGGCCACCTGCGGGGTCTGAAACGTCGTCACCGGGCTCATGGAGCAGGTGGGCAGCCCGGCGATCGGCACCGTGGAATTCCACCGGTAGGTGGCGGCGGGGATGGGGATCCCGACGATCGTCGGCGCCCCGGCCGGACCGCCGGCCGGGGCCGCGGTGAGCGTCACGGTGTCCTTTTCGCGCACCGTGCCGTTGGCCAACGAGGCTGCGCCGATACTGAAGTCGCACGCCGGGTCGCACATGACCCGGGTCACGGCCGGTTCGGCGGGGTCGTCGTCGGTGACGCTGAACCGCCAGGTCTGTTCGGTGCCGGCACGTGCCCGCACCGACCACATCTCGTTCTCCGCGGCGGCCGAGGTGGCCCGCACCTCCCAGTCGATGACGATCTCGTCGCCCACTTTGGTGCTCTGGGCGGTCACCCGGCGGTTGGGGAAGGTCACGGTGTCGTTGAGGGCACCGCCCGCGGAGGTGGGCAGCGCCAGCGTGTGCGCACCCCGGCCGAACGCCACCGTCACCCCACCCGCCCCGGCGGGGAACCGCAGTTGCAACGAGCTGAACGGTGGGCTGCTCATCACGTCGAGTGCGAGGTCGGCGACCACCGCTCGGGAGCCGGTCACCGTGTAGTCGGCCGACCCGATCGACCCTGGGCTGATGGAGGGCATGAGGGGTTCCTCTCAGATCGCAGTGACGAGCCGCTTGTAGTAGAGCCCGAAGGTGCCGTCGCGGTCGCTACCCCAGTACAGCCATACGGTGGTGTCGGGGCCCGCGACCGCATACGGCAATGTGTCGTCCTTGTCGGAGGTCACCACTTGACGCGGAATACCCCACTGCCCCAACGAGTCCCGTCGACGGGCCAGTAGGTCGCGGTTGGCGATGTCCCCGCGGCTCCAGATCAGCCAGATCGCTCCGTCACCGTCCTCGACCGCACACGGCTCGCGGTCGTTGAGGCTGGTGCCGTCGACCTGAGCGGTGTTGGCCTGGGCCGGTACGCCGTCGATGCGATTGGCGAAGATGCCGTCGGCCTGCCAGAACACCCACGCACCGCCGGTGCGCGGGCAGAGCACGAACGGTGGCGCCGTACTTCCGGTGGGCGCATCACCGATCTTGGTCTGCGTGGGTTCGGCGTCACCGGCCGGGTCGAGGTTGATCACGTAGAAGCCGCCGGTGGCGCCCGTCGAATTGATCACCGCCCAGATCTTGCCGCTGCTGTCCGCCGCGGCGTGGAAGTCGCGCCGTTTGGTGTCGATGTCGGACAGCTGCCGCGGGTCGCTGTCCACCCAGCCGTTGGCCAGACTCCAGCGGCGGTAGTACCAGCGGTCGGTGGTGGGGGTGGGTGCGACGCCGGGCACCGTCTTGTGGAAGAACACCGTGACGATCGGACCGGTCGCCACCACGAACGGGCTGTCCTCGGGCACCTGCGGCGTCGCCGCCACCGGGAACTGCGGCGGGCGGTTGCCTGCGGCGATGTCCGAATACTGCGCCCGGATGCCGTGAACGTCGGCGCTGATGGCGTTCTCCGACTGGTAGACGATGAACAGTGAGCCGTCGGGCAGCTCGGCAACCGACGGGCGGGTGTGCGCCACCCCCGAGGTGACCGGAACCAGCGGTGCGAAGCCACCCGAGGTGGCTTCGAGGCCCATCCGGGTGATGTAGATCTGCTCGGTGTTGGTCAACGACTTGGCGAACACCGCGACCAGGCCGCGACGGCTGTCCAGCAGGAACGCGCGCGACATCGCGTCGGCCGCCCCGGCGTCCTGTCCGGGGGCGATCCGCGAGTCCGCGGTCATCGGGAGTTCGCCGCGCAGAAGCGCATTCACCGCCTCGCGCATGCTGATCGGCGGCCGGCGTGATTCCGATCGGTACTCGTCGGCGGTGGTCCCCATCACGTCCTCGACGAGGGTGGCGGGTGGCAGCCGGAGCCGGCGCTGCCTGCGGTCGGTGACGTCGGCGGCGCGCACGGCTGCCGCACCGGCCCGGCGCGTGATCAGCGCCAGCAGTGTGTAGGAATGCCCAGGCACCAGATCGGCATCTCCGGGTTTTGGCGCGTCCTGCCCCGGACGCACCCGCACCACCCAGTCGCGGCGCACCCTGGCGCACGTCTCCACGCCGAGCCCGGAATGAACCAGTTCCGGCGCGTCGTCGGCGGTGACGACGGTCTCCCAGACGTCCAGATAGGCCGCGAGCACCCCGGTCGCGGTCGGGATCGTCAACGCCGTCACCACCTTCACCCCGAGCCGGTTGGCGAGCGCCTGGGCATTCGGATTACGTTCGTGTAGCGGCTGTTCGGTGTAGGCGAGATCGGCGCCGATGATGACGTCGAGGCCGTCGACGATGATGCGCCCGACATTGCGCAGCCCCCGCTCAGCCGTCAGCGCGCCACCGTCCGCATCCTGTTCGCCGACCCGGATCGTGAAATCGTTGTCCGCACCGGTGCCCTCGATGCGGAATCCGTCGTTGCCGTCGGGTACACCGTCACCGACGAACCACTTCAGGAACGCCCGCAGTTCGAACTGGCGGATGTCGTCGAGTTCGTTGAGGTCGGCGTCGACGATCGGAACACCCTGTTGCATCCGCACGTTCACGTACCGCGCAAGCGGGTCGAATGTGCTCGTCGAGATCACGGCCATGGGGAGGGTCCTTTCAGGCATCCGCGATGGGAACGGCCCGCACGTTGGCGGGCAGGAACGGGGTGAGTAACTGGCGCAGCCGCTGGGCATCGCCGATCTGCAGGGGTTCGTCGGCGCGCCCGCGGGTGAAGAACACCGCCACGGTGCCCGGGGTGTACCGCTCGTCGGGTGCCGGGGTGTCACCGCGCGGGCGGTGCGGGGTGTAGCTGAGCAGGTCACCGAAAGTCCCCCGGCCGGTGTTGCGGGCGCCGTCGGCGGGCAGGGCGGTGGTGGTGCCGGCGTAGCGCCGGACCGAGATCGCCGGTACGGCGGTGTCGGCGGGACCGGCGATCTCGGCCGCAGACACATTGCGATCGCTGCGGAACAGCAGCAGTGCGGGTGCGCTGCCGGGCAGTATCGCCGGGTCGGTGTTCGCACCCGGTCCCACGGCGACCGCCTCGGGCACCGGTATCGCTCCGGCGTCGTCGGGGACGACCCGCCAGATACCCACGCCGCCCCCACGATCCGAGCGGAAGTAGACCCGCACCGCACCGTCGGTGGCCACGTCCAGCACCGGTTCGCGATCGGTCGCGTCCGCGGCGGTGAGCGCGGCGGGCTCGCTCCACGCCCCCGCCTCGCGGCGGCGCAGCGTGAGCTGCCAGGGTGCGTCCGGAGCGGTTCCCGAACGCCGGGATGCGGCCAGCAGCAGCGTGGTGGCGGTGCGCGCCAGATGCGGCTCGCGTTCGCCCGCGCCGGCACCGGGCAGGTCCATGGGCGGTGACCACGACGGAGTCAGCGCCACCACCGGTCCCGCATCCGGGGATCGTGGCGTCCACTGCCCGTCGTCACCACGGGTGACGACGGACGTGCCGGTACCGACCCAGAGCCGCCCGTCGGACACCGTCACCGCGCGGCAGTCGCCGCCCGGGGCGCCGGCTGCCGTGTGCAGCGTGTACCCGGTGCGGTTGGTCACCTCCACGACACCGGCCGCGGTGGCCAGCCACACCGTCGTACCGTCGCACGCCAGGTCCTGGACGTCGGTGGCCCCGGCGGGCAGGCCCGTCGGCACCGACGCGGCGACCGAACCGTCGGGCTGCACGGCGGCGGCGCCCGCGCCGGTGGCCACCCACACCGAACCATCCGGGCCGAGCGCCAGGCGCCGTGCATCGAGGCTCGGCAGCCCCTGCGCCACCCCGAGAATCTGCCAGATCCCGTTGCGGCGGAACCCGACACCGGCTGCGCTGGCGAACCACACCGTCGCGTCCGGTGTCACCAGGACCGCGCGGATGTCGTTGCTGGGCAATCCCGCTGACGTGCCGAAGGAGTCCCATGCGCCACCGCCGCTGCGCACGCCGACCCCCGACGCGGTGGCGAACCACACCGACCCGTCCGGGCCCGGTGCGGCGGCGCGGACGTCGTCGGCCGGTAGACCGCCCGCGGTCGACGCCACGGTGAAGATGGTGGTCGCGCCGTCGGCGGTGCGGGACACCGCCCCGGCCGCGGTGGCCAGCCAGATCGTGCCGTCGGCGTCGGTGACCGCGGCGCGTACGTCGTCGCTGGGCAGCCCGTCGGCCGACGCGAGAGTCGTGATGTCGTCGCTGGCGAAGGTTTTCACGCCTGCGGGCGTGGCGGCCAGGACGTGGGGGCTCCACCGGCCGGTGGCCAGGCGCCACCCCTGACCGTCGTGGGTGCTCCAGCACAGTCGCACGGCACCGCCCGCCTCGGCGATCGCCGCGCAGTCCGCATATCTGCCCGGACCGGCCCCGGCCACGTCCATCGCCGGACCCCAGTCGACCGTCGACTGCCAGCCACCGCGTCCGGTGAGGCCGCGGCCGCCGAACCCCAACCGCCGGGCGGCGGTGGAACCGGCGAGGTCGACGCTGAGCCGCGCGTCCGGCCCCGCCGCGATGGTGGCCAGCACCACCCGCCCGTCAGGTGTGCTGCCGGCCACCACGTCCGGCGCCAGTTGGGCGTTGAGTGCGGCCACCACCTCCGCGGTGGTCGCCGCACTTGGGTCGTCGTAGTCGCCGGCGCGCACCGTGAAGCTGTGGCGGGCAGCGGATGTCACGACTGCCACGGTGTTCCCCACCGTGAGCGCGAAAGGCCCTGCCACATCCCCGGTCACCCGCGCGGGCTGCGGTGCGGCCACCGTGCCGATGCGGTGACGCAGCCGTGACCGGCCGGTCGCGGGGTCGCTCACCCAGGCGCACCAGAGCTGTCCGGTGGTGGCCACGATCGCGGGGTCGGCCTGCGACTCGGTGTCGGGCCCGACGGCTTGCGCGTCATACCACCGGCCGCCCAGGCGCGGCTTGATCCGCAGCGCGGCGGTTCCCCGGGGTCCGCAGGTGGTGGCGTACGCCGCCCACGCCGGGTCATCGCCGAAGTTCTCGAATCCGCCTGCCGCGGTGGAGATACGCCCACGTGGCCCGCCCTCCAGGCTCACCGCAGCCGCGGTGGCGGTCACCACCGCGACGTCGGCGACCTCGCCGCCGCGCTGGGAACGCAGCCGGACCCTGCCCCCGTCGACGAGCGCGTCGACACCGCGCACCTGACGTGCGATGGCCGCCGACACCTCGGCCGCCGTCGCCGCGGCGGGGTTGGTGAAGTCGGCACCGGCGAATCGCACGTTCACCGGTGCGGATCCGTCCACCGCCAGGGACAGCGACATACCGTCGGTGATCGTGAAGGGTTCCGCGACAGTGCCGGTGATCTCGGGTCCCGACGCTCCGGCGAGGCCGAACACCGGCGCGGCGGCGTCGGGTGCGGTCCAGCCGTCCCCGCGCTCGACCGCAGCGAAGATGTTGCGCTGCGGTGCGCTGTTGCTGCGTGAAATGCTCTGCGCGGACTCGCCGATGCGCACCGCCCAGCCGGTGTAGTGTTCGACGACCTCGCTGAGGCCGCCCAGGGTGCCGACCGCACGGTAGCGTGCCGGCGCGGCGGCGATTTCGTTGCGCTGCCGGGGGATGTCGTCACTGCTCAGGCTCCAGCCGATCCACCGCGCCAGCAGGGGCAGATAGCGGGCGTCGGTGAGGTCGACGTCGCGTAGTCCGCGCAGGCCGTCGGCGGAGCTGCGCAGCGCGCCCACCGTCACCCCGAACACGTCGACGAGGCGCCGCAACTGTCCCCCCGCGGCGTTGGCCTCCGGCAGGAATCCGGTGCCCGCGTCGACGGGTCTGCCGACGGTGTCGGCACGCCGGTACACCGCCGGCAGCGCCTCGTACAGGGTGCGGTGGTAACGGTAGGCGGCGGTCGGAGTTGCGCTGACCCGCAACCGCTCCCCGCTTCCCGCGGCCGGGTCGAGCCGGTAGTAGTAGGTCATCCCGGGCAGCAGCGGGAGGTCGATGGTGCCGGCGTCGAGCAGTTCGATCTCGTACCGCACCACTGTGTGATCGCGGCGCCGCACCGTGCGGACGGTGCGGCGCAGCTGCTCGACCGGGTGCCCGTCCTCGACGCGGGCGACACTGCAGATCTCGTCGGCGAACCGCAGATCCCCGTCGGTGCCGCTGGCACCGGGCAGCCGCCGCACCTCCAGACGTCCGGGCTGCGCAGCGGGCGGGAATCCGGCGCTGTCGTAGATCACGTACGGGGCGGTGTCGGACGGAAAGCCGAAATCCCGCATCTTGCGCACCACCACGACCTGCGGGTCGGCTCCGTCGGCGTCGGGAGACACGGTCCAGCGCAGCGCGATACGCGGTCCGCACAGGTCCGCCGACGCCCGCAGCCCGGTGACGCTCATCGCACCCTGCTCCGCACGTCGAGCACACCCAGCACGGGGATCTCGTACTGGCCGACGTCGATGCGGCTGGTGACCTCGACGTCGGCGGCCACGGCCGAACGGATGAAGTCGGGCAGCTGCGCCAGCGGGGGCAGGCCGGACCGGGCGAGTTTCGCCTCGATGTCGGGGTCGGCGCGGTCGGACCGGTGGAACCGGTCCACGGTGGCCCCCAGTACCCCCGGCACCGACTCGGCCACGGCGTAGACGTCGCTGAGGTAGAGCGTGGCGGCGAAGTCGACCCGGTCGAAGGCGAGCAGTCCGGCGATGGCGGTGCGCACGTTGCCCAGCACGGTGGTGGCCGCGAACCGCTCGTCGATGACCACCGCGCAGCCGATGTCGATCGGGGCCGGGTGGGCGCCGACGATGTCGACGGTGGTGCACAGGGGGCGTTTGTCCTCGAAGTAGGTCAGCAGATGGTTGCGCAGCGACTCCGACAGCGGTGTCAGACGATCGCCGGCCGGGGCGACGTAGACGTTGACCCGGTTCGAAGAGGGGCTGGCGACACGGACTTTCGCGACGCTGCCGGTGGCGCGTGTCAGGGCTGCGTAGTCGTCGGCGGTGACCGCACGCTGCATGGAGCGAAATGTCGACGCGGCGTTGCGGATCGCGCTGTCGGGGGATTCGGCGTCGCTGCCACCGGCGGCTGGATCCGGATTGCTCACCGCCACCAGGCCGGCTATGGGGGTGATCGCCTCGGTGATCCCGCCCGCGGCGACGTTGCCGCGCGCGCCGAGGCACACCCGGTATCCGGCGCGGACATTGTCCCGCCCGGCCGGCGGGGGACGGTTGGTGAAGACGATCCGCGGCGTGTCGGAGGCGTCGACGACGAGCCGGAACTCGCGGGCGAGCGGATCGTCCTGCGGCGCAGCGGCCGCCGACCGGAACCACCGCACCCACCCGGCGCCCTCGTTCACCTCGACGTCGACCGAGTCGAGATCCACCTGCGGATCGGGAAGGGCGAAGATCTGACTGGGCTCACCCGTGCCCGACCCCAGCGGCATCGGGGCCACCGCCACACCCTGTTCGACGGGCAGCACGTCGTAGTGCACCAGCGTCGACGCCGGGTCGGCGTCGCGCTCGACCTCGTCGGACGCCAGGTTGATCGTGAGATCCGCTCCGCGGTAGATGAATTCGACCGGCCCGTGCACCGGCACCTCCGCGCGGAACCGGCTGTTCTGTGTGATGGTGACGCGACGGTCCGCCACGGCGGCGTCGGAGGTGTCGAAGGTCAGCCGCAGGTCGGTGCGAGCCGGGGTGGCCGTGGTGAACTCGTAGCCGACGAGCCGCAACAGGTCGACCAGACCGGCACGCTCGGTGGCGGTTTCGGGAAAGAGCTCGCTGGCGATGCGGTCCTGATAGTAGGCGACGATATCGCCGCAATAGGCGAACAGGTCGATCAGCACCATGATCAGGTCCGACGGAGAGCGGTCGGTCCACTCGGGCAGCCGCTGGGCCGCCAGGCGCAGCATCGCCGCCCGCAGGGACGCGAAGTCCTTGTCGGTGTAGTCGATCGCGGGCACGCTCATGGGAATCGGCTCCTAATGTTCGGTCAGGGTCACGATCATCTGGCCGGCCACCGGGGCGTCGGTGTGGACGTACTGCAGCGTGAGCTCGAGCCGGTCGTCGGTCCTGCCGACCTCGGCGGTGGCCACGACGATGCGCGGCTCCCAGCGCAGCAATGCCTCGTGGGCCTGGCGGCGCAGCAGGTCCGCCGTCACGTCGTCGTCCGGTTCGTGTACGAGTCCTGCAACGTTACAGCCGAATTCGCGCATCATGGGCCGCTCACCCTGCCGGGTGCCCAGCAACAGCGCCACATCCTCGCGGATCTTGTCCGCACCGTCGCTCCACACCGCCGATCCGGTGCGCGGATCGATGCGGAATGGGATGGATGGTCCCCGCGGGTCGGTCATCTCGGCTCCTCAGTCCAGCGGGCACGACGGGAGTGCCGGCAGGTCGGGCAGGTCGGGCAGGTCGGGCAGCGCGGGCAGACCCGGCAGCGCCGGCAACGGCACACTCACCGACGGCAACGCCGGCACCGCGATCCCCGGCAACTTCGGCAGCCGCAGCTCCGGCAACTCCGGAATATCCGGAATCGCAGGCAAACCCGGCAACGCCGGCAACGGCACACTCACCGACGGCAACGCCGGCACCGCGATCCCCGGCAACTTCGGCAGCCGCAGCTCCGGCAACTCCGGAATATCCGGAATCGCAGGCAAACCCGGCAACGCCGGCAACGGCACACTGATCGCGGGTAAGGCGGGGAAGTGGCAGCGGCTCATTTCACGACCACCGAACTGCTCAGGTGTACACCGGGGATGAGCTTGGGGATGGCGAGGAACTGCGGTGACGGCGAAGGCGGCCCGGGGGCGGCGGTGGGATGGGTGTGGGTGGCCAGCAGCGTCCACAGCGCCTCCATACCGGTGCCCAGGACCGCGGTGTCGGTCGCCCCCGCACCCAGTACGACCGTGGTGGCCTCGACGACCACCTTCGCTCCCCGGATGTGCACGGTGTCCTTGGTGACGCTGACGACCGCGCCGTCCTTGTTCATGATGCTGACCCCGGACTCGCCCATCGCCACGAAGTTGCTGTGCCCCTCGGCGAGGGTGGTGGCGTTGTTGGCGGCGTCCATGTGCAAGTACGACCCCGCCGGGCTGGAGAGCAACACGCTGCCGTCGTCGTCGATCGAGATGACGGCGTCACCGGTGTGCGTGAACATCATGCTGTCCGGTTTGACCTTGGTCTGTTCGGATTTGGTGACGGCGACCCCGACCCACAGCGGGCGTTCGGCGTCGCCCGCCTCGAATTCGACCCACACGCTCGCCCCCTTGGGCGGAACGAAGTACTGACCGTAGGGCAGGCAGGCCTCGGCCGTCACCGCGACGCCCGCGCCGAAGACGTCGGGCACCTCGACGCTCAGCAGACCGCGGTGTTCCTTGTCGCTGTTGTCGAGCACCGTCGCGCGGTATTTGCCGTAGTAGCGGCCGACGTGGCGGCTGGTTTCCTCGATCAGCATCCCGGTTCCTATCTCGTGGCGACGAACTCGGTGGAGTAATTGGTCGCGGTCCCCGGCGCCGCGCTCTGGTAGACGTGGTTGACCCGGCGCACGTACCAGTCGCCCTCCGCCCAGCCCGAGACCCCGCTGATGTGTACACGCGATTTGGCCCGCAGCTGCGGGGTGCCCGACGCCACGCCGCGGCCGTGGAAACCCAGCGCCGTGGTGGGGTCGGCGGCGGTGCTGCGCGCCAACTCGTCGGCGGTGCGCGCCGCCTGCCCGCTGACCCGTTCGGCGGGGCTGGTCAGTTTGACGGCCGATCCCGACGCCAGTTCGGCCAGCGCCAGGATGGCGGTGCGCCGGGACTCGTCGAGGTCGGGCAGGCGACCCGTGGCGGGGGCAGGCAGGGCCGGCGCCGGAGCCGGCGGCGGTGGCGGTGCGGTGCGCGGCGTCCCGGTGACCGGGTCGATAGTGGCGACCGCCCGCACCGGTGCGGCCGTCGACCGGTTGCGTTCGTAGCAGAACTCGATCAGGTTTCCCCCGCCGCGCCCGTAGTGCAGCTCGCCGATCGGTTCGGCCGCAAGGACTTTCGTCAGCGGCGTGAAGTAGAAGTTCGACGTGTCGGCGCCGTCGAACTCGCAGAACGCCAGGCAGCCCTGCCGCTGCGCCTGGTCGAGCACGAATTCCCACTCGTTGACGTTGGCCGGGCGGGCGGGTCGGCGAGCGTCGAGCACGATATCTGCCACCGGGTCGATCTGGAATGCGACGATGTCGTTGGCCGGCCTGCTGACGAGGCGGGTCAGCACGGAGCTCAACGTCTCCCCCGCCTTCCACTCGGCCGGGTCGTATCCCCTCGTGCTCATGCGGTAGGTAAAGTCGAGGGCCGTCAGCTCGACCTTCTGACCGGTCGGGGTGGCCAGTACCGTCGCCCCGATCACCACACCCTCGAACACGTAGGTGCGAGCGTCGTTGTCGCCGAACCCGATGCGGCACTCCAGGCCTTCGAACGACGCGTCGGCCAGCATCCCGGTGGTGTCCTCGAAACGCACGACGGCCTTGTCCGTCAGCCGGTCGTCGTCTTCGACGTTGAGCCAGTACATCGGGGCGGTGACGTCGCGCCAGTCGTTCCCGTCGGCACTGACCAGAACCGTGGCCGTCGCCGTCATCGGAACACCCGGGTCCGGTCGGTGCCCTCCGGGCGCTGACCGACCGGCATGTCGAGGATGTCGCCCGGACCCACATCGAGCGGGAAGGCCACGGGGTTCGCGTCGGCCACCGCCCACCAGGCCTGGCTGTTGCGCAGGTACCGCCACGCGAGATATTCGACGTCCTCGGTGGCGGTGACCCGGTGGCGGTAGGTGGTGGCCGGTGGCGGGGTGCGCCGGATGGGCAGCGTCGGGCGCACCGTGCCGTCGGCGGCCGCGGCCGGGTACGCGCTCAGCTGCCGGTAGCGGGAGTTGATGGGAACCGCCATGACTCTTCCCCGTTCCTAGTCGAAGACGTTCTGGGCCAGGCCGTAACCCGGTATCTGCTGGGCGAAGTCCTCGCCGGTGAGTTTGCCGCCGAACAGGTACTTGACCGCCTCGATATTTCGGGTGACCACGTCGAGCACCGTCGACCACGACCTGGTGTCCTCCGAAAGGGTGAGGCTCACCTCTGCGCGCTCGGGAGTGAGATCGGACTTGAACTTGGTGATCTTGATGTTGAGGTCGTTCATCACACACGTCAGCTCGATGTCGCCGAGTTTGAGGTCGCAGGTGGGCGGCGCTTTCCAGATCTCGGAGCCGCCCGCCAGGGCGGGGATATCCCGGATCAGGTCGAATCCGGGATTCATGAACGACCGCAGCACCGCGAGGTCGGGTTCGATGCGGCCCACCGGCGAGTCCGCCTCGCCGGGCTTCTCCCGCGCGTCCAGCGCGAACTCCAGGGCGAAGGTGCGGGGGCGGCCCGCCGCAGGCTTCTGCGAGCGGGTCGCGACGAGTTTGGGGCCGAAATGCGGGACGTCGCCGATGAACCCGAAGGGCACGGCGGGCGTCTTGGCCAGGGTGGCGGGCACACCTTTGGCGTCCTTGACGCCTCCGATCGCCTTCGCGGTCTTGTCGAACTTCCAGCTCCCGTCGTCCTGATCGTTGTTGTAGTCGAAACTCTTTTTCTCCGAGAGCATTTCGGGGTGAAACTGGAATTTGAAGATCAGTGGCGGCACCGCGAGCAGATTCGCGATGTAACCCTTCCTCGGCATGGCGGCCCCCTCAGTACGTGAAGTCGAAGATCGGAACGTGCGGGCGGCGCTGCCCCCGGATACCGCGCCGTTCGTCGAGCCGGCGCTGTTTCTCGATGCGCTCCAGCTCGCTGCTGCGCGTCATCGGGTACTCCTGCGGGCTCCACGGTGTTTCGTGGGTCTCGGGGGTGCGGGCCTGCGGAGCCGCAGGGGTGATGTCGATGACCACCTCGTCGATCTCGACGACGGCGGCGGTCTCGACGCCGGGGCCGGCGGCGGTACCCGAACCCGGCGGCGGTGTCGCGAAATAGGTGGACATCGAGTCGAGCAGCTGGGTGAGGCCGCCGCCGGCCAGCCACTGCCCGTACGCGGCGGCGATGGGGTGAAACGGGGTCTGGCTGCGCAGCCGATCCCATACGTTGTCCTTTCCGGTGGCCGCCGCCCCGGGCAGCAGGGCATCGGCCGCGTTCTTGGACTTCTCGCCGATGGAAGCCAATTGGCCGGCCAGCGCGGTGCCGGACAACTTGGACTCCTTGATGGCGGCCTCGTCGAGGGATTTTCCGAAGTCGGACAAGCCGTTTCGCAGTGCGGTGGTGGGTTTGTCCACCAGTTCCCTCGACGCGCCGGTGAGTTTGTCGGTGGCCGCCTTCGCGTCGGCGGCCGCCTTCGTCATGATGGCGCTGAGGTTGGGAGGCTCAGGAGGTTTGGGCAGTTGCACCGGCTCCTGCGACCCGGACTTCCCGGCCGCTCCTTGCTTGTCCTTGTCGGGAAACATCTGCGAGATCGTGCGGCTCAAGTCGGAGGCGGCATTGATCAGCCTCTCGATCACCCGGAACAGCCGCAGTTCGCCGAGCTTCCAGAGGACTTCATAGACGGTGGGCACCAGCCAGCTCAGCAGTTCGTTGATCGTCTTGGTGACCGCGTTGCCCAGAACGCCGCCGAGTTCGAGGGCGGCGTCGAGCAGTTTCGCCAGCGCCGCGAACAGCGCCGCCAATGCCTCGTTGACCGTGGCGGCCAGCGTTCTGATGGCCATCGCGGCAACCCGCGCGACCATGGCGATGGTCTCGAACGCCAGCACGATCACGGCGCCGCGCAGCACCAGCACGTTGCGCACCACGAATCGCAGGGTCTCGGTGATGGCGTTGCGCAGGTCGGGCAGCCGGTCCAGCAACCACGCCAACGCGGCGACGGCGGTCGGTATTGCGACGATCAGTCCGCCGACGAGGCGCGTGGCCGCATCCAGCGTGGTGGTCAGCGAGTCCACCCACGAGCGTGCGGCCGCGCCGCCGGGCGCGTCGAGCGCGGTCGGGCCCACCGCGCCGCCCGGGCCGGGCGGCGCACCGTTGGCGGCCTGCAGCAGGGCGGTCGCGGCATTGAACTTGCCCTGCAGGCTTTCCAGCTGCGCCAGGAATTCCAGCTTGGTCCCGGCCGGAGCGGGCGTCGCCGCTCCTGCGGCCCCGCCGGAACCCGCCGTGTTCTTGGCGGCGGCCTCGGTCGCACCGGCGGCGGATTGCGCCGGGGTCTGGCCAAGGCCGAGTTTGGTGATGATCCGTTCGATCCGCCCGGCCAGGGTGTTGATCGTGTTCAGCGAGGCGGCCAGGGTGATCGACCCGACCGTTCCGCCGACGGCACCCCCGACCAGGTTGCCGAGGAAACTGCCGATGCCGCCGAGCAGCCCGGTCACGGTATCGCCGCTGCCCGGCGCGAGGTCGCTGATGTTGACCACGTGCACACGCAGTGCGCCGTCGATCATCGGTGGCGCCGCGACGCCACCGCCGGACGACGCGACGGCCGCCGTGACGGCGAAAGACCCGTACCGCGCGGTGGCCCGTTCGATGTCTTCCAGCGCACGGCGCGCGAACCGGGTCTGCGTGAGCAGCAGACCCAACTGGGTGACGACGTCATCCATCTGTCACCGTCCCGCGGTACTGAATGAGAGACGTTGTACTCCGATGCGATAGGAGTTGCGCACGGCACCGGCGAACTCGGCCGCGACCGTGTCGAGGTCGTCGTCGGTCACCGGCCCGCCGACATGGATCAGCATGCGCGGTACCCGGACCCGCGCAGGCCCGGCGTGCCTGCGCAGGATGTGCGGCGAGGTGGGCGTCGGCTGCCCGGGCACCGGTCCGCCTTCGGGCGGTTCTTCGGTGTATCGGGCGTGCCACTGCCGCGCGACCTCCCTGCCGTACCCGTGCAGGGTTGCGACGACGACTCCCATCGCACCGCCGGCGACCAGCGATTCCGTGGTACCGACCCAGGTTTCGCGGTCGCTCAGCCACATCTCGAAACCCTGCGCAGCCGGGTCGCGCCGCCCGGGACCGCGCTCCGTGGGAAACAGGTTGTCGACCAACTGTTGGGCGTCGGCGTGTAACAGTGGCACGGGTGACTCCGCGGTGATCGCCGTCGTGGCCATACCGGAGAACTCACCGGCGGCCTTCTGCAGTCTGTCGGCGGAACGGCCAAAGCCGTCGGTGATGGCCGTGCGCATACCCTCGTCGGCGCCGCGCACGAGTTCGGCGGTGCGCGCGCGGACGTCGGGCCCGAACAGGGTCGTGGCGAAATCGGGGAACCGGTAGTCGATTCCCAGGGGTGGGGCCTTCGGCAGTTCGGACCAGTTGAACCCCAGGAAGGCCAGCAGGTCCACGACGAACTCGGCCAGCCCGACCACAACACGCAGGAAGTGCGCCACCCGATACACGAAATCCGCGATCGCGGTGGCGAACCCGGTGCCGAATCCGAGGAGGAACGCAATGGTCGCGTGGACGACGGCGCCCACCACCTCCTGGATGCCGCGGACCAGCTGCAAGAGGTGGAATCCCTGCCCGCGGATCGCCCCGAACACCTTCTGGTAGACCCCCGAGATCGCCTGGCGGGTCAACCGTTCGGCGGACTGCAACATCTCCAGCGCGAGTAGGCGCACACGGATGTCGATGGCGGACAACACCAGTGAGACGAACCGCGGTAGCGCCGCGAAGATCAGCGCGCCTGCCAGCACCATGGCATCCGGCTCGTCGGTCCGTATCGCCGGCCCCGCCCCCGCGGCGGCCTGCGCGGGGTCCGCGGACGGCGTCGTGCTGGGGGGGCCGGTCGCGCCAGACGGCCCCGGCGTGCCACCGCGCAGCAGGGCCAGCGATGTCGCGAGGTCGTCGCGCAGCCGGTCGATCGGGCCGTGGGGAGTGTTCGCGCGCTCCAACGCGGTGTAGAACGCCGACCCGGCACCGAACAGGTCGAACACGGTGGCCCGGCGCGGATCGAACAGATCGGGAGTGGGCGCGGCGAACCGGCTGATCGACGTATCGGCGGCCGCGAGGAGCCGGTCGGTCGCGTCGAGAAAGTCGGGTAGGTCGTAGGCCGCGTGGATCCAGCGCCGCCAACCCGCCGTCATCGCGCCCGGTGTGTCGACCGCCGCGGACTCCGACACCGCCACCACCACCCGCACCGCCAGCGCGTCACCTTCGAACCGCAACGTCGGCAGATCCCGGCTACCCGCCTCGGCGGCCCTGGCGGCCGCCAGCCGCCGCTCGAGCGCGGCCAGGATCGCGCGCCCGGCCGTATTGGCCAGGCGGTCCTGGTAGGCCAGTCCGGTGAAGTGGGCCGCCGCGGCGGCGAAGTCGATGGGCATGTCAGCGGCCCCAGGTGGCCGCGGCCACCGCATACGTCTGGCCGTTGAGGCGACGGATCAGTCTGCCGCTCACCGACTGTCCCTCACCGGTGCTACCACCGGCGGCGCGCACCCGCAGCGTGCGGATCATCGGTCGGACCGGAACCGGGCGGTCCGCCCGCAGGACCGGCAGCGGGCGGTGCGGACGCGCAGCGGGCGCGACCTTGCCGTATACCGTCTCGACGAATCCGTCGACCGTCGGGGCGATCCGCGGCGCCAGCTGCTGCCACAGCCCGGGAGTGAGGTAGCCGCCGATCACCTCGACCATCGCCGCGGTGATCTCGTTGAGGTCGGCGCGATTCTCCGCGAGGCCCGTGACCAGGCCCGCGCGCTGCGGCTCGAAGATACTGGGCTGCTCGCCGATGCGGGCCACCTCCACGTAGGCGCGAATCTCGAGGAGCACACGGTCGATCGAGAAACCCTGGGGGCGGGCCGCCGCCTTCTCGATCGACGCCCAGTCCAGCGGCGGAATCGGCTGCGCCGAGGCCTGTTTGAGGATCTTGCTGGTGTCGGGCAGTACCACCGCGGGGATGATGACGTCGAGGAAACCCGGCTTGCCCGGCTTCTTCGCCGCGCGCGCCTTGGCCTCACCGCTGGACGTCAGCGCCAGGATCCGCTTGCCCACCGGATGGTCGGTGAACAAGGTGGGCAGGAATTCCTGCACCTTTTCCAGATAGGCCCACAGCTCCGCCGCCAGCTGCTCCTTGGCGTTGCGCACGGTGTTGACCGCGATGTCGATGCCGATGAGGATCGCTTCGGAGGCGACGGCGGCCACCTCGGTGACGGTGGCGATGAACCAGGTGAGCATCGGCCTGACGGCCAGGTCGCCGCTGACGAGCCGCCGGAGCTCGGCTGTCAGCGTCTCGGCGGCGGCTCCGAGTGCCTCACCGGCCGTGGTGACGGCCAGGCGGATCATGAGCACCGTCCGCACGGTGGGCAGCAGGCGGGTCCCGACCGTGTCGATGGCGAAGGCGACCGCGCCGAGTAACTGCGCGGCCAGCGCACCGGCCCGGTCGCCGAACTCGAGGATTCTGCGCAGCAACGGATTACGCACCTGCGCGCGCGGCCCGAGCAGCTGACCGGTCAGCTGTGTGGCGGCGTTCATCGCCGCCGCCGCCGACGCGGCCGTCGCCAGGATGGCGTCGACGTGCTCGCGGAACACCGCCAGTGACACGAACCCCGCTGCGGCACCGCCGATCACCAACCCGCCCAGCACCGCGCCAGGGGCCAGCGCGAGCAGCGCCCACACCACGAATCCGGCCGCCACGAAGAGGATGGATCCAAGATCTGCGGACCCCCTGCGGATCACCTGCCAGATGCCGATGACCTGGCCCAGGGGACTCAGCCACAGCCCGCCCACCATGCCGGTGAGGGCCGCGATCGGTGTCGTGATCGACGCCGCACCCGCCAGGGTCGAACCCGGCGAGAGTACCTCGGCCAGACGCGCATCGAGTTGGGCGCGGTTGGCGATCGCGACCTGGACGAATGGCCCGGCCCTCGGCAACGACCGCCCGAACCACCGGGTCATGAACGCACCACGCACCCGGGCGATCACGGCGATCTCCACCCGCGCGATATCGGTCCACGGCGCGAGCGCCTTCGCCCCGGCCAGCAGGGCCGGCAGGGTGACGAACTGTTTCTGCAGCAACAAGGCGATCGGCATCTGCGGGACCTCCTTCCGCGGCATGGGCTATCGGGCGTGCGCGGCTTCGATGCGCGCGTTCTCCTGTTCGATCTGCTCGGCGAGCAGCCGTACGTAGTGGTGGCGTTCCCCGACCGCCATATCCATCAGGTCGGCGTAGGACCAGTGCAGGTGGTAGGCGAGGAAGAAGACCTCCCGGTGCAATCTGTCCAGGCTTACGCCGGAGCTAAAAAATTCGTCATGTCCAGGCTGGCGCGGATCTCGTGTCCGCATGCCGGACAGTCGATTTCCCGGATGAGGTCGATTCCCGGTGCACCTTCGTTGAAGGCGCGGTCGATCAGGCGGCGGTCACCGAGGGTCAGGTCCGCGAAGATCTTGGTGCCCAACGCTTCCGTGCGGTGTTCGGGGAGGTCACCGAGCCGGCACAGACACCGCGCGAGCAGCGCGTTCTTGCCGAGTGAGGCGTTCTTGCGCATCTGCGGGGCCGCCGCCGACTCGTCGTCGCCACGCGCCAGCCGCAACGTCATCGACGTGTGCACCGACCCGTCCTTGTCCAGGTAGCCGTCCTCGAGTTCGACCGCAATCTGTGCCGGCGGTTCACCTTCCGGAAGGATCGTGGTGGGCAGCTCGTCGAGGTTCTCGATCGTCTCGAACCGATCGCCGCACGACGGGCAGGTGTAGCTCGCGGCCAGTTCGGGTCCGAAAGTCAGGCTGCGCAACCGGATCAGTAGGTAGTTGCGGTCCACCGAGTACATGGCGTCGATATCCCTGCGGGTCAGCGGGGGTGCCTCCCCCACCGGCCTGGTGCAGCTGTCCAGCAACGCGGTCACCAGTTTTCCGCCGTTGCGCTGGTTGACCGGGTCGGCCAGCAGCGCCTCGTCGCGGCCGGTCATCTTGCGCAACATCACTCGCTTGTGCAGGTGGCCTTCGGCCCCGACATACCCGATGGGCAGGGTCACTTCGGTCTCGCGGGCACCCGCCCGGGGCACGGGCGGTGCTTCTTGCAGTGTGGTCATGGCGATTTCCTTTCGGTCGGAGCAGGAGCCGGTTTAGCTGATCGCCTCACGTTCGAGCCCTTCGTGTTCCAGCACGATGGTCTGGACCAGCAGGTTGGTCGAGCCGGCCTCCAGGTCGGTGAATTTGGACGACTTCACCCAGGCGTCCTTGAACGAGAACATGAGCACCGCCTTGCCGTGGTGGTACTTGGTGATCACGCCGCTGCGCCGCACCGTGGAGCCCGACGGGGTGCGCTCCTTGGGGCGGAACGTCTCGGTGAACCAGTCCAGGAACTGCTTGTCCTGGTCGCTGCCGTCGACCCGACGCTCGATGGTCAGCGGCTCGTATTTGACCTTGGCGCCGGAGATCTTGTACACGTGGCCGGTGGCGCCGTCCGGTTGTTCGATCGTGTCGAGTTCACCCTCGCTGAGACCGGAGATCTTGCTGACGCCGGGGCTGGGGATGCCGCCGACCTCCAGTACGAACTCGCTGGCCCGGTAGCCTTCGTAGAATTCCTGGGTTGGCATGTCGATTCACTCCTGGGATCGGTGCTGGGGTCAGGCTTCGGAAACCGAAGCGCCGCTGGCTTTCTGGCCGACCTTGATGACGATGGTCTCCGCGGGCCGCGAGGGGTAGAAGTAGACCTCGACGGTGAGCAGGCCCTGGTCGACCTGGTCGGGCGGGTTGTTGGTTTCGTCGACGATGACGGCGAACGTCTGGTCGGGTGTACCCGTTCCGAATGCACCCTGGCGCCACAGCCCGAGCAGGAAAGGTGTCACGGTGGTGACCCTGATGGAGCGCCACAGCGCGTCGCGGTTGGGTTCCTGGCGGGCCCAACGCAATCCGTCACGCAGACTGGATTTGACGTAGTTGAACAACAATCGCACGTTGACGTAGCGCCAGCGGGGATCGGTGCTCAGCGTGCGGGAGGCGTCTACCACCACCCCGGCGCGCGGCACCGGCCGGATTCCGTTGATACCCCCTTCGGTGACCAGCGCGGTGTGGTCGGCATCGGAGAGTCTCGCCTCGGTGTCCAGGACACCGCGCAGGTTCGCCTCGTCCCCCGCAGGTGCTTTCCAGATACCCCGCGTCGTCTCGATCCGGGCGTATATGCCCATCACATGGCCCGTCGGCGGGATGGCGATGCGGGGATTGGCGCCCGCACCGATCGGGTCGGGCACGATGATCCACGGTCCGTACAGCGCCCCGTAGGCCTTGGCGGACTGCAGTTTCGCACCGTAGTTGATCGCCGATTCGAGGCTGCCCGGGTTCACCATGCCCTGGGGCGCGGCACCGACGAACATGGCATCACCGCGGTTGGCGCAGTAGGCCAGCGCGGCGTTGCTGACCTCGAAATCGTCACGTTCACAGCACAACAGCTGGATGTTGTAGGCGTCGAAGGCGCGAAATCCGCTGTGCGCGGCCTCGTCGCCGATGAAGTGGCCCGCCGTGGGCGCACCGTCGACACCGTCGCGCTCCAGCGCCACCCACGGCGGCTTGTCTGTGGGTGCGGGCCTGCGGTCGGCGCTGGTGGACAGCGCATCCTTGAGGCGGACGAATCGCGACCCCGTCAGCGGGTGGTTGAGCCGGGTGAACGCGTTGTTGCCCTGTCGCGGCTGCA
The DNA here is from genome assembly GCA_018268465.1 of Actinomycetota bacterium. Taxonomy (GTDB): domain Bacteria; phylum Actinomycetota; class Actinomycetes; order Mycobacteriales; family Mycobacteriaceae; genus Mycobacterium. The sequence continues at coordinate 258,844 of JAFDWN010000005.1, forward strand.
TGGTCAGTCCCGTATGCGTCTCGACGACGTGGTCGTCGTCTCCGATGCCTCGGGCGATGAGGACGTCGAACTCGGCGTTGGACACCACGACGTCGCGCGGTTTGGCGAAGTCGTCGAACTGGGTGATGGCCGGACTCCACGTCACCGCACCGGAGTTGGCGTCCGCTGATGACAGGACGGTGCGTTCGGTGATGGTGCCGTCGGTGATCACCACCGCGTCACCGGGGGTGAACTTGCCTGCCTGCGCCAGCGTGGTACCCGACGCGGTGACAGCAGCCGAGGTGCCGAAGGTGGGGTCGTCGGCCTTCGCCAGCAGGAGGGCTGCGTTGGCCTTGTCCACCTGCAGGCTGGTGGCGCCCCCGGCGGCGACCGCCTGCTCCCCGGTCGAGGTCAGCACGAGTTTGTTGTCGTCGTCCAGGCTGGCACGCAACAACCGGGTCTTGGCGTTGATCGCGGTGACGATCTGCTGGCGGGTGGCCTGTTTGGGATCGGGCGGGAAGTCGGTCGCCGGGGTGAAGGTGATGACCTGCGGGGCCCCGTCGACGATGACCGACAGCGCCGCCGCCGCGGACATGTCGACCTTCTCGGGCAGCGCGGCGGTCCCCGACACGCTGGCCGGGGCGACTTCACGCAGCCCGCTGCTCGCCGAGGAACTGTGCACGACACGCACGAACAGGCCCTTACCCCACGAACCGGGATCCTCGTCGCCGCGGAATCCGGCCTCGACGATCACCGAGTCCTTGCCCGCACTGTCCTTGAATGTGTGCTTGGCCGAGTCGGCGGCCGGATCGACCACGCGGTTCACGTACGCGAGCTGGCCGCCGTTGTCGAAGAACCCACGCACCAGGTAGGCGCCCTTGCCGCCGGGGAAGTAGCTGCCGAACCGTTCGACGAACTGCGGGAAGCTCGTCACTCGGGCCGGCACGTTGGGCACGCCACGCTCGGTGAGGATGTTGAACCCGGCCACGGAGGTCGCGGCGCCGGTAATCGACGGTGAGGTGGCGCCGTCGACCTCGACGACATTGATCCCGATGTCGAATGCCATGGCAGGTCTCCTTAATTCGGGCCGCGGCGACCGGTGCTGCGGCGCCGTCGTTTGGGTGGCGGTTGAGGCGTTGAGGACGCGTCGCCGGATGGGTTCGACGCCGGATGAGCGACGAGGATCCCTTGCCGGCAGAGGCTCGCCACCTGGCTCAGCGCGACGTCGTCGGCGTCGCAGTCGACGGTGTCCCTGGCGCCGACGACGACCACACCGCCGGTCAGGTGCAACGCCACGGGGGTGTCTGTCGTATTGGCGAGTGTGATGCTCACGCCGTCACCATCACTTCGGTGCCGATGTCGATCCGCTGGACCTCACGTACCGGCGGCTTGACCACCGCGGGGCACCGCGCACCGATCCGGTACAACAGCACCGGCACCTCCGTGGCGGCCCCACCGGGCCGGTCCGGGCCTGCCGGTGACAACAGCCGGATCGGCAGATACTCACCGTCGACGACGAGTTCCCCGTCCGGAGGCAGCGTGGTCAGTACCGCTTCGAGCAGGGCGGCCTGGTCGGCGCGGCTGTCGGCGACCGGCGTGACGGCATAGTCGACGTCATAGGGTGTGCCGGCGAGCACTTCGCGAAAACCCTCGGCGGTGTAGTCGCGTCGCGCGGGTGCGTCGACCACGCGGTGCGGAGCGTAGTGCGCGTCGACCTGCCGGATGTTCAGGCCGGGCGCCACGGGCGCCGCCGCGTCCCCGGGAGTGACGGCCACCGGCACCGCCGCGTCGCCGACCGTGATCTTACCCAGCGCCGCCACGACCGCGCGGTCGCAGTCCAGGAGCATCTGCGGCCTGGCCGCCACGATATCGTCCAGGTTGGCTTCGAAAGACGGCTGTAGGCATCGGATCTGGATCTGGGTCAGTGCGGTGGCGATCTTCTCGGGCAGGTCGTCGATGGTGAAATGCACTGCTTCCCAACGTTTGGCGCTATCGGCGGTGATCAACCGGTGCCATCTGTTGGCGCCGTCGCCGATGGGCAGCGCGGCCGAACCCAGCCGCAGCTCGAACAGGAAGCGACCGGAGGCACGCGGCCGGGGCAGCCGGATCGACAGCCGCAGTTCGGTGAAGTCCGTCAGGTCGACCGCGTCCGTGGTCCGCCGGATGGAGTGACCCACCGCGCCGTCGCCTGCGGTGACACGTGTGCTCACCCGGTCGGCCCCGGCCGCGAAGGTCACCTCGTCGTCGGCGACGGTCAGCTCATTCGACGGCGTCACACCGTCGGGCGACACGGCCGACCACTTCGCCGCGTCGTTCATCGCGTCGACGACGAGGACGCTCATCGCGTTGCCGGGTAACGCAACTGGGGGGCCGCAGCAGCCATACCGTGACTATGCGCAGTGCGGCGTCACCCGTGCGTCACCGGCGCGGGGCGACGGCTCTACTACCGTACGACCGCCAGATCACCCGTGCGCCTGCCGCTGAAACCCGCCAGCAGAGAGCACATCTGGGGTGACAGTGGCGCACCCAATTCCCGCCGCAGCACGTCGCGGTAGGTGTCCCTGGCGCGGTGCGCCTCGACGAGATTGCCCTCGGCGAGGTGGGCTTCGATCAGTGCCCGCTGCGCGCTTTCGCGAAGCGGGTCGGCGGCCACGGCGATCACCGCCGCTTCGATACCCTCGGCGTGGCGTCCCGTTCGGCACAGCCGCGCGGTGAGCACCTCCAGCGCCTGGAGCAGCCAGCTGCGCAGCCGTTCCCGTTCCAGCACCACCCAGTCGTCATACCAGCCGGGTAGCACGCACAATCCGTGTTCGACGGCGGGGGCCAGTCGCAGATCGTCGCCGCGGATCTGCCCGGAGATGATGCGGTGCGCCCACCCCGCGAGGATCTGCACGTCGACCTCGACTCCAGCCTGCAACGTCAGTTCCTGTCCAGCACAGTCGATGACGTCCAACCCGGTGCGGTGTAGCCGCCACAGCGCCGAGCGCAGGTTGCCCTCGGCGCGCCGGTAGTCGACGTCGGGCCACAGCCGCCCGGCGAGGTCGCGGCGGTCGACGCCGCTGCCCTCCAAGGCCAGCAGTGCCAGCAGTCGTTTACTGCCGTCGGGTGGGTCGACCCGCCGGGTGTCGAACGTCAGGAACGGCCCGCCGAACAGATGCAGGAAGGTGTCCCGCCCCGGGGCGCCGTGGCCGTGTTCGCCGCCCTCGGGGTCGGCGACCGGGGCGACGCACGTCAGGCGGGGCCGGGTCACGCGCGCGACACCGTGGGGCCGGGGGTCCACGCCGCCATCGCCTTACCGAGCCGCGGTGACGGCTCGACTCCGAAGACCCGGCGGTGGATCCTGGTGTACTCCTCGATCACCCGGCGGGATTCGGTGACGTCGCCGGCGGCCAGGTGCGCGTCGACGAGTGCCCGTTGCGCGCTTTCCCGCAGCGGGTCGGCAGCGACGACCGTGCGTGCCGCGCCGACGCCCTCCGCGTGGCGGCCGTGGCCGCACAGCAACCTGCTCAACGCTTCGAAGGCATGTAATGTCCTGTGACGCAGCCGTTCTCGTTCGAGGATTACCCAATCGTCATCCCAGCCCGGCAACAGGTCGATGGCGTCGGTGAACCACGGGACGATCCGCACGTCACTGCCGTGGGCATTGCCCCCGATTACCCGTTGCGCCCAGTCGGCGGCGAGGTGCACGTCCACACCGACATCGGTGTGCAGACCGAGGGTGGTTTTGTCGGCGTCGACCACGTCGGGTCCCGCACCGCGCAGCCGCCACAGCGCCGAGCGGAGATTGCCCGCCGCCCGCCGGTCGTCGACGCAGGGCCACAGTGTCCCCGCCGCCAGACTGCGGTCCACGCGGGTGCGGCGCAGCGCCAACCACACGATCAGCCGCACACAACTGTCCGGCACCTCGGTGCGGACACCGTCGACGGTGGCGAAGGGGCCGGTGCCCATCGGACCGGTGAACAGATGCAGGCACCGTACGGGCGCGCCGCTTGCGCGGGTGCCGGTCATCGCGGATTCCCCCGACGGGTGTGGCCGCACCGGTACCGCCGCGGCCTCGGCGCCCGGAATGCGGGCGATGTCAACGAGCATCTGGCGTCCGCCCCCCTTCCGGAAACCTCGCGAGGAATTCGCGGACCGCGCGGACGGCCTCGTCGATGTCGGTGAAGTGCCGCCGCACCGAGGGGCCGGCATCGTCGTGGTGGTCGGTGATGACGGTCAGCAGCAACCCGGATGGCTGCTCCTCCACCCTCACCAGGCAAACGCCCGACGTCGCGGCGTCCATGGGTGCAGGGTTGCGCATCGTGCGTCACCGATGCGTTATCGCGCCACTTCGCCGACCGCCCAGTCATCTGATCCCGTTTCGACGCCGGATTTGACCCGTGATCATCATCGTCCGGGGGGCGTCCCCGACACCTGAGTAGAGGACTACTCGACTTGTTCGGTCGTCCGGGACATCACCCGTGGGCGTCTTCGGGCGACACGGCTAACGGGGCAATCCGTTGAGCACCTCCGTCAGCCGTTTCTCGGTGTCGTTGGCGATCCTCTCGAAGAGCACCTTCATCGCCGGGGCGGTGAGTTTGGCGAGGCCTTTCATCCGCAGATCGGCGCGGTAGGTGACCACGGAGCCGTCGCCGCGCGGTTGGACGGTGATGGTGTCGATGCTCGTCGAAGAGGCGTTCTCGCCGACGAAGACCAGCCGCTGGGGCGCCAGCTCGGTCAGGGTGTAGTCGAGTTCGGCGGTGACCGTGAGGATCTTCGACGTGTTGTGCCAAGTCGCGCCCGCGGCGATCGGGCCGGCGTCGCTGCGCACGCAACGTTGTGTTCCGGGGTCCCATTCCTCGGCGTTGGCGAAGTCCTTGAGGTAGTCGATCACCGTCTGCGGCGCGGCGTCGACGTCGAAGGTGCGGCTGACGGTCGGCATGGCAGGCAGGGTACCCACTGCGTCACGCAGTCATACCCGCCCGGCAAAACCGCAGTCGCCGTGCGCGATTGGGTTGCCGCCGAACCGTTATGCGGCTGTTACGGAAGTTGACAGTGTTATTGCTGAGGCTATTGTTGTTAGCTGGTTGCCTCTACCGAAAGGGAGACCGTGCCGGGCCCGGCGAGAATTCTGCAGCGGATCGTGGCGGGTGTCGCCACGTCCGCGCTGTGTGCTGCGCTGGGCGTCAGCGGCGCACCCGGCGCCGCCGCCAGCAGCGACGCGCGGTCGTTGTTGCTGGGCGCGATCGCCAACACCAAGGGCTCCTACCTCGTCTACAACTTCGGCGGCCAGTTTGCGGCCCCATTCCGCAACGCCGCGGGCGGTGAGTACACGCTCAGCAACGGCGGCCACCTCATGACGATCAAGAACGCCTCGACCCGGCTGACGCCGCGCTTGCTGGTGGACACCCACCAGGGCTTCCAGGCGCGTTGCGAACGCGACCCCCGAGCCCGCACGGGCGAGGGCCTGTGGCAGGCCTCGGAGGTGTATACCCCGCTGCAGGCGTGGCAGGTCCTGGGCCAGCCTACGATCGCGATCAACGCCAACTTCTTCGACGTGCGCGGCCAGAAGGGCGGGTCGTGGCGCGACACCGGCTGCAGCTCCCCGCTGGGCGCGTACGTGGACAACACCCGCGGGCAGGGCCGGGCCAACACCGCCGTCACCGGCACCATCGCCTACGCCGGCAAGCAGGGGTTGTCCGGCGGCAACGAGACGTGGTCGGCACTGGCCACCATGATCCTCCCGGTCAACGGCGCACCGTACGTCGTCATGCCGACCAGCACATCCGACTTCGACGCCGCGTCACCGGAGATCACCAAGCTCGTCGACCAGGGTGCACGGTTCGTCGCTGTGGCCGGGCTCGGCCTGCTCGCCCCCGGCGACACCGAACAGCTCAACGATCCGGGGCCCAGCGCCGCCCGCACCGCGATCGGCTACAACCGCGCCAACGACCAGCTGTATGTCTTCCAGGGCGGCAGCTATACGCCGGACAACATGCAGGACCTGTTCCGCGGACTGGGCGCGGACAACGCCGTGCTGCTCGACGGCGGCGGCTCGTCGGCGATCGTGCTGCGCCGGGACACCGGCGGCATGTGGAGTGGTGCCGGATCACCGCGCGGCAGTTGCGATACCCGCCAGGTGCTGTGCGACTCGCGCGAACGCGCACTGCCGAGCTGGCTCGCGTTCAACTGACCCGCATCTGACCCGCATCGCCGCCCGGCGGCGCACTGACCTCCCCGCGCCCCACCGTGCGTCAATCCCGGGATACCGGAGTGTCTCGTGGGACCATCGGGATTCACGTGACCGACGTTTCGATGCCCCCACGGCCCGGATCCCGCCGCACACCGGCTGCGCGCGGGCACCAGCGGTCGTCGCGCCAGGCATTCCGCCCTGACATCGAGGGCCTGCGCGCCGTGGCGGTGCTGGCGGTCGTCGCGTTCCACGCCGGGGTGCCCGGCGTCGGCGGCGGGTTCATCGGCGTCGACGTCTTCTTCGTCGTCTCGGGATTCCTCATCACCGGGCTGCTCTGGCGGGAGATAACCTCCACCGGCACGGTCCGGTTGGCGGCCTTCTACGCCGCCAGGGCCCGGCGGCTGCTGCCGGCAGCGGTACTTGTCCTGACCGTGACGGCCGCCGCGGCGGCGGCGCTGTTGCCACCTCTGCAGGCGCGGGGTGTATTCGGGGACGCCATCGCCGGCGCGCTGTACGCGGGCAACTACCGCTTCGCGATCGCAGGCACGGACTACCTGTCCGCCGACGCCCCGCCGTCACCGTTGCAGCACTATTGGTCGCTGGGTGTCGAAGAGCAGTTCTACCTCGTGTGGCCGGCGCTCATCGTCGGCACCGCCTGGCTGCTGGCACGGCGACGGACCCAGGCCGCCCAGCCGTCGGCGCTGCCCTACATCGCCGTGCTGGCCGGCGTCGCGGCGGCCTCGTTCGCCGTCGCCCTGCTGTGGACCCGGGACTGGCCGTCGTGGGCGTTCTTCTCGCTGCCCAGCCGGGCCTGGGAACTCGCCGTGGGCGGGCTCGTCGCATTGACGATCGGCTTCTGGCGCCGACTGCCCCCGGTGCCCGCCGCGGTGGCCGGCTGGGGTGGGCTGGCACTCATCCTGGTCACCTCCACGCAGATCGGCGCGGCGACGCCGTACCCCGGCACGACCGCGCTACTGCCCGTGCTGGGCACCGCCCTGGTGATCGGAGCGGGCTGCGCGATACCACATCTGGGTGCCGGGCGGTTTCTGTCGTGGCGGGCGATGCGCGCGATCGGGCGGCTGTCCTATTCGTGGTACCTGTGGCACTGGCCGGTACTGCTGCTGGGGCCTGCGCTGCTGGGCGAGCAGGTGGGTCTCGTGGGACGGCTGGCGCTGCTGGCCGTGGCACTGGGGTTGGCCGTCCTGACACTGCATCTGGTCGAGAACCCGGCACGGTTCGCGGCCGCGCTGCGGGCGTCGGCCCTGCGCAGCCTGGCGGCCGGCGCCGCACTCACCGCCGCCGCGGCGTGTGCGGGACTGGTGCTGCTGGCGGTCCGGCCCCTTCCGGTCGGTGCCGGCGCACCCGCGATGCCGGTCGCCGTCGCCGTCCAGGCGCCCGGGTCGTCCGCGGCACCGCGCGTGCTTTCCCCGCGCGACCAGGTGCGGGCCGAGGTGGCCGCGGCGACGGTCGCGCGCGCCGTACCCGCGGATCTGTCGCCCCCGCTGGGCGCGGTGACCAAGCCCGAGGTGTTCGTCAACGGCTGTGTGCTGTCCTGGCGCGACGTCCGTCAGCCAGAGTGTGTGTCGGGCGACCCGGCGTCGGCGACGACAGTGGCCCTGGTCGGTGACTCCCACGCGGCGATGTGGCATCCATCCCTGGAACCGATTGCCCAACAACGTGGTTGGCGACTGGAGACGATGAGCAAAGTCACCTGTCCGCTGTTGGAGCTGCCGATCAGCAGTCCGTATCTGGGCCGGACGTACACCGAATGCAAACAATGGCGCGACGGGGTGGTGTCGCGGCTGGCGCAGGACCGACCGGGGCTGATCCTGGTCGACATGTCACGGCGCTACGGAGCCGACTTCGGTTTCACCGCCTACGACCCGGCGTGGCTGGACGCGTTGGGCCGGCTGGTGCAGCGGTTGCGTGCCACCGGCGCCCAGGTGCTGGTCCTCGGGCCGGTCCCCGACCCGCACTCCACGGTGCCGGTCTGTGTGTCAGGCAAGATGGGCGACGCGGGCGCATGCGCTGTGCCACGCCCGGTTGCTTTGAGCGACAACGGGATCGCGTCGGAGGCGGCGGTGACCGCGGCGGCGGGTGGACGGTATGCCGACCTCGGCGACCTGTTCTGCACGGCCCAGAGCTGTCCCGTCGTCGTGGGCGACACGTTGGTGTACCGCGACGACAACCACATCACCGTCGAGTACGCCCAGCGCCTGTCCCCGGTGTTGACGGATTTGATCGACGGGGCGCTCGCGGTCAACTGAGCTGAGCTCACCGCACGGGTTCGGGATTGCCGCCACTCACGCCGCCCGCAATGCCGCGCGGGCCGCCGCTTCCGTCGCTGCGGCATAGCCGCCGCCGAACAACACCACATGGGCCAACAGCGGGTACAGCTGATGCAGCCCGACCCGGCCCCGCCAGCCGGGGCGCAACGGATACGCCGACTGATAGGCGTCGAGCACGTCGGCCAGATGCGGGCAGCCGAACAGCGCGAGCATCGCCAGGTCGGTCTCGCGGTGCCCGCCGTGTGCGGCGGGGTCGATCAGCACCGCACCGTCCCGCGTCCACATCACGTTGCCGCTCCACAAATCGCCGTGCAGCCGCGCGGGTGGCTCGTCGTCGTCGAAACCACCGGCGCGGCAACGCTCGATCACCGCATCGACTGCCGCACGTGCGCCGCTGTCCAGCCGCGGTGCCGCACGCCGGGCCATCGGGTCCAAGCGCTCGACGGCGTAGAACTCACCCCAGCGGTCGTGGGCGATGAGCGACATCGGCAGCGGCTGGGTGAGCGGACCGAAGAAGCCCGGCCCCGTCCAGCCGGCGGGCCCCGCGCCGAACGACGGCGCCCCGGCGGCGTGCGTGACCGCCAGCCGCACCCCGAACCGGCGGGCCGAATCCCGCGTCGGCGCAACAGAATCCAGCCGTTCCAGGGTCAGCGCATCCTCGTCCTGGCGTATGACGTGCGCGCACCGCACGCCGCCGTCGACAGTCAGCCAGCGCAACCCGGCGGCCTCCAGCGCGAAGAAGCCGGCCGGGGCGGCGGGATGACGTTTGACGAACGTGTGCACCCTAACGCCGGCGGGGCAGACCGGAGAGCGAGAGCACCAGCCGATCCCGCAGTGGCATGGGGAGATTCGTCATCAACGCCACCTGCAGCCGGGGCACGAAACCGACGACGTACCGGGCACGGGGGCGGCGTGCGGTGAGCGCCTCGGCCACCACTGCCGCGACCTTGTCCGCAGGCACGGGCTTCTTCATCATCGACACGACGAGCTTCTTCATCGCCGCGACGTGCTCCGCGTAGAGTGCGCGGTGCTCCGGCGACAGCGCGGCCTCCACCTCGTCCAAGGTGGCGCCGGCCGAACGCGCCATATCGGTGTCGGTCTGGGCGGGTTCGACGACCACGACGTCGATACCCCACGCCTGAACCTCCAGCCGCAACGCGTCGGCGGCGGCTTCGACGGCGAATTTCGACGCGCAGTAAGGCCCCACCAATGGCAGGGACATCCGTCCGCTGACGCTGGAGATGAACACCACCCGCCCCGTCGTCTCCCGCAGTTTGGGCAGCACCGCCCTGGTGACCGCCATGGGTCCGATCAGATTGACGTCCAGCTGTTTGCGCCAGTCTTCGACGCTCACCGTTTCGAGGGGGCCGCCGACCGAGATGCCCGCATTGTTCACGACCGCGTCGACCCGGGCGGGCAGGGCCGCGGGCAGCGCGCCGAGATGGTCGGGGTTTGTCACATCCAGCAGCACCGAGGTGATCCGGCGCGGATCGACGGCCGTGATCGCGGCGGCGTCCTCGTCGCTGCGGACCCCCGCCACGACGTCCCATCCGGCGTCGGCCATCCGGGTGGTGATCGACTTGCCGATACCACGGGCCGCGCCGGTGATCAGAACTGTGGGCATCGCCTCATTCTGCCTCCGGCGCCGGCTACTGACTGCGTGACGACCGTCCGTGCCGGTCGGTCGTCACGCCATAGCCCTGCATCTCACGGGTGAACTCGAGGGGAAGTCCGTCGACGAAGGTGTCGGGCGAGAACGACCGGTCCGCCATCACCCCCCACGCACGCCGCCTTTGCATCGCCAGGTTGCCCGCGTCATAGAGCGGGAACACCGCGGCCTCCCGGTAGAACTTCGCCATCGGGAACCTGCGGTCGAGCGCGTTGACACCCACGATCCGCATACAGTCGAACACCACACTGTGCATCAGATCCCCGCAGAACGTCTTGTTCATCCCGCCGATCGCATGGCCCTGCCCCGGATGCTTGTCCATGTAATGAGCGGCCTTCCAACAGAAGTACCGGCCGGCTTCGATGCGGGCCGCGACCTCGGTCAGCAGGTTGCCGACGGCCTGATGGTTGATGATCGGAGCGGAGCCGCCCCCGGTGTAGGTCTTGGCCCATTTGAGGGTGAATTCGTATGCGCCGCGCGCCACCCCGACCGCCGCCATACTCGCGATCGGCGAGGACCAGGTGAAGTTCCGGTGGATGAGGAGATCACCGTCACCGGGCGCCAGCACGTTCTCGTCCGGCACCCGGACACCCCGAAAGCTCATGGTGACGTTCTGACACGTCCGATGGGCCATCTTGTCGATGACCTCGTATTCGATGCCCTTGGTACCGCGTTCGACGACGACGGCGCTCAAGGCTCCCTCGCCGCCCTTGCCGCGGTCTGTGCGGACCACACAGACATTGATATCCGCCCCGCGCAGATCCCACCCGCCGGCGTTGGCCGGCCAGTGTTTCTCGCCGTTGATCACGAACTGCGAACGTCGACGATCGTGATCGGCCACCAGCTGGATTCCGGCGGTGGGGCTGGGATGGTCGAAGTTCGCGGTGCCGCCGCGTTCGCTGACCACCCAGCCCGCCAGGAAGGAGCCGTCGGTGTCCGAGGTCGCCATGCCGAGCCATTTCTCGCGCTGGGCGTCACTGCCCAACCAGACGATCGGCATCAACGCCAGCCCGTTGACCAGCATGATGGTGGGGAACCCCGGATCGACGGCGCACAACTCCTCGATGGCGATCAAGAAGTCCACGTTCGACGCACCGCCACCGCCGTACTGCTTCGGCAGGAACATGGTCGGAAAACCCAACCCCACCGCCGCACGGTAGACGGGCCGCATGGCGCGGAAGGCCTCCTGCGGATCCGGCAGGGTGTCGGCGTATTCGGCGACCGGGCGGAGCACGTCCACGGCGAACTCCCTGGACACGTGTTTGAGCTTCTTCTGCGCCGCTGTCATCTCGAAATCGACAGGCACCGCCACCTCCCTGCGGTTCGCCGCCGCGCGAGCGCACCGACCGCGATGTCACACCGGCGCTGGTGTGAAACCTCTGCGACCACTGCCGCGGCGTGGACGGTTCAGCGGCCGCCGCCGCCGATTCCCTGCATCAGCCCGAGCGCACCCCGCAGTCCCTGATCGTTGGCCGCGATCTCCTCCAGGGTCACCTCGTCGAGGACCGCGAAGTAGGCGTCGAGGGCCCGGCTGAAGACGTCGCGCGCGCCGCACACGCCGGCGATACGGCAGTACCTGACCGGGCCGAGGCACTCCACAACAGCGAAGTCGGACTCCATCGTCCGCATGATCTCCCCGACGGTGATCGCGGCCGGATCGCGGACCAGCTGCACGCCGCCGGCACGCCCCCGCGCCGTCTCGACGATGCCCGCGCCCGCCAGTCGCTGGACGACTTTGTCGAGGTGGTTGCGCGAAATCCGGTGAGCCGAGGCGATGTCGCCGACCGAGCCGCGGCGCCCGGGAGCGACGCGCAGGTACATCAGGACGCGTAACGCGTAATCGGCGTGGCTCGTATGCTTCATACTCGGCTCGTCTCCGTCGGCACCGGGACGAATAGTACCCGGGGCGATCCTGCCCTTCCGGGACTGACTGTCGGGCACCGACGGTGGTCGGGCGCCGCGGGTGGCCCGGCCCCGGTCCATGCCACCGGGTCCGGGCCGCCGGCGACGCTGTCAGCCCGCGAGGGTGCCTATGCTCTCGTGCTGTTTCCCGAACTCGACGTACTCGTCTTCCATGATGGCGCGCGGGTTGAACTGGGGATCGGCGATGATCCCGTGGACCCGCCGCCGCTGCATCCCCATGTTGCCCCCGTCGTAGATCGGCAGGACGGCAGCCTCGCGCAGGATCTTGCCGAAGCCGTTCTTCGTCTCGAGGCTGTTGACGCCGACGATCTGCATGCATTTGAAGACGCAGTCGAACATGAGCTCGGTGACCTGGATCTTGTTCATCGCCCCGACCAGCTCTGCGTGCTGGTCGTGCTTGTCCAGATAGTCCGCGGCCCGCCACGAGAAATAGCGCCCCATCTCGATCTTGGAGGCGACATCGCCGAGGACGTATCCGACGTTCTGGAATCCGATGATCGGCTTGAGGCCGCCCGCCGTGTTGTTCTTGGCCCAGTCGAGCGCGAGTTCATAAGCAGCACGGGCCATTCCGACCGCGGCGATGGCAGCCACCGGACCCGACCACGCGAAGTTGCGGTTGATCACCAGGTCGCCGTTGCCCGCCGCGCCGGGCAGCAGATTGGCCGCCGGGATCCGCGCATTGTCGAAGACGATCTCGGCGTTGGAGGCCAGCCGGTGACCGATCTTGTCAAGGTGCCGGTAGCTGACCCCTGGCGTGTCCCGTTCGAGGACCAGCGCCGAGAGACCCTCGGTACCACCGCGTTCCGCATCCGTCCTGACGATCAGGGTGCCGGCGTCGACGCCGCGCTCATCCCAACCGGCCGACGACGGCCAGTACTTGCGGCCATTGACGACGTAGTCGTCACCGTCACGCACGGCGGTCAGTCCCACCCCGGCGGGCCTGGGCAGATCGATATCGAAATTCGCTGTTCCCGAGGGATTTCCGGGCGGCTCGCTCGCGGTCCAGCCGCCCAGGTACTGCCCCGAGGGGTCCGAGGTGGCAGCCGTGAGAAACTTCTCCTTCTGCTCGTCGCTGCCGTACCACGCGATGGGCATCAAGCCGAGCCCATTGCAGAGCACCGTACACGCGAAGCCGGGGTCGACCACGCAGATCTCCTCGGCGGCGATCACCAGATCGACGCAGGACACACCTCCACCGCCGTAGGCCTTGGGCAGCATGCACATCGCGATGCCGGCCCGGTAGGCTTCGACGTAAGCGGGTTTGGTCATCTGAAAACCCTTGAGCGGGTTGGGTTCCGCGTCGGCCGCGGCGATGACCGGGGCGAGGACGCTTTCGGCGAACGCCCGGACTTCGTATTGCAGTTTGCGTTGCTCGTCGGACATCGTGAAGCTGATGGTCATGAGTGCCTCCGTTGCGCTGGGGTGACTTCTGGGTTCGGGTCGTCGCGTCCTCGTCGTCGGCGGCGGCCACACACAGCCTCCTAATTCGGTATTTCATTTACGTATTTCCACGGTAACGCAGCCGTTGCGCTATGTTCTGAAAATCTCACAACATCAACCGATCTCCCGTGAGATCGGTGGTGAAACGCCTACCTGACGATGGGTCAGATCAGGCTGCATAGCGGCGATCTGCGGCTTGAACTCGGTATATTCTGTACCGGTTATTCGGGAGGTGGCGCCGACGACCGCGGACCGAACCGAAACACGGCCGCGCTGGCCGCCACGATGACCCCCGCCAGCGCGATCACCGGTGCCACGGTGAACCGCGACATCGTCGCGCCCACCATCGCCCCGGCGCACATCGTGACCACCACGGCGATCCGCAGCTTCTCACGGTTACCCCGCCCGCCGGCCAGGCGGCTGTCGACGCCGATCCCGACGATCGTCGACGTCAGCACGGTCGTGCTCAGTTCCTGGATACCGAATTGTCTGGCCGCCGCGTTCTGGCTGCCGAACACCAACGCCAGCCCGGCGATCAGAATGAGTTTGGTGTCGTCGTGATAGCCCAGCACACCGGTCCCGGCCAGGATCGACAACGTCAGCAGCACAATCACTTCCGACCCCAGCGCAACCGTCAGCCAGCGTCGGGTATCGCGCTCCAGGCGGCGCGCAAGCCGTCCCCCGATCACGGTGCCCGCCAGGAAGCTGGCGAACGCCACGGCCGCGGCGGTCAGGTCGACCGTGGTGTGCGGGACGAACCAGAAGCCGAGGAAGATGACGTTGCCGGTCATATTTGCGACGAACACGTGGCCGAGCACGAGCACACTGATCGCGTCGATCAGCCCGGTCGTGAACGTCAGCATCATCAGCGCGACAACCGTCGACCGCTCGGAGACCGGAGACGCAACAGGCATGGCCCGCAGTATCCCCCGCCGCGGCCCGGGCTACAGCTGCGGCGTGAGATCCAGCTGCGTCACCGCATTCATCCGGGTGATGAGCCAGTCCGATTTGTCGCGTTCCAGGGTCAGCCGGTAGGACAGGTACCGCAACGACGGAATGTTCTTCGAAACCGGGCTGGTGGCCACCGAATTGGTGTAGACGATGGCGGTGGCCTCATCGGCCGTCAGCGACTCCACCGCCGTGCCCATGACCTGCGTCGTGTTCGTGACCTGGGCCTGCTTGTTGGTCTCCACGATCGCGTCGATATATCTGCGGTACTCCGCGGCGAAATCCCCGCCGAGGAAACGCGACGCCCGGTCGGCCAGGGTGTCCATATCGTCGGGGGTGTAGCTCCACAACGTGGTGATCGCGTCGGCGGCTGTCTGCGCGACCGCAACTTTCGTGTCGGCGGCGGCGCGATCGGCAAGATAAGGCTGCAGCGTGGCACCCGCGAAGGCGGCCGCCCCCACGAACAGTGCGGCCGCGGCGACGACGGCGATCTGTAACCGCTTGCCGGCGGGCCGGTGCGCGACGAACGTGACCTCCGTCGTGGGAGCCGCTGCGCCGTCGTCGCCGGAGTCGACGGGCTCCTCCGCCGCAGCGTCGGCGGTCTCGCCGGTCTCTTCAGGCTCGCCGGCCTCGAGCTGCTTCTCGGCCTCCTCGGCCTCCTCGGCCTCGCCGGTCCCGTCGACGTTCTCGGCCTCGCCGGTCCCGTCGACGTTCTCGGTGTTCTCGGTGTTCTCGGTGTTCTCGGTGTTCTCGGTGCCCGCGACCGTCTTCGGCGTGCGACCCGACTTTCCGACGGGACGGCGCGGCGCGGACGGTACGTCCTCGGCGGCGTCTGCGGACGCATCGGCGGTCCCATCCGATGGCATCGCCCCGGCGCCCGGCGCCTCGATCGCCGGTGGCGGCTCGGCCGTCCGGCGGCGCAGGAAGCCCCAGCGGCGTCGCCGCGGTGCAACGGCGGGTGGGTTGGCCACCTCGATCACCTCGCCGGACACGACCGCCGCGGAACCGTCCCCGGACGCGCCGTCGCCGACCGGCGTCTGCTCCGAGTCACCCTCGGCGTCGACATCGTGTGTCGCCGCGTCGCTCACGTCCCCGGCGTCCGGCGCCTCGTCGTCGGCATGCTCCGACATCCGCCGGCGCAGCGGCATACGATGCCGGCGCCGCGCCTGGTCGGGCTCGGTGGTCAGATCACCTGAATCAGCTGGCTGATCTTCCACTGCTGTCCTTCCTGAACAACCGTCGCGACCCAACGGCTTCCGCTCTCGATCGTCGACTTGCCGTCCGGTGAGGTGGTCGAGATCTTGGTCGCCACCAGGACATCGGCGCCGCCCTTGTCGCTCCACCGCTGCACGCCGGCATCCAGCACGGTGCCCGTGGTGGGCTCGGCCCGCGCCACCTGGATGACGATCTCGTTCATCTTCTCTTTGAACATGGCCGCGAAATCACCCGTCGCCTGCGCCAGGATACGGTCGGCGTAGGCGTTGGCGTTGAACGGATCCAGCGTGGTGTACGCGGTCATGAATTCGCGCACATATCCCAGCGCGGAGGCATCCCGAACCTGCGTGCGTCGGTCGCTTTCCCGCTGGACCAGGATGAACGCACTTGCCGCGATCGCCGCGACGACCAGCACCGCGGCCACCCCCGCGGCGGCCACCAGACCCGGTCGCCGCGGCGGCCGGGGTGGGGCGGGGGCGTCGAAGAAGTCGGGTTCGTCCGCCTCGATCCTGCGCCGCGGACTCACCGGCCCGCCCCGTTCAGCTGCGGCCTGGTCAGCACCGTGAGGTTGGCGACGCGCCACTGCCCGTCGCCGCTCCGCTGGAAGTCGACCCGCACCGTGGCGGTGATGAACTTCAGATCCTTCGGATCGGAGCCACGTTGACCCTGCATCGCAAGCAGCATCGTGGCCGCGTTCTTCGACGCGGACAGCACCGCGCTGCTCACCGCCCAGTACTCGTTCGCGCTGGGTACGCCTTTGCGCACCGCGTCCTGCTGCTCGGCCAGCTGCGGCCGGTAGGCGTCGGTGGCCAGGGACTGCGCCCGCGCGAAATCGTCGGGCATCGTGTTCACGCCGTAGCTGAGCATCTGCTCGACGATCCGGGGGCCCTGCTCGGCGATCTGTGCGCGCGCCTGCTCGACCGCCCTGTCCGCGCGATACACCCCGACGTAGCCCAACCCCACCGCGGCACCGCACAGCAACGCCGCCGCCAGCAGCACCGCGGCGGCCGTCCTGGTGACACTGCGCGCGGGCGGCGCCACCGCATGCACCTCGGTGCGCAGCAGCATGTCGGCGAACGTGCGCCCGCGCCGATCCCACAGCGGCCACAGCCACCCGACGAACAAGGCCGCGGTGTCGAGCAGGTGGGCGACGTCGCGGGCCAGTAGCCGCAGCACCCCGGCCGGACCGCCGGAACGGGTGACCACCCGCAGCCCGAACACGGCCCGGCCCAGCGACCACCCCGTCGTCGTGGGCAGCAGCAGCCGGTTGACCACCATCGCCACGAACACCGCGGCGGCGGTGCCGGTGAACACCCACCACAGCCACCCGCCGCGCGGTGCGGCCAGGCCGAGTAACACCATCGTCGCGATCACCCCGAGGCCCAGCAGCACGTCGATGGCGAACGCACCGGCACGTGCGACCCAGGCGCCGGGGCGCGCCGCGGGCGAGGTGTCCGTGGAGAGCGTGCCCGGGTCCTTCACATCCGCATCGAGCACGGCCGTCACGACGTAACCTGGTCGAGTTTGGAGATCTTGTACGTCCCGTCGACCGGGGCCATCTGGACTCGCAGCCGGTACCCCTGCTCCTGGTCGGCCACCTCGGAGTTGGTCACCTTGACGCGAACCGCCACCAGTACGTCGATCGAACCGTCGGGGTTGTGTTTCTCGACTGCGGCGCGCATATCCGACACCTGCACGGTGACGTTGGCGGCCTGATAGGCATCCACCAGGACACCGCTGTACAGGGCAGCCTGCGCCCCGAACGCACCGGTCGAACAGTCGATGATCTTCACCTGACTCGCGGTCATCGCCGCGACGTCGGGCGCGTGGGTGGCCGCGATGCAGTCCTTGGCGGCGGCCAGGGCGGCCACATCGTCGCGGGCGATCACTGCACTCTGGTCGTTCGTCCGCAGCGCCAGGTAGCCCGCGACGCCCACCCCGGCGGCGAGCAGCACGAGCGCGGCGCACACAGCCGCGGCCCAGCCCCGCCCCAGCCGGGCCGGGCGACGCTCGGGTACCTCGGGGTTGGCGGGCGGGTTGCCCGCCGGGGTTTGGGGGTTGTGGTCGGGCGCTTCGGATGCGGTCGGTTCGTCAGGGATCTCGGCCAACGAGTCGATAGGCGGTACGTCGGTATCCGGAGCATCGGGCTCAGTGGGGTTCAGCCGGCGGGCGCCAGCATCTCCTTCCATCCGTTGTCTCCTGGGTCGCTCGAATTGGTGACGGAGTACTTCACGCCGTCGGGTCCGACCACCTCA
>JAFDWN010000060.1 GCA_018268465.1 Actinomycetota bacterium
CGCCGGACCCACCTCGCTGGGCACGGTGGTGTTGGTGATCGTCTGCCCGCTACTGAGGTACTGACCCGATGCGCTCGCGGGCACCAGGTCGATGTACTGCTCGCCGATGGCGGTGACCGACCGGACGTTGGCCGTGGTGTCGACGGGGATGCGGACGTCGTTGTTGATGCTCATCGTGGCGCGCGCACCGGCCTCGGTCGGTTCGACCGCGGTGACCTTCCCGATCGTGGTGCCCCGGTAGGTGACGTTGGCCGTCGGGTACAGCCCGCCCGAACGGGGGAATTCCGCGTACAGGGTGTATTGGCCGATTCCGGCCAGGCTCGGCACCCGCAGGTAGTAGAAGCCGAGAGCGCCGAGTGCGACGAGGGTGAGGATCCCGAAGAGGACGAGTTGGATCTTGATGAAGCGCGTCAGCAACGCCTATTCACCTCGCGCCGTCAAGTGGCGGAACCTGACACACGGCCCCTCCTCGATTCGACCCCCATGCGTGCAGCCAGCCCCCGGCTGACTTCCCAGGCGCGAGTGACAGGACTGTATCTGACCACGGCGCGGCAGCGCTCGGAAACGGGCGATGAAATTTACCAAACCGTTGGGCCGATGGGGGATCTTCGGTGCTGTTGCGCGGCGTATCAGGCGCTGAGCAGGGCCGCGCAGCGCAGCAGGCCGATGTGGCTGTACGCCTGGGGATGATTGCCCAGGGCCCGCTCGGCCACCGGGTCGTACTCCTCGGACAACAGGCCGGTGGGGCCGGCGGCGGTGACGAGCCGGTCGAACAGTGCCTCGGCCTGCGGTCGCTGGTCGGTCAGCAGATATGCCTCGACCAACCACGCCGCGCACAGGTGGAAGCCGCCCTCGGTCCCCGGCAGTCCGTCGTCGCCCCGGTAGCGGTACACGGTCGCGCCGCTGCGCAACTCCGCTTCGGTGGCGACCACGGTTGCGGCGAACCGCTCGTCGGCGGGGTCGATGAGTCCCGACAGCCCGATGTGCAGGGTGGCCGCGTCGAGGTCGGTGCCGTCGTAGGCGGCGGTGAACGATTTCACTTCGTCGCTCCAACCGCGCTGGCAGACCTGTCTGGCGATCACGTCGCGCAGCGTGGCCCATCCCGGCGGTGCGTCCCTGCCGAATTCGGTCGCCAGCTTCAGCGCCCGGTCGACCGTCAGCCAGCACATCACCTTCGAGTAGACGTGATGGCGGGGTGCGCCGCGGATCTCCCAGATGCCGTGGTCGGGTTCCACCCAGCGACTCGCGACGGCGAACACCATCTCGCTGACGAGGTTCCAGTCGGCGTCGGTGAGCGGGTCGGCGATTCCGGCGGCCAGGCGCTGGTGGGACAGGTCGCTGATCAGCTGGACGACCGGGCCGAAGACGTCGAGCTGCACCTGGGCGTTGGCGGCGTTGCCCACCCGCACGGGCCGGGAGCCGGCGTAACCGGGCAACGAGTCGATGACGGCTTCGGGTCCCAGGACGGTGCCCGCGAGGGTGTAGAGCGGGTGCAGCCGTTCCGGCCCGTGCATGGTCTCGATGACCCTGTGCAGCCAGTTCAGATAGCCCTCGGCTTCGGTGATCGACCCGAGCGACACCAGTGCCGACGCGGTGAGGGCGGCGTCGCGGATCCAGCAGTAGCGGTAGTCCCAATTGCGCACGCCGCCGATCTCCTCGGGCAGCGACGTGGTGGCCGCGGCCATGATGGCACCGGTGTCGGCGTGGACGAGTCCGCGCAGCGTCAGAGCGGACCGCTTCATCAGGGCCGGTTTGAGCGGTGGCAGCCTCAGGGTGTTGACCCAGTCCGCCCAGTAGCTCTCGGCGCGTGTGCGCCGGGCATCGGCGTCGACCGGGCTTTCGGACAGATCCTCGGTACCGCAACGAAGTTCGAGAACCACCGGGCCGTCTGACGGATCGACGACGGCCCTGGCGGTCTGGTGGACGCCGTCGGGCACGATCTCCCACCGCACCCCGGGTGAGCGCAGCACCATCGGCTCGTTGGTGGCGAAGACCCGCAATCCGTCCTCGGCGGGGTGGAGTTGCACCGGGGCCTGCGCGAACTCGGGGCGCGGCGCGAAGGACACCACGGCTTTGGCTCGGCCGCTGATGACGCGGATCAGGTCGGTGCGCCCCGGTCCTCCGTCGTGTGACAGGTAGTCGGTCACCAGCAGGCTGGCCCATCGGGTTTCGGTGGTCATGGTGCCGTCGACGTAGCGCTGGCTCAGCGGGAGCGCCTGGCGCTGCGGCCCGATGGCGAAGTGACCCGAGGTGGCATCCCCGAGCAGCCGGGAGAACACCGCGGCGGAGTCGCCGTGCGGGTGGCACATCCAGACGACGTCGGCTTCGGGTGTGAGCAACGCCAAGGTGCGCGAGTTCGACAGCATCGTCAGGCGTTCGATGGGGGTGCTGTGACCGCCGAGCAGCCAGGTGCGCCGGGCTTCCAGCAGAAATTCCAGCGCCGCGGCGACGTGTTCGGGGGAGTCCACCCGATGGGCCGCGAGGGTGTCGCCGGGGCCGACCTTGATGCCGATGTCCGGGCCGTGCAGGCGGCGGAACGCCTTCTCGTCGGTGACGTCGTCACCGACGAACACCGCCGCGGACGCACCTTCCTGATGCCGCAGGATGTCGAGTGCCTGACCTTTGTCGGTCTGGATGACGGCGAACTCCAGCACCGCCTTGCCCTCGGTGAGTTCGGCGGCCCACGACTGCGCCGCGGCGTGGGCCGCGCGGAGTGCTTCTGCGGCGTCGGACGGGTCGGCGTTGCGCACGTGCAGCGCCACGCTGGCCGGCTTGACCTCGATCGTCACCCCGGGATACGTGGCGGCGATCGCACCGACGGTGTCTTTGATCGTGGCCAGCAGCGCTTTCGCCTCAGCGTCGATGGCGTGCACGAAGCCGGTGTCGAACTCCGACCCGTGGCTGCCGACGAGGTGGACCTCGGCCGGCATCCGCGACAACGCCGCCAGGTCGCGCAGCGCCCGGCCCGAGATCAGCGCCGCCGTCGTGGACGGCAGGGCGGCCAGCTCGCGGACCGCCGAGGCGGATTCGGCGAGCGGGCGGGCATCGTCGGGGTTGGCCACGATCGGGGCAAGTGTGCCGTCGTAGTCGCAGGCGACGAGCAGCCGCGGCACCCGGGCGGCCGTACCGAGGGCGCGACGCAGTTCGAGGGGCAGCTCGTCGGCACGGGGCCGGGGCGACGGTTGCGCGGAGTTCCGCCTGCTGGGCAGTTGGTTGGGCACCCCCTAAATTTTAGGGTGCTCGCCATCCCCGATCAGCAACCTCACAGCGAGGTCGAGGCGCTTGCTGACGTCGGTGGCGGAGGCGCGGCGCGTTAGCCAGGCGAGCAGGTTGGACAGCCAGACATCCGAGATGACGCGGGCGATGTGGAACTGATCCTCGCTCGGTTCGCCGTCACTCATGGCCCGCGCGAACATCGAGTCCATGAGCTTTTCGACGTGATCAACCTCACCCGCCGCGGACGCGTCGGCGAAGACGAACGCGCGCGTCATCGCCTCGGTCAGCAGCGGATTGCGCTGCATCGCCCGGTTGAGCTTGCCGACCAGGAAGCTCAACCGCTGATAGGGGGTGCCGCCGGTCATGGCGGCGCGGTCGTTCTTGGCGTCGATTCGTTCGAACTCCCGGCCCAGTGCGGACACCAGCAGATGCACTTTGGACGGGAAGTAGCGGTACAGCGTGCCCACCGCGACGTCGGCGCGTTCGGCGACGGCGCGCATCTGGACGGCCTCGTAGCCGCCTTTGGAGGCGATGGCCAGGGTGGCGTCGAGGATGCGCTTGCGGCGCTCGCGCTGGGCTTCGGATCCGAGTTCGGATTCGGACAGAACGGCCACGTTGATCACTTCACGCGGTCGCGACTCAGACCCGGCGGACGGGTTGGAATGCGCTGGCGACGGCATGCGGCGGGTGACTCCTTCATCGTGCGTACTCGGTGAAGACGATACGCATGCCGATCCCCATTTTCTCACCTCGTTGCCCACTGGATATGGACGTGTCCAGGACCGACGTCGGTCGACTTGACGGTTGAACGCTGGCACTATTAGAACACGTTCTAGTAAGTGTCAGGGCTTTCTCTCCAACGCTAGGAGTCCGGAGATGTCGGCGACGATCACCGATGAGCAGTTTGCCGCCCGGGAACTGGTCCGTAGCTGGGCTGCGGTGTCGGGTGCGGTGGCCGCGGTGCGGGATATGGAGCGCACCGACGGCACCGGATGGCGGGCGGTGTTCGGGGGTCTGGCCGAACTAGGGATCTTCGGTGTGGCGATCCCCGAGGACCGCGGCGGCGCCGGCGGCACCGTGGAGGATCTCTGCGCGATGGTCGAAGAAGCGGCCGCGGCGCTGGTGCCGGGGCCGGTGGCGACGACAGCGCTGGCGACACTGGTGGTGCCTGACGCACACCTTCTGCAGGCGCTGGCCGGCGGCGAACGCACCGCGGGCGCGGCGTTCACCGCCGAGGTGACCGTCGCGGACGGTTGCGTTTCCGGCACCGCCGGGTGCGTGCTCGGCGCCGACCCCGCAGGTGTGCTGCTGCTGCCCGGACCCGGTGACCGGTGGCTGCTCGTCGACGCGGCCGCCGACGGGGTCACGGTCGAAGCGCTGCCCGCCACCGACTTCTCCCGGCCGCTGGCGCGCGTGGTGCTGCGCTCGGCACCGGCGCAGGAGCTGGCCGTTTCGTCGCGGCGGGTCGAGGACCTGGCCGCCACCCTGATGGCGGCCGAGGCGGCGGGTGTGGCCCGGTGGCTGTTGACGACCGCTACCGGATACGCCAAGCTCCGCGAACAGTTCGGCAGGCCGATCGGCGCCTTCCAGGCGATCAAACACATGTGCGCGGAGATGCTCCTGCGCGCCGAGCAGGCGTCGGTCGCCGCGGCCGACGCCGCGCGGGCCGCGGCGGAAGCCGACGACCGTCAACTGTCTATCGCCGCCGCCGTCGCCGCCGCGACCGCCGCGCAAGCCGCCACCGCCAACGCCAAGGACTGCATCCAGGTGCTCGGCGGGATCGGCATCACCTGGGAACACGATGCGCATCTGTATCTCCGCCGCGCGTATGGAATCTCGCAGTTTCTCGGCGGCGGGTCGCGGTGGCTGCGTCGCGTCGTCGCACTGACCCTCGGCGGGACTCGTCGGGAACTGCACATCGATCTCGACTCGGTGGCCCATCTGCGGGAGGAGGTCGGTGCGGCCGTCGCGGCGGTTGCGGCCGTGCCTGCCGGGCAGCGTCAGGTCGCCCTCGCCGACGCGGGCCTGCTCGCACCGCACTGGCCGCGGCCGTTCGGCAGGGACGCCGGGCCGGCCGAACAACTGCTCATCGACCAGGAGATGGCCGCGGCCGGGGTGCAGCGACCGGATCTGGTGATCGGCTGGTGGGCCGTTCCGACGGTGCTGGAATACGGCACCCCCGAGCAGATCGAACGGTTCGTGCCCGCGACCTTGCGCGGTGAGCTGATCTGGTGCCAGTTGTTCAGTGAGCCGGGCGCGGGCTCGGATCTCGCCGCGTTGCGCACCAAGGCCGTCCGGGTGGACGGAGAGGAGGGGCCGGGCTGGCGGCTCAGCGGGCAGAAGGTCTGGACCTCGGCCGCGCACAAGGCGCACTGGGGCGTGTGCCTGGCCAGGACGGATCCGGACGCCCCGAAGCACAAGGGCATCACGTACTTCCTGGTGGATATGACCTCGCCGGGCATCGTGATTCGGCCGCTTCGCGAGATCACCGGCGCGGAACTGTTCAACGAGGTCTTCTTCGACGACGTGTTCGTACCCGACGCGATGGTGGTCGGCAGGGTCGACGACGGGTGGCGGTTGGCGCGCACCACGCTGGCCAACGAGCGGGTCGCGATGGCGCAGGGCACCGCGCTGGGCAATCCCATGGAGGATCTGCTGCGCACTGTCGCCGAACGTGACCTCGACGGGGCCGAGCAGGACCGGCTGGGGAGGCTGATCGTGACCGCGCAGGTGGGTGCGCTACTCGATCAGCGCATCGCGCAGCTGGCCCTCGGCGGGCAGGACCCGGGTGCGCAGTCCAGCACCCGCAAACTCATCGGCGTGCGTCACCGCCAGGCGCTCGCGGAGTTCCGCATGGAGCTTGCCGACAGCGCGGGCATGGTCGAGGACGACACGGTGCACGACTTCCTCAACACCCGCTGCCTGACCATCGCCGGGGGCACCGAGCAGATCCTGCTGACTCTGGCCGGTGAGCGCCTCCTGGGCCTTCCGCGCTAGACGGCGCTAGACGCCGGCGGCCGCCACTACCGCGCGGCGGGTCAGGACCTTGGCGAGGTGGCTTCGGTACTCGGCGTCGGCGTTGCCGTCGGCGACGGGATCGGTGCCCTCGGCGGCGTGCTCGGCTGCCGCCGCGATGAGGTCGACGTCGGCGGCCTGGCCCACGAGCGCGTCCTCGACCCCGCGGGCGCGCACCGGCACCGCCGCCATGTTGGTCAGCGCCACCCGCGCCTGCCGGATCACGCCGCCGTCCACGTCGACGGTCGCGGCGACGGCCACGATCGACCAGTCCTGTGCGACGCGGTTGAACTTCTCGTAGCGCGCCGCCCATCCGCTGTGTTTGGGAATCCTTATCTCGGTGAGGATCTCGTCGGGCTGCAACGCCGTCGTGAAGTAGTCGACGAAGAACTCGTCGGCCGACACCGTGCGCCGACCCGACGGACCTGCGATCACCAGACTGGCGTCCAGGGCGAGAGCGGGGGCGCACAGGTCGCCCGCGGGATCGGCGTGGGCCAGTGCGCCGCCCAGCGTGCCGCGGTGGCGGATCTGCGGGTCTGCGACGGTGCGGGTCGCCTCCGCCAGCAGCAGGGCGTGCTGGTGCACCAGCGAACTGCGCAGCACCTCGTAGTGCGTCGCCATGGCGCCGACCGCCAGGGTGTCCCCGTCCTCACGTACCCCGCGCAGCTCCGCGACGCGGCGGAGGTCCACGACGGTGGTCGGGGCGGTCAGCCGCAGGCGCAGCACGGGCATCAGGCTCTGCCCACCCGCGATCACCTTGGCGTCCTCACCGGCTGCCGCCAGAGCCGCGACCGCCTCGTCGACGGTTTCCGGCGCGACGTAGTCGAATTCGGGCGGAATCATCGCCGGCCTCCCTGCGCGTTCTGGATGGCCTGCCACACCCGCATGGGTGAGCAGGGCATCTCGATGTCGGCCACACCGAGATGACGGACCGCGTCGATCACCGCATTCACGACGGCCGGGGTGGACGCGATGGTGCCTGCCTCGCCGACTCCCTTGACCCCCAACGGGTTTCCGGTGGCCGGGGTTTCGGTTCGCCCGGTGGTGAACGACGGCAGGTCGACCGCCGACGGCACCAGGTACTGGGCGAACGAGGCCGATAGCAGCGTCCCGGATTCGTCGTGGCGGGCTTCCTCGAACAGCGCTTGCGCGATCCCCTGCGCCAGGCCGCCGTGCACCTGCCCGTCGACGATGAGCGGGTTGATCACGTGTCCGATGTCGTCGACGCAGACGTAGGAGCGGATGCTCACCCCGCCGGTTTCGGTGTCGACCTCCGCGGCGCACAGATGGGTGCCGTGCGGGAACGAGAAGTTGTCCGGATCGTAGGTCGCCTCGGAGTCCAGATTCGGTTCGACGCCGTCGGGCAGATCGTGGGCGGCGAACACGGCCAGTGCCACATCGGGGATTCCCACGGACTTCTCGGTGCCGCGCACCCGGAACCGGCCCGCGACGAACTCCACGTCGTCGTCGGCGCATTCCATCATGTGCGCCGCGATGGGTTTGGCCTTGGCGATGACCTTGTCCGCGGCCTTCACCACCGCGATCCCACCGACGGCAAGGGAGCGGGAGCCGTAGGTGTCCAGGCCGCGCGCCGAACTCTGGGTGTCGCCGTGCAGCACTTCGACGTCCTCGAAGGCCACCCCAAGGTGGTCGGCGACGATCTGGCTGAAGGCCGTCTCGTGGCCCTGCCCGTGTGCGGAGGAGCCGGTGACGACCTCGACCTTGCCGGTGGGCAGCACCCGGATGGCCGCGTGCTCCCAGCCGCCGGCACCGTAGGACAGCGCGCCCAGCGTGCGTGACGGTGCCAGCCCGCACATCTCGGTGAACGTCGACACCCCGATGCCCAGCTGGACGGGGTCCCGGCGCTCGCGCCGCCGCGTCTGCTCGCGGCGCAGGTCGTCGTAGCCGAACAGGTGGGTCGCCTGCGCGGTGGCGGCCTCGTAGTTGCCGGAGTCATAGGTCAGGCCCGCGACGGTGTCGAACGGGAACTCCTCGTGGGCGATCCAGTTCTGCCGTCGGACATCGAGGGGATCGCGGGACAGTTCGGCTGCCAGCTCGTCCATCATCCGTTCGATCGCGAAGGTCGCCTCGGGGCGTCCGGCGCCGCGGTAGGCGTCGGTGGGGACCTTGTTGGTGAAGACGTTGGTGCAGGTGAAGTGGTAGGCCGGGAATTTGTAGATGGCGTTGAACATGAACGCCCCGAGGATCGGCACACCGGGGGTGACCAGCCGCAGGTAGGCGCCCATGTCGGCGAGCAGTTCCACCTTCAGGCCGGTGACGGTGCCGTCGCGGCGTGCCGCGAGGGTCAGTTTCTGGATCTGGTCGCGGCCGTGGTGCGCGGCGACCATGGATTCGCCGCGTGACTCGGTGTATTTCACCGGCTTGCCCAGCCGGCGCGCGACCAGCAGCGCGATCACTTCCTCGGGGGTCACCTGAAGCTTGCCGCCGAAGCCGCCGCCGACGTCGGGGGCGATGACGCGCAGTCGGGTTTCGGAGATGCCCAGCGTCATGGCCAGCATGAGCTTGAGGATGTGCGGGATCTGGGTGGCCGACCAGACTGTGATCTGGGATCCGGTCGGATCGACGACGACCGAACGGGGCTCCATGAACGCGGGGATCAGCCGCTGCTGGCGGAAGGTCCGGGTTACCAGTACTTCCGCGTCGCGGATGGCCGCTTCGACGTCACCGCCGGTGCCTGCCTCTGCCGAGTCGAACGTCCACGTCGCGTTGATGTTGGTGCCCAGGTCGGGGTGGACGAGGTCGGAGCCGTCGGCGGCAGCGCCCCCCAGGTCGAGCACCACCGGCAGTTCGTCGTAGTCGACTGCGATGGCTTCGAGTGCGTCGTGCGCTTCGTATGGGCTGCGTGCGGCGACCACGGCGACGGCCTCGCCGGCGAAGTTGACGGTGTCCACGGCCAGCGACGGCGCGGCCGGTGCCTTCATGTCTGCGGTGATCGGCCAGGCACAGGGCAGACTGCCCTGCTCGGCGGCGAGGTCGGCGCCGGTGAACACCGCCACCACCCCGGGCATGGTGCGGGCCTGCGCGGTGTCGATCGCGGTGATGCGGGCGTGGGCGACCGGACTGCGCAGGATCGCCAGATACTGCATGCCGGGCAGTACGAGGTTGTCGGTCCACCGGGTCCGCCCGGTGATGAGGTGTTCGTCCTCCTTGCGGCGGCGGGGCTTGCCCACCTCGGGTTCGGCGGTGGCGGTCATCGGACCCCTCCGGCGAGTTCGGCCGCGGACGAGGTGGTGGCGTCGGCCGGTGGCTCGGCGGACGCTCTGCCGCGCAGGCGCCGTGCCGCATCCTGCACCGCGCAGACGATGTTCTGGTAGCCGGTGCACCGGCACAGGTTGCCTTCGAGGCCGTGGCGCACCGTCTCGTCGTCGGGGTCGGGTTCCTCGGCGAGCAGGTCGAGGGTCTGCATGATCATCCCGGGTGTGCAGAAGCCGCATTGCAGCGCGTGGTTGTCGCGGAAGGCCTCCTGGATCGGGTGTAGCTGCCCGTCCCGCGCCAAGCCCTCGACGGTGAGGATGTCGGCGCCGTCGGCTTGCACGGCGAGCACCGCGCACGATTTGACGCTGTGACCGTCGAGATGGACGGTGCACGCGCCGCAGTTGCTGGTGTCGCATCCGACGACGGTGCCCACCTTGCCGAGGCGGTCACGCAGATAGTGCACGAGTAGTAGTCGCGGCTCGACCTCGTCTGTGTAGGTGGTGCCGTCGACGGTGACAGTGATACGCATCGAGCCTCCAAACGTTGCCGTGCGTCAGCGAGATGTGAGCTGGATGGGTCTACTCTGCTCCGACCGGGCGCGGGGGACGCCCGAAACGCTGAAACCGGTTCTCGGGCAGCCGCACTGGTCTCCGCCTAGGCGTCGCGGACGTGGCTCAGCAATTGCTGCAGTGTCGCCAGGCTGTGCCCGGCCAGCAATCGGTCGGTGTGCGGCAAGGCGGCGACGATTCCCGATTGGACCGGCAGGTAGCCTTCGCCCCCGGCGTGTGGGTTGACCCAGAACACCGCGCGCGCGAGCCGGCGCAGACCTGCCATCTGTTCGGCG
Source organism: Actinomycetota bacterium (assembly GCA_018268465.1). GTDB lineage: Bacteria > Actinomycetota > Actinomycetes > Mycobacteriales > Mycobacteriaceae > Mycobacterium. The sequence continues at coordinate 10,292 of JAFDWN010000060.1, forward strand.
AGCAGGGCCGGGTCGCCGCGCTCCCAGCCGTCGGAGAAGATCACCACCACCGCGCCGCGGGCTGTGCCGCGCCTGCCCCAGCGGTCCAGGAACGCCCGCATCGTCTCACCCAGCCGGGTGCCTCCGGCCCAGTCGGGTACCGCCCGTCCCGCAGCGGCCAGCGCCAGTTCCGGGTCGCGCATCCGCATGGCTCGTGACAGGCGGGTCATCCGGGTACCCAGCGAGAACACCTCGGTACCTGCCGGGTTGCTGCGGGTGACCACGTGGGCGAACCGCAGCAGCGCGTCGGCGTACGGACTCATCGAGCCCGAGACGTCGATCAGCAACACCGTGCGCCGCGGCCGCGTCCGGGTGCGGTGGTGCCGGGGCCGCACGGGTTCGCCGCCGGCGGTGATCATGTCGCGCATGGTGCGCCGCGGATCGACGGGACCGCGACGGGAGGGTCCGAACCGCAACGCCGGACGGGTGGGCGGATGCGGTCGCAGGGCGGCGATGAGTTCGGCGAGGTGTGCCCGTTCGGCATCGGTGAGTTCGGCGATGTCGCGGTGCCGCAGGATGTCGGTGTCGTCGGCCGCGACGCGGACGTGCGGCGCCTCGTCACCGGCAGTGGCGCCGCCGGCGACGTCGAGCGCGGCGATCCGCGCCCGGCGCGGCCGCGGGCGTCTTGCCGTCGTCAACGTCAACGGTGTTCGGCCGAACCAGCTTTCGAACGTCACGTCGTAGCGGGCGGTGTCGTCGGGGTTGCGGCACAGGGTGGCCCTGCCCGCCCAGTACACCTGGCTGACGTCGCTCATGTCGACGTGGCGCAGCGCTCTGGTGTACGTCTCGACGGCGTGCGGTCCGACCGGCAGTCCGGCGGCCGAGAGGGCATGGGCGAAGCCGGCGAACCCGACGAGCGGATCGTTCACGCGTCAGCCCGCGAGCAGCCGGTCGAGTCCCGCCCTGGCGACCCGTTCGAGATCTTCTCGGTATTTCAGGACCGCACCCAATGTGGCGGCGGCGGTCTGGGCGTCGAGGACGTCGCGGTCGAGTTCGCGCAGTGCCCGTGCCCAGTCCAGCGATTCGGCGACGCCGGGCGGTTTGAGCAGTTCCATCGCGCGCAGGGCGTGTACGGCTGCGGCCACCTGATCGGCCAGTGCGGTGGCGATGCCCGGGATCCGGCGGTGCAGGATGGCGATTTCACGGGCCAGGTCGGGGTGGTCGAGCCAGATGTAGAGGCACCGACGTTTGAGCGCGTCGTGCACCTCGCGGGTGCGGTTTGAGGTCAGCACCACGATGGGCGGCACCGCCGCCCGCACCTCGCCGTATTCGGGGATGGCGACCGCGTTCTCGTCGAGTACCTGCAGCAGGAATGCCTCGAATTCGTCGTCGGCGCGGTCGATTTCGTCGACCAGCAGTACGCAGGGGGCCTCGGTGAGAGCCTGCAGCAGGGGCCGGGCGAGCAGGAACCGCGCGGCGTACAGGGAACGTTCCGCCGCGTCGGCGTCGAGGTGGCCGTCGCTGGCCGCCTCCAGTGTGCGCAGGTGAAGCAGTTGACGCGGGAAATCCCAGTCGTAGAGCGCCTGCGCGGCGTCGATGCCCTCGTGGCACTGCAGCCGGATGAGCGGCAGGCCGAACGCCTCGGCGAGCGCGGTCGCCAGGGAGGTCTTGCCGGTGCCGGGTTCGCCCTCGCAGAAGAGCGGCCGGCCCATGCGCACCGCCAGGAACGCGGCCATCGCCACGGCGTCGTCGGCGAGGTAGCCGGTGGCTTCCAGTGCCCGCGTGAGCGCCTCCGGCGACTCGACCCTCGGCGTGGCAGTGCTCACGGTGGCGAGCCTAGGCCGAATCGGTCGTGGGCTGTGGGCGCTTGCGGTCAACTCGGCTATTCGTCGTAGGTGACTTCGACCGAATCCGATCGTGGCCGCGCCTGGCAGCCCAGGATCAGCCCCTCGTCGAGGTCGGACTGTTCGAGGACGTCGTTGACCTCCATCTCGACGTCACCGGTTTTCTTGAGGACTGCGCATGCGCCGCAATGGCCTTCGCGGCAGGAGAAGGGCGCGTCGAGTCCCTTGTCGAGAAGGACGTCGAGCAGTTTGGCGTTGCGCGGCCAGCTCAGTTCGTGGCGCACACCGTCGAGGGTGACGATCGCGGCCGCCGGACCTTCGTCGCCGTCGTCGGCGGCGATGACGACTTGGGCGAAGGGGTCCGAGGCGAGTGACTTGAACACTTCGATGTGGATGCGCTCGGCCGGTGTGCCGATCTCGGTGAGCGCATCCTCGGCGGCCGCCATGAACGGCCCCGGTCCGCAGATGAACGCTTCCCGGCCCGTGTAGGGCGTGGTGAGCCCGCGCAGTGCGGCCGCGTTGGGCATACCCTGCACCGTCTCGAGCCAGTGCACGACGGTCAGTCGTTCGGGGTACTTGTCCGTGAGGTCCCGCAGCCCGCCGGAGAAGATGACCGACTTCTCGTCGCGATTGGCATAGATCAGTGTCACTTTGCCGCTGCCCTCGGAGAGCGCCGATTTGCAGATGGCCATCATCGGCGTGATGCCGCTGCCCGCCGCAAGCAGCAGGAAGTCGGTGTCCAGCGTGTTCGGGACGAATGTGCCCGATGGTGCAAGCACGTGGATCCGCATGCCGGGGTGGGCGTTGTCGCACAGCCAGTTCGAGGCGTAGCCGCCGGCGGTGCGCTTGACCGTGACGGTCATGGGGTCCCCGGAGTACGGCGAACTGCACAGCGAGTAGCAGCGGGCGACGGATCCGGTGCGGTCGCTGGGCACGCGCAGCGTCAGGAACTGGCCCGGCGAATAGCGCAGCCGGTCGGCGGGGATGTCCGTTCCGTCGGGAACCGCGAACACCAGCGAGCGCGCGTCGGGCGTCTCGGCGATGACGTCGGCGATCTGCAATTCCAGGACATGGCTGCCGAGCGGTTCGTCGGTCACGGCATCCGGCACGTTGGCGCCCTTTCTCGGTCCATCCACGTCACAACTAGAACATGTTACAAAAATGCGCTTGTGCAGGTCCGGCGCGTGTGGAGCGGGCCTTCTCGACACAAATCGTAACGTGTTCTAATCTCTGTCTATGCCGTTGGCTCTGCGCGCAAGCGCTCATCGCGACCCCTCGGCTCTTCGCGCAAGCGCTCATCGCAACCCCTCGGCTCTTCGCGCAAGCGCTCATCGCGACCCCTCGGCTCTTCGCGCAAGCGCTCATCGCAACCTCAACTCCCGGCAGGAGACAAGTCAGTGACGTCCATTGAACAACGCGACGTGCAGGCCGTCCTAACGGGCATCGACGACCTGCTGCCCCAACTGCGGGAGCGCGCCCAGACCACCGAGGACCTGCGCAAGCTGCCCGACGAGACCGTCAAAGCGCTCGATGACGTCGGCTTCTTCCGGCTGCTGCAGCCGCAGCAGTGGGGCGGTCTGCAATGCGACCCCACCGTCTTCTACGAAGCCGTGCGCCGGCTGGCCAGTGCCTGCGGTTCGACCGGGTGGGTCAGCTCGATCATCGGCGTCCACAACTGGCACCTGGCGCTGTTCGACCAGCGGGCCCAGGAGGAGGTCTGGGGTGACGATCCGACCGTGCGGGTGTCGTCGTCGTACGCCCCGATGGGCGCCGGTCAAGTGGTCGACGGCGGTTATCTGGTCAACGGCGCCTGGAACTGGTCCTCGGGGTGTGACCACGCCACATGGGCCTTCCTCGGCGGTCCCGTCATCAAGGACGGCAGGCCGGTCGATTTCGGCAGCTTCCTGATCCCCCGCACCGAGTACCGAATCGACGACGTGTGGCACGTGGTCGGGCTGCGGGGCACCGGCAGCAACACCGTGGTGGTCAAGGACGTGTTCGTGCCCAGGCACCGGTTCTTGTCCTACAAGTCCATGAACGACCGCACCGCGGGCGGTTTGCAGACCAACACCGCCGCGGTCTACAAGATGCCGTGGGGAACGGTGCATCCGACCACGATTTCGGCGCCCATCGTCGGCATGGCCTACGGCGCATACGGGGCGCATGTGGAGCATCAGGGCAAGCGGGTCCGGGCGGCGTTCGCGGGGGAGAAAGCCAAGGACGACCCGTTCGCGAAGGTCCGCATCGCCGAAGCGGCCAGCGATATCGACGCTGCGTGGCGCCAGCTCATCGGCAACGTCGCCGACGAGTACGCCCTGCTGTCGGCAGGCCACGAGATCCCCTTCGACCTGCGCGCGCGGGCCCGCCGTGACCAGGTGCGCGCCACCGGCCGAGCGATCGCGTCCATCGACCGTCTCTTCGAGGCATCGGGCGCCACCGCACTGTCCAACAGCGCGCCGATCCAGCGCTTCTGGCGCGACGCCCACGCCGGCCGGGTGCACGCCGCCAACGATCCCGAGCGGGCTTACCTGATCTTCGGCAACAACGAGTTCGGGCTGCCTCCGCAGGACACGATGGTCTGATCGGCGACTGACATGACGGTCTCGGTTCCGGAACTCACCTTCGAATCCACCTCCCGGTTCGCTCAGGTTCGCGAAGGTATGCGCCTGCACTACCACGAAGCCGGCGAAGGGCACGCGCAGACGATCGTGCTGCTGCACGGCGGCGGCCCCGGCGCGTCCAGCTGGTCGAACTTCGGGCGCAACATCGCGGTGCTGGCCGAGCACTTCCACGTCCTCGCGGTCGACCAGCCCGGCTACGGCCACTCCGACAAGCACACCGAACACGAGCAGTACAACCGCTACAGCGCCACCGCATTGCGCGGCCTTTTCGACCACCTTGGCATCGAACGCGCTGCGCTGGTGGGCAATTCGCTCGGGGGCGGTACCGCGGTGCGGTTCGCCCTCGATCATCAGGACCGGGCGGGTCGGCTGGTGCTGATGGGTCCGGGCGGGCTCTCGGTGAACCTGTTCGCCCCCGACCCCACCGAGGGGGTGAAACTGCTGGGCCGATTCTCGGCACAGCCCACCAAGGAGAATCTGGAGAAGTTCCTGCGGATCATGGTCTTCGACCAGAGCCTCATCACCCCGGAACTCGTCGAGGAGCGGTTCGCGATCGCCAGCACACCTGAGTCGCTGGCCGCCACGCGCGCGATGGGGAAGTCGTTCGCCGGGCCCGATTTCGAACTGGGGATGATGTGGCGTGACGTGTACCGGCTGCGTCAGCGCGTACTGCTGATCTGGGGCAGGGAGGACCGCGTCAACCCGCTCGACGGTGCGCTGGTGGCGCTCAAGCAGATCCCGCGGGTCCAGCTGCATGTGTTCGGCCAGTGCGGGCATTGGGCCCAGCTGGAGAAGTTCGACGAGTTCAACAAGCTGACCATCGACTTTCTGGGAGGCTAGATCATGAGCATCCGGTCACTGGGATATCTGCGAATCGAGTCCACCGACGTTCCCGCGTGGCGCGAGTACGGGTTGAAGGTGCTCGGCATGGTCGAGGGCAGGGGCACCGTGGACGGCGCGCTCTACCTGCGGATGGACGACTTCCCGGCCCGCCTGGTGATCGTGCCGGGCACCAGGGACCGGCTCGCCGAGGCGGGCTGGGAGTGCGCCAATGCCGAAGGACTGCAGGGTATCCGCGACCGTCTCGACATGGAGGGTGTGCCGTACAAGGAGGCCACGCAGGCCGAACTGGCCGACCGCCGCGTCGACGAGTTGATCCGCTTCCAGGATCCCTCGGGCAACTCGCTGGAAGTCTTCCACGGAGCCGCGCTGGAACACCGCCGCGTGGTCAGCCCGTACGGGCACCGGTTCGTCACCGCCGAACAGGGATTGGGCCACGTTGTGTTGTCGACCCGCGACGACGGCGAGGCGCTGCACTTCTACCGCGATGTCCTCGGCTTCAAACTGCGTGACTCCATGCGGCTGCCCCCTCAGTTGGTCGGCAGGCCGGCCGACGGTCCGCCGGCGTGGCTGCGCTTCTTCGGGTGCAACCCGCGCCACCACAGCCTGGCGTTCCTGCCGATGCCCACCCCCAGCGGCATCGTCCACCTGATGATCGAGGTGGAGAACAGTGACGACGTGGGTCTGTGTCTGGACCGCGCGCTGCGCCGGAAGGTGCCGATGTCGGCGACGCTGGGTCGCCACGTCAACGACCTGATGCTGTCGTTCTACATGAAGACGCCGGGCGGGTTCGACGTCGAATTCGGCTGCGAAGGGCGCCAGGTCGACGACGCCGACTGGATCGCGCGTGAGAGCACCGCGGTGAGCCTGTGGGGCCACGACTTCAGCGTCGGCACGAACGGTTCGTGACCTCGGATGTGCCATCGGAGGGTTCTCCGCCCGGATTGCATCCCACGATGACGTCGGCGCCGATCGATCCCCGAACCTTCCGCACGGTGCTCGGACAGTTCTGCACAGGTATCACCGTGATCACGACGGTCCACGACGGCGAACCGGTCGGGTTCGCCTGCCAATCCTTCGCCGCGTTGTCCCTCGACCCGCCGCTGGTGCTGTTCTGCCCGACGAAGGTGTCCCGGTCGTGGAAGTCCATCGAAGCGTCCGGACGGTTCTGCGTGAACGTCCTGCACGAGAAGCAAAAGGCCGTCTCGGCTCGCTTCGGCTCGAAGGTCGCCGACAAGTTCGCCGAGATCGACTGGACCCCCTCGAAGCTCGGCTCCCCGGTGATCGCCGGCACGCTCGCCCACGTCGACTGCACGGTGCATTCGGTGCATGACGGCGGCGACCACTTCGTGGTGTTCGGCTTGGTGCACTCGCTGTCAGATGTGGCAGGCGATGAGCGCTTGCGCGAAGAGCATCAGGCAGCCGATGAGCGCTTGCGCGAAGAGCAGTGGCGACCCCAGAAACCCCGGCCGTTGCTGTTTTACCGGGGTGAGTACACGGGGATCGAACCCGACAAGAACAGTCCCGCGCAGTGGCGCGACGATCTCGAGGCGTTTCTCACCGCCGCCACGCCCGACACCTGGCTTTAGAACATCGACGGGTCCGGCCGGGTCCACCCCGGTCCGCGCGCGTCTTGCCCCCCGGGGGGCGCTGCTTCCGCGCCTCCGCGCCCGTCGCCAGCCCCCACCCTGCTTCCCTGTCGAGGGTGAATACTCTGCGTGACTTTCGCGAAATCTTCGCAGTGGCTTCACATTCGGCGTGATGCCCGGGTTCGACGGCAGCAACGCGGCGAGCCCGCACGCCGGG